>NZ_JBVASX010000009.1:0-256469 GCF_057814215.1 Variovorax sp. F042
GCTAGACGCGTTGCTCAAGCGGCTTGATCAAGCCATCGCCCAGTTCTACGACGACGGGGTCGCCATCGACGAGATCAATGGCGTTTGACGCGGCATCCGCGTCAAGATGACATGGCCGGTCGCTTACACTGATGCACTGCCGAGCGACATCCAAGAATTTCTCTTGGCTTAGTGAACTACCCGCTACATCACCAAGCAGATAGCCACGCCAAATCATTTGAAATCTCAATGGTTCACGCGCCGGTCAATCGACCGCATAGTCACCAGGAGACGCCACCGTTGCATTAGGCGCCAATCGGAATACGCACTCCACATACGGCCGAACCTCCAACCATTCCGCTTGGCGGTCATAAAACTGCGCAAGCACCCTCCCGACATCCACCGCGCTTGGTGCTCCAGAAGACCAGTGCACGGAAAACGCAGCCCGAACATCCGCGGTGGAATGCTTGTCCGCGTCCTGGTGACCGTAAGCGTGAAACTCTCTGACGGCTCCCGGCGCCGCGTAGTCGCTAGCAGCGCCCGGGCACTTGGCCCCCTTCGTTACTTGCTCACGCTCGACATGCGCGCGAGAGAACGAATCCTGAACGGTGTGCAAGAGGCTTCCGAACGCGACCGCACCCAGATAGGAAGGCTTGCGGATGTTCGGATTGCCGAGGGCAAAAAGGTCTTGCACGCTCCATCCGTTCAAGCCAAAGACGTCGCGAATACCCACCACATCCTGATTCGCGACGATGCCATTGGCAGGGATCTTTCTGGTCGCGACCTTCCACGTGAACTCCGCCCACATCATGATGCGCCCGTAAGTAATGTCCGGCGGCTCACCATCGACCGAGCCCATCGCGTGGAGAAACTGCATGTCTCCAAAGTGAGACCGTACAAGTAGCGGTGCGGTCTTGGCGTTCAGCACTTCGCCGCGGGCCGCTCTCTTCTTCCCGTCGTAGAACACTCGCCCCCAGCACTCGGGCTGGACCACAAGGCGCACCGTGTCTCCGGCCTTGCATCCTCCGTACTTGCCGAACGAAGACTCGAACCTGAATGGCGGGTCATCATTCCAACGTACTCCGGCAAGCACGTAGGCCTGCGCCGGGTCCCAATCGGGGTCGGCGCAGATATCCGCGTCTCCATCGCAGTCCAATGACCGGTTTGCAATCTCTTCGTGGACTGGGCTACCGAACTTTCGAACTCCCAGGTCCACGAGCTTGCTGAGCAACTTGTCTCCGGTCGGTTGCCCCTTCTTCGCGAGCTTCTTCTCGAAGGACGTTCCGTCCGGCGATAGCTCGAAGGCAAAGGATGCGCCCGGCATCAACATGAATGCCGCTGTGGCTACGCTCGCCGCTTTCCAAAGCATCTTCGGCCTCCCATACCTTTGTGGTACTCCCCTGCACTACGGTAGCGGGGGTGAAAGGTCCTGGGCATCCCTACTTTGTGGGATGCCCAGTGTTGAAGCCGACTGAGAGCGCTAGTGCACGCCCTACCCCAGCCCATTCTCCTGCAACAACATCTCCGCCTCCCGCGCCAGATCCGCAGCGATCCAGAGCATGCGGTCCCGGTGCATCTCCCCTGCTTCTTCGAACCACCCGTTGCCGTCGCCATAGCAACACCACAGCAGCGAGTTCAGCTGCGCCAGTTTGATTTCGAGGAGTGCCCTTGCTTCGTCGCTTGTCCGCGTGGCGGGTTTCGACGAGCCGCGTGTGCGGCGACGGGAAGATTGGGGCGTAGAACGCCCGGCCATAATTCGCTCAGCCATTTGGTGTGCTCCTTGTAGAAGATTGGCACGTCATGTGGTCAGACGGCCAGGGTGTTCACGCACCCTGGCCGTCGCCATTTGTGCCTCACGTTCGCACCAATGCACCAGGGCATCGGCAACCCGCCGTGAGGCAAGGCGGTTCATTCACTCATTCAATCGGTCGTCTTGGGGTGTTCCTTTGCGGTGGATGTTCGTCGCCCACAGGGAGGGGCGACTTGTCGATGGGGCATTCACTGTAGAGAAGCGAAGCCGCGCAAGGGAAAAGATTTCGTCGAGGATTTCTCGAATCGAAGAGATATCTGCCGGGGCGCTGCGGCGAGACACAAAGCCATGACAGTCGGGCGGCGCAAAGGCTGCGTGCTGTGCATGGCGGGCACAATCTGCGGCATGCCAACGACCATCACTCTGCACGCCCGGGCGCCGACACGGCTGGCCTTTGGCGCGTGCAAGAGTCCATTTGCCCCAGGCGGCAGTGCATGCGAATCCACGAACTGAAACAACGACTCCGCGAAGCCGGCGCGGGCCCCAGCCACGAGCAGCGCATCTTGCGGCTGTGGTCGCATGCGCTGCCCCGCAACAGCGGCAGGCGTCTGCCGGGCACCTTCTTTCCGTCGTCGTTGCTGGAGGCCCTGCCCGCCATCGAGGCCGAGCTTGCGGGGCTGGCGCGCATTCACGCGGTGCACCCCGGCGCGGATGGTTCGGAGCGGCTGCTCGTGGCCCTCGCTGACGGCCAGACGGTGGAGAGTGTGTTGCTGCCTCGCGATGGCCTGTGCGTGTCTTCGCAGGTCGGGTGCGCCGTGGGGTGCCAGTTCTGCATGACAGGCCGCGACGGCTTGCTGCGCCAGGTAGGAAGCGCAGAGATCATTGCCCAGGTCGCTCTCGCGCGCATGCGCCGGCCGGTGCGCAAGGTGGTGTTCATGGGCATGGGCGAACCGGCCCACAACCTGGACAACGTGATGGAGGCCATCGACCTGCTCGGCACGGTGGGCAACATCGGCCACAAGAACATCGTGTTCTCCACCGTGGGCGATCCGCGCGCGTTCGAGAGGCTGCTGCAGCAACGCGTAAGGCCTGCGCTGGCGCTCTCGTTGCATACGACCAAGGCTGAGTTGCGCAAGAAGCTCCTTCCGCGCGCGCCAAACCTGACGCCCGAAGAAGTGGTCGATGCAGGCGAGCGCTATGCGCGAGCCACCGGTTACCCCATTCAGTACCAGTGGACGCTGCTGGAAGGCGTGAACGACGGGCAGGATGAAATCGACGGCATCGTGAAGCTGCTCTCCGGCAAATACGGCGTGCTGAACATGATTCCGTTCAATGCGGTGGATGGTGTGGCGTTCAGCCGCCCATCATGGGAGCGCTGCGAAGAGATTGCGCGCACGCTGCACCAGCGGGGCATTCTGACGAAGCTGCGCAATTCAGCCGGGCAGGATGTCGACGGTGGCTGCGGCCAGTTGAGGGCGCGTGCAGCCGAAGTGCGGGTAACGCTTCATCGAAGGGCTGAAGACTCTCGTTGAAGGCGGCCTGCTCCCTCATCTCACGTGAGGGAGGCCACCCAATCCCAGACCTGCCCGGGCGCCTCGACCATCACGTTGTGGCCATGCGGGCCAAGGTCGCAGGCGTTGGGGTCGAGGGAGCGGGTTTGCTCCAGCGTTACCAATGCGTCGTTACCGCCGCGGGCCAGATGGATGGGGCAGCGCGCAAGGGTCATCAGCTCGGACAGCGGTGGCTTGCCTACGGCGTTGGCTCTGGGGTCCATTGCGAGGCGCCAGCCGTCGTTGTTGTCGTTATGCGCGATGCCTCGCGTGACGACGGTTGATGCCGCGTTGGTGATTCCGGCGAGGCCGGAGACCTTCAGGTATCTGTCCCATGCTTCTGCTTCCGTGGGGAAGCTCTTGGCAGGCTGGGATGCCAGCGTCTCCATGCGGCGGAGTTCTTCGTCGCTCCACGCGATCTTGATGCCGGCTGCGAAGACGCGGTGCGGTGTAACGCCGAACCAACCCGTTGCCAGGGCGAGACCTATCACTCCGCCGAGCGAGTGCCCGAGAACCACGAGGCGACCCTCTGGGTGGCTGTGCGGCAGCACTGCGCGCCCGACGCTTGCTGCGTATTGGCCGATGGCGTAGGAGTCTTGCCGATCAGATTGGCCGTGGCCGGGCAGGTCAAGAGCGAGCCAGCGGCCGGTCCCGCGGGCACTGGCCTCTGCGCACATGGGCGACCACACGGCGCCTGTTGCGCCCATGCCGTGCAGCATGAGGAGGAGGTCTGGGCCTTCGCCCCCCTGTTCTGTGTACATGTGCGCTGTCTCCGTTGTGCTTTTGACGGCGCAAGAATACTCGGGGTGCCCCTCAGCGCAGACCTCGAATTTGAGCGAGTCGGGCGAATTGCCCTTGCGCAGACGTTCAGGTAGAAAGTGCGGACCATTGCCAGCTGCCGCAAAGCGCTGGATCGCCGCCTCTGCCATTGAAGCTGGATGCCCACACCATCGCGCAAAGCAGTGCTTTCATGACGCAATACGGTCCATCGCGCCGCGCGGTACTGCTTGGTTTAGCCGCGTGCTCGGCACTGCGGCCGACGACAAGCAGTGCCCGTTCGCTCTGTGACGAGCCTGCCAATGACAACGGCCCCACCTTCTCGCCGACGGGGCCTCGTGCGGAAGCATTCGGTATCAAAGAAGGTTTCCCCGTCGCTGATCCCTTGTTGCGTGGTCAGCCAGGCGAACCTCTGGACATGAAGTACCGCGTCGGTGCCTTCAGTCACTTCGATGACCAGTACCGCACTCGCCGGGTTGCTCGCGCAGCAGCCCCATGGTGCTTTGCCTATGCGGTCACCGATGTTCGCTATCGCTACAAGGGTGCCGACCAAACCATCGAGGACTATCTGGCACGGCACCCGGTCACCGGTCTGCTGATCGCCAAGGATCAAACGATCCTGCAGGAGCGCTATCAGTACGGCCGGTCGGACCGCGATCGCCTGTTCTCGGGTTCGATGGCAAAGAGCATCACTGGCCTGCTGGTTGGCCTTGCTGTCGCGGACGGGTCGATCAGGTCGGCAGACGACGCGGTGCAGGGCTATGTTCCGGAGCTCCAAGGCACGGAGTACGGCAAGACTGCTCTGCGCGACCTCCTGCACATGTCCTCTGGCGTGAAGTTCGGCGAAGAGGCCAACGGCGACCAGGATCTTGATCGATTGTGGGGTGGGATGGTCCTCGGCCACCGCTCCTGGATCGACAGGCTGCTTGGGCGCGGAGGACCGCAGCGCAGCACCATCGACACGATCTCTGCCTTCACCCAGCGCATTGCCCCGGCCAGGACTGAATTCCACTACTCCAGCATGGAGCCCGCGGTGCTCGGCCTCGTCGTGGAGCGTGCGACCGGTCGCACCCTGTCTGACTACCTGCACGAGAAAGTCTGGTCTCAGATAGGCACCGAGGCCGACGGCGCCTGGCTCGTGAACGCGCAAGGCAGCGAAGTCGCCTGGACGTTCTTCGGCGCGGCTCTGCGGGACTATGCACGTCTGGGACGGCTGCTCGCGCATGACGGAAAGTGGGAAGGCAGACAGATCATTCCGGCCCAATGGATGATCGAGGCAACGACAACGCGCCCGTCGGATCGCTACCTTTCCCCCGGAGTATCTGGCCCTCAAGCCCTTGGCTATGGCTACTTGATGTGGCTGCTTCCCGGTTCGGGGCGCCAGTTTGTTCTTCTTGGCGGGTACGGACACCGCATCTTCATCGACCCGACTGCCAAGCTGATCATGGTGCAGACCGGTGTCGATAGCTCGATCGATCAGAGCGACGAGCCTGCTCGTCTTTGGGCGGCAGTGGTGAGCAAGTTCGGTCGCTGAAGCAAAGTATGGGATATGAGACGGCGCCAGGTTGCTTCATTTCTCGGCGGAACGGCACTTGCTTCGCTCGTTGGGTTACCAGCGTTCGCCGACCCGCCCAATGGCTGCGGTGCTCCAGGCGTGCGAGACGATGGGTGTCCTTGCGGGCGGTCGCTGGAATGACCGCCAAATCGTTTCCAGAGATTGGATCGAGACCTCGACGACATCAAAGATCAAGGCGACGGACGATCAACAACTGCAAAAGCAGGCAGCGATACAGCGGGCTAACCGTTGTGCCGCCAAACCCCTGGTGACACGCCGTACTCTCGCTTGAAGGCGCGGTTGAAGGCCGCTTCCGACTCGTAGCCGACGCCCTCGGCGATGCGCGCAAGGTTGACCTGGTCTCTGCGCAACATGCCTGCGGCCAGGATCATGCGCCAGTGCGCCAGGTAGTGCATGGGCGGCGCGCCCACCAGCTCTGTGAAACGGTCCGCCAGCACGCTGCGCGAGATGTGGGACTCCTGCGCCAGTGCCTCCACCGTCCACGCGCGTGCGGGCTCGCCGTGCATCAGCGCCAGGCAACGGCCCACGTGGGGGTCGCGCAGGCCGGCCAGCCAGCCGGGGTTGTTGGCGGGCATGGACTCGATATAGCCCCGCACCACTTCCGCGAACAGTAACTCGGCCACCTTGGCGACCAGCAACTCCGAGCCGGGCGCTCGCGCGGCTGCGTCGCCCAGCACAAAACTGACGGATTGCTCGATCCACGGCCCCGCCGGCCTGCTGCGCAGCGCCGTGATGAAGAGGCCCGGAAGGTTGGACATGACGGGGTTGGGCGCATCGCCTTCGTACGTGAGCCAACTGCACACGAGCACCGTGCGATCGCCATCGCCGCCGTAGCGAATGCGTTGCACCGCGGGCACCTGCGGGCGCACGACATGTTCGACGTCCACGTCCGCGTGGCGCAGGTGGCTCCCCAGGACATGCGGATCGCCGTGCGGCACGGCGATGACTTCGCCGGCGTTCACGCGAATCGGCTCTGCCCCCTGGAGTTGCGCCCAGCACTGCCCCTGCAGCACCAGATGGCAGATGGCAAGGCGTGGAGCGCCGGGCTTGAGCACCTGGGCCAAGTCCGCGCTCTTGGGGACGTTGAAGCACCAGGGCGCGCGCATGTCTCCGTTCAGGAACAGGGCGCCTTCCAGCCGGATGGTCCGCAGCACGTCCGACAGCACGTCCATAGTCACCTCTCGAGCAGCAAGGCCGGGGTTTCGGTCAATAACTCCGGAGGGGCGGTCAAACCACGGGCCTATCGGTTCGGCACCATGGGGCCTGGTCGCTTTTGGCCGATTCTACAAACAGGAGTATTAATATGCCCAAGTTCGTAATCGAAAGAGACATCCCCGGCGCCGGCAAGCTCACGCCATCCGACCTGAAGGCCATCTCGCAAAAGTCCTGCGGCGTCCTCAGCAGCATGGGCACCGACATCCAATGGATCCACAGCTACGTGACGGGCGATCGGATCTATTGCGTCTACCAGGCGACCGACGAGGACCTCGTGCGCCGGCATGCCGAGCTCGGCGGCTTTCCGGCCAATCGGGTGGACCGGGTGTACAGCGTCATCGACCCGGCCACAGCCGAGTAAGAAGGGCGACATAGCTGCTTCTCGGCTGCCCGATGACCTGATGTTCAACCGCGCGCGGATCAACGACCCGGGCGCCTATGCGCGCGGATGCGGCAGCGCGTCGTGGTTGTTCATCGTCGGCGAGGAATTCGCTTCCATGCCCGGCGGCATGTCATGCGAGCAGGTGCAGGCCGGCACGTCGGGCTTTCCGAGCTGCTTCCACACAACTGGCAGCTTTGGCGGGCCTGCTATCGGGATCGGCCTGCGAGGAGCCTTCGGCCCTACTTGGAATTGGCTTTGCGACCTCGTGAGGCTGTCTTTGTGGGCACGCTGCGGCCGTACTGCTCCCACCACGCCGTGAGGGCAGCCATCGTAGGTCCGAGTCCCAGGGCCTTGCCTGTGATCTCGTATTCGACACGGGGAGGCACCTCCGCAAACACCGTACGGGACACCAGACCGTCCGCCTCCAACTCCCGAAGCTGCGCCGTCAGCATGTGTTGGGTTATCCCTGGAATTGCTTTGCGCAACTCCCCGAAGCGATAGATCCGCTGGTTGAGCAACCACATGATTTCCAGCTTCCATTTGCCGGAAAGCAAGGCGAATGCCCTGCGCATTTCCTCATGCATGTTGGTGCTGCCGGCTGCATTAGTCAGTTTTTCCATACTAGCCACCGCTTTTTCATCCTACTTGTTCTTTTTGATCTTAGACGACATCCTCGCGGCCCTGACTCACCCTGATCTGGAAACCTGATGATCGAAAACTATTTCTACTGGATAAGCACTGCGCTTCTGTGCCTTCTGTATGTGGCTTCTGCGGTGATGTACATCACCAAGAGGAGCTGGGTCCGCCAGGCTCTCGCCGACCTTGGCTATCCCGAATACCTTGTTCCGATCCTGATTGCCGTAAAGCTCCTGGCGGTCGCGGCCATTCTTTCGCGTGTGAGCGTTCGGCTGAGTGACCTCGCTTACGCCGGCGTGTTCTTCCACCTGCTTCTGTCCGCGTCTGCTCACATGAATGTGCGCAAGGCCAGTGCAGCCGCACCTGCCGCGGTGGGCCTCGTGCTGCTGATCTCTTCATTCGCGACGCAGAACGCCGCTCGCGATATTCCGTCGCCTAACATCCCCGCCGCAACGGCGAAACAACCAAGCCTCGACTGAAGGAGATTCCGATGGCTCGACTCAATGGAAAGATTGCTGTTGTGACAGGAGCAGGACGCGGCATTGGCCGCGCGACTGCCAAGCTGTTTGCGGCTGAAGGCGCGAAGGTGGCCGTTCTTTCGCGGACTGCCGCGAATGTCGACCGTGTCGTCGCCGACATTCAAGAGGCCGGAGGCACTGCGCTCGGCGTTGTATGCGACGTGAGCGATGCTGGCCAGATCAAGGCAGCCATTGATACGGTCGTCTCGACCTATGGCGGTCTCGACATCCTCGTGAACGTTGCATTCGACCCTTCTGTCGTGCAAGCGACGGTCATTGGCACGTCGGTAGAGCAACTGCAGCGCAATTTCGAGATGGGTCCGATTGCCTACTTGCGCACCATGCAAGCCTGCCATCCCCACCTCAAGGCCAGCGGCGAGGGCCGGGTCATCAACTTCGCGTCGCTTGCGGGAGTGCTTGGCATGGCGCCCTACGCCCCATACAACATGGCGAAGGAAGCTGTTCGCGCGCTGACGCGATCTGCCGCCAGGGAGTGGGGAGCAGACAAGATCACGGTCAACAACATATTGCCCGTTGCAGACACCTGGGGCGCCGGAGCCGATGCACCTCCCGCAAGCAACGCGCTCGGACGGCATGGATCGCCTGAAGATGACATTGCTCCCGTCGTTCTTTTCCTGGCCAGCAGAGATGCACAGTTCCTGACGGGCTACAGCCTGACTCCTGACGGCGGGATGATCATTGACAGCGCGCGCTGATTGACCGTGTTGGCAGCATGAGCGGCAACCCCGCGGTGGCGCAGAATTTTCCCTGGCCGCCTGGCAGTAGACGCCCAAGGCAAACCCCGGGTGCCCCGCATAGACACTTGTGAGAATCCACATGATTCAAATGAGACAACCCGAAGACGCGCCCCACGCGTTTCAAGCCGCCTGGAACAACCACGACATGGAGTCCCTCGGAGCGCTGTTCCATGAGGATGCGACATTCGTGAATCGGTTCGGGCACTACGTGCGCGGCATCGAGGAAATCGTCAAGCTGCATGCGCCCATTCACGCAACCATCTACAGCGATTCCACGCTCGAGAACGAGCTGATCGACGTGGTCGCCATCAGCGACGGCGCGGCAATCATTCACTTCTGGAGCCGCCTCACGGCCGGTGCGGCTCACCCGGCGGGCCCGCACGCTGTCGACACGCTGATCCTTGCCGTGCTGACGCGGCAGGCTGGCGAGTGGCGAATCAAGGCGCTCGAGAACGTCACCCTGACGAATCCCCGTACGGGAGCAGCCGTGTTGAGGGACGAGCAGGGTTCCTGATCGAGCAGACAATCGAAGAAGCTCAATTCGACTTCACAGCCACACCATGCCCCGCCTCGACGACCCCCTCCACGACGCCGAAATCGGCTCCCGCGACAGCACGCTCGACACCACCCGGATCGACGACGTGCGCATCGGCGCAGTTCGTCCGCTCATCACCCCTGCCCTGCTGCAGGAACGCGTGCCGGTGCGCGACAACACGCTGGCGCTGGTCGAAGGCAGCCGCAAGGCCATCGCCGACGTGCTGCACGATCGCGACGACCGGCTGGTGGTGGTGGTCGGTCCATGCTCCATCCATGACCACGACCAGGCCATCGAATACGCACAGCGTTTGAAGAAGGTCGCCGATTCCCTGCAGGACGACCTGCTGATCGTGATGCGTGCCTATTTCGAAAAGCCGCGCACCACCGTGGGCTGGAAGGGCTACATCAACGACCCGCACCTGGACGGCAGTTTCGCAATCAACGAAGGGCTGGAGCGCGCGCGGCGCCTGCTGCTCGAACTGACGACCCTGGGCCTGCCGACCGGCACCGAGTTTCTCGACCTGTTGAGCCCGCAGTTCATTGCCGACCTGATCGCCTGGGGTGCCATTGGAGCGCGCACCACCGAGAGCCAGAGCCATCGGCAACTGGCGTCAGGCCTGAGCTGCCCGGTCGGCTTCAAGAACGGTACGGACGGCAGCGTGAAGGTCGCGGCCGACGCCATTCTTGCGGCGCGCGCGCCGCACGCCTTCATGGGCATGACCAAGATGGGCATGGCGGCGATCTTCGAGACGCGCGGCAACGACGACTGCCACGTGATCCTGCGCGGCGGCAAGGCTCCCAACTATTCGGCCGCGGATGTCGCCTCCAGCTGCGAAGCATTGCTGGCGAACGGCCTGCGGCCGCAGGTCATGATCGACGTCTCGCACGGCAACAGCAGCAAGCAGCATCAGCGGCAGATCGTGGTCGCCGAAGACGTGGCGGCGCAGATCGCGGCCGGCGAGCGGCGCATCACGGGCATCATGATCGAGAGCCATCTCGAAGAAGGACGGCAAGACCTGAAGCCCGGCGTTGCGCTGAAGCACGGCGTGTCGATCACCGATGCCTGCATCGGCTTTGCCCAGACGGTGCCGGTGCTCGAGGGGCTGGCTTCGGCGGTGAAGGCTCGGCGGCGCCTGTCGAAGGCGTGAGGCTGCGGGGGTGTCCGCTCGCCTGCGGGCGCCTTGACCTCAGAAAAGTATCACCCACTCGCCGCGCAGATACCGATACGTGTAGCTGGGGCCCGAGAAGGTGGTGCTGCGGCTGTAGCCGGCGCCAAAGCGAAAGACCTGCGATCCTCTGACTGGGCTTTGCAGACTCAGGTCCAGCAGTCTTGTTGGCTGATTCAAGTCGTGATTGATCGTCTCGTTGCCAAGCCCTGCCGTCAGAGCGGCAGTCCATCCCTGGAAACGATGCCGCCAGCCGACCGCCAGCATCGACTCGCTGTAGTTCTTCGGATTGAAATAGGCCCTGTCCACGTCCTCATGACTGCTCCGGTACGTTCGATAGCGCGCTTGCAAGGTCAGCCCCAGATCGAGCGACGGTTGATAAATCAGCCGCAGGCGGGCGTGGTCACGTCGATTGCTGTCGGAAAAAAACTGCTGTCCCAGCAGCCCCACCAGGGTCACATGGCTTCCAAGCCCTTGGTCCACGGCAACCCCGACAAATGAAAAATCGATTCCGCGGTCCAGGGATTTCGGGGTTTCCACCCAGTCGCGCGTCACAAGAAACTCCACTGCCGTGCTCTTTGTCGGCGACATGCGGTAGCTGCCGTCGAGCGTCAGCAGCGTGTGCCCTCCCTGCTCGAACAGGCCAGCCTCCATTGCCCCTCCATCGCCGGTTCTGGTTTCGATCGAGCGGGCCAGAAATGAGATTTTCTTTCCGGCTCTTTGCCAGTTATTTTGCCGGTATTGATAATCGCCAAGCCGAAATCCGAGGAAGCGATCGGCATTTTCAAAAGCAGGGAAAAACTCGACCGACACTCGCCGCGATTGAAAGTTGTCGCTGTCGTTGGTCAGATAGAAATCCGTGCCGAAAGCCATGTCGGTTGTTTTCTCCGGGCTTTTTTCCTCCGCCCCTTCGCAGGAGGAAGCCAGAAAAACAAATCCCGAAGCAACGGCGGCAAAATATTTCAACGCGTCGATCATTTTGTCCCCCAGGATTTAGGTCTTCTGAACAGTTCATCCAGATATCCGAGAACACTGGCCGGCTGCAGCAACAGGCTATATAGCAATACGTAGAAAAAGAAGCCCTGGACATTCTTGCGCACGACCAACCCTGTTTTCTTGAACGTCCGGCGCTCGATCAAGAACATCAGGAGGCTCAATGCAAATGCAGCCGGTATCAGCGCGAGAGTCATCGGACCCACAATCCAGTAGTAGCCGAAAAGGGCCATTGCCAGCCCTGGTATGAATCCGATGGTGAACGCCAGGTCCAGCCACGGAAAGAGCAGGTTCCAGTAAATGAAGAATGTCGACAAGCGGGGCTTCAGGAGAATTCCCGGGTGCTTGATAAAGGCTTCCGTCATGCCGCGCGCCCATCGCTGGCGTTGCTTGACCAGTTGCTTGAGGGTGCTGGGCACATTGGTGAACAGGCACGCGTCCTCGCAGTGGCCAACCCTATAGCCGGCTTTCAGCAGGGCCCACGTGAGCACGATGTCTTCTCCCACGCACTCAGGCCACCCGCCAACCTCCACCAGCGCGGCCCGGTCGTAGACAGAAAATGCACCTTGCGCAACCAAGGTGCCCTGGAACAGCGATTGCACCCGCTTGATTGCAGCAATGCCGTGGAAATAGTCCCACTCCTGGCAACGGGTAATCCAGTTCTGCCGCGAGTTTCGAACCAGGATTTTTCCCGCGACGGCCCTCGTATTGGGCGGGTCAGCCAGATAGCGCTCGACAATACTGGCCAGCGCGCCTCGATACAGGAAAGAATCGGCATCAACCGTGACGACCAGATTGTGCAGAACTTCCTTGAACCCGATGTTGAGGGCGCGGGCCTTGCCTCCGTTCTTTTTCAGATCGACGAAGGTAAGCCATGGATATCGATTCTGGACGCGCTGGACAACAAGAGAAGTGCCGTCGGTGGAGCCGTCATTGATCACGATGACCTGCAGCGGGCCAGGGTAATTTTGCCGGTCGATGCTGATAAGAGTTTCCTCGATGGAGGCTTCCTCGTTGTACGCGGCGACCAGCATGGATATCGCAGGATAAGCGGACAAAGAAGGATGCGACGGCCTCTTGTCCAAAAGCAGGCTTATGGCCATGAATGCATTCATGAAGCCCGGAATAATGGCAATGCCATAGACCAGAAAAATGGCCAGCGCGGCGCCGACGTGGTATTTCAAATCGGCCAGCCAGAGTTCGGCGGCCCATATTGAAAACCCCATCCAGGCAATTGCGCCAATCAATGCAATAAGGAATTTCCCCGATACCGGTAGATAAATCCTTGATCGCGGCGCTTTTTGGCCATCTTCGTTCATATCACCCTCGATAGTTTCGGGAAACGTAACACTGATGAAACGCTCCGAACAGTCTGTTTACACCTTTTGATGCACTCCAACAACCATTAGTCAAGAAACCATGCCCGCCCGGCTCCGATGAAGGCTTCTATTTGTATCTGAGGTAGGCTGCGGAGACCTTGCGCGATGTCAATCGATCGCACGCAAACGCGTCGCAGCGCTGGGGGGTCATCGGATCGCACCGCTTCGACAACCGCTCGTTGCATGGTGATGCATCAGACCAATGCGAGCGGTTGACGCCTGCATTCGCCCATGGCTACATTCCCCTCAAAAGCTCTTGGGGAGGCCACGTTGCCCAGACATGTCTACTTCGTACTCGCCTTCATGGCCATCGCAGTGCTCGCAGGCAACCTGACCGCAACGGTCGTCGTGTTGCGCAGCGACTTTTATTCGCCACTGCAACGACGACTTCAGTTGGCTCTGGTGTGGTTGATTCCTGTGATCGGGGCGGCCTGCTGCGCAAGTTTCGCATCCATTCACAGGCGCGCAGTTCCCAAGCCCGACAAGAGATTCCCGGGACCCGACTCCTTCGATCTTCCCGGTGGCGAGGCCAACGGTCTTTGAGACTGGCGGTGCCTTCCTGCCAGCACTGGCGATCCAGCGCGCAAGGAGCGAATGAAGATGGGTAGTTTTTCGATGGAGCACTGTGCTCTGGCGGCTTGCGTACAGCAAGTGGCCCAGCATGCCCGAGCAGTCCTGATGCATGCCCGTGTTTGCTGATACCCAGGCCCTGCGCGAATCGCTGCGCAAGGCCGGGCTGAGCGACTACGCCCGGCGCATCGGGGCCTCGGTGCGGCCCGTGGTGATGTTCGTTCGCCGCCAGGAGAAGGACGACACGCTGCCCGTCGGCACCAGCAAGATGGCCGGCAACCCCGACCTTCCACCCGATGCGCCGTGGCCCATGCGCCCCGCACTGGCCGCGCCCGAGCGGCATCTGGCGCAGCTTCGCAAGCAGATCGAGGACATCCGGCACCCCAAGCCGTCGATGTCCGCAAGCGATGTCGAAGGGCTGCTGCAAACGATGCGCGCCAGCGGCGCCACCGAGAAAGACCTGGCGCTCATGCGCGACGCACTGCCAGGCACCAAGCGGCGCGACCCGAAGGTCGATGCGAGCCGCATCGCGTGGCTGCAGGCTCGCATGGCCGCACTGCAGACCGAATTTCCACTCGCCTTCATCGCGCAGCTCGACCTGGGCCAACTGTCCGCGCTCCCCGGCTTCGATCCGAAGCTGCCGCGCAGCGGCGTGCTCTTCATCTTCATGGACGCGATGCGCGACGACGATGGCAAGACGCCGCTTCACCACGTGTACTGGCACGACGCACGGCCGGCCGCGCTGCGGCGCCGCGAATGGCCCGTCGAGCTCCAGCGCTGGAACGACCGCTGGTCTTCCTACGGCCATCCTGCAAGCCCCGAAGAAGCCTGGTCCCGTCTGCCGATGGCCGACCGGCTGCTGCCGCATTCCGGCCTCAGCGTGCCGCATCACTGGAAGACGGCCCTGCCGCAGCACAGCAGCAAGGCGATCTGGGCCTGGTTCCAGGGGGCAGACCCGCTGCAGCTGTCGCCCCACCTGCCTCCAGGCGACACCGCGCACGGCGGCAACTTCGGCGATCGGCTAGGCGGCTGGCCCGACGACATCCAGGGCCACGCCGAAGATGACGTGGACCCGGCGGGCGGGCACATCGCAGTGCCCGGCCAGACGCCATGGCGGCATCTGTTTTCGTACGGCGGTGAATACCATGCCGGCGCCCGCCGATCGGATTCCGTAGCCAGTGGCGACGGCAACCATTTCCTCATGATCCGCGACGAAGACCTCGCGCAACGCCGGTTCGATCGTGTGCGCGATACCTACCAGTCGACCTGAGCACCACGGAGGCAGGATGGCTGACAGCAAGAAACGCCTGTTCTTGAGACTCATGGCAATGCCTCTCGCCATGCTTGGGCTGTCCCCGCCGGCACCCGCAAAGCCCGTGTCGGAAAACATGCAACTGATGGGCACCAGCTACGGCCCAAGCTCGGATCAGCAAGCGGCAAATGACGCAGTCATGTTTTGGAAATGCCGTGACCGAGCGATCTGATCTCCGAATAGGCGACGGCACCGTGTCGAAGACGCGGATCACGCGACTTTCAAGGCCCTGAACCTTCGTTACGCGCACGACCGGGAGCGCGCCTGCTACATCACCGCCAAGGCGATCCGCACGAAGAGCCCGGAGGCCTTCGAGATCGTGCCGGAGATACGGCTCAACTACCGCGACGGTACGCGCGATGAGCTGCATGACATCAGCCACATCGCTCGTGATCGTGAAGCTGTCTATTTCTACGGAACCCGCCTGAAGGGTGCCAGGCCGGAAAACTTCCGCGACCTGGGCCACGGCTATGCGACCGACGGCACTACCGTGTGGTTTCTTGACGAGAAAAAGGTGATCGAAGGCGCGGATGCGGCCACCTTCACCGTTCCCGGCCCTGGCGAGCCGCATGTGCCCGGCCGCTGGTGGTGGCACCAGCTTGCGGGCGAAGCGGCGGGCAACAAAGGCCCGTCGCCCTAGGAGGCCGTCTTGCTCGCTGTTTACGACGGGTCGTAACCCGGCGCCGAGCTGATCTCGGTCGGCTTGTAGATCTTGTGCTGCGCTACCCCGCTGCCCGCATCCGTCACCACCAGCAGCCGCCACAGCGGCTCGCGCACCGAACACGCGCTCTCTTCGCTGCTGAGCTTGAAGCTGGGCACCCCGGGCGCCGTGCCCTTCACCACGACGCGCAGGAGCGTCTGCCCCTTGGCGTTCGAGACTTCGAGGTCGAAGCCGATGTTCTGGGCGATCACGCTCTCGGCCTTGTAGCCGTAGCCGGTGAAGTGCTTCGTCACGTACTCGATGGCGGCTGCGTGCACTTCCTCGGGCGAAGCCTGGCCGGTTGCGACCGCTGCCGCGGGCTCGGCCACCTTCGGCACGCTGCCGCGCGCCTTCGCGGCTTGCAGGTCGGCCTCGGTCGGAACCCAGCCGCGCGGGCCACGCACCAGCACCGCAAGCTTTTTCTCGGGCTCCCAGGTGGCGACGTGCCATTCGTCGTCGTCACGCACGCGGGTGGAAACCTTGGCGTCCTTGTTGCTCTCCAGCTCGGCGATGGCGATGCGGTTGGTCTGCAGCACGGCGCGGAAGCCCTGGCCTGCATCGAAGGTGCGCTTGAGCAATGCAAGCCGGTCCTTGGCACGCTGCACCTGCTGCGCGTTGCGCGGGCCGCCGCCAACGCGATGCTGCGTATCGAGCGACTCGATGCAGAACCAGCGCCCGCCCGAACCGACACTCACGAACTCGCCCCAGATGGTGGCGATGACGTTGTCGCCGGTCGCCAGCCAAGCGTGGTCGAATGGCTTGTCCCGCGCGTCGAACACACCCATCTTGGCGACGATCTCGACCGGCGTGAGCCGTGGTCCTTTGAGCCGCATTTCGTCGATGACGGCGAGTACGTGGGGTTCGACTTCCTTGTCCATTCAGTGGAATTCTGGTGAGTTTGAGGGGGGTGGGAGTATGCCGCATCGCTTGCCGCGCCCACCGGGACAGGCGCGATCGTATGGCAGGATCAAAGGATGAACGAGCCCTCACGCCGAATACCGTATCGCACCTGGCCGGGCGCGCTCGCGGTGCTTCTCGCCATTGCCGTCTACGTGGGCGGCCTGACATTCTGGGACCGCCATACCTCGGGCAGCAGACCGTTGCCCGTGGGGGAGACGATAGATGTCGGCCAGGCCCGGTTCATTCCCGCCGACGGATGGGAGATGGATGTGTCGCGCTCGAAGGCAGGCAAGTCGCTGATGCTGTTCAAGGGCGGCCACAAGTTCCTGGTGACCACGGGCCGGTGGGTGGGCGGACCCGACGGCCCCCTGATACGGCAGCAGCGGCTGATGGAACGCGGCCAGCGCCTGAGCATCGAGGGCGACGTGTCCGACTTCGTCACCTCATGGGGCCTGCAGGGCAAGACTTTCGCGTATTACGGCTCGAAGCTGGCCGGCCGGTTCTGGCAGGTGGTCGACCTGCGGCGCAAGTCGCTGGTGCAGATCGACTTCTACGGCTCCAACGACGGCATGGACGATGCGCTGACGGAAGCGCGGCGCATGCTGGACTCGATGGACCTGGAGGCGCCGCAATGAGTTCGCCCGCCTTCGAGCAGGGCGACGCAGGCTGGCCGGTTGGCACCGATTCATTCTTCCAGCCGCAGCGCGCCGCGTTCTGGGTGCTGACGGCGCTGATCGTCAACGGCCTGTTCTACACGGTCAGCATGTTCTCGATGGGGTTCCGCGTGGTGCCCGTTACCGCGTTTCTGGGGCTGCTGGTGTGGGGGCTCTACTCCCTGGCTTTCTTCCAGGCGTTTCGCACGCTGGACTTGCTCGAGCAGCATCCGCCAGAGGCTTATGTGCTGGCCTTTGCGTGGGGCGGCATGGGCGCTGTCTACTTCGCCGCGCCGGCCAACATCGCGATTCAGAGCCTGTGCGCGAAGCTGGTGTCGCCGGAGTTCGTCGCGGTCTGGGGGGCGGCGATTGCGGGGCCGATCACGGAAGAATTCCTGAAGCTGGCTGGCGTCATCCTGCTGGTGCTGGTCGCGCGCAACCAGTTTCAGACTTATCTCTCGGTGCTGATCGTCGGTGCGATGGCGGGGCTGGGCTTTCAGGTGATCGAGAACCTGAGCTACACCGTCAATTCGTCCATGCACTTTCCGCTCGAAAACCAGGTGTATCCGGTACTTCTGAACCTGCTGACGCGCGGGCTGCTGAGCGGGCTGTGGAGCCACGCGGCCTACACGACGATCGCGTCCTTCGGCGTTGCATGGTTCCTGCTCCACCCGGAGCGGCCGATGGTGATGCGGATTGCCTGCGCGCTGCTGTGCTTCGGCCTTGCGTGGGCCATGCACTTCGTGTGGAACGCGCCGTTTCTGGAAGACCTCTTCGAGGGCGGATACGGCGAGATGGCCGTACTGCTGATCGTCAAGGGCATTCCCGTTGTCATCGCGGCAGGGCTCTTCTGGCGGGTTGCCGTTCGCGAGAACGGCACATACCTGCATGCCCTCGCAGCCTGGTTCGTGCCGGAGCGCGAGTTGATCCGCGACGACGAATGGGTTCGCCTGGGCGCGCCCATGCAGCGCTACAAGGTCCGCAGGGAGATGGGGTGGACCTTCGGCTGGAAAGCAAGGCGCCTGAAGACGCAGCTGCAGCGCGAGCAACTACGGCTGATCCGCAAGGCCGGCACCTACGGACGCGGGGCGCAAACGCTGCGGCATGAAGTGGCCATCAGGCGGCTGCGCGCGGAGCTGGATCCGCTCATCGGGGCGAAAGCATGAGGGCGCTGCTGTTGCTGGTGCTCGCGGTGCTGGGAGCCGGATGGAGCGCTCCTTCGCGGGCAGTCACGCTCATCGAGCAGGCGCAGCTCACGCTGGCCTTGCGCGGTCAGGCTCCAGCCCAGGCACCGCAGCCGCAGACCGTCGCACTGCCTTATGACTGGGATCAGCGGCAAGGTGCAGTCGACGGCGAGGCACGTTTCGCGTTCGACATACCGGTGGCCGACCCTGCCGCGCCGCTGGCGCTGTTCGTGCCGCGCCTGGGCAACAGTTTTCGTGTGCTGGTGAACGGCCAGGAACTGGCCCGATTCGGCGCCTTCCCGCCGGGCCCCTACGACGATGCCTCCGTTGCGCCGCAGTACTTCGTGCTGCCGGCCTCGGGCTCGACGTCGCCGCATCGCGTTGAAGTCGTCATCGCGGCACAGGCTGCGAGGCAGGGAGGGCTGTCGCCGGTGGTGGTCGGCAGCAAGGCCGAGGTTCTTCCGTTATACGAAGACGCCCTGTTCTGGCATGTCAGCGGCGGACGCTTCATTGCCATCGTGAGTGGCGTGCTGGGAGCGCTGTCGCTGCTGGTGTGGCTGCGACAGCGCGAACCGATCTACCTCTACTACGGCCTGGGAGAGTTGTTGTGGTCCGTGCAGACGGCGCGCGTGCTGTTCACGCATGTGCCTCTGCCCTGGCCCTGGTGGGGTGTGCTGCCGCTGGCTGCGTTCCAGGCGGCGGTGCCGCTGCTGTGCCGCTTCGCCCTGGCCGTGGTGGGACGCGACAACACCCGCCTGGCACGCCTGCTGGGCCTGATGGCCTGGCTGGCACCGGTTGCGGCCGTGCTGGGCATCATGGTGCCTTTGCTGTGGCTGATGCCGCTGTGGCGGTCGCTGGGCCTGCTGGCCGCGCTGGCAATGATGGTCGTCGTGGTGCGCGTAGCGCTGCGCAGTGCCGTGCTGGAACACCGCGTGCTGGGCGTGGCCGTGGTGCTGGTGGTGCTATGCGGCGCGCGCGACGTCTGGGTGATGCGCACATCGCCGGAGGCCTACGCGATGGTGCCGTGGATCCGCTTCGCCTGGGTTGGCTTCGCCATCACGCTGGCATGGGTCATCGCCGAGCGCATGCGCAAGGACGCCCGGGCGATGGCGACAATGAACGCCTCGCTGGAAGCGGAACTCGCAGAGCGCAACGCTGCCCTGGAAGCTTCCTTCGCGCGCGAGCGGGAAGGAGAAAAAGCGCGCGGCGCGCTGGAAGAACGCCAGCGCCTGACGCAGGACCTGCACGATGGTCTCGGTGGGCAGCTGGTCGGGCTGCTGCAGATGACCCAGCAACCAGGAACGGCCCTCGGCGATGTGGCGCTGCACCTGCGCGACGCGGTGGACCAGCTCAAGCTCACGGTGGACGCCATGCATGGCTGCGAGGGCGACGTTGCCTCGGCCCTGGGCAGCGTGCGCTACCGCCTGGGGCCGCGCCTGCAGGCTGCCGGCATCGAACTGCACTGGGACGTGGGCCCCCTGCCGCTGATGACGGGCTGGAGCGCGCGCGAGTCTCATCAGACGCAGATGCTGCTGTTCGAGGCGTTCGCCAACCTGATGGCGCACGCGCAGGCGACGCGGGCCAGCCTCGGCGCGAGACTGGTGCCCGCCAGCACCGGCGAAATCATCGAGATCGAGTTGCGCGACAACGGCCGCGGCTTCGATGCAGAAGCCAAGTTCGCGGGCAAGGGACTGACGAACATGCACACGCGCGCCGCCGCGCTGGGTGGCGCACTCACGGTGCGCTCTCAGCCCGGAGATACATGCCTGCGCCTGCGACTGCCCGTGCCGGCGGCGACAGCAGTCGGCAAATAAAAAAGAGAAGGGCTTCAGGGAGAAATTCAGGGAGAAATCGAGCGCTGCGTCGCGCTCGACAAGGCCCGTGGCACCCATGCCGGGTATCCCGGTGCGTATCGATTTGACTTTATTTTAGATATATCTAAAATAATTCCGATACACATCACAAAGGATGCCCACCATGAGACATTTCCATCTCAACCATCACCACTGCCACACCGCCCGCGGCGAACATGAAGACGGCCTTTCCGGCGGCCGCGGACACCGTGGCGGCCGCGGCGGCGGACGCGTGTTCGGCCATGGCGGCCTGCGCTTCGTGCTGCTGCAGCTCATCGCCGACAAGCCGGCCCACGGCTACGAACTGATCAAGGCCATCGAAGACCGCCTCGGCGGCAGCTATGCGCCGAGCCCCGGCGTGGTCTACCCAACCCTCACGCTGCTCGAGGAAATGGGCTACCTCAGCGTGGAAACCGCCGACGGCAGCGGCCGCAAGCGCTACAGCATCACGGCCAGCGGCCAGGAATTCCTCACGGCCAATCGCGAGATGGCCGACGCCATGATGTCCCGCATGAGCGGCGGCGTCGACGGCGCCGGCCCGCGCGGCGGACGCCCGCCGCAGGTCACGCGCGCCATCGAGAACCTCAAGCTCGCAATGCGCATGCGCCTGTCTGGCGTGCTGACCGAGCAGCAGGCCCACGACTTCGCCGCGGTGCTCGACAGCGCTGCACAGCAGATCGAAAAGATCTGAACCCCATCTCAACCCGCCCTGCTCACCCAGGACTTCTGCAATGACTGACTTCAGTACTTCATCTGCTTCCACCGCCCCCGACCGCACGCCGCGCCGGGTGCGCCACGACCTGCGCTTTCGCCAGCTCACGGTGAAATCCGCGCAGCGCGTGACGCCGCACCTGATCCGCATCACCCTCACGGGCGACGACCTCGCGGGCTTCACCAGCCCCGGCTTCGACGACCACGCGAAGATCTTCTTTCCCGATGCCACCACCGGCAAGCTCACGCTGCCCACCGCCGGCCCCGAAGGCCCGGTGTGGCCCGCAAGCGGCCGCCCCACCATGCGCGACTACACGCCGCGCCGCCACGACGCCAAGGCCGGCACGCTCGAAATCGACTTCGCGCTGCACGAAGCCGGCCCCGCCACGCAGTGGGCCGAGCAGGCCAAGCCCGGCGACGTCGTCGGCGTGGGCGGCCCACGCGGCTCGTTCATCGTGCCGACCGAGTTCGACTGGCACCTGCTGATCGGCGACGACACCGCCCTGCCCGCCATCTCGCGTCGCCTGGCCGAACTGCAGGCCGGCTCTCGCGCGGTAGTGCTGGCGGAAGTCGACAGCGAAGCCGACGAGATTCCGTTCGACACGCAGGCCGAACTCACGTTGAAGTGGGTGCACCGCCGCGGCACCGAGCCGGGCCTGAGCCCCGTGCTGCTCGACGCGCTGAAGGCCATGCAGCTACCGGCCGGCGATTTCCATGCGTGGGTAGGCTGCGAATCGGCCATCGCCAAGGCGCTGCGCGCGCACCTGGTGGGCGAGCGCGGCGCGAACCCGAAGTGGACGCGGGCCTCGGGCTACTGGCGTCGCGGTGCGGTGGCAACGCACGACACGCACGACGAGTGATGGGTCCTTTCAGTGCGGCACTTCGGCCGGGCCTGAGGCGGCCGCACTGCGCCTCGGGCTTTTGATCAGCAACAGCAGCGGAATCGCCAGCACCGTGATGATCATCATGATCGCGAAGTCGTCCAGGTAGCCGATCAGCGCGCCCTGCCGCGTCACCTCCGCATTCAGCAGCGCCAGCCCCGTCATCGTGTCGGGCGACATCATCTGCGGCAGCGTCGACAGCGCGGTATTGCCCGGCGCCACGGTCGACGCGATCTGCGCATGCGCCTTGCTCGAGCCTTCGGTCAGCAGCGCCTGCACGATCGAGATGCCCACGCTGCTGCCGATGTTGCGCAGCAGGCTGAAGATGGGCGTGCCCTGGTTGCGCAGCCGCGGCGCCAGCGTGGCGAAGGTGGCGGTCGACAGCGGCACGAAGGTGAAGCCGATGCCCAGGCCCTGGATGAAGCCCGAGACGATGATCAGCGTGCTGTCCATCTGCAGCGTGAGCCGCGTCATCTGGTAGAGCGAGAACGCCGTGAGGCCGAAGCCCACAGCCATGATCGCGCGCACGTCCACCTTCTGCACCAGCCGGCCCACGATGATCATCGCGATCATCGTGCCAACGCCGCGCGGCGCCGTCACCTCGCCCGTGTAGACCACCGGATAACCCATCAGCCCCTGCAGGAAGTTGGGCAGCAGCGCCATCGTCGCGAACAAGATCATGCCGACGATGAACGCGAACAACAGGCCAGTGACGAAGTTGCGGTCTTTCAGCAGGTCGCGGTCGAAGAAAGACACGCCCTGCACCGTCCACGTGTGGACTACGAAGAAGCCGAAGGCCACCAGCGCGGCGGCAGCTTCGAGCTTGATCTCCCACGAATCGAACCAGTCGAGCTGTTCGCCGCGGTCGAGAAACAGCTGCAGCATGCCGATGGCCAGGCTCAGCGTGACAAAGCCGAAGATGTCGAGCTTCTCGCCCTGCGGCCGGCTCTCGGGCAGGTAGCGTGCGATGCCCCAGAACGCGAAGATACCCACCGGCAGGTTGATGAAGAACACCCAGCGCCAGTCGAAGTTCTCGGTGAGCCAGCCGCCCAGCAGCGGCCCGAGGATGGGTCCGACCATGATGCCCGCGCCCCAGATCGCCATTGCCTGGCCGACCTTCTCGCGCGGGTTGATGTCGAGCAGCACAGCCTGCGACAGCGGCACCAGCGCCGCGCCGAAGATGCCCTGCAGCAGCCGCGCGGCCACGATGCCGACCAGCGAGGTCGCAAGCCCGCACAGCGCCGAGGCCACCGTGAAGCCGATCACCGAGATGATGAACACGCGCCGCCGCCCCCAGTGGCCGCACAGCCAGCCGGTCAGCGGCAGCGCGATGGCCGAGGCCACGATGTACGAGGTGAGCACCCAGGTGATCTGGTCCTGCGAGGCCTGCAGGCTGCCCTGCATGTGGGGCAGTGCGACGTTGGCGATCGTGGTGTCCAGCGCCTGCATGATGGTCGCCAGCATGATCGAGATGGTGATCATGCCGCGGTGCGGCACCTTGGTTCCGGGCGCGACGCTCATGGCTTCTTGCCCTCGCCCGAGGTGATTTCCACGAGGCTGCCTTGCACCTTGGCGAGCAGGCTCAGCAGTTGCGCGCGCTCGGGTTGCGACAGCACCGCCATCACGCGGGCATTGAGCCCGTCGCTGAGGCTGAGCGCGCTGTCGAGCGCTTTCTCGGCGCTGGGCTCCAGATGAATCTTGTTGACGCGGCGGTCCGTGGCGCTGGGCTCGCGGCGGATCCAGCCGGCCGCGGCCATGCGGTCGCACAGGCCGGCCACGGCCATCGGGGTCAGGTCGAGCCGCTGCGCGAGTTCGGCCTGCGAGAGGGGCTCTTCATCGCCGTGCATGGCCAGCGCGCCGAGCAGGCGGCACTGGGCGCTGGTGAGGCCGATGCGTTCGCGCGCGAGGCGGTCGAACTCTTCGCTGTAGAGCTTGCCCACGCTCTTGACGAGGAAGCCGAAGCGCTGGGTGAAGTCCCTTTTCATAAGGGACTTGATTATCTACATGTTTATTAGTTGGGACTTAGCAAGCCCCCCTCGCACTCACACACTCACAGTCAAAGCCAGCCGGCGCGCCTGAACCGGTAGTAGAGATAGCCGCAGGTGCTGACGATCAGCCCCAGCGCCACCGCATAGCCATAGCGGAATTTCAGCTCCGGCATGTTCTCGAAGTTCATGCCCCAGATGCCGGCGAAGGCGGTGCACACCGCGAAGATGCTGGCCCAGGCCGCGAGCCGCTTGGTGACTTCGCTTTCCTCGATGGTGACCATCGACAGGTTCACCTGGATCGCCGTGCCGATGGTGTCGCGCATAGCGTCGATCGAGCCGTTGATGCGCCCCAGGTGGTCGCCCACGTCACGAAAGTACTCCTGCGAGCTCATGCAGATCTGCGGCACGCGCCCTCCGTGCATCTTGCCCGATGCCTCCAGCAGCGGCGCCACCGCACGCTTGAGGATCATGCTGCGCCGCTTCAGGTCGTAGAGCTGCTTGATCTTGTCGCGCGCTGCGCCGCCCTGGCCGAAAAGCTGCTGCTCGATGGCTTCGAGCTCGTCCTCCAGCGCGTCGATCACCGGAAAGTAGCGGTCGACCACCGCGTCCATCAACGCATACAGCACGAAGCCCGCGCCGTTGCGCAGCAGGTCCGGCTCGCGCTCGCAGCGCTCGCGCACGCCAAGAAAGCCCTGCTTGCTGCGGTTGCGCACCGACAGCACGTAGTTGCTGCCGACGAACACGTCGACCTCGCCCACGTTCGTGCAGTGCTCGCCCTCGGGCGATGGCTCGACCATGTGCATGACGACGAAGAGCGAGTCGCCGTATTCCTCCATCTTCGGCCGCTGGTGGCCGTTGCGGGCGTCTTCCACCGCGAGTGGATGCAGGCCGAATTCGTGCTGCATCACGCTCAGTTCTTCCGGTGAGGCGTCGCTCAGCGCCACCCAGACGAAGCAGCCCGGCCGGCTGATGTAGTCGCTGATGGCCTCGACCGAGATGTCGGCGAGCTTGGCGCCGTTTTCATAAGCGACGCAATTGATCAGCATCGGTACTCTTCCATATTCAATCTGGACGTCGATCAGGTCGTCGCGTTGGAATTCGAAGTTGCGGCCAGTTGGGCGGTGGCCGCCAGCGAAGCCTCGATGGCTTGCGTTTCGCTCCTGAGCAGCGCGAGCCCCTTTTCAGCCAGCGCGGAATGGCTCGCAACATCGGCCCACAGGCTGGCCGCGGCTTCGGAGCATGTCAGCGATGCGAATCGGATGCGGCCTTTCGCGAGCTCGACGAAACGCGCCTCGCGCAGGGGGTCGGTCCGGTCCCAGGCACCGCCGATGATCACGCGCTTGCCGCGCTTGATGCGGGGTTCGAGTTCCGCGAAGAAAGGCAGCTTCGCCGACACCCAACCCAGCATGCCGGCGCTGGCCGCGGTGTCGAAGGCGGATGGAGCGGCGTGCGCTTTCGCAAAGTCGCGCAAGGCACCCAAGTTGTAGAGCACCGGGTCCTTGGGCCCCGCTGCGCCGCCTTCCACCGGCCTGATGACAGACGGGCTGTGGCCCGCGCGCCCCTCGGGCCGTTTCGACTTTCGCAGCTCCGCAAGCTGGGCCGGTGTTATGCACAGATACAGCGCGGCAAGCTCTGCGGGCAAGGTGGCGCTGCCGGGCAGCGCAGCCGCGTTCGCTTCAAGGCCTTTGAAATCATCCAGCTGGGCCATGGGCGCCTTGTTTGTTCTTCACGCGGGGGTCGCGTCGGGGGATTTTAGAGTGGTGGGTGCGGGCCCGGCCGGCGCCTTGCGGATGCCCCATACAAGATAATCCGAGCCAAGGCTCGCTCGGATACCCCGACACAGACACAAGGCGAAATCATTGAATTCGAAGGATAAATCGACGGCATCCCCTGGCGGGGCAGAAGCAACGCTCGGGCACACCCCGATGATGGCCCAATATCTAGGCCTCAAGGCGGACCATCCGGACACCCTGCTGTTCTACCGGATGGGCGATTTCTACGAACTCTTCTGGGCCGACGCCGAAAAGGCCGCGCGCCTGCTCGACATCACGCTCACCCAGCGCGGCCAGTCGGCCGGCCAGCCGGTGGTGATGTGCGGCGTGCCCTTCCACGCGGTCGATACCTACCTGGGCCGCCTCATCAAGCTGGGCGAATCGGTCGCCATCTGCGAGCAGGTGGGCGAAGTCGGCGCCAGCAAGGGCCCGGTCGAACGCAAGGTGGTTCGCGTGGTCACGCCCGGCACGCTGACCGACTCCGAACTGCTCAACGACAAGAGCGAATCGCTGCTGCTCGCGGTGCATGCGGGCTCGCGCAATTTCTGCGGGCTGGCATGGCTCAGCGTGACCGGTGCCGAACTGCGGCTGGCTGAATGCCCAGCCGACGCGCTCGAAGCCTGGATCGCTCGCATCGCGCCCAGCGAGCTGCTGTACAGCGCCGAAGTAACGCCTGCCTTCGAGCAACGCCTGAAAGCCGCGCGCAGTGCCACGCCCTTCACGCTGTCGATTCGCCCAGCGTGGCAATTCGACGGCGGCCTGGGCGAGCGCAAGCTGGCCGAGCAGATGGGCAGCAACAGCCTCGCCGCCTGGAACGCCGAATCGCTGACCAACGCACATGCCGCGGCCGCCGCGCTGCTGGGCTATGCCGAGCACACCCAGGGCCGCGCGCTTTCGCACGTGCAGCGCCTGTCGGTCGAGCGCGACGGCGACCTGATCGAGCTGCCGCCCACTACGCGCCGCAACCTCGAACTGGTGCAGACGCTGCGTGGCGAAGACTCACCCACGATGTTCTCGCTGCTCGACACCTGCATGACGGGCATGGGCAGCCGCCTGCTGAAACGCTGGCTGCTCTCGCCCCGGCGCGACCGCTCCGAAGCGCAGGCCCGGCTCGAAGCCATCGGCGCCCTGCAGTCGACCGTGCTTGGCGGCACTGCCGCGCCGTGGCGCACGCTGCGCGAGCAGCTCAAGAACACGAGCGACGTGGAACGCATCGCCGCACGCATCGCGCTACGGCAGGTGCGCCCGCGCGAACTGCTGGCGCTGCGGCTGGCGCTATCGAAAGCGGAGCAGCTTGCGCCCTTGCTGCCTGCGTCTGCAAACCTCCTGGCCCAGATCACCGAACGCCTGGCCCCGCCCCCCGGCTGCGCCGACCTGCTGACCAGCGCCATCAAGCCCGACCCGTCCGCGCTGGTGCGCGACGGCGGGGTGATCGCTACCGGCCACGACGCCGAACTCGACGAGCTGCGCGCCATCAGCGAGAACTGCGACGACTTTTTGCTGAAGCTCGAAATCAGCGAACGCGAGCGCACCGGCATCAGCAACCTGCGGGTGCAGTTCAACCGCGTGCACGGCTTCTACATCGAGGTGACGCAAAGCGCGCTCTCGAAGGTGCCCGACAACTACCGCCGCCGCCAGACGCTGAAGAACGCCGAGCGCTTCATCACGCCCGAGCTGAAAGCCTTCGAGGACAAGGCCCTGAGCGCGCAAGACCGCGCGCTGGCCCGCGAGAAGTGGCTGTACGAGCAACTGCTCGACGCGCTGCAGCCCTCGGTGCCCGCGCTCACGCAGCTGGCCGGCGGCATCGCCACGCTCGACGCGCTGTGCGCGCTGGCCGAGCGCTCGCACACGCTGCACTGGCGCGCACCGAGCTTCGTGGCGCACCCCTGCATCGAGATCCAGCAGGGCCGCCACCCGGTGGTGGAAGCGCGGCTGGCCGAGAAGTCGTCGGGCGGCTTCATCGCCAACGACACGCAACTCGGGCCGCAGCAGCGCATGCAGGTCATCACCGGTCCCAACATGGGCGGTAAGTCGACGTACATGCGGCAGGTGGCCATCATCGTGCTGCTGGCCTCCATCGGCTCGCACGTGCCGGCGGCAGCCTGCCGGCTCGGGCCGATCGACGCCATCCACACCCGCATCGGCGCAGCGGACGACCTGGCCAATGCGCAGTCGACCTTCATGCTCGAAATGACCGAGGCTGCGCAAATCTTGCACAGCGCCACCGCGCAGTCGCTGGTGCTGATGGACGAGATCGGCCGCGGCACCAGCACCTTCGACGGGCTTGCGCTGGCCGCCGGCATCGCGGCCCAGCTGCACGACCGCAGCAAGGCCTTCACGCTGTTCGCCACGCACTATTTCGAGCTGACCGAGTTCCCGGCCACGCACCATGGCGCGGTGAACATGCACGTGAGCGCGACCGAGGCGGGCCGCGACATCGTGTTCCTGCACGAAATGCAGCCCGGCCCGGCCAGCAAGAGCTACGGCATCCAGGTGGCGCGGCTCGCGGGCATGCCCGCGGCGGTGGTCAACCATGCGCGGCAGGCGCTGGAGGCGCTTGAATCGCAGCATGCGCAAACTCGTGCACAGGTCGACCTGTTTGCACCGCCTCCGGTGGCCGAGACACCGCTGGCCAGCGCCGTAGAATCCGCGCTGGCCGCGCTCGACCCCGACACCATGAGCCCGCGCGAGGCCCTCGATGCCTTGTATGCCCTTCAAAAACTGAATAAACGTGAACTCGGTGCCGCATGATCCGGCGCCGGTCATGCCAGACGAACCCATGACTTACTGCGTAGGCATCAAACTCAACGCCGGCCTGGTGTTTCTCTCCGACTCGCGCACCAACGCGGGCGTGGACCACATCAGCACCTTCCGCAAGATGATCGTCTACGAGCAGCCGGGCGACCGCGTCATGGTGCTGCTGTCGTCGGGCAACCTGAGCATCTCGCAGTCGGTGCGAGAAATCCTCCAGATCGAGGAGCTGCGCGAAACCCGCGAAGACGGCACGCAGGGCGAGCCCATCACCATCTGGAACGCGAAGAGCATGTTCGATGCCGCGCGCGTGCTCGGCTCGGCGGTGCGCCACGTGTACGACCGCGATGCCGAGGCGCTCAAGCATGCGGGGCTGGACTTCAACGTGTCCTTCATCTTCGGCGGGCAGGTCAAGGGCGAAGGCATGCGCCTCTTCCTGGTCTACGCAGCCGGCAACTTCATCGAGGCCACCACCGAGACGCCCTACTTCCAGGTCGGCGAGTCGAAGTACGGCAAGCCCGTGCTCGACCGTGTTCTCACGCCCGAAACGCCGCTCGACGAAGCAGCCAAGTGCGCGCTGGTGTCGATGGACTCGACCATGAAGTCGAACCTGTCGGTCGGCCTGCCGCTCGACCTCGTGGTGTACGAGGCCAACAAGCTCGAAACCGACCGCGTGATCTGCATCGACGCCGACAACCCCTACTACCGCATGGTGCACAGCAGCTGGGGCCAGAAGCTGCGCGAGGTGTTCGACAGCATCGAAGACCCGGTGTGGGACGACAGCCAGACCGAGCATCCGCTGAAGATGCCGGCCACGCGGCACAGCCCGCTGCGCAAGATTTCCACGCCAGACGAAAAGCTGATCTGACCCCCGTGCCCCCGGTCGTCTTCTCGCACGGCAACAGCTTTCCCGCGAGCACCTACCGCGTCGTCCTCGACAGCCTGCGCAACCGCGGCTTCGAGGTCGATGCCATCGAGAAATTCGGGCACGACCCGAAGTACCCCGTCACCGACAACTGGCCGCACCTGGTGCAGCAGCTGGCCGACTTTGCAAAGCTGCGTGCCGACCGCGCGGGCGGACCGGTGTTCCTGATCGGCCATTCGCTTGGCGGATTCCTGAGCCTGATGTGCGCGGCGCTGCACCCGGAGTTGGCGCGCGGCGTGGTGCTGATCGACTCGCCCATCCTCGGCGGCTGGCGCGCGAACACGCTCAACGTGGTCAAGCGCACGCCGCTCATGAAGAGCATTTCGCCCGGCGCCATCAGCCGCAAGCGCAAGAACAGCTGGGAGCATCGCGAGGCGGTGTTCGAGCATTTCCGCAGCAAGAAGGCGTTCGCGAAGTGGGATGAGCAGGTGCTGCACGACTACATCGACCACGGCACCTTCGATGCCGACAAGGCTGGCGAGGACGGCCGTTCACTGAGCTTCGACCGCGACGTCGAAACCGCCATCTACAACACCCTGCCCCACAACCTCGGCGCGCTTCTGCGCGCGCACCCGCTCAAGTGCAAGGCCGCCTTCATCGGCGGGCGCCAGTCGGCCGAGATGAAGCGGGTGGGCATGGCGATGACCGAGCAGGTCACCAAGGGCCGCATCGCCATGATGGACGGCACGCACCTGTTCCCGATGGAAAAGCCGCTGGCAACAGCCGCGGCCATCGAGGCCGCGCTGCGCAACCTGCTCTGAGCGACCGCGCCGTCACCCCTGGGTGACGTGCACCCCGGGCCGCCGGCCCGCATTCCACTTGCCGTCGAGCGCCCGCTCGATCTGCGCAGCCAGCTGCAGCAGCAGCCCGTCGTTCGCCTGCGCCGCCTGTGCCTGGATGCCCAGCGGCATGCCGTTTTCCTGCGAGGCCATCGGCAGCGAGATGCCCGGCATGCCGCACAGATTGGCCAGCGGCGTGTACGCGAAGTTCTTCCAGAGGTTGGCAAACCAGTCGTAGACGGACGGGTTCGTGCTCGTCGTCAGGTACTCGCTGGTGCCGACCTTGGGCGTAGGCAGCGCGGTGATCGGCGTCAGGATGACGTCCCAGCGCTGGAAGAAATCGCCGAAGGCGCGCGAGGTGGTGTTGAACACCGCCTGCATCTTCGAGCGCTCGGTGTACGAGGTGTGCAGCCCGGCTTCCCAGATCTTGATGTTGATCGGCTCCAGCAGCTCGGCCGGCGGGCGCTCCAGCCCAAGCCGGTGCAGGTGGCCGTCGATGACCTGCGCGAAGTTGCTGATGTAGCAGGTGGTCTGCGCGGCAAAGGCGGCTTTGAAATCGACCTCGGGCAGCACCCATTCGACGTGATGGCCTAGCCCCTCGAGAAACTTGCCGACACGCTCCAGCTCGGCCACGAAATGCGGCGTGGCGCGAAAGTCGCCCCACTCGTGCGACAGCGCGATGCGCAGGCGGCCCGGGTCGCACCGGATGAGTTCGCTGTACGGCGCTGCCGGCGACCAGAAGGGCATGAACTCGCCGGGCGCGCCGCCGCGGCAGTGGTCGACGAAGGCCGCCGTGTCGCGCACCGTGCGGCTGTGGCAGCCCTGGATCGACACCAACCCCGAGAGGTCCGACAGGCCGGGCGCCAGCGAGAACACGCCACGCGACACCTTCAGGCCGATGTTGCCGTTCACGCCCGCCGGAATGCGGATGGAGCCGCCGCCGTCGGTGGCATGCGAGAGCGGCAGCACACCGGCGGCAACGGCGGCGGCCGTACCGGCCGACGAGCCGCAGGTGGTGTATTCCAGATCCCAGGGGTTGCGCGTGGTGTGCAGCGCGTTCTCCGCCGAGCTGCACACGCCGAACTCCGGCGTCGTGCTGCGGCCCACGATGTTGAGGCCCGCCTTGCGTAGCTGCTGCGTAAGAAAGCTGTCGGCCGCCGGGCGATGGCCCTGCATCATCATCGAGCCGAATTCCTGCAGCCGGCCCTTCAGCGTCGGCCCGAGATCCTTCATCAGGTAGGGCAGGCCCGCGAACACGCCATCGGGGTTCATGCCGTCCTTCAGCGGATCGGCCACCACGTCGTCGAACACCTCGACCACCGCATCGAGTTGCGGGTTGAGCTTCGCGATGCCCGCCGCGGCCTGGGCCGCCAGCTCCGCCGCCGTCACGTCGCCCTTGCGGACCCGTTCCGCCAACCCGATGCCGTCGTGATCGGCCCATTCGTTCCAGCTCATTGCCAGCGTCATCCGCGGTGCTCCATTCTTTCGAGATTTCGTTTCAAGGACTGAGCGCCCGATTTTGCCGAGCGTGTCGGCGCGACGCATACTCGCTCGTCCTTGGGTGAGCAGGAACGAGGGACAACGAGCGCATCGCATGACCGACACCGCCAGGATCGCCACCACGCTGACCGCCTCGCGCCCGCGCGCGGTGGCGGCGCTGCTGCGCTACTTCCGCGAGCTGGACACGGCCGAGGAAGCCTTCCAGGAAGCCAGCCTGCGCGCCCTGCAGCACTGGCCCGCAAGCGGCCCTCCCAGCGACCCGCTGGCCTGGCTGATCTTCGTCGGGCGCAATGCGGCGCTCGACGAGGTGCGCCGGCGCAACCGGCACGACGCGCTGCCCGAGGACGACACACTCATCTCCGATCTCGAAGACACCGAGGCCCGGCTCGTCGAGCAGCTTGACCACGCCCACTACCGCGACGACGTGCTGCGCCTGCTGTTCGTCTGCTGCCACCCCGAGCTGCCGCTCACGCAGCAGATCGCGCTGGCGCTGCGCATCGTCTCGGGCCTGTCGGTGCAGGAGATCGCGCGTGCCTTCCTCGTCGGCGAAAGCGCGATGGAGCAGCGCATCACGCGCGCCAAGAAGCGCGTGGCGTCGGCCGGCATTCCCTTCGACACGCCGGGCCGACGCGAGCGCGACGAGCGGCTGGCCGCCGTGTGCACCACGGTCTACCTGCTGTTCAACGAAGGCTACTCGGCCAGCGGCGGCACCGAGCACGTGCGCGCAGCGTTGTGCGAAGAGGCGATACGCCTCGCGCGGCTGCTGCTCGCGATCTTTCCCGACGAGCCCGAGCTGATGGGCCTTGCCGCCCTGCTCCTGCTGCAGCATGCGCGCGCCGATGCGCGGCTCGATGCCGGCGGCATGCTCGTGCTGCTCGAAGACCAGGACCGCGCGCGCTGGAACCGCACGCTGATCGGCGAGGGCCTTGCGCTGGTCGAAGGCGCGCTGCGGCAACGCCGGCCCGGCCCCTACCAGCTGCAGGCGGCCATCGCAGCCACCCACGCGCAGGCCGCGCGCGCCGAAGACACGAACTGGGCCGAGATCGACCGTCTCTACGTAGCGCTCGAAACCCTTCAGCCCTCGCCGGTCGTCACGCTGAACCGCGCAGTGGCCGTGCACAAGCTGCACGGGCCGCAGGTGGCACTGGCGCTGACGAAACCGCTGGCCGGTGCACTGGCCGACTACTTCCACTTCCACGGCCTGCAGGGCACGCTGCTGATGCAGCTCGGCCAAGACGAGGAAGCCCATGCCGCCTTCGCGCGCGCCCTCGGCCTGGCCCGCACGGCGGCGGAAGCGGCGCACATCCGAACGATGCTCGACCGCCTCAGCGCGCCGCACTGATCGATCCTCCCGAACCACGAACCACAGCCAGAAAAAGGAAGACCATGCTCTATTCCATCCTCATCTACGGTTCCGAATCCGCGGTGGCCGCCTGGGAGCCCGGCGTCGAAGAGGAGATGCTCGATCGCCACACCGACCTGCGCGACGACCTGCAGGCACAAGGCCGGCTCGGCACGGTACTGCGGCTGATGCCGAACGTGGCCACCACGGTGCGCCGCGCGGGCGACATGCACCCGCTGGTCACCGACGGCCCCTTTGCCGAGACAAAGGAACAGCTGATGGGCATCTACATCGTGGAGTGCGAAACCGTCGAGGAGGCCACGCATGCCGCGCACCGGCTGGCCTTCGAGACCGGCGTGTTCGAGATCAGGCCGATCACCTGGTACGACCCGGGCGTGATTCCGGCGAGGATTCCGCAGGTCTGAAGCGACGGAAGATTTTTTCGGCAGCGTTGTCGGATCGCGCCGCCGCCGTCCGTCCTTGGCTGGAACGCCCGCATGTCGCGGGCGGCAACCCAAGGAGAAGACGATGTCCCACACATTCAAGGACCGGTGCTTGGTGATTCATGGCGGCAGCGGCGCCATCGGCGGCGCGGTGGCCCGCGCTTTTGCCCGCGAAGGCGCCCGGGTGTTCATCACGGGGCGCAACCGCGCCAGGCTCGATGCGGCGGTGCAGGCCATCGTGACCGAGGGCGGCCGCGCCGAGGCGGCGGTGGTCGACGCGCTCGACGAGCAGGCCATGGTCCGCCACGCCGGCGAGGTGGCCGAACGCGCCGGCGGCATCGACATTGCGCTCAACGCCATCGGCATCCTGCACGTGCAGGGCACGCCGCTGTCGGCGCTGTCGCTGGAAGACTTCTTCGTGCCCGTGCACGCCTACACCCGCAGCCCCTTTCTCACGGCCAAGGCCGTCGCGCCGCACATGGCAAAGCGCGGCGGCGTAATCCTTTCAGTGTCGACACCGGCTTCGCGCCTGCCCGGCCCGGGCTATCTGGGCCACGCGGTGGCCTGCGCGGGCGTGGAGGCGTTGTCGCGCCACATGGCCGGCGAACTGGCAGCCTTCAACATCCGCACGGTGTGCATCCGCTCGCACGCCATTCCCGAAGCGGCGTTCGGCGGCTCGCATTCCTACGAAGTGTTCCGCCCGGCCGCGGAGAGCATGGGGATCACGGTCGAGCAGATGCTCGCGGACAAGCCACCCGGCCTCCTCGTGAAGCGGCTTCCCTCGCTCGACCAGATGGCGGCCGCCGCGCTGTTCGCCGCATCGGAAGGCGCTGGCGCGATGACAGGCGCGGTGCTGAACCTCAGCGGCGGCATCACGCTGGACTGAGGGCGGCTCCCTAGAATCGCGCAGGTCATCCTGAACCTCACCGACCTCCGCATGTCTCTCGAACTCCCGTCAGCGCCCGCATTGGCCGACGCACTCATCGTCGATCCGTTCTATCTCGCAATCTCCGTCGACTTCGGGCACGACATGCCGACCCGCAAGGCGGTGCTCGCCAGGTACTTCGCCTACTCGCTGGGCGAGGCCGCGCGAACCGGGCGCTTCCTGGCGACGGAAGACGGCAAGCTCGGCGCGGCGGCCTGGCTGCTGCCGCGCACGAATGACGTCGACGCAGCCGAGTCGGCGGCAAAGAACGAATTCCTCGCGAGCACACTGGGCCCGCGCGGCTACGACAACTACCACCGCATCGTCGAATTCATGGCTGCATGTGCGCCGGCCGTGGTGCCGGCGGGGGCCTGGTACCTGTCGATCCTCGGCATCTCGCCCGCCGCACAGGGGCGCGGGCTGGGTGCGCAGCTGCTGGCGCCAACGCTGGTCGAAGCCGACGCGGCAGGCGCGCCGTGCTTCCTGGAAACCTTCACGCCGCGCAGCGTGGCGTTCTACGAGCGGCTGGGCTTTCGCAGCGCGGCGGAACACCTGGAGCCGGTCACGAACTCGGCGTACGCGATCATGTGCCGGCCCGCCGCGGACATACTTCGCAACAACCACGGAAAATAAGCAAATACCGTTACCCGTCGCGCCGCGCTGGCCGAAGAATCCGCCGCATGTCCCCTCTCCCGATCGAAGACGCCGAACCCGTCTCGCTGAGCCCCGCCCTCATCGTCGAGGACGACCCCGCCATGCAGGCACGCCTGCGCTACGTGCTCTCCACGCTCGGCTGCAACGAGGAGCGCATTGCGGTGACCGACAGCGTCGCCGGGGCGCAGCAACTGCTCGGCGAGCATGGCTACGGCGTGGTGCTGGTGGACATCGGCCTGCCCGACGGCAGCGGCGTGGAGCTCATCGGCTGGCTGCAGGCGCACCACCCGGGCATTCCGGCGGTGGTGATATCGGCCTGGCGCACCGAGGAAATCATCTTCGCGGCACTGCGCGCGGGCGCCATCGGCTATCTGCTGAAAGAGCGTGACGACGTCGAACTCGGCATTGCGCTGCGCAGCATCGAACAGGGCGGTGCGCCCATCGACCCCAGCATCGCGCGCCACATCCTCGCGTGGCTCGCAACGCACCAGCCGACGGCCGACGCGCAGGTGCAAGCCTCCGGCGCCGCACCCGCCGCCGATGGACTGGCCCCGCTGACGCGCCGCGAGCGCAAGATCCTCGAGCTCGTGTCGCAAGGCCTGAGCAATCGCGACATGGCCGAGTCGCTGTCGATCTCCAGACTGACCGTGGAATGCCACACCAAGAACATCTACCGCAAGCTGGCCGTCAATTCGCGCACCGAAGCCGTCTTTCAGGCGCGAAGGCATGGCTTGCTGCGCTGACGGGCGCACTGCTCCTCCTGCTTCTTGCGGCCAGCCCGGCCTTCGCCCAGGCAACCGCCGCGCCCGCGCTGCACGTCGAAGCCGTGCGCGGCACCGGCTGGAACGACACGGCCCCGCCCGCTGAAGGCTGGGCACCCGTCACCCTGCCCGACAGCTGGGCCACGCGCTGGCCCGGCTTCGACGGCGTGGTCTGGTACCGCCTTAGCTGGGAGCAGCCCGAGCAGGTGCGCGAAACCGGCCTGCTGCTGCACTACCTCAACATGGCCGGCGAGGTGTCGCTCAACGGCACGCCGATTTCGCGCGACGACAGCCTGGTCGAGCCGCTCACGCGCGCCTGGAACACACCGCGCCACTGGCTGCTGGCGCCGCCGCTGCTCAGGCCCGGCACCAACACGCTGCTGGTGCGCGTATCGGGCCTGTTCGCCTATCAGGCGGGGCTGGGGCCGGTGAGCCTGGGCACGCCGGCCGCGATGCAGGCAGAGTTCGAGCAGGAGCGCCTCGTGCGCCGCGACCTGCAGGTACTGGGCCTCGCGGTGAGCGCGGCGGCCTCGGCCTTCTTCGCCGCCCTGTGGCTGCTGCGTCGGCGCGAGACGGCCTACGGATGGTTCGCGCTGATGTCCGTGCTGTGGCTGCTGTTCGGCTACAACCAGATCGCGACCAGCCCCTGGCCTTTTGCCAGCAACCACAGCTGGCAGGCGCTGAACATCTCGACGCTGCTGGTCTTCGGCGTTTCCTACGTCGTCTTCGCGCTGCGCTTCTGCGGGCGGCGCATGCCCCGGCTGGAGGGCGCGGCGCTGCTGGTTGCGGTGATCGGCGTGCTCGACCTGTGGCTGGCGCCCCACGCAGACCTGATCGCGCACCGCGCCATCTGGACGCTGGTGGGCGGCTTCACCGTCATCGCGGTGAACGGCACCTCGATCGCCCACGCCCTGCGCCACCGAAACAGCCCGATGCGCTCGCTCGCGCCGTTCATGGCGGTGTCGGCGCTGACGGACGCGCACGACCTGCTGGTGTTCACGCAGGTGATCGACAGCAACACCTACTACACGACGATGTCTTCGTACATCCTGCTGCTGGGCATGGCGCTGACGCTGGCCGCGCAGTTCGTGAAGAGCCTCAAGCGCATCGAGAACTTCAACACCGAGCTGATCGAGGAAGTGAACGCGGCCAAGGCCGACCTCGCCGCCACGCTGGCGCAGCAGCACGCGCTGGAGCTGACGCATGCGCGCATCGGCGAACGCGTGAACCTGGTGAGCGACCTGCACGACGGCCTCGGCGGCATGCTGGTGGGCAGCATCGCCACGCTGGAGCGCACGCCCGAGAACCTCAGCGCGCCCGAGCTGCTCGCCATGCTCAAGCGCCTGCGCGACGACCTGCGGCTGATCATCGACGCCACCGGCCGCGACGACGGCGTCCGCGCGCTGGGCGAGCTGCTGGCGCCGCTGCGCCACCGCAGCGCGCAGCTGCTCGACGCCAACGGCATCGACTGCCGCTGGCAGGTGTCGGGCATCGACACGCTCGAACTGCCGCCTTCGCAGAGCCTCGACCTGATGCGCTTCCTGCAGGAGGCGCTGACCAATGTGCTCAAGCACAGCGCGAGCCGGCGCGTGGACGTGACCGTGGCGCGCGCGGGCGCCGAGCTCCGGCTCAGCGTGCGCGATGACGGGCGCGGCTTTGCGGTCGAAGGCACTGGCGAAGCCGGCGGCGCAGGGTTGCGCAGCCTGCGCACGCGGGCGCGCCGCCTCGGCGCCGAGCTGCAGTTGCAGTCGCGCCCCGGCGAGACGCAGGTTGCACTGCGAATGCCACTCGCGAGATGACTAGAGTTCGAGCACCAGGCGCCCTTCGCAGGCACGCGAGCAGCAGGCCATCATCTTCGTGTTGGCGTCGCGCTCCGTACGCGTGAGCACCACGTCGCGGTGATCGACCTTGCCGGAGAGCACGCGCACTTCGCACGAGCCACACAGGCCTTCTTCGCAATCGCTCTGCACGTCGACGTTCGCGGCGCGCAGCGCGGTCAGCAGGGTCTGGTCGGGCGGCACGGTGAGGACGAGGCCGGAGTCCTTCAGCTCGACCTCGAAGGCGTGCTCCTTCGACGGATCGAGCGTGGCGAGCGTCGACTCGAAATGCTCCACACGCAGCGCGCCTTCGGGCCACGCGGCGCAGCAGCTTTCCAGCGCTTCGAGCATTCGCAGCGGGCCGCAGGCATAGACCTGTGCGCCGGGCACGGGTTGCGCGAGCAAGGCCTGCAGATCGTTGCGGCGCCCTTCGTCGGCAGCGTGCACGTGCAGGCGTTCGCCATGCAGCGCGGCCAGCTCGTCGACGAAGGCCATGCTCGCACGGCTGCGGCCGCTGTAGTGCAGTTCGTAGTCCATGCCCAGCGCCTTCGCGCGCCGCGCCATCGCGCTGACCGGCGTGATGCCGATGCCGCCGGCAATGAAGATCGCCTTCTTCAGCGACTCGTCGAGGCGAAAGTGGTTGCGCGGACCGCGAATGCGCAGCCGGTCGCCCGGCTTCACGTTCGCATGCATCCATGCCGAGCCTCCGCGCCCATCGGGCTCGTGCAGCACGGCGATTTCCAGCACGCCCGCCTCGTCGGGGTCGCCGCACAGCGAGTACTGGCGCGACAGCTCGGGCGTGCCGCATTCGACGTCGATGTGCGAGCCAGGCGTCCAGCGCGGCAGCGCCTTGCCGTCGGGCGAGACGAGGCGCAGCTTGACGATGCCGTCGGCCACCGGCGTCACGCGCTCGACCACCACGGGCCTCGCGATCGAATGCGCCGAAGGTTCGCCGATGCGCACGGGCACCTGCACATCGCGCAGGCCCTTGTTCGCGCGCTCGGGGTTGGCCGCCGGGTCCCATTCCACCCACAGGTGCTCGGGCCCACGGAACGAAGTGTTCGGCACGTAGCTGAAGCGCTGCTCCGACAGCCGCATGTGCGGCAGCCGGCGCGTGAACTCCTCCAGGAAGATCTGCATTTCCATGCGCGCCAGGTTCTTGCCCATGCACTGGTGCGAGCCGTAGCCGAAGGTCAGATGGTCGCTGGCGTTGTCGCGGCGGATGTCGAACAGGTCGGCATCGGCGAAGTGCCCTTCGTCGTGGTTGGCCGACGAGGTAACGATCAGCAGGCGCGAGCCCGCCGGCAGGTCGACGCCGTCGATCTGCGTGTCTTTCGTGACGAGCCGGCGCCATGCGGCCACCGAGCCGTTGTGGCGCAGGCACTCTTCCACCGCGTTGGGAATGAGCCCCGGGTCTTCGCACAGCTCGCGCCACACGTCGGGGTGCTGCAGCAGCAGCTTCATCGCGTTGGCCGTGGCGTTGGCGGTGGTCTCGTGCGCGGCCACGATGCCGGCCATCATCATCGAGTGCAGGTACGAGTCGGTCACCACCTCGGGGTGCAGCATCTGCTTGCGGATGCCGTACTGCATCCAGCCGGGTGCGTCGGGGTCTTGCCGCATCTTCTCGAGCACCTTGCCGGCGTACTGCCAGAAGTTGCCGACCGCGTGCGCCACGGCCACCTGCTCCTCGGGCTTCGGGCGGCCCCAGGTGTTGACGGTGTGCGCGATGGAGTATTTGCGCAGCGTGTCCATGTCTTCCTCGGGCACGCCAAGGAAGTGCAGCGCCACGGTGAGCGGAATTTCCCACAGCATCTGGTCGACGAGGTCGGCCTTGCCGTCGTCGATGAAGCGGTCGACATACGCGCGCGCCAGCTCGCGCACCATCGGCTCGTGGTGCTTCAGCGCCTCGGGCGTGAACGGGTCCATCAGCGCGCGGCGGCGCGGCATGTGGGCGGGCTCGTCTTCATTGACCAGCGTGCGGTTCAGCGCGAAGCCGTATGAGGCCAGCACCGCGTTGGCTTCCTCGCCGGTGGGCGTGATCTTTTCCAGCGCATTCGACGGGCTGAAAGTGATGTTGTCGCGGAACACCGCCTTGATGTCCGCATAGCGCGTGAGCACCCAGTAGCCCAGCTTGGGGCTGTAGAAGATGGGCTCCTGCTCGCGCGCCCAGCGCACGTACTCGGGCGGGTCCTGCTGGTAGCCGTCTTCGAAGGGGTCGAAGCCGGCGGCGCGCTGGCTCACGGGGCAGCCGGTGGGCGTGCGCTCGGAAGACAGCGGCCCGTGCGCGACGGGGCAGCCGGAAGTACGCGATGGCAAGGCGGTGTCGGGCATGGCGGCAGACTCAGTCGAGGGTGATCTTCAGGTCGCGGATCAGCTTGTGCCAGCGCACGGTTTCGTTCTTCAGCAGCTCGGTGTACTGGGCTGGCGTGTTGCCCACCGGCTCCACGCCGAAGTCGACCATGCGCGTGCGCACCGAAGGCTCGTTGATCGCTGCGACGATCTGGCGGTTGAGCGTGTTCACTACCTCCGGCGACGTGGCCGAGGGCACCACCACGCCGACCAGCGCGGCAGCCTCGACGTTCTTGTAGCCGAGCTCGGCGAAGGTGGGCACGTCGGGCAACTGCGGCAGGCGCGTGGGGTTGGCCACGGCCAGCGCGCGCACCTTGCCGCCCTTGATGAAGCCGGAGCCCGCGGCCAGGTCGACCATCATGGCCGGCAGTTGTCCGCCGACCACGTCGGCCAGCGCAGGCGCCGCGCCGCGGTACGGCACATGGACCATGAAGAGCTTCGCTTCCACCTTCAGCAGCTCCATCGCGAGGTGGTGCGGGCTGCCCGCGCCGGCCGAGGCGTAGTTGATGCCGCCGGGCTTGGCCCTGGCCTGGGCGATGAAGTCCTTGGCCGAGGCGAAGCCCGAGTTCGCGCCGACCACCAGGATCATCGGGAACTTGCCCATCAGCGTGACGGGCGCGAGGTCTTTCGTCGGGCTGTAGCTCAGCGACTTGTAGAGCGCGGGGTTGAAGACCAGCGTGCCGTTGTCGGCCGAGAGGATGGTGTAGCCGTCGGCCGGGGCACGCGCGGTTTCGGCGGCGGCCAGCGCGGTGTTGCCGCCGGGCTTGTTGTCCACCAGCACCGGCTGCGCGACCTGGGTGGACAGCGTCTGGGCGACCGTGCGCGCGAGAAAGTCGGAACCGCCGCCGGCCGCGTACGGAACGATCCAGCGGATCGGCTTGGCGGGAAATGTCTGGGCGTTTGCGCTGGCAGCAGCTGCCAGCGAAAGGATCACGGCAATGCACTTCTTCATGGGGTGTCTCCGGATTGGATATTGTGTATTGCGTAATTATCATACGCATAGCGTAATCACAAAATCGCGGGTTTACCCGGCCATGCGGACCGAGCACATAACATGAAGGCGACATGACCTCATCCCCGGAACCCAGCTCCCCTGCCCGCGAGCGCCGTCAGCGCGTGCAATCCGCCGAAACCGGCATGGCCGTGCTCAAGGGGCTGGCGCACCTGGGCGGCCGCAGCAGCCTCACGGCGTTGTCGGCGCACGTCGCCGAGAGCCCGGCCAAGGTGCACCGCTACCTCGCCAGCCTGATGGAAGCGGGCCTCGTGCTGCAGGACACGGCCTCGCAGCACTACTACCTGGGCACCGAAGCGATCCAGATCGGGCTGGCCGCGATGCGGCAGGCCGACCCGATCCGCGCGGCCGAGCCCTGCCTGATCCGCCTGCGCGAGTCGCTGGAGGTGACGTGCTTCGTCGCGGTCATGGGCAACAAGGGCCCGACCATCGTGCGTTTCGAGGAGCCGGGCCTGCCGGTGACGGTGAACGTGCGCGCCGGCTCGGTGATGTCGATGCTGTGGTCGGCCACCGGCCGCGCCTTCCTGGGGCTGCTCGACGAATCGCGCGTGCTGGCGCTGGCCGAGCAGGAGCTGGGCGAAGCCACGCCGGAGATGCGGGCGCAGCTCGACGCGAAAGACCCGATCGGGCATCTGCGCCGCGAGGTGCGGCAGGCGCACTGCGCCAGCGTGAAAGACACCTACCTGCGTGGCATCAGCGCCGTGGCGGCGCCGGTGTACGACTATGCGGGCCGGGTGTGCGCCGTGATCACCGCACTGGGCGCCACGGGGGGCTTCGATCCGGCCATCGACGGGCCCATTGCCACGGCGGTGCGGCAGGAGGCCCGGGCCGCCAGCGCCCTGCTGGGCGCCGCAGCCTGAAGCTTCAGAGCCGAATCAATCGGCCCAGACCACCGTGCCGGTCCACGCCGTGGCCAGCACCAGGATGCCAAAGGCAATGCGGTACCAGGCGAACGGAATGAAGTTGTGGGTGCTGATGAACTTCAGCAGCCAGCGCACGCACAGCCAGGCACTGATGAACGAGAACACCAGCCCCACGGCGAACAGCGGGATGTCGGCCATCGACAGCGCCGCGCGCTCCTTGTAGATGCTGTAGAGCCCTGCGCCGATCAGCGTAGGAATAGCGAGGAAGAACGAGAAATCGGTCGCCGCCTGGCGCGACAGGCCCAGCAGCATGCCGCCGATGATGGTCGAGCCGCTGCGGCTCGTGCCCGGGATCATCGCGAAGCATTGCACCAGGCCGACCTTCAGCGCATCCCACGGCGTCAGGTCGTCCACGTGCTCGACGCGCACCGAGCCCGGCGGCCGCTTCTCTGCCCACAAGATGATGAAGCCGCCGATGATGAAGGTGCTTGCCACCACGGTCGGAATGAACAGGTGCTCCTTGATGACCTTGCCGAACAGCAGGCCCAGCACCACCGCGGGAAGAAAGCCGATGAAGATGTTCAGCGCCAGTCGCTGTGCCTTCGGTTGCCGCGGCAATGCGACGACGGTCGATTTGATCTTCTGCCAATAGACCAGGATCACCGCGAAGATCGCGCCGGTCTGGATGGCGATCTCGAAAACCTTGCCCCGGTTGTCGCCGAAGCCGCCGAGCAGCGAGCCCGCAAGAATCAGATGGCCGGTCGATGAGATCGGAAGGAATTCGGTCAGCCCCTCGACGATGCCCATGACGGCGGCCTTGGCCAGCAAAACAATATCCACGCGTACTCCTTTTAAGAGCAGCCATTATCACGATGGGTCGGTCAGGAGGAATTCAGGATCCCCAGTTCCGGTGATGTTCAGATGCAGTGCGTTAACACAAAGTAGTGCATTACCGGGCATGTGTGATGTCCGAAGGAGCTTGCGCCAAATGCGAACGCCAATGCCCGCCAACGGGCACGAAGAACATAACTCGACCGTCGACGACCACGGCGAAGACCGTCGCAAGAATGCACAGGACCTCGAGCGCGAGCAGTGCGCCTCGATGCGGCGCGTTACCGAGGCCACCGGCGCGTCGGCCCACGAACTGCAGCAGCTGATGCAGCGGCTGCTCGACATCGACCGCTCGGGCTCGAGCGCCGGCATCGTCGCGCAGGGCCACATCGCGGCCGACCGCATGCAGTCGGGCATGCAGGCACTCGACCTCGGCGACGGCCACCTGGCCGAACAGCACGGCGATGCCGCGCAGAGCATCGATTTCTGGCTGCTCGAGCCGCTCGACCCGGCGCACGACAAGAAGTGGTACGCCCGCTGGAAGTTCTGGAGCTTCATCCTCGGCGCGTCCGGTTCCGAAGCCGCACTCACCCTGCAGGGCCTGGCGCTGCGCCCCACCGAGCCCGGCGACACGCACGCGGACCTGGTGGCCAAGGCGCGCAAGGTGCTGGAGGCCTGGCGCCGCACTTCGGAGCCGCTCTTCTGGGCGGCCGTGGAATGCTACGTGCGGCAACAGTCGTTCTCGCTCGAAACACAGGCCTACCTGATGCACTGCATCGCCGCCATGTTCGCGGGCGACCCGATGAAGCTGTCGAACGCGCAGAGCGAACAGCTCGCGGGCGTTCTCACCGACACCTATTGCGACGCGCTGGGCACCTCGGCGAGCATGCCCTCGGCGGACATCTACCGGCGCCTATCGCAGGGGCTGGAGGCGACTGATCGCGAAACCGGCCTTACCCGCAACCTGGGGCGCAGCGACGCGGCCCAGATCGCGATCACGGCGCTGTTCTCGGTCATCGAAGGCTCGCGTTCACGCTACTGAGCCGTGCACCGGCGCAGCGCGCGCACCGCGCTGTCGACCGTGGTCAGCACCGGCAGGCCGCTGGCGGCCTCGCAGGCAGCGCGTGCCCTGGCCATGCTGAACTGCGCCAGTGCAATGCGCGTGCAGCCGCGCTCTCGCAGCGCCACAGCCTGCGCGGCGATCAAGGCATCGTGTCGCTGCACATCGCCGGCATTCAGGGCGTCGAGTGCACCCTCGGCCAGCGCGGTTTCGAGTGCTGTGCCTTGCGGAAACTCCGGCGGCATCGAGGCCAGCGTGGGCGCAAAGGTCGCGATCAACCCGAGCCGCCCCTGCCCTTGCGCCGTCTCGTCGATCATGGCCTCGTTGGGCTTGAGCACCGGAATGCCGGCGTGCCGCCGCGCCACCGCCTCGATGCACGGCCCGAAGGCCGAGCAGGTGAAGAGAATGCCCTGCGCGCCCGTATCGACCGCGTACTGCGCCAGGCGCTGGAAGCGCTCGTGCATCGCGGCGTCGAGCCCCTTGCCGTTGCGCGCCAGGTCGGCCGAGAGGCTGTCGTCGAGCAGGTTCATGCGCACGGCCTCGGGCCAGTCGCGCGCGAAGGCTTCATTGATGGGCGCGACGGAGTGCGAGAGCGCGTGGATCAGGGCAATGCGGGTCATGGAATTCAGAGGCTCTTCAAAAGCTCAGATGCCCTTCGAAGAAGGATTGGCGAACGCTTCCTTCGTCTCGGCATTCAGCGGGTAGTTGATGTTGATGCCCTTCGGCGGAATCGGCGACATGAACCACTTGGCATAGAGCTTTTCCATCTCGCCCGACTTCATCATGCCCGACACCACGCGGTCGACCAGCGCCTTGAAGGCCGGGTCGTCCTTGCGGAACATCAGCGACTGGTTCTCGGTGCGCAGGCTCTCGCCGGTGATGATGAAGTCCTTCGGGTTGCGCGCATTCGCGATCTGCCCGGCCAGCAGGATGTCGTCGAGCACGAAGGCCTGGGCGCGGCCGCTTTCCACCAGCAGGAACGAGTCGCTGTGATCCTTGCCCGCGAGGTTGTTCACTTCGAGGCTGCGGCCGCGGTCGGCCTCGCGCAGCAGGCGGAACGAGGTGGTGCCGCTGGTGGTGGCCACCGTCTTGCCCTGCAGGTCGGCAATGCTCTTGATGCCCGAATCGGCCTTCACCAGCATGCGCACGTTGTAGCGAAAGATGTCGGGCGAGAACGCCACCTGCTTCTGCCGCTCGACCAGGTTGGTGGTGGAGCCGCATTCGATGTCGACCGTGCCGTTCTGCACCAGCGGAATGCGATTGGCAGAGGTGACGGCCTGGTACTTGATCTCGATGGCCGGCATCTTCAGCTCGCTCTTCACCGCCTCGACGATGCGGTTGCAGATCTCGATGCTGTAGCCCACGGGCTTGAGGTTGCCGTCGAGGTACGAAAAGCCGAAGGACGACTCCCGGTAGCCGAAGGTGATGGCGCCGCTGGCCTTGATCTTGGCGAGCGTGTCGCTCTCCTGGGCCTGCGCGGCCGTGAGCGGCATGAAGGCCGCAAAAATCACCGCGAGCGCGGCACCAAAGGGAAACGGCAGACGAAGCTTGGGCATGGAACGCTCCTCGGAACGATGGTTGAAGAAAAAGCGGATGGGAAAGTGGTAGCGCTCAGCGCGCGGCGGCGCGTGTGACCGCATCGATGGAGGCCGCGAGCCGCGCGGCGATCTCCTGCAGGTCTTGCCGCGTGGCGATGAAGGGCGGCGCGAGCAGCACGTGGTCGCCCAGCCGGCCATCGACCGTGCCGCCGAAGGGGTAGCACAGCAGGCCGCGCGCCATGGCGTCCTTCTTGACGGTGGCGTTGACCTTCAGCGCCGGATCGAAGGGCGTCTTGCTCGCGCGGTCGGCCACCAGCTCGATACCCCAGAAGAAGCCGCGGCCGCGGATGTCACCCACGTGCGGGTGCGCGCCCAGCGCCTCGGCCAGCATCGCGCCGAAGGCAACGCCGTCTTCGCGCACCTTGGCGACCAGCCCGTCGCGCCGGATCACCCGCTGCACTGCGAGCGCAGCAGCGCAGGCCATCGGGTGGCCGAGGTAGGTGTGGCCGTGCTGGAAGAAGCCACTGCCGCTGGACATGGCCTCGACGATGCGGCGCTGCGCCAGCACAGCGCCTACCGGCTGGTAGCCGCCGCCCAGGCCCTTGGCGACGGTCATGAGATCGGGCACCACGCCCTCTTGCTCGCAAGCGTGCAGCGAGCCGGTGCGGCCCATGCCGCACATCACCTCGTCGAGGATCAGCAGCACGCCGTATTTGTCGCACACCGCGCGCACCGCCTTGAAGTAACCCGGCACCGGCGTGAGCACGCCGGCCGTGGCGCCGCCAACGGTCTCTGCCACGAAGGCGATCACGCGATCGGCGCCCTGCGCGAGGATGGCCGCTTCGAGCTCTGCCGCCAGGCGCAGGCCGTACTGCCCGGCGCTTTCGTCATCGCGTTGCTCGCGGTACGGGTAGCAAGGCGACACGTGCGTGGCCGGCACGAGGATGGGTGCGAAGGGCTCGCGACGCCATGCGTTGCCGCCCACGGCCAGCGCGCCCAGCGTGTTGCCGTGGTAGCTCTGGCGGCGCGCAATGAAGTGCGTGCGCTGCGGCTGGCCGATTTCGACGAAGTATTGGCGCGCCATCTTCAGCGCCGACTCCACCGCTTCCGAGCCACCGCTCACTAGGTAGACGTGGCTCATGCCCTCGGGAGCGGAGCTGATCATTTCGTCGGCCAGTTGCTCGGCCACTTCGCTCGTGAAGAAGCTGGTGTGCGCATAGGCGAGCTTGTCGATCTGCGCGTGCATGGCGGCCAGCACCTCGGGGTGCGCATGGCCGAGCGACGACACCGCCGCACCGCCAGAGGCGTCGAGGTATTCGCGGCCTTCGGCGTCGCGGATGAACATGCCGTGGGAGCCGGCGGCAACGGGCGGGGTCTGGCGAAGGTGGCGGTGGAAGACGTGCGTCATGGGAGCTGGCAACTGGATTCGAAGGTTGGAACTAACGTTTCCGCTGGATTATTGTTTGAAACATTTGTTCCGTCAACTGCCGCCATTCGACCCCTCCGGTACATTTGTTCCAACGACAGCCGAAGAGAGACACCGCCATGGGCGCCCGAGAGCAGATCCGCCAGCGTTTCAACGAACTGAGCCCCGCCCTGCAGCAGGTGGCGCGCTACGTGCTCGACCATCCGAACGAGGTGGTCACGGGCTCGATGCGCAACGTCGGCACGCGCTCGCAGAGCACGCCCGCCACCCTCGTGCGTTTCGCGCAGCATCTGGGCTTCGAAGGCTGGCCGCAGCTCAAGGAAGCCTTCGCCGCCGACATGGGCCTGGGCTCCGCCGAAACCTACGGCGGTCGCGCCAAGCAGCTCGTCGGCCGCGCCAAGGACCAGACGCTGACCGGCGAAATGTTCGAGGTGCAGCGCCGCAATCTCGAAGCCACGCACCAGCAGAGCGAGCAGGCGCTGCAAAAGGCCTGCGCGCTGATCGAGAAGGCCCCGGCAGTGCACGCCGCGGGATTCAGGGCGTGCTTTCCGATCGCCTTTTCATTCGTCTACGTGTACCGGCTCTTCCGCGCCAGCGTGCACCTTGTCGACGGCCAGGGCGGCTCGCTGGAAATGCAGCAACGAGCCTTCGCCAAGGGCGACGCGCTGGTGGTGGCGAGCTTCGTGCCCTACTCGCGCGAGGCGCTGCAGGTGGCGCAGGCGGCCAAGGCGGCGGGTTGCCGCATCGTCGCCATTACCGACAGCGTGACCTCGCCGCTGTCGCTGCTGGCGGACGAGACGCTGCTCTTCACGATCAATAGCCCCTCGTTCTTTCCGTCGGTGGCGGCCGGGGTGGCGGTGACGGAAGCGCTGGTCGAGTTGCTGGCCAGTCGCGCGGGCAAGCCGGTGATCCGGCGCATCGACCAGGCGGAGGCGCAGCTGTTCGAATCGGGGGCCTACCTCACGCCGCCGGCGGCGCGCGGCGGCTAGGGCCAGGAGCTCAGATCAGCGCCCGGGTGCGGCCGGCGGCCTGCTGGCTCAGGTGAAGCACCAGCAGGTCGCGGTTGGCGATGATGTGGTCGCGCATGGCGGTTTCGGCGCCGGAGGCTTCCTGCCGGCCCAGCGCTTCGACGATGCGGCAGTGCTCTTCCAGCGCCTGCAGAGCCTGCTCGTGGCGGTACAGCTGCATGGACGCATCGCGGTTGTGCGGACGCAGCTTGCTGTCGAAGATGATCGGCAACTGGCTGGCTCGCTGCACCGCCTCGGTCAGCCAGCGGTTGTCCGCCAGTGTCAGCAGCTTGCGGTGAAAGGCCTGGTTCAGGTCCTGCCAGCACTCGGCCCGGACGTCAGTCCATTCGCCCCTGCCGTGCAGCACTTCGTACTGCTCGTCGAGCATGGCCGTCAGTTGCGCCAGGGCTCCGCCTTCGAGACCGCGCTCGCTGATCAGGCGGCAGCACATGCCCTCCAGCGTGGCACGCACGCTGAAGGCGTCGAACACGTCCTTGGCGTTGAAGCGGCGCACCTGGAAGCCCTTGTTGGGCAGATACAACAGCAGCCCCTCGTCGGCCAGCCGCGCCATGGCGCCGCGCACAGGAGTGCGCGACACGCCAAGCTCGTTGGCGAGCGAGATCTCCATCAAATGGGAGCCAGGGGCAATCACACCATCGAAGATGCGATTGCGCAGCGTGTCGGCCACGGACAACGCTCGTGTCCGAGAGGGGTCTGGGGGGGTCATCGAAAGTCGGGAACTAGGGGGCGCCGGAAGCGGGTCGCGCGGATGGTACGGCCGCGTACAAAAGCTTCATATCCCCGATTTCCGTAAAAATTTTATTCCGGGACTTTTTCGATGATTACTTCAAATTTATTAACTTTTGTAAACTTCTCTTCAGCTGTACGCGTTAACCCGCCCCCGGTAGCCCTTCCGGACAGCCTGCCTATCTGGCAATGATCCAGTCGGCGATCTGCGGAACAACCTCGCGATCGAGCCCGTTGAAGCCGTGATACGCCATGGCCTCGCACGGGTCGCCCCTGTTCTCCCCGCCCTTGAAGCTCAGCAGCGCCTTCCTCGGCGAGTTCTCGAGCTTTCCCATGAGGACGGGCACGTTGGCAAACGCGCAGAGCGCGCAACCATCCTGCTCGTGATGGACGACGAGAACGGGAACCCGGATCTTTTCCAGCGGCATTGCCGGAACGGGCCGTCCCCGGTCGTCGGTGAGGATGGTCGAGCTCAGCACGATGCCGTCCGGCCCTTCAGGGCCCGCGAGCTCGGTCGCGACGTATGCCGCGGACTGCGTACCCCGGCTGGTGCCCACAAGCCACACAGGCACCCTGGATTGCTCTCGCATCCACGCAATGACCGCCTTGAGGTCGGCCGCATGCTCCGGCTTCTGGCGAAAACCGCTGAGGTAGGGTGGACTCAGTCGGTCGGACGGAGCATCGACGACGGCGACCATGAGCCCTTGGTCCGCAAACAGCTGCCGCGTGCGAACGAGAAAATTCCCGGCGCCCCAGTTGAACGAGCCATTGGGAAAGATCTGCAGCCCGCCGTGCCCGCCTGCGAGCAGGATCACGGCAGCCCTTGTCGCTGGCGGCGACAGCACGAGCATCCGCTGCGTTACGCCTGGCCGGGTGGGAATGTCGACCACCTTCTGCGTGGTCTGCGCCTGGGCTGGCAAAACCAGCGCAATCAGGAAGAGAAAGCCCGCGATCCAGTACCTGGCAATGTTGCGCATCGACGATCTCCTGGGGGTACAGCTTTGAGTCCGTTTGCCGGCCGACCTGCATAATCGCGCCCTTTTTCCCTAGGGACGCCAGATGAATCTGGAAATCGCGCAATCCACGCCGACGGCGGCAAGCATTGCGAAGCTCGTTCAGGTGCACTACGGCCTGGGCGAAGTGGTCGAGAGCGAGTTCCTGCGGCGCAGCTTCAATCAAGTCTATCGGCTGAGCTTTGCCAGCGGGCGACGTGCCGTGGCGCGGCTCTGCGCCGAGCGGCCCCGAGGCGGCCCCAACATGCTGTTCGAATCAGCCGCGCTGCAGCATTGGGCGCAGGCCGGATGCCCCGTATCCCGTTGCCTGCCCACCGCGGACGGTGAAGTCGCCATCCACGTGTCGCTACCAGAGGGCTCCCGGGCGCTGATGCTGTTCGAGTATCTGGACGGAGAGTTCACCGGCGATTCGGCCGATGACATCGGAGCCTTTGCGCACGGACTGGCCGCCTTGCACATCGCTGGCGAAAGCTACCAGGGGCCGGCCAGCAGCTATCACCTGGACCTGGACTACCTGCTGCTGCGCCCCCTGCAAGGCCTGCTGCACGCTCCGACCATGACCGCCGAGTTGCGCCCGCAATTCGAGAGGCTGGGCCAGCGGCTGCACAGCGACGTCCTGGCATTGGGCGAGCTCAGCCGCGTGCTGTGCCACGGCGACGCGCACGGCAGCAACAACTTCATCGTGCGCGGTGCGCAGGAGCAGCACGAGGCGGTGTTCTTCGACTTCGACGAGGCAGGCCCCGGCTACCTGGCCTATGAACTGGCGGTCTATCCGTGGAGCCTGCATCCGCGCACGCCCGATGGCGTACTGAGCGACAAGGCAACGGGGCAGTGGCGGAACTTCATATCCGCCTATCGCGAGGCCCGGCCTGTCGCCGATGCCGACCTCGCCGCCGTCGCACGCTTCATGGCGGTGCGGCAGATCTGGCTGCTGGGAGAGTGCGCAGGACGGGTTCCTGTCTGGGGCTCCCAGACCATACCGACCGACTATCTCCGCCGGCAGGTGACCATGCTGCGCAAGTGGGAAACATTGGAGTTGCCACTCTAGTAGGGCCCGGAACCCTCCCCTGCCAGCGCAAGTCAAACCGCTTGTCGCGGCGCCTTGTCGCGACAGGAGGTAATGACCATGAAGCAAGTGAAGCATTGGCAAGACCCCGTCAACGCCGTCGCCGGCGCCTGGCTGATCGTCTCGCCCTGGGTCCTGGGCTTTTCGGACTTGACGCCCGCCATGTGGACGATGGTGGCGACCGGCATCGTGCTCGGCGCGGTGGCGCTCGGTGCGACCTTCGTGCCCCGACAGTGGGAAGAATGGACCGAGGTCGCGCTGGCGGCCTGGCTCGCGATATCGCCCTGGGTGGTCGGCTTCCGTGGCGTCGAGACGGCGATGGTCAATGCGGTGCTCGTCGCCGCGGTGATCCTCGTGCTGGCGCTCTGGGTGCTGGTGACCGACAAGGACTATCTGGGCAACATCAGCGACCGTCCGGCGCATTGACCTGAGCGCCGGGCCTGAGGATGGGCCCAGTGCCCGTCCTTCATATCGATCAGCCGCTTACTGCGTGCGCGAAGCGGCGGGTTGCGGTGCTGCCGCGTCCGCTTTGGCGTTGTTGCCATCGCCCATCCACCCAGCCTGCCAGCCCCCGCCCATCGCCTGGATCAGCGCGATGGCCGTGGTCTGGCGACTGACCTGCAGCTGCACAAGCGTGCGCCGCGCGCTCAGCGCGGCGGCCTGTGCGGTGACCACGTCGGTGTAGCTCACCTGCGCGGCGCGATAGCGGTTCAGCAACTGCTGCTCGGTCTTGTCGGCCGCAGCCGAGGCCTCGCGGCGGAAGCCCTCCTGCTCGGCGAGCGTCGCGCTCGCGGTGAGCTGGTCTTCCACGGCCTGGAAAGCCGTGAGCACGGTCTGCCGATAGCGCGCCACGCTCGACTCGTAGGAGGCCTTGGCCGAATCGACGTTGGCCGCGATGGCGCCCGCATCGAACACCACCTGCGCCACCGAGAAGCCCAGCGACCACAGCGAGTTGGCCGAGCTGAACAGGTCCTTCACGCGGCTGGCGCTGCTGCCGACCGAGGCCGTGAGGCCGATGTTCGGAAAGTAGGCTGCGCGCGCAATGCCGATCTGCGAATTGGCCGCCGCCACGCTGCGCTCGGCGGCCGCGATGTCGGGTCGGCGCTGCAGCAGCGTCGAGGGCACGCCGAGCGGCACGCCGGGCACCACGGGCGTCCATTGCGCGGCCGGCAGGCTGAAGTCGGCCGGCGCCACGCCCAGCAACGCGGCAATCGCGTGCTCGTAGGTGGCGCGCGTGCGCTGCAGGCCCACGCGCTCGGCCTTGGCGTTGACAAGCTGCGTCTGCGCCTGCAGCACATCGGTCTGCGCGGCAATGCCGGCCTGATAGCGGTTGCTCGTGATCTCGAAGGCGCGCTGGTAGCCCTGGATGGTTTCGTCGAGCAGCACGATCTCCGTGTCGGCCTCGCGCAGCGAAAAGTAGTTGGTGGCCAAGTCGCCGATGGCCGACAGGCGCGCCGCGGCCAAGTCGGCCTCGCTCGCCTGGGCATTGGCCTGGGCGCTGCTCACGGCTTCGCGCAAGCGGCCCCACACATCCGGCGTCCAGCTGGCGCCCAGCGTGGCCGAGAAGGCATTCGACGGACTCGACGTGCTGCTGCCGCCCACCGTGCCGGAGCGCTTGCCGCTGCCGTCCAGCGACACCGACGGGAACAGCGCCGCCCGCTCGCCGCGCACCAGCGCCTGGGCCTGCGAGTAGTTGGCCACCGCCGCGGCGATGTTCTGGTTCGACACCTGCACGCGGCCCGCCAGTTCGTCGAGCGTGGCATCGCCGAACAGCTTCCACCATTCGCCGCGGTCGAGCGCATCGGCCGGCGCGGCGGGCAGCCAGCCTTCGGCGGTCCTCTGCTCCTTCCAGTTGACGGAAGCTGCGGTGGTCGGCTGTTCGTAGCGCGGGCCGACGGAGCAGCCGGCGAGCACAGCAGCCAGAGCGAGTGCCGAGAGCGGGAAGCGGCTCGCGCGGAAGGAGGAAAAGGAAAGCAGTGCGTTCATGGCGGTGTTGTTCTCAAGCTGGCGCGACCCGGCTCAGTTCGTGTTCGTTCTTGCCGCGGCGGCGCAATTTGTCGAGCAGCAGATAGACGACCGGCGTCGTCAGCAGGGTCAGCAGCTGGCTGGCGATCAGCCCGCCGATGATGGCCACGCCCAGCGGCCGGCGCAGCTCGGCCCCCTCCCCGAAGCCGATGGCCAGCGGCAGCGCGCCCAGTGCGGCCGCCAGCGTGGTCATCAGGATCGGGCGGAAGCGCAGCAGGCAGGCCTCGCGCACCGCCTCCAGCGGCGAGAGCCCGCGCGAGCGCTCGGCCTCCAGCGCGAAGTCGATGATCAGAATGGCGTTCTTCTTCACGATGCCGATCAGCAGGAACACGCCGATCAGCGCAATGATCGAGAACTCCATGCGGAACATCAGCAGCGCCAGCACCGCGCCCACGCCAGCCGACGGCAGCGTCGACAGCACGGTGATCGGATGCACCAGGCTCTCGTACAGGATGCCCAGCACGATGTAGATCACGATCAGCGCGGCCAAGATCAAGATGGCCTGCTGGCCCTGCGACTGCTGCGCGCTGGCCGCAGTGCCGGCGAAGGCGCCGCGCACGTTGGTGGGCATCGCGATGTTGGCCTCGGCCTTGGCAATGGCCTCGCGCGCATCGCCGAGGTTCGCGCCTTCGGCGAGGTTGAACGAGATGGTGGTCGCCAGTTCGCCATCTTCATGGCTCACCGAGGTGGCGACCGATTGCTCTTCGAACTTCGCCACCGCCGACAGCGGCACGAGCGCAGTGGCCGTGTTGCTCAGCACGTTGCCGGTCGATGCGCTGCGCAGGCCCGCGTTGGCCGACACCGGCACGGAGGTGCTGCTGCTGGCCGTGCTCGAGGACGACGACGAACTTGAACTCGTCGACGTCGTGGTGCTCGCCGCCACCTGCGTGGTCACGGTCTGGCCCGCCACCACCGTCGTCTTGGTGGCCGGCACGTACACGTCGCTCAAGGCATTGGGACTGCGCGAGTAGCGCGGCGCCCACTCCATCACCACGTGGTACTGGTTCAGCTCGGTGTAGATGGTCGCCACCTGCCGCTGCCCGAAGGCGTTGTAGAGCGCGTTGTCGACGGCTGTGGAAGTAAGGCCCAGCCGGCGTGCGCTGTCGGGGTCGACCTTGGCCACCGTCTCCACGCCGTTCTCGTCCTGGTCGGTGTCGATGTCGGTCAGCACCGGCTGCATCTTCAGCTCGTCGGACAGCTTCAGGGCCCAGGTGCGCAGATCGGCAAGGGAATCGCTCTTGAGCGTGTACTGGTAGGTGGAATTGCTGGCGCGGCCGCCCGAGCGCACGTCCTGCACCGTTCCCAGGAACACGCGCAGGCCGGTCACCTCGTTGAGCTGTGGCCGCAGCCGCGCGATCACGGCCAGGCCGCTGTCCTTGCGCTGGTTGGCCGGCTTCAGGTTGACGAACATGAAGCCGCCCCCTGCCCGGCCCGCGCCGGTGAAGCCGACCACGGTGTCGACCGCCTCGTCCTTGCGGATGATGTCGACCACCTGCCGCAGCTTGGCGGCCAGCGCCTGCGACGAAATGCTCTGGTCCGCGCGCAGGCCGCCGTTGAGCTGCCCGCTGTCCTGCTGCGGGAAGAAGCCCTTGGGTGCGGCGCTGAAGAGATACACATTGAGCCCGACCACCGCCACCAGGATCAGCATGACCAGCGCCTTGCTGTCGAGCGCCCAGTCGAGGCTGGTCTCGTAGCGCTTGAGCACCCAGTCGTAACTGCTTGCAGCCATGCGACCGAAGCGGCCCTGCGGCTTGCTCTTGTCGTGCTCGCCACCGGGCTTGAGCAGCCACGCGCACATCATGGGCGTGGTGGTCAGCGAGATGACGAGCGAGATCATCACCGCCGCCGACAGCGTTACCGCGAACTCGCGGAACAGCCGGCCGACCTGCCCGCCCATGAACAGCAGCGGAATGAACACCGCCACCAGCGACACGCTGATCGACAGCACGGTGAAGCCCACTTCCTTCGCGCCCAGCAGCGCCGCCTTCATGCGCGTCATGCCCGACTCGATGTGCCGGCTGGTGTTTTCGAGCACCACGATCGCGTCGTCCACCACGAAGCCGGTGGCCACCGTGAGCGCCATCAGGCTCAGGTTGTTCAGGCTGAAGCCCAGCAGGTACATGACCCCGAAAGTGCCCAGCAGCGCCGCCACCGTGGCCACTGCAGGCACGATGGTCGCGCGCACACTGCGCAGGAACAGGCTGACCACCAGCACCACCAGGATGACCGAGATGACCAGCGTGAGCTCGACCTCGCGCAGCGAGCCGCGGATGGAGTTGGTGCTGTCCGACGCCACCTGCAGCGTGACGTCGGGCGGCAGCTGAGCCTGCAGCTCGGGCAGCAGCGCGCGCACGCTGTCGACGGTCTCGATGATGTTGGCCGAGGGCTGCCGCGTGATCAGCACGATGATCGCGGGCTCGCCGTTGAACAGGCCGAGCGTGCGCGTGTCTTCCACGCCGTCGACCACCTCGGCCACGTCCTGCAGCCGCACGGCCGCGCCGTTGCGCCAGGCGATGACCATCGGTGCGTAGTCGCTGGCGCGCAGGGCCGGTGTCTGCGTGTAGATCTGCAGCTTGCGGCCCTCGCCCTGGACCATGCCCTTGGGGCGGTTGGCGTTGGAGGCCTGGATGGCGGCGCGCACGTCTTCGGTGCTGATGCCGTAGCGGCTGAGCGCGAACGGCAGCAGTTCGATGCGCACGGCCGGGAGCGAGCCACCGCCGATTTCGACGTCGCCCACGCCATCTACCTGGGACAGGCGCTGGCTGACGATGTTCGAGACTGCGTCGTAGATCTGGCCCGGGGTCTTGGTCTTGGACGTGAGGGCCAGGATAATGACCGGCGAGGCGGCGGGGTTGGCCTTGCGGTAGGTCGGGTTGCTTCTCAGTGTGGCGGGCAGATCGACGCGGCTGGCGTTGATGGCGGCCTGCACTTCTCTGGCGGCGCCGTCGATGTTGCGGCTCAGGTCGAATTGCAGGGTGACTCGGGCGGAGCCTACCGAGCTGGTGGACGTCATTTCGTTGACGCCTGCGATGGTGCCCAGGTGGCGCTCCAGCGGGGTTGCTACGCTGGTTGCCATCGTTTCAGGGCTCGCGCCCGGGATCGATGCGCGTACTGAGATTACTGGGTAGTCGACCTGGGGGAGTGGCGAAACTGGCAGCACAAAGAATGCTGCAATGCCTGCCAGTGCTACACCGATGGTTAGCAGGACTGTGCCTATAGGGCGGCGGACGAAAGGCAATGAGAGATTCATCGCGGCTCTCCTTGCGGAGGGCGGAGGCCGGGTCTCGCCCCGGCGGGCGAGCTACTTTCTTTTGCTTCGCCAAAAGAAAGTAAGCAAAGAAAAGGCGACCCTGCTGTCTGCGTCCCTACGCTTCGCTTCGGGCAACCTGCGGTGCTCGACTCCGGAGGGGGTCCGCAGAACTCGCTGCACTTCGTTCCGCTCAGACAGCTGCGGCCCTGATCCCTCCTGCGTCTGCGCTCCTCGGCGCAGCCAGAAGGGATTTCGAACAGGCCATCGCTGCGCTCGGCCTCTGAGCTTCCAACAGCCAATACCAGGCCGAGCGAAGCAAAGGCCCGTGCGCTTTCCCCTCCCCTCTGGCTGCGCCGAGGAGCGCAGCGTTTCGCGGATAAGGGCTCGCCCTTGTCTGAGCGAAGCGAGTTTGGGCGAGACCCCGCGAAACGCGAGCACCGTAGGTTGCCCCTTCGCAAAGCGAAGGGGTCGCAGACAGTGGGGTCGCCTTTCTTTTGCCTACTTTTCTTTGGCGAAGCAAAGAAAAGTAGGTCGCCCGCCGGGGCGAGTCCCGGCCCCGGAACGCAATCAAGACAGCAGGAAGCAAACCGGCTCAAACCGCTTCCTCCTCAACCGCAGCCCGCCGGGAGCTCCCCCCACCCAACCGATCAAACGCAAGGTAGATAACAGGCGTAGTGAACAGGGTAAGCAGTTGGCTGACGATCAACCCCCCAAAAATCGCCAACCCCAACGGACGCCGCAATTCAGCACCTTCGCCGAAGCTCAGCATCAGGGGAACGGCCGCAAACAAGGCAGCCAGCGTAGTCATCAAGATAGGCCGAAACCGCAACAAAGCAGCCTGATGAATAGCCTCCCGAGGAGACTTCCCCTGAGTCCGCTCAGCATCGATAGCAAAGTCGATCATCATGATCGCGTTCTTCTTCACGATGCCGATCAGCAGAATGATCCCGATGATCCCGATCACCCCAAGGTCATTGCCGGTGATCATCAAGGCAAGCAAGGCCCCGACCCCGGCCGAAGGCAGCGTAGACAAGATAGTCAGCGGATGCACGTAGCTCTCGTACAGCACCCCCAGCACGATGTACACGCAAACCACCGCCGCCAGAATCAGCCACAACTGGTTAGACAGCGACTTCTCGTACGCCCCTGAAGCCCCCAGGAAGGTCATCGTCACGCTGCTGGGCAGCCCGATCTCCTTCGCAGCCGCCCTGATCGCATCGACCGAAGACCCAAGCGAAACCCCGGGCGCCGTATCGAAGTTCAGCGTGCTCGCCGGGTACTGCGCCACATGCGTGATCTGCAGCGGCGCCTGCTGCTCGGTGATGTCCGCAATCGCGGACAGCGGCGTCGCGGTGCCGGAGCCGGCGATCAGGCTCAGCTGCCCCAGCGTCTGCGGCGTATTCACCATGCCGGGACGCGCTTCGAGAATCACCCGGTACTGGTTTGTCTCGGTGAAGATCGTCGACACGATGCGCTGGCCGAAGGCGCTGTAGAGCGCGTCGTCCACCGTGCTCGCCGTGATCGACAGCCGCGCCGCGGTGTCGCGGTTCACGTTGACGAATGCAGCCAGACCTTGCGCGCCGGCATCGCTGCTCACGTTGCGCACCTTGTCCGATGTCTGCAGCTTCGCCACGAGCTTCTTCATCCACTCGGTGATCGCGGCGCTGTCCACGCCCTCCAGCGACACGCGGTACTCGGTCGGGCCGGTCTCGGCGTCGATGGTCAGGTCTTGCGTGGGCTGCAGGTACAGCGTGACGCCGGCCACCTGCCGCACGCGCTCGCGCAGCCTGTCCATCACGTCCTGCTGGTTGCCGCGGCTCTTCGTCAGGTTGATGAGCATGCTGCCGGTGTGCAGCATGGTGTTGTTGGCCGCGTCCACGCCGACGAAGGAGCTGAGGTTCTCGACCTCGGGGTCATCGAGAATGGCCTGCGCCGCCTGCAGTTGCAGCTGCGACATGCGGTCGAAGGACACGTCCTGCGCGGCCTGCACGCGGGCCTGCAGCTGGCCGGTGTCCTGCGTGGGGAACAGGCCCTTCGGGATCGTGAGATACAGCACCACCGTCAGCACCATGGTCAGCAGCGCGACCAGCAGCGTGAGCGGCTGGTGCTCGATCACCCAGTGCAGCGAGCGGTCGTAACGCTCCATCACGCCGCTGAAGAAACGCTGCGCGCGCGCGCCGAAGCCATGGCCGGCCGGGTCTTTCTTTTCTTCGTGCTTGAGCCAGCGCGCCGACATCATCGGCACCAGCGTGAGCGACACCACGGCCGAGATCAGGATGGTGATGGCCAGCGTCACCGCGAACTCACGGAACAGGCGGCCCACCACGTCACCCATGAAGAGCAGCGGAATCAGCACCGCGATGAGCGACACGGTCAGCGAGATGATGGTGAAGCCGATCTGCGTCGCGCCCTTGAACGCGGCCTGCAGCGGTTTTTCGCCCTCTTCGATGTAGCGCGCGATGTTTTCGATCATCACGATCGCGTCGTCCACCACGAAGCCGGTGGCAATGGTCAGCGCCATCAGGCTCAGGTTGTTCAGGCTGTAGCCCAGCAGGTACATCAGCCCGAAGGTGCCGATGAGCGAGATGGGCACCGCAATGCTTGCGATGACGGTGGCGCGCAGGCTCCCCAGGAAGGCGAAGATCACCAGCACCACCAGCACCACGGCCAGCACCAGTTCCATCTCGACGTGCTGGACCGACGCGCGGATGCCGGCCGTGCGATCGCTGAGCACCTCGATCTTCAGCCCTGCGGGCAAGCCGGTCTGCAGCTCGGGCAGCTGCTTCTTGATGGCATCGACGGTGGCGATCACGTTGGCGCCCGGCTGGCGCTGCACGTTCATGATGATCGCGGGCGACAGCTTGTTGGTGCCGTCGGCCTTGTTGCCGGCCCAGGCGCTCAGCTGGTTGTTCTCGGCGCTGTTGACCACCTGCGCCACGTCGACCATGCGGATCGGCGCGCCGTTCTTGTACGTGACGATGAGGTTCTTGTAGTCGTCGACCGTGAGCAGCTGGTCGTTCGAGTTGATGGTGTAGGCGCGCTTGGGACCGTCGAAGCTGCCCTTGGCGCCGTTGGAGTTGGCTGCCGAGATGGCCGTGCGCAGCGTGTCGAGCCCGATGCCGTTGGCTGCCAGCGCCTGCGTGTTGGCCTGGATGCGCACCGCCGGGCGCTGCCCGCCGCTGAGCGAGACCAGCCCCACGCCCGAGACCTGGCTGATCTTCTGCGCGAGCCGGGTGTTGACGAGGTTCTGCACCTCGGTGAGCGGCAGAGTGTCGGACGTGATCGAAAGCGTGAGCACCGGCGCGTCGGCCGGGTTGACCTTGGCGTACACGGGCGGCGCCGGCAGGTCGGCCGGCAGCAGCGAGCCGCCGGCGTTGATGGCGGCCTGCACTTCCTGCTCGGCCACGTCGAGCGTCTGGCCCAGCGAGAACTGCAGCGTGATGATCGACACGCCCGCGGCGCTGGTCGAGCTCATGCGGTCGAGCCCCGACATCTGGCCGAACTGGCGTTCCAGCGGCGCGGTGACGGTGTTGCTCATGACCTCGGGGCTGCCCCCGGGGTAGAGCGTCTGCACCTGGATGGTCGGGTAGTCGACCTGCGGCAATGCCGACAGCGGCAGGAAGCGGAACGCCACCAGGCCGGCCAGCACGATGGCGACCATCAGCAGCGAAGTCGCCACCGGCCGCAGGATGAACGGACGTGACGGGTTCACCGGACGGCCTCCGCGCTACGGCTGCAGCTGCGACCGCTCATGGGCGACGCCCGCCCTGGCCACCTTCGCCACCGCCTTCGGACATGCGCTGCCAGCGCTCCAGTGCCGCCGGGTCGCCACGGTCCAGTGCTTCAAGAAAGCGCTTGCGGCGCTCCAGTTGCTGCGGGTCGTCCTTGGCGGCGTCGAGCATGCGCTGGCGCTGCTCGGCGGTCGGGAGCTTGGCGGGTGTTGCGGGTTCCGCTGCGGGAGCGGCAGCAGCCGGGCCCGATGCACCTGACGCACCTGATGCGCCGCCCTTCGGTGCCGCCGCGCCGCCTTGACGGTGTTGTCCACGGCGCGAACCGCTCGCGGGCGCCGACGCCGCACCGGCCGGGCGTTCGACCTGGGTCTGTACGCGCGCGCCGTCCTTCAGCCGGTCGCCGCCTTCGGTCACGACCTGCTCGCCGGCCTTCAGGCCCGACATGATCGCCACGTTGTCCACACTCGATTCGCCGCGTGTCACCGGGCGCTGCGACACCGTGTTGTCTTCGTTCAGCACATACACGTAGTCGCCATTGGGGCCGTGGCGCAGCGCCGTGACCGGCACCACCACCGCGCTGGCCACGGTGCGCAGCAGCAGCCGCAGGTTGACGAACTGGTTCGGGAACAGCGCGCTGTCGGCATTGGCGAAGCGGGCCTTGGCCTTGACGGTGCCGGTGGCGGTGTCGACCAGGTTGTCGAGCGTGGAGAAGGCGCCGTTCGCAAGTTGGCGCGTGCGCGTGCGGTCGAAGGCGGTGGCGTCGAGCTTGGCGCCCTGGGCGAGGCGCTCCTGCACTTCGGGCACGCGGTCTTGCGGAATGGCGAATTCGACGTCGATGGGCGCGATCTGCGTGATGGTCGCAATGCCGTTGGTGGTGCCGGTGGAGATGTAGTTGCCCCCGTCCACCGGCCGCAGGCCGATGCGCCCGCTCACCGGCGCGGTGATGCGGCTCCAGGCCAGGTTGAGCTTGGCCGTGTTCTCGTTGGCGCGGTCGATGGCCACTGTGCCTTCGAGCTGCTTGACCAGCGCAGCCTGCGTGTCGACGTCCTGCCGGGCGATGGAGTCCTGCCCCAGCAGGGTCTGGTAGCGCTGCAGCGTGACGCGCGCCGCCGCCAGCTGCGCCTCGTCGCGCTGCCGCGCCCCGCTGGCCTGCCCCAGCGCGTTCTGGAACGGCTGCGGGTCGATGGTGGCGAGCACGTCGCCCTTCTTGACCATCTGCCCTTCCTGGAAGAGCACGGCCGTGAGCACGCCCGACACCTGCGGCTGCACGATCACGTTGGCCAGCGGCGTGACGGTGCCCAGCGCCTCGAGCTGCACCGGGATGTCGGCCTGCCTGGCCGTGGCAACGCCGACCGTGCTGGAGGCCCCGCCGCCGCCGCGCCCACCCGGGCCGCCCGGCCCACCACCCTGCCGGCCAGCGCCAGGAGCGCCACCGGGGCCGGCCGCGGGCGTCTTCGACCGCTGGATCAGATACCAGGCGCCCGCGCCCAGCGCCACGAGCAGCAGCAGGGTCAGCAGCCCGCCCACCCACCGGCGTCTGCGCACCGTCGGATGTGTTGGCGAGACGGTGGAAGGCAGAGGCTCGGGTGGTTTTTCTTGTTCCATGGGCGGTGCGTGCGAAAGATGCAGGGGGTGCGGACCGGGGTAGTACAGCGCGGAATGGTAGTCCCGCTCTTTGCTGCGCCGTAAAGCGACGGTAAAGCTGTCCGCACGGCATCCGCAATTCACGCCGCCCGGCTGCAATTCGCGCCGCATGCATGCATTCCGTCGCAAGCCGGTGGCTGGGGCGGGCGGGGGCCGGCACAGTCCACTCCATCGATTCCCTTCCGCCCTTCTTCTTCAAGATTTCTTCCACTTCCAACGGAGCGCCACCATGCTGATGCAAATCATCCTTCACACGCCCAAGTGGGTGTTTGCCGTGTTCTTCCTGCTGCTGTGGCTCGGTGCCAAGCAGCTGCTCACCAACGAAGTGAGCCTGAGCCGCGTCACGCTGATGCCGGTGGCCATGGGCGCGCTGTCGATCTACGGCGTGGTCTCCGTCTTCGGCGATTCCTTCGGCGCCCTGCTCGGCTGGGCCGCTGCCGCGGTAGTGATGCTGGCGCTGGTGCTGCAACGCCCGCTGCCCGACACCACCCGCTACGACGCAACAGAGCGCCGCTTCCACGTGGCCGGCAGCCCCGTGCCGCTGATGCTCATGATGGGCATCTTCCTGACCAAGTACGTGGTGGGCGTGGCCCTGGCCATGCACCCCGAGGTGCGCCAGCAAGCCGCCTTCGGCCTCGTGATCCCGGTGCTGTACGGCGCCTTCAGCGGTGTCTTCGCGGCCCGTGCGGTGCGCCTGTGGAAGCTGGCCATCCGCACTGACGCTATGTCGGCCACGGCCCGCGCGGCCTAAGATTCCCTCGGCCACGACTTTCACCCAGGACCCGCCACCATGAACGCGCTCTTGCTGATCCTCAAGATCTCCGTCACGGTGGTGCTCGTCGCCTCCATTGCCGAGGCGCTCGTGCTGTCCTGGCGCAACGGCTGGCGCAGCTACGACTGGAAGGCGGCCGGCGTCTCGGTGGTCGACTTTCTTGTGCGCGAGTACCCGTTGCGCTGGCTGCTGCCGCTGGCCTTCTGGACCGGCGCGATGAACTGGTTCTATGACCACCGCCTCTTCACCCTGCCGATGGACCACTGGAGCGGCTGGGCCGCCTGCTTCATCGGCCAGGAGTTCTGCTATTACTGGTACCACCGCGCGGCGCACCGGGTGCGCTGGTTCTGGTGCACCCACTCCATCCACCATTCGCCGAACCAGCTGAACCTGTCGGCCGCCTACCGCTTCGGCTGGACCGGCCGCCTCACCGGCACGCTGGCCTTCTTCATGCTGGCGCCGCTGCTGGGCATGCCGCCGCGGGTAATCCTGCTGATGCTCACGCTGAACCTGCTGTACCAGTTCTGGATTCACGCAACCTGGATCCCGCGCCTCGGGCCGCTCGAATGGGTGCTGAACACGCCCTCGGCCCACCGCGTGCACCACGCCTCGAACCTGGAATACCTGGACGGCAACTACGGCGGCGTGCTCATCGTGTTCGACCGCCTGTTCGGCACCTACATTCCGGAGCGCGCCGACCTTCCCTGCCGCTACGGGCTGGTGAACCCGATTACTTCGCACAACCTCTTCGAGATCGAGTTCAGCCAGTGGCGCGCGCTGTTGCGCGACCTGGCCTCGGCCCGCTCGGTGCGCGCCTTCGTCGGCTACCTCGTGAAGCCGCCGGGCTGGAAGCCCGACGGGCCCGGCGACACCACCGAGGAGCTGCGGCAGCGCGCGGCCTTGCAGGCGGCACCGCCGCCACAGTCGCCGCAGCCCGCCTCTTCCGATTTCATTCCTGTCCAATACAAGGAGCTGTCATGACTTCTCTTGCATCGAACTCTTCCCGCTCCGACGTCGAGCGCCTCGCACGCCGCCGCGCCGGCGCCAAGATGGGCTGGTACATCCACGCCTTCGTCTACGTGGTGGTCAACCTGGGCCTCGTCACGATCTCGGCCGCAAACGGCCGCACCTGGGCGATGTACCCGCTCATGGGCTGGGGGCTGGGCCTGCTGATCCACGGCGCCGTCGTCTGGTTCGTGGCGCCCGGCGGCGGCTTCTACGACAGGCTGGTGGAGCGCGAACGCCGCGCGCTGGACGCCGGGGACCGCGGGTGAGCCTGGACCAGGCTGCCACCAACCAAAGGTTCAGGGCTGAAAACCTGAAGTCCATGCTGCGGCATGGCCTGATCACCGCTGTCTTCTGCTGCCTCATTGCCACCGTGATGACCATCACCGGCGGCGGCAACTGGGCCGGCCACCTGGTCTATTCGCTGTCGATCGGCACCGTGAGCTGGCTGTTCATCGACGGCGGCCGGCTCCTGATCAGCGGGCACCGCGAAAACCTCTGGCCCGGATGGCCGGGGGGCTTTCTCCTGATCGCAGCGGGCGCGGCCGTCGGCTTCTTTGTCGGCAACCTCATCGGCGACGCCTTGTTCGGCGCACCCGCATTCGACTTTCTCGAATTCAAGGGCCACAAGCTGGCCACCGGCGTCACGATCACCATCATCGCGACGGTCGGCATGTGCTTCTTCTTCTACAGCCTCGGCAAGAGCAAGCACATGCAGAGCCAGATCGACCTGGCGCAGCGCAACGCCACCGAGGCCCGGCTCAAGCTGCTCGAAACGCAGCTGGAACCGCACATGCTCTTCAACACGCTGGCCAACCTGCGCGTGCTGATCACCGTCGACCCGCCGCGCGCCGTGGCCATGCTCGACCGGCTCAACAGCTACCTGCGCATGACGCTGAGCGGCTCGCGCGCGTTGTCGCATCCGCTGTCGGCCGAGTTCGAGCGGCTGGGCGACTACCTGGAACTGATGTCGGTGCGCATGGGCGAACGCCTGCACTACACGCTCGACCTGCCAGAAGACCTGCGCGATGCGCCCGTACCGCCGCTGCTGTTGCAGCCGCTGGTGGAAAACAGCATCCGCCACGGGCTGGAGCCGAAGGTGGAAGGCGGCGAGATCGTCGTACGCGCCCGCAGGGAAGCGGGCCAGCTGGTGATCGAGGTGAGCGACACCGGCGTGGGCCTTGATGCAGCGCCTCCTTCGGAAGGCAGCAGTTTCGGGCTGGAGCAGGTGCGCGACCGGCTGGCCACCATGTACGGCGACCGGGGGCACATGAAGCTGGCGCCCTCGCCCAGCGGCGGCACCAGCGCCACGCTGAGCTTCCCTACGCCTGCCTGAACACGACACAACAACCGCGACAAGATGAACCCCACCGCCCTCATCGCCGAAGACGAGCCCCTGCTCGCGCAGGCCCTCAAGGCCGAACTGGCCGCTGTCTGGCCCGAACTGCAGATCGTCGCCACCGCCGGCGACGGTCGCAGCGCCGTGCGCGAGGCGCTGCGCCTGCTGCCGCAGGTGCTGTTCTTCGACATCCGCATGCCCGGTCTCGACGGCCTCGGCGCCGCCGCCGAACTGGCCGATTGCTGGCCCACCGACGAGGCGCCAATGCCGCAGCTGGTGTTCGTGACGGCTTATGACGAATACGCCACCCGCGCCTTCGATGCGCAGGCCATCGACTACGTGCTCAAGCCCCTGCAGCCCGAGCGCCTGCGCAAGACCGTGAGCCGGCTGCAGCAGGCGCTGTCCGCGCGACAACCGGAGCCCACGCCCGCCCTGGCTGACGCGGCGCTAGAACAGACGCTCGCCCAATGGCGCCAGGTGCTGACGGCCGCCGGTGCCGGAACTGCGGCCGCCCCCGCCCCGCTGCGCATGATCGCCGCCAGCGACGCCGGCGGTAGCACCGTGCGCATGGTGCCCATCGACGAGGTGCTGTACTTCGAGGCCGCTGACAAATACCTGCGCGTGCTGACCGCCACGCACGAATACCTGATCCGCACGCCGCTCAAGCAGTTGCTGCCCCAGCTCGATGCCGACACCTTCTTGCAGGTGCACCGGGCGGTGGTGGTGCGCAGCGCAGCCATCGAATCGGTGCATCGCGACGAGGCCGGCAAGCTTCATCTGATGCTGCGCGGGCGGGCGGAGAAGATTCCGGTCAGCCGCCTGTACGCCCATCTCTTTCGCGCCATGTGAAATCGGCCAAGGCGCACCCAAAGAAAAAGCCGGCCCCTTCGGGGGCCGGCTTTTTTCATTCAGTCACGAATGCCGTGGCGTTTTAGCGCCAGTGGCCATGGCCGCGGTAGTAGCCACGACCGTAGTAGCGCGGGCCGTAATACGCCGGCGGAGCGTAGTAGACCGGGGCTGGACGGTAGTACACCGGCGGCGGCGCGTAGTAGGCGGGTGCTGGCGGGGCGTAATAGACAGGGGCCGGCGGCGCGTAGACCGGGGCCGGGTAGTAGGCCGGACCGCCCACGCCCACAGCCACGCCGGGAACGCCGACACCGATGGACCAGCTGACGTCGCTGCGGGCGCTGGCCGAAGTGGCGGCAAACAATGCACCGGCTGCCACGACGCCTGTGGCGGCCCATTTGAAGAAGGTTGAACGTGTGAGGCTCATGATTCGGACTCCTTGTTACGGTGGGCTGCGTTCGGGTGTGAACCGCCCATGTGTGTATTGAACGCGGCAATTGCAAAGGGGGTGCACCGGGCAATGTGAAGAACGTTGCCAAAGGTAACTCATAGGGGGTGACCCCTAAAATGCAACGATGACCTCCCCGACCGACAAAAACGGCGCCAAAACGACCGCTGCTCCGAGCAATTTCCTGCGCCACGTGATCGAGAACGACCTCGCACAGGGTGCCTATTCTGGCCGCAAATGGGGCGGTTCGCCCGGCAACGCCGCCCATCATGCCCAGGGCATGGTCGATCCGGCCAAGGTGCGCATGCGCTTTCCGCCCGAGCCCAACGGCTACCTGCACATCGGCCACGCCAAGAGCATCTGGCTCAATTTCGAGCTGGCCAAGGAATACGGCGGCGTGAGCCACCTGCGCTTCGACGACACCAACCCCGAGAAGGAAGACCAGGAATACGTCGACTCCATCCGCGACGCGGTGAAGTGGCTCGGCTACGAAACCTACCTGGCCGACCGTCCCAGCGCCCCCGGCACGCTGCAGCCGCACGAATACTTCGCAAGCGACTACTTCGACTTCATGTACGAGGCCGCCGAATACCTCATCGGCGCCGGCCTCGCCTACGTCGACGAGCAAACCGCCGACGAAGTGCGCGCGAACCGCGGCGACTTCAACACGCCCGGCACCGACAGCCCCTTCCGCACCCGCACGCCCGAAGAAAACCTGGCGCGCTTCCGCGCCATGCGCGACGGCCAGGTGGCCGACGGCGCCGCCATCCTGCGCGCCAGGATCGACATGGCCAGCACCAACATCAACATGCGCGACCCCGCGCTGTACCGCGTGCGCCGGGCCACCCACCACAACACCGGCGACAAGTGGTGCATCTACCCGATGTACACCTACGCGCACCCCATCGAAGATGCGCTGGAGCAGATCACCCACTCCATCTGCACCCTGGAATTCGAAGACCAGCGCCCCTTCTACGACTGGCTGCTCGACCGCCTCGCCGAAGGCGGCCTCGTCGCCAGCCCGCATCCGCGCCAGTACGAATTCGCGCGCCTCAACGTGACCCACGTGCTCACCAGCAAGCGCAAGCTGCGCCAGCTGGTCGAAGAAAAATACGTCGACGGCTGGGACGACCCGCGCATGCCCACCATTGCCGGCCTGCGCCGCCGCGGCTACACGCCCGAGGCGCTGCGCCTGTTCTGCGAGCGCAGCGGCACCACCAAGTCGGGCGGCTGGATCGACTACGCCAGCCTCGAAGCCGCGCTGCGCGACACCCTCGACCCCGTCGCCCCGCGCGCCATGGCCGTGCTCGACCCGGTCAAGCTCGTCATCACCAACTGGGGCGAGCTGATGGGCGGCGACGACGTGCTCGACGACTGCTCGGCGCCCGTGCACCCGCACCATCCCGAAATGGGCAAGCGCGACTTCAAGCTCGGCCGAGAGGTGTGGATCGAACGCACCGACTACGAAGAAGTGCAGCCCAAGGGCTTCTTCCGCCTGTTCCCCGGCAACAAGGTGCGGCTGAAGTACGGCCACGTCATCGAATGCACCGGCGGCACCAAGGATGCGAGCGGCAAGCTCGTCGAAGTGCAGGCCACGCTGGTGCCCGACACCAAGAGCGGCACGCCGGGCGCGGACGCGATCAAGGTGAAGGGCAACATCACCTGGGTGGCGGCTGCGGATGCAGTGCAGGCCGAAGTGCGGCTGTACGAGCGGCTGTTCGCGGCAGCGAACCCGGGCAGCGGCGAGCTGCTGGACGAGCTGAACAAGCAGAGCCTTGAAGTCTGCTCGGCATTCGTCGAGCCTTCGCTGGCCAAGGCCGAACCGGGCGTCGGGATCCAGTTCGAGCGGCACGGGTACTTCGTGCGCGATTCGAAGGGCGGCACGGACGGCAAGCTGGTGTTCAACCGCGCGGCCGGCATGCGGGACAGCTGGGGCAAGTAACCCGGTCGTTCCTGGCTATTTATTCGGGCCGCTTGTAGACCACGCCGATCACCGCGCTGTTCTCATCGGTGGTGCACACGGCGGAGCGGCCCTGCGGCCCGACCTTCAGGTTGATCGTGTAGACGCCGTCGCGCGGCGTCGTCCCCTTGTCCGCGACGATGCTGCCCGGCGGCACCCTGAGTTCGCGCGCAGCCGCAGCCACACAGTTCTTGACGCTCGCCTCGGGCGCGCCGCCCACGCGGATGCCTGGGCTGTTGCACGCCGCCAGCAGAAGGCCTGCAATCGCGGCGCAGGCAAGATGGATGAAGCTTCGCATCGTCATTCCAGGTTCTCCTGTGTGATGAACCGATTGGAGCCGCCAGGGCCATCGAATGTTGCAGGACAGACCCGGGCTATCCTGTCGGCCAATGAATTTTCCGAGCCCTTCTTCCCGCCTGATCCGCTTCAACAAGCCTTACGGCGTACTCAGCCAGTTCACGCCCGAGGGCCGCTGGCGTGGCCTGAAAGACTTCATCGACATCCCTGACGTCTACGTCGCCGGCCGGCTCGATGCCGACAGCGAGGGCCTGCTGCTGCTCACCGACGACGGCAAGCTCCAGGCACGCATCGCCGATCCGCGCTTCAAGATGGAGAAGATCTACTGGGTGCAGGTGGAGGGCGTGCCGACCGAAGCGGCACTCACCTCCTTGCGCAGCGGCGTGCAGCTCAACGACGGCCTCACACGCCCCGCGAGGGCACGCCTGCTCGACCCACCACCCGAAGTGTGGGAGCGACAGCCACCCATTCGCGAGCGCAAGAGCATTCCCACCGCGTGGCTGGAGCTGGCGATCAGCGAAGGCCGCAACCGCCAGGTGCGGCGCATGACGGCGGCCGTGGGGCTGCCAACGCTGCGCCTGATCCGCGCCGCCATCGGGCCTCATACGCTCGACGGACTGGCGCCGGGCACCTGGCGCGAATAGACAACCGGCGCGGCGACGCACGAACAGCCGTACAACCTTCATTCATTCTTCAAGCCTCTTCCATGCACATCCCCGATCTCGCTCCCGTCGTCCTGAACCGCCGCAGCACCCTGCTCGGCGTCATCGGCTTGCTTGCATTGCCCGCAACGCACGCCAACGCCGCAACTCCGGCCAAGACGAAGAAACAACCGGCGCAGCCCGGCGTGTGGCCACACGCGTCCCAGGTGCCGGGCGGCGTGGCCCGCTTGTCGCTCGGCCCATCGGCGAAGCGGCCTCAGGCCTTCGCGGGCGACGTGCCTCTGCTGGTGCTGGGCGACGCCATCGAATGGACCGCACTGGTCGGCATTCCGCTCGCAGCCGAACCCGGCGAGGCCAGCATCGCGATGCGCGCCGAAGGCAAGCCCGAGCGCCAGATCGCCTACACGGTGGCTCCGAAGCAATACCGCGAACAACGCCTGACGGTGGCGCCCCGCACGGTCGACCTGTCACCCGAGGACCAGGCCCGCTACGAGCGCGAACGCGACCACCAGGCCACCGTGATGGCCACGCTCACGGACATGCGGGCGGATGCGTCACTGCAGATGCGCGTGCCCGTGCCGGGCCGCCGCTCAAGTTCGTTCGGCCTGCGCCGGGTGTTCAACGGCCAGTCGCGCAATCCGCACAGCGGGATGGACATCGCGGCGGGCACAGGCACGCCGGTGCTGGCGCCGCTACCCGGCAAGGTGATCGACACGGGGGACTATTTCTTCAACGGCGGCACCGTGTGGCTCGACCATGGTGGCGGCCTGCTGACGATGTACTGCCATCTGAGCCGGGTCGATGTGAAGGTCGGCGACGTGCTGAAGACCGGCGAGCCGCTGGCCGCCGTGGGCGCGACCGGCCGGGTGACGGGGCCGCACCTGCATTGGTCTGTGATGCTGAACCGGGCGATGGTGGACCCGGCGTTGTTCATCGCGGCCTGAGGCAGACAGGAGACCGGCTCAGCCTCAAATCGGCTTGGTCAGATACACAGCCTCGCGCCCCACGATCGCGCGCTGCGCCGGCATGAAGATCGTGCAGTCGTCGCACAGCGCGCGGATTTCCTCGTCGCCGTTTGTCGCGATCAACTCGCCCTTCGCAAAGGTCTCGAAGCCGATCAGCGGCCGCACGAACGCAAAGTCCGCCGACTTGATGACATACGTCTGCAGCAGCTGAAAGCGCCGCTGCGGTTCGGGCGGCGGCGTGGCCGGGTCCTTGTCGACAAGGCCGAAGTACGCAAGGAAGTCGTAGGTGACGGCTGTGGCCAGTTCCGACGCGGAGCGCAGGAAGTGCTGGCCGCACTCGACCACCATCGCCACGCCCTTGCCGTCCGGGCCGCCGTGGCTGCCGTACTGGATCAGCGGCGTGCCCGAGCCCAGGCCGTCGGGCATCACGAGGTGCACCAACGGGCGGCCGATGGCCAGTGCGACCTTGGCATTGCGCTCGAACGCCGGGTACACCCAGAACGGCACGACGGGCTGGCTGGTCGAATGGATGTCGAGGATGTGATCGGCCGCGTCCACCACCGGACGCAGGATGCGCGCACGGCTCAGCTCGGGGCTGTCTTCGGTGCCATCGAGCCACTCGGGCGACCAGATGCGGTTGAGGTTGTGCACGAGCTGGCGGCTGTCGAAGGGCAGAGCTTCGTTGAAGGACTCGTACGCTGCCACGTTGGCAAAACTCACTGTGAGCGTGCCGATCTTCGGGCGCACGTCGTTGTCGAGCAGGTGGGTGGCGGCCGTCATGCCGCAGATCTCGTTGCCGTGCGTGAGCGCGTTGATCAGCACGTGCGGGCCGGGCTTGCCGGACTCGAAGCGGTGCACGTAGTCGACGCCGGTGTTGCCCTTGCGGTAGGCGGAGAGGTCGCGGGGGAGGACTTCGAGGGCGGGGGGAGATTGGGTCATGGGCGTCAGAAAATGGAACGAAGCGGTCCGGCAAGTTTGCTACAGGGCGCGCGTTCGTGCTGAGCGGCCCTGCGCGAAGCAAACACAGACCCGCCCTGCCGCACTGGTGACTACCAGTTGACCTCGCGCTCCGGCGTGGCCGAGATGTGGTGAATCGACAGATCGGCGCCGTCGTACTCCTCCTCCTGCGACAGCCGCAGCCCCAGCGAGGCCTTCAGCGCGCCGTACACCGCCGCGCCCGCCAGCCCCGCCCATGCCACGCCGATGACGGTGCCGATGAGCTGCGCCCACACGTTCACACCGCCGATGCCGCCCAGCGCCTGCGTGCCGAAGATGCCCGCCGCTATACCGCCCCAGGTGCCGCACAGGCCGTGCAGCGGCCACACGCCGAGCACATCGTCGATCTTCCATTTGTTCTGCGTGAGCGTGAACATCTTGACGAAGATGGCGCCCGCCACGCCGCCCACCACCAGCGCGCCCAGCGGGTGCATCAGGTCGGAGCCGGCGCACACGGCCACGAGCCCCGCGAGCGGGCCGTTGTAGACGAAGCCCGGGTCGTTCTTGCCCATGGCCAGCGCGACCAGCGTGCCGCCGACCATCGCCATCAGCGAGTTGACGGCCACCAGGCCCGAAATCTTGTCGATGCTCTGCGCGCTCATCACGTTAAAGCCGAACCAGCCTACGCACAGCACCCACGCGCCCAGCGCCAGGAACGGAATGTTCGACGGCGGATGCGCGCTCAGCGAGCCGTCGCCCCGGTAGCGGTTGCGCCGCGCGCCCAGCAGCAGCACCGCCGGCAACGCGAGCCAGCCGCCCACCGCGTGCACCACCACCGAACCCGCGAAGTCATGGAACTCATGGCCGGTGAGCGAGGCAATCCAGCCCTGGATGCCGAAGTGCTTGTTCCAGGCGATGCCCTCGTACAGCGGGTAGACGAAGCCGACGATCACCGCTGTGGCGATCAGCTGCGGCCAGAACTTGGCGCGCTCGGCAATGCCGCCCGAAATGATGGCCGGGATGGCCGCCGCGAAGGTGAGCAGGAAGAAGAACTTCACCAGCTCGTAGCCGCTTCTTGCCGACAGTTCGGTGGCGCTCACGAAGAAATGCGTGCCGTAGGCCACGCCATAGCCCACCAGGAAATACACGATGGTCGAGACCGAGAAGTCGACCAGGATCTTCACCAGCGCATTGACCTGGTTCTTCTTGCGCACTGTCCCCAGTTCGAGAAAAGCAAAACCGGCGTGCATGGCCAGGACCATGATGGCGCCGAGAAGGATGAACAGCGCGTCTGCGCCCTGTTTGAGTGCGTCCATTGGAGCTTCTTGCTGATTTTTGGCTTGAATTGGTGCGCCGCACCCGAATCACCCGAAGCGGCGGGCCAATGAAGCAAAAATGGTGCCTAAAGCTCTTCGATGGTGCGTTGCGAACCAATAGTGGGCTTTACTCAGCCCACGATGCACCGGATCAGCCCGCCCCGGCGCGCAGCGCGTCCCGATAGCGGCGGCTGCAGGGCACGGTGGTGCCGTCGTGCATGTGCAGCCGGGCGTCGCCACCGTCCAGCGGCTCGATTTCCTTGATACGCCCCAGGTTCACGGCGTGGCTGCGGTGCACGCGCACGAAGCGGGCGGGGTCGAGCTGGGTCAGGAAGTCGGTCAGCGTGGCGCGCAGCAGGTAGTCGTGGCCGTTGACGTGCAGGCCGACGTAGTTGCCCTCGGCCTGGAGCCAGTCGATGTCGGTAGCCGCGATGAGGAATTCGCGGCGCAGCTTGCGCACCAGAAAGCGCTCGGGGCGCGCAGGCTGCGGGGTTTCGGGTTCGACGGGCTCCGGCTCCGCCGGTGCTTCGGGCGCATCGAGCACCCGCGCCTCGCCCTGCAGCCGCAACATGAACAGCCGGTACGCCCAGATGCCGAAGACGATGCTCGCGTACACCCGCACGTCCTTCAGGTACTCGTAGCCCCACTGGCTGGCCCAGCCGCCGAAGTCGTAGCGCTCGCCGGCCATGGCATAGACCAGCGCCCGCAGCCCGAACATGCCCACCACGTGGATCACGCTGAAGACCACGCTCGCCACCGCATGCCAGGCCACGAAGCGCAGCACGTGGGTGCGCACCAGCGGCGACAACCGGCGCTCGACGGCAACCAGCGCCGGAACCAGCAACAACAGCACCAGGTGGCTCGAACCCTCCCAGGTCGCAACCTCCCAGTTGGCCCGCGGCACGGCGCGCGTGCGCACGTCGACGATCGCCACCATCGTGCTGAACACGGCCTGAAGCGTCATCAGAACGATCCAGAACGCCACCTCCACGTAGCGGCGGACTGGCTCGTAGCGCTCGTACAGGTTCTTGCGGGGGTCTCCCATGGCCGGGATTCTCCCGAAAACGGGCCTTGGGGCGGCGAATTTCGTCCAGTTTCGTCCCTCAGGGCCACCGCTCGTCACAAAGCGCGGGCGATCCGTCCCCCGGGCGTGCCACGCGGGGAACACGAGGCCGAGCATCGCCGCTTCCAGCTTCAAGGAGCCCCCGATGACCACACCAACTCTCCCGCCCGACCATCGCCGCCACGACATCGACGCCCTGCGCGCGCTGGCCTTCCTGTTCGTCATCCTCTATCACGTAGGCATGTACTACGTGGCCGACTGGCCGTGGCACCTCAAGAGCCCGCATGCGGCCGAATGGCTGCAGTGGCCGATGCGCATCCTGAACCTCTGGCGCATGGATCTCGTCTTCCTGGTCTCCGGCGTATCGCTCGGCTTCCTCAGCCGGGGCCAGGGCACCTGGGGCCTGCTGCGCAGCCGGGGCCTGCGGCTGATGCTGCCGCTGGCCTTCGGCATGGCGGTGATCGTGCCCTACCAGGCCTATGCGCAAGGCGTGGCCAACGGGCTGGTGGCGCCGGGCTTCGGCGCCTTCCTGCTGCGCTACCTGTCGATGGCCGAGCCGTGGCCGAAGCGGGCTTTCGATGGCGCGGAGTTCGGCATCACCTGGAACCATCTCTGGTACCTGCCCTACCTCTTTACCTACACGGCGCTGGTCGCGCTGACGCTGCCGCTGTGGAACTCCGCCGCCGGCCAGTGGCTGCGCCGCGGCTTCAACGGCCTGCGTGGCTGGAAGCTGCTGTTGCTGCCTGTGGTGCCGCTGCTCGTCTTCACGATGCTGCTGGCCTCGCGCTTTCCGGCCACGCACAACCTGGTGCGCGACTTCCACCTGCACAGCCTTTACTTCACGATGTTTCTCTACGGCTACTGGATGGGCGTGGACACCGGCGTGTGGAAAGAGCTGGAGCGGCTGCGCCGCGTGTCTCTCGCGCTGGCAGTCGCGGTGATCGCCATCTTCATCGCGCTGCGCACCGGCGCGAAGGGCCCGGCCGCCGGCCCGCTGATGGACACCCTGCGCATGCTCTACCTGTGGCTGGCCGTCGCCACCATCCTCGGCCATGGCCACCGCCACCTGAACCGCCCGTGGCCCTGGCTGCGCTGGGCCAACGAATCGGTGTACCCGTGGTACGTGCTGCACCAGACGCTGATCATCGTCGGCGTGACCGCGCTGGCTCCGCTCGCGCTCGGCCCGGTGATCGAGCCCGCGCTGCTGGTGGCGTTGACGCTTTTCGGCTGCTGGGCGCTGACGGATGGGCTGATCCGCCGCTTCAACGTGCTGCGGCCGCTGTTCGGGCTGAAGCTCAGGCGCGCGGCTTCAGCTGAAGCTCGTCCACGGGAACGAGGATTGCATTCCCCGTCGCCACGAGCTTGAGCGCATCGTCGCCCTTGCCTACGGGCTGCGCATAGAGCTCAGACGCGACAAACACCTGCTTGCGCCCGGCCTTCGCCACGCGCCCGCGCGCCACGAAGGCACTGCCCACCGCGGGCGACATGAAGTTGACCGAGAAGTGCGAAGTCATCACGCGGCCCGCCAGCGTGCCGGCCGCGTAGCCGCTCACGGTGTCGAGCAACGCGGAGATCATCCCCGCATGAAGGAAGCCGGCGAACTGCTCCATGTCTTCCGCGCGCCAGTTCATGCGCAGTTCCGCCTCGCCGTTGCCGGCCTGGGTGGCCTCGATGCCGGCCCAGCGATTGAAGGAAGCGGCCGCGTTGGTGGCCTTGACGATCTCGAGCATGGCGTGTCCTTTGCGAGTGGGTGAGAAGTGGTTCGATCCACTCTACGAACCGCTCATGGCAAACGCCGTCACACGCGTGACGAAAGGGGTCGTGTGCAGTTGCATTGGCGACAGCGGCGACAGCTGCACCATCGCGCCGACCGGCAATCAGCCGACGGTGCGCACCACATTTCCCTGCGGATCCCTGATCGTCGTCTTCTGGACCTTCCAGCGCACGGCGCCGAAACCGGGCATCTCGTACGTGCCTGCGACCGGCTTCAGCGTGCGGGCCAGTTCGCGCACGGTGGCGTCGCTCAGGTGCAATGTCAGCTTGCCGTCTTCCTCGGCCACGCGGTCGGCATCACCGTGCTCGAAGACCAGCGCGCGCTCACGGCTCGCAAAATGAAACCCGCGGCCGAAGGGCAGCCGCAACGGCAGCAGCGCGACCAGTTCGTCGACCTGGCGTGCGCCGACCGTGATCTCGGTGACCGGCGCGCGCAGCAGCCGCTTGCTCGTCTCCCAGCCGAGCACGTCGGTGAAGAGAAAACCGCTGGACGAACCGTCGCGCGCCGCGCCCTCCTCCACGCGCCGGCGCACCTCGGGGTCGTCGAGCAGCGAAGGCCGCGCGAGGTCGGTCACCCACAGCGGCATCGCGGGCAGCAGCGCATCAAGCAGCTTGCGCGTGTCCCAGCGCTTGCATGCCCGTTCCTCGTCTTCCGTCAGCCCGACGACCTGGAGAAAGCGCATGCGCCCGTTCGGCGTGTCGATGGCCGGCAGCTCAGGGTCGAACACGAAGCCCATCGAGCAGATCAGCGTCTCGCGCTCCAGCGCGATGGGGCCGTTGGCGGTCATCCAGTGGCCGTCGTCGAACACGTTGCCGCTCTTGAACACGTAGCGCGCGAGGTTCTGCAGGAAGTTGATGGCCCATGCGGGCGGCTCGGCCTCGTCGGGCTCGCAGGCCAGGCGAAAAGTCAGCTCGAAACCGTAGCCGCTGGTGTCGGCATCGCCCGATTCCTTGGCGTACAGCTCGCTGAGCCCATAGCTGAGGTAGTGCCAGTGCGGCACCGGCTCCATGCGCTTCCACACGCTCACGCCGTCGAGCGGATCGGGCCCGCCGAACATCCACTTGAGGACGGTGGCGTAGTGCTTCGGCTCCTGGCCTGGATAGAGGCGCTCCAGTGCGGCGGTGATGGCGTCCCAGCCCGGCGAGAGGTTTTCGTCGTCGCCAGCGTTGTCGTCCTGGCCCTGCGCTGCTTGCGTCATGTCGCTCCTTGCGATGTCGATGACCGGCAAGCCTACACCGGGCCATCCTCAGGCCCGTGTCAGGCCGGCGTGGCATCCTCGGGCGTCGAATTGCTTTTTTCGGGAGACAGCAACGTGAGATGGATCCATCGGCGGGATGCATTGGCCCTGTCGGCCGCCTGCGCCGCGTCCGCCCTGCTCGCCGCAACGGGCTGCGAGCAGAAAAACGTGCCCGCCGCCTCCGCACCGACCCAGCCTTCGCCCGGCAGCATCGAAATCACGCAGGCAGACATCGACTGGTTCCGCCGCAGCCGGGCCGAGTGGATCGACTGCGAATCGGGCGCGCCGGGCATGGTGCCGCCCGACATGTCGCTCGAACAGTACGAAGACCTGCTCGACGGCGGCAGCTCGCCGGCCTTCGACCGGTTCGTGAACGTGACCAGCGCCTTCTTCCTGCATGCGAGCTTCGTCGCCGGGCACTACACCTTCGAGCCGCCCTTCGCGCAGCGCACGGCCTTCGACGTGACCGACGAGCACATCCGCCTGCTGCGGCGCGCGAACTGGCTCAGCTTCCTCATCGACTGCAAGCGCCCCTACGGCGACTTCACGCATTTCGAGATCGACATGGCCGACATCCTCGGCCTGCCGGTGACGAAGGACGCAAAGGGCTACGCGCAGATCGGCAAGGAGGCGGAAAAGCGCATGGACGCGCTGCATGCCGACATGCTCCCCACGCTGCAGGCGTACATCCGCTTCGCGCGGCTCAACCCCGGTCGCTACGTGGTGCCCGGGCGCGGCGTGGCGCAAACGGCGGGGCGGCCGCTATGCCGGCCGGTGTCAGCCACGCGCCTTGCGATGTATCAGCGCGCGCTGGCGGCCGCCGGCCCGCGCTCCGATTCGCACCGCGTCGCCGCGCTCGACGAGGCCGCCAGGGCGCTGTTTGCGCTGGACTGAGCTGCTGCCGTTGCCGTAGCGGCCTCAGGCGTCCTGTTCGGGCGCAGTCTCGGGCTTCGGCTTGCCCTTTTGCTTGCGCGCCGCCTTCTTTGCAGCACGCTCGGCGTCGGCACGCTGGCCATCGGCCAGCCACAGCGCGAACTCGTCGGGCGTTTCGAGCGTGACGCGCCCGAGGTTGCCTGCGCGGAACTCGTGCATCACGATCTCCGCCGCCTTCTGCAGGTTGACCTTGCCCTTGCCCAGCAGCGCGCCGCGCTTGCGGCCGATGGTGTCGAGCAGCGACTCGTCCTTCATGCTGGCCATGGTCTCGGCGTCGAGCTCCACGAGCTTGAAGCGCGCGGCCACGCCGGCGGCGTAGTGCATCTTGAGATAGTTGAGCAGTTCCAGCGCCACCTCTTCCTCGTCGAAGGCGTTGCGCCCCACCGCACCGCTGGCCGCGAGGTTGTAGCCGCTCTTGGGCACGATGATGCGCGGCCACAGCATGCCGGGCGTGTCCCAAAGATAGAAGTCGTCGGCCAGCGTGATGCGCTGTTCGAGCTTGGTGATGCCGGCCTCGTCGCCGGTCTTGGCCTTGCGCCCGCCGGTGAGCGTGTTGATGAGGGTGGACTTGCCCACGTTGGGAATGCCGCAGATCAGCACGCGCATCGGCTTGGCCATGCCGCCGCGGTTGGGCGACAGCTCGTGGCAGGCCTTCACGAGCTGTTGCGCGGGCGTGGTCTGGCTCGCGTCCAGGCCGATGGCGCGCGTGGCGGGCAGCGCGTTGTAGTGCGCCAGCCAGAGCACGGTGCGCGCGGGGTCGGCCAGGTCCTGCTTGTTGAGCACCTTGAGCGTGGGCCGGCCGGCCGTGAGTTCGGCCAGCATCGGGTTGGCGCTGGAGCCGGGCAGGCGCGCGTCGAGCAGCTCGATGACCACGTCGATGTCCTTCACCCGTTCGGTGATGGCCTTCTGGGTCGAATACATGTGACCGGGGAACCACTGGATCGCCATCGATGGGCTCTTTCTTTCGCGCTGTCTGGCTGTCTGGGAATGGGGGGCCGCCGAGGGGGCCGGGTGCGCATTGTGAACCGGGAACCTGAACGGGAGCTTGTTGCTACGCTTTCGATAGCTGCAACCGGGCATTGTGCCTTCGCCTTCGGCCTGTTCGACCCTAGAATCCGCGCGCTGCCCCCCGCAGCAATACCAACAACTCCGAGGGAAATCCATGTTCAAGCGCCTTGCCGCTGCCGCCCTGCTGGCAGCCACCGTCGTGCCCGTGTCCGTCGTCCATGCCCAGCGGCCCTCCCCGCCGCCCGGCCCTCTGGTCAGCGGCTTCCTGTGCTGCAACATGCGCACCTACGGCGACTCGATCAGCGACATCAACTACGACGAGCAGGGCACGCGCATCGTCGCGGTGGGCACGCCGGCGCGCATCACGGCCTACGACTTCCGCTGGTTCAGCCTGGACCTCGCCGGCAAGCCGCAGCGCATCAAGAACGACTACAGCCGCAACATCCCGCTGCCCGCGTTCGCGCAGCGCTACGTGGTGACCGAAGACCCGAAGCAGAAGATGGCGGCCTTCCCGCCCGCAGTCCGCGACGCCATCCTCGCCGGCAAGGTGATGCCCGGCATGACGCGCGAGCAGGTGCTGATGGCCATCGCCTACCCGGTGGCCAGCGAGAACCCGAGCCTCGATGCACCCGTGTGGCGCTACTGGCGCGACAGCTGGTCTGAGTTCCAGGTGCAGTTCGACGAGAAGGGCCTCGTGAAGGCGGTGGTGGGCGACCCTGTGGCGTTGAGCCGCGTGCTGGCGGCAGCGCCTGCGCAACAACCTTAAGTTCTCTCGCATTGCGCGTGCCTTGCACACACGCGCAATCCCTTAGAGGGTTTTGCATCGCAGGGGCAGTTATCGCCCCTATGATTTGACCGAGTGCGGCGCCCGAGCGTCGGTCGAATCGAAAACCCTTTGATGGAGTTACCCGCGATGAAACCCGTCTCCGAACTGCTCAAGCGCCATGATTCCGCAGCATGGCGCACCTCCCCCGACACCAGCGTGTTCGACGCGCTGGCCACCTTGGCCCGCTTCGAGGTGGGCGCGCTGATGGTGATGGAAGGCGAGAAGCTGGTGGGCTTTCTCTCCGAACGCGACTACACCCGCAAGGTTGCGCTGCAGGGCAAGAACTCGAAGGAAGTGAAGGTGCGCGAGATCATGACGCCCGACGTGATGACCGTCACCCCGCAGACCCGCACGCGCGCCTGCATGACGCTGATGAGCCAGCGCAAGTTTCGCCACCTGCCGGTGGTCGACGGCGACAAGGTGGTCGGCATGATCTCCATCCAAGACCTGATGGACGACATCATCTCGGACCACGAGGCCACCATCGAGCAGCTGACCACGTACATCCAGAGCTGACCCGGCTCGCCGCATTGCGGACCCTGCCCGGCACATGGGTAGGGAACAGACCTACGTGCACCGCGGCGCTTCGGCGCGCAAAGTGGGCTTTCGTTCATCCATCCAGCAGGGACATTGCATGCAGATTCAGGTCAACACGAGCAACGGCATCACCAACAAGGACGCGCTGGAGCGTTGGGCCGACACCGAGATCAAGCAGCACCTGAGCCGTTTCGTCGAGGACGTGACGCGCGTCGAGGTGCATCTGAGCGACGAGAACCACGACAAGACCGGCGGCGGCGACAAGTGCTGCGTGATGGAAGCGCGCCTGGCACACCACCAGCCGCTGGCGGTAACACAGCACGCGGCCAGCCTCGACGAGGCCTTCCGCGGCGCGGCCGACAAGCTCAAGCGTTTGCTGGACAACACGCTGGGCCGCCTTCACAACCACCGCGACCGCGGCTCGATCCGCACCGACCCGAGCTTTATCGCGGAGTAGCCGCAGCAGCAGCAGCAGCGCTGCGCCTGCCGCGTTTCGGCAGCTTCAGGCTGGGCGTCTCGGCAGGAACGAGCGGCGGGCGGTGGCCGCTGGCCATCCACTCGTCGTAGAAGTCGATCTTGCGGTCGACCAGCGACAGCGCCCGCTTCCACTCGGCGATGGTCTCGGTCACGCGCTCGCGGTGGGCCGCGAGCATGTCGCGCCGCTGGCGCAGCGTGACCTTGCCCTGCACCGCCAGCGCGGTGTATTCGCGCATCTCGGCAATCGACATGCCGGTGCGGCGCAAGCGCTCCATCAGGTCGAGCCAGCCGACGTGCAGCTCGACGTACAGGCGCCGGCCGCCCTCGTCGCGCGCCACGCCGGGCACGAGGCCCTGCGTTTCGTACCAGCGGATGGCGTGCACCGTGCGGCCGGTGCGCGTGGCCAGCTCGCCGATGTGAAAAGGCGTGCCCGTGTCAGCCGGCATGGGCGGCCGCCGTGGCCGAAGGCGCCTGCAGCGCCTCCTGGACCAGTGCGGTGTCGAAGTACTCGGTCAGCTCTTTCACCTTGCCTCCTTCGAGTCGGTAGACGTAGCAGTAGCGGTTGTTGTAGCGCTTGCCGGCCTTGGTGGGCACGTCGCCGCTGAACAGCACCACCACCCGGTCGCCCTCGGCAATGATGCGCTCGGTCTTGCTCACGTAGGGCCCCGCGAACTGCGCGAAGAGCGGGTTCAGCAGCTCTTCGCGAATCGCCTTCTTGCCCCGGTAGGTGCGCGACCACGCGGTGGAGCCTTCGAGCTTCCAGCTGGCGTCGTCGGCAAGGCTGTCGACGAAGACCTGGCCGTTGCCCTTGTCCAGCTCGTCGTGGATGCGCTGGACCAGGGCCTTGTTGTCGATCGTGTTCATGGCTTCATTTCCTTGTCTTCGATGAATGAACCGGACATCCGGTGAATTCATTGGAAATGCTCGAGTGCACTCGAGGTCAAGCGCGCCATGAACACGCGGGCCGGTCAGCCCCTCTTCGCGTTCGCCATGCCCTTGGCGACTTCGTTCGCGCCCTGCGCCGCGCCGCTTTGCGGCACGGCCTCGCCTTCGCGCTCGGTCACTTCCGACAGGCGCGCCGCCAGCTGCTCGGGCGTGTCGGCGGCAATGCCCAGCCAGGCGCCCTGCGTCAGCGTGATGTGCGCGGCCTCGAAGGTGCCTGCGCCGGCGCAGAGGATGGTGCGGTTGGGCGCGTCCTGCGCGGCCAGCACCAGCATCGCGGGCACCACGGCCTCGGGGCGGAAGGCTTCGAGCATTTCCTTGGGGAACAGGTCCTCCGTCATGCGGGTGGCAGCGGTGGGCGCCAGGCAGTTCACGCGGATGTCGTTCTTCGCGCCTTCGATGCTCAGCGTTTGCATGAGGCCCACCAGCGCGAGCTTGGCCGCGCCGTAATTGCTCTGGCCGAAATTGCCGTACAGGCCGGTGGACGAGGTGGTCATCACGATGCGGCCGTACTTCTGCTCGTTCATGAGCGCCCAGACGGCCTTGGTGCAGTTCACGGCGCCCATCAGGTGCACGTCGACCACCAGCTTGAAGTCGGCCAGTTCCATCTTGGCGAAGCTCTTGTCGCGCAGGATGCCGGCGTTGTTGACGAGGATGTCGACGCGGCCCCAGGCATCGACTGCCTGCTTGACCATGGCCTGCACCGCCTCGAAGTCGGTGACGGATGCGCCGTTGGCAATGGCCTCGCCGCCAGCCGCCTTGATCTCGTCGACCACCGCCTGCGCGGCGCTTACCGAGCCACCGGAGCCGTCGCGCGCGCCGCCCAGGTCGTTGACCACCACCTTGGCGCCGCGCGCCGCAAGTGCCAGCGCATGCTGGCGGCCCAGGCCGCCGCCCGCGCCGGTCACGATGGCCACGCGGCCCTTGAAGTCGATGTTGCTGCTGTTGCTGTTGCTCATGTCTCTCTGTCGCTTTCCTGGGGAGTTGCCGTTGTCCGGTTGCCGCTAAAGCGGCAGCGTGGCGTTTTACCCCAGAAAGGCGCGCGACCCAGTCATGCGCGCGTCAGCCGGCGTCACCCTGCATCAGCCGGGAAGGGACGCGCGCACCTGCGCACAAAAGTCCACCAGCTGGTCGAGCTCGGCCGACTTGTCGAAGAAGGCATCGGCGCCCAGCTGTCGCGAACGCTCGCGCATGGCGGCGTTGGCGTAGTTGCTCAGCACGATCACCTTCTGGTGCGGCGCCCGGTGGCGGCAGGCGCGGATCACGCCCAGCCCGTTGCCGCGCCGCAGGAACAGGTCGACGATGGTCAGGTCCCAGTCGCCGGTGTGCTGGTGCAGCCAGGCCACGGCCTCCTCCTCGGTACTGGCGGAGGCCACCACCTTGGCGTCAGTTACGTCTTCCAGGAATCCGACGAGGTTCTCGCGAATCACGGGGCTGTCCTCGACTAGATAGGCCTTGAAAGTCATGGGGAGGTCGCGAGGTCGGTGCTTGCGCGGTGCATGGAGGCATCCTCGCAGCCCAACGGCCGCGCGCGGTGAGCCATGCAGGCCAATGCCTGTAGGCCATCGGCCAGCGCCGCTGTCGGTCATCCCGTGCCTATGGGCGTCTGCCGAGCCCTGTTCCGGGCGTCGGCAACTGCTGAATGCCCTGCCGGGCGGCCTCAGCGTCCTGCACCGCCATCGCGCGCCCAAAGCCTGCGCGCGAGCTCAGGCGCTTCCAATACTGCTGTACCGCGGGGCCGAAGCGCTCGTGATGGCCCAGCACCCTGGCCAGCAGCAGCGCGTAGCCGATCGAGATGTCAGCCGCCGTGAACCGGCCGGCGCATGCGAAGTCTTGCGCCTCCAGCAACCTCTCGAGCGCCCGCAGGCGCACGAAAAAGAACTGGGCGTAGTCCTCCGCGGCCTGGGGCTGGCGGCGGTCCTCCGGCTCCAGCAGCGTGTAGCGAAGCACCAGGGTCTGCGGAAAGGTCAGCGAGGCCTCGCCAAAGTGAAGCCAGTTCAGATAGTCCCCATAGCCGGCCTCCTCGCGCTCCACATTCAGCGAGGTGGGGGCGTTGACGCTGGCCAGGTACTGGCAGATGGCCGCCGACTCGGTCATGCGCGTTTCGCCATCGACCAGCAGAGGCACCGTGCCTTGCGGGTTGATCTTGAGGTACTCGCGGTGCAGCACCCGCGGCGGAAACGGCAGCATCTCCAGCCGGTAGGGAGCGCCGAGCTCTTCCAGCATCCAGAGAACGCGGAACGAACGTGCATTCGCGCAGTGGTAGAGCGTGATCATCGGATGGAGGGCTCGACGCCGGAAGTTGCCGCGCCGATGGTCGCACGCACATTCCGCGGCGCCTTGCGTCGATTGGCTGCGGCGCGCGCAGCCAGTCAGCGCAAGTTTTCTTCCGCGCCGGCGAATAGCCTGCGGACTCTTGCGATAGCCGATCGCGATTGCGGAGTGTCCATGCCGTCCCTGAAATCGAAAACCCTCTTCATCACCGGTGCCAGCCGTGGCATCGGCAAGGCCATTGCCCTGAGGGCCGCGCGCGATGGCGCCAACATCGTGGTTGCGGCCAAGACGGCAACGGCCGACCCCCGCCTGCCCGGCACGATCCACAGCGCAGCCGAAGAAATCGTCGCCGCCGGCGGACAGGCCCTCGCGGTGGTGGTCGACGTGCGTGACGAAGCCCAGGTCCGCAGCGCCGTCGACGCCGCGGTGGAGCGCTTCGGCGGCATCGACATCCTGGTCAACAACGCCAGCGCGATCCACCTCGAAACCGTCGAGCGCACGCCGATGAAACGCTACGACCTGATGTTCGAGATCAACGCACGGGGCAGCTACCTGTGCGCGCAGGCCTGCCTGCCGCATCTCGAGAAGGCGGCCAATCCGCACATCCTGACCCTGTCGCCGCCGCTGGACATGAACCCCAAGTGGTTCGCGCGCCATGCGGCCTACACCACGTCGAAGTACGCAATGAGCATGCTCAGCCGAGGCCTGGCCGAAGAGTTGCGCGGGCGCGGCATCGCGAGCAACTCGCTGTGGCCGCGCACCGTCATCGCCACCAGCGCCCTGCGCATCGCGGCGCCCGACGTGGCGGGACAGGCCCGCCTGCCGACCATCATGGCGGACGCCGCGTGGCACATCCTGACCCGGCCGAGCCGCGAGCTCACCGGCCAGCTGCTGATCGACGAACAGGTGCTGCGCGATACCGGCGTCACCGACTTCGAGCCCTACCTGGTAACGCCGGGTGTCGAGCCGCTGATCGACTTTTTCGTGGAACCGTGACCAGGCCGCCGTGCCGCCCCAAGGAGACCAACGCATGCAAGCAGCCGACGCCGAACGCGCAAGCATCGCCCGTATTTCGCTCGCAGACGTCGTGCGGCGCAGCGCGAGGCGAGATCCGGACAAGATCGCAGTCATCCAGGGTGATCGACGGGTCACGTTTGCAGCGCTCGATGCCGCGAGCGAGCGCGTGGGCGAGGCACTGCGCGACCATGAACTCGCCGATCGCCGCATCGCGACGATGTGCGTCAATTCGATCGAGCACCTCGCGGCCATCCAGGCCATCCACAAGTCGGGCAACGTCTGGGTGCCGGTCAATGTGCAGCTCGATGCGGCCTCCATCGAGCATGTGCTGAGCCACGCCGAAGCCAGCGCGGTTTTCATCGATGCAGCGCTGTTCGAAGTGCCAGCGCTGCGCACGCTGGTCGAGCGCCTGGGCCTGCTGACGGTGGTGATCGGCGCACAACACCAGGCCACCGCCGGCACGCTGCATTTCGACGCGCTGGCATCGCGCCCGCCGGCGCAGCCGCTGGCCACTGCGCGTGGCGACGATGACCTCGCACTCATCATGTACACCAGCGGCACCACGGGAAAGCAGAAGGGCGTGATGCATTCCCATCGCTCGGTCCATGGCGCGCTGCTGAGCTGCGCGCAAAGCTTCGAGGCCACCGAGCGCGATGTCGTCGTCTCGGTGCTGCCGCTGTTCCATTGCGCCCAGCACGCCATCAGCACCGGCGCATTGATGGTCGGCGCAACGCTGTGGCTCGCCAACGGCTTCGATCCCGCGGCCATGCTGGCGGCGATCGGGCGCGAACGCATCACCTGGCTGTCGTGCCTGCCGATGATGTTCGATGCGCTGATGAAGCACCCCCAGCGCCAGCAAACCGACTTCTCGTCGCTGCGCCTGTGCATGTACGGCCTGGCGCCGATGCCGAAGAACCTGCTCGCGGACATCCGGCGCGACATGTGCCCCGACGTGCGCCTGGGCACCGGCCAGACCGAGATGTACCCGCCGACCATGGTCTACCGCGCGAGCGACCACCCGGACAAGGACGGCAACTGCTGGGGTGTGTCGGTGGCGGGTGTCGAGACCGCCGTCATGGACGACGACGGCCGGCTGCTCGGGCCGGGCCAGGTCGGCGAGATCGTCCATCGCGGGCCCAACGTCTTTCTCGGCTACCTCAAGGACCCGGAGGCCACCGCCGCGGCGCGCCGCTTCGGGTGGCACCACACCGGCGACATCGGCATGCTCGACGCCGACGGGCACATGCTGTTTCTCGACCGCAAGAAGGACATGATCAAGACCGGCGGGGAGAACGTTTCCAGCGTCAAGCTGGAGGCCGTGCTGCTCGCCCACCCCGCCGTCGGCGCCGCGGCCGTGGTGGGCCTGCCGCATCCACACTGGGGCGAGGCGGTCGCCGCGTTCGTGGTCTTGCGCCGCAATGACGGCTCGTGCGGTGAAGATGAACTGCTGGCGTTCTGCAAGGAGCGCCTCGGCCGGTTCGAGGTACCCAAGTCGATCCGCTTCGTCGACGGGATGCCGATGACGCCGACGGGCAAGATCCAGAAATTTCAGCTGCGCAGCGCCCACCTGGCGCTCTTCGAGTCCGCGCAAGGATAGGCGCGGTGCGCAGCGGGTTCAGGACCCGCTAGGCAGCGACCGCCATGCGGCCGCGCGCCATGCCCAGCCGCGCGGGCGAGACGTACTGCTCGCGGTAGATCTCGAAGGGCATGGTGTCGGCCGCCTCGATGCGCTTCTGCTCCTGGATCGACTCGGCAGTCATCTGCTCGAACTCGGCCTGTCGCGCGGCCGAGAACGGCAGGCCCAGCAGCGCGGCGCGGGTCTGCTCGGACTGGGCACGCACGAAGCCGATGAAGGAGTTGCCGTGGTCTTTCTCGATGGCCGCGAGCACGCGGGCCGAGGGCAGGCTGTCGGGGTTCTGCAGCGCGGCCCTGGCGGCGCGCACTGCGTCGGCATGCGCCGTGCCGCCCTGCGCCGCATCGAGAGCGGCAGCAATGGGCAGGCACTGCTCGACCAGTTCCAGGCCCCAGTCGGCCAGCGCTACTTCGCGTCCGTCGCGCTGCAGCTTCAGGCCCGGCTCGCGGCCGCGCGCGGCCGTGAGGTGCTGGTTGTGCGCGAGGTCGGCTATTTCCTGCGGCGTGTCGTCGGGGCTGTCGCTCAGCAGGCAGTGCAGCAGGAACACGTCGATGAAGCGCATGGTCTGCGCGTTGATGCCGACGGTCTCGAAGGGGTCGAGGTCCATCAGGCGCACTTCGACGTACTCCACGCCGCGCTCGCGCAGCGCATGCAGCGGACGCTCGCCTGGGTTGATCACGCGCTTGGGGCGGATGGTGCCGTAGAACTCGTTCTCGATCTGCAGCAGGCTGGTGCCCAGCTGGTTGTAGTCGCCGCCGAGGTTGCGGATGCCGATGGATTCGTAGGCCGGCCACGGGCGCGTGAGCGCGTCCTGCAGCGAAGCGCCGTAGCCGTCGAGGCTGTTGTAGCTCACGGCCAGCGAGGCCTGCGCGTCGCTCTGGTAGCCCAGGCGACCCATGCGCAGCGAGGTGCCGTGCGGCATGAACATGCTGCCGTCGCCCAGCGGCTGCAGCTCGTGCGGGCGGCCCGCCACAAAGCTCGAACACAGGGCCGGCGAGGCGCCGAACAGGTACAGCAGCAGGAAGGCCTGGCGGCGGAAATTGCGGATCAGCGCGAAATACTGTTCGCTCGACACGTCGGGCAGCGACCAGTTGTAGTGAATGCCCGAGATGGTCTGCATGCGGCGGCCATAGCGGTGGCTCAGGCCCATGCGGTAAACGCTCTTGGCGCGGCCCACGTTCGACGAGCCATAGCGGCCGATCGGAATGGTCTCGTCGGTCGGCAGGCCGCAGGGCATGCTCGACACCCACAGGCGCTCGTCGCCCAGGCCGTCGAGCACGCGGTAGGTGAACTGGTGCACCCGCGTGAGCTCTTCGAGCGCCGATTCGACGTTCGCGTGCACGCCCGTGATGAGTTCGAGCTGCGATTCGCTGAAGTCGGTCGTGATGTGCGGATGCGTGAGCGCGGAGCCCAGGGCCACGGGATGCGGCGTCAGCGCGAGCTTGCCGTCCGGCAGAGCGCGCAGGCTTTCCTTCTCGATGCCACGTCGCATGCCCTGGAGGCGTGCGGCTGAAAGTGCACCCAACCTCTCCAGCAATCTGTTGCTCATATTGTTATGACCCATCAATCTTCTGAGGGGCTGGAAGGTAGCACGGGCACGCGGGCATTGCTCGTGCAGGGAATCCCGAGGCAGGCTACCCTGTGGTTCGCTATGTTTTTGATAGCTTTCTGCATAGACGACACGCCAGTGAACGGCCCCGATGGCTGGTGAATTTCAGGCCTTGGCGCGGCCCGCCGACAGGTCGATCTCGTCCGACTGGTAGACATGTATCTCCGGCGTGCCGTCGGCCATGGCCGCCAGCGCCTTGCCGAAGGCACGCGAGGCGTCCACGCGAAAGTGCGTCTGCAGCGCGGCCATGTCGCTCCAGCGCTCCACGAAGGTCAGTCGCAGCGGGTCCTGCACGTCGGTCGTGACTTCATGCGAAATGCAGCCGGCTTCGGTGCGCGAGCGCAGCACGTGCTCGGTGCTGATGGCGAGCATGGCCTGCAGGGTGTCGGGCTTTGCCAGGGCGTGTCCGATGACCAGGATCATTTTCTTGTCTCCTTCGACGAAGTTCAGCCGAGCACCCGCAGCAGGAAGCGGTTGAGGTCGGCGATTTCCTCCATGCACACCGAGTGCGCCATCGTGTATTCGTGCCACTCGACGGTATAGCCCAAGGCGGCCAGCGCGTCGCGCGAGCGCATCGCCGCGGCAAGGGGCACCACGGGGTCTTGCCGGCCATGGGCGAGGAACACGGGCGTTTCGTGGTTGGCCGCGTGGCGTTCGGCCGCAGTGGTGGCCGCGATCGGCAGGTAGCCGGAGAGGCCGACGATGCCGGCCAGCCGCTCGGTGTGGCGCAGGCCGGTCATGAGCGCCATCGCGCAGCCCTGCGAGAAGCCGGCCACCACGATGCGGCTGGCGGCGATGCCGCGGGCCTTTTCACTGGCGATGATCGCCTCGATGGTCGCCTGCGAGCGGCGCAGGCCGGCCTCGTCTTCCTGCGCAGCCAGGTCGGGCAAGGCGATGTCGTACCAGGCCGGCATCTGGTAGCCGCCGTTGATGGTCACGGGCATGACCGGCGCATTGGGGAACACGAAGCGCACCGGGCCCACGGCAGAGAGCTCGAGCTCGTTGGCAATGGGCACGAAGTCGTTGCCGTCGGCGCCGAGGCCGTGCATCACGATCACCGTGGCGGTGGGGTTGGGGGCGGTTTCGATCTCGATGGGAGGACGGGACATGGTCGGGCAAAGGTATTCAGGAACGCGGATGACCGCACCTTAGCGCATCCGGGGCCCGCCCAAGGCACGGAAACGGCCGGTTGGCTGACTTGCACATCGTTGCGATGTGCCGCCGTGCGGTTGCCCGGGCAGGCGACTGTCTGACTGTCTGTTACTCGGCCTTGATGCCCACGGCCTTCACGATCTGCGCATAGCGCTCGTATTCGGCCGCCACCTGCGTCTGGAACTGCCGTTGCGGATGGCCCGTGGCCTCGATGCCCTGCACCGCGAGTTCTGCACGGGCGGCCGGAGCCTGCACGATGCGCCCCGCCTCCGCCGCGATGGCGTCCAGTACCGGCTGCGGCGTTCGCGCCGGCGCGAACAGCCCGAACCATGTGCCCGAGCGGTAGCCCGCATAGCTTTCGCCCACGGTCGGCACTTCGGGCAGCAGCGCATGGCGCCTCTCGCCGCTGGTGCCCAGCGCCACCAGCCGGCCGCTGCGGATGTGCGGCAGCGCGGGGCCGACCGCGATGAACATCACGTCGACCTGCCCCGCGATCACGTCCTGCATGCCCAGCGGGCCGCCACGGTACGGGATGTGCGTGACGTAGATGCCGGCCTTCTGCTTCAGCAGCTCCATGCTCAACTGCTGCGGGCTGCCGTTGCCGGCCGAGGCGTAGTTGATGTGCCCAGGATGGGCTTTGGCCGCGCGAACGAAGTCGGCCACCGTGTGGAAGCCGGTCTTCGGGTTGGCGACCAGCACGAAGTCGATCTGCCCGAGCGACACCACGGGCACCAGGTCGCGCCGGGCGTCATAGGGCAATCCGGCCTGGATGTTGGGGAGGATGGTGATAGGCCCGTCCGCGCCCACCAGCAGCGAGTAGCCGTCGGGCTGCGCCTTGGCCAGCCCATCGGCGGCCAGGATGCCGGCCGCGCCCGCGCGGTTGTCGACCACCACCGGCTGCTTCCATTGCTCCGACAGGCGCTGCGCCAGGTAGCGCGCCAGCACGTCGGGCGAACTGCCGGGCGTATTCGCGACCGTGATGTGCACGGGCTTCGACGGGTAGGCGGCAGCCGCCGGTTGCGCCTGCGCGGCCGCGGTCAACGAAGCGCAGGCCCACAGGGCAAGGACCGGCTTGAGCAGCTTCGACAGGAAATGGGCACGCATGGCGAACTTTCGGTTGCAGGAGGCAAAGCGCGCGATTCTGTCGCGCCCTCGCCCGCAAACGAACGACCCATTTGTCAGATGCTTAGGCTGGTTCCGGCATATGCAGCGAGCCGAACTCTCCCAGCTGCCGGTAGAAGGCATCGACCTGCTGCTGTGCCCCCTCGCGCATCGCCGCATTGCGCCGCGCGCAGCTCTCGGCATCTTCCATCGCCCCCGCCTCGCCCACCTTGCGCGAGGCGTCTTGCACGAAGCGGCACATCGGGTAGCGGCGTTCGCCGAAGGCGCGCAGCGTGGCGTCGGCGATGCCGTGCCGCGCGAGCATGTCGGCCAGCACCACCGCGTCTTCCACCGCCATCGCCCCGCCCTGCCCCATGAAGGGCGTCGAGGCATGCGCCGCGTCGCCGATCAGCAGCACGCGGCCCGCGTGCCAGGGCAGCGGCGTGTGCACCTCCTCGACGGCCGTGTAGAGCACTTCGGAATCCGCGCCTAACTGGTCCAGAAACTGCCGCGCCGGGCCGCCGAACTCGGCGAAGCGCTCGCGCATCTGCCCTGGCCAGGTCTCCTTCGGATACCAGCGGCCAGCCGGCTCGGCGACCGTGCCGAAGATGTAGAGCCTGTCGTCGCTGATCGGCATGATGCCCAACCGCTTGCCGACGCCCATCATCATGATCTTGGCGTCCAGCGCACGCGGCCGCTCGTGCACGCTGCGCCAGACGCCGAAGCCGGTGTAGCGCGGTGCGACGGGGCCGGCGACGGCCTCACGCACCTGCGAGCGGATGCCGTCTGCGCCAATGACGAGGTCGAAGCGCTGTGCCGTGCCGTCCGAAAACATGACCTCCGCGCGATCGCTGCCGCCGGGCGAATCGATCTCCGCGACCGTCGTCGCCAGCCGTATCTCCACGCCCAACGCATCGAGCCGCGCGGCCAGGATACGGTGCATCTCCGCGCGCCTGATGCCCACGATAGGCGCCGAGCCGCCGCTGGAGCGCGGATAGAACACATCGACGATGGGCTCGCCGTGGTGGTCGAGGTAGACATTGCGGCCGTCCTCGATGGCGAAGCCCGCTTCGAGGATGCCGGGCAGAACACCGACCTTGCGCAGCGCCTCGAGCCCGTTGCCGTAGATGAAGATGCCCGAGCTCTGGAAGCGCCACTCGGCCTGCTTCTCGACCAGCGTGACGCGAAAGCCCTTGCCGGCCAACGAGATGGCGGCCGAGCAGCCCGCGATGCCCGCGCCGACGATCAATACCCTTGCTGCCTGTGTCATGCCGTGCTCACAGCTGCGTCCGCACGGACCACAGCTCGGGAAAGAATCGGTGATCGACCACGCTGCGCAGCCACCCCACGCCAGCCGAGCCGCCCGTGCCCGGCTTGAAGCCCAGGATGCGCTCGACCGACACGAAATGCCGCCAGCGGTACTGCGAGAACACATCGGCGATGTCCATCAGCGCCTCGCCCAGCCTGTACAGGTCGTTCTCGGGCGTCGGATCGCCGTACACCCACAGCCACGCCGCCTCGACGCCCGGGTTCGGCACATAGGGCTCTGACCAGTCGCGCGCCAGCGCCCCGGGCGGCACGGCGATGTCGCGGCGGTGCAGCAGCGCCAGCACGTCGTCGTACAGGCTCGGTGAATTCAGCGCGCGCTCCATGTAGGGCCACACGTCGGGGTTGTTCGCATGCGCGCGCGCCAGCGGAATCGACTTGTTGCCGAGGATGAATTCAACGTGCCGGTACATGTACGACTGCTGCCCCGAGGCAATGCCCAGCGTGTTGCGGAACTGGTTGAACTCGTGCGGCGTGATGGTCGAGAGCACGTCCCAGGTCTTGCCAAGGAATTCGAGCAGCGTGCGCACGCGCGGCACCAGTTGCAGCGCACCGGCCACGTCGTCGCCCCGGATGCGCACCTGCATGTTGGCCAGCTCGTAGTGGATGGCCTTGAAGCTCAGCTCCTTGCAGTGCGTGATGCACATGAAGACCATCTCGTCGTGGCCTTCGCTGCGCATGTGCTGCAGGCTCAGCAGCAGGTCGTTGCGCTGGTGCTCCAGGTAGGGGTTGCTGCTGCCTTCGAAGGCCACCAGTGGCTCACCATCGGTGTTTTGCACGGTGGCCGCGCGCTGCTGGTTGTCGCCGGTGGCGATGGGCTTCACCAGCGACAGCTCGAGCGCGGGGTTGCGCACTTCGGGAATGACTCTTTTGCGTGGGGTTGCCATGCGCCGATTGTTCGACCCGCACGCCGCCGCCTCAACCTCCGGCAGGCCGGATTTGGGCACCGACCGTCCGGGACGGCAGATTCAGTCGGATTCGGGTCCGCCCTGCTGGCGGGCGTACGCGCTCGGGGTCATGCCCGTCCAGCGCTGGAAGGCGCGCGAGAACGCCTTCTCCGACGCATAGCCGACCGCCTCGGCCACCTGGTGCAGGCTCAGCTGCCGGTTCTTGAGTTTCTCGGCCGCCAGCGTCATGCGGTACGAGCCCAGGTAATGCATGGGCGTGACGCCCACGAGCGCGCGAAAGCGCTCGCTGAAGATGGTGCGCGACAGGTAGCTGGCCTGCGCCAGCGTGGCAACCGACCACGGATGCTCGGGCCGCTCGTGCATCAGCGACATCGCACGGGCAATGCTTTCGTCGTCCAGCCCGCGCAGCCTGCCGACCTGCCCCGTCTGGCTCTGCGCCTGCGGCTGGGCATAGAGGTGCTCGCACAGGATGTGCACCAGCAGCAGGTCGGCCATGCGCGCCGCCGACAGCTGCCAGCCCGGGCGCTGGGCCACGGTTTCGTTCACCAGCGATTCCATGGCCTGCGCCAGCGAGGCGGTGGTGGGAATCTGCGCCTGCCGAAGCACGATCAGCGACGGCAGGCTGCCGATGATCGAGCCCAGGCCCTGTGCGGGCATCCACAGGTGCAACGAGAACAGCTCGGTGACCGGGCCGCCGCCGCCATGCGAGAACACGATGGGGTGGTCGCCGTGCCGGCCGATCGAATGCGCCTCGATCAGCTCGCGGAAAGGCATCGCATCGAGCCCCGGCACGGACGACACGGTGTGCGCCCCGCCCTGCGGCAGCATCGCGATGTCGTGCGGCGCCACCTGCACCGGCTCGGCGCCGCCCACTGCAATCCAGTAGGGTGCGCCGGTGCACATGCGGATCAGCGGACCGGCCACGCCGGTCGAATGCAGCGCCCAGGGAGCAGAGAGCGAAAACCGCGCAGTCACCGCCCTTTCTGACTTGTACGTCGCAAGCACATGGCTGAGTACGTCGCCGCCCCGCTCTGTGTCCATGCTGTTCGTGCCGCCCGGTGGTGTGTCTCGATGGCGGCGATTATCTGGCATGCCAGGCGGGCGATTGCGCCCCGCGCTACCCAAGGCGCCCCGGGATGCAACACAATGGCGTTTCGCAAGAAGACCGCATGAAGACAACGACCTCGCACCCGAAGCCCCCTCGCGCCGCCCCGTTCGACAGCGAAACGCTGCTTCGCGACAACGGCCTGCGCGTCACGCGCGCCGCGCAGACCGTGCTCGAACTGATCGAGCACAGCTCGCAACCCCTGACGCACGAAGAAGTGGCCTCGGCCTACACCACCGCCACCGGCGAAACGCCCGACCGCGTGACGGTCTACCGCGTGCTCGACCGGCTGGTCGAGGCCGGCCTGTGCGACCGCCGCGTGGGCCCCGACCGCGTCAACCGCTTCTCGCGCCATGTGGAGGCAGAGTCGGGCAACACCTTCGAGTGCGACCAGTGCCACAAGGTGCTGGCGCTGCCTTCGGACCCGGAGCTGCCGAAGGTGATGGGCCGTCTTGGCCGTGCGCTGCGCAAGCAGGGCATCGACACCCGCCACACTGCGCTGACCCTCCACGGCACCTGCGGCGACTGCGCCCGCTAGGCTTTTCTCACACGTTCCACGAGGGGAACGGATCCGGAAAGTTCTGCCACCACGAGGCGCCGAAGCGCATCTCGTTTTCCGTGAGCAGGCACTCGTCGAGCCGGGCGCGCAACGCGTCTTCATCCATGCCGATGCCGATCAGCACCAGCTCCTGCCGCGCGTCACCCGTGGCCGGGTCCCAGTTCTTGTGGATCAGTTCCAGCGCATCCGGCTCGGTCGGCCAGTGCTCGCGCGGCACCGCCGCCCACCAGAAACCCGCCGCGCCATAGCGGCAGGCGCCGCCGGCCTGCGACCACGAGCCCGCACGCGTGGCGCGACTTGCAAGCCAGAAGAAGCCCTTGGAGCGCACCACTCCTTCCCATTCGCTTTGCACCAGCTTCCAGAACCGCATCGGGTGAAACGGAATGCGCGAACGGTAGACAAAGCTGCGAATGCCGTATTCCTCCGACTCGGGCACGTGCTCGCCGCGCAGCTCGGCCAGCCAGCCGGGTGCCTGCTCGGCCTGCTCGAAGTCGAACAGGCCGGTGTCGAGCACGCGGTCGAGCGCCACGCGGCCGAACTCCGACACCTCGATGCGGGCGCGCGGGTTCAGGCTGCGCAAGATGGCCATGAGCCGTTCGCGCTCCTCGGGCGTGACGAGGTCGGTCTTGTTGACCACCAGCACGTCGCAGAACTCGATCTGCTCGATCAGCAGGTCGACCACCGTGCGCGTGTCCTCATCGCCGAGCGACTGGCCGCGCTGGCCGAGGCTGTCGGGCGAGCCGTAGTCGCGCAGGAAGTTGAAGGCGTCGACCACCGTCACCATGGTGTCGAGCCGGGCCACGTCGGCCAGGCTCTTGCCGTCTTCGCCAGCGAAGGTGAAGGTTTCGGCCACAGGCAGCGGCTCGGAGATGCCGGTGGACTCGATCACCAGCTGGTCGAAGCGCCCTTCCTTCGCGAGCCGGTTGACCTCGATCAGCAGGTCTTCGCGCAGCGTGCAGCAGATGCAGCCGTTGCTCATCTCGACCAGCTTCTCGTCGGTGCGAGAAAGCTCGGCGCCGCCGTCGCGCACGAGCGCAGCGTCGATGTTGACCTCGCTCATGTCGTTGACGATGACTGCCACGCGGCGGCCCTCGCGGTTGTGCAGGATGTGGTTCAACAGCGTGGTCTTGCCGGCGCCGAGAAAGCCGGAGAGAACGGTAACGGGGAGGCGGTCAGCCATGGGGGCAGGCTCCATATATGCAACAGGATTGCATTATATGGATCAACGCAACCTTGTTGCGTTTTACTACCGAGCCCCGGTCGCCATCGACCCTTCGCCTACCATCCGGAAAATGACCTCCGAACCCCGCACGCCCTTGCAACTCGTCTGGCCTTCGCACGAACACCTCGCCGGCTACATCGCCGCGCTGGAACGCGGCTGGTCGCCCAACAACCTGCGGCCCGAAGCCGGCCAGGAAGAACTGGCGCAGATCCACGCCGACCCCGAACGCTTTCTGGCCAGCCTCGTCGACCCCGAAGCCAAGGGCCCGCCAGTCGCGCTGCCCGGCGGAGGCACCGTGCCCCGCCTGCCAGGCTACCGGCGCTGGATGTGGGACGGCGAGTTCTGCGGCAGCATTCAGCTACGCTGGCAGACTGGCACCAACGCCCTGCCCATCTACTGCCTTGGCCACATCGGCTACGGCGTGGTCCCGTGGAAGGGCAACCGAGGCTACGCCAAGGCTGCGCTGCGCGCGCTGCTGCCCGAGGCGCGCACCAGGGGCCTCGATCACGTCGACATCACGACCAGCCCCGAAAACCTCGCCTCGCAGCAGGTGATCCGCGCCAACGGTGGCGTGCTGGTGGAAGAGTTCGTCAAGCTACCCGAGCTCGGCGGCACGCCTGAACTGCGCTTTCGCATCGACGTGCGGGAGCTCCGGTAGCGCTACATCTCGAAGGCCTCGACCTGCCTGCCGTCGATGTCGGTAAAGCCGTATTCGCGCGCCAGGTCGGCCACGCGCAGCACCTCGCCGCTCTTGTCCATCACCCGCGCATCGCCGGCCAGCGCCGCGATCGCCCGTCCCAGGTAGCGCGGCGACTCGGTGCGCGCCAGCGCGGGCCGCTCATGCCAGTGCGCCTCATCGGTCTTGTGGCCGGCCAGCACGAACTCCGTGCGCATCCAGCCGGGCGACACGGCAATGGAGGCGACGTTGTGCGGCCGCAGGTCTTGCGCCATGCCGAATGCCAGCCGGGTCATCGAAGCCTTCGCGAGGTCGTAGAAGAGGCTGCCGCGCAGATAGTGGTCGCGGTCCCAGAAGGTGGTGGTGAGGATCAGCCCCTTTTTCTGTCGCACCATCAGCGGCGCGGCACAGCGGCTGGCCACGAGGTGGTTGCGCACGCCGCGGTCGAACATTGAATCCCAGTTCGACAGCGGGTGCTCCCAGAAAGGTGCTTCGAACACGCCATTAAAGGTCTCGTGGCCGCCCCAGGCGTTGTTCACCAGCAGGTCGATACGGCCTGCCTCGCGCTCCACGCGGGCGATGAGCGCCGCCACTTCTTCTTCGCGGGTGTGGTCGCACTGCACGGCGATGCCGTGTCCGCCCATGCGGGTGAGTTCGTCTGCGGTGTCGTCGATGCTGCCGGGCACGGCCTGCATATCAGACAGGGCCAGCAACTGGCCGTAGGTTTGCGCGGGCCGTTCGCGCGTGCTGCGCCCGGTGACGTACACCGTGGCTCCGGCGGCGCCCAGTTCCAGCGCGATGCCGCGCCCTGCTCCTCGACTCGCGCCAGTCACCACTGCCACGCAATCCTTCAACGGGCGACGGGTGTTTTCGTTCTGCATGTTCGGTTGCTCCTTCGATCTGCCTGTGCAAGAGCGGACGAAGATAGTGCGCGCTCAACGCGCCGTCTTGGAAGAACCCGAAACGGCGTGCCCCATGAACTCCGTCGGCGTGACGCCGCAGAGCGCGCGGAACTCGTTGACCAGGTGCGACTGGTCGTAGAAGCCGCTCTCCAGCGCTACGTCAGCCCACGCGGGCGACGACTGCAGCCGCAGCGCGCGCAGACAACCATGCATGCGCGCGAGCCGGCTCCAGGCGCGCGGCGAAAGGCCCACGTGGGCATGAAAGAGCTGCTGCAGTCGCCGTTCGCCAACGCCGACGGTCGTTGCCACCTCGCGCAAGGAGCGACGCCCATCGGATGCGGCGATGAGCTGCGCGGCATGCATGGCAGCGGCTGTGTTGCCTGCGGCGGCGCTGCTGTCGCGAAGCCGGCGTTGCAGAACGGCGTGCAGCAGCGTCACTCGCGCCGCATCGTCCGGCGCCTCGGCCATGCGCCCCAGCAGCTCGGTGCCTTCACCCTGCCACAGCGCATCGAGGTGCACGGCGCTGCCGCCGATCTCGCCCACTGGCAACCCCAGCAGCGCAGCGGCGGCACCAGGGCGCAGGGTGACGGAGAGCCCCTCCACCTTGCGCCGCATGCGCACCACCACAGGCGCGGCCGAAGCGCCAATGGCTTCCACCGCCAGCCCCTCGCCTTCACCGGCGGACGGTGCATCGCCGAGGTTGAACACCAGCCGCACCGCGCCGTCTGGCAGCACGCGTTCGCGCACCTCGTGCCCTTCGGCGAAGGTCTCGCTGTACAGCATGATGTGCGAGACGTGGCCGCGCAGCGCAGCCCCAACCGGGAACGCGCGCAACGTACCCGCAGGCACGCCAGATTCCGGCCCGTGCAAGGGGTCGTCGTCGAGGCGAAGGAAGAGGCGTTCGGCCATGGCAGTCCATTGTGATGAAAACCCCGCCCGGGTGCGAGCCAGCCGCAGTCGCCGAAAATCGACCGCTTCGCCCGCGCACACGAATGCCCGCCACCGCCCTCCCCGTCCTCTATTCATTCCGCCGTTGCCCCTATGCGATGCGGGCCCGGCTCGCGCTGATTGCGAGCGGCCAGCGCTGCGAGCTGCGCGAGGTGGTGCTGAAGAACAAGCCGGCCGAGATGCTCGCGGCTTCGCCCAAGGGCACGGTGCCCGTGCTGTTGACTGAAGACGGCGCGGTGCTGGAGCAGAGCCTCGACGTGATGCTGTGGGCCCTGCGGCGCAACGATCCGCTGCGCTGGCTGCAGCCCGGAACCGGCACGCTGCAGGACATGCTCGCGCTGGTCGCCGCCTGCGACGACGGCTTCAAGCCCCAGCTCGACCGCTACAAGTACCCCGACCGGCATGCGGATGGCGGCGAACCCGCGCGCGAGCGCGGCGCTCAGTTCCTGCGCGACCTCGAAACCCGGCTGTCGACTTCGCCCCACCTGGCCGGCGCGCACGCCACGCTGGCCGATGCCGCCGTCATGCCCTTCGTGCGCCAGTTCGCAATGGTCGAGCCCGCGTGGTTCGATGCACAGCCTTGGCCCCGCCTGCAAGCGTGGCTGTCCGGCTGGACCGCCTCGGACCTGTTCGCACGCGCCATGCACAAGTACGCGCCCTGGAAGACCGGCGACGCCGGCGTCAGCTTTCCGCCGCTCTAGCTAGCCGCCCATCGCCACCGCCGAGGCCCGCTGGATGCATTCGACGAAATGCTGCGCGGCCGGCGTCAGCAGTTGCCCACGGCGCTTGATGACGCTGACGCTCAGCATGGGCAGCTCTTCCTCGATCTCCACTCGCCGGATGCCGTGGCGCTTGAAGGTCAGCGTTGCCAGCGGCTCCACGAACAGGCCGACCAGGTCCATCTGCCCGACCAGCGCCAGCGCCACCGTGACCGATTGCCCCTGGATTACCCGCGCCGGCGGCGGCAGGCCCAGTGGCAGCAGCGGCGACACGGCCTCGCGGCCGCTGAAATGGTCGTCGCCCGGAAGAATCCACTCGGCCTTGTAGAGCTCGCGGATCGAGCGGCTCGCGCGCAGCGGATGACGCTCGCGCAGTCCCACCACCAGCCTCACCGGAAAGAGCTCCATCGCCTCGAACTGCGGATCGAGCCGGCCCGGCACCACATGCGCCACCGCAAAGTCGAGCGAGCCCTCGCGCAGGCGCCCCAGCATCCAGGGCAGCACCGTTTCGCTGAACTGCACGTCGACTGCCGGCAGCCGCGCGTGGAAATCCTTGAACGCAGCCGGCAGCACCGTGAGCGCGAACGAAGTGCTGACGGCCAGCGAGACCTTGCCCGTGAGCCCGTCGCGGATCTGCGCGATCTCGTCGCGTGCGCGCTGCATGTCGGCCAGCAGCAGCCGGGCGCGCGGCGCAAAGGCCTTGCCGAACTCGGTGAGCCGCACGCCCTTGACGCTGCGCTCCACCAGCGGCGCCCCGACTTCGCGCTCCAGCTCGCGCACGATCTTCGTCACGGCCGGCTGGGAAATGCCCAGCACGCGGGCTGCGGCGCGGATGCTCATCTGCTCGACCACCGCCACGAAGGCGTGCAACTGATTGGGTTTCATGACAACCAAAAGTTATCTTTGACGCCCAATTATTGTCTTTTCATGACAGCAGCGAGTCTCTAGCATCCGGCGCGGTCAGTGCGTAGATACCTTCGACCGACATCCTCGAAAAGCAAAGCCAACACTGGAGAGCCATGAGCAACCCAAGCAAGCAGCCCGCGCCGTCCTCATCCCCCGCTCGCCCCGCGCGCAGGCGCCAGACCATCGTGGCCACCACCATCGGCAACGGGCTGGAGTTCTTCGACTTCACCGTCTACGGCTTCCTGGCACTGGTGATCGGCAAACTGTTTTTCCCGACCTTCAATTCGTACGGACAGCTGCTGCTGACGGTGGCCAGCTTCGGCGTGGGCTTCATCATGCGGCCGCTGGGCGGCATCGTGATCGGCGCGTACGCCGACCGCGCGGGCCGCAAGAAGGCCATGACGCTCACCATTTTCCTGATGGCGCTGGGCTGCGCGCTGATTGCCTTCACGCCCACGTACGCGGCCATCGGCGTGGCGGCGCCCGTCGTCATCGTGCTGGCGCGGCTCATCCAGGGCTTCTCGGCCGGCGGCGAAGTCGGCGCCTCGACCACGCTGCTGGTCGAGCACGCCACGCCGTCCAACCGCGGCTACATGGCGAGCTGGCAGTTCGCGAGCCAGGGCCTGGGCGTGATGCTCGGCGCTGTCGTGGTGGGCCTGCTGACCTTCACGCTGTCGACGGAATCAATGCAGAGCTGGGGCTGGCGCGTGCCCTTCATCATCGGCATGCTGATCGCGCCGGTGGGCATGTACATCCGCCGCCATCTCGAAGAGTCGCTGCACATCTCGCCGGAAGAGGCCGCCGCGCCGCGCGAGAGCAGCCTGAAGATCGTCTGCACGCAGCACGGCAAGACGGTGCTGGCAGCGATTCTTTCGCTGGTGGGCGGCACCACGGCTGCCTATGTCGTCACGTTCTACATGCCGACGTACGCCGTGCGCGAGCTCGGCTTCACGCCGTCGGTGGCGCTGTTCGGCGCCGCGCTCACCGGGCTGATCTCGTTCGCCTTCGCGCCCTTCGTCGGCAAGCTGTCGGACGTGGTGGGCCGCAAGCCGCTCATCGTCTGGAGCCGCATCGCGCTGGCGATCCTGATCTACCCGGGCTTCCTGTGGCTCAACGCCTCGCCCACGCCGACGGTGCTGTTCGTCGTGCTCGGCGTGTTCAGCTTCGGCCTGGTGGTGCAGACGGTGCCCGGCATCACGATGCTGCCGGAGATGTTTCCGAAGGCGGTGCGCGCCAGCGGCATGTCGCTGGTGTACAGCGTGGGCGTGGCGCTGTTCGGCGGCTTCGCGCCCTTCATCAGCACCTGGCTGCTCAACGCCACGGGCAGCAAGCTCGCGCCTGCCTGGTACCTTGTGGCGATGACGGTGGTTTCGCTGCTCGGCCTGCTCTGGCTGCGCGACCATACGGGCCGCGACATCGATGCCGCGGGCGCCCACGCAACGGCCTGACGACTTTCTTCACCATTCCACGCACAGGAGTCCCCACCTCATGCCAACAACACAACGCTCCGCCGCCACGCGTTATTTCTCGGGCACGTACGTCGAAGCCCGCGCCAAGTTTCTCGAGGCCGCAGCGCAGCGCGGCGCGGCTGTCGAGTCGTTCGTGCTCGAAGCGCACCGCGGCGCGCTCGGCGAAGAGCTCGCCACCGACGTGGCGTTGATCGGCGCGATCGACGCGAACAAGCTGCTGCTCGTGACCTCGGGCACGCACGGCCCTGAAGGCTTCTGCGGCTCGGGCACGCAGATCGCCACGCTCAACGATGCCGACCTGCTTTCGCGGCTGGAGAAGGCCGGCGTCGCGCTGCTGCTGGTGCATGCGGTCAACCCGCACGGCTTTTCGCACCTGCACCGCACGAACGAAGACAACATCGACCTGAACCGCAACCACATCGACTTCAATGCGCCCCTGCCGGTGAACGCCGAGTACGCGGATGTCGAATCGCTGGTGCTGCCCGCGACCTGGCCACCGACACCCGCCGACGAAGCGGCCGTGGCCGCCTACGTCCAGCAGCACGGCATGACCGCCTTCCGCGCGGCGGTGACCAAGGGCCAGTACACCTCGCCCGACGGCCTGTTCTACGGCGGCACCGCACCCTCGTGGAGCAACGGAACCATCCGCAAGATCCTGCGCAAGTACGCTGCATCGGCCACCCACATCGGCTGGATCGACGTGCACACCGGTCTCGGCCCCTATGGCCATGGCGAGAAGATCTACCCAGGCCGCAACACGCCCGAAGACCTTGCGATGGCCCACGCCTGGTGGGGCGCGGACGTGTTCGCGCCGTTCGCGGGCGACTCGGCCTCGGCCGACGTGTCGGGCCCGGTGATCTCGACCGCGTACGACGAATGCCCGAACGCGAAGATCGCGCCGATGGGCCTGGAGTTCGGTACCCTGCCCGACCTCGAAGTGCTGACCCGCCTGCGCGCCGACACCTGGCTGCGCCGCCACCCCGAGGCACCGGAAGCGCAGAAGCGCGAGATCCGCGCAGAACTGCGCGACGCGTTCTACTGCGACAACGAGGAGTGGAAGGGAATGATCCTCGGGCAGGCCCGCGTCGTGCTGCTGCAGACGCTGCAGGGCCTTCGCAAGGCCTGATCGATCAGCTGAAGTTCGGCGCGCGCCGTTCGCGCAGCGAAGCAATGCCCTCGCGCACGTCGGCGCCTGCAAAGCCCATGAATTCGAGCGCCAGCGAGGCGTCGAAGGTCGGGCCGGCCTGGCGCAGCCAGTTGTTCAGCGCGTACTTGGTGAGGCGAATGGCGCTCTGGCTGCCGGCCGCGAGCCGGTCGGCCACCTCGTAGGCACGCGGCAGCAGGTCGGCCTCTTCCACCGCGAGCGACACGAGGCCGATGCGCTCGGCCTCCTCGCCGCTCACCGGCTCGCACAGCAGCAGGTGGTACTTGGCCTTGGCCATGCCGCACAACAGCGGCCAGACAATGGCCGCGTGGTCGCCCGCAGCCACGCCCAGTCGCGTATGGCCGTCGACGATCTTCGCGTTCTTCGTGGCAATGGAGATGTCGGCCAGCAGCCCCGCCACCAGCCCCGCGCCCACGGCCGGGCCGTGCATGGCGCTGACGATGGGCTTGTCGCAGTTGATGATGTTGTAGACGAGGTCGCGCGCCTCGCGCCACACGCGCTGGCGCACCGCGTCGTCGGTGGTCATGTCCTGCACCATCGCGAGGTCGCCGCCGCCCGAGAAGCCCTGGCCTTCGCCCCGCAGCACGGCGCAGCGCACCGTGTCGTCGGCGGACACGTCGCGCCAGATTTCGGCGAGTTCGCGGTGGCCGTCATGGCCCGCCGTGGGCAGCTTGCCGTTGGCCGCCCGCATCTGGATGTCGAGCACCGCGCCATTCGCACCACGGCGCGCGATGGCGAGGGTCTGGTAGCGGGCGTAGTCCATGGCGGGTGTCTCTTTCTGTGGCTTGTCTGCCGTCTATTTTTTTGCGGCCACTTCGCGGCAGCGCTGCACGTTGGTGTCGAAACGCGAGGCCAGTCCGGGCTCGCACTCGTCAGACGGCGTGAGCTTGCACATGCCGACGACCACGTAGTCCATGACCGCCGACGTGCACATCGGGTAGGCCGCCAGATCGGGGTTGGCCTTGACCTTGAAGCCCCAGCGTTCGGAGAACTGCACCGTGCGGATCATCGCGCCATGGAAGAAGCTGCGGTCCTTGGCGGCGATGGCGGCTTCCATGCGGGGCAGTTCCTCGTTCAGATAGCCGACCGAATCCAGCGGGAAGCCGGACGGGTCCTGCTGCGCGGTGGCCATCGATGCGGCGACGACCATTGGCAAGGCAGCCAGGAGGCGCAGGACGGGAGAAAGCGAGGGGCGAAGGGGCGTGCGTGGAAGGTGCATGGCTTCGAATTCTGCAACGTTTTGAAGCACTTTTGAAATTGCCGCGGTGCGCCCGCGCCACACCTACTTGCCCTTCTTCTGCTTGTCGAACTTGCGCCAGTACTGGAATTCGTCCTCGTGCACCTCGAGATCGACCTCCGAAATGCGCGACTGCAGGCGCTCCTGCACCTCGGCCACGGCCTTGTTGTAGACCAGCGGGCCGATCTCTTCCAGGAAGAAACCGAGCAGCGCCCCCGCCGCGATGTTGCCGATCGGCTCTTCCATGTTCTCGCGGAAATAGCGTTCGATGGACGTGATGGCCTGCTGGCGTGCTTCCTTCGGTATCTCGATGGTCATGGCGGGGTTTCAGGGGTTGGGTCGATCGATTGTGCCGGGCACGAGGCCTGGCGACGAAGCTGCCGCTACCATGCGCGCACACAACTACACCGGAGACACACACCATGCAGTTCCGCCCCGCCGCACTCGCGGCCCTGGCCCTGGCAGCCCTTGCCGCTCTCCCCGGCTGCACGAACCTGACCCCCACCGTGCCGCAGCGCCAGCTGATGCTGGTCGCCAACGACGAGAAGCAGTCGTGGAACGACGCCGGCGTCGTGAGCCTCGGCCCGATGGGGCGCGACACCGTGCAGGTGCTCGACATCGGCACCGACCCGCTGGCGCCCAAGGTGGTCAGCACGCTGCAGCTGGACAACACCATCGCCGGCCCGCCGACCAACCTCGCGATCACGCCCGGCGAAACGCTGGCGCTGGTTGCCAATTCGCTCAACGTGGTCGAGGAGAACGGCGCGCGCAAGCAAGTGCCCGACAACCGCCTCTTCGTGATCGACCTGACGACCACGCCGCCCAAGCTGCTCGACACCCTGCAGGTCGGCAAGCAGCCCTCGGGCCTGTCGATCAACCGCACGGGCGACCTCGCGCTGGTGGCCAACCGCGCCGACAACTCGGTGAGCGTGCTGCGCATCTCGGGCAAGAAGGTGACGCTGATCGACACCGTGGCCATGGGCGATTCGGTGGCGCACGTGCGCTTCACGCCCGACGGCAAGCGCGCATTGGCGGCCAAGTTTCCGAGCCACAAGATCGCGCTGCTCGACGTGAACGGAGAGAAGGTCAGCTACAACAAGGTCGACCTCGCGGCGGGCCTGTGGCCCTACAACGTCGACGTGACGCCAGACGGCAAGCTCGCGCTCACGGCCGACAACGGCAACTCGGGCGCGTCCGACGGCCAGGTCGACACCGTGAGCGTGATAGACCTCGAGGCCACGCCGCCGCGCGTGGTCGACAAGGTGGTGGTCGGCGACGGCCCCGAGGGCCTGGCGGTGAGCCCGACCGGCAGGCACGCGGTGGCTGTGATCCTGCGCGGCAGCAATTCTTCGAAGAGCGCCTACTTCTACAACCGCAACGGCTCGGTGGTGCTGCTGAAGATCGACGGCAAGAAGGTCACGCGCGCCAACGAGGTGGTGGTGCGCGGCCTGCCTGAAGGCGCGGTGTGGAGCGCTGATGGCAAGTACCTGTACGTGGGCAACTTCATCGACCAGGATGTCACGATCCTGCGGCTCGATGGCGATACGCTGGTGCCGACGGGCAAGTCGCTCCCGCTGCAAGGGCATCCGGCTGCCATGCGAGGCGCCATGACGCACTGAAGAGGTAGGGACTGCCCCGCACAGATGAATCGGCTTTTCTTCGAGCCGTCAATCGAAGACTAAAAACGAAACTGAGGAAGAGGGAATTCATGTTGCTTGATTCATTGAAGCGTCTTTTGACAGCGTTCGGCAGCCTTTTACTTTTTGGCATTGCGGTTTCCGGTCACGCGGGGCCTCTCGGCAATCCGATCGTGGTCAACACCAATACAGCGGGCACGCAGGAACTCTCGGGCCAATTCGCGCTAACCGCAGGAGGAAATGGGGAAAAGCTGGTCATGTGGCGGGACTCGCCCACGAACATGACTTATGTTCAGCGGATCAACTCCTCGGGTGTGCTTTCTCCCATCAAATTTCCAGTCGCCAACGGGAACTGCATCTCGACAGATCGCATTGGAAATTTCGCGATCATCGGCAGCCTTGCGGCGATCACTCTCTACGACCGAAACGGGAACATCAGGACGAATGCGTTCCGCCCAAATCCAGGCGCTGAAGGTGGCTGCGTCAGCCTTGATACGGATGGCAATCTCTCGGCCTTCTACTCTGTCTATTCCGGTGGCAACCGCTCGCTTGCGCTGAGGCGGTTCACCGTCGCCGGAGTGGCGCTGGGCAACGAGATCCAGATTACCCCTCCGTCTACAGCCGTCGTGGTTGCCAACAGCATCGCCTCCGACGCGTCAGGAAACATCACTGTTGCCTGGACGATCAACAACCCCACGACCGCCGGCGATGTATGGATGCAGCGCTTCAACAGCGCCGGGGTTCCGCTCATCGGAGCAACACCAGTGGTCACGGCGCCTTCCACCCAGGACGGCGCATCGCTTGCCGTCAGCCCGCTTGGCAACTTCCTGATTGCATGGAATTCGTACGAGACCAACAACCTCCAGAATGCGTACGTTCAACGGTTCAACTCGGCGGGAGCGGCAATCGGATCACCGATTCGGATCACGAAAACTGCGTCTTCGGTCTTCTCCCTGCTGAACGTGAGCATGATGGAAAACGGCAGCTTCTTCGCCGCCTGGAACATCGACAACCCGACGCCCGGGACATGGCCTCTCGTCGTGGCGCAGCAATTCGCCAGCGATGGTGCGCCCATCGGCAGCGAGTTCCAGGTCGATCTGCCAGGCGTCGCCGGTCGCTATGCCAATATCGCGAGCGATCTCGCCGGCAACTTCACCGTCGCCTGGAATGCCTACGACCCCGTGTCCGGCTTCGATGTGAAGATCCGTTCGTACAGGATCGATACGCAGCCCGCGATCACCACTCTCAATAGCGGCCAACCGGCACAAGGCCTGACCGGCGCCGCAGGAAGCTGGAAGTACTTCAAGGTCACGGTGCCCGCCGGCACCACTCAAATGAACGTCAGCATGGCTGGACCGGCCGGCGGCGACGGTGACATGTACATCCGCTTTGGCGGCCTGCCGAGCGCAACTGCCTGGGACATTCGTCCCTACGTCAATGGCAGCAACGAAGTGGCGAACATCAGCAACCCTCCACCTGGCGACTTCTACATCGCAATCTACGGGTACATCGCCTATTCGGGGGTCAGCCTGAACGTCAGCTATTGACGCTCCGCCCGGTACACTCCCGCTCCCATGACACGACCATCCCGCCCTCTCCGCACGCTCGAACGCGGCATCCTCTGCCTCGTGATCGGGGCCGCCGTTCTGCTGGGGCCGCGCTTTCTACAGGGCACGCGCTGGTTCGAGATGGTCGCCGGTGCCTATCTGGTCGGCTGGTTCGCGCTGGTGCTGGGCGTGGCGCTGATCGTGGTCGAGCTGGTGAAGCGCGGCAAGACGCGCCAATAAAAAAACCCGCCTTGCGGCGGGTTTCAGCAACAAGCTCAGGCCTTCTTGCCGCGCAACTTTCCGACCAGCTCCACCACGACCAGCACGATGGCGCCGGCCACGATGCCCACGCCGGCATTCACGCCCATCGAGCCCAACGTACCGAACACACCGCCCGTAGCCGCGGCCCAGCCCTCGACCGCATGCCCCAGCGCCGGCACGCCGTGCACCAGGATGCCGCCGCCCACGAGGAACATCGCGGCCGTGCCGGCCACCGACAGCGCCTTCATGAGCCACGGCGCCGTGGCCAGAATGCCGCGGCCCAGGGCCCGCGCGCCTGCGCTGGCGCGCTGGCTCAGGTAGAGGCCCGCGTCGTCGAGCTTCACGATGCCGGCCACGAGGCCGTACACGCCGATGGTCATGATCAGCGCGATGCCGACCAGCACGCTCAGCTGCGTCGTGAAAGGCTGGCCCTGCACGGTGCCCAGCGTGATGGCAATGATTTCGGCCGAGAGGATGAAGTCGGTGCGCACGGCGCCCTTGATCTTGTCCTTCTCCATGGCAACCACGTCGACCGATTCGTCGGCCACGGCCTTCTCGTGGCGCTCGGTGTCGGCGTCGTGCTCTTTCTTGTGCAGGAACTTGTGCGCGAGTTTCTCGGCGCCTTCGAAGCAGAGAAAAGCGCCGCCGACCATCAGCAGCGGCGTCACCAGCCAGGGCAGCCAGGTGCCGATGGCCAGCGCCGCTGGCACGAGGATGGCCTTGTTGACGAACGAGCCCTTGCACACGGCCCACACCACCGGGATCTCGCGATCGGCCTTGACGCCGGACACCTGCTGCGCATTGAGGGCAAGGTCGTCGCCCAGCACGCCGGCCGTCTTCTTGGCGGCCACTTTGGTGAGGATCGACACGTCGTCGAGAACGGTCGCGATGTCGTCGAGCAGCAGGAGCAGGCTGGTGGCCATGGGCAGGATTCGGGCTGAAAAAGAAGCGGCGAGCTTATCCGCTGCCGCCAACCGCCCTTGCAATAACCGTACGAATCACAGAGCGCTGAGCGCAATGGCCAGCACCGCGGCGAGCGACGCGCCGAACAGCGCCAGCCCCACGCGGCGGCGGCGGTGCGTGAGCATCCACAGCGCCATGCCCGACATCGACAGGAAGATCAGGCTGCCGGCCAGCGTGTCGACCAGCAGGATCCACGGCAGTGGCATGCCGCCACCCTTGTGCATGCTGGTGAGCGTGGCGACAAAGCCGTTGTGCGTGGTGGTGACGCCGACCGAGCGGTTGCCCTGCCAGTACTCGACCTGCACGATCTCGTTGGGGCCGCCGAAGTTGAACACCCAGCGCGCGGGCTGCGTAAGCACGGGGTCGCTCTTGTCGCTCTTGTCGGCCCAGGCGACGGGCTTGGCGGGCTCGATGCGGCGGGAGTTGGGCGGGCCGCTCATGCGCAGCGCACCCTGCAGCCACTGGCTCATGGCCTCGGGCGTTTCCGGCGCAGGGTCGGGCAGTACCAGCTGGGCGCGCGTGCGCTCCTGGGCCTGCGGCAGCTTCAGCACGTCGCGGTGGTTGAGCCAGATACCGCTGAAACCGAACAGCAGCCCCAGCACCGCGCCCCAAAGGCCGAACCAGCCGTGGGTGCGGCGGATCCACTGCACGGCGGTCGTGCGGCGCTGGTGCGCGCGCACGCGCGCAGCGTGGCCGAGGGCGGTGCTGCCGGAGTCCATGTCAGGAAACGTCGCGCTTCAGGCGGATTTCCTCGACGCGCACGGTGCCGAAGGCGGTGGTCTTGGCGGTCTTCATCTCGCGCTTGAAACCCGCGAGTTCGTGGAAGCGCATGGCGCGGTCGTTGCGGATCGGCACCCAGATGGTGACCGTGGTGCAGCCCTCTTCTTCCAGGCCTTCGCGCGCGGCGTCCCAGAGGGCCACGCCCACGCCCTTGTCCCAGTGCTCGGGCTTGACGTAGATGGCCCAGATTTCGCCGGTGGTGGGCGGGGTCTTGGGGTCGCGCGAGCGGTCGAAGCCGACGAAGCCGACGATTTCGCTGCCCAGCACGGCCACACGCACCTGCGGCTCGCTGTATTCGATGGCTTCGCGCCACTTGGCTTCGCGGGTGGCCGGGGCCAGGGCGCGCAGCTCTTCCTCGGGAAGGATGCCTTCGTAGGCGGCCTTGGCGGCGAGGGAATGGATTTCGGCGACGGCCTTGGCGTCGCGCAGGGTGGCGGGGCGAACTTCGTAATCTGACATGAATGCGGGGAAATCAATGGAACCGCGTATTGTCGCCGCACCGCTAAACTGCTTGCCGCATCCGTCGTAACAACAGGAGAAATCGACATGGCCAAGAGTCAGCAACGCAGCACCAAGGAAGCGAAGAAACCGAAGAAGGACACCTCGCCGCCCAAGCCTGTGGGCACTGGCGGCATCGAGCCCGTTCGCACGATCACGACGGCGGTCATTCCCCGCGGCAAGCTCAAGAACAAGTGACGAACGACGCTCCAGCACCTGCCCCAGCGGCCCCCGCGGCCGCAAAGGCCCAGCCGCGCAACCCGCTGCATGGGGTCACGCTGGAGGCCATCGTCACCGCGCTGGTCGACTACTACGGGTGGGAGCACCTGAGCGAACTCGTTCCCATCCGTTGCTTCACGCTCGACCCGAGCGTGAGCTCGAGCCTCAAGTTCCTGCGCAAGACGCCGTGGGCGCGCGAGAAGGTCGAGAGCCTTTACCTCTTCATGCTGCGCGAGCAACGCCGCGAACAGCAGCAACAACAGCAAAGCCAGCCGCCGCAGCCATGAAGGTCCGACTCGAGCCCTCGGGCCTCGACTTCGAGACCGATGCCGGCACCACGCTCCTGAAAGCCGCCGAGGCCGCCGGCATCGAGCTGCCGAGCTCGTGCCGCAACGGCACCTGCCGCACCTGCATCTGCCAGCGGCTGTCCGGCGAAACCCGCCACATCATCGAATGGCCCGGCCTGAGCGCCGAGGAAAAAGCCGAAGGCTGGATCCTGCCCTGCGTGGCGCAGGCGCTGGGTGACATCACGCTCGACGCGCCGGGCGCGCGCGCCCTGTTCGCAGACTAGGACTTGACCGGCGGCCTGACCGAAGGCGCCGCCACCACCAGCCGGTCCCGCTGGGCCAGCGACGGGAAAAGCCTGAACCAGGTCAGCGCGACCAGCATCGTCCCCACGCCGCCCACCACCACCGAGCCGACCGGCCCCAGCAGCGCCGCCGTGGCGCCCGACTCGAACTCGCCGAGCTGGTTGCTCGCACCGATGAAGATCGAATTGACCGCACTCACCCGCCCGCGCATGGCATCGGGCGTTTCGAGCTGCACCAGCGTCTGGCGGATCACCACGTTGACCATGTCGGCGCCGCCCGAGACCGCCAGCGCGATCAGCGAGACGACAAAGCTCTTCGAAATGCCGAACACCACCATGCACAGCCCGAAGAGCCCGATGGCCAGCAGCAGCGTGCGCCCCACGCGGCGCTCGACCGGCCGGCGCGTGAGCAGGATCGACATCACCAGCGCCCCCACCGCCGGCGCGCCGCGCAGCAGGCCGAGCCCCCAGGGCCCGGTGTGCAGGATGTCCTTGGCGTAAATCGGCAGCAGCGCCACCGCGCCGCCCAGCAGCACCGCGAACAGATCGAGCGAGACTGCGCCGAGCACGGGCTTGCGCTTCCAGATGAAATCGACGCCCGCGAACACGGTGGCCAGCGTCACCGGCTCGCGCGCGGCCGGCGTGTAGGCGTAGCGAAGCCGCAGCACCAGCGCGCAGGCGACGACAAAGAAGGCCACGCTGGCGCCGTAGACCACCGCCATGCCCGCCACGAACAGCAGCCCGCCGAGGGCCGGCCCGCCGATGATCGCGCCCTGCATGCCCGCCGAGCTGAAGGCCATCGCACGCGACAGCATGCTGGGCGGCACCAGCAGCGGCGTCAGCGCCTGCTGCGCCGGCATCTGGAAGGCCCGCACGGCGCCCAGCACCAGGGACAGGCCCAGCAGCAGGCCGCGCGAGTCGTGCTTTTCCAGCACCGCCAGCAGCAGCACGAGCGCCACCAGCCCCTGTACCGCGAAACAGGCCGCCACGATGCGGCCCCGGTGGTGGCGGTCGACGACGTGGCCAGCCAGCAGCGCCAGCAGCAGCGCGGGCACGAACTGGTAGAGGCCGACGAGGCCCAGGTCCCAGGCGCTGCTGGTGAGCTCGTACATGTGCCAGCCAATGGCCACCAGCAACATCTGCGAGGCGGCGGTGCCGAACAGGCGCGCCGTCCACATCTGCATGAACGGGCGTTCGCGCGTCAGGTCGGAAAAGCTGGGGGGAGAAGAGGAAACGGAGGCTGGGGCGGGGCCGGACATCCGCTCAAGGATAGCCGAGGCCGGATGAGCGGGGCATGAGGGGCCGGGAACGCGGGAACGGGCCGCCATCGTGCTCTCTACACTCTGCGGCATCCATGACGACCGCGCCGCCGCTCCTGCAACCCGTTCACGAAGACCCGCACCTGCTGGTGCTCGGCAAGCCCGCCGGCCTGCTCTGCGTGCCCGGCCGTGGCGAGGACAAGCAGGATTGCCTGAGCGCACGCGCCATGCGGCAGTGGCCCGACGCGCTGATCGTGCACCGGCTCGACATGGCCACGAGCGGGCTGGTGGTGATGGCACGCGGCATCGAAATGCAGCGTGCGCTGAGCGCGGCCTTTGCCGAGCGCCGGGTACACAAGCGCTATGAAGCCATCGTCGATGGCGCGATGCCGCTGCTGGAAGACTGGTCGCTGATCGATGCACCGCTGATGGCCGACTGGCCGCGCAGGCCGCTGCAGAAGACCGACCCGGCGGGCAAGCCCAGCGTCACGCGATGGAAGGCGATTTCATTGCTGCCTGGCGAGCCTGCCGCGACCCATGTGCTGCTGGAGCCGCTGACGGGCCGTTCGCATCAGCTGCGCGTGCACCTGCTGTCGATCGGGCATCCGATTCTTGGCGATGCGCTATACGGCGATGCCGCCCTGCAGGCACGCGCGCCGCGCCTGCTGTTGCATGCGAGCGAGCTGGGGTTCGTGCACCCAGTGACGCAGCAGGAGCTTTACTTCAAACGGCCGCCCGATTTCGCCGTCGTTTCCTGACCAATCAGTCAGCCTCCCTTGACGACCAGCACGGGCATGTTGGCGTCCTGCAGCACGCGCTGCGTCACGCTGCCTAGCAGCAGTTTCTCGATGCCGCTGCGGCCGTGCGAGCCCATCACGATCAGGTCGGCCGCGATGGCGATGGCCGTGTCGACGATGCCTTCGTGCACCACGTGGCCGTCGATCACGCGCTGGTCGCTGTGCAGGCCTTCGGCCGCCAGGGCAGCCACGCCGCGTGCGAGCGCCGCGTTGGCGCTGGCCGTGGCTGCTGCGAGGTATTCGTTCTGGCCGAGCGCATAGTCCGCGCCCACGCCGATGAAGGGGTAGTTGTCGATCACGTGAATGAGCGTGATGCGGCTACCGAAAGCCAGCGCGAGGCCGCTGGCCTTGCTGACGGCGAGCATGGAAGTTTCGGAGCCGTCGATCGGAACCAGGATGTGATTGAACATGGCGGGACCTCGCTTTCGTTCGCAGACAGACACGGCCCACATGGAGCCGGGCCCCGAATTTAACCGCTGTTCCGCGGACGGACTGTAGGACTCGTGCCAGCGACGGCGCACAGCGCCGCCGTGCGGCTTCAGTCCCCCTGGAAACCCTTGGCGCGGCAGGTGATCACGAGCGTGTCGCGCCAGCCTTCGCCGCCCTCTTCCAGCGGCTGGATCGGCGTCGATTCGTGGATCACGCGCGCATCGTCGAGCACCAGCAGGGTCCAAGGCTCGGTCATGGTGAAGCGCTCGCCGCGGCGGCCGTTGGCTTCGAACACACGCGTCTCGCCGCCCTTGATGCCGTGCCGGCCGACCAGTGCCACGGCCACGAGATCCACACCATCGCGGTGCGCGCCCTCGGGCGTCGGGCGGCCGATGCCACCGGCGGTGTCGATGCGGAACTGGTGCGCTTCCACGTACCAGCGCTGCGGCGCACCACGCATGTTGCTGCTGGCCTTGCCGAGCTGCTGCAGCAGCCGCTGCCACACGGGTTGCGCCACGGTGGCCTCGAGCATAGGCGCGAACCAGCGCTGCATGCCCCCGTGCAAGGCGTTGTATTCGACCGGCTGCCAGTGCGCGCGATGCGGCACCTGTGCCAGCGTGGCATGGTCGTCGGCTTCGACGGTGAAGCAGGCATGGCGCCGCGTGCGGTAGCGGCCGCCGTCCTTCAGGTATTCGTCGGGCGGGAGATCGTTCCAGTCCGCGTGCAGCGCATTCAGCTGCGCGAGCGGAACGCCGAGCCATTCGCTGACGCCCTGCGGACTGAGCACTGCATAGCCTTGATCGCGCAATGCGGCAGGCAGCTCGGCGGGGGCGATGAACGGGGGAGTGAAAGCGGCCGTGGTCACTGCGCGCTGACCTTCACGTCCTTCCAGAACGCGACGCGGTCGCGGATCTCTTCGGCTTCGGGCTTCGGGTCGGCGTAGTACCAGGCGGCGTCGGTGTTGAGTTCGCCGTTGACCAGCAGCGAGTAGTAGCTTGCGGTGCCCTTCCAGGGGCAGGTGGTCTTGTGGTTGCTGAAGGTGACTGCGTCGCGATTGAGCGAACTCATCGGGAAATAGTGGTTGCCTTCGACGAGCACGGTGTCGTCGCTTTCGGCGATGGTGACGCCGTTCCAGGTTGCTTTCATGGTCTTGGTCTCCAGGGGGAGGGTTGCGGGCGCTGGCCGTTGCGCTGCCGCACGGGGTTTGGGTATTGTGCCGTTGCTTGGCTTGCCCGCTTTCTTCGGGGCGATATGGGCACTATTGCTTTGTTTGTTTTCCGGGGCCGGGTCTCGGCCCGGCGGCCGACTCACTTTCTTTTGCTTCGCCAAAAGAAAGTAAGCAAAGAAAAGGCGACCCTGCTGTCTGCGTCCCTTCGCTTCGCTACGGGCAACCTGCGGTGCTCGACGTAGACGGGGGTCCGCAGAACTCGCTTCGCTCAAACAGCTGCGGCCCTGATCCCGTCTACGTCTGCGCTCCTCGGCGCAGCCAGAAGGGATTGGGGAGCCCAACAGGCCTTCGCTGCGCTCGGCCTCTGAACAGCCGATACCAAGCCGAGCGAAGCAAAGGCCCGAGTTGTCTCCAACCCCCTCTGGCTGCGCCGAGGAGCGCAGCGTTTCGCGGATCAGGGCTCGCCCTTGTCTGAGCGAAGCGAGTTTGGGCGAGACCCCGCGAAACGCGAGCACCGCAGGTTGCCCCTTCGCACAGCAAAGGGGTCGCAGACAGTGGGGTCGCCTTTCTTTTGCCTACTTTTCTTTGGCGAAGCAAAGAAAAGTAGGTCGCCCGCCGGGGCGAGTCCCGGCCCCGGAACAAAAACTAGGCAGCCAACCAGTGAACGCTAAAGAGCTTCTCAGGATCCGTCCAAACCGCACCAGGCCGAAACCCAGCCCGAGCAGCCAAAGCCCGAAGCCCTTCAACAGTGAACTTATGCGAGTACTCAGTATGAATAGTCTCGCCCTCCTCAAACCCAAACCGCTCCCCATTCAACGAAACGCTCTGAGCCCGCCGGCTAACAAGATGCATCTCGATCCGCTGCCGAGGCGCGTTGTAGAACGCCGCATGCGCAAACCCATCGACATCGAAGTCCGCATCCAGCTCGGCATTCGCCCGACGCAGCAGATTGAGATTGAACTCCCCCGTAACCCCTTGCGCATCGTTGTAGGCCGCATGCAAGCGCCCCGGATCCTTCACCAGATCCACCCCAATCAGCAGCCCACCTCCACGCAACATCCGAGCAGCCAGCTGCAAAAAGGCCAGCGCCTCCTCAGGCTCGAAGTTCCCAATAGTCGACCCCGGAAAAAACCCGACTCGCCGCCCCGAACCAGCCATAGGCGCAGGCAGCACCAGAGGCATCGTGTAGTCCGCAGCAATGGGCTGCACCACCAGCTTCGGATAGTCCGCTTTCAACCGCTCGGCCGCAGCCTCCAGATGCTCCCCTGAGATATCGATGGGCAGATAGCGCTTCGGCGCCTGCAGCGCATCGAGCAGCAGCCGCACCTTCGTGAGCGACCCGGCCCCGAACTCCACGATCTCCGCGTTCGGCCCGATCTGTTCGGCGATCTCCCCGGCGCATTCGCCAAGAATGCGCAGCTCGGTGCGCGTCGGGTAGTACTCCGGCAGCTCGCAGATGCGGTCGAACAGCTGCGACCCTGCTGCGTCGTAGAAAAACTTCGGCGAGATGCTGCGTGGCGAGCGCGCAAGCCCGGCTTGCATCTCCCGCCCGAACTCCGACAACGGCGTGGCGACCGCTGGAGAAGAAGAAACACGCGGCTTCGCAGCAGGCGCGAACGACAGCGACGAGGAAGAAGTTGGATTGCGCATGATCAAAGGTCTTTCGCGAGCCGCAGCCCCGAGAACTGCCAGCGCGCCGCCGGCGGAAAGAAGTTGCGATAGCTGGGCCGCGTGTGCCCTGCCGGCGTGGCCACGCTGCCGCCGCGCAACACCAGTTGCCCCACCATGAACTTGCCGTTGTATTCGGCCGCGATACCGGGCATCGGACGGAAGCCGGGATACGGGTCGTACGACGAACGCGTCCACTGCCAGACATGCCCCGTCATCTGCGAGATGCCCGGCGCATCGAACGCGGCTTCCCATTCGAATTCGGTCGGCAGTCGCGCGCCGGCCCATTCGGCGTACGCGGCGGCTTCATAGAAACTGAGCTGCGATACGGGTGCATCGGCCTCCATCGGCCGCACGCCGTGCAGGCCGAACACCTGCCAGCCTGCATTGCCCTGCTGCTGCGCGCCAAGCCCAAGGCGTGGATCGTCCGGCTCGAGCCAGTACGCCGGATGTCTCCAACCGTTCGCCTGCACGGCGGCCCAGCCATCGGACAGCCAGAGCTCGGCCCGTTGATAGCCGCCGTCCGCGATGAACTGCGCGTAGTCGCCGCAGTTCACCAGCCGGTCGGCAATCGCATAGGGCTGCAGCAGGGCCTTGTGGCGCGGCGTCTCGTTGTCGAAGGAAAAGCCCGGCCCCGCGAACCCCACTTCAAGTACGCCGCCGGCTTGCTCGATCCAGCGCACGGCGGGCGGCACGGCAGCCAGCCGCAGCGCGGGCCCGCTCGCGGGCTTGTAGGCGGGCAGCAGCGGGTTGCACGACAGCGCGTGCAGGATGTCGGTGAGCAGCAGTTCCTGGTGCTGCTGCTCGTGGTTCAGCCCGAGCGTGACGATGGGCTCGACAGTGGCCCAGTCGAGCCCGCCCTCTTCGAGCAGCGCGACCACCGCCTCGTCAACGTGGCGGCGGTAGGCATGCACCTCGTCTACCGAGGGCCGCGTCAGCAGTCCGCGCTGCGGCCTCGGATGCCGCGGCCCGAGCGCCTCGTAGTACGAGTTGAAGAGGTAATGAAAACGCGCGTCGAAGGGCTGGTAGCCGCTGGAATGCGGCTGCAGCAGCACGGTCTCGAAGAACCACGTGGTGTGCGCGAGGTGCCACTTGGTCGGGCTCGCGTCGGGCATCGACTGGATGCACTGGTCTTCGGCGGAAAGCGGAGCGGCAAGCGCCAGGCTCGTGGCGCGCACCTCGCGAAACCTGTCGCGCAGTGTGCTCGCCGCCTGTGTGATCGGCCGGGAAAGCGTCATGGGGTCTCCAGTCGGGTCAGCCGCAAGTTTTAGCCCATCCGGGCTGCGGCGGCGCGTAGGACAAAACGCCGCCGCCCTGCCGCCGGCACTTCGGCAAAGGGCAGCCACTGTGGCACAAGATTCGAGGCCTTGCAGGCGGCTGCGTATCATCCGTGCGATGCAAACGACCAACCCCTCAGGCAGGCCCAAAGTCGTCATCGTCGGCTGCGGATTCGGCGGACTCGAAGCGGCACGCAAGCTGCAGAGCGCCGACGTGGACGTGACGGTGATCGACAAGACCAACCACCACCTGTTCCAGCCGCTGCTGTACCAGGTGGCAACCGCCGGGCTCGCCGCGCCGTCGATTGCGGCGCCGGTGCGCGCGCTGTTCCGCAAGCAGCCGAACATCACGACGCTGCTGGGCGAGGTGGGCGGCATCGATCCGGCCACGCGATCGGTGCAACTGGCCAATGGGGACCGCGTGCCGTACGACCACCTGATCGTCGCGGCCGGTGCCACGCACAGCTATTTCGGGCACGACGAATGGGCGCCCATGGCCCCGGGCCTGAAGACGCTGGCCGATGCCTTCGAGATCCGCCGCCGCGTGCTGCTGTCGTTCGAGAGCGCCGAGGTCGCGGCCGACCTGGAGCGCCGCCGCGCCCTGCTCACCTTCGTGGTGATTGGTGCCGGCCCCACGGGCGTCGAGATGGCCGGAACGCTGGCCGAGATCGCCAAGCACACGCTGTCGGGCGAGTTCCGCCACATCGACCCCGCCAGCGCGCAGGTGCTGCTGGTCGAAGGCGGCCCGCGCGTGCTGCAGGCCATGCCCGAGTCGCTGAGCCAGAAGGCGCTCGAACAGCTGGAGAAACTGGGGGTCGAAGTGCGGCTCAACGCGCGCGTGACGTCCATCGATGCCACCGGGCTCGAAGTGCAGACCGGTGGTGGCGCAGACGGTGCACCGGTCGCCAGCTACCGAATCGATAGCAGCTGCGTGGTGTGGGCGGCGGGTGTGGCGGCCTCGCCGCTGGGCCGCATGCTGGGCACGGCCACCGGCGTCGAATGCGACCGCGCGGGCCGCATCAAGGTCGAGCCCGACCTGAGCCTGGCAGGCCATCCCGAGATCAGCGTGGTCGGTGACCTCGCCGCCGCCATGAGCCATGCGCCCGGCAAACCGCCCAAGCCCGTGCCCGGCGTGTCGCCCGGCGCCAAGCAGATGGGACGCGCGGCGGCCGCCAATATCCTGCGCCGCATTGCGGGCCAGCCGACGGTGCCGTTCCGCTATGCGGACTACGGCAACCTCGCGACCATCGGCCGCAATTCGGCGGTGGTCGACCTGGGCACGCCCTTCGGCCCGCTGCGTTTCAGTGGCCGGCTCGCGTGGCTGTTCTGGCTGTTCGCGCACGCGTACTTCCTGATCGGCTTTCGCAACCGCATCGTCGTGATGATGGACTGGGCCGGCGCCTACTGGAGCTTCCAGCGCAACGCGCGCGTGGTGGCGGATGTGCAGGGCAAGAGCGAGTCCTGAACAAGGAGATCACGCGAAATGTCGCTGGCCTTGTGGATCGCGGTGCATGCCGCCGAAGCGCTCTTCTGCCTCTGGGTGCTGCGCTGGGGCGGTGCCGAACGGCTCGAAGGCAGTTTCGCCTCGGGCCTTATCAGCAACTTCGCGCCGCGCTGGAGCGCCGAGGGGCTGCGCATGGCGGCGCTGATCCTGCTGGTCTTCTGCGCCATCACTTTCGTCGTGGGCCTGTTCGTGCCCTCGCTGCGCTGCTGGGTCGGCGGCTCCTGCTGAGCACCGCCAACCCACCCTTCCCCATCAGGTCCCGATCACGCCGCCGTCGTTCTTGGTGATGGCGATGGTTGCCGAGCGCGGACGGCCCCCGCCGTCGGGCCACTTCGACACGGCGAGCGGACGATCCGGGTCGCTGCGCTCGTTGGCCGGCTCGCCCGGGTGCTGGATGTTGATGAACAGCGTGCGCAAATCTGGCGTGGCCGTGAGCCCGGTGATCTCGCAGCCGGCCGGGCCGAGCAGGAAGCGGCGGATTTCGCCCTTGGTCGGGTCGCAGGCCAGCATCTGGTTGTTGGGCAGGTTGCTGTACTCGCCCTTGCCCAGCGTGGAAGTCGACACGTCGGTCTCGATCCACAGCACGCCGCGCGCATCGACCATCAGGCCGTCGGGGCTGCCGAAGGTGTCGCCCTTGATGTTGCCCTGTGCTTCATAGCGCGTCTGCTTCGGGTCGCCCGCAAGCACGAGGTGGTTCCAGGCGAACTTGGTCGCGTCGAGGTCGCCGGTTTCCTTCCAGCGGATGATCTGGCCCATCGTGTTGTTGGAGCGCGGATTGGCCGCGTCCATGAAGGGCTGGCCGGCGCCGCCGCGGTTGCTGTTGTTGGTCAGCGTGCAGTAGACCTCCTTGGTGAGCGGGTCTACGGTGGTCCACTCGGGGCGGTCCATCTTGGTGGCGCCAAGCAGGTCGCTGGCCTGGCGTGCCTTGATGAGCACGTCGCCTTGCGTGGTGAAGCCCTTGTCGGCCACCAGGCCGTTCTTGCCCTGCACCAGTGGCAGCCATTCGCCGGTGCCGTCCACGTCGAAGCGGCCGACGTACAGCGTGCCGTGGTCGAGCAGGTCGCGGTTGGCCGTGGCGCCGCCGGGCTTGACGCTGTCGCGGCTCACGAACTTGTAGATGTATTCGAAGCGCGAGTCTTCGCCCATGTAGATGACGGCGCGGCCGTCGTTGGTGAGCGCGGTGGCGGCGCCTTCGTGGGCGGCGCGGCCGAGCGCGGTGCACTTGCGCGGCGTCGAGGTGGGGTCTTGCGGATCGATCTCGACCACCCAGCCGTAGCGGTTCGATTCGTTAGGGTTCTTCGACACGTCGAAGCGCGCTTCATGCTCGTGCCAGCGGTACTTCGCGCCATTGCCCTTCCTGATGCCCCAGCGCTTCTGGTGGGCGTCGGGCGTGTCGGTGCCTTCGAAGTAGTCGGCGAAGTTTTCTTCGCAGGTCAGGTACGTGCCCCACGGCGTGTGGCCGTTCGAGCAGTTGTTGAAGGTGCCCAGCACCTGCGTGCCCGACGGGTCGGCGGCGGTGCGCAGCATGGCGTGGCCGGCTGCGGGGCCGGTGAGCGTCATCGGCGTCAGGGCGGTGATGCGGCGCGCGAAGCGCGAGGGTGCAAGCTGCGTCCACTTGCCGCCGTCGCGCTGCAGCTCGATGACCGACACGCCGTGCGCATTCATCGACTTGCGCACCTTCTCGGGCGTCCATGTCTTCATGCCGTCGGTGTGCAGCAGGCCGTCGTCGACGTATTCGTGGTTCAGCACCAGCAGGCCGCGGTTGGAGCCATCGATCGGAAAGAAGGCCATGCCGTCGTGGTGCATGCCGGCCTGCAGCGCCTGCTCTTCAGCGGTGTTGGAGCCGTCGGTCTTGAAGGCGGGCATGGCGCCCGCGATGCCGGTGGCGTCGCCCCAGCGGTAGAGCACCTGGGTGCTGTAGCCCTCGGGCACGACCACGGTGTCGACGGCAGCCATCGGCACGCTCCTGAAACCGATGGCACGGCCCAGCGAACCCGCCGAGCCGCCTGTTGCCGCACACCCGGCCAGCGGGCCGAACAGCCCCGCAATCGCGGCAGCGAGGCCGCCTTGCACGAGCATGCGCCGCTTCGGGTCGGACACTTCGTGGATCGTGGGGTTGGCGGACGGGTTGGAGTCCTCCATGCGGGCGAAGTCTTTGGCCATGCTCTTGTCGTCGTGGGGTTACGGAGCCGGGCATAGTGTCGCCGCCTCGTGAATTCCGCATGACACGGGCCTGTAACAGGAACTCAGAAGAAGCCGCCCCAATGCGGCTGCTCGCCGCGCTGGCGCTTGCGCCAGTCCCAGGGCGGCGTCGGCTTCGAGTCGGCCCACAGGCCGGCGTGCCGGGCACGCGCGCTGTCCTGCAGCTTGAACAGCCCGCCGCCGCGTTTGGTGGCCAGGTGGTTGTAGTCGTACACCCAGGCCCAGCCTTCGGACACCATGCGGCTGCCGGCGTCCTCGCCGTTGCAGCGCACGTCGGCCACCGTGCGGCCATAGCGGTCGGTGTCGATCTCGGTGATGAGCGCCTGCTCGCGAAAGCAGATGTTGCTCAGCGCCTGCTTGCTGCGCTGGCCGTAGGGCTGGGCTTTTTCGGGCGCGTCGATGGCGGCGATGCGCACCTTCACGCGCTCGTAGGCGCCGATGCGGCCGCAGCGGGCGGTGAGCGTGTCGCCGTCGCTGATACCCACGACGAGGCAGGTGCGGGGAGCGGCTTGGCTCAGGAAGGGAGAAAAGGCAAGAAGGCAGGAAAGCAGCAGCGCGCGTGAATGCATGAAGAAGCGGGGAGATAGGCAGAATGGCAGGACCGATCGAGGCTAAGTGATCCCCCGGCGGAACCGATCGGTACACAGACTTTTTCTTTTGAACCACGCTTCGAAGGAGAGCACGCACCATGCAAGAACCTACCCAGGACGACTGGTTCCTCGCGGCCAACGACGCATGGGACGCTGGCGCGCACAAGAAGGCCCTCTCGCTGTTCCTCAAGGCCGCGGCCGCGGGCGAGACCCACGCGCTCAACAGCGTCGGCTATTTCCTCGACCATGGCATCGGCGTGAAGAAGAACCCCGCGGCCGCGCGCGACTGGTACCGCAAGGCCGCCAAGGCGGGCGACGTGGCGGGGTGCGCCAACCTCGCCATCTGCTACCGCGACGAGGGCAATTTCCGCTGGGCGCGCTTCTGGTTCGAGAAGGCCTATGCGCAGGGCGACGGCGATGCAGCGCTGGAGCTGGGACGGCTCTTCCTTTGGGAAGGGCCGAACCAGAATCGGCACAAGGTGGTGGACTACCTGGGCAAGGCGGTGGCCTCGCAGTCCATCACTCCGAACGGACGCACGGAGGCGGGGGCGCTGCTGAAGTCGCTGGGCCTCATCAAGTGAAGCGCGCTCACTTCGCCGCGTTCTCGTCCTCCTGCAGCAACCGCCACATCACCTTCCCGCTGCCGCTCTTCGGCAGCGCATCGACGAACTGCACCTTGCGCGGAATCTTGTAGACAGCCATGTTCTCGCGGCACCAGTCGATGATCTGCTGCTCGGTCGTGTCCTTGTGCGTGGCGCGCAGCACCACGACGGCCTTGACCGACTCGCCGCGGTAGTCGTCCTTGGTCGAGATGACGCAGGCCTCCTGGATCGCGGGGTGGCGGAACATCAGCAACTCGACCTCGGCCGGCCACACCTTGAAGCCGCTCGCATTGATCATTCGCTTGAGACGGTCGGTGATGAAGAAGTAGCCGTCCTCGTCCATGCGGCCCATGTCGCCCGAACGGAAGAAGCGCTTGCCCTCGAATTCGACAAAGGCAGCGGCCGTGGCATCGGGGCGCTTCCAGTAGCCCTGGAACACCTCGGGGCCGTGGATGATGATCTCGCCTGATTCGCCGATGGGCATCTCCTTCAGCGTGTCGGGGTCCACCACGCGCGCGTCGGTGCTCATGAACGGAATGCCCAGGCACTGCTGCTTGGGATGGTCCGACGGGTTCGTGTGCGAGGGCGCGGCGGTTTCAGTGAGGCCGTAGCCCTCCTGGTACTTCAACCCGTACTGCTCGAGCAGGCGCTGCGCCACGGCCTGCGGCATCGCCGCGCCACCACCGCCGATGTAGGTCATGCTCGACAGGTCATAGCTCGCGAAGTTGGGGCTGGCCATGAGGTCGATGACCATGGTCGGGATGTTGGTCCAGGCCGTTACCTTCCAGCGCGAGATCAGCCGGCCGGCCACGTCGCGGTCCCAGCGCGGCATGATGATCAGCGTGGCCGCGGCGAGGATGGCCGTGTGCATCATGCTCACCACGCCGGTGATGTGGAACATGGGCACCACGGCCAGCACCACCGTCTCCGAGGTCGACCCGCCCCACATCTGGCCGGAGACCGCGTTGTGCATCAGGCTCGAATGGTGATGGATGCAGCCCTTGGGCAGGCCGGTGGTGCCGCTGGTGTAGGGCAGCAGCGCCATGTCGTCGGCGCCCACCACGTGCTCGGGCGGCGGATGGCCGGCCTCGAGCGCGTCGGTCCAGGCGATGACCTTGCCCCCGTCCAGCGCGGGCAGCGGATGGCGGGTGGTGAGCCAGTCCTTCCAGGCGGGCGCCGGGGCGTCGTCGCCCGACGCGTCGGCGTCGAAGGCGTCGGTGAACTGGGTCACGATCATGTGGGCGAGCCGATGCTCGGGTGGCAGCGCATTGCTGGCCTTGGCCAATTCGGGCGCCAGGTCGCCGGTGATGATGGCCACCTTGGCGTCGGGATCGGTGATGTAGTGCTTGAGCTCCTCGGCCCGGTTCATCGGGTTGACCGGCACCACCACCGCATTGGCGCGCAGGATCGCGAAATGCGCGATCACCAGCTGCGGGCAGTTCTGCATGTCCAGGATCACGCGGTCGCCGCGCTTCACGCCCAGCGCATGCAGCGTGCCAGCCAGGCGCTCGGCCTGGGCGGCGAACTCGCGGTAGCTGATCACGCGGCCGAAGAACACGAGCGCGGGCTTGTCGGGATAGCGTGCGGCCGAGGTGGCCAGGTTGTGCCAGAGGGAGGTGGCGGGGACGGTAATCGAATGCGGGAGGCGTTTGGGCCAGAACTTGTAATGCGGGCGTTGTTGCATGGTGAGTACAGGCGGAACAAAGAAAAGCGCGACAGCCCGCCAGCCTAAGCCGCCAAGGCCGCCGCTCCCATCGGGGAAGCCCCCGGAGCGTCGCCTAGGTGACGCCATTTCTTCTCACATGCGCAACCTTCTGCTCTCGCGCCTTGCGACTACAGACACGGGCCGCCTTCCGCGCGATACCTGTCAGCCCCCCACCCACCGAATGAAGGAACTCACATGGCAGCAGAAAAGCACGCAAGCGTTCACTGGGAAGGTGCCGGCAAGACCGGCAAGGGCCAGGTCAGCACCGAGACCGGCGCCCTGAAAGACTACCCCTACGGCTTCGCCAGCCGCTTCGAGGACGACAAGCGCGGCACCAACCCCGAGGAAATCGTCGGCGCGGCGCATGCCGCCTGCTTCACGATGGCCTTCGCCTTCGCGCTCGAAAGAGAAGGCCTGGCCGCCACGAAGATCGACACCAGGGCCGCCGTGCGGCTGGCCAAGGACGGCGATGGCTTCAAGATCGACCGTATTGCGCTCGAACTCGACGCCTCCGTGCCGAACCTCGACGAAGCCAGGTTCCAGCAGATCGCGGCCGCCGCCAAGGCCGGCTGCCCGCTGTCGAAGGCGCTGGCGAGCGTGCCCGAGATCACGCTGAAGGCCACGCTGGCCAGCTGAGTGCGCTGCTTATGATCGTCTCCCAATAAAAAGGAGACGGATCATGAACAAGCCTGCCCGGACCGCGCTCGCGGTCCTTTCTTTCGCCCTCGGCACGGCCGCGATGGCGGCCTACCCCGACAAGCCGATCAAGGTCGTCATCGGCTTTCCGGCCGGCGGCCCGCTCGACCAGCACGCGCGCCTGCTCACCGACAAGCTGCAGGCCGTGCTCGGCCAGCCGCTGATCGTCGACTACAAGCCCGGCGCGGGCGGCTCGGTCGGCGCCGACGCAGTCGCCAAGAGCCCGGCCGACGGCTACACGCTGATGCTGGCCAACACCGGCGTGGCCGTCATCAACGGCGCGCTCTACAGCAAGCTGCCCTACAACACGCAGCGCGACTTCGTGCCCATCGCGCGCACCGCCATGCAGCCGCTGGCGCTGCTGGTCACGCCCAAGCTGCCGGTGCAGAACCTCAAGCAGTTCGTCGACTACGCCAAGGCGCGGCCGGGCCAGGTCAACTACGGCTCGGCCGGCAACGGCGGCATCAGCCACCTGGTGCCCGAGATGTTCAAGACCGCGACGGGCATCTTCATGGTGCACATCCCCTACCGCGGCAGTGCGCCGGCCTTCACCGACCTGATGGGCGGGCAGGTGCAGTTCGTGGCCGAGTCGATTCCGCAAGCTGCCAACTATCACAAGCAGGGCAAGGTGCGCGCACTGGCCGTGACCAGCCGCGAGCGCAACCCCGCCCTGCCCGACGTACCGACCGTGATCGAGTCGGGCGTCAAGGGCTTCGAGGTAGTGGGCTTCTATGGCTTCTTCGCGCCGAAGGACACGCCGAAAGACGTGGTCGCCAAACTCAGCGACGCATTCAGGCAGGTGCTGAACAACCCCGAGGTGCGCGACCGCATGGTGAGCCAGGGCGCAGACCCGGCCTTCCTGGGCAGCGAGGATTTCGGGCGCTTCCTGGCGACGGAAACGCCGCGTTGGGAGAAGGCGGTGAAGGCGTCGGGCGCTCGGATGGACTGACCGACCTGCCCGTTGGAGTTCAGCGCGAAGTGGCCGCATGCCGCTCCAGCTGCGCACGGTCCAGAAGCTCGATGCTGCGGTAGCGCACGCGCAGCGTGCCGTCTTCTTCCCACAGCTTCAATTGCCGGTTCACGCTCTGGCGCGACACGCCGAGCATGAACGACAGGTCTTCCTGCGACACGCCCAGCAGCGTGCCGCCGCCCTCGCCCGGGCTTTGGGCGCGCGCGTCCAGCGTGAGCAGCCGGTGCGCGAGCCGCACCTGCAGCGGCATCAGAATCACGTCGTCGATCCACGCCAGCGCCTGGCGTAGCCTCAGGCAGACCAGCCGGGTGAAGGCCATGTGCACGTCGGGATGTTCGGCCACCAGCCGGTGGAAGTCGGCCGCCGCGACCACCGCCATCTCGGTCGTGTCGGCCGCGCAGGTGTCGTAGACGCGCTCGCGCCCGACCAGCAGCGACACCTCGCCGAACCAGTGGCCGGGTTCGAGCATCGCGATCACCGCCTCGCGCCCGCCCGGCGCGACCACGCTCACGCGCAACGAACCGCTGACCACGCCGAACAGCGCATCGGGCGACGACCCCTTGTGAAAGAGCGACTCGCCGCGCGCCAGCATGCGCCGGTGCGCCACGGCGAGCAGCCGCTGCTGCACGTCCCCGGCCAGCCGCATGTCGCTGTTGTGCACCGGTGACGGCTGCGCGTCCGGCGCGGCGCTGGTGGCGTTGGATGAAGGGAGCGTGCGTGGCATCGCGGGTTTGTCCCGAGCGGCGATTGCCAACACCGGACAGTCTTGTTGCGGGAGCGTGCCGATAGTAAGCAGCGAGCCCGGACCTGCGCATTCGCAGCAACCCGATGTCACCTGTCATCCCTGTCACATGGAGCACACCCCGATGAACGACAACAACACCCCACGCACCGAACTTCAAGCCCGCCGCGAGCGCCTCGTGCTCGACCACTTCGCCGACGAGACCCGGCAGGACTTCGACGCCGTGCTCGGCACCTTCCCGCATCCGCACTACGAGCTGATTCCCAGCGGCGAAGTGCATGACGGCATTGCCGACGTGCGCCAGTACTACGCCGACACGCGCCGCGCCTTTCCCGACCAGCGGCACGAGATCATCCAGCTGCGGCACGCCGACGACTCGGTGGTCGTCGAGTTCTGGCTGCTGGGCACGCACCGCGGTCCGCTCAAAGGCCTGCCGCCGACAGGCAACAGCTTTCGCTGCCGCATGAACGCGTTCTTCATCTTCGAAGGCGACCGGCTGGTGTGCGAGCGCGTGTACTTCGACACGCTGACGATGCTTCGGCAGCTGCTGGCCGGTGTGCCCGCGGAGCATGTCGCCGCGCTGGTAGGCGGGTTGCTGGGGCAGCCAGCCGCAACTCGCGCACCCGAGGCGGCGGCTGCATGACTGCGCTGCGCAACGATGCGCTCGCAGGCCGCCACGCCATCGTGACGGGCGGCGCGCGCGGCATCGGCCTTGCAATAGCGCGGCGCTATCTGGCAGCCGGCGCCAGCGTCGCGCTGTGGGACCTCGATGCGTCAGTACTGGCAAATGCGCTGCGAACGCTCGCGCCGCTCGGCACCGCCACCTTGGCAGTCGTCGACGTGCGCGACGAAGATCAGGTCGCCCGTGCTGCCGCCCAGTCGCAGGAGCGCTTCGGCGGCATTGACATCCTCGTGAACAACGCCGGAGTGCTCGGGCCGACCGTGCCTGCCTGGGAGCACACGCCCGCGCAGTGGCGCAATGTGCTCGACATCAACCTGACGGGCGCATGGCTGTGCTGCCGCGCGGTCGCACCGGTGATGCTCGCCCGCCGGCGTGGCCGCATCGTCAACATCGCCTCGGTTGCCGGCAAGGAGGGCAACGGCTTCAACGCCGCCTACTCGGCCTCCAAGGCCGGGCTCATTTCGCTGACCAAGTCGCTCGGCAAGGAGCTGGCTGCATCGGGCGTGCTGGTGAACTGCATCACGCCCTCGGCGGCCGACACCGAAGTGTTCGCGGCTGTGCCCGCCGAGCACCGCGAACAGCTGCGCACCGCCCTGCTCTCGCGCGTGCCCATGGGGCGCTTCGTCGAGGTCGACGAGGTGGCTGCGATGGCGGCATGGCTGGCGTCGGACGACTGCTCTTTCAGCACCGGCGCGGTGTTCGACATTTCGGGCGGCCGCTCGATGTACTGAGAGCCTGCGCGCCAAAAGCCAAGGAGAACTTCCCATGACCCGAGACCCCGACCCAACCGGCTTCGCACACCTGGCGGATTTCGACGGCACCCGCGGCGCCGCCATGCCGCAAGACCGCCTGCACGCCATCCGCCGCTCAGCCGAAGGCTTGCGCGAACGCCTGCTCGATGCGCCGCCGGTGCGCTTCGCGCGCAGCTTCAACCTGCTGCGCATTCCGTACCCCGCATGGTTCGCCTTCACCGGCGTGTATTCGCAGCAGCTGCTCAAGCCGCACATGGTCCACCTGCTGGCGCGCACCGTGCTGATCCAGTACGACGACTTCGAGGGCCGCCTGCGCACACTGCTGTTCACGCCGGCCGACTTCGAGGCCGGCAACGAAACGCCCTACTTCAAGCGCCTGGGCGAGCAAACGCCGAAATTTCTGCACAAGGCCATCGCACCGGTCTACCAGACTGTCCTGCAGGCGCTGGCAAGCTGCGGCGTCGCGCCGGAGCAAGTCGACTTCATCACCTACGACCACCTGCACACGCAGGACGTGCGCCGCTGGCTCGGCAGCGCCGCCATGCCGGGCCTGCTGCCGAACGCCAGGCTGCTGGTGCACCGCCAGGAACTCGCCAGCGTGCAAGGCTTGCTGCCGGTGCAGGCCGAGTGGTACTGCCCGCACGGGCTCGAAGGCGTGCCGGCCGAGCGCATCGTGCCCTTCGACGGCAGCATCCAGCTGGGCCGCGGCCTTGCGCTGGTGCATACGCCGGGCCACACAGAGGGCAACCATTCGCTGGTCTACCGCATCGCCGACGGCCTGCGCGTGAGCAGCGAGAACGGCGTGGCGGCCGACAGCTGGGCGCCGCTGCAGTCGCGGCACAACGGCATCCGCCGCTACGCGCAGGCTACCGGCGCGGAGGTGATCCTCAACGGCAACACGCAGGAAAGCAGCAACGACCAGTACCTGTCGATGGTGCTGGAGAAGACTCTCGCCGGCACCTCGTCCTCGCACGGGTTCAGCAACGTGGTGCCGTCGGCCGAATGCTCGCCGCACTGGCTGTTTCCGGGCGCGCCGGCCAGCCACCTGTGGGGCGAGACCTGCTTCGGCACGCCCACCGTCGCCTGAAACGCCGCCGCCGCAGGAACAACACAGAAGGAGACACAGACGATGAACACCGCCACCCTCGATGCCGCGGACGCACGCATGCCGGCCGAGACCACCGACGCCGCGCTCTTCCGCAAGATCACCTGGCGCCTGATGCCGCTGCTGTGCGCCTGCTACGTGCTGAACTATCTCGACCGCACCAATGTCGGCTATGCACAGCTGCAGATGAAGGACCAGCTGGGCTTCAGCGACGCGGTGTTCGGCCTGGGTGCGGGCATCTTCTTCATCGGCTATGCGGTGTTCGAGATTCCGAGCAACCTGATGCTCGCGAAGATCGGCGTGCGCGCAACGCTGCTGCGCATCATGGGCCTGTGGGGGCTGGCATCCGCGGCGATGATGTTCGCAACCACGCCCATGCAGTTCTACGTGCTGCGCTTTCTCATCGGCGTGTTCGAGGCCGGCTTCGCGCCGGGCGTGCTGTTCTACCTGACGCTGTGGTTCCCGTCGCACCGCCGCGCACAGGCCACCGCGCTGTTCTTCATGGCTTTCGGCGCGGCGCCCATCGTGGCAGGGCCGATCGCCGGGCTCACCATGACCTACCTGGACGGCGTGCTGTCGCTGCGCGGCTGGCAGTGGCTGTTCCTGCTCGAAGGCATTCCGAGCGTGCTGCTGGGCGTGGCGGCGTTCCGCTGGCTGTCGAACAGTCCGTCGCAGGCGGCTTGGCTGTCCGCAGCCGAGAAGCAGCGCGTGGCGCGCCTGCTGGCCGAAGACCAGGCCGCGAACGGCGCCACCGGGCGCCACACCTTCGGCGCGGCCATGCGCGACGCCCGGGTCTGGCTGATCGGCTTCATGTCGTTCCTGATCATCCTGGGCATCTACGCCATGTCGTTCTGGCAGCCCACGATCCTGAAGTCGATGGGGCTCAGCGTGCTGCAGATCGGCTTCTATTCGGTCATTCCTGCAGTAGCGGGCATTGCGGCCAACATCGTCGTGGGGCGGCATTCGGACCGGTGCAAGGAGCGCCGCTGGCACTTTGCGCTGAGCGCAGTGGTAGGCGCGGCCGGGCTGGCGCTGACCACGCTCTTCATGCACAACGCCTTTGCCGCCGTGCTGTGCCTGGCGCTGGCGGCCATGGGCATTTCCGCCGCGTTCACAGTGCTCTGGTCGGTGCCCGGCAATTTCATGTCGAAAAGCGCCGCGGCTGCGGGCATCGCGCTCATCAGCACCATCGGCGGGAGCGCAGGGCTGGTGGCGCCGATGATGGTCGGCGCGCTGAAGACGCTGACGGGCGGCTTCACCCTCAGCCTCTACGTGCTGAGCGGGGCCCTGGTGCTGTCGGCATTGCTCATGCTTGTGGCCCTGCCGGCGAGCGCACTGGGCCGGGGACAAGCCCGGCGCTGAGCCCACGCGCCCCTTTCGGGGTCATGTTCCATTTAGGTGCACAGATCTTGCATACCAGTTGGCACAGAAGCTGCTGGTATGCAGGCCTATGGCCATCTCCGCATCCGAAATCAGTGCACGCATCGTCGAAGCGGTGATGGCGCAGAAGCTCGCGCCGGGTTCGCGCCTGGGCGAGCAGCAGCTGGCGATGCTGTTCGACTGCAGCCGCACCATCGTGCGCGAGGCCCTCACGCGGCTGGCGGCGCGCGGCATCGTCACGGTGAGCGCGCGGCGCGGCTGGTTCGTCATCGAGCCCTCGCAGGACGAGGCGCGCGAGGCCTTCGAGGCGCGGCGCGTCATTGAGCTGGGCCTCATCCGCAGTGCGGGCAGCACCGGAAAGATCGAGAAGACCGCTCTGCGCCAATTGAAGGCGCACCTCCAGCGTGAAAAGGCCGCACTGAAAGAAAGCGACGTCGGCAACCGCAGCTTCCTGCTGGGCGACTTCCATGTGTGCCTGGCCGAATGCCTGGGCAACACGCTGCTGGCCGACACGCTGCGCGACTACACGGCGCGCACCACGCTGATCGCCATGCTCTACCAGTCCACGCACGACGCGGTGCAGTCGTGCGAAGACCACGTGCAGATCGTCGCGGCGCTGGAGCGCGGCGACCACGCCGCCGCCGAAGCATTGATGGCCGCACACATCGGCACGGTGCAGTCGGCACTGCGCGTGCAGGCGCCCACCGATCCGCTCGCGCAACTGCGCGATGCGCTGGCGCCGCTGCACAACACCAATGCCGCCCCGGCGCCCAAGGCCAAAAAGCGCCGCAAGGCTGCCGACGCCGCATCCCCCGATTCAGATTCTTCGACTTACCTAGGAGCCTTGCTATGACCTTCTCTGCATCCAAACGCCACCTCGCCCTTGCGCTTGCTTCAGTCGCCATGCTGGCTTCGGCCGGCGGCGCGTACGCCCAGAACGCACTCGACAACGTGCTCAAGGCCAAGACCATCAAGATCGCCGTGCCCACCGACTACCCGCCCTACGGCTCGGTCGACAAGAACATGAAGCCGCAGGGCCTCGACGTTGAAATGGCCGAGCTCATCGCCGCCAAGCTCGGCGTGAAGGTCGAGCTGGTGCCCGTGACCAGCGCCAACCGCATTCCGTACCTGCAGACCAGGAAGGCCGACCTGGTGATCTCCACGCTCGGCAAGAACCCGGAGCGCGAGAAGGTGATCGAATTCACGTCGGCTTATGCGCCCTTCTTCCAGGCCGTGTACGCCGCCAAGAGCATGAAGCTCACCAGCTTCGCCGACATGGCCGGCAAGACCGTCGCCGTGACGCGCGGCGCGATGGAAGACCAGGAGCTGAACAAGGTGGCGCCGCCGAACGTCGACTACCGCCGCTTCGAGGACAACAACGCGACGATCGCCGCCTTCGTGGCCGGCCAGACGCAAACCCTCGCGACCAGCGCGGCGGTTGCTGGCGACATGCTCGCCAAGAATCCGAAGGTGAGCGCCGAGTTCAAGCTGCTGCTGAAAGACAGCCCCTGCTTCGTCGGCGTTGCCAAGGGCGAAACCGCGTTGAAGACCAAGGTCAACGAAATCATTGCCGCCGCCAAGAAAGACGGCACGCTGGACGCCATGTCGAAGAAGTGGCTCGGCAAGGCAGCCGGCGACCTGCCCGTCTGATCGAACTGCGCGGCCATGAACATCGAGTTTGACTTTGGCGCGGTGCTCGCCGAATGGCCGCTGCTGCTGCGCGGCGTGGCGTGGACCGTCGGCCTCACCGCCGTGGGCACCGTGCTGGGCATGATCGTCGGCACCTTCTGCGCATGGGCGCGCTCGGGTGGCCCGAAGTGGCTGCGCGCCATCGTGGGCACCTATGTGGAGCTGATCCGCAACACGCCCTTCATCGTGCAGCTGTTCTTCATCTTCTTCGGGCTGCCGGCGGCGGGCGTCAAGCTTTCGCCGGAGGTGGCTTCGGTGATCGCGATGGTGATGAACCTGGGCGCGTATTCCACCGAGATCATCCGCGCCGGCATCGAGGCCACGCCCAAGGGGCAGATCGAGGCGGCCGTGAGCCTGGCGCTGAGCAAATCGCAGGTATTCCTGCGCGTGGTGCTGCCGCCGGCGCTGAAGAAGGTGTGGCCCGCGATGGTGAGCCAGATCGTCATCGTGATGCTGGGCTCCGCCGTGTGCGGGCAGATCTCGACCGAGGAGCTGAGCTACGCGGCCAACCTGATCCAGAGCCGCAACTTCCGCGCCTTCGAGGCTTTCATCATCGCCACACTAATTTACCTGGCGCTGTCGGTGGCGCTGCGGCGGCTGCTCGACTGGGCGGGGCCGAAGTTCTTCTTCGGCCGCTGACCGAATACCGAGGCCTTTTTCACCATGGCTGATTTTTCTCTCTGGGACATCCTGCGCAACCTGCTGATGGCATTGCGCTGGACCGTCGTGCTGTCGCTCATCGCCTTCATCGGCGGTGGCCTCGTGGGCGCGCTGCTGCTGTTTTTGCGGATGCGCGGCGGCAAGGCGATCGGCAGGGCCGTGAGCCTGTACGTGCAGCTCTTCCAGGGCACGCCGCTGCTGATGCAGCTGTTCCTGGCCTACTTCGGCATTGCGTTGTTCGGCATCGACGTGTCTGCGTGGACGGCCGCGAGCGTGGCGCTCACGCTCTACACCAGTGCGTTTCTCACCGAGATCTGGCGCGGCTGCGTGGCCTCGATCCCGAAGGGCCAGTGGGAAGCCTCGGGCAGCCTGGCCTTGAGCTTCGGCGAGCAGATGCGCCACGTGATCCTGCCGCAGGCCGTGAAGATCGCCATTGCGCCAACGGTCGGCTTTCTGGTGCAAGTCATCAAGGGCACGGCGCTGGCGTCGGTGATCGGCTTTGTCGAACTCACCAAGGCCGGCAGCATGATTTCGAACGCCACCTTCAAGCCCTTCGTGGTGTTCAGCTGCGTGGCCCTGCTTTATTTCGTGCTGTGCTTCCCCGTGAGCCTGTACGCCAAGAATCTCGAGAGGAAAACCCATGGCCGCCGTGCTTGAACCGCAACAACCCGCCACCTCGGTGGGCGCTCCCATCGTGCGCATCACCGCGCTGCGCAAGTCGTACGGCACCAACGAAGTCCTGAAGGGCATCGACCTCGACGTGAAGCGCGGCGAGGTGATCGCCATCATCGGCAAGAGCGGCTCGGGCAAGAGCACGCTGCTGCGCTGCATCAACGGACTCGAAGTGTTCCAGGAAGGCTCGCTCACGGTCGACGGCAAGCCCCTGCTGCACGAAAGCGCCATGGCCATGCGCGAACTGCGCCAGCGCGTGGGCATGATCTTCCAGAGCTTCAACCTGTTCCCGCACCTCACGGTCGGCAAGAACGTGATGCTCGCGCCCACGCTGGTGAAGAAGCGCGGCAGCCTGGAAGCGGCCTCGCAGGCGCGCAAGCTGCTCACGCGCGTGGGCCTGGCCGAAAAATTCGACGCCATGCCCGACCAGCTCTCTGGCGGCCAGCAGCAGCGGGTGGCCATCGCCCGCGCGCTGGCGATGGAACCGGCCGTGCTGCTGTGCGACGAAATCACATCGGCGCTCGACCCCGAACTGGTGGGCGAGGTGCTGCGCGTGGTGGAGTCGCTGGCCGACGAAGGCATGACGCTGCTGATGGTCACGCACGAGATGAGCTTCGCGCGCAAGGTCAGCGACCGCGTGATCTTCATGCACCAGGGCCGCGTGCACGAGATGGGGCCACCGGCGGATCTGTTCGGGAATCCGCAGACGGCGGAGCTCAAGCAGTTCCTGTCGTCGCTGCATGACTGAGTGATTGAGGCCGAGAGGGGTCTTGCGGTCGGTCGGCTATCCTCCGCCACCGCGATGTACATAGAACAAGCAACACCCTCCGAAGCGGCCACAGTTGCCGCCGTTCTGAACGAAGCCGCCCAATGGCTCGCCGCCGATGGCCGGCCGCTGTGGTCGGCCGCCGACGTCGGCCTCGAGCGCGTGCAGCGCGACACCGATGCCGGGCGCTACTTCATCGCACGCGAGAACGGCGACGTGGCCGGCGTGATGCGGCTCGACATGGAAGACCCCTTCTTCTGGCCCGAGATCGAACCGGGCAGCTCGGCGTTCGTGCACAAGCTGGCAGTTCGCCGGGCATGGGCGCGGCGAGGCGTATCGACGGCATTGCTGGCCTTTGCACGCGAGCGCGCCTTCGGGCTCGGGCGCAAGCATCTTCGGCTCGATTGTGTGGCGGACAGGGCGGCCCTGCGAAGCCTCTACGAACGCTTCGGGTTCCTGCTGCACAGCGAGATTCAAAAAGGCACTTCGTCTTTTGCCCGCTACGAACTCCCCTTGGGCAACTAGCCAGCCTCGCTCCGCACCATGCAATTCAAATGGATGGAGGACTTCATCGCGCTGGCGCAGACGCGCAGCTTCACGCGCGCGGCCGAGCTTCGCCACGTCACGCACCCGGCCTTCGGGCGGCGCATCCGCGCACTCGAGTCGTGGGCCGGCGCGACGCTGATCGAACGCGGCAGCTCGCCAGTCGTGCTGACGGCGGCAGGCGAGAGCTTCCTGGACAACGCAAGCCAGGTGGTGCGCAGCGTCGAGGGCTCGCGTGAAGAGGTGCACAACGTGGCCGGCCGGCAGGCCCGCACTGTGACGCTGGTCACGGGCCGCACGCTGGCACGCACGGTGATGGCCGACTGGCTGGTGCGGCTGCAACCCGTGCTGCGCGATGGCGAGGTGCGCGTGCTGACGGGTGCGCTGGCGGAAACGGTGCGGATGCTGGAACACAACGAGGTGGATTTCTCGCTGATCTTTCATCACGCCGCGCTCACTTTCCGGCTCGATGGGCGGCAGTTTTCCCATGTGACGGTGGCGTCTGACAAGCTTGTGCCCGTGTCGCGCACCGATTCGCAAGGCCTTGCCAGGCACAGCTTCGACGGCAACGGCCAGGTGCCGTTTCTGTCTTATGTCCGCACGCTCGCCATGGGCCGCATGGTGGAAGACCTGCTTGCCAACAATCCGCAGGCGCCGCGCCTCCAGCGTCGCATCGAATGCGATTCGGCCGATGCGCTCTACGAGTACGTGCTGAGAGGGCTGGGCGTGGCATGGCTGCCCTGGTCGATGGTGCAGGGCGATTGCAAGGCCGGCCGGCTGGTGCCCGTGGGCGGCCGGCGCATGGAGGTGCGCTTCGAGGTTCGGCTCTATCGGCCGAAGCGCCGGCTGGGTCCGCTGGCCGAGGATGTGTGGCGGGCAATGACGCCGCGCTAGCCCAATCCAATCAGCACGACTTCGTGCCAGCACGGCACCATGCAAGAACAATCTGCCCCGCAGAATCCTCAGGATTACTACAACTCCGAGGCAACGATGCGTCTTCCCCGTGCTTTCTCCTCCTGTGTCGCCGTGGCCCTGTGCGGCCTTGCCTGGGCCGCCTCCGGCCCGGCCAATGCCCAGGCCTACCCGAACAAGCCCATCACGCTGGTGGTGGCCTACCCGCCGGGCGGCTCGACCGATCTCACAGGGCGTGCGCTCGGCGTCGAGTTGTCCCATCGCCTCGGCGTACCGGTGATCATCGACAACGTGGGCGGCGCCGGTGGCGCCATCGGCGCGCAGAAAGTCGCCAATGCCGCGCCCGATGGCTACACGCTGCTCGCCGGCGCCAGCAACGAAGTGGCAATCAACAGGCTGGTGAACAGCAACGTGAAGTACGAGCCGAAGGACTTCACCCCCATCGGCCTGATTGCCTCGCAGCCGCTGGTTCTGGTGGCCGCCCCTGGCGCCGGCGTGAAGAACACCGGCGAATTCCTCGCGCTGCTGAAGAAGAACCCCGGCAAGTACAGCTACGGCAGCTCCGGCGTCGGAACCTCGCTGCACCTGGCCGGAGAAATGCTCAAGCAGCAGGGCGGCGTGTTCATGACGCACGTGCCCTACCGCGGCGTGGCGCCGCTCACCAATGACCTGCTGGGCGGCAACATCGACTTCGGCGTGTTCGTCCTCTCTAGCGCCCTGCCCTACATCCGCAGCGGCAAGATGGTGGCGCTGGGCACCACCGAGGCCAGGCGCTCGGCCATCACGCCCGACCTGCCGGCGCTCAGCGAGAGCCCGAGCCTCAAGGGCCTGGACATCGGCGTCTGGTTCGCGCTGCTGGGGCCGGCGAAGCTGCCGGAGCCGGTGCTGGCCCGGCTGAAGACGGCACTGAACGAGACGCTGCAGTCGCCCGACTTCCGCAAGAAGATGGAAGCCGCCAGCTCGGTCGTCCCGACGTCGAACGTGGACATCGACAAATTCCTGGTCACCGAGACCGCCAAGTACAAGACCATCGTCAAATTCGCCAACATCAAGGAATGAGCTTGTCCACGCTGTTTCAACTCCCCGCCCCCGACCTCTCCGCCTGGCGCGCCGGCAACACCGGCGTCGAAGGCGTCTGGCACTTCGAAGCCGAAGCGCCCGGCCGGCACGTGATGATCAGCGCACTCGTGCACGGCAACGAAGTGTGCGGCGCCTGGGCGCTCAAGGGCCTGCTGGAGGCCGGCGTGCGCCCGCAGCGCGGCACGCTCACGCTGGCGTTCTGCAACCTGGAAGCCTTCGACACCTTCGACGTGGCCGACCACGATGCCTCGCGCTTTGTCGACGAAGACCTCAACCGCCAGTGGCTGCCCGATCGCATCGAGGCCGGTGGCACGCGGGAGAGGCGTCGTGCCGCGGCGCTGCTGCCCTATGTGACTCAGGCCGACTGGCTGCTCGACCTGCACTCGATGCACGAGCCCTCGGCGCCGCTGACGCTCACCGGCATCCAGCCGCGCAATCTGCGGCTGGCGCAGGCAATGCGCAGCCCGGAGCACGTGGTCATCGACGCGGGCCACAAGGACGGCGTGCGCATGCGCGACTTCGGCCGGTTCGGCGCGCCCGATGCCGACGCGCAAAGCGACGCCCTCGCACTGCTGGTCGAATGCGGATTCCATGGCGACCCGGCCAGCCGCACGGTGGCGCAAGACCAGTGCGCGCGCTTCCTGCGGGCGGCCGGCACCCTGGACGATGCCGCCATCGCGCAGCAACTGCCCGGCTGGCTGCAGCCCGACGCACCCCGGCAGTGGGCGCTGGACGTGACCGGCCCGGTGGTGGCGCGCGGCGAGGACTTCCGCTTTGCGCAGCCCTTCACCGGCCTGGAGGTGATCGAACGCGCGGGCACCGTGATCGGCTGGAACGAGGGCGAGCCCGTGGTCACGCCCTACGACGACTGCGTGCTCGTCATGCCCTCGACGCGCCAGGCCAAGCCCGGTGTGACGGTGGTGCGTTACGCCCGTCGCCGGCTGCTCTGAGGCACCGCCCGAGGGGCGGCTGGCGGGAACCTTTGCGGCTGTGGCAAGCTCGGGCCGGTATGAACCTCCGCACCCCGTCCCCCACCTCCCGTCGCCGGGTGCTGCGCGCGCTGCTGGGCGCCGCGGCCCTGCAGGCGCCCTTCGCGGCGCTGGCCGGCTTCAATTTCTTCACCAGCGAATACACCGCCACCCGCGACGAGCTGCAGACGCAGATCGCCAAGCGCTTTCCGGTGGCCGAGCGCTACGCCGAGATCTTCATGGTCGGGCTGCGCGATCCGCAGTTGGGCCTGGACGCACGCGGCAACCGCGCGGCCATCACGGCCACGCTGACCATCGCCAGCCCGCTGCTGGCGGCCTCGCCGGTGCAGGGCCTGGTGTCGGTCAGCAGTGCGCTGAGGTACGACCCGGCCACGCGCGCGCTGCGGCTCGACCAGCCCAAGGCCGAGCGCCTCGAGCTGCAGGGCGTCGAAGGCCGCGACGCCGAGCGGCTGCAGAAGATCGGCGCGGTGGTCGCGCAGGAACTGCTGCAGGGCCAGGTGCTGCGCAGCTTCACGGCCGACGAACTCACGGTCGGGCGCAAGACCTACGAGATCGGCGACATCACGGTGCAAGACAACGGGATCAAAGTGCAGCTCAAATGAAATACGCCCTTCTCTCTGCTGCCCTTTCCGCCCTGCTCATGGCAGGCTGCGCCGCCGTCCTGCCCACGGCCAAGCAGCACTTCGACCTCGAAGCCCACCGCGGCGGACGCGGGCTGGCACCCGAGAACACGCTGGCCGCGTTCTCCAATGCCGTCGACCTTGGCGTGACCACGCTCGAACTCGACATCGGGCTCACGGCCGACGGCGTGGTCGTGATCTCGCACGACACCTCGCTCAACCCCGACCACACGCGCGATGCGAGCGGCGCATGGCTGGCGCCGAACACCGGCGCGGCCATCCGCTCGCTCACGCTGGCCCAGCTGCAGACCTACGACGTGGGCCGCCTCAACCCGACGAGCAACTACGGCAAGCAGTTCGCGCTGCAGCAGCCGCGCGACGGCGAGCGCATTCCCACTCTGGCCGCGCTGTTCGCGCAGGTGCAGGCACGCGGCGCCGACGCGGCCACGGTGCGTTTCAACATCGAGACCAAGATCGACCCGACCAAGCCTGAGGAAACCGCCGCGCCCGAGCCGATGGTGCGCGCGCTGCTCGCCGAGATCGACAAGGCGAAGATGGCCGACCGTGTGACGATCCAGAGCTTCGACTGGCGCACGCTGGCGCTGGTCGGCAAGCTCGCGCCGCAATTGCCGCGCGCCTACCTCACAACGCCCCGCACGCTGAAGGACAGCCGCTGGACCGCCGGAATCGATGCAGCCGGCTTCGCCTCGGTGCCGCAAATGGTCAGGGCCGCTTCGGCCAACGCACCGGGCCCGGTGATCTGGTCGCCGGCCTTTGCCGACCTCACGCCTACCGTCATCAAGGAAGGGCAGAAGCTGGGCCTGAAGGTGCTGCCCTGGACCGTGAACCAGCGCGCCGACATGCAGCGGCTGATGGACTGGGGGGCGGACGGGATCATCACGGACTACCCGGACATCCTGCGCGACCTGATGCGCGAGCGCGGGCTGTCGCTGCCTCCGCCCGGAAAGAACAAGCAATGAGCGCCGTACAGCAACTCGATGCCATCGCCGCGCGCATCGCGGCCCTGCGCACCGACGGCGGCGGCTCCGTCACCACGCTGTCGAACGAAGCCCGCGCCAGCACCGAGCTGCTCGGCGCCCTGCCACCGCGCTACGGCGAGGTACTGCTGAGCCTGCTCGATCGGCTGGAGTCGAGCGCGCTCTTCAGCGAGGAAAGCTGCTCCTTCAGCCAGAAAGACCTGCTCGACAACCTGCAGGTGTGGGTTGACAAGGCCCGGGGCCAGCTGGTGTCTTGAACTGATGTCTTAGGACGCAGGTTTATCATCCCGCCCATGCGCACCCTGCTGCTCGCCCTCATGATCGCCCTGCTGCCCATCCGCGGCTGGCTCGGCGATGCCATGGCGGTCGAGATGGTGCGGCATTCGCTGCCGGCGGCTGAGGCGGCCGTGTCCATGGCGACAACGGCCACCGAAGCCCACTGCCACGAGGCGATGGATGCCGGCAGCAGCATGGACATGCAGATGGACATGGCGGACCACGCCGGTTCGCATGACAACCACAGCAGCAACGACGGCGCCGGCCATCAAGGCTGCGGCACCTGCACCGCCTGCCAAGTCTGCCACACGGTGGCCCTCGGCGGCATGCCCCTCGTCGACATAGTGCACAGCGCGCCCCAGGCGCCGCCCGCGGCACACGCGGCCCGCTTCGCCAGCGCAGAGCCCGCACAGGGCCTGAAGCCGCCCATTTCCTGATCTCCCTGCCCGTAGTCCGTCCGCAGTGAGCCCTTTCCGGCTCGCAGCGTCCGTCGTATTGCTCATGGAGATCGAGCGTGAACCCCATTGTTCGCCGGCAGCTTGCCGGCCCCCCTTGCTATCGAAGAAGTAGCGCGCTGCTCAAACGCGCCACTGCACTCGCGAGCGTCCTGATACTGGCCGGCTGCGCCAGCCTCTCGCCCGACGGCGGCACCGCCGACGTGCAGGCGCTGGTCAACGGCAACCCGCTGATGGCGGGCACCGCAGCCCAGCGCACGCCCGACGAAGCCTCGCAAAAGAGCGTCGATGCCCTGCTTGCCAGGCCGCTGGACGTCGAAGCCGCGGTACGCATCGCACTCATCAACGGCCCGCGCGTGCAAGACGCCTTCGCCACCCTGCAACTGAGCGATGCCGACCGTGTGCAGGCCGCGAGCCTGCCGAATCCGGTGCTTTCCTTCAGCCGGCTGGCGCAGGGCAGCGAGCGCGAGTTCGAGCGGATGCTCAGCTTCAACGTGGTAGGCCTGGTCACGCTGCCATGGCAGGCCCGATGGGCCGGCCAGCGGCACGAGGCGGCCAAGCTGCAGGCTGCGCAGAGCGTGCTGATGCTCGCCGCTGACACTCGCCGCGCCTGGGTGCGCGCAGTGGCGGCGCAGCAGAGCGTGGTCTACCTGCGCGACGCGAAGGAGGCCGCGGAAGCCGGCGCCGAACTCGCGCATCGCATGGCCCAGGTCGGCAACTGGAGCGCGTTGCAGCGCACCCGCGAACAACTGCTGCTGGCCGACGCGGCCGCGCAGCTCGCGCGTGCCGAACAGGCGGCTGTCGCCAGCCGCGAGCAGCTCACGCGCCTGATGGGCCTGAGCGGCGCTCGCGCCGGCTACACCCTGCCCGACCGCCTGCCACCGTTGCCGCAAGCCGCGCCCGAACTGGGCGACGTGCAGGCGCTGGCGCTGCGCGACCGCCTCGATGTGCGTTCGGCGCAAGCGCAGAACACCGCCGTGGCCGGCTCGCTGGGCCTGACGCATGCCACCAGCGTGATCAACGCGATGGAGCTCGGCGTAGTGCGCAACACCACCTTCGACAACGACGCCGACCGCACGAAAAAGACCAAGCGCGGCTTCGAACTCGACCTGCCCATTCCGATCTTCGACTGGGGACAGGCCCGCAATGGCCGCGCCGAGGCGCAATACCTGCAGTCGGCCGCTCGCGTGCGCGACGTGGGCGTGCTGGCCGCGAGCGAGGCGCGCGAAGCATGGCAGGGCTGGAATACCGCCTACGCCATCGCCCGCCGCTACCGTGACGAGGTGCTGCCGCTGCGCAAGAAGGTCAACGAGGAGATGGTCCTTCGCTACAACGGCATGCTCGCGAGCGTGTGGGAGCTGCTTGGCGAAACGCGCGCCAGCATGCTCGCCGTGAACGCCGGCATCGAGGCGCAGCGCGATTTCTGGCTGGCGGACACCGATCTGCAGCTGGTGCTCACGGGCAGCTCGCCCGGTGGAATGACTGCTGCGCAGACCGCGTCGGCCGGTGATGCCCCCGCAACGGGAGGCCATTGAAATGAATCGTCGCAACTTCTTCGCAGGCGCAGCCACCGCTGTTGCCGCAACCACCGTCAGCCGTGTGTCCATGGCAGCGCTGCCCGAACCTGTGTCGCAAGGCTCCACCGCCACTGCGCCGCCGCTCGTTCCGCCGAACGGCCGTCCCTACAACCCCGTCGTCACGCTCAACGGCTGGACGCTGCCCTGGCGCATGAACGCTGGCGTCAAGGAATTCCACCTCGTCGCGGAGCCCGTGGTGCGCGAGATGGCGCCAGGCTTCAAGGTCAACATGTGGGGCTACAACGGCCAGTCGCCCGGCCCGACCATCGAGGTGGTCGAGGGCGACCGCCTGCGCATCTTCGTGACCAACCGGCTGCCCGAGCACACCACCGTGCACTGGCACGGCCAGCGCCTGCCCAACGGCATGGACGGCGTGGGCGGCATCACGCAGCCGCACATTCCGCCGGGCAAGACCTTCGTCTACGAGTTCACCGCGCGCCGGCCCGGCACCTTCATGTACCACCCGCACGCCGACGAGATGGTGCAGATGGCGATGGGGATGATGGGCTTCTGGGTCACGCACCCGAAGGAGAGCCATCCGCTGATCGAGCCCGTGAAGCGCGACTTCTGCTTTCTGCTCGGCAGCTTCGACGTGGAGCCCGGCAGCGCCACGCCCAAGGTCAACACCATGACCGACTTCAACATCTGGAGCTTCAACAGCCGCGTGTTCCCGGCCATCGACACGCTGAACGTGCGCAAGGGCGACCGCGTGCGCATCCGCGTGGGCAACCTCACGATGACCAACCACCCCATTCACATCCACGGCCACGAGTTCGAGGTGACTGGCACCGACGGCGGCCCCGTGCCGCGCACCGCGCGCTGGCCCGAGGTGTCGGTTGACATCGCGGTGGGCCAGATGCGGCAGATGGAATTCATAGCCGACGAGGAAGGCGACTGGTCGCTGCACTGCCACAAGGCGCACCACACCATGGGGCCGATGGGCCACGACGTGCCGACCATGATCGGCGTGGACCACAAGGGCGTGGCCGAGAAGATCCGCAAGCTCGTGCCCGACTACATGGTGATGGGAGACAAGGGCATGGCGGACATGGGCGAAATGGAAATGCCCATTCCCGACAACACCGTGCCGATGATGACCGGCACCGGCCCCTTCGGATCGGCCGAGATGGGCGGCATGTTCACGCTGCTGAAGGTGCGGCGCGACCAGAAGCCCGGCGACTACCGCGATCCGGGTTGGTTCAAGCACCCGGCCGGCACGGTCGCACGCGAAGTGCCGAACGCGAACGTGCCGCCGGCCACGCGCAAGGAAACGCCCACACCGTCGATGAAGAACGCCACCCCCGATGCAACCGTGCGCAAGCCCTCCGGGTCTGGCGCACACAACCACTGATTCCTTTACCCCTTCCTCTCTGGAGCTCAAATCATGAACAAGACACTCATCAAGTCCATCGCCGCGGGCCTCGTGCTCGCGGCTGCCACTACTGCTTCGTTGGCCCACGAGGCCCACAACGGCCCCAAGCCCAAAGGCGCTGCCACGCTCGCGCCCGAGCAGAAGGCCTGGGGCATCGCAGGCAAGGCCAATGCAGTGAAGCGAACCATCGACATCGCGATGGCCGACGACATGACCTTCACGCCCTCGGTCATCGAAGTGCGCGAAGGCGACACCATCCGCCTGCGCCTGAAGAACCGCGGCAAGGAACTGCACGAACTCGTGCTCGGCACCACCGCCGAGATCGAGGCTCACGCGGCCATGATGAAGAAATTCCCGGACATGGAACACGACGATCCGTGGATGGTGCATGTGCCCGCCGGCAAGACCGGCGACATGGTCTGGACCTTCAACCGCGCCGGCGATTTCGACTTCGCCTGCCTCGTGAAGGACCACTACGAACTCGGCATGGCCGGCCGCATCCGCGTGCTGGCTGCCGCTGGCAAATCCTGAAGGAGAAACCATGCAACGAAGAAACCTGCTGCTGGCACTGGCTTCCACTGCCGTGCCTTTCACAGCGATGGCCGCGGCACCGATGGTCGAGATCTGGAAAGACCCGAACTGCGGCTGCTGCCAGGACTGGGTCAAGCATCTCAACAAGAGCGGCTTTGCCACGCGCGTGCACGACGAAGGCAACGCAGCCGCGCGCACCCGCCTTGGCGTGCCCGCCAAGCTGGGCTCGTGCCACACGGGCCTCGTCGGCGGCTACGCCATCGAAGGCCACGTGCCCGCACGCGAAGTGCAAAGGCTGCTCAAGGAAAAGCCCAAGGCCGTCGGCCTCGCCGTGCCCGGCATGCCGATCGGCTCGCCGGGCATGGATGGCCCCGCCTACGGCGACCAGCGCGATCCCTACGACGTGCTGCTGGTGCTGGCCGATGGCAGCACGCGCATCTATCAAAGCTATCGCTGAATCAACCGACAACCGAGGAAAGCAAACTCATCATGAAGAAACTGTTCACCGCACTCTGTGCCGCCCTGCTCGCCGCAGCCGCCTTCGCGCAAGCTGCATTGCCGTCCGTCGAAGGCGAGGTCCGCAAGATCGACACCGACGCGAAGAAGATCACGCTGAAGCACGGCGACATTCCCAACCTCGATATGACGGGCATGACGATGGTCTTCCGCGTGAGCGATCCCGCGCTGCTCACGAAGGTGAAGCCCGGCGACAAGGTGCAGTTCACGGCCGACAAGGTCGACGGCGCGCTCACTGTGCTGTCGATAGCTCCGGCAAACTGAGCTTCGCCCGCAGTGCCCCTTCGAACAGGGCATTGAGTTCGTGCTGGGGAATCTGGCTGCCCGCGTAGGAAACTGTTCCGTGCGCGTGCAGTTCCCGCGCGCTGCGCCTCACGAGCGCCATGACCGAGCGTGCGATCGATCCTCCTACGCTGATCCGCGCAGCCCCGGCATCGATCAGTTCGAAAGCGCTGGCGGACGCCTCGTTCAACCCCACCACGATGTTGAGGGGGCCCGCGATTTCGCGCGCCAGCGTCGCGACCCGGGACAGGTCAGTAACCCCGGGCACGAACACGCAGTGCGCCCCCGCCTCCATGAAGTGGTTGGTGCGCCGGATCGCGACGTTCAGTGCATCGTCGCCGGGAAGCAGGAACGCATCGGTGCGTGCGTTCAGCACGAAGCCGCCGCCTGCGGCATCGATGGCGGCACGGGCGGCGGCGATGCGGGCGACGGCCAGCCCCTCGTCGAACAGGCACCCATGCTCGGCATCGGTGTCCTCGATGTTGCCGCCCGCCGCACCCGCGTCGATGGCCATGCGAACGGTTTCGGCGACGTGCTCCGGCGCATCACCGTAGCCGGCTTCCAGGTCGGCACTCACGGGAATGGCCACCGCCTCGGCGATCTTCCTGACCACGGCGAGCATCTCCTCGCGGCTGACTGAGAGGCGGGCATCCCTGACGTTGTAGTCCGGCTTTCCCAGCGAGAACGCGATGCCGGCGCTGGTGGTGCCGATTGCCTTGAAGCCCTCTGATGCGAGCAGCACCGCGCTGCCCGGATCCCAGGCGTTGGGCATGATGAATCCGCGCTTCGCCCGATGCAGTTCGAGGAAGGTGCGGCCGCGCGCAATGCGTGTCTCCTGGTCCATTTCAACTCCGCCGTGATGGATGAAGGCGCGATGGTGATGTGGAGGTAGATGCGCGTCAAACGCATAATATTTCTTTGATCTATCGATCTCTTGCATGGATGGCGTCACATGGATTCAGAAGCTCTTGCCACGTTCCTGACGGTGCATCGGCGAGGCGGCGTGTCTGCAGCTGCGTCTGCGCTTGCACGCACGCAATCGGCAATCAGTCGCCGCATCGCGCTTCTGGAGGAGGAGTTGGGCGCGCCGCTGTTCGAGCGCATCGGTCGCGGGCTCCGGCTGAGCCAGGCGGGCCAGGCCTTGCTGCCCCACGCCGAGAAGGTTGCCGCTGCGCTCGGCGACGCTGCCGCCGCAGTGGAGGCCGCGAAGTCCGGCGCGGCAGGCACGGTGCACGTCGCGGCTGTCGGCACGCTCGCAAGCTCCGGCCTCGCTGCCGTACTAGCCAGGCTCAAGACCTCGCTTCCCGACCTCGACATCCGCCTGCAGACGGCAACCAGCGCCGAAGTCAGCGAGAAGGTCCGTGCCGGCGATGCGGCCGTGGGGTTGCGCTACTACGAAGATCCGTCGCCGGACCTCCTGTGCAAGATCATTCACCACGAGCGACTTGTGATCGCATGCGCGCCGGCCCATCCGCTCGCGGGCAAGCGGTTGAAGTCGCTCGTCCGTCTTTCGGGGGAACGGTGGCTGGCTTTTCCGCAGCAGCCGCGGCGCGCAGAGCCCTACGCGGAGGCGATCTTTTCGCAGTTCCTCGTGCGGGGCGTGGAGCGGATCGACTGGACCGCCATCGACAGCCTGACCGCTCAGAAGCGCCTGGTCGAAGCGGGATTCGGCCTGGCGCTCCTCCAGGAAAGCGCCATTGCCGAGGAAGTCGGACAAGGCAATCTCGCGCTGGTCCGAGTCGCGGATCTCGATGTGAGCGTTCCCGTAGCTTGCGTCGTGCGCCGGTCGGCATTTCTCAGCCGCGCGACGCGCGCACTACTCACGGAGCTGGAACGCGGCGAACTCTAGGACTTGAAGCGCCCCGGGTCGAAAGGCGCCAACGGTATCTCCGCAGCAACGCCCGCGAGCAACTGCGCCGCCAGCCGCCCCGTGCGCGCCGAGCCGCACAGGCCGACGTGGCCATGCCCGAAGGCCAGCACGATGTCGGCGCTGCCGCCTGACGGGCCGATGCAGGGCAGCCCGTCGGGCAGGCTCGGGCGGTGTCCGAGCCAGTGCTTCACTGAAGGCGCGCCGGGCGCGGGTCGTGCAAGCGACGGAAACATCGATTGCAGATGCTCGTGCAGGATTTCGGCGCGGCGCCAGTCGGGCGCCGCTTCGAGGCCCGCGATCTCGACCTGCCCTGCCGCGCGCAGGCCGCCGTCCATCCAGTGCGCGATGAGCTTGCCGTCGGCCACCATGGTCGGCGTGCGCGGGCCGGCCGTGGCGTCTTCGACGACCACGTGGTAGCCGCGCTCCGACTCCAGCGGCACCGCGGAGCCGGCGGCTGCGGCCAGCGGGCCTGAGCGGGCACCGGCGCAGATGGCGGCGCCGTCGCAGGCGATTTCGCCAGCCTCTGTGCGCACGGCGCGCAGACGGCCGCCCTCGATGCGAAAGCCCGTCGCGCGGGCGGCGACACGTTCGGCGCCCACATCGAGTGCATGCTGCGCCAGGGCCGCCACGTAGGCGCCCGGATTGCGGCAGTGGCCGGCTTCGGGCACGAAGATGCCGAGCGTGTAGCGCGCCGCCAGATCGGGCTCGCGGCGGCGCAGTTCGTCTTCCGGCCATTCCTCCCACTGGACGCCGACGCGCTGGCGCACGCGCCAGCCCAGCGCATCGCCGTCGAACTCGGTGCGCGAACGGTAGGCGTGCAGCAGCCCGCGCCGCTCGATGAGCTGCGGCACGCCGGCCTCGGCGGCCAATTGCGCATGCAGCGCGGGCGCGTCGGCCAGCAGCGTGCGCAGGGCATCGGCCGTGCGCTGCACGCGCGCCTCGGTCCAGCCCGAGGCCAGGTAACGCAGCAGCCACGGCAGGGCCCTCGGTAGGTAGCGCCAGCGCAGGGCGAGCGGCCCGAGCGGGTCGGCCAGCCAGCCCGGCACCTTGCGCCAGGCACCCGGCAGCGCGGGCGGCACCACGGAGTGCGACGACAGCCAGCCGGCATTGCCGTAGCTCGTGGCCTGCGGACCACCCGGTTCGCCGGGCTCCACCACCGTCACGCGCAGGCCCGCGCGCAGGGCTTCGATGGCGGTGGCGCTGCCCACCGCGCCCGCGCCGATCACCACGACATGACGGCGGCCGCCGTCTGGGGAGAAACTTCTTGCAACTGTCATGGTGGGGATCGTAGAGGGTGCGGTCTCATAATCGGCCGCCATGTCTGCCCCGTCTTCCACCCCCACTCATTCCGCCGGTTCCATCACCGACGTCGCCGGCATCGAGGTCGGTCACTTCTCCGACACCCGCCGCCCCACCGGCTGCACCGTCGTCATGGCGCGCGACGGCGCCGTGGGCGGCGTGGACGTGCGCGGCGCCGCACCCGGCACGCGCGAGACCGACCTGCTCGCACCCGGCAACCTCGTGCAGCAGGTACACGCCGTGATGCTCGCGGGCGGCAGCGCCTGGGGCCTGGCAGCCGCCGACGGCGCGATGCGCTGGATGGAAGAACGCAGCATCGGCATGGACGTGCGCTTCGGCACCCTGCCCATCGTGCCGGCCGCCGTGCTGTTCGACCTGCCCATGGGCGACGCGCGCATCCGCCCCGATGCCGCGGCCGGCTATGCCGCCTGCGAGGCCGCGAGCACCGCTGCCCCCGCCGAAGGCAATGTGGGCGCCGGCACCGGAGCGCTGGTGGGCAAGCTCTTCGGCGTGCAGCGCGCGATGAAGGGCGGCATCGGCACCGCATCGGTCACGGTCGGCGGCGTCACGGTGGGTGCGCTGATCGCGGTGAACTCGCTGGGCGACGTGATCGATCACAACACCGGCCAGCCCGTGGCCGGCGCGCGCACCGAAGACGGCAAGGCGCTGCTCGACACCCGCCGCGCCCTGCTGCGCGGCGACAGCCCCAAGCCCCTGTTGGCGGGCACCAACACCACCATCGGCGTGATCGCCACCGACGCGGTGCTGACCAAGGTACAGGCCAACCGGCTCGCCATGGTCGCGCACGACGGGCTGGCGCGCTCCATCAACCCGGTGCACACCATGAGCGACGGCGACACGCTGTTCGTGCTGGCCACCGGCCGCGTGCCGCTGGAAGGCAACGCTCCCGGCATGACGGTGCTCAGCACCATGGCCGCCGAGGCGGTGGCCATCGCCACGCTGCGCGCGGTGCATGCGGCGCGCACGGTGACGGTGGGCGAGCTGCACATTCCCTGCGCGGCGGATCTCGCTGCAGCGCGCGGCTGAACACGAGAAGACCACCATGGCGTTCCCCAGAACCCTGAAGCTGATCCTGCTGTCGATCCGCGACCTCATCGCCTCGGCGGGGCCGATCATTTTCATCGTCATCGGCCTGCTGATCGCCGCCTACTGGTGGCTGCAGCCGCAGCCGCCCAAGCACGTGACGCTGGCCACCGGCCCCACGGGCAGCGCCTATGCGCAGTTCGGCAAGCGCTATGCCGAAGCGCTCAAGCACAGCGGCATCGAAGTGGAGCTCAAGCCCACCTCGGGCTCGACCGAGAACCTGCAGCTGCTGCGCACCGGCGGGGCCGACGTGGCCTTCGTGCGCGGCGGCAGCGCCGACCCGGTAGCCGACGAAGAGGCCGGCCTCACTTCGCTCGGCAGCCTGTTCTACGAGCCGATCTGGCTCTTCTACCGTGCCGACTCGGCCCAGAAGATCGATCGCAAGACCGGCACGCTGACCACGCTCGCCCAATTGCGCGGCCTGCGCGTGAACATCGACCTTCCGGGCAGCGGGCTTCCGGACATCATGGAGCGCCTGCTCAAGGCCAACAGGCTGGGCCCCGAAGACCTGCTGCTGTCGAACCTCGAACAGGCGTCGGCCGCCGAGGCGCTGCAGGCCGGCCTTCTCGATGCCATCGTGCTGTCTTCCGCGCCGCAATCGCCGCAGGTGCAACGGCTGCTGCGTTCGGACGACATCAAGCTCATGGACTTCGGCCAGGCCGACGCCTACTCGCGGCGCTTTCCGTTCCTCTCGGCGGTGACGCTGCCGCGCGGCGTGGTCGACCTGTCGAAAGACCTGCCGCCGCACGACGTGGCGCTGCTCGCAGCCACCACCTCGCTGCTGTCGCGTGACGAAACCCACCCCGCGCTGCGCCAGCTGTTCGCGCAGGCGGCGCAATCGGTGCACAGCGGCGCCGGCTGGTTCAACCGGGCGCGCGACTTTCCCAACACCCGCACCAGCGAACTGCCGGTGAGCCCCGAGGGCGACCGCGCCATCAACGGCACGCCGCCGATCTGGCAGCGCTACCTGCCCTTCTGGGCCAGCAACCTGGTCGAGCGCATGTGGCTGGTGCTGGGCGGCCTGCTGGTGCTGATGCTGCCGCTGAGCCGCGTGGTGCCGCCGCTGTACCAGTTCCGCGTGCGCCGGCGCGTGTTCCGCTGGTATGCGCGGCTACGCGACATCGAGGCGAAGGTTGATGCAAAAACGGAAGTGAAAGAGGCCGAACAGAAGTCCCTGCTCGAAGACCTCGACCAGCTCGACCGTACGGTCAACAAGGTGGCGGTGCCGCTGTCGTATGCCGACGAGCTCTATGCGCTGCGCAACAACATCTATGCGGTGCGCAAGCGGGTGCTGGCCCGTGCGCCGCAAGGCAGCAGTGCGAGCGGTGGGGCAGGACCGACGACCGCGGCGAACGATGCCGCCTGATGGCGCCCTGCATTCGACCTTGCGCACGCTGATCGATTTCGCACAGCCGCGCGGCGATGGTGCAAGTCGGCTGCGCCTGTCTTTCGGTGCGCCGTCGCGCGTGCTGGTGGCGCGGACGGCCGCAGAGGTGCTGCCTGTGCTCGAAACCGTCGAGGCGATGGCGCGTGAGGGGCGCTGGTGCGTGGGGTATCTGCGCTACGAGGCTGCAGCGGCTTTCGACCCCGCGTTCGCGGTGCATGCGGCGGACGGGCCGTTGGCCTGGTTCGGCGTGCACGACGAAGCCCTGCCATGGCCGGAAGTCCAGAACAACGTTTCGCCGGTGCCCACTGTCGATTGGCAAGACAGCCTCTCGCGCGCCGACTTCGACCAGCGCATGCAGGCCATCCACCGCGCGATTGCGAACGGCGAGCTCTACCAGCTCAACTACACCGCCCCATTGCATACCGGCTTTCACGGCGATGCGCGCGACTGGTTCCTGGCGCTACGAGAAGCGCAGCCCGACGGCTACACCGCCTTCATCGACACCGGCGAAGAGCAGGTGCTGTCGGTGTCACCCGAACTCTTCTTCGACTGGCATGGCGAGCGCATCCTCACGCGTCCCATGAAGGGCACAGCCCCGCGCGGCGCCACGCCCGCCGAAGACGAAGCGCTGGCGCAGCGGCTGCGCACTGTGCCGAAGGAGCGGGCCGAGAACGTCATGATCGTGGACCTGATCCGCAACGACCTCTCGCGCGTGGCCCGGCCTTTCTCGGTGCGTGTGCCGCGGCTCTTTCACACCGAGGCGCTGCCGACCGTGTGGCAGATGACGTCGGATGTCGAGGCACTGGTGCGCGAAGGCACCACACTGGTCGATGTGTTCGGTGCGCTGTTTCCGTGCGGCTCGATCACCGGAGCGCCCAAGGTCAGCGCGATGCGCATGATCCGCGAACTGGAGCCCGAGGCGCGCGGTGTGTATTGCGGCGCCGTGGGCGTGGTGCAGCCCGGCGGGCATGCGACTTTCAATGTGCCGATCCGTACCGTGACGCTGCGCGGCAGCGAGGCACGCTGCGGCATCGGAAGCGGGATCACGGCCGATGCGCAAGCCGACGCCGAGTGGGAAGAGTGGCGGCACAAGCGTGCCTTCCTGTCGCACGCAAAGCGGCCCGTGAATCCGCCTTTCGAGCTGCTCGAAACACTGGCGCTGGCAGCCGGCGAATTGCGCGATGCACCGGCGCACCTGGCGCGCATGGCAAACGCCGCCCGGCATTTCGGCTACGCGTGGAACGAAGCGCTCGCCGCCGCCTGCCTGCATCGTCTTCAGGCACAGCACACGGCCGGCATGTGGCGCGTGCGCCTGCTGCTCGATGCGCAAGGCACGCCCCGCGCCGAGGCGTTCGCGATGGAATCGCCGCCCTCACGCGTGCAACTGCAGCTCGCGGACCGCGCATTCGACGAGGCCCATAGCGACTTCACCCGCTTCAAGACCACCCGCCGCGCCCACTACGAAGCCTTCGCGCCCACCGCTGCGGGCGTGTTCGACACCCTGCTGTGGAACCGCGACGGCGAGGTCACCGAATGCACGCGCGGCAACATTGCCCTGCTGCTCGACGGCCGCTGGGTCACGCCGCCCTTGCGCTGTGGTTTGCTGAACGGCATCGGCCGCGCCAACCGCGTGCGCAGCGGCCAGCTTGCCGAAGCGGTCGTGCGGGTGGACGATCTGCCCCGGGTGCAGGCGCTGGCCTTCGTGAACAGCCTGCGCGGCTGGCTGGATGCCGATCTGAACGTCCCGCAAAAATAGTTCGACAAAGCGCTTGACTTAGAGCGCGCTCTAATTTCGAGAATCAACGCCATGGAAACCAGTCTGACCATTGCGGAAGTCGCAGAGCGAACCGGCCTGACGGCCTACACGCTGCGCTACTACGAACGCATCGGGCTGATTGCCGCGGTGCCGCGTGCACCGGGCGGTCAGCGGCGCTACGCGAGCGCCGACATGGACTTGCTGGATTTCCTGTTGCGCCTGCGCGAGACCGGCATGTCCATCCAGGGCATGCAGGCCTTCGTCAGGCTTCGAAGCCAGGGGGACGCCAGCGTCGGCGAACGGCGCGAGATGCTCGAACAGCACCTTGCCGAAGTTCAGGCCCGGGTGGCGACGCTGCAGCAATCCATGCAGGCGCTGTCGCTCAAGATCGACCACTACCGCGAGGTCGAGAAGACGAAGAAGCGTCCTCCTCTATCGGGCAAAGCCCGGGAAGGAAAGACGAGCAATGACGAACACACAGAACCAGGGCCACAACGACAACCTGCGCTACACGCGTGGCCTGGCCAAGCTCCACGAGATCGACGGTGAAGGCGGCGTCAAGGTGGTCGAGAGCCTGGCCGACATCGCGCCCGACTTTGGCCGTCTGGTGATCGAGTTTCCGTTCGGCGACATCTACTCGCGCCCCGGCCTCGACCTGCGCTCCCGCGAGATCGCGACCGTGGCCGCGCTCACCGCCATGGGCAATGCCGCGCCGCAGTTGAAGGTGCACATCCACGCTGCGCTCAACGTCGGCGTGACGCGCGACGAGGTGGTCGAGGTCATCATGCAGATGGCGGTATACGCAGGCTTTCCGGCGGCATTGAACGGACTCTTCGCCGCACGCGATGTGTTTGCGGCGGACGATGAAAAAAGCGCGCGGCCCCTTGCGGAACCGCGCGCTCTTGCTGAAGCGGCCGAAGCCGCCTGAGCCTTATTTCAGCGCCTTGTAACGCATGCGCTTGGGCTTGGCGCCTTCTTCGCCGAGGCGCTTCTTCTTGTCTGCTTCGTACTCCTGGTAGTTGCCGTCGAAGAAGGTCCACTGGCTGTCGCCTTCGGCGGCCAGGATGTGCGTGGCGATACGGTCGAGGAACCAGCGGTCATGGCTGATCACCATGACCGTGCCCGCGAATTCGAGCAGCGCGTCTTCGAGCGCGCGCAGCGTTTCCACGTCGAGGTCGTTCGAGGGTTCGTCAAGCAGCAGCACGTTGCCGCCCGCGATCAGCGTCTTGGCCAGGTGCAGGCGGCCGCGTTCACCGCCCGAGAGCGTGCCGACCTTCTTCTGCTGGTCGGCGCCGTTGAAGTTGAAGCGGCCCGCATACGCGCGGCTGGCCATCTGGAACTTGCCGACGTTGATGATGTCGAGGCCGTTCGAGATGTCTTCCCACACGGTCTTCTGGTTGGCCAATTCGTCGCGATGCTGGTCGACGAAAGCCATCTTCACGGTCTGGCCGATGACGACCTCGCCCGAATCCGGCTTTTCCTTGCCCGCGAGCAGCTTGAACAGCGTCGACTTGCCGGCGCCGTTCGGGCCGATGATGCCGACGATGGCGCCTGGCGGCACGGTGAAGCTCAGGTTGTCGATCAGCATGCGGTCGCCGAAGGACTTGCTGACGCCGTGGAATTCGAACACCTGCTGGCCCAGCCGCTCCGCCACCGGAATGAAGATTTCCTGCGTCTCGTTGCGCTTCTGGTATTCCATGTCGCTCAGCTCTTCGAAGCGGGCCAGGCGGGATTTGCTCTTGGCCTGGCGTGCCTTCGGGTTCTGGCGCGACCACTCCAGCTCCTTCTTCAGCGCCTTGGCGTGGGCTTCTTCGCTCTTTTGCTCCTGCGCCAGGCGTTCGCCCTTCTGCTCGAGCCAGGTGCTGTAGTTGCCCTTCCAGGGAATGCCGCGACCACGGTCCATTTCCAGGATCCACTCGGCCGCGTTGTCGAGGAAGTAGCGATCGTGGGTGATGGCCACCACGGTGCCCGTGAAGCGCTGCAGGAACACTTCGAGCCATTCGACAGATTCGGCGTCCAGGTGGTTGGTCGGTTCGTCGAGCAGCAGCATGTCGGGCTTGCTCAGCAGCAGGCGACACAGCGCCACGCGGCGCTTTTCACCGCCCGACAGCACGCCGATCTTGGCGTCCCAGGCCGGCAGGCGCAGGGCGTCGGCGGCAATTTCGAGCTGGTGTTCGGAATCGGTGCCGGCGGTGGCGATGATGGCTTCGAGCTGGGCCTGCTCGGCCGCCAGCGCGTCGAAGTCGGCGTCTTCGGCACCATAGGCGATGTACACCTCTTCGAGGCGCGCCTTGGCCGCAAACACCGCGCCCATGGACTCTTCGACCGACTCGCGCACCGTGTGCTCGGTGTTGAGCTTGGGCTCCTGCTCCAGATAGCCGATCGTCATCCCCGGCATGGGCAGCGCCTCGCCCTCGAATTCCTTGTCCACACCCGCCATGATCTTAAGCAGCGTGGACTTGCCCGAGCCGTTCAGGCCGAGCACGCCGATCTTGGCGCCGGGGAAGAAAGAGAGCGAAATGTCTTTCAAGAGCTGCCGCTTGGGCGGCACGGTCTTGCTGACACGGTTCATCGAATAGACGTATTGAGCCATGTGTGGGTAGTTACCTTGGGTAGCGGGGATTCAGGGAAAGCGCGGCGGCCGGAATGCGGGCATTCAGGCGCGGCAAACCACCGATTATCGACTCATGCGACAATAGGCTCCGTTGCCGGGTCCAGTTGCCCGCAACACCGGCTCTCTGCCGGGGACGAAGAAAGCCCTTTATCACGACGGGTTTTTCGGCTCCCACCCCTGACCTTCATCTGCCTTGACTGGCTCGGCGTCAACAAGACGCCTGGCGGGCCGATGCCACTGCGCCGTGTATGGCGCTTATTGTTTCCAATGAATTTTGACGAACTGAAGCTGGCCCCCGCCATCTTGAAGGCTGTGCACGAGCACGGCTACGACACCCCCACCCCCATCCAGGCGCAAGCCATTCCCGCGGTTCTCGAAGGCCATGACCTGCTGGGCGGCGCCCAGACCGGCACCGGCAAGACGGCCGCCTTCACGCTGCCGATGCTGCACAAGCTCAGCATGAGCCGCAGCGCCACCAACAAGTTCGGCGGCACCGGTATCCGCGCCCTCGTGCTGACCCCCACGCGCGAACTCGCGGCCCAGGTCGAAGAGTCGGTGCGCACCTACGGCAAGTACCTGCAGCTCGACTCCACCGTGATCTTCGGCGGTGTCGGCATGAACCCGCAGATCAGCAAGCTCAAGAAGGGCGTCGACATCCTCGTGGCCACCCCCGGCCGCCTGCTCGACCTGCAGCAGCAAGGCATGCTCGACCTGAGCCAGGTCCAGATGCTGATCCTGGACGAAGCCGACCGCATGCTGGACATGGGCTTCATCCATGACGTGAAGAAGATCCTGGCCCTGGTGCCCAGGGAAAAGCAGAGCCTGCTGTTCTCGGCCACCTTCAGCGACGAGATCCGCGACCTCGCGGCCACGCTGCTGAAGAATCCGCAAAGCATCCAGGTCACGCCGCGCAACACCACCGTGCAGCGCATCACCCAGGTGATCCACCCCGTGGGCCGCGGCAAGAAGAAGGCGCTGCTCGCGCACATCATCAACGAGAACAAGTGGAGCCAGGTGCTCGTGTTCACGCGCACCAAGTTCGGCGCCAACAGCGTGGCCGAATTCCTCACCAAGAACGGCATCGAGGCGATGGCGCTGCACGGCAACAAGAGCCAGAGCGCACGCACGCAGGCGCTGGCCGGCTTCAAGAGCGGCGACATCCGCGCGCTGGTGGCCACCGACATCGCGGCCCGCGGTATCGACATCGACGAGTTGCCGCACGTCGTGAACTACGAGATTCCGAACGTCAGCGAAGACTACGTTCACCGCATCGGCCGCACCGGCCGTGCCGGTTCGAGCGGCGAGGCCGTGAGCTTCGTGTGCCTGGACGAAGAAGGCTTCATGCAGGAAATCGAACGCTTCACCAAGCAGACGATTCCCGTGCAGATCGTCGACGGCTTCGGTCCTGAAGAAGGCGAACGCGCCGAGCCCATCGCCATGGGCCGCCAGACCATCTGGGGCGGCGCTGGTCGTCCCCCGAGCCGCGACGTGATGCAGGCAGCCGCCAAGGCTGCCCGCACCGAGATGCTGCAGCGCATCCGCGAGAACAAGGCCGGCCAGGGTGCTGGCGGTGGTGGCGGCAATGGCGGCGGTCAGCGCCGCGGTGGCGGCCAGGGCGGTGGCGGCCAAGGCCGCAACGCCAACAACGGCGGCGGACAAGGCCAAGGCCAGGGTCCGCGCGGCCAGGGCGCTCGCCCGCCGCAAGGCCGCGGCCCGCAAGGTCCGGCACGCACGCCGCACCATGCCCCGCAGCACCAACAAGGCCATCTGCCGCATGACGAGCGCCAACCGCGCCATCACGGCAACAGCCACAGCCCGACGCAAGCCAACCAGGTCGCGCACCTGCGCGCCGAAGCGGTCGCAGGCGGCGCCGGCCAGCCGGATCCGTTGCGCACGAGCGTCGACCACATGGGTGGCGGCCGCGGACGCGGTCGCCCGGGTGGCGGCGGCGGTGGCTACGGCGGCAATCGTTCGGGCGGCGGTGGCCGTTCGGGTGGTGGTGGCGGCTACGGTGGCGGCGGTGGTGGCAACCGCTCGGGTGGCGGTGGCGGCGGACGTTCGTTCGGTCGCTGATATCCACGGGCAGAGCACCTGCCCCGGAACATGAAGAAAGGGCACCTCGGTGCCCTTTTTCTTTGGTGCATCGGCACAATCGTTCCGCCATGCAATACATCCCACCCAACTACGCCACCCTCTTCGTAGCCACCTGCAACCTCCTCAATCTCGCGGCCCCGAACCGCGTGTACTACGAGAACCAGGACGCCTACACCGAGCGCGAGTACGAGCGAAAGATCGACTGGACCGGCGAGCGCTTTCACGCGCTCAACGCCGACGTGCTGGCGGTGCAGGAGGTGTGGGACGAATCGGCATTGAAGGCGGCCATCGCGCGCAGCGGCCTGCGCTACGACTTTGTCTCGGTGCCCGGCGCCGAAAACACACCACCGCCCGGCAGCCCCGAGGGCACGCCTGCGAGAACTGGCGCACAAGGCACGCCGCGCGTAGGCATCGTCACGCGCCTGATGGTGGACGAGGTCCGCTCCTTCGTCGACTTTCCGCCGGGCTTCGGCGTCGATGTGCCCGGCCTCGGTCCACACACACGCTTCGAGCGGCCTCCCCTGCTGGTCACGGTGCGCATGAAGCACGGCCAGCAGGTGCATGTGCTCACGGTGCATCTGAAATCCAAGCGCCCGAAGTTCCTGCAGGACGCGCAGGGCAACCACCTCGAGGACCGCGACGACCGCAAGATCGGCGTGATGGCGTCGCTGCGCTCGCTGCTGATGCGCGGCGCGGAGGCCGCGGCCCTGCGTTGCATCGTCATCGACCTGCTGCAGGGCACGAACGTACCGCTCGTGGTGATGGGCGACTTCAACGACAACCCGCACAGCGTGACGACGCAGCTCGTGGCGGCTACCTCCGAAGTGGCCTACGACAAGGCCGCGCGCGACGTGGCCTTGTTCAACGCCTACGAGATGCAGGGTGAGTCGGCGCTCAAGAAGGACGTGGCGTACTCGCACATCCACCAGGGCTTTCCGGATGTGCTCGACCAGATTCTCGTGAGCGAGGAGTTCGTCGCCAGCAGCCGGCACAGCCTTGGCGACGTGCGGCGTGTCGACTACTTCAACGACCACCTGCACGAAGGGCGCGACCGCTCGCGCTCCGACCACGGCTTCGTGCGCGCCCTGCTGCGGCTGCGCACGGCCTGACCCAGGCGACTCAGCCCATGCGCCGGCCGGTCTGCCGGTCGAACATGTGCACGCTCTCGGCCTCGATGGCCAGCCGAACCGTGTCGTCGGGTCCGGCATCGACACGGCCATGCACCGCAAGCACCAGCTTGGCTTCGCCGACCTGCACCAGCAGTTCGGTCTCCGCGCCCGTGGGCTCGACCACGATCACCCTGGCCTCCACGCCGTGCGAGCCGCCGCCGAGCGTCATGTCGCCGGGCCGGATGCCGTAGTGCACAGGCTGGCCGTCTGGCGCCGAGGTGCCGATGGGAACCGGCCAGCGCGCACCCTGCGACTCGACCCAGCAGTCGCCGCCCGAACGCCGCACCGTGCCTTCGATGACGTTCATCGACGGCGAGCCGATGAACTGCGCGACGAACAGGTTGTCGGGCCGGTCGTACAAATCCAGCGGGGTGCCGATCTGCTCGACGATGCCGTCGTGCATCACGACGATGCGGTCGGCCATGGTCATGGCCTCGATCTGGTCGTGCGTCACATAGACGGTGGTGGTCTTCAGCCGCTGGTGCAGCGCCTTGATCTCGGCGCGCATTGCCACACGCAGCTTGGCGTCGAGGTTCGACAGCGGCTCGTCGAACAGGAAAACCTTCGGGTCGCGCACGATGGCGCGGCCCATGGCCACACGCTGGCGCTGGCCGCCCGAGAGCTCGCGCGGGTAGCGGCCCAGCAACGCGTCGAGGTTGAGAATTTTTGCGGCCCTGGCCACGCGCTCGTCGGTCACCGACTTCTCGGCGTTGCGCAGCCGCAGGCTGAAGCCCATGTTCTCGCCCACCGTCATGTGCGGGTACAGCGCGTAGCTCTGGAACACCATCGCGATGTCGCGGTCCTTCGACTCGAGGTCGTTGACCACGCGGCCGTCGATGACGATCTCGCCGCCGCTGATGTCTTCCAGGCCCGCGAGCATGCGCAGCAGCGTCGACTTGCCGCAGCCCGAAGGGCCGACCAGCACGACGAACTCGCCGTCGGTGATGTCGAAGCCCAGGCCCTTGATGATCTGGACCTTGCCGAAGGATTTCTCGATATTGCGAAAGGATACGGATGCCATGTGTTGTCCCTGAAATCGTTCAGCTCTTGACGGCGCCGGCAGTCAGGCCGCCGACCATGTAGCGCTTGAATGCGTAATAGATCGCCGCAGGCGGCAGTGCGTAGATGAGGCCAGTGGCCATCAGCAGTTCCCACGGCGAATCGTCGGCCGACAGGAAGTTGCCCAGCGCCACCGCCAGCGTCACGCTCTTGTCGTTCGACAGCAGCAGGAAGGCATAGAGGTACTCGTTCCAGGCCAGCAGCAGCGAATACGTGCCCACGGCCACCAGGGACGGCACCATCAGCGGCAGGTACACGAGGCGGAACAGCTGCAGCGGCGAGGCGCCGTCCATGCGCGCGGCTTCGTCGAGCTCGTAGGGCAGCTTATCCGACGCCTGCTTCAGCACCCAGATGCAGTACGGCGAGGCGATGGTCACCATCGCCAGGATGAGTGCCCACTGGCTGTTGAGCAGCCCGTAGTTGCCCATGGTCTTGTACATGGGCACGGCCAGGAACGCCGCCGGAATGAAGTACGTGAACAGCGCCAGGTTCATCACCGTGCGCCCGCCGCGCACACGCAGCCGGCTGATCGCGAAGGCTGCCGTGGTTGCCACGAAGAGCGTGATCGCACCTACCGACACCGCGATCAGCAGCGAGTTCCACAGCTGCAGCCAGAAGTGGTCGAGGTAGAAGTGCTTCTGCTGGAACACGATGCGGAAGTTGTCCAGCGTCGGGTTCTTGGGCCACAGGTGGCCCGAGGTCGCGGAGTCTTTCGACGAGATCGCGAACAGCACCATGTGATAGACCGGGATCAGCGTCCACAGCAGCACCGGAATGCCGATGAGCAGCAGCTTGGCCTCGGTCGCCACGGCCTTGGGGGTCCAGCGCTTCATTTCGAGAGCCTCTTCATCATGAAGTACACGAGCGGCAGCACGAGTGGCAAGGCCACCACGATGGATGCCATCGACAGGTCGACCTGGTCGAGCCGCAGGTAGCGGATGCCCAGCGTGGCGAGCACGTGCGTCAGGTCGGCGGGGCCACCACCGGTGAGCAGATAGACGCTGTTGAAGTCGCCCAGCGTCCAGATCATCGAGAGGATCAGCGATGTGATGTAGAGCGTCTTGAGCGCAGGCCAGCTCACGAAGCGGAACTTCTGCCACGACGAGGCTCCGTCGACCGAAGCCGCTTCATATTGCTCGGTGGGAATGGCCAGCCGCCCGGCCACGAGGATGAGCGTCCAGAACGGCAGCGACTTCCACACATGCACCACCATCGCGAAGCTCAGCGCCAGCGCAGGGTCGTTGAGCCAGTTGGGACCATCAGCGCCGGTCAGGCGAAAGATGGTGCTGTTGATCACGCCCCACTCCGGGTTCAGCATGAAGCGGATCGACAGGATGGTCGGAATCGAGGGCATCGCCCACGGGAGGATGAAGATCGCCGAAATGATCTTGATCCACCAGCGAGACGTTACGAAGAAGCCCGAGAGCACCAGCGCCACGAGCATCTTGAGGTTGATCGCCACGACCAGGAAGATGGCCGTGTTGATCACGGAGCGGAAGAAGATCGGGTCTTCGACCAGCTTCACGTAGCTTTGCGGGTGGCGGGCGAGCCAAAGCCCGTAGCCCACTGGGTACAGCACGAACACCACGAACACCAGCAGGTAGGGCACGACCATGACCGCGCCCCAGAACTGCCAGCGCGCATGCCGCGCCCCGAGATTGACGACAGGCGCCGGTGTGGTCGACGCGGCGGCGGTGGCAGTAGCGCTCATGGCATGCAGCTGCTGTTGTTGACGGGTGCCGTGCGTGCGCGGCTTACTGCCCCGCCACCGTCTTGATGCGCGCGATCATCTCGTCCACGGCCTTGTCCACCGGCACCTTGTCGGTCACGACGCGGCTCATGGCCTTGGCCCAGACGTTCTCGTTGTTCAGCACGGTGAACTTGTAGTTCTTGGTGAATTCGAAGGTCACGGTGCCGGCGGCGTACTGGTTGTAGACCGACAGGCGGTGCGGGTCGGCCTTCCAGAAGTCACGCTGCTGCGCGGTCTTGGTCACGGGGAACCAGCGGCCCAGCGAACCCTCGACGTACGGCGTCAGGTTTTCTTCCTGCAGCAGGAAGGTGACGAACTCCTTGGCACGGGCCTTGTTCTTCGCGTCCTTGAACACCACGCCGGTCTTCACGGCCGTGCGGTAGACCATCTTGCTGCCGTCGGGCTTGCTCGGAAAGCCTGCCGTGCGGATGCGCTCGGTGTAGTTCTTGCGCGCTTCTTCACGCTGCTCGGGCGTGAGCGAGGCGTTGTTCGAATCGTCGAGCCACTTGGCGGCAATGGAGATGGTCGCGTTGTGCGTCATCACGGTCGTCTTGTTGTGGAAGGCGACGTTGTTGTCCGGGTCCTTCCAGCTGGTGGAAGAAGGCGGCGTGCAGCCCTTGGTGTAGGGCGTGGTGTAGTCGGTCATGGCGCCGATCAGGCCGGTGCGCACCTTCGGGTCGTCGACCAGCAGCTTGCCGTTGTCGTCCACCAGCTTGACGTTGTAGGCGTCCATGAAGGTCAGGAACGAATAGAAGGCGTCGCTCGAATCAACGCCCATCGGCATGCCGATGCCGAAGTTGCGCTTGCCGCTTTCCTTGCGGCTGGCGGGCTGCACCTTGTCGCACCAGAACGACCAATACTCCTTCCAGGTGGTCGGGATGTCCGACTCCTTGAAGCCCGCCTCGGCCAGCATGTCGCGCCAGTACTCGATGTGCATCGTCTGCTGCTTGATCGGGAAGGCGTAGTAGGCCTTGGTCTTGGTCTGGTCGTTGTAGAGGTAGGTGGTCTCCAGCGTGTTGGGCGCGAAGCGGTCCTTCATGGGCGTGAGCACGCTGCTGATGTCTTCGAGCTTGCCGTCGTAGGCCCACTTGCCGGTGACCTGGAAGTCGTACACGTCGGCGTACGCCACATCAGGAGGGCTGCCCGAGTCGAGCGCGGACACGGTCTTGGGGATCATGTCCTGGATCGGGTACTGCGACAGTTCGATCTTCACGTTCTTGTTCTTCTCCTCGAACTTCTTGATGGCGGCGAACAGCGCGTCGTCCTCCGCCTTGTAGAAGCCCTTGACCCACCATACGGTGAGTTTTTCCTGCGCGGCAGCGTGGCCTGCCGACAGCAGGCCCAGCGCGACCAGCGTCGGCGCAATCAGCGACTTGACGAGTTTCATGGTTGGTGTCTCCTTCTTCTCTTGGGTGGAATTTGCTCGGGGCGCGAGCGTAGGGTGAAAGAACCGGATGCGAACTGCGGACAAACGTGTAGACGGCGCCGATGCGACCAGCTAACTGGCCTTGAGCCTGGGCGGTGGTCTGCTCAGGCGCGGCAATCGCCGGCGCGAACCCAGCACGTCCTCGATGTCCTGGCGCGCGCCGTCGATGAGACGGATGATCGCGAGCTCCGCCCTGGCCGGGTCGTGCGCGATCACCGCGTCGAGCACCGCGCGGTGCAGCGGCAGCGAAAGCGTGGGGCCGTCGGGCTTGGTGGTCGAAATCTCGAAACTGGTGCGCAGCAGCGCGTTGAGCACCTTGCTCATCTGCGACAACATGCGGTTGCCCGCGGCACTCAGCAGGCCGTTGTGAAAGCGCAGGTCGAAGGTGACGTAGTCGCCGCCGTTCTCCACGGCTTCCTTCATGCCTGCGAAGGCGCTTTCTATTTCCTCGATGTCGGTGGCCGTGGCCCGCTCGGCCGCGAGCCTTACTGCCGCCGGCTCCACCACGCGGCGCAAGTCCTGCAGGTCGCGCAGGAACTCGGGCGTGAGCCCCGCGCGCGCCTGCCAGGTAATGACGTCGGGATCGAACCAGTTCCACTTGTCCTTGGGCAGCACGCGCGTGCCGACCTTCGGCCCCGTGACGATCAGGCCCTTGGCCGCCAGCGACTTGATGGCCTCGCGCACCACGGTCCGGCTCACGCCGAGTTCCTCGCCGAGCACGGGCTCGGAGGGGATCGACGCGCCGATCGCATAGCGCCCCGCCACCACGGCTTCACCGAGGAGTTCGAGCGTGCGACCGTGGATGTTCTTGATCATGTGCGATGTGAAATCTGGTATCTCGCCGCTCGAAAACACTAAGGCTCCGGCGCATTGTTCACGCTTATCATATGATGATTGAAACGCTGGATCGGCAGGACAAACCCTGAGGGTCGAGCCCACGCATCGACAACAAAGAGAGACATTTCATGAGCACCGCCCCAAAGAAAAAACCCGGTGAACTTCGCAGCCAGCAATGGTTCGGCCGTCATGACCGCGACGGCTTCATCTACCGCAGCTGGATGAAGGGCAAGGGTGTGCCGCACGACCAGTTCGACGGTCGCCCGGTCATCGGCATCTGCAACACCTTCAGCGAACTCACGCCTTGCAATTCGCACTTCCGCACGCTCGCGGAGCAGGTGAAGATCGGCGTGTACGAAGCGGGCGGCTTCCCGCTCGAATTTCCCGTGATGTCGCTCGGCGAAACGCTGCTGCGCCCCACCGCCATGCTGTATCGCAACCTCGCGAGCATGGACGTGGAAGAAAGCATTCGCGGCAATCCGCTCGACGGCGTGGTGCTGCTCATGGGCTGCGACAAGACCACGCCCGCGCTCATGATGGGCGCGGCCAGCGTCGACCTGCCGACCATCGGCGTGTCGGGCGGCCCGATGCTCTCGGGCAAGTGGCGCGGGCAAGAGCTCGGCTCGGGCACCGGCGTATGGCAGATGAGCGAGCAGGTGCGCGCCGGCACGCTCAAGCTGCAGGAATTCTTCGAGGCCGAGAGCTGCATGCATCGCAGCCACGGCCACTGCATGACGATGGGCACCGCGAGCACCATGGCCAGCATGGTCGAGTCGCTGGGCATCGGCCTTCCGGGCAACGCGGCCTACCCCGCCGTGGACGGCCGCCGCAACGTGCTGGCACGCCAGGCGGGCAGGCGCATCGTCGACATGGTGCATGAAGACATGAACATGTCGAAGATCCTCACGCGCCAGGCCATCGAGAACGCGATCAAGGTCAACGCGGCCATCGGCGGCTCGACCAACCTCGTGATCCACCTGCTGGCCATTGCGGGCCGCATCGGTGTCGACCTCTCGCTCGACGACTTCGACCGTCTCGCCTCCGATCTGCCCTGCCTCGTGAACCTGCAACCCTCGGGCCAGTACCTGATGGAAGACTTCTGCTACGCAGGCGGCCTGCCGGTAGTCATCAAGGAAATCGCCGAGCACCTGCACAAGGACATCCTCACCGTCACCGGCCAGAGCCTGTGGGAGAACGTGAAGGACGCCGAGAACTACGGCCCGCAAGTCATCCGCACACTGGCGGAGCCCTTCAAGGAGAAGGCCGGCATCTGCGTGCTGCGCGGCAACCTCGCGCCCAACGGCGCCATCATCAAGCCCAGCGCGGCCACGCCCGAGCTGCTGGTACACAAGGGCCGCGCGGTGGTGTTCGAAAGCGCCGAAGACCTGCACAAGCGCATCGACGACGAGAACCTCGACATCGACGAGCACTGCATCATGGTGCTCAAGAACTGCGGCCCCAAGGGCTACCCCGGCATGGCCGAAGCGGGCAACATGCCGCTGCCGCCGAAGGTGCTGCGCAAGGGCATCACCGACATGGTCCGCATCAGCGACGCGCGCATGAGCGGCACGGCCTACGGCACAGTGGTACTGCACACCGCGCCCGAAGCAGCCGCGGGCGGCCCGCTGGCGCTGGTGCAGGACGGCGACATCGTCGAGCTCGACGTGCCGAACCGCAAATTGCATCTGCATGTGAGCGACGAAGAACTGGCCGAGCGCCGTGCGAAGTGGGTGGCACCGAAGGCGCCGCTCGATTCCGGTTACTGGAAGTTGTACGTCGATACAGTTTTGCAGGCTGACCAAGGGGCTGACCTGGCCTTCCTGCGTGGTCGCCGCGGGGCATTCGTGCCGCGCGACAATCACTGAGATGACAAGACTGGTAGCAATCGACTGGGGCACGAGTTCACTGCGCGGCGCACTGCTGGATGCCGGCGGCAAGGTGCTGGAAGAGCGCAGCGATGCGCGCGGCATCCTCACGGTGCCCGAGGGCGGTTTCCCCGCCGTCTTCGAGACGCTGTTCGGCGACTGGATGCGCCTTGAGGGCACGCGCTGCCTGATCTCCGGCATGGCCGGCAGCAAGCAGGGCTGGGTGGAAGCGCCCTACTGCGCCTGCCCTGCGGGCCGTGTCGAAGTGGGCCGCAGGATCATCGACATCGATGCCATTCCCGGAGCCCGCATCGCGATCGTGCCGGGCCTGAGCGACGAGCACGCCGGCGTGCCCGAAGTGATGCGCGGCGAAGAGGTGCAGATCTTCGGCGCGATGGAGCTCACCGGCCTGAGCGAAGGCGTCTTCGTGCTGCCCGGAACCCACAACAAATGGGCCACGGTAAAAAAGGGCCGTGTCGCGGGCTTCCGCACCTACATGACGGGCGAGTTCTATGCGCTGCTGAGCCAGCACTCGATCCTGGCGCGCACGCTCGATGCCTCGGCGCCGCTCGACGAAGCCTCGTTCCTCGAGGGCGTGACCCGCTCCGAAAACGGACACGGCCTGCTGCACAACGCCTTCGGCACGCGCACGCTCGCGCTGTTCGAGCGCATGCCGAAGGAAGAACTCGCGAGCTACCTCTCGGGCCTGCTGATCGGCGAAGAGTTGCGCACGCAGTCGCTGCAGGCAGCCGGCGAGGTGATCCTGATCGGCTCGTCCGCCCTCACCCAGCGCTACACACTGGCCTTGCGCGCCACCGGCGTCGCCACGCGCACGCTGGGGGCCGAAGCCACCTGGGCCGGGCTGCATGCGCTGTCCGGCTTTCTCGATTCCGACAGAATTCCCGCATGAGCACCCCCACACCCCTCGACAAATTCGGCGCCGCGATGCGCGAGCTGCCTCTGGTGGCGATCCTGCGCGGCCTCACGCCCGCCGAGGCAGCCGATGTCGGCGACGCCATCGTCGAGCCCGGCTTCCGGTTGCTCGAAGTGCCGCTCAATTCGCCTCAGCCGCTGGAAAGCATCGCGCTGATGCGCAAGCGCTTTCCGCAGGCGCTGGTCGGTGCCGGCACAGTGCTCGGCGCGCAGCAAGTGCGCGAGGTTCATGCGGCCGGCGGCGAGCTGATCGTTTCGCCCAACTTCAACGCCGAAGTCATCGCCGAAGCCGTGCGACTCGGCATGGTCTGCCTGCCGGGCGTCATGACGCCGACCGAGGCCTTCGGCGCGCTCGCGGCCGGTGCCACCGGGCTCAAGCTGTTCCCGGCCGAGCTGGCTTCGCCCGCCGTGGTGAAGGCGCTATTGGCCGTGCTGCCGGCCGGCACGCCGGTGATGCCCGTGGGCGGCATCACGCCCGCAAACATGGCCGAATGGCGCACGGCCGGCGCAGCCGGCTTCGGCATCGGCTCAGCGCTCTACAAGCCCGGCAAGCAGGCCGCGGCGGTGCGCGACGACGCGAAGAAATTCATCGCGGCCTGGACGGGCACAACCCTCGCCTGATCTACGCCCTTCCTCCCAACAAGAAAAATGGAGAGCCCCTCGATGTCCGCCGATGCCACCTACGCCAGCCCTGCCGTCCGCAAGCTGCGCGAAGACCTCGCCCTGGCCCTGCGCGCCGCCGCCCATCACGGGCTGTCCGAAGGCGTCTGCAACCACTTCAGCGTGATGCTGCCGGGCGCGCAAGACCGCTACCTCATCAACCCGCGCGGGCTGCACTGGAGCGAGATCGGCCCCGACGACATCGTGCTGATCGACGTGCATGGCGAGGTGCTCGCCGGGCGCCATCGCGTGGAGCCCACAGCCCTCTTCATCCACGGCGCGGTGCATCGCATCACCGGTCATGCGGTCGTGCTGCACTGCCACATGCCGTACGCCACGGCGCTCACGATCACGGTCGACCGCGCGCTGGACCCGACCGCGAGCCAGAACGCCATGCGCTACATGAACCGCATCGCCGTCGACGCCGAATACAACGGCCTCGCGCTCGACGACGCGGAGGGTGAACGCATCGCCCGCGCCATGGCGGGCAAGGACGTGGCCTTTCTGGCGAACCACGGCGTGATCGTGGCCGGCGGCAACATCGCCCACGCCTACGACGACCTCTACTACCTGGAGCGCGCCTGCCTGCACCAGGTGATCGCGCAGTCGACCGGGCGTCCGCTGGTGCCGGTCAACGCGAAGCTGGCCGCGCACGTGGCGGCGCAGATCCAGGGCGAGCGCGAGCAGTCGGACCTGTTCTTCGAAGCCCTGCGCCGCATGCTGCCCGCCCCGCGCGGCTGAACTTCCGGCCGATACGGCCAATGGCCTATCCGTGGGACATGTTCCGCGGTGCAAACTCCATTCACAATTGTGTCTTGGCCTTGCTACGTCCTGCGCGCAAGGCGCTTACAGCTCTTCATCCGATTTCGCTCCAGCCTTACACCAACTTCACACAAGGCCGCGAGGATGGGGCTTCCAACCACAACCGGGGGATCACATGAAACAGCTTTCTTTTGCATTCGGCGCCGCGGCCCTTCTGTCGCTGGCCACGCTCACCGTTCCGGCCCAGGCCCATGCGAGCGGAAACTTCATCCAGGCGCAGGTGTATGTCGTGCCCGCACCGCCGCCTCCGCGCCGCTACTACGCACCGCCGCCTCCGCCGCGCCACTATTACGGCCCCGGTTATCGCCGCGACGGCTACTACGACCGCCGCTGGGATGACCGCCGCCACCATGGCGGCCGCCGGGACAACGACGGTGACGGTGTGCCCAACCGTTACGACCGCCGGCCCAACAACCCCTATCGCTATTGATGAAGACCCGGGCCGCTTGCCCGGGTTTTTCGTTCAGGTTGCGGAACCCGCATAGGGCGGCGTCGCGCTCGACAGGGTCTGCTTGAGCTGCCGCGAGACTTCGTCCGCCAGCACCTCGGGCCGCCCCGCCTCCACGCCCGCCAGCGCCTGGCGCGCCACGTCGTCCGGCGAGGACTTGTCGCCCTGCACGTGCGCTGCCATGTCGGTGTCCATGTAGCCCACGTGCAGGCTCGTGACCTGCGTGCCCTGCCCAGCCAGTTCGTTGCGCAGGCCGTTGCTCAGCGACCAGGCCGCCGACTTGGTTGCGCTGTAGGTTGCCACGCTCGGGAAGGTGGTCCAGCTCAGGGCCGACAGCACGTTGATCACACCTCCGCCGCCGTTGGCCGCGAGCACGGGCGCGAAGGCCTGCGTCAGCGCCCAGGGGCCGAAGAAGTTGGTTTCGAATTCGGCGCGAGCTGCAGCCAGCGCATCGGGCGAGCCGAGGAAGCTGGAGCCGCGCGAGATGCCCGCGTTGTTGACGAGCAGCGTGACGTCGCCGCAGGCACGCACGGCCGCTTCGATCTGCGCGGGCTGCGTCACATCGAGCGCCACCGGCGTCACGCCGGGCAAGGTGACGCTCTTGGGGTCGCGCGCCGCGCCATAGACCTTGCGTGCGCCTGCTGCCAGCGCTGCCTTCGCAAAGGCGAGACCGAGGCCGCGATTGGCGCCAGTGATGAAGACCACGGAGTCCTTGATTTTCATGATGAGTCTTTCGTTGATGGAAATCGTTGAAAACTGCTCTCAGGCCTGCGCCACGCGCCGCAGCAGGCCGCTGGTGGTGCGCGGCCAGCCTACGCGGCCGAACCAGGCGCCTCCTGCGATGGCCGATGCGATCACGATGCCGTACACCACGAGTGCCACGCCCTGCGCCGCGAACACGCCGGTGAGCCCGCCGCCCCAGCGCAGCGCCAGCCAGCCGCCCGTGCCGGCAACCGCCAGGCGCGCGATGTTGCCCAGCACCGGCCACAGCAGCCGCCCCGCGCCCTGCGACGCGAAATACAGCACCAGCCCGACACCGAAGAAGCCATACAGCGGCCCCACCACGCGCAGGTAGTGCGCGCCGGTTTCGAGCATGGCCGGGTCGTTGCCGAACAGCAGCAGCCACGGGCGCGGGAACAGCGCGGCCGCAATGCCGATGGTCTCGGTCAGCGCAAAGGCCAGCGCCGCGCCGGCCCAGGTGGCTCGCAGCGCACGCTCGCGCTGCCCGGCGCCCATGCAGGTGCCGACCATCGCCACCAGCGGCGCGCCCAGCCCGAACACCAGGGGCACCAGCAGGTATTCGAGCCGCGAGGCCGTGCCGTAGCCGGCCAGCGCACCCGAGCCAAAGTGCCCCGTCAGCGCGGTGGCGATGCCGATCGACAGGTTGGTCGCCACCGTCGACACCGCGCCCACCAGCCCGATGCGCAGGATGTCGCGGAACAGCGGCCAGCGCAGCTTGAGCGCGGCCAGCGTGGGCCGCAGCAGGCTGCGCGGCGAGCGCAGGTAGACGATGAGCGCGATGGAACCCAGCAGGTAGTACAGCAGCAGCGCCATCGCGCCACCCGCGATACCCATGCCCGGCAGCGGCCCGACGCCGAAGATCAGCAGCGGCGACGCCGGAATGAGGAACACCACGCCCACCACCGTCACGTTGGCCGGCACAGACATGTTGCCGGTGCCGCGGATGATGGCCGAGAGCGAGTTGAAGAGCCACACCAGCGTCGCGCCCGCGAACACCCAGTTCGAGTACGTGAGCGCCGCGTCGAGCGCGGGCCCGGTGCCGCCCATGATTCCGTACAACCAGCGCCCGCCCAGCAGCAGCGCCAGCGTGAAGCACAGGCCGAAGCCCAGTGCGATGACGATGGCGTGCCACACCAGCGCGTCGGCATCGGCGCGGCGGCGTGCGCCGAGCGCACGGGCGATCGACGAAGCGATGCCGCCTCCCATCGCGCCGCTCGATGTCATCTGCATCAGCATGACGATGGGGAACACCAGTGCCATGCCCGCGAGCGCATTGGTGCCGAGCTTGCCGACGAAGTAGGTTTCGATGAGGCCGACGGAGGCCTGCGCCACCATCACCAGCACGTTGGGTGCGGCAAGGCGCAGCAGCGTGGGAACGATGGGGGCTTCGAGCAGGCGGCGCGTGCGCGGGTCGAGTTCAGTGGCGCTGTTTGGAGCGGTCATGGCGGGAACCTTGGTGCGTTCAGGCACGGGCCGCGGCGGAAGGCGTGACCGGCGAGCCGGCCTTCGCCGCCGGGCGGCGGATCATCATCACGATCAGCGCCGCCACCAGGCAGGCCGCGCCAGCCGCGTAGAGCGCCGGTGTGTAGGTCAGCAGCAGCGTGCGAGCAAAGCCGGCGCCGTAGGCAGCCGTGGCGGCGCCCAGCTGGTGCGCGGCAAAGACCCAGCCGAACACCAGGCCCACCTTGGCGGGGCCGAAGGCGGCGCCCGCGAGCTTGACGGTCGGCGGCACGGTAGCGATCCAGTCGAGGCCGTAGAACATCGCGAAGATGCCCAGGCCGTAGATGGTGAATTCCGAATGCGGCAGCCAGAACAGCGACAGCCCGCGCAGGCCGTAGTACCAGAACAGCAGCTTGCGGTTGTCATAGCGGTCCGACAGCCAGCCCGAGAGGATGGTGCCGACGAAGTCGAAGGCGCCCATCATCGCGAGCACCGAGGCAGCGGGCACCGCGCCCATGCCGTTGTCGCCGCACAGCGAGATGAAGTGCGTCTGCACGAGTCCGTTGGTGCTCAGGCCGCAGATGAAGAAGGTGCCGGCCAGGATCCAGAAGGTGCGGTTGGTCGACACCTCCTTCAGCACGCGGAACGGCGTGGCGAAATTCATCGCTGGCGCTGCTGCGGCGGGCGCTGCCGGCTGCGTGCCGGGCAGTTCGCCGTAAGGCAGCAAGCCGATGTCCGAAGGCCGGTTGCGCATGAGGCACAGCGCCAGCACGCCGATGAGGATGCTGCCGATCACGATCGGCACGATGGCCGAGCGCCAGCCCCAGTGTTCGATCATCCAGGCCGCGAACGGCAGGAAGGCCAGCTGCCCGGTCGCAGAACTGGCCGTGAGCATGCCGATCACCAGCCCGCGCCGCGCGACGAACCACCGGTTGGCCACCACCGCGCCGAGCACCAGCGCCGTCATGCCGGTGCCCAGGCCCAGCATCAGGCTCCACAGCACGAACAGCTGCCACAGCTGCGAGGCCATGGTGACCAGCGCCATGCCCATGCCGACGAGCGCCAGGCCGGTGCAGATCACCGCGCGCAGGCCGTAGCGTTCCATCAGCACCGCGGCGAATGGGCCCATGAGGCCGAACAGCGCGAAGCGCAGCGCAAGCGCCGAGGAGATCTGCTCGGTGCTCCAGCCGAACTCCTTGCCCAGCGGCTGCAGCATGGCGCCCGGCAAGCCCAGCGCGGCCGACATGGTCAGCATGGTCAGGAAGGTGATGGCGGCGACGATCCATCCGTAGTGGATGCCGCGGCGCTGGAGCCATGCGGAAACGGGGGTGGCGAACATGGGACCTCTGCTGTTGGAATGAGATGTGGAGGAGAAGAAAAAAACGGGAGCCGCACGCGACGGAACGCGTGATGTGATGGGGTCGGGAAAGCGGTTGGAGGCGGGTCAGTCGTCGCCGTCGGGCACGTCTTCGGCGCCCAGCAGTTCCATCGACTCGTCGATCAGCAGGTGCAGCGCCAGCACGCGCTCCACACCCAATAGCGCATTGAGCTTTTGCTGCGCGGTCTTCCAGTGGGCCAGCGCCTCGCGCCGTTTTTCTTCGCCCTCGGGCGTGACATGCACCAGCCGGCTGCGCGCATCGGCGCCGGCGGTCTGCGCGACCAGGCCCGCGACGATCAGCGGCTGCAGGTTGCGGCTCAGGGTCGAAGCGGTCATCTTGAGTTCGCCCGCCAGGTCGACCGGCCGCGACGGGCCGAGCCGCGCGAGGTTCGACAGCAGCGAGTACTGCGTGGTCTTCAAGCCGCTCTTCGACACCTCGGCGTCGTAGAACTGCGAAAGACGGCGCGAAAGCTGGCGCACCTTGAAGCTGGTGCAGCCGCGTGGCTTGGTGGGGGTGTCCATGGGATATTATTGTATGTGCAACTATTGCATATGCAACTACCACCCTCCGCCAAAGCCCCCAGAAGGAACACAGGCATGACACAAAACCCCAACCAGCTCGAAACCTGGATCGCCGAAGAACGCCGTATCGCCGAGCGCCTTGATGCCGGCCCAGGCCCCGGCCTCGCCCGCCCCGAACAGATCGCGGGCAAGACCGGCCTCGAAGTGATGCAGGCGATGCTGAACGGCGACATTCCCTACGCAGCCATCGCCAAGACGCTGGACTTCACGATCCTCGAAGTGCGCCAGGGCGTGGCCATCTTCCAGGGCACGCCGCTGCCGCAGCACCTGAACCCGCTGGGCACCATCCACGGCGGCTGGGTCGCGACGATGCTCGACTCGGCCCTGGGCTGCTCGGTGCACACGATGATGCCGCCCGGGCGCGCCTACACCACCGCCGAGCTGAGCGTGAACTACGTGAAGGGCCTCACGCCCAAGGTGCAGCGCGTGCGCGCCGAAGGAAAGGTGATCCATTGCGGCAAGCAGCTCGCCACCGCCGAGGCTCGCCTCTACGGGCCCGACGGCACGCTGTTCGCGCATGCCACGACCACCTGCCTGGTGTTCGAGGTGCTGCCAGCACGCTGAGCCCCTGCGCCCGGATTGCCATCGGGTTGGGCGGGAGGGCGTCAGCAGGAGGAAGCGGACGCCATCACATGCTGCTGAGCAGCGCAGGCACCGCACTTTGCAACGAGGCAGTAGGCCTTCGACCTGTAAGTCCAAAGGCGTCGCAACTCACACCTCCAGTGATAATTATTCTCATCCGAGACCTGCAACAGGCCTCGGAGCTTTCCAGAACACCCGCTCCCGGAGGATTCTCATGACCGAACGCTCAAGCGTCCAAGGCCGCGCCGCGCGCGCATTGTTCGCCACCAGCGCCGCCTGGCTTGCCGTCGCCGCCCTGCCCGCGCAGGCTGCCGCAGCCGACGAACTCACGCTCTACACGACGCGCGAGCCCGCGCTGATCCAGCCGCTGATCTCGGCCTTCAGTGCGCAGAGCAACATCAAGGTCAACACCGTGTTCGTGAAAGATGGCCTGCTGGAGCGCGTCAAGGCCGAAGGCGCACGCTCGCCGGCCGACGTGCTGATGACGGTGGACATCGGCAACCTCATGGACCTGGTCGACGGCGGCGTGACGCAGCCGGTGAAATCGGCCGCGCTCGAATCGGCCATTCCGGCCAACCTGCGCGGCGCCGACGGCCAGTGGTTCTCGCTCTCGCTGCGCGCGCGTGTGCTGTATGCCGACAAGAGCCTGCCCCTCACGAGCTTCCGCTACGAGGACCTGGCCAACCCGAAGTACAAGGGCAAGGTCTGCATCCGCGCCGGCCAGCACCCCTACAACACCGCGCTGGTCGCCTCGCTGATCGCGCACGACGGCGAAGCCAAGGCCGAGCAGTGGCTGCGCGGCGTCAAGGCCAACCTGGCACGCAAGGCCACGGGCGGCGACCGCGACGTGGCGCGCGACATCCTCGGTGGCATCTGCGACGTGGGCCTGGCCAACTCGTACTACGTCGGCCAGATGAAGAGCGCCAAGGAAGGCACCGACGCTCGCAAGTGGGGCGACGCCATCAAGGTCGTGCGCCCGACCTTCGCCAATGCAAAAAGCGGCGGCACGCACGTCAACATCAGCGGCGCGGCCGTGGCAAAGAACGCGCCGCAGCGCGCCAACGCGGTCAAGCTGCTCGAGTTCCTGGTGTCGGAACCGGCGCAGTCGCTGTATGCGCAGACCAACTATGAATACCCGGTGCGCAAGGGAGTGGCACTCGACCCGATCATCGGCCAGACCATCGGCGAGCTGAAGGTCGATCCGCTGCCGCTGACCGAGATCGCGAAGTACCGCAAGCAGGCCAGCGCCCTGGTGGACAAGGTCGGCTTCGACCAGTGACATGAATGGCCGGGCACGCCTTGCCGGCGACTGAATGCTGACAGCGCGGCGCCAGCCGCCGGGCCTGCGCGCCGCGGGCCCGGCGTGGCGCTGCGCGTCGTTCTTGATCGCCATCGGCGTGCTCGCGCCGGTGCTCACGCTGGCTTGGCTCGCGTTCGGCTCGGGCGTCGGCCACTGGGGCCCGCTGTTCGCGCACGTGCTGCCGCAGGCGGCGCTCAACACGGCCCTGCTGCTCACGGGCGTGGGCGCACTGGTGCTGGTGATCGGCACCGGCTGCGCGTGGCTGGTAACGGCGCACGACTTTCCAGGGCGCGGTGTGCTGCACTGGGCGCTGCTGCTGCCGCTGGCGATGCCGACCTACATCGTCGCCTTCGCGTACCTCGACTTGCTGCACCCCATCGGCCCTGTCCAGGGCGCGATCCGCTGGGTGCTGGGCTTCGACAGCCCGCGCCAGTTCCGCCTGCCCGACCTGCGCTCGATGCCCGGCGCGATCTTCGTGCTGGGCTTCGTGCTCTATCCGTACGTCTACATGACGGCGCGCGCGATGTTCATGACGCAACCGGCGCACCTGATGGAAGCGGCGCGCATGCTCGGCGAAAGCCGGCGCGGCGCGTTCTTTCGCGTGGCGCTGCCGCTGGCGCGGCCGGCGCTGGCCGTGGGGCTGAGCCTGGCGCTGCTCGAAACGCTCAACGACATCGGCGCTTCTGAATTCCTGGGCGTGAACACGTTGACGGTGGCGGTCTACACCACGTGGATCACGCGCTCCGACCTGGCCGGAGCAGCGCAGATTGCGTGCGCGATGCTGTTCGTGGTGGTGGCGCTGGTCTGGCTCGAACGCAATGGCCGGCAGCACCAGCGCTTCGGCTCGGCACAGCGCATGCGCGCGGTGCAGCCACGGCGCCTGCATGGCGGCGCGGCCTGGGCTGCGACTGTGACGGCAGCGACGCCCGTGCTGATCGGCTTCGTGGCCCCTGCGCTCTACCTCGTCTGGGAAAGCGCCAAGCGGCTGCAACAGGGCGGTGGCGTTTCCCGGGGTCTGATCGCGAGCCTCGGCAACACGCTGGCGCTGGCTTCGGGCGTCACCGTGGTCGCGGTGGCGGCGGGGCTGGTCGTCGCCTGGGCTTCGCGCAGCCAAGGCTCAAGCCTCAACCGTGCGCGCTGGCAGGCGCGTGTAGCAACTCTGGGCTATGCCGTGCCGGGCACGGTGCTGGCCATCGGGCTGCTCACGCCTGCGCTGGCCTTCGATGCCGCCCTGGCCACCGCGCTCGGCTGGCAGGGCCTGCCGCTGATGGGCGCCGGCGTCGTGCTAGTCATGGCCTGCGCGATCCGATTTCTTGCGATGCCCGTGGGCGGCATCGAGGCCGGCCTCGCGCGCATTCCCCCCGCCATCGAGCAGGCCTCGCGCCTGCTTGGCGAAACCACCGCCGGCACGCTGCGCCGCGTGCACCTGCCATTGCTGCGCCCCGCCATGGCTGCAGCCGCGCTACTGGTGTTCGTCGATGCAATGAAGGAGCTGCCGGCCACGCTGCTGCTGCGGCCCGCCAACTTCGACACCCTCGCCACCTGGCTCTATGCCGAGGCCGCGCGCGGCACGTATGAAGAAGGCGCAATTGCCGCGCTCGCGATCGTGCTGGCCGGCCTGCTGCCCGTCGTGCTGCTTGCGCGCAACCAGCTGGGCACGTCCTCGCTCACACCCGGCCCCGACAAGACATGAGTTCTCCCCTGCACATCGATGCGATCCAGCTCGCCTACGACACGCCGCGCGGCCTGCACACGGTCGTCGATGGCTTCTCGCTGACATTGAACGCGGGCGACATCGGCTGCCTGTTCGGCCCCTCGGGCTGCGGCAAGACGACGGTGCTGCGCGCCATCGCCGGCTTCGAGCCCGTGCGCGCCGGCACCGTCCGACTCGGCGACGTGCTGCTGTCGTCCGCGCAGAAGCACCTGCCGCCCGAGCAGCGGCGCGTGGGCATGATGTTCCAGGAATACGCGCTGTTTCCGCATCTGTCGGCCGCGAAGAACGTGGCGTTCGGGCTGCGTCGCCTGGACCGTGCGGCGCAGCAATCGCGCGTCGCGGAAATGCTTGCGCTGGTCGGCCTGGCCGACGCGGGCGAACGCTACCCTCACGAACTCTCCGGCGGCCAGCAGCAACGCATTGCGCTGGCCCGCGCGCTCGCGCCCTCGCCCGCGCTGCTGCTGCTCGACGAGCCCTTCTCCAACCTCGACGGCGGCACGCGCGAGCGACTGACGGCAGAAGTGCGCGGCATCCTGAAGCAGGCCGGCCAGACCGCGATTCTCGTTACGCACAACGAGGCCGAGGCGCACGCCATGGCCGACCGCATCAGCGTGATGCACGGGGGGCGCATCACGCACTGGCTCGACACGGCGGCCTAGCACACAGGGGCCTTTTCTCGAATGGGCTTATCGGGAAAAGGTTGTTCGGGATCGCAAGAATCGCGGCGTTCCAGACACATCCTTCCCAAAGAACGGAAAGCCCCATGACGCGACAAGCCCTCACCCTCGTCAGCCACCTGCTGTGCCCGTACGTGCAACGCGCCGCGATTGCGCTGAATGAAAAAGACGTGCCCTTCGAGCGCGTCGTGATCGACCTCGCCAACAAGCCCCAGTGGTTCCTCGACATCTCGCCGCTCGGCAAGGTGCCGCTGCTGAAGGTACAGCGCCCCGATGGCAGCGAGGCCGTGCTGTTCGAAAGCAACGTGATCTGCGAGTACCTCGAAGAAACGCAGCTCGGCGCGCGCCTGCACCCCGAAGACCCGCTCACCCGCGCCGAGCACCGCGCCTGGATGGAGTTCGGCTCGGCCATCCTTGCCGACCTCTGGGGCTACGAGACCACGCAGGACGCCGCCGTGTTCGAGCAGAAGCGCCTCGCGCTCATCGCAAAGTTCGGGCGCGTCGAGGCTGCGCTGGGCGAAGGCCCCTACTTCGCAGGCCGCAGCTTCAGCCTCGTCGACGCGGTCTTCGCGCCGGTGTTCCGCTACTTCGAGGTGTTCGATGCGATCAGCGACTCGCACGTCTTCGATGCCCTGCCCAAGGTCGATGCCTGGCGCAAGGCGCTGGCCGCCCGTCCCAGCGTGCGCAACGCCGTGGTGCCTGAGTATCCGCAGCACCTGATGGAATTCCTGCAGCGCCACCAGGCCCATCTGCTCACCCTCGCAGCTTGATCGCCGCGCCGGGAGGCAGACAATAGCGGCCTCCCTTTCCGATCTTTCCCATAACTACACGGCACCACGAGATGCGACTCCTTCACACCATGCTGCGCGTTGGCAACCTCCAGCGCTCCATCGACTTCTACACCAAGGTGCTCGGCATGAACCTGCTGCGCACGTCCGAAAACCCCGAGTACAAATACAGCCTCGCCTTCATCGGCTACGGCAAGGGCAACCCCGACCAGGCCGAGATCGAGCTCACCTACAACTGGGGCACCGAAAGCTACGAACTCGGCTCCGCCTACGGCCACATCGCGCTGGGCGTGCCCGATGCATACGCGGCCTGCGAGAAGATCAAGGCCGCGGGCGGCAACGTGACGCGCGAGGCGGGGCCGGTCAAGGGTGGCACCACGGTGATCGCGTTCGTCACGGACCCTGATGGCTACAAGATCGAGCTGATCCAGCGCGACGAAGGCGCCGCTGGCGGCGGCCTGCGCTGAACCTCGGCGGGGCAGCCCATGGCAAGCACGAAGAAGCAGGCCACGACAACCCGCCATGTCGCGCTGCTGCGCGGCGTGAACGTCAACGGCATCACGATCAAGAGCGCCGATCTGAAGGCGCTCTTCGTCGAACTGGGCTTCGGCGCGGTGCGCACCGTGCTCGCCAGCGGCAACGTGCTGTTCGACACCAGCGAGAGCGACGCCGCCGCGCTGCGCACGCGCATCGAGCAGGCCCTGCGCAAGCGCTTCGGCTACGACGCGTGGATCGTGCTGCTCACGCAGAAGACCGTGGCCGAAATGGCGGCGAGCTACCCCTTCGAGCGCATCGACGAAGAACGCCATCCCTATATCGTGTTCGGCTCCGACGCCGCAATGCTCGATGAAATCGTGGAGAAGGCCGGCACCGTCGATGCTGACGTTGAACAGCTGAAGCGCGGCAAGGGCGTGCTCTATTGGCAATGCCCGCGCGGCGAGAGCCTCGATACACCGGTGGCCAAGCTGCTCGCCAAAACCCGCTACAAGTCGAGCACCACCACACGCAACCTGCGCACGGTAGAGAAGCTGCTCACAGACTGATCAGCAGCCCAGCAGGTCCGCCAGCTCATTGATGTCGCGCGCGTGCAGGTTGTTGTCCACCTGCGGCGAAACATCCTTCGGCCTGGCGCGGCCGAATTCATGCGGGCGTTCGATGTACGCGGTCTTCAGGCCGCAGGTGCGCGCGGCGGCCAGATCGTCGTGGTGCGCGGCGGCCAGCATCACCTGCCCGGGCGTTGCGTCGAACACACCCGCCACGCCGAGGTAGGTTCGCGGGTCGGGCTTGTAGGCCTTGAACACTTCGGCCGACAGCACGCAGTCCCAGGGCAGGCCGGCGCGCTTGGCCATTTCGGTGAGCAGGCCGATGTTGCCGTTCGACAGCGTGCAGATGGTGAACTTCTTCTTGAGCCGCGTGAGCCCGGCCACCGAATCGGGCCACGCCGGCAGTCGATGCCAGGCACGGCTCAGGTCGCGCTTGGCGGCGGTGTCGAGGCGGTCGGCCAGGCTGAAGTCGTGCAGCACCTGTTCGAGCATGCTCAGGTGCAGTTCGTCGAGCAGCGTGAAGCCGCCCTCGCCCGCGGCGATGCGCTCCATCACTGCCTTCATCGCGGGCTGGTAGCCGGCACGCCATGCCAGCGCAAAGGCTGCGCCGTCCACGCCCGGCAGTGCGCTCTCGGCCTCGGCGGCAATGCCGCTGTGCCAGTCGACCACCGTGCCGAAAACGTCGAACGCGATGACCTTGAGGTCGCTCGCGTCGAAATCAGCGCCGCTCATGGCGATGCTCAGCGCGGCAGCTGGCTCGCGGCGCGTGCCAGTTGCTCGATGCGCGCCCAGTCACCATCGCGGATCGCGTCGGTCGGCACGATCCACGAACCGCCCACGCAGGCCACGTTCGACAGCGCAAGAAACTCGGCTGCGTTGCCCGCATGGATGCCGCCCGTCGGGCAGAAGGTGACGTCGCCGAACGGCCCCTGCCAGGCCTTGAGCATCGGCAGGCCGCCGGCCTGCAGCGCGGGGAAGAACTTCAGCTGCGTGTAGCCGTCTTCCTGCGCCGTCATGATTTCGCTGCCAGTGGCCACGCCGGGCAGCAGCGGCAGGCCGAGGTCGTGGCAGGCCTTGCCGACCGCGCGCGTGTAGCCCGGGCTCACGCCGAACTTGGCACCCGCCAGCGCCGAGGCTTGCGCATCGGCCGCGCTGCGGATGGTGCCGGCACCGGCCACGGCTTCGGGCACGTCCTTGGCGATGGCCTCGATGCACTGCAGCGCCTGCGGCGTGCGCAGCGTGACTTCGAGCATGCGGATGCCGCCGGCCACCAGCGCGCGCGCCAGCGGCACGGCGTCTTTCACGTCGTTCAGCACGATGACCGGGATGACCGGGGCGTCGCGCATCACGTCCAGCGCGGTGAGTTTTTCGTTCATAGCCATGAGCAGGCTCCTTCTTCTGCGGTCAATGCATTGCGGCGCATGCCGGCGAACAGTTCACGGCCGAGGCCGTGCCCGTCGGCGATGCGCTGCGCTTCGGGTTGCGTTGCGGTCTCGCGCGCTGCCCATTCGTCTTCGGGCAGCAACACGGCGAGCGTACCCGCGACGGAGTCGAGGCGGATCAGGTCGCCGTCGCGCACCTTGGCGAGCGGGCCGCCCGCTGCCGCTTCGGGCGAGACGTGGATCGCGGCCGGAATCTTGCCCGACGCGCCGCTCATGCGGCCATCGGTGACCAGCGCCACGCGGAACCCCTTGCCCTGCAGCACCGACAGCGGCGGCGTGAGCTTGTGCAGCTCGGGCATGCCGTTGGCCTGCGGGCCCTGCCAGCGCACCACGCAGACCACGTCGCGCTCGAGTTCCCCGGCCGTGAATGCCTTCTGCAGCGCCGCCTGCGAGTCGAACACGCGCGCCGGGGCTTCGATGACGTGGCGGTCGTCGGGCACCGAGGACACCTTGATGACGCTGCGCCCGAGGTTGCCACTCAGCAGCTTCAGGCCGCCCGTGGCGCTGAACGGGCTCGCGACCGTGCGCGTGACGGCTTCGTTCTTCAGGGGCGCGGCGGGGGTCCATTGCAGGCGGTGCTCGCCCGCATCGCCTGCCAGCGCCGGAATGTTCGCGAATTCACGGATGCCGCCCGAGCGCACCGTCAGCACGTCGGCATGCATGAGGCCGGCATCGACCAGTTCGCCGATCACGAAGCCGGGGCCGCCCGAGGCCTGGAACTCGTTCACGTCGGCGCTGCCGTTGGGGTACACGCGGCTCAGCAGCGGCACCACGTCGGAGAGCTTGGAGAAGTCGTCCCAGTCGATCAGGATGCCGGCGGCGCGCGCCACGGCCACCCAGTGGATCAGGTGGTTGGTGGAGCCGCCCGTGGCGAGCAGGGCGACCATGGCGTTGACGATGCAGCGCTCGTCGACCATCTCGCCGATGGGCGGGCAATTGAATGCTGCCTCGCCCGCCTTGCCCAGCACCGTGCGCACGGCCTCGCGCGTGAGCGTTTCGCGCATCGCGTCGCCGGGCTGGATGAAGGCCGTGCCGGGCACGTGCAGGCCCATGGCTTCGAGCAGCATCTGGTTGCTGTTGGCGGTGCCGTAAAAGGTGCAGGTGCCCACCGTGTGATAGGCGGCCATCTCGGCATCGAGCAGGCCCTGGCGGCCCACAAGGCCCTGCGCCGCCTGTTCGCGCACCTTCGACTTGGCGCCGTTCGACAGGCCCGAGGGCATCGGGCCGGCTGGCACGAACACGGTCGGCAAGTGGCCGAAGTGCAGCGCGCCGATCAGGAGGCCAGGCACGATCTTGTCGCACACGCCGAGCAGCAGTGCCGCATCGAACATGTCGTGCGTGAGCGCGACCGCGGTGCTCATGGCGATCAGGTCGCGGCTGAACAGGCTCAGCTCCATGCCGGGCGTGCCCTGCGTGACGCCGTCGCACATGGCGGGTACGCCGCCGGCCACCTGCGCGGTGGCGCCGAGGCGGCGAGCCTCCTGCTTGATGATGTCCGGGTAGCCTTGGTACGGCGCGTGGGCCGAGAGCATGTCGTTGTAGGCTGTGACGATGCCGATGTTGGGTGCGCGCTCGGTCACCACGCGGAATTTGTCGTTGGCCGGGATGCCGGCCACGGCGTGCGCCACGTTGGCGCAGCCCATGCGGTCGGAGCCGCGGTCGCGGGCGCGGATTTCGGCAAGGCGGGTGAGGTAGGCGCCGCGCAGCCCCTGGCTGCGCTCGCGGATGCGATCGGTAACGTCGCGGACGGTGGGGTTTGTGCTGCTGCTCATGGGGGTACGTGGCTCTTGCTGCATGTCGCCAGGGCGACTGTGGGCCTGGAGGCCCATGGTAACAAGCCGGGCGCGAAAGCCCGATGAAATCCGGGCGCCAGGCAATACGAATTTACCCATTCGAGCCTTGCAGGGAGGCGCACGCAAAAAAGCCCGGCGTTACCGGGCTTCTTCTCTGATCTGGCAATCGGGGCGCGTGGCGCTCAGTCGACCAGCTTCACCTCGACACGGCGAGCCTCGGCGTTGTTGCCAGTGCCGGCCGTCACGGCGGGCTTCTGCAGGTCGACCTTGGCCGCCGGAACGCCCAGGCCCACGAGCACGTCGCGCACCATCTCGGCGCGCTTCTTCGCGAGCTGTTCGTTGATGGCGGCGTCGCCGGTGGTGTCGTGGAAGCCCGAGATCACCGCCTTGCGGCCGCTTTCGACGCCCTTGATGACCGCGGCCAGTGCCTCGGCGGCGCCCGGTGCGAGATCGGCGCTGCCGGTCGCGAAGTAGAAGCTCACCACGCCGTCGACCACGCGGACGCTGGCGCCGTCGGGGATCGTGACCGTCACCGTCTCTGTGACCTCGGCCACCTTGGGCGCCGCTCCGGGTGCGGGCGCCGAGATTGTCACTGCCGCAGCGGGCTTGGCGGCCGCCGGGTTGTGCCCCTTGTGCCAGAGCACGATGCCCACCACGAAGAAGATCACCAGGGCGATCAGCGCCATGACGAATCCGATGATGAAATTCTGCTGGCTGTCGTCGTCGCTCATTGCGGGTCTTGCTCCGTAGGAAAGAGGTCGGTAAATAATGGTGCGGTGAACCATGATCAGGAAATTGTAGGCGTCGGCCCTGACACCCCCGTGTCGGACCCTGCGCCGAACCCCGGTCCGCCGGGACTCGACCCCATGCCCAAGCCCCTGCGCGACCCGCAGCCGATGCTCGAGCGCGCCATCGCCGACTGGGGCGGACATGAGGACCTCTGGCTCTTCGGCTACGGCTCGCTGATATGGCGGCCCGAGTTCGGCTTTACCGAGCGCCGGCCGGCCTGGGTGCACGGCTGGCACCGCGCGCTGAAGATGTGGAGCCGCGTGAACCGCGGCAGCGTGCAGACGCCGGGCCTCGTGTTCGGGCTGCTCTCGGGCGGCAGCTGCCGCGGCATGGTGTTCCGCGTGCCGAAGGCCGAGGGGCTTGAAACCCTGCGCCGGCTCTGGCTGCGCGAGATGCCGACCGGCGTGTACGACCCCAGGTGGCTGCAATGCGGCACGGCCGAGGGCCATGTGCGCGCGCTGGCGTTCACGCTCTCGCGGCGCAGCCCCAACTTCACGGGCGAGCTCAGCGACGAGCGCTACCGCCACATCTTCGCCCACGCGGTGGGCCGCTACGGCAGCTCGCTCGACTACGCGCAGCAGACGCTGCTGGAGCTGCAGCGGCATTCGATCCACGACGCGGCGCTGGCGCGGCTGGTGGCGCTGGCCGCGGCGAAGGAACAGGAGCAGCGCCAGTCAGGGAACGCTGCTGATTGCGATGCACCGCAGGCTCCGGTATATGTTCCGGGGTCTCCAGACAATTCCGAATCATCCCAATCTTCCGGACCCTCCAAGGAAAACACATGAACCAACGTCGTCTCATCGCCACCGGCGCCGCCCTCCTCGCCTCGGCCCTCCTGGCCGCCTGCGGCAGCATGGGTGGCAAGCCGAGCACGGCCGTCGAACTGGTGCCGACCGCCGCGATCACGCCCAACCCGACGCGTGGCACGGTGACCTTCACCGCCCTCGAGCACGGCGTGCGCGTGTCGGGCGAGGTGCGCGGCCTGGTGCCGGGCAGCGAGCACGGCTTCCACATCCACGAAAAGGGCGACTGCGGCGACAACGGCAATGCCTCGGGCGGCCACTTCAACCCGGCCGGCGGCACGCACGGCAAGTTCGCCGCGCCAGGCAGCCATGCCGGCGAACTGCCGAGCCTGCGCGCCGACGCCAACGGCATGGCACGCTTCAGCGTGGAAGACCACGCGATCTCGCTGACCCCGGGCGCTGCCAACAGCGTGGTCGGCCGTGCGCTGGTGGTGCACCGCGACCCCGACGATTTCACGACGCAGCCGGCAGGCAACTCGGGTCCGCGCATCGCCTGCGCCGTGATCGCAAAGCCCTGAGATCGAATAGAAAAGGCTAGGCGTTCACGCGCGCCAGCCACAGCGCCTCGGCCTGCGCCAGCGCCTCGGGCGTGTCGATGTCGGTGACCACGCCGACATCGTCCACCGCCAGGTCGGCGACCGAATCGATGGCGCGCATCGACCGCAGGATGGACGATGCGCCGAGGCCTCCCTCCAAGGTAGCGAGCTGCGCGCCGCACCCGGCGGCAAAGCCCACCGGATGCCCGCGCTCTCCCCGGTACTGCGGCTGCACGGCATTCACCCGGCCGCCAAGGGCGGCTGCAACCGCCTGCAGCGTCGCGGGCAGCACCAGCGGCAGGTCGCCCGGCAGGATCAGCCAGCCCTGCGCATCGGACGTGGCGCGCACGGCAGCCGCGATCGAGTCGCCCATGCCGGGGTGCCCCGCGTCTTCCACATGCCACGGCAGGCCGCTGGCGCGCACCGCGTCGAGCGTGCGCTCCAGCACCGGCTTGCCGGCGAGCAGCGCCTTCAGCTTCGATCCCGTGCCGCCAGCTGCAATGAAGCGCTCGCCGCGGCCCGAGGCCAGCACGATCACTACCGGGGAATTCGCCTTCTGTGTCGTCATGGGCCGAGTATGTGCGCAACAATCCCGGCATGACTTCTCCTCTCTCCAATGACGCACTGGCGGCACTGCGCAAGAGCTACGAGCGCGCAGAACTCGGCGAGGCCCACAGCGCCGGCGATCCGCTGAAGCAGTTCGAACGCTGGCTCACCGAAGCCATCGACGCGCAGGTGCCCGAGCCCAACGCGATGACGCTGTGCACCGTGGGCAGCGACCTGCGGCCGTCGAGCCGCATCGTTCTCATCAAGGGCTACGACGCGCGCGGCATCGTCTGGTACACCAACTACGAAAGCCGCAAGGGCCGCGAGCTGTCGGGCAATCCGTACGCATCGCTGCAGTTCCACTGGGTCGAGCTGGAGCGGGTGGTGCGCATCGAGGGCCGCGTCGAGAAGGCGGGCGCCGAAGAGAGCGACGCCTACTTCGCAAGCCGCCCGCTCGACTCGCGCATCGGCGCCTGGGCCAGCCCGCAGAGCGAAGTGATCAGCGGACGCGACGTGCTGGTGAAGAACGCGGCCGTGTTCGCGGCCAAGCACCTGCTCTCGCCGCCGCGCCCACCGCATTGGGGCGGCTACCGGCTGGTGCCCGACCGCTGGGAATTCTGGCAAGGCCGCAAGAGCCGGCTGCATGACCGGCTGCGCTACCGGCTCGAAGGCAGCGACTGGGTGCGCGAGCGCCTCGCCCCCTGAGCCGCGTCGTCAGGCCTCGCAGCCTACGACCTTGAATTCGACGCGCCGGTCCAGCGCGTCGCTCGCATCGTCGGCCCCCGTTCCGACGATGTTCTCGCGAAAGCCCATGCCCGATTCGCGCAACTTCTTCGACAGCGGCGGCGCCTCGCCCACCAGCCGGGCCTTCACGCTCACGGCGCGCTGCAGCGACAGCCGCTCGTTCACCGCCTCCGAGCCCGTGCGGCTCGTGTGGCCCGTGACCACCACGCACGAATCGATCTGCGCCGCCTGCCGCGCGATCTGGCGCAGCCACATCGGATAGGCGGTGCTGATCTTCGGGTCGGAGAGGAAGTCGGTCGAGCCCGGCTTGAACAGGAACTTCACGCTCAGGTTGTTGGTTTCGAGCCCCAGGCGCGCGATGGTGCCGAAGGTCTTCTCGGCATCGGCAGTGCGGCCGAGCTGCGATTGCGTGAGGTACAGCCCACTGTAGATGCGCAGTTGCTGGCCGTCGGGCCGTTTCGACGCGGCCTCGTAGCGGTTCAGCGCCTCGCTCATACGGCCGGCCTCGTAGGCAGCGGTGGCCTCTTGCAGCACGGTTGAAGTCGGCAAGCGCTCCAGGTACAGCGCGTCGGCGGCCTGGCCCGGCTGGGTCTCCGCGGTGCGGATGTAGCCCTCGACGCCTCGGTCCTTGCCGTTCACCGGGCTGTCGCGGAAGAAGGCGGTGGGCCGCGTGTCGAGCGTGGCATCGCTGATGCGCGTGACCGACTGCGCGATCACCACGCCGCTCTTGATCTCGGTCAGCGCAAGGTTCAGCCGGTACGGCCCGCCCGAGGCGTCCTTGTCGCGCACCAGCGTGCCGTTCAGCACGTACTGTGCGTTGCCGATTTCGCTGGCGTTGAACGGCGTGACGGTGAACTGCTTGAACTGTGCCTGCATGCGCTGGACGATGCGCTGTTCCGCCACGCGCGTCACCTCGGTCTGCTGGCCGCTCGCGCCTTCGAGCAGCGGGTCGATCACGATACGGCGCTGCGTGAGCGTCGACTCCACCTTGGCCAGAAAGGCCGGCAGCTTCTGCGTCTGCACCATCAGGTCGTCCACTGCCTGGTTCACGGCCTGGTCGAAAGGCATGGCGTTGCCGGGCGCGGGGCGGTGCGCGCAGGCGGCGGCAAGCACGGCGGCAGCGCACAGCGTGAACACGCGCAGTGCCACGCGAGCTCGTTGGGTGGTGGTCGTCATCAGCATTGGCTCCTCAATGTCTTCATGTCCTGGTCCGACAGCGGCTCGCCGACGGCGGCGCGCATGTTGATTTCGCTGCAGCGCTTCGATGGCGCGGCGCGCGGCGCGGCGGCTTCGCGTTGCACTGGCGGCGGTGGCGGCGGTGCGGCCGGCTGCTGTGCGCGCGTCCTGATCACCGGCTTCGGCTTCGACGGCGCCTCGTCGGTCTTTTCAGACTTCTCGGCGGGCGACGGCTCGGCCGGCTCGCGCGGCACGTTCGCCGACAGGCACGGCGTGCGGCACGGCTTGGCCGCGCCAGCGGGCTCCGCGGCCTGCGCGGGACGGCCGTGCAGCGCGATCACCGTCGCGACCACCGCCATAGCAAGAAGGGGCGAAGAGCGCGCCGGGTGAATCATCAGCCGGCAAATGTAGGGTGCCAGCGGCCCCGCGCCATCTCGCCAAACGGCCACCCTGCCAAACGGCATAGGCGCGCGGCGAAGCGCTCTAAGGCGAAAGTCCGCTCAACGCCAAGGAGAAGAGCCCGAAGGACTCAGGGCAGCCATTGCACACACATCATCACGAGCGTGAGCGTGACGAGCCCCAGCACCGTCGACACAGCGACGCTGGCCGTCACCAGGTCTTCGGACGTGCGGTAGCGCTGCGAGAACAGGAACACGTTGGCGCCAATGGGCAGCGCCGCAGCCACCACCATCACCGTGAGCGGAATGCCGCGCACGCCCAGCAGCCAGCCGATGACGGCCACCAGCAGCGGATGCAGCAGGTTCTTCACAAGCGCCTGCACCAGCGCGCCGCGCCAGTGCCGGCCGATGGGCGTGAGCGCGAGCGTGATGCCCACCATCACCAGCGCGATCGGCCCGAAAGCCTGGCCCAGCAACTGGATCGGCTTGTCGATGACCTCGGGCATGACCAGCCCGGTCTGCGCGAACAACAGGCCCGCGATGATCGGCATCGGCACGGGGTGAATGATGGCGTTGCGCAGCGCGCGCATCACGGTGCGCGCCATCGACGGCCGCTTGTCTGCGCCAGCGGCGCCAGCCTGCTCGCGCGCGACGGCCAGCTCCAGCACCACCGTGGCGCTCGTCAGCAGCACCAGCGAATGCAGCGAAATCAGCGTGAGCAGCACCACCATGCCCTCCTCGCCGTATGCGAGGCCGATCAGCGCGATGCCGATCATCACGGTGTTGCTGTAGGTGTTGGCCAGCGCGAGCACCGCCGCCGTGCGGTTGAACCCACGCAGCGCCAGCGTGCCCGCGAACAGCAGGCCCGAGGCGATGAAGTACGCCGCCACGGGCTTGAGGCTCAACTGCTCGACGTGCACCGTGCTCATGGCGCGGAACAGCAGCGCAGGCGCGAGCAGCAGGAAGATGAGGTGCGACAGGTCTTTCACCGCATTGCCGCCGATCCAGCGGCGCTTGCCTGCCAGATAGCCGACAGCGATGAGCAGGACGACGGGGAGGAGCGAGGAGATGACGATGGAATTCACTCGGCGAGGATAGCCGAGGGACTCTTTCGTCTTCGCCCGCCCCTTGCGCCCTTAGAACGTCACGCGCAGGCCGACCTTCAGCGTCCGCCCCGGCAACGGTGCGTTCGGATACACCGTCGTCGTCAGGATCGAGGTCGCGCTGTAGGCCAGCTTGTTCGTGATGTTGTCCATGCGCGCATACCAGGTGAGGTTGGCGCGCTGCACCTTCATGCGGTAGGTGATGGCCGCATTCCACAGCGTGTATGCATCGGTTTCGCGCGCGCCCACCGACGGAATGCGGTGCTGCGCTGCGTTGTAGTCGAAGCCGAAGCGCGCGCCCCACGGGCCGTTGGCATAGGCCAGCGTTGCGCCCAGGCGCAGCGGCGCGATGCGCGGCAGCGGCTCGCCGGTGTCGAGGTTCTTCGCGCGCACGATGTCGCCGCGCCACTCGAGGTCGAGCGTGCCCGCATCGCCCATGCGCGCGAAGCCGTCGGTGCCCAGCAGGCGCAGGTTGCCGTTGGCCTCGATGCCGGTGAAGCGCGCGCGCACGCCGCTGTAGACGTACTCCGCCAGCGTGTCGGTGGCGCCGGGCTCGGCCACGTTGCCCTCTTCATCGAGGTTGCGCCCCGATGCCGTCAGGCCGATGTAGTTGCTGAAGCGCGTGACATACGCGTTGACGCGAGCCGTGTTGGGGCCCGACTTCCATTGCGCGCCCAGGTCGAGGCCGGTGGACTTTTCCTTCTTCAGGTTCGGGTCGCCCACCTCCCATGCGGCCGTTGCCACATGGGGGCCGTTGGCCAGCAGCTCGTAGTCTTTCGGCGCACGCTCGGTGTAGGCGAGATTCGAAGTCAGCTGCCACTGCGGCGCGAGGTTGACCAGCGCACCGAAGGCCGCGCTGTGCGGGTTGAAGGTGCGCTCGCCGACGGCAAAGCGCGTGACCGTCGGATCGTCCGGGTAGCCCAGCGAGCGGATGCGGACCTGCTCGGTGCGCGCACCGAAACTCAGGCGGCCCCATGAAGTGCCGTATTCCTCGTACATGAACAGCGCGTTGGAGCGCGTGCGGCTGTGCGGCGCGAAGGCTTCCTCGCCGTCGGCAGCGAAGCGGTTGGTTTCGCTGCTGAAGCCGACCAGGCCTTCGAAGTTGCCGATCTTCTGGTGGCGCGCCTCGATGCGCAGGTCGTTGCTCATGTTCGAGAACGTGGTGCCGGCTTCGCCGCCCTCGAACTCGGTGTGGCGGTAGTCGGTGTGGCTCAGCTTCGCGTGGATGCTGCTGATGAAGCCGCCCGGGCGCCACTCGCCTTCGATCGCATAGCGGTCGGACTTCATGCCGATGGTCACGTCGTCTTCAGCCACGGTGCCATACTTGCTGCGGTAGGTGCTGACCGAGGCGCCGATGTAGCCCTGGTCGAAGAACATCGTGCCGCCGACGGCGCCGCCGTGCGCTTCGTTGGCCGAGTTGCAGATCTTGCGCGCAGTCCACGGCGAGCCGGGCTTGCTGCATTCGAGCGTGATCGGCACCGACACGTCTTTCGAGTCGCGGTTGAAGGCGTCGACGTGGATCGCCAGGCGGTCGTTGCCGCCTTCGAGCACCACGCCGCCGTTCTTCTCCTTGTTGCCGGTGGAGTAACCCAGGTCGGCGCGACCGCCGAAGCCGTTGATCGGTTCCGTCGGAATGCGGTTGTCGATCACGTTGACCACGCCGCCGACAGCACTGCCGCCGTACTGCAGCGCCGACGGGCCGCGAAGCACTTCGATGCGGTCGGTCACCAGTGCATCGACCGGCACGGCGTGGTCGTAGCTCAGCGCCGAGGCGTCGGGCGCACCGCCGCCGTTCTGCAGGATGCGGATGCGGTCACCGTCCTGGCCGCGAATGATCGGGCGGCTGGCGTTGGGGCCGAAGTAGCTGCTGCTCACGCCGGGCACGTTGTCGAGCGTTTCGCCGAGCGTCGATTGGGAGCGCAGCAGCAGCTTGTCGCCCGACAGGGTGGTGGTCGGCGCGATCAGGTCGCTGGCGCCAAGCGGGTTGCCGGTGACGGTGACTTCGCGCAGGCTGGTGGCGTCGGCGGGTTGGGCCTGCGCCTGGGCCAGGCTTGCGAAAGAGGCAAGCGAAAGAACGGCAACGCCGATGGCGTTGCGAGGGAAATTGGGAGTCATGAATGGACACTCGTTGAAATCAAGGGGCGACCGGCCGCCACCCACGCCAAGCGGGTGCGGCAGTCGGAACACATCGGAATTTCAGCGAGTGGAAGGCGGACCGCGTGCGTCGAACAGCACGATCCAGCGGGCGACGGCTTCGCCCTGCAGATACGCGAAGGTGGCCGACGGCAGCACCATCGGCAGCACCACCAGCGGCACGCCGGGCGCGCTGAAGCCGTGCGACAGCCGGTCGTACAGCCGGCACTCGGCGTCGGTCTTGTCGCCAAACAGCGCATGCAGCCAGGTGTGCCGCTGCGCCGGGGCGTGAGCCTCAGAGGCCCCGGCAGCCACGGCGGTCGCGCGCTCGGCGGACAGGGCCCAGGCGCGATCGCCCGGCACGTGCAGCGTGGCATGCACGAGGCCGAGCGTCGACGTCACCCACACTGCGACGAGCAGCATGAAGGCGACTGTGCGCGAGAGCCTCGTGTGCGTCATCTGCGTGCGACCTGTATCAGAAGTGCGTGGTCATGCTCACGTACAGGCTGCGCCGCGTGCCGTACTGCGGCGCACCCACGCCCACGCCAGTGCCGTCGCGCAGCAGGTAGCTCTTGTCGAACAGGTTCAGGATGGCAATGCGCCCGACGATGTCGCCGCCCGAAGCCTCCTTCCAGGTGTGCGAGTAGGCGGCGTTGACCACCGCGTAGTGCGGCAGCGCCGCGCTGTTGGGCGCGCCGCCGTCGGGGGTGCGGCGCAGGCCGCTGCCGAAGATCAGGTCGCCGCTGACCTGGTTGTCGCCGAAGCGGTAGCTGGCGCCACCCGACAGCGTGTAGGTCTGGTCGTGGTCCAGGTACACGTAGTGGTTGGCGATGTAGCTCAGTTCGTCGGCACCGAACAGCGACTGGCTCGACACGATGTCCTTGCCCATCGCCTTCTGGTAGGCGAAGTTCGCGTATGCCGACCAGTGGTCGTCGCTGTAGCGGGCCGACAGCTCCAGCCCGCGCGCGAAGCCCTTGGCATAGTTGAACGGCGACAGGATCAGCGCCTGGCCGAACTGGCCTTCGTCGAGCAGGTTGGTGATGTCCTTGTAGTACACGTCGGCCGACAGCGACAGGTTGGCATTCACCTTGTGGTCCACGCCCAGGTCGAAGTAATGGGTGCGCTCCGCCTTCACCGCATCGGAGTTGGCAACCTCCGGCTGGTTGGTGGTGCCCGCATACAGATTGATGCTCTGCTGCGAGGCCAGCTCCTGCGGCGGCGGCGTGAAGTAGCGCGCGTAGCCCGCGTGCAGCGCCGTGTCGTCCGACAGCTTGTACGCAAGGTTCAGCCGCGGGCTCCACTGGTGCTCCTTGGTGAAAGCGTCGACGCTGTCGTAGCGCAAGCCGTAGTTGAAGGTCAGCTTCGGGTCGATGCGCCATTCGTCCTGCAGGTAGAGGCTGGCGAGCTGGCCGACCTTGCTGGAGTTGTCGTTGATCAGCAGCGGCGTGTTGCCTACCTGCGCGCCGGTGTCGTCGACCGGGAACACGTTCACCGCATTGATGCTGCGCGTGGTCTGCCGCGTGTAGGCGCCGCCGAAGCGCAGCGTGTGGGCATCGTTCAGCTTGTACGACGCATCGGCCTGCAGGCCGTTGGACGAGTTGGAGCGCAGGGTGTCGGAGGCCACGCCGTTGTAGATCAGGTCGCCCACGGCGTCGGGCACGTAGTGCAGGCTCGAGTACTGGTGGAAGGCCGAGAGCTGGAAGTCCAGCGCGCCCACCGTCTTCTGGTACGACAGCGCGACGAAGCGCGTGGCTTCGGTCTGGCGCTCGCGCACATCGGACGACGGCAGCCCGTTGTAGCCCGTGCCCAGGTCGCTGTAGCCGGCCAGCGAGAAGGACGGCGTCTGGTTCGGGTTGGTCGGAATCTGGAACTTGCCGTTGTAGGTGCCGAACATCAGACCCAGGCGCGTATCGGCGTCGAGGTAGTACGAGAGGTTGCCGAAGGTCTTGCCCTGCCGTGTGCGGTCGTTCTGCGCGTTGAGCGTGGGCTGCGGGTTCTCGATGCCGTTGGTGTTGGACACCAGGCTGCCCGACAGGTAGTAGCTCAGGTTGCCGGTGGTGCCGTAGACGGAGCCGCTTTCTTCCAGCGTGTTGTGGCTGCCGAAGGTAAAGCCGAGCGAACCGCCGGGCTTGCCGAAGCCCTGCTTGGTCTGGATGTCGACCACCCCGGCAGTGCGCAGGCCGTATTGCGCGGGCAAGGCGCCGGTCAGGAAGTTGACCGAGTCGATGTAGCGCGTGTCCAGCGACTGGCCGAAGCCCGAAATACCTTCGGGCAGCTGCACGCCGTTGACGCGGTACTGCACGTTGCCGTGGTCGTCGCGCACATGCAGCGAGCCGGAAGCCTTCGAGTCCTTGGCCACGCCGGGCAGTGTCAGCAGCACGTCGTCGAGCGGCGTGGCGTCGCCCTTGCCGAGCGCGTCGATGGCCGCGCGGTCGATGCGGTAGACGGTCGCGCCGACCTCGGGCGAGAGTTCCATGCGCGCCTTCTTGAGGCGCTCGGACTGGATCTCCACGGTGGACAACGTGCCTTCGGCGCTGGGCGCGACGGTGGTGGTCGTGGTAGTCGCGTCCTGGGCGAAGGCCGACCAGGACAGCAGTGAAAGAACGGCAATGCCAACGGCACTGCGACGGAAATTGGGAATCATGAATGGGCACTCGTTGAATCGATGAACGATCTGCCGCCGCCCGCGCGATGCGGGCGGCGGCAGCCGGAACACAGGGAGATTCAGCGAGAGGAAGGCGGACCGCGCGCGTCGAAGAGCGCGATCCAGCGGGCGACGACCTCGCCCTGCAGATAGGCGAAGGTGGCCGACGGCAGCAGCATCGGCAGCACCACCAGCGGCACGCTGGGCACGGCGGAACCGTGCTCCAGCTGGTCGTATAGCCGGCATTCGGCGTCGGTGTGCTCGCCGAACAGGCTGCCCAGCCCGTGAGCCGCGTGGTCGTGCGCGCCGCTGCGCGATGCCTGCTGCACCTGCACCGCCGCCTCGGCGTGCGAGAGGCCCGGCACGTGCAGCGAACGGTGCATGACCCCCAGCGTGCCCGCAATCCACAGCGCGAACGCCAGCGCGACGATGAACGCGCGCGACGAACGGGAGGGAGACTGGCGGGCCATGCGCATGGGGCGGAAGGCGATCAGGCCTTCAGGCGCGAGGCGAAGGTCTTCTGGAACTTCTCGACCTTCGGGCCCACGACGAATGCGCAGTAGCCCTGGTTCGGGTTGTTCAGGAAGTAGTCCTGGTGGTAGGCCTCGGCTGTCGAGTAGTTGGCGAGCTTTGCCACTTCGGTGACGACGGGCGAGTGATAGGTCTTGCTGGCCTCGATCTCGCGGATGACCCCTTCGGCCACCTCTTTCTGGGCGTCGCTGGTGTAGTAGATGCCGCTACGGTACTGGGTGCCGACGTCGTTGCCCTGGCGGTTGAGCGTGGTCGGGTCGTGCACGACGAAGAAGATTTCGAGGATTTCACGCAGGCTGATCTGCGCCGGGTCGAATTCGAGTTTCACCACCTCGGCATGGCCGGTGCGGCCGGTGCAGACCTGCTCATAGGTCGGGTTGACGGTCTGGCCGTTGCAATAGCCCGATTCCACGTCCAGCACGCCCTGCACCCGGTCGAACACCGCCTCGGTGCACCAGAAGCAGCCACCGCCCAGCACGATGGTTTCGGTCGGCGACGGTGAAGTGGACATGGTGCTGCTCCGGCAGGTTGGAAAAAGACGAACCCGATATTGTCGCGGCTTGACGTGACGGATGCCGGTCACTACATTACTAACCCGCGAGTCATTAACACCATGCCCACGCCCCGCTCCTTCGTCGAAAAGATCTGCCCGGTGCACGCCAAGCGCGAACGCCGGAAAGAGGCGCGCCCCGGCGAACTGCTGGCCGCCGCGCTCGATCTGTTCGTCGAAAAGGGCTTTGCCGCCACCCGTTCCGAGGAAGTGGCGGCGCGTGCCGGCGTCTCCAAGGGCACCCTCTTTCTCTACTTTCCGAGCAAGGAAGAGCTGTTCAAGGCCGTGGTCATGGAAAACCTCGGCGGCCGTTTCACGGAGTGGAATGCCGAGTTCGAGGCCTTCGAAGGCACCACGGCCGAGATGCTGCGCTACTGCATGAACGTGTGGTGGGAGCGCGTCGGCAAGACCCAGGCTTCGGGCCTGACCAAGCTCATGATGAGCGAGGGCGCCAACTTTCCAGAACTGGCGGAGTTCTACCGCCGCGAGGTGGTCCGCCCCGGCCACGAGCTGCTGCGGCGCATTTTCAAGCGCGGCATCGACAGCGGCGAGTTCGCGCCGATGGACATCGACCACGCGATCTACTCGGTGGTGGCGCCCATGGTCTTCCTCATGCTCTGGAAGCATTCGGCCATGGTCTGCGTCGACGGCGCATCGGCTCTCGACCCCGAAAAGTACCTAGCCGTGCAGGCCGACGTGGTGATCAACGGGCTCAGCGCGCACCCCGGAAGGCCGAGCGTGCCGACGGTGTCACCGACGGCACCTAAAATTGAAGGTTTGTCCTGAGCCCACTAGGAAAACCACGCCATGAACCCCACCCCCACCCTCGAGCGCTTGCGCTTCAACATGATCGAACAGCAGATCCGCCCCTGGGATGTGCTGGAAACGGACATCCTCGAACTGCTGGCCGAAATCCACCGCGAAGACTACGTGCCGGAAGAACACCGCACGCTGTCTTTCTTCGACATGGAACTGCCCCTGCTCGACGGCTCCGTGCCCGGCGAATTCATGCTGTCGCCCAAGGTCGAGGCCCGCACGCTGCAGGACCTGCACATCCAGAAGCACGAATCGGTGCTCGAGATCGGCACCGGCTCCGGCTTCATGGCCGCCCTGCTGGGCGCCCGCGCCGCCCAGGTGCTGTCGCTTGAAATCAACCCCGTGCTGGCCGCCCGCGCCGCCGAGACGCTGCGCCGCAACGGCGTGACCAACGTCGAAGTGCGCAATGCCGACGGCGCCGTGCCCCTGGCCAGCGGCCCGAGCTTCGACGTGATCGTGCTGAGCGGCTCGGTCGCCCGCATTCCGCAGAACCTGCTGGGTTCGCTCAAGGTCGGCGGCCGCCTCTCGGCCATCGTGGGCGAAGAGCCGATGATGCGCGCCCACTTCGTCACCCGCTCGAGCGAAAGCAAGTGGGACACCATCCAGCCCTGGGACATCGTGGCCCCGCGCCTGCTGAACTTCCCCGAGCCCTCGCGCTTCTCGTTCTGAGCCGGCGGTTGACCGAATGATCGACCAAGTCCGCCCCGCCGACCTTGCCGCCTGGTTCGCCCAGAACGCCGATGCCACCCCCGTGCTGCTCGACGTGCGTGAGCCCTGGGAACTGCAGACGGCGAGCGTCGCTCCCCAGGGCTTCACCCTGGTGGCGATTCCGATGAACGAGATTCCCGGGCGGCTGGCCGAACTGAATGACGGCCAGTCCGAACTTCGAATTGCATGCCTGTGCCATCACGGCGCGCGCAGCCAGCGCGTGGCCGCCTTTTTGAACCAGAACGGCTTTGACCAGCTCGCCAACGTGGCGGGCGGCATCGACGCCTGGTCTTCGCACGACCCCTCGGTCCCGCGCTACTGATTCTTTCTTCAAGGACGTTCAATGCCTTCCAGGCCCCGGCTTTCGCCTCTTTCCGCAGCGCTCGCAAGCATCTTCGCAGCCCTGCTCGCATCGCCGGCCCTGACCCAGGCCCAGACACTGAACGAACTCTATGACGCCGCCCGCGGCTACGACGCCACCTACCAGGGCGCACGGGCCCAGTACGAGGCCAACGTCGCGCGTGCAGCGCAGGCCAAGGCCGGCATCCTTCCCGCCGTGGGGCTCACGGCCGGCGTGACGCGCAGCGACCTCGACATCGACACCCTCACGGGCAGCGGCCGCGGCACCACCACGCCGCGCGACTTCAACACGCAGAACGTCGGCATCAACGCCACGCAGCCGCTGTACCGGCCGGCCAACTGGGCCACGTACGAGCAGGGCAAGCGCCAGGCCGACATCGCTCAGGCGGTACTCACCATTGCCGAACAAGACCTGATCGTGCGCGTGAGCCAGGCGTATTTCGACGTGCTCGCGAGCCAGGACAGCCTGGCGCTGGTGCGTGCGCAGAAGGTCGCCGTGGCCGAGCAGCTGGCGTCGGCCAAGCGCAACTTCGAGGTCGGCACCTCCACCATCACTGACTCGCGCGAGGCGCAGGCCCGCTACGACCTCGTGATCGCGCAGGAGATTGCGGCCGAGAACGACCTGCAGGTGAAGAAGATCGTGCTCGACCAGCTGGTCGGCCGCCCCGGCAGCGTGCCGGTGCCGCTGCGGGTGCCGGTGGTGCTGCCCGCCGCCGTGCCCGCGGACATCAACGCCTGGGTCGCGCAGGCCGACGAGGTGCATCCCTCGATCCAGCAGGCCCGCCTGGGCCTCGACGTGGCCGGGCTCGAAGTGGACAAGGCCAAGGCCGGCCACAAGCCCACGCTCGACGCCAACCTGGGCTACAACGTCACGCGCAACCCGACGGGCACCAGCACCAGCACCGTGGGCACCCGCGTCAACGCGACCACGGTCGGCGTGACCTTCAACCTGCCGCTGTTCGCAGGCTTCGCCACCGAAAACCGCATCAAGGAAACGCTGGCGCTAGAAGACCAGTCGCGCAGCGTGCTCGACGGCACCCGCCGCAGCGTGGCGCAGGCCACCCGCGCGGCCTACCTCGGGCTCGTCTCCGGCGCAGGACAGGTGAAGGCGCTGGAAGCGGCCGAGGCGTCGAGCCAGAGCGCGCTCGACGCCAACCGGCTCGGCTACCAGGTGGGCGTGCGCATCAACATCGACGTGCTGAACTCGCAGAGCCAGCTGTACCAGACCAAGCGCGACCTGGCGCAGGCGCGCTACAACGTGCTGCTGGGCAACCTGAAGCTGCGCCAGGCCAACGGCACGCTGACGACCGACGACATGAATGCGATCAACGCGACGCTGGCAAGCAATGGCAGCGTGCCGGCCGTGCCCTCGGCCACTGGGCCCGATCGCAGCACCACGGTGCCACCTGCGACAACGGTGACGCCACCGAGCATTCCGGTGATCCCGCCGGTGCCGGTGCAGCCGTTCAATCCGCCGGCGCCGACGATGCCGACAGCACCCGTGCCGCCGGTGATCCTGAACCCGCCGGTGCGCTGAGCGCGCGCCGCAGTCAGTCCAGCGTGGGCTCGGCCCGCGTTGGCTCTTCGTCCAGCGGCTCGCCCGCCGCCGTCACCGGCTCCGCCGCCTGCGCAATCGCCAGCACCGCGGCCGCTGTGCGCTCGGCAGCCCCACGGTTCGATGAAGAGAACGCCAGCGCGGCCTGCGCCATCGTGGCGCGGCGCTCTGGGTTCTCGACCAGCTTCAGCGCGGCCGTCACGGCCTGCTCCATGCCCTCGACCCGCAGCGACGCACCGGCTGCCAGCGACAGCTGCGCCGCCTCGGCGAAGTTGAAGGTTGACGGGCCCATGATCACCGGGCAACCGCAGGCCGCCGGCTCGATCAGGTTCTGGCCGCCCAGCGGCTCGAAGCTGCCGCCCAGCAGCGCCACGTCGGCCAGGCCGTAGTACAGCGCCATTTCGCCCAGCGAATCGCCGAGCCAGATCTCTGCATCTGACGGCTGGCCCGCCGCGCTCCGGCGCGCGACGGCAAAGCCCTCGGCCTCGATCAGCGCCGCCACTTCGTCGAAGCGTTGTGGATGGCGCGGCACGATCATCCATTGCACGTCGTGCACGCGCTTGGCAATCGAGCGGATCGCGCCCTGCTCGGGCGGCACGGGCGAGGTTGCGCCGAAGCGCTTGAGCACTTCGAGCAGCAGTCGCTCTTCGCCGTCGCGCGAGCTTGCGAGCACGACCATCGGCTTGGGCAGGCGCTCGCGCAGCGACACGGCCGCGTTCAGCTGGCGCGCATCGGGCGTGGCGTCGAATTTGAGGTTGCCGTAGATGCCGGCCACCTTGGCGCCGAGCGACACCAGGCGGTGCGCATCGGCCTCGGTCTGCGCCCACACGGCCGTCAGGGCCGAGTACGCGGGCCGCGCCAGCCATGCAAGCCGTTCGGCCGAGGCCAGCGATTTCTCGTTGAGCCGCGCGTTGGCCAGCACCAGCGGAATATGGCGCTCCGCGCACGCGGCGGCCATCTCGGGCCAGACCTCGGTTTCCATCAGCACGCCGATGCGCGGCTGGAACTTGTCAAGAAAGCGCGCCACCGCGCCCGGCGTGTCCCACGGCTGCCAGACCTGCGTGTCGCCGGGTTCGAGCAGCTTGGCGCCTTCTTCGCGACCGGTGGCGGTGCCATGCGTGAGCAGGATCGGAATGCCCGGGTACTGCCGCCGCAGCTCGGCGATCAGGATGGCGGCCGCGCGCGTCTCGCCGAGCGAAACCGCATGCACCCAGCACTGGGCCTGGCCGGTGGTGGCTTCGTCATAGTGGCCGAAGCGCTCTTCCACGGCGACGCCATAGCCCGGCTCGGCCTCGGCGCGGCGCCGCAGCTTGCGGCGCACGAGCGGTTGCACGACGGTGGTGAAGACGCCGTAGAGGCGAAGCAGCAGGGAACGCACGGGCTCAGTTCAATGAGAGGCTTCAGCCAGCTTGGCGTCGGGCTTGACGGTTCTCAACAGAGCCAGCATCTCGGCTTCGATGCGCTTCAATGCGGCATCGGTCTGGCCTTCGAAGCGCAGCACCAGCACGGGGGTGGTGTTCGAGGCGCGGATCAGGCCGAAGCCATCGGGCCAGTCGACGCGCAAGCCGTCGATGGTCGAAACCTTGGCGGGGGCCGCGAAGCTCGCGCCCTTCACGAGCTTGTCGACCACCACATGCGGCTCGCCTTCGGCGCAGGCCACGTTCAGTTCGGGCGTCGAGAAGCTGGTGGGCAGCGCGTTGAGCACGTCGCTCGCGTTCGGGCTCTTGCTCAGGATCTCGAGCAGCCGGCAGCCTGCGTAGGTGCCGTCGTCGAAGCCGAACCACCGCTCCTTGAAGAAGATGTGGCCGCTCATCTCGCCGCCCAGCGGCGAATCGATTTCCTTCATCTTCGCCTTGATGAGCGAATGGCCGGTCTTGAAGATCATCGGCACGCCGCCCGCTGCCTCGATGGCCGGTGCCAGGCGCTGCGAGCACTTCACGTCGTAGATGATGGTGCCGCCGGGCACGCGCGACAGCACGTCCTGTGCAAAGAGTTGCATCTGGCGGTCGGGGAAGATGTTCTGGCCGTCCTTGGTGACGATGCCCAGGCGGTCGCCGTCGCCGTCGAAGGCCAGGCCCAGTTCGGCGTCGCCGGTGGCCAGCGCGGCCATCAGGTCCTTGAGGTTCTCGGGCTTGCTGGGGTCCGGGTGATGGTTGGGGAAGTCGCCGTCGACTTCGCTGAACAGCTCGGTCACTTCGCAGCCGATGGCGCGGAAGATGGCAGGGGCCGACGCACCCGCGATGCCGTTGCCCGAATCGACCACGATCTTCATCGGCCGCGCCAGCTTGATGTCGCCGGCAATGCGCTTGACGTAGGCCTCGGTCACGTCGACCTTGCGCACGCTACCGCCTGGGGCGAGCTGAGCGGTGCCAGCTTCCATGGTCTTGCGCAGGCCCTGGATCTCGTCGCCGTAGATCGCGCGGCCGGCCAGCACCATCTTGAAGCCGTTGTAGTCCTTGGGGTTGTGGCTGCCGGTGACCTGGATGCCGCTCTTGCACAGCGTGTGGGCCGCGAAGTACAGCATCGGGGTGGTGACGGCGCCCACGTCGATCACTTCGACGCCGGTGGCCACCAGGCCCTTGATCAGCGCCTCTGCCAGCGCGGGGCCCGACAGGCGGCCATCGCGACCTACGGCCACCGACTTCTCACCGGCGGCGCGGGCTGCGCTGCCGAAGGCCCTGCCGAGCGCTTCCGCCACCTCCGTATCGAGAGTGACGGGCACGACGCCGCGAATGTCATAGGCCTTGAAGATCGACGCGCTGAGCTGCATGAAAGGCGTTTCCCTGTTGGTTTTGTAAACGGGGCATTGTAGGCAAGGCTCCAGATGCCCACATGTCCGAAAACGGCCAGTTGAAACGAGTCGAAACCGTATCATTTCCCCATGCCTACCAGCCACACCCCCACCGAAGCGCTCGAGAGCGACGCCTGCTACCTGGCGATGAAGACGCATGATGCGCGCTTCGACGGGTCGTTCTTCACCGCCGTGACCTCCACCGGCATCTATTGCCGCCCGGTCTGCCGCGTGAAGCTGCCTCGGCGCGAGAACTGCCGGTTCTTCCGCCACGCGGCACAGGCCGAGGCCGCGGGCTTTCGCCCCTGCCTGCGCTGCCGGCCCGAGCTGGCCCCTCGTGCTTCAGGCGCAGCCAGCTGGTCTACCGAAGACGCCTCGCGCATCCTCGCGCTGCAGGCGGCACGGCTGATCGACGAGCCCGACGCCTGGTCGGAAGACGGCCCGGGCGCGGCGCAGATCGCGGCGCGGCTCGGCGTGAGCGACCGCCACCTGCGGCGCATCTTCGAGGTGCAGTTCGGCGTCTCGCCCCTTCAATATCTGCAGACGCGCCGCCTGCTGGCCGCCAAGCAGCTCATCGCCGACACCCGCCTTCCGATGACGCAGGTGGCACTGGCCAGCGGCTTCGCCAGCGTGCGGCGATTCAATGCGGCCTTTCTGGAGCACTACGGCCTGAACCCGAGCGCCCTGCGGCGCGCCGGTGGCGCCACCGTCGAGGGTGGCGAAGGCAAGGCCATCGAGGTGCGGCTGGGCTTTCGCCCGCCCTACGGCGCCAACGCGATGCTGGGCTTCTTCGCGCGCCGTGCGTTGCGCGGCGTCGAAGTCGTATCCACGGCAGACGGCAAGGAGCCCGCCAAGGGCAGCACGCCCACCTATGTAAAGCTGACCCGCACGCTGCGCGTCCAGCAAGGCGGACAGGCGCATGCGGGCTGGCTGCAACTGCGCTTCGACCTCGAACGCGAGCAACTGCTGCTGTCGGTCAGCGATTCACTGGCCGCGGTGCTGCCCATCGTCATCAGCCGCGCACGCGCCCTGTTCGACCTCGACGCCGAGCCGATGGCCATCAATGCAGCGCTGCATGCGGCCTTTCCGCATGGCGACGGGCTGCGCGTGCCGGGCACGGTCGACGGCTTCGAGCTGGCGGTGCGCGCGGTGCTGGGCCAGCAGATCACGGTGGCCGCGGCGCGCACGCTGGGCTCGCGGCTGGTCGAGGCCTTCGGCGAGCCACTGGCTACGCCCATCGAGGGGCTGACCCGCCTGTTTCCCACGCCCGCGGCCATTGCCGCCGCGAGCGGCGATGCGCTGGGCCAGCTCGGCATCGTGCGGCAGCGGCAGACGGCCCTGCACGCCATCGCCCGCGAAGTCGCGTCCGGCAAGCTGGCGCTGCATGCGGGAGCCGACGTGCCTTCGACCATCGCGGCGCTGCAGGAGCTGCCCGGCATTGGCGCCTGGACCGCGCAGTACATCGCGATGCGCGCGCTGCGTTGGCCCGATGCATTTCCGGCCGGCGACGTGGCACTGCAGAAGGCGCTGGGCGTAACCACAGCGCGCGCTGCCAGCGAGGCCTCGCAAGCCTGGCGGCCGTGGCGCAGCTATGCGGTGCTGCGGGCATGGCACGCGCCCTCTTCCACTCCTGCGACCGCCACCGAAACGGCGGCCGCGGAACTCCCTCTCATCACTACGGCAGACCTCGCCGCCTGAAACGTCATGAAATTCAAGAGCAAAGTCATCTACACCTCGCACATCGACACGCCGCTCGGCGGCATCACGATGGCGGCCACCGACCAGGGCCTGGCCGGCGTCTGGTTCGACCAGCAGCGCCACTGGCCCGACACCAGCGGCTGGATCACGAAGGACGACCACCCCGCGCTGGTCGAGGCGGCCGCGCAGCTGCACGACTACTTCGCCGGCAAGCGCGACAACTTCGACATGAAGCTCGACCTGTCGCACGGCACCGCGTTCCAGCAGAGCGTGTGGCAGCAACTGCTGGCCATCCCGGCGGGCGCCACCACGAGCTATGGCGCGCTCAGCGTCAACGTCGGCAACCCGGCCGCCGTGCGCGCAGTGGGCGCGGCCGTGGGGCGCAACCCGATCAGCGTGATCGTGCCCTGCCACCGCGTGCTGGGCGCCGACGGCTCACTGACCGGTTACGCTGGCGGGCTCGAACGCAAGACAGCCCTGCTGGAACTGGAAGGCGCGCTGTAAGAACATCCAACGAAGAAGAGACAAAGAGCGAAAGACGCATGACCACAACGAACAACAACATCGCAGCCACCAAGCCCCTCGCACCAACCGCCTGGCTCATCGACCTGGTGCTGCTGGGCGCGCTCTGGGGCGCATCTTTCCTCTTCATGCGCATCGGCGCGGCGGAGTTCGGCGCGCTGCCGACGGCCGCGGTGCGGGTGGCCATCGCCGCGCTGTTCCTATTGCCCATCGCACTGCTGCGCGGCCAGGGACCGTCTCTCGCCAAGCACTGGAAGGCCAGCTTCGCGGTCGGCGTCTTCAACTCGGGCATGCCGTTCGCCCTGTTCTGTTTCGCGCTGCTGACCATCAACACTGGCCTGGCCGCCGTGCTCAATGCCACGACACCGATGTTCGGCGCGCTCGTCGCCTGGGCCTGGTTCCGCGAGCGGCCTGCGGGTTCGCGCATCGTCGGGCTGGTGATCGGCTTTGCCGGCGTGGCAATGCTCGCCAGCCGCAGTGCCGGCCTGCATGCGGGCGCCAGCGGCAATGCCGCGCTCTTCGCGGTGCTGGCCTGCCTGGGCGCGTGCCTTTGCTACGGCATCTCGGCCAGCGCCACGCGGGCCCACCTGGGCGGCGTGCCCGCGCTGACCACAGCCACTGGCAGCCAGATCGGCGCCACGCTGTTCCTCGCCCTGCCCGCCTTCTGGCTCTGGCCCGCGCAGATGCCCAGCCTGCGCGCGTGGCTCGCGCTGCTGGCGCTCGGCATCGCCTGCACGGGCGTCGCCTACATCCTGTTCTTCCGGCTGATCGAACGCGCCGGCCCGGCGCGCGCGCTGACGGTGACCTTCCTGGTGCCGGTGTTCGCACTGTTCTACGGCGCGGTGTTCCTCGGCGAGAACATTACGCAGTGGATGCTGATCTGCGCGGCCGTCATCGTCTGCGGCGTGGCGCTGTCGACGGGCATCGTCAAGCTGGGCTCGCCCCGCAAGGCCTCGGCCTGAGCGCGCTTCGGCGGGGCGCCTACACGGCGCCCGCGACGACGTTCACCGAGAGTGCGAGCACCAGCATGTTGAACGCGAAGGCCAGCACGCTGTGCAGCAACGTGATGCGCCGCATCTCCTTCGACGTCGCCTGCACATCGGACACCTGCGAGGTCATGCCGATCACGTACGAGTAGTAGAGAAAGTCGAAGTAGTCGGGGGCGTCGTCCTTGCCCGGAAAGTCGAGCCCGCCGTCGGGCGTGCCGCTCTTCTGGTCGATGTAGTAGCGGTGCGCGTAATGAAAGGCGTAGATCGTGTGCATCATCAGCCACGAGCCCGCCAGCGCCACCAGCCCGAGCGCCACATGCGCCGCGCGCTCCCAGCCGCTCAGCGCCTTCACCTGCTGCAGCAGCATGGCGATGGCCACCACGCTGGCGCCGACCACCACCAGCATCGAGACCAGGATCACCACGTTGGGCTGGTCCAGCGACTGCGCCCGTTCGCGCGTGCGCTTCGCATCGAAGGTGTCGGCCAGCCACCACGACAGCACCTGGTAGACCACCACGGCCACGCACCACCCGGCCAGCGCGCGTGCCATGCCGCTCATGGGCACCGGCATCAACGCCGCGGCGGTGGCGCAGCCTGAGACAGCGCCGTAGAAAAGACGTTGGGGACCGGTGGTTGTGGAAAGGTGTTTGCGCATGGCGGCACTGTAGCGCCGTGCAGTCTCCCGTCGTCGGCGTTCAAGGGAGTCATGCCCGGAGACATTCGCTTCTAGCGCTGTCTCTGCCCTTCTCCGTCCGACAGCAACGCTGCGCGCACTTCCTTCTTCAGCACCTTGCCCACCTTGGAGCGCGGCAGGTCGAGCCACACCTCGATCTGCTTGGGTGCCTTCACGCTGCCGATGCGCGACTTGACGAAGGCCTTGATCTCCTCCACGTCCAGTTGCCGCCCGGCATGCAGTTGCAGCACTGCCACCACGCGCTCGCCCCACTTCTCGTCGGGCAGGCCGACGACGGCGCTGTCCTGCACGTCGGGGTGCTGCATCAGCACCTGCTCGACCTCGGCAGAGTAGACGTTGAAGCCGCCCGAAATGATCATGTCCTTGGCGCGGTCCACGATGTAGAGAAAGCCGTCTGTGTCGAGGTAGCCGATGTCGCCGGTGTGGTGCCAGCCGTGGCGCGAGGCCTCTTCGGTGGCGCGCGCGTCCTTGTAGTAGCCGAGCATCACGAGCGAGCCGCGCACCACGATCTCGCCGCTCTCGCCCGTGGGCAGCAGCGCGCCGTCGCCGTTCATTACGCCCACCTGCACGAGTGGCCCGGGCCGGCCGGCCGATGACAGGCGTTGGTGTGCGATGGTGCCGTCATTGTTGAAGTGGTCGCGCGGCGACATCATCGAGATCATCATCGGCGCCTCTGTCTGGCCGAAGAGCTGGGCCATGACGGGGCCGATCTTCTGCAGCGCCTCTTCGAGCCGCGCGGCCGACATGGGCGCCGCGCCGTACCAGAAGCACTGCAGCGAATCGAGCTTCGCATCTGCCAGCTGCGGGTGCTGCAGCAGCATGTAGATCAGCGTGGGCGGCAGGAAGGTGTGGGTGATGCCGTGTTCTTCGATGAGGCCGAGGAACTCGCCCAAGTCGGGCTTGGGCATGATCACGACCTGCCCGCCGAGCGCCATCACCGGCAGGCACAGCACGCCGGCCGCATGCGTGAGCGGTGCCAGCGCGAGGTAGACGGGCCGGCCCTCGAAGGGGTAGCCCATCAGCGTCAGCGCCGACATCGCCTCGAGGTTGCGCCCCGACAGCATCACGCCCTTGGGCTGGCCGGTGGTGCCGCCGGTGCCGGCGATCATCGCAACGTCGTCGACCACCGGCACATCGATGGACGCATCGCCGGCATCCCCCAGCCATTGGTCGAGCGATGGCGCGAAGGGCTGCGGCTTGTCGAGGCAGACCAGCGTCGTCACCTTGGGCAGGTCGGCCCGCATCTGCTCGACCAGCGGTGCGTAGTTGCTGTGGAAGATCAGGCAGCTGCAGTCGAAGGCGTCGAGCACGTAGCGGTTCTCGGCAGCCTCGTTGCGCGGGTTGATCGGACACCACACGGCCGCGGCGCGCGACAGCCCGAAGACGCATGCAAAGGCGACCGGGTCGTTGCCCGACAGCACCGCCACCTTGCTGCCCGGGGCGATGCCGCTGCGCTGCAGCGCCCGCGCCACGCGGTAGCTGAAGCGCTGCACGTCGCCGTACGACAGCAGCACGGCCCCCATGCGCAGGCAGGGCGCCGCGGCTCCCAGCGAAGCGCCCTTGTCCAGGTAGTCGATCAGGCGCATGGGAGTCAGCCCAGCCGGGTGAGCACGGGCTCCTGCACCAGTCCGAAGCTGCGCAGCGCGCCCAGCAGCTCGCGATGCCCGAAGGCCTGGCAACCCGAGGCGAAGCCGGCGCGCCGCGGCGCCTGCTGCAGCAGCGAGGCCGCCGCATAGGCCTGCAACAAGCCAGTCTGCTTGTAGTTGCAATTCCCGAAGATCACGCAGTGCATGCGGCCCAGCGGACCGGAGGCATGCACCGAATCGACGGACTTGTTGATGCGCGGGTTCTCGCGCGGGGGCATGGTGTTCATCACGCCTGCCGCCGTCTGGGCCAGCGCGGCGTAGCGATCCTCGTCGTTCATGCCCTCGGTGGCCTTGAGCGCGGCTGCCACGATGTGCGGCACGCCCTGCATCAGCGCCTTGTTGAAGACCCCGCCGAGCACCTTCACATTGGCCACGCGCGGATCGCGCTTGAACCAGACCGGGTGCGAGGTGCCGCCCCAGGGCAGCGCCAGTGCCGCCTCGTGCTGGCCGGGAATCGACAGGTGGTACAGGCCCGCGTCGGGTTGCCACTCCACGTACTCGTTCTGCTCCAGGTAGTAGGCCTTGGACGTGGCAGCGTTGACCAGGATGGTCTGAGTGGACGCGATGGTCGGGCTGCCGCCCCAGAACACGGCAATGTCCAGCGTGTCGAGCCCGGGCGTCTCCAGGCACAGTTGCGCCGCGATCTCGCCGGTGGTGTACATCTGCGCCAGGCCGGGCGAGAGCAGCAGCCCCGCGGCGGCGAACTTGGCGCCGTACTTCTGTTCGAGCGTGATGAGCCAGTCCTGCTCGCCGGTGGTGTCGGTGTAGTGGCATCCGGCGGCCAGGCAGGCCTCGACCACCTCCGGGCCGAACTTGGCGAAAGGCCCCACCGTGTTGAGCACCACCGAGGCACCGGTGAAGAGCTCGGTGAGCGCCGCCACCGAATGCTTCACCTCCACTACCTCGTAGCTCGCGGTCTCGATGCCGGGCACGTTGGACTTCATCGCCGCTTCCAGCTTCTGCGCGCTGCGGCCCGCGGCAACGAAGGGGATGTTGTACTCGCGCAGGTATTCGCACACCAGTCTGCCGGTGTAGCCGGAGGCGCCGTAGACGACGACAGGCTTCTTCTTGCTGCTGCTCATGTTGTGTCTCCTTTTTGTGCGCTCACATGCCCATGCCGCCGTCCACCGCGATGCCGGCGCCGGTGATGAACCGGGCCGCATCGGAGCAGAGGAAGACCACCACGTCGGCCATGTCGCCGACTTCGCCGAGACGGCCCAATGGCGTCTGGCCGATCACATCACCCACTGCCGCCTCGACGCTGGGCGCGAGCCCCGCAGCGACGATGTCGCTGGCGAGCTTCATGCCCATGTCGGTAGGCACCAGCCCCGGGTAGATGCAGTTCACGCGAACGCCGTAGCCCAGCTTGCCGGACTCCATGGCCGCGACGCGCGTGGCGCGATCGACTGCGGACTTGGTCGCCGAGTAGCCCGCAATGGCCGGGAAAGCGATGGTCGCCGCGACCGAGGCGATGTTGACCACCGCCCCGCCGCCACCCGCACCGCCGCCGGGACGCATCGCACGGAACGCGTGCTTCATGCCGAGCAGCGTGCCCGCCACGTTCACGTCGAGCATGCGGCGCAGGTCGTCACCGTCGACGTCGATCACCAGAGAGGTGATCTCGATGCCGGCGTTGTTGACGAGGATGTCGAAGCCGCCGAGTTCCTTGACGGTGGTCTCGGTGGCCGAGGCCCAGTCGGCGTCTTTCGTGACGTCGAGCGGCACGAAGCCCACCTTCGCTCCAGACGCAGACAACCTGGAAGCGGTTTCGCGCCCCAGGTCGGCGAGCACGTCGCCAATCATCACGGAGGCGCCGGCCGCCGCCAGCGCTTCGGCAATGCCCGCACCAATGCCGCGCGCACCGCCCGTCACCAGGGCCTTGCGCCCTTTCAAGTCGAACTTGGCCATCACTTGTCTCCTGTAGATGTGTTGTGAGATGGAGCGGTCATCGTAGAAATCGACTTTACGGGTGTCAAGTTTTTCTTTGACGATTGTCAAAACTTCGTAAAATGACATGCGTGGCGCGCCGGATGCGGGTTCTTCCGCTTGCGTGCTATGGTTTGGAATCACGAAGAACACAGGGGCCGGCATGCGTGCGGTCCGGCTTTCAATGACGACACATCAACGGCTAAAGAAACACGCTGAACGAGTGCCCAAGACGCGGGTCGACAAATTCTCGGAACGGCGCGCCGAACTGGGCGAAGCCGCGCTGACCACGCTGGCAGCACTGGGCTATGCACGCACCAGCCTGCGCGAGATCGCCCAGAACTCGGAGTTCTCTCACGGCGTTCTGCACTACTACTTCAGCGACAAGGTCGACCTGATCATCTGCAGCGTCAAGCAGTACAAGGCGCGCTGCGTCACGCGCTACGACCACGCGGTGGAAAGCGCCACCACCTACGACGAGCTGATGGAGGGCTTCCTGCAAAGCCTTGGCGACACGCTGTGCGACGAAGGCCACGTGCATCGCCTCTGGTACGACCTGCGTTCGCAGGCGCTGTTCGAAGAAGCCTTCCGCGCCGATGTCGTGCAGATCGACAAGAGCCTCGAAGACATGATCTGGCGCATCATGAGCCGCTTTGCCGAGCTCTCGGGCGAAACGCCCGGCATGCCGCCCTCGGCCACCTATGCGCTGTTCGACGGGCTGTTCCAGCAGGCGCTGCTGAAGCACCTGTCGGGCGATGCGAAGGCCATCGACAACATGCAGGCCGATGTGCGCCAGGCCATCTCGCGCCTGTTCGCTGCCCCTGCCAAAGCCGCAGCGCCGGCCCGCAAGCGCCGCGCCTGAAACGAAGGGCCGGGCGTCAGGGCCTTGGCCCTTTCGCCGGCGCGACGGCACGTGCGCCCGCCCACTGCCCGCTCTCGCACAGATCGCGCACCACGTCGCCGATCAGCGTGCACACGGCGCGCTTCGCGTTCGTGGTCGGCAGATGCACCGACACGCACAGCCCGAGCGTGCGAAACATCGATGGCGAGTCGATGCGATGCGCGACAAGCCGGCCTTCCTGCACTTCGCGCTGCGCGAGCCCGAACGGCATGATGGTCGGCCCGAGCCCCGCTTCCACCGCCGCCTTCAGCGTGTAGACCGAATTGATCTCCGCGGCCACCTGCGCCGTGGAATGCCCCTCACGCTCCAGCACCGCATCGACCAGCCAACGCGTGCAGTGGCCGTGCGCATTGGCGGGCCACACCAGCGGCCGCGCAGTAGCCTGCGCAATGCTCACGTCGCCGGGCGGCAACGCATGCGGGCTCTGCGGCGATTCGAGGAACACGAAGTCTTCTTCCACCAGCGGGACGAACCGGATGTCCTCCGCCGGCATGGCGGGCGAGAACACCGCCACGTCGACCCGGCCGCGCAGCAGCTGGTCGGCCATGTTGCCGGTGAGTTCCTCGTTCAGATGCAGCACCACGTCGGGGTAGCGCCGGGCCGCTGCACGCATCAGCGGCAGCGCGATCATGGGCGACACGCTTTGCGGCAGCGCCGCCACCACCGAGCCCGCCACCGAATCGGCCGCGACGTGCACAGCGGCCTTGGCGTCGCTTACCTGCTTGGTGATGCCCTGCGCGTACTCGTAGAAGACCTTGCCTGCCTCGGTCATCGCCACGCCGTTGCGGCTGCGAAGCAGCAGCTGGGTGCCGAGCTCGGCTTCGAGCTCGGCCATCTGCTTGCTCAATGCCGACTGTGCAATGAAGAGTTGCTGCGCGGCGCGCGACAGGCTGCCGCAATCCACGATGGCAACGAAGTACTTGAACTGACGCAGCTCCATCGAAGGGCCTCCGGCCGCGCACTGCGGGGTGCAGGCGAGGCCGGGGATTCTAGGCCGCACATCTCCGCTCGGGCACTCAGGCCCCGGCCGGAGCAACGACCTTTCCCGGGTTGAAGATGTTGTACGGGTCCAGCGCCTGCTTCACGGCACGCATCAGCGCCACCGTGTGCTCTCCGTGCTCCTCGACCAGGTACTTCATCTTGTGCATCCCCACGCCGTGCTCGCCGGTCGAAGTGCCGCCATGGCGCAGCGCGCGCTGCACCAGCCGGTGGCTGAAGGCCTCGGCGGCTTCGTTCTCCGCCACGCTGTTCGGGTCCACCAGCACCAGGCAATGGAAGTTGCCATCGCCGACGTGGCCGAACACCGGCACCAGCAGGCCATGTTCGGCGATGTCGGCCTGCGTCTCCTCGATGCACTGCGCGAGCGCGGACAGCGGCACGCACGCGTCGGTGGTCAGGCTACGGCTGCCCGCCTTCAGCTGCAGGCAGGCGAAGTAGGCGTGATGGCGCGGCGTCCACAGGCGCGAGCGCTCCTCGGGCCGGTTGGCCCATTGAAAGGCGCCACCGCCGTGGTTGCCCGCAATCTCCCGCACGATGCCGGCCTGCTCGTCAATCTGCGCCTGGCTCGCGCCGAACTCCAGGAACAGCGTCGGGTTCTCGCCCAGGCTGGTGTGGCTGTACGCGTTCACGGCGCGGATGGTCAATGCATCCAGCATCTCGGCGCGCGCCAGCGGCACGCCCATCTGGATCGACTCGATCACGCAGTCGACCGCCGCGCGCACCGACGGAAAGTGCACCACCGCTGCCGCGTAGGCCTCGGGGTGCGGATGCAGCCGCACGGTGGCCTCGGTGATCAGCCCCAGCGTGCCTTCGGAGCCGCAGTACAGCTGCGTGAGGTTGTAGCCCGCCGAGCTCTTGCGTGCCCGCGAAGCGGTGTGCGTGATGTCTCCGTTGGCCGTGACCACCGTCAGGCTCACGAGGTTGTCGCGCATGGTGCCGTAGCGAACGGTGTTGGTGCCGGAAGCGGCCGTGGCGATCATCCCGCCGATGGACGCATTGGCACCGGGGTCGACCGAGAAGAAAAAGCCGGTGCCCATCAACTCCGCGTTCAGCTGCCCGCGCGTCACGCCGGCCTCGACCGTGGCCGTGAGGTCACCGGGGCGAATTGCCAGCACCTTGTTCATCTGCGAGAAGTCGATGCACACGCCCCCCTCGACGGCCAGCAGGTGCCCTTCCACCGACGAGCCCACGCCGAAGCCGATGACCGGCACGCGCTCGCGTGCGCAGGCCCGCACCACGAACGCCGTCTCTTCGGTGCTGCGCACGAACACCACCGCATCGGGCGGCTGCGGCAGATAGGTCGACTCGTCGGTGCCGTGCTGCAGCAGCACGGCCGGGCTGGTGGAAAAGCGCTCGGCAAACTTGCGCTGCAGCAGCGCAACCAGCTCAGGCGACGGGGAACGCCGCGTGTTCGAACTCACGACCGTGTCCATGGGGGTCCTTCAAGGAGGCAGACAAACGGATCAGCGCTTCGGCTTGACGAACAGCACCAGCACCGCGCCAGTCACCAGCAGCCCTGCAAGCATGTGCAGGCCGGCATCGGTGCTCTGCGTCGCATCCTTGATGAGCCCGATGAGAAATGGCGCGCTGAAGCCCGAGAGGTTGCCGAAGGAGTTGATGAGCGCAATGCCCGCGGCCGCCGCGGCACCGCCGAGAAAGGCCGTAGGCATGCCCCAGAAGACCGGGAAGGTCGACATGATGCCCATCGTGGCCAGCGTGAGGCCGGCCATCGCGAGCGTCGCATTGCCGTGGAAGGCCACGCTCAGCACCAGGCCGATGGCGCCGACGATGGCGGCCAGCGCGCTGTGCCAGCGGTACTCGAGCCGGCGGTCGGCGCTGCGGGCCGCGAAGTACATCGCGATCACGCCGAAGGTCCACGGAATGGCGCTGAGCAGGCCGATGTCGAGCGCGCCCTTCACGCCGATCGCCTTGATGATGCTCGGCAGCCAGAACGAGATGCCGTACAGCCCCGATGTGTACGCGAAGTACACCAGCGCCAGCAGCCACACGCGGCCGTTGCCCAGCACGCTGAGGATGCGCGGCTCGGCCTTGCCGGCGTCTTCGGCGGCGATGTCACGGGCGATGAGTTCGCGCTCGGCGGGCGTGAGCCACTGCACGTCCTTCACGCGGTCATCGAGGTAGCGCCACACGACCAGGCCCAGCGCCACGGTCGGCAGCCCCTGCAGCAGGAACAGCCACTGCCAGCCGGCCCATCCGTTGACGCCGCTCATGCCCTGCAGGATCCAGCCCGAGATCGGCCCGCCGAGGATGCCCGCGAACGGAATCGCCGCGAGGAACAGCGACGTGGCCTTGCCGCGCCGCGCGGCCGGATACCAGTAGGTGAGGTACAGGATGATGCCGGGGAAGAAGCCCGCCTCGGCCGCACCGAGCAGGAAGCGGATCACGTAGAACGACACCGGCGAACTCACGAACATGGTGGCCGCCGAGAGCAGGCCCCAGGTGATCATGATCCGCGCGATCCAGCGGCGCGCACCCACGCGGTGCAGCACGACGTTGCTCGGCACCTCGAACAGGAAATAGCCGATGAAGAAGATGCCCGCGCCCAGCCCGTAGACCGCGTCGCTGAACTGCAGGTCGCCCTGCATCTGCAGCTTGGCGAAGCCGACGTTCACGCGGTCGAGGTACGCCACGATGTAGCAAACGAATAGCAGCGGGATCAGCCGCCATCCGACCTTGCGGTAGACGGCGTCGGAGGTGCTGTCGAAGCGGCCGCTGTAGGGCGGCGTTGCGATGGTGCTGGTGCTCATGGGTGCGTCGCTTTCGTTCGTTCTGGCCCGGTTGCAGCCAATAGTCTCGTTCGCACCCCGCTGCGCCGGTGCGGGTTTCTACGCAAGATTCATATGGATTGAAGATCCGCGTATCTCCGAACGAGATGCGCACGCCGCCGGTTCGCCGAAGTGTTGTTTCATCAGGGCTAACCCTGCGGTCAGGGCCCTGTTCCTCCGCCCCGATGAATGTAATAATTTAGTTACAAAATTACCCATCAACTGGAAGAAGGCCTCCATGAATCACCGCACTCTTCGTCCTTCGCTTCGCACCGTCGCTCGCGCTACAGCGGGGTTGCTTCTGGCAGTTGGCGCCTCGGCGCATGCCTTCGTGATCGGTGTCAGCGAAGGCGTGAGCTACAACGTGTCCGACGCGCAGGTCAGCGCCCGCTTCGAGCCCATCGCCGAAGTGCTGTCCAAGGCGCTCAAGCAGCCGGTGACGGTCAAGGTGCTCAATTCGTACAACGGCGCGCGCGACGCGCTGAAGCAGCAGCAGGTCGACTTCGCCTTCGTGCACCCGTCGCACGTGGCGCTCGCCGCCATCAAGAGCGGGCAGTACAGCGCCTTCGCCTGGACCACCGGCTACACCGACTACAAGGTGTCGTTCCTGTGCAAGGAGCAGCAGCCGATCTCCGACTGGAAAAGCGTGGCGGGCAAGCAGCTGGTCATGCCCGATGCCGACTCGATCACCGCGGTGATCACCCGCGCGATGCTGCGCGAGCAGGGCCTGCAGGGGCCGACGGCGGTCAAGGTCACCAACACGCGCTTCCAGGAGGCCGTGCCCTTCTACGTGCAGAACGGCTTCGCGGCCTATGGCGCAACGGCAGCCTCCAGCGTGGTCAAGACCTGGAAGGACGGCGGGGGCAAGGTATGCGCGGAATCGCGCGCGGTGCCAATCAAGCAATGGCTCGCGTCGCGCAAGCTCGACGCGGCCACGGTGAGCGCGGCGCGCGATGCCCTGCTGAGCCTGGGGCAGACCGACGCAGGCAAGCGCGCGCTCGCGGCATCCAGCTATGTCGGCTTCGTCGCGCCTTCGGCCGACGTCGAGGCCTCGCTGATGAGCTGGCTGGGAATCTGAGGGCCAGGCAGAGGGTAAAGCCGCACGCGCACGCCATCTGCCCGGCGCGGGCAGAATCCGGCGCTTGCAGTTTCCTCCCTCTCAAGGACTCCCTCCATGACCGATCTCTCGAGCTTCCCCATCACGAAGAAATGGCCCGCGCAGCACCCTGACCGGCTGCAGCTGTACTCGCTGCCCACGCCCAACGGCGTGAAGGTGTCGATCATGCTGGAGGAGACCGGCCTGCCCTACGAGCCGCACCTCGTGAGCTTCGAGACCAGCGACCAGATGTCGCCGGAGTTCTTGTCGCTCAACCCGAACAACAAGATCCCGGCCATCATCGACCCCAACGGCCCCGGCGGCAAACCGCTGGCGCTGTTCGAATCGGGCGCCATCCTCATGTACCTCGCCGAGAAAACCGGCAAGTTCATTCCGCAGGACGCCGCCGGCCGCTACGAAACCCTGCAGTGGGTGATGTTCCAGATGGGCGGCATCGGCCCGATGTTCGGCCAGCTCGGCTTCTTCAACAAGTTCGCCGGCAAGGACTACGAAGACAAGCGCCCGCGCGACCGCTATGTGGGCGAATCGAAGCGCCTGCTCGGCGTGCTCGACAAGCACCTTGCAGACCGCGCATGGATCATGGGCGACAGCTACACCATCGCCGACATCGCCACCTTCCCGTGGATCCGCAACCTGATCGGCTTCTACGAGGCTGCGGATCTGGTGGGCTTCAAGGATTTCAAGAACGTGGCGCGCGCGCTCGAAGCCTTCGTGGCGCGCCCCGCCGTGGTGGCGGGGCTGGGCATTCCGAAGCGGGGCTGATCCGGTCAGTTCGCGATCAGTTCGCGGACAGGTCCATCAGCATGCGCGAGAGCAGATAAAGCCGCGGCACCACGCTCTCGACCTCCGCGTATTCCTCCGGCGTGTGGATGCCGCCACCCACGATGCCGAAGCCGTCGAGCACCGGCACGCCGACGCCCGCCACCAGGCTCGCGTCGGCCGCGCCGCCGCTGCTCTCGATGGTGAGCTTCTTGCCGATCTCGCCGTAGATGCCTTCGGCCATGCGCACCAGCTTGTCTGACGCGGGCAAGCGCGGCATCGGCGGCAGGCCGCGAATCAGGCGCACGCGCACTTCGGTCTCGGGAATGAGCTTGTTCTGCGAGATGCGGATCAGGTCTTTCTCGACACGATCGAACTCTTCAGGCGTGGCCGCGCGCACGTCGCCCTTGGCGCTGGCCGTCGCGGGAATCACGTTGGTCGGGCCGTTGGCCGTGAGCACCGTGAAGTTGACCGTGGTCTTCTTCGCCGCGTCTGCCGTCTTCGACAGCTGCAGCACCTGGTGCGCCACTTCCATCGCCGCGTTGCGGCCCGCCTCGGGCGCCACGCCCGCGTGAGCGGCCACGCCCTTCACCTCGATGAGCGCGGTGGCCGAGCCCTTGCGCTCGACCACGAGGCCGTCGGCCGGTCGGCCCGGCTCCAGGTTCAGCGCCACGTCATGTTGCTTGGCAATGCGCTCGATGAGCGCGCTGGTGCCGACGGAGCCGACCTCTTCGTTGGTGTCGAGCAGGAAGGTGATCTGCCCATAGTCCTTGAAGCCGATCTGCTTCAGGATCTTCAGCGCATACAGGCCGGCCACCACGCCGCCCTTGTCGTCCATCACGCCGGGGCCGTAGGCGCGGCCGTCCTTGATGTAGAAGGGCTTGGCTGCAGCCGTGCCTTCCTTGAAGACGGTGTCCATGTGCGCGAGGATCAGGATCTTCTTCTTGCCCTGGCCGGTCAGCGTCGCAACCACGTTGGTGCCGGGGTGCGGATCGGCCGGAAAGGTCTCGATGCGCGCGCCAAGCTTGCGCAGTTCGTCCACGGCTATCTCGCGGACCTTTTCCAGGCCCGCGGTGTCGGCCGAGCCCGAGTCGATGTTGACCATGCGCTCCAGCATCTTGACCGCCTCGTCCTTGCTTTGCGTAGCTGCGTCGAGCACGCCCTGATGCGGCTTCTGGGCCGCGGCGTTGCCGGCAAGCAGCATGGCGCACGCGAGCACGGCGCCGTGGCAGGCGGTGCGCGCCCAGCGGCGGGTTGGTGTGGATGCCGAAGGAACCGGGAAGAGATGGCGCGAATGAATCGTCATGTTGTGCGTTCTGTGCTTTCCGTGGAGGGACGGGGGAAGCGGCGGCAGGCTATCACCCGCTTCGAGAACGGGTCAAGCACGATGCGGGCCGCGGCACACCGCACCGGCACGCACCTCTAGCCGGGAAAGTCTTCGCCGCGCAATTCGATCGGCTGGCCATGCGGTGTGCGGTCGGCCGCGTGGTCCCAGGCGTGGCGATAGCGGGCCAGTTCGTCGTCGGAGCTGGCGCCCTTGCGGGCCACGAGGCCTTCGAGCGCGGCGAGCCAGTGGCGGTAGTAGGTCTCGCCGGTGTCGGGGTCGCCTGCGGCCTGTGCAGCGGCGATCTGCCCGGCCAGCGCCTCGGCCCATTCCGGCCAGGTGAATAGGCCGCGTTCATGCAGCGCCAGCGTCATCGCGAAGGCCTGCGCCTCCCACGGTGCATTGAACACGGGCCCATCGGCATCGCGCGGCATGCCGGGCGACAGGGGCATGTCGCTCACGACGTGGCCTCCAGATAGCTTTCCCACGCATCGACCGACACCGACAGGTTCTGGCGCGGCGCTTCGTCGCCCCAAAGCTCGGCTTCATCGAACTCCACCGTGTAGAGCCACTGCGGCTGCTCGCCGAGCCCCCGCGCATGACTGTCGGCGAACACATGTGCGCCATGTACGTGCACGATGGTGCCGCGCTTGCCCTGCACATAGCCCGGTAGCCGCGTGTGATGGTCGACCTTGCCGAGGTGGTGCATGCGCACCGGCTGGCCCATGGCGAAGCGCGCCGGGGCCGATGCCGGCCGCTCGGTCGGCGAGCCCTTGGCGAGAACGGCCGGCACATTGCCCACCTCCAGCACGCGGGCCACGGGCGTGGGCGCGTGGCGCATTTCTCCGCTCGTGAGCTCGTCGGGAAAGACCTGCCCGCGCTGCAGCATCAGTTGCTCCAGTGCACTGAGCCAGATCTGGTAGTAGCTCAGGTCGCGATAGTCCGGCAGCGTCTCACGCACGGCGCGGCTCGCATCGATGTTCCATGAACCGGTCGCGCCCATGGCCAGCACGAGCGCCAGGGCGCGTGGCTCCCAGGCCGCATGAAAGAGTTCGCCCTCGGACTCCGGCACCACCTTGCCGAAACCCGGCTGGCCGCCGAGGTCGGCTTTCGTGACGTAGCTCATGCGGCGCTCCCCTCGTCGGCAGGCACCTCGACCAGCCGCGTGCCGATCATCGAATCGCGCGAGACCAGCGCGGCGAGTTCGTCTTCGCCCAGGCTTTCGGTTCCGGCGGGGCGCTGCGGAATCACGAGGTAGCGCACCTCAGCGGTCGAGTCCCACACGCGGATGCGCGTGGCCTCGGGCAGCGTCGTGCCGAAATCGGCAAGCACGCCGCGCGGGTCTTTCACCACGCGCGAGCGGTACGGCGCGCTCTTGTACCAGGTGGGCGGCAGGCCCAGCACTGGCCACGGGTAGCAGCTGCACAGCGTGCAGACCACCATGTGGTGCAGCTCGTCTGTGTTCTCCACCGCCACCATGTGCTCGCCCTGCCGGCCCGTGTAGCCCAGCGAGGCGATCGCCGCCGTGGCGTCGGCCAACAGCCACTGCCGAAAGGCCGGATCGACCCAGGCCCGCGCCACCACGCGTGCGCCGTTGCGCGGGCCGACGCGGGTCTGGTAGGTGTCGATCAGCGCATCGAGTGCGGCGGGGTCGATGTAGCCTTTCTGGGTGAGCACGCTTTCGAGGGCGCGGACGCGCAGGTCCATCTCGCCGAGTTCGCTGTGTCCGTGGGAGTGGTCATGGCCGGTCATCGGCCAATGCTAGCGCCGCCCCGTAAAATTCCCAACATGACCTCGCCCACCCGCCCCGTCCGCTCCCAGTACGAAGATTTCATGCGCCATGTCGACACCCATGGTGTCTTCAAGAGCGACCGCACGGGTACCGGCACCAAGAGCGTGTTCGGCCACCAGATGCGCTTCGACCTGAACGAGGGCTTCCCGCTGGTCACCACGAAGAAGGTGCACCTGAAGTCCATCATCCAGGAACTGCTGTGGTTCCTGACCGGATCGAGCAACAACAACTGGCTCAAGGAGCGCGGCGTCACCATCTGGGACGAATGGGCGCGCGAAGACGGCGACCTGGGCCCGGTGTACGGCGTGCAATGGCGCAGCTGGCCCACGCCCGATGGCGGCCACATCGACCAGATTTCCGACGTCATCAAGACCCTCAAGACCAACCCTGATTCGCGCCGCATCATCGTGAGCGCATGGAACGTAGCCGAGCTGTCGAAGATGGCGCTGATGCCTTGCCATGCCTTCTTCCAGTTCTACGTGGCACCGCCGCAGGCCGAAGGCGAGCGCGGCAAGCTCAGCTGCCAGCTCTACCAGCGCAGCGCCGACATCTTCCTGGGCGTGCCCTTCAACATCGCAAGCTACGCGCTGCTCACGCACATGGTGGCGCAGCAGTGCGACCTCGACGTGGGCGACTTCATCTGGACCGGCGGCGACTGCCACATCTACAGCAACCACGCCGACCAGGTCGCGCTGCAACTGAGCCGCACGCCGTACCCGTACCCGACGCTGAACATCAAGCGCAAGCCGGCGTCGATCTTCGACTACCAGTACGAAGACTTCGAAGTGCTGGACTACCGGCACGGCGATCCGATCAAGGCGCCCGTGGCGGTGTGAAGCCCGACGCCCTTCCCGCCACGCCGGGGAGCACCGCGGCTGGAGCCACAGTCCCGCCTCGTCCATTCGCGGAGCGTGCCGGCCTCGTCGCAATGACCGTGGCCGCCGAGCTGACCTTCCTGGCAGCCTCGTTGCTGGGATGGGCGCCGATGATCATTCTCCAGGCGGTCTTTCTCGGACCGACCACAGCAGCAGTAGTTGGCTCGGCCCTCACCGTGTGGGTCTGGTGGATCTTCCAGCCGAATCTCGACATCTCCGGCATCGAATTGCCGCGCGAGAAAGCACCCGCGCTGTTCGAAGCACTCGACGGGCTGCGCCAGAAACTCGATGCGCCTCCCATCCACCGCGTCATGCTGTGCGAAGACCTCAACGCTGCGGCCCACCTGTCCGGCGGGCTGCTGTCGTTGGTCGGCGGCCAGCGCACACTCGTGCTCGGCGTGCCGCTCCTGAAGCTGCTGTCGAAGGACGAGGCGACCGCGGTCATTGCACACGAGCTGGGGCATTTCTCGCGCCATCACGGCCGCCTGGGGCACTGGATCTACAACGTCCGCGCCAAATGGGGTGTCTACCTCAACAGCGACGAAAAACAAGACTCTGGCCTCGATCGGCTGCGCCGGTGGATTGCCTCGGCCTTCCTGCCGCGCTTCATGCGCATGTCGGCGAGCCGCTCGCGCGTCTGCGAGTTCGAGGCCGATGAATTGGCGGTGCGAGCGACGGGCAGCAGCCACCTCGCACAGGCCCTCATCAAACTGGACATCGCCGGGAGCCTGATGCGCCACGGCCTGCGCCGCAAGCTCAACGAACTGCAGGCCGAATCGCCGCATGCACCGGCCGCCTTCTGGGACTTCGTTGCGGCCTTCGTGCGCGACACCGCCCCCGACAAACTGCAGGCCGCGCTGGAAGAGGCGCGCAGCCTGCCGCGGCGCGTGCACGACACCCATCCGAGCCTCGATGACCGCATCGAAGCCATAGGCGCGTCGCTGAATCTGCCCGACTGGACACCGGCAGACTGTGCCGGCCAACAACTGCTGGGGGCCGACTGGCCCACGCAACTCAATGCAGCGAATGCGCGATGGTGCGAGCAGAAGGCGCCGGCATGGCGCTTGCGTCATCTGCGACTGGGTGCACTGCAGGCACGTCGGCTCGCAGACGCGGCCGGTGACGATTCCGTCGAACTTGCGCACCTGCAGTCCGAAGACGAGATCAAGGCCTCCGACGACACGCTGCGAGCACTCGAACGCCACGCCCAGACGCATGCAGCCGACGCGCTGGCCCAGTACGGCCTCGGCCTCGCGCTGCTGAATCGCGCGCGGCCCGAAGGCATTGCGCAAGTGCGTTCGGCCATCAAGCTGGACAGGCGCCTTGCGGTGCCGGGCTACGAAGCCATCCTTTCGCATGTACATCTGCACGGCACCGAAGACGAGATCCACGAGTTCTCGAAGCGCCGGGACCTTGCGGTCGAGAAGCAGGGATTGCTGCGCAAAGGCTTCTGGCGCCACCTGATGGACGTGCCCCTCACGCCGCTGCAACCCTGGGCCGCACAGCTGCTGTCCGAGGTGCTGCGCGAGGAAAAAGCACTCGATGGCTGCTGGGTGGCGCGCACGCGCATGACCAGCGAGACCGGCGAAATCTATGACATCAACCTGCTGATCGCGCGCGTCCACCATGCGAAGCTGGAAGCGGACGACCTCGACGAGGATGCGCTCTCCGCCCGGTATGCGACGTACCTCGCGGCTCTCTGCCCTCCGAACGAACTGCTGCGGCTCTCCGTCTACTTCGACACAGAGCCCATCAACCCGCGCCTGCTGGCACGCTTCATGGGCGTACCGGGCTGCGAACTCCACAAGCCAACCGGTACCATCAACGCGAACGTGATCAAAATCGACTCGCTCTGAAGCTGATACCTTGCCTGCCATGAACATCAACATCATCTTCGCCCGCGCCGCCAACGGCGTGATCGGTGCGAACAACACGATCCCCTGGCACATCCCGGAGGACATGGCGCACTTCAAGCAGCAGACCGCGGGCGCGCCGGTGATCATGGGCCGCAAGACCTGGGACTCGCTGCCGCCGCGCTTCCGGCCGCTGCCGGGCCGACAGAACATCGTGGTGACACGGCAGGCCGATTGGCAGGCCGAAGGCGCACTCCGCGCCAGCAGCCTGCAAGAGGCGCTGTCGCTTTGCGAATCGACTTCATCGAAGCCCGAGGCCGTGTGGGTCATCGGAGGCGCGCAGATCTACGCCGAGGCCGAGCCGCTTGCGCAACGCGCGGTGGTGACCGAGGTTGCGCGCGACTACGAAGGCGATGCCTACGCTCCTGAACTCGACGCCGCCGCGTGGCGCGAGACACAACGCGAATCGCATGTCTCCGCCAAGGAAGGCCTGGGCTTCAGCTTCGTGACTTACGAGCGCGTCGCCCCCACGAAGAAATGAGCGACAACGCTCCGCACCGACTGCCCGTGCCGGACTTGCGGCGCCGGTCGCTGGTGGCGGGCGCAGCGCTGCTCGCAGGCCTTGCGCCACTGCAGGCGGTGCAGGCAGCAGAGCCGCTCGAGCCCGACGAAGAAGCGCTCTTCATGACCGGCACGGCGCGCCCCACCGTCGACGGCCGGCTCGAAGTCGATATCCACGCGTGGATCTTCGAGCGCGAGCATCGCTGGGGGCTCAACACTGCCCTCGCACGCTACCTCGGCCTGAGCCTGAAGAAGCTCTCGCCCGCCGCGCGCCTGCGCTTCAACCAGCGCACCGCGCTGTTCCATGCGGAGTCGGAAGAAGACAAGGTGATCGACGTCGACTTCGACGGCAGCCCCGCACGCGTGACGATGCCGCCATCGGGCAAGGACGGCCGCAGCAACCTGCGCATCGTGATCGACGCACCGCGCACGCCACTGCTGCCAACCTCGCCATCACCGCAGGAGTGGGTGCAGTTCCATGGCGTGACCGGCCCGGGTGAGCTGCTGCATCGCTTCAGGGGCCATGCGCTGGTCGTGCCCGCGCAGGGCGTGTCGGTCATCTCGGACATCGACGACACCATCAAGCGCACGCAGGTGCGCGACCGGCGCGAGATGCTGCTCAACACTTTCGCGCGCCGCTTCGAGGCCGCGCCACGCATGGCGGCCTGGTATCGCGCGCTGGCGAAGACGCCCGACACGCGCTTCCACTACCTTTCGGCGAGTCCGATCCAGCTCTACCCGGCGCTCTCGGATTTCATCCGCAACGCCGACTTTCCCGCGGGCAGCATGCATCTGCGCGAAAGCACCACGTGGCGCACGCTGATTCCCGGCGAGCAGGATTCGCGCGAGCACAAGCTCGGCGTGATCAACCGGCTGCTCACCGAATTTCCGCAGCGCCGCTTCGTGCTGGTGGGTGACTCTGGCGAAGCCGACCCCGAGATCTACGCGCAAACGTTTCACTCGCATCCGCAGCGCATCGACAGCATCGTGATCCGCGACGTGACGGGCGAAGGCCGCACCTCCGATCGCTATCGCGCGACCTTCGAGGGCATCGATCCGGTGCGATGGCACATCGTGATGCCGGACACCACGGCGTGGCCCGTGCAAGCGCTCAACTAGCCGCCGAGTTACCGGAAACAAACTGGCGCCTTCGTGGCGCCAGCAGCGCGAAAGGAACACTTCGGTACACCCGAGGAAAGGCATGCGCGGCGCAGGGTTTAGACAACGCTAATTGTTTGTGCGCACAATGCCGTAAACGCCCTCAACCAAAAGGAGACGGCTCATGTCCATGGAATTTCTACGGGTTATCGCCGAGCAGAAATTGCCATACGTTATTCACACGCCGGCTGACATCGACAGGCTGCGCGTGCTGCGTGCGGCAGAGTTGGTGACTGCATTCATTCCGCCTTCGGACCGCGCCCCCGATGCGCGCGCGATCCGCCAGTTGGCCCAGGTCGAATCGATCACCGCCAAGGGCAAGCTGGCACTCAACAAAGCCACTTCGGCATTCATCGAGCTCTAGCAAGGCGCCCTCGCGGCTTCGCACGAAGCCCGCGACGTTCGCGCCATTGACGCGGCCTCGCGCTGCGCTCACCCGGGTTCCCCGGGTCCTCCATTCCGGTTACACATCGCGCCATCCCGCGCACGCGGGAGCACGCGCGCGACAGCAACCGCCCCCGCCTTCCTGTCATTGAACTTTGGTCCGATGCGCCGGCGGGCGCATCTGCCCAGCAATCGGCCGCCTATTTGCGTGACAAAACCCTCATTTATGTAACTTTACAAAGCTCAGGCACTTGTTTTTGTTGAGGTTTGTCCAGCGCATGTGGGACCCCTCCCCAATTCTGGGGATTGTTAGCAAATATCTCGATTTGTATCTTCCGTCCGTCTTTGATGCATGCCGGGACTGCAACGGCAACGGACCGCGCACCGCCCCAACCAGGCGACGAGCGTCGAGAAATTTCAACGTGTGTTCTTGTCAATTCAACCTTTTCTGAGAGCGAAAAATGTCGAATAGCCTGCAAAACTGGGTAGGACGCAATCGTCCGCCGCGCGTCCAGATCACCTATGACGTGGAGATCGGCGACGCCGTCGAAAAGAAAGAGCTGCCGCTGGTCGTGGGCCTGCTGGCCGACCTGTCGGGCCAGCCCGCACAGCCGCTGCCGAAGCTCAAGGAGCGCCGCTTCGTCGAGATCGACCGCGACAACTTCGATGAAGTTCTCGGCAACATCACCCCCCGCCTCGACCTCTCGGTGCCCGACACCATGAAGGGCGAAGGCAACCTGAAGATCGAACTGAACTTCAAGGAGTTCAGCGACTTCCACCCCGAAGCCATCGTGGACCAAGTGCCCCGCCTGGCCAAGCTGCTCGAAGCCCGCCAGCAACTGCGCGACCTGCTCGCCAAGCTCGACGGCAACGACGAACTCGACGACCTGCTCGAGCGCGTGCTGCTGAACACCGAAGACCTGAAGACGGTCCAGAGCCAGGCCAGGGCCGAAGCCGGCAGCGCAGCAGCGCAAGCCGCCCCGGCCGCAGCCGCAGCCCCGCAAGCGGCTGCGGAAACCCAATCGTCCCCCGAAGCCGAAGCACCGGCAGCGTGATCAACCACGCCGGCCGCAGCCCTTCGGGCGCGACCCGGCAACTTTTGAATGGTGATAGAGATGGCCAACAAATCCAAAGCCGCTGAAGCCGGCAGCGCAGCAACCACCGTCACGACCAGTGACCTCGGTCTGCTCGACAAGATCGTCCTCGAAGGCAACATGACGACCGAGCCTTCGCAGGGTGCCTACGCGAAGAAGCTGATCGGTCAGCTGGCTTCGCAGATCCTCGACGAAGGCATGAAGACCAGCCCCGACAAGGGCGTGGTCACGCTGATCAACGAGCGCGTCGCCGAAATCGACCGCCTGCTGACCGACCAGCTCAACGCGATCCTGCACGCCCCCGAGTTCCAGGCCCTCGAAGCCTCCTGGCGCGGCCTGCACGACCTGGTGACCGGCACCGAGACCGGCAGCAACCTGAAGCTGCGCCTGCTCAACGTGAGCAAGAAGGACCTGCTGAAGGACCTGGAGACCGCCGTCGACCACGACACCAGCGTGCTCTTCAAGAAGATCTACGAAGAGGAATACGGCACCTACGGCGGCCATCCCTATTCGCTGCTGATCGGCGACTACTACTTCGGCCGCCACCCGCAGGACATCGCCCTGCTGGAGCGCATCTCCCGCGTGGCCGCCGCCGCGCACGCGCCTTTCATCGCAGCAGCCGCGCCCGCGCTGTTCGACTTCAAGTCGTTCACCGAACTCGGCATTCCGCGCGACCTGTCCAAGACCTTCGAGAGCGCCGAGCTCGCCTCGTGGCGCGGCTTCCGCGAATCGGAAGACTCGCGCTACGTCTCGCTGGTGCTGCCGAGCTACGCGGCTCGCCTGCCCTACGGTGCCAAGACCATTCCCGTCGAGAACTTCAACTACGAAGAAGACGTGGACGGCACCGACCACGGCAAGTACCTGTGGGCCAACGCGGCCTACCAGCTGGGCCTTCGCATCACGCAGGCTCACTCGCTGTACGGCTGGACCACGGCCATCCGCGGCGTCGAAGGCGGCGGCAAGGTCGACGGCATGGTGGCTCACGCCTACAAGACGGACGAAGGCGACATCGCCCTGAAGCCGCCGACGGAAGTGACCATCACCGACCGCCGCGAAAAGGAACTGAGCGACCTCGGCTTCATCGCCATCGTCAACTCCAAGGGCTCGAACACCGCGGCCTTCTTCGGCGGCCAGACCGTGAACAAGCCCAAGGTGTACGACAAGGATTCGGCCAACGCCAACGCGGCAGTCTCGGCTCGCCTGCCCTACATCCTGGCGGCCTCGCGTTTCGCGCATTACCTGAAGGTGATCGTGCGCGACAAGATCGGCAGCTTCCAGACGCAGGCCGACATGCAGAAGCACCTGAACAACTGGGTTGCCAACTACGTGCTGGTGAGCCCCTCGGCGCCGCAGGCCATGAAGGCCAAGTACCCGCTGAGCCAGGCCCGCGTGGACGTGACCGAAGTTCCGGGCAAGCCGGGCTCGTACCGCGCCATCGCCTTCCTGAAGCCGCACTTCCAGCTCGAGGAACTCTCGGCCTCGATCCGCCTGGTGGCCGACCTGCCGGCTGCCGCCGCCTGATCGCCCCTTCATTCATCTGCATCGACAGACGAACCAACAGATTTACTGAAAGAACATTCACATGCCTATCTATCTCAAGATCCCAGGTGTCACCGGCCAAACCCAGATCGAGGGCCACAAGGACGAATTGGAAGTCCAGAGCTTCCAGTTCGGCGCCGGCCTTGCCGTGACGGCGGGCACCTCCAACCAGGAACGCACCGCGGGCAAGCCCAGCTTCTCCGAAATCACCGTGACCCGCACCAGCGACTCGGCCACGCCCCAGCTGCTGCAGAAGCTCGCCGGTGGCGAGGTGTTCGCGGGCGACACCATCATCACCTTCCCGCGCGAAGACAAGAGCGGCCTGCTGCCCTTGATGGTCGTGACCCTGACCGACGTCATCCTCAGCGGCCTCTCCGTTTCCAGCGGCGGTGACCTGCCGCAGGAAAGCGTCTCCCTGAACTACGCGGCCATCAAGGTCGAGTACACGAAGCAGAAGGAAGAAGGCGGCCAGGAAGGCATCGCACCGTTCGGCTGGGATCTCTCGAAGAACGTCGCGGTCGCATGACGGCTCGACGCTGACACCCGGCGCCTACCGTGTCCGAACTCATCAAAGGGGGCGTCGCGCCCCTGTTCGACCGGCTGGCGTCGGCGCCGTCCGAGCACGCCCGCGGCGCTGCTCATCTCGAAACGATGGAGTCCTTGCAGGACTCCATCGGTCGTGAGCTGCGCCGTCTGTTCAACACGCGCTCGCCGCTGTCGGCTGCCGACTATGCGCAGGGCAGCGGCACGGTGCTGGAGTACGGCATTCCGGATTTCTCCGCGCTCAGCGCGCAGAACGCCGCCGACTTGCAGCAGCTGGCTGCCACGCTGCGCCAGGCGGTGCAGCGCTACGAGCCGCGCCTGACGGACGTGAGCGTGCAAGTGAGCGCCACGCCCAACCGGCATGAAGTTGCACTGGTGCGCATCGGCGCGCAGGCGCGGGCCGGGCTCGCGCTGCGCCACGTGGATTTCGAAATGCTGCTCGGCACGCCCGACAGCCTGATGAAGGTCGCCTGACGTGTCCGACATCCAGCACAGCGACCTGCTGCAGTACTACAAGCGCGAACTGTCCTACCTGCGAGGACAGGGGTCGGACTTCGCCCAGCGCTATCCCAAGGTCGCCTCGCGCCTCTCGCTGCACGGCGGCGAATCGCTCGACCCGCACACCGAACGACTGATCGAGTCGGTGGCCTTCCTGTCGGCGCGCGTGCATCGCGACCTCGACCAGGAATTTCCCGACGTCGCCTACGCGCTGCTCGACAACCTCTGCCCGTCGCTGGTGCAGCCGCTGCCCTCGATGTCGGTGGCGCAGTTCGGGCTCGATCCGGCGCAGGGCAAGGTCACGGCGGGCTTTCGCGTGCCGCGCCACACCATGCTGCATGCGAGGACGCAAGCCACTCAGTCGCAGGAGTGCCGCTTCCGCACCGCATGGGACACCGTGCTGTGGCCACTGCGCATCGCGCACGCCGCCATCGACGCCGACGCCGTGCTTCGGCTCAGGCTCGAATGCAATACCGAGGCCGACTTCTCCGAACTGGAGATCGACAGCCTGCGCATCCACCTGCAAGGCGACTGGATGACCACGATGCCGCTGTACGACGCGCTGGTGTCGGGCGTGAAGTCGGTACGCATCACCCCCGAAGGCGGCGCGCTGCAGATGCTGCCGGCCGACGCATGGCGCGAGGTCGGCTTTGCCGAAGGCGAAGAAGTGCTGCCGCAGCCCGCCAACGCACAGCCCGCCTATGGCCTGCTGCAGGAGTACTTCGCGTTTCCGCGCAAGTTCCATTTCTTCGACCTGCATCACCTGCGCTCGCGCCTGGGCCGCGGACGCAGCTGCGAGCTGGTGTTCCAGCTCGATCGCACCACCAGGGTACTGCGGCACATCGACGCCGACAACTTCCAGCTCGGCTGCACGCCCATCGTCAACCTGTTCCCGCGCGTGAGCGAGCCGCTGGTGATGGACCAGCGCCACTACGAATACATGCTGGTGCCCGACCGCCAGCGCGACGCCACCACCGAAGTGCATTCGATCGTCTCGGTGATCGCCTCCGACCCGGACGCCGACAAGCCCGTCGACGTGCCGGGCTTCGCCGCACTGGGCCACGTGGATGGCGCACAGGGCGCGCAGGGTGGCGCGGTGTTCTGGGCCGCGCGGCGCGAGCCCTGCCTGCGCCAGAACATTCCCGGCACCGACGTGTTCCTGTCCTTCGTCGACCAGGGCAAGACGCACAGCCGGCCCGCGCAACCGGTGGTCTACGCGCACCTGCTGTGCACCAACCGGCGGCTGGCCGAGCAGGTGCCTGTGGGCGCGCGCCTGGTGGCCGAAGGCCCGTCGCAGCCCACGCAAGTGCGCTGCCTGTACGAGCCCACCGCGCAGCGCGATCCACCGCTGGGCAGCGAGACGCTGTGGCGGCTGGTGTCGCTGCTCACGCTCAACCACCAGTCGCTGGTGGACGGCTCCACCGGCCGCGAGCAACTGCGCGAGATGCTGCTGCTGTTCGCTTCCGACAGCCGGCGCGACCATGCGCAGATCCGCGGCATCGCCGGGCTCTCGGCGCGGGGCGTCACCGCCCACGTGGGCACCGAAGCCTGGCGCGGCTACTGCCGCGGCACGCAGGTCACGCTCGAATTCGAGGACGACGCCTTCGTCGGCGGCTCGCCTCTCATGATGTCGGCCGTTCTCGCGCGCTTCTTCGCGATGTACACCTCGGTGAACTCCTTCGTTCGCCTCGTGGTGCGCAACGGCGAAGAGGTCAGAAAACAGTGGGCCCCGATGACGGGCCGGCAGGTGGTTCTGTGATCGAACAACTCACCGCCCGCCCGCAGGACTTCAACCTGTTCCAGGCCATCAGCCTGCTCGAGCGCGCCGCGCCCGAGGCGGTGCCTGTGGGCCGTTCGCAAGGCCCGCGCGAACGAGAGGCCGTGCGGCTGCATGCCTTCGTCACGCTGGCGTTCGAGGCCAGCGACGTGCGCGAAGTCGGCACCGATGCATCGACCGGCGAGCCCTTCGAGCTCACCACGCCCGCCCTTTCGCTGGGCGGCAGCGGCGGCCCGCTGCCGATGCCCTTCACCGAGATGCTGCTGGAGCGCCGGCAGCAGCGCGACCACGCGACGGGGGACTTCCTCGACATCTTCAACCACCGCTTTCTGGCCTTCCTGTACCGCAGCCGCCGCAAGCACCACGTGGCGCTCAACCCGCAGTCGCCTTCGAGCTCCACGCTGGCGTCCACGCTCGATGCAGCCAGCGCACTGGGCTTGCGCGCCGGCGTGCGCGCACCCGACGGCTCCGCCCTGTGGCTGCGCCATGCCGGCCTGCTCGGCGGCGCGCCGCGCGGCATGACCGCGTTGCTGGCTTTGCTGCGCGACCGGCTCGGCGTGCAGGTGCACGGCACGCAGTTCCGCGGCCGCTGGCTCGCACTGGAACCCGATGCCTCGGCGCGGCTGGACATGCGCACGCCGCTGGGCGGCGGCGCCGTGCTCGGCAAGCGCGTGTGGGACCAGGGCGCCGGCATCCGCCTCACCTTCAGCAACCTGAGCCAGCAGCGCCTGCGCGCCCTGCTGCCGCGCGGCGCAGACCATGCGCTCGCCAAATGGCTGGTGCGCCGCTTCATCCCGCAAGACCTGAAGGTCGAGATGGAGCTGAGCCTCGCTCCCACCGAATTGCGCAGCAGCGTGCTCGGCGCCGCGAACCCGATGCGACTGGGCTGGACTTCATGGGTCGCGGGCCCGACCTTCCGCGGCGCACTGCCGCCCGTTCATCACACCTTGACCAGCGACGGCGGCGACGCGCCCGGCGCCTGACCCGAACACGCCTTATGGACATCGACATCCGCACCCTGCTCGGCCGGCTCAACCCGGAATGCAAGCGCGCCATGGAACAGGCCGCCGAGCTGTGCGTGCAGCAGACGCACTACAACGTCGACCTCGAACACCTGCTGCTGAAGCTGGTGGACAACGACGCCCCCGACCTGCGGCTGGTGTTCGGCCGCTTCGGCCTGCGCCCCGACACCGTGCAGGCCCAGCTGCAGAAGTCGCTCGACACCTTCAAGCGCGGCAACGGCCGCACGCCGAGCCTGACACCCGACTTCGCGCCGCTGTTCCAGGAAGCGTGGCTCATGAGCTCGATGCTGCTGGGCCAGCAGCACATCCGCTCGGGCACGCTGATGCTGGCGCTGCTCGATGTGGACCGCCTGCGCGGCCGCCTGGTCGATGCCGCGCCCGCGCTGCTGCAGATTCCGCGCGGCACGCTGCGCGACGAACTCGCCGGCCTGCTGCAGTCCTCGCCCGAGGATGCGGCCGCCTCGGCACTGTCCGCCGCGCCGATAGCCTCGGCGCCTGCCGCGAACCAGTCGGCTGCGCCATCGGTGCCAGACGTCGGTGCGCCGCCGCTGCAGATGCCCACGGCACGCCGCAACAACTCGGCCACGCCTTCGCTCGACCAGTACACGGTCGACATGACGCAGCTCGCGCGCGACGGCGCGATCGACCCCATCCGCGGTCGCGACGGTGAGATCCGCCAGATCATCGACGTGCTGCTGCGCCGCCGCCAGAACAACCCCATCCTCACCGGCGAGGCCGGTGTCGGCAAGACGGCCGTGGTCGAAGGCTTCGCGCAACGCGTGGTGCAGGGCGACGTGCCGCCCGCGCTGCGCCAGGTGTCGGTGCGCTCGCTCGACCTGGCACTGTTGCAGGCGGGCGCCGGCGTGAAGGGCGAGTTCGAGAACCGGCTCAAGTCGGTCATTGCCGAGGTCAAGGCCTCGCCCACGCCGGTGATTTTGTTCATCGACGAGGCGCACCAGCTCATCGGCGCGGGCGGCGCCGAGGGCCAGGGCGACGCGGCCAACCTGCTCAAGCCTGCGCTGGCGCGCGGCGAGCTGCGCACCATCGCGGCCACCACCTGGGCCGAGTACAAGAAATACGTCGAGCGCGACCCTGCACTGGCACGGCGCTTCCAGGTCGTGAAGGTCGAGGAGCCGAGCGAAGAAGTCGCCATCGACATGCTGCGCGGCATGGTCGAGACGCTGGAGAAGCACCACGGCGTGGAGATCGTCGACGACGCCGTGCGCGAGGCCGTCAAGCTCTCGCACCGCTACATCACCGGCCGCCAGCTGCCCGACAAGGCCATCAGCGTGCTCGACACCGCCTGCGCGCGCGTGGCCATCGGGCAGAACGGGCTGCCTGCCGAGCTCGAATCGGCCGCGCGCGACATCTCCACGGGCGAGAGCGAACTGCGCGTGCTGCGCCACGAGGCCGCCACCGGTGGCGACCACCAGGACGCCATCGCCGCGCTCACCTCGCGGCTCGACGTGCTGCGCCAGAAGCACAAGCGCCTGTCCGACAAGGTCGACGAAGAGAAGCACGCGGTGATGGAAATCGTCGCGCTGCGCCGCAAGATTTCTGACAGCCTGCGCGACAACGCACCGCCGCCCGACGAGGAGAACGACCCCGCGCTGCTCACCGCCGCGTTGCGCCGCCTCGAGAAAGGCCTGGAGGCGCTGCAGAGCGACGAGCCCATGGTGCCCGTGTGCGTCGATGGCGTGATGGTGGCCGAAGTCATCTCCGGCTGGACCGGCATCCCGGTCGGCAAGATGATGACCGACGAGTTGCACACGGTGCTCAACCTGAAGGAGAAGCTCGCCGAGCGCGTGGTCGGGCAAGACGACGCGCTCGACGCCATCGCGCGGCGCGTGCGCACCTTCCGCGCCGACCTCGACGACCCCGGCAAGCCCGTGGGCGTGTTCATGCTGGTGGGCCCCAGCGGCGTGGGCAAGACCGAGACGGCCTTCGCGCTGGCCGACCTGCTGTACGGCGGCGAGCGCAACGTCATCACCGTGAACATGTCGGAGTTCCAGGAGGCCCACACCGTCTCCAGCCTCAAGGGCGCGCCGCCCGGCTACGTGGGCTACGGGCGCGGCGGCGTGCTGACCGAGGCCGTGCGCCGCCGCCCCTACAGCGTGGTGCTGCTCGACGAAATGGAGAAGGCCCACCCCGACGTGCTGGAGCTGTTCTTCCAGGTGTTCGACAAGGGCACGATGGAAGACGGCGAAGGCGTGCAGATCGACTTCAAGAACACGCTGATCCTGCTCACCTCCAACGCTGCGCAAGACGTGATCACGCAGGCCTCGCAGGGCGGCCGCAGGCCCGACCCCGAGGAGCTTGTGGAGCGGCTGCGCCCCGAATTGCTCAAGCAGTTCAGCCCCGCCTTCCTGGGTCGGCTGGCGCTGGTGCCTTATCACCACCTGGGCGACGAGCAGATCCGCTCGATCGTGAACCTCAAGCTCGGCAAGCTGGCGCGGCGCTTCGCGCTGAACCACCACGCGACCTTCACGTGGGACGTGCAGGTGGAAGACGCCATTACCGCGCGCTGCACCGAGGTGGACAGCGGCGCTCGCAACATCGACCACATCCTGGCCCACGCGGTGCTTCCCGAGCTCTCGCGCCAGGTGCTGGAGCGCATCTCGATGGCCGCCGCGTTCACCGCGGTGCACATGGGCATGGACGGCGACGGTGCGTTCGCCTTCAGCTTCGAACCGGCAACGCTGAGCTGATAGATGAACATGCGCGAAGGCTTCACCCAGCACGCCGCCTTCCTGACGGTGAAGACCGTGCTCGGGCCGGACGAACTGCTGCTCGACGCCTTCCAGGCCGCCGAGGGGTTGTCGCAGCTGTTCGCGTGCTCGCTCACCATGCGTTCCCCTTCGAGCGCGCTGAAAGCCGACGACCTGATCGGCACCTCGGCCACGGTTGTGCTGCAGCGGCCCGAGAAGGAAACCCGCTTCTTCAACGGCATCGTCTCGCGCTTCACCTACCTGGGCAGCAACCGGGACTTCGCGACCTACTCGCTCGAACTGGTGCCGCGCATGTGGCTGCTCACGCTGGGGCGCGACCGCGTGATCTACCAGAGCATGAGCACGCCCGACATCCTGCAGAAGGTGCTCGGCGAATTCGGCGTGGCCTTCAGCACGCAGCTGCAGGGCACCTACGCACCTCGCGAATACTGCGTGCGCTACGACGAGACAGCCTTCGACTTCATCTCGCGCCTGATGGAAGAGGAAGGCATCTTCTATTTCTTCACCTTCGCGGACGGCGCGCACACGCTGGTGCTGGCCGACAGCAACTCGGCGTGCATGCCCTGCCCCCACGCGGAAAAGCTCGTCATGCGCAGCAGCGAGGAAGGCTACGCGCACACCCATGCCGTCACCCGCTTCGAGTCGGACGCCCGGCTGGTGACCAAGGACCAGGCGGTGGACGACTACGACTTCCTCACGCCCGACACCGATCTGCGGGAGCAGCACGAGGGAAAGATCGGGCGCGGCCTCGACTACGAATATCCCTCGCGCGTGCCTGCGGCGGCCGGCGCGGCGCGCGCGCGCATCCGCCTGGAAATGCACCAGGCCGGCAGCCAGTCGGGCCGCGGCGACAGCCATTGCCACTACCTGACGCCGGGCACCACCTTCACGCTGGAAGAGCATTCCCGCGAGGATCTCAACGTGAAGCACGTGGTGCACAGCGTGCGGCACCACGCCGAGCGCGAGCACTACAGCAACAGCTTCGAGACCCTGCCTCCCGACCTGCCCTTCCGCCCGCAACGCCGCACGCCGCGACCGGTGGTGGCCGGCAACCATACGGCGCAGGTGGTGGGCCCGGCCGGCGAAGAAATCTGGACCGACGAGCACGGGCGCATCAAGGTGCAGTTTCCATGGGACCAGCTGGGCAAGAAGAACGACAAGAGTTCGTGCTGGATCCGCGTCTCGCAGATGTGGGCGGGCAAGGGCTGGGGCGCACTCTTCCTGCCGCGCATCGGGCAGGAGGTGGTCGTGAGCTATGTCGACGGCGATCCCGACCGGCCGCTGGTCTCGGGCAGCGTCTACAACGGCACGAACCCCACGCCGGTCACCCTGCCGGGCATGTCGTCGCAAAGCACGATCCGATCGCGCTCGACCAAGACCGGCGACGCGGGCAACGAGATGCGCTTCGAGGACAAGAAGGGCTCCGAAGAGTTCTACCTGCACGCCCAGAAAGACATGCGCGTGGAAATCGAGAACGACCTGACCACCACGGTGATGGCCGGCAACGAACTCCACACCGTCACCAAGGGCAACCGCACGGTCAAGGTCGACACGGGCAACGAAACCCACTCGGTGAAGGGCACGCGCGCGCTGGACGTCACGGGCAGCGAGACGCACGACAACAAGGCCAACTTCACGCAGACGGTCACGGGCAACTACGAGCTCAAGGTCACGGGCAACCTGGTGATCGACGTGACAGGCACCCTGCTCATCAAGTCGGCCCAGACGCTGGACCTGAAGGCCGGCACCGACCTGGGCGCCAACGCCGGCGTCAACTTCAAGGCCGAGGCCGGCGTGGCGCTGTCGGCCAAGGGCGGCGCCTCGCTGTCGAACGAGGCGCCTTCGATCAGCAGCAAGGCCTCGGGCATGAACGCCGTCGAAGGCGGCGGCATGGTCACGCTCAAGGGCGGGCTGGTGAAGATCAATTGAACGATTGAACACCATGGCACTTCCTTCCCTCCCAACAAAAGACCTGGCCTCGATGCACGAGGCCGTGGTGCGCGAAGCCCTCGACGGCGCAGGCCAGACGGTGGTGCGCGCGTCTTTCCTGGGCGACGTGCCGCACGGGCCGATGCAGGTGTTTTCGGCCGCGGGCAAGCCGGCGATGGAGGCCTCCTACCAGGCCGGCGTGCCGCACGGCGCCATGCGCCTGTTCGACGAACGCGGCCAGCTGCTGCAGGAAACGCAGCGCTTCGGCGGCGTAGCCGAAGGCACCACACGCAGCTACTACCCCAGCGGCAAGCTCATGCAGACGCACCAGCACGTGCGCGGCACGCTGCACGGCGATGCCGTGGCGTATGCCGAGTCAGGCGACGTCACGGCGCGGCTGCGCTACGTGGCCGGCCGCCTCGAAGGCGAAGCCACCTATTACAACGAAGGCCGCATGGTGCGGCGCGAGCAGTACCGCGCCGGCCTGCTCGACGGCGAAGTGCTCGACTACCTGGCAAGCGGCGGCGTGGCGCAGTCGTCCACCTACGTGGCCAGCGTGCTGCACGGTCCGCTGCGGCGCTTCTGGCCCAACGGCCAGCTGATGGAAGAAATCGCGTACCGCCAGGGCAAGCCGCACGGCAACCCGCGCCGCTTCGACCAGGCCGGCCACGAGGTCGTGGAGACAGCCGCATCGCCGGGCTTCATGAAGAGCCTGGAAAAACTCGTGAGGGGAGGCTGAGCCATGGGCATGCACGTCTGCATGGGGGCCACGCTGCAGTGCAGCTTCGGCGCCGCGCCTTCCAACCTCGTGGTGCTGCCCGTGAACGCGGTGGTCACCAGCGGCGTGCCGGCGGCCACCATCATGGACAACAAGCCGATCGCCAACATCCTGCCCTTCGGCACCTGCAACAGCATGTCGAACCCGATGGTGGCCGCGGCCACCGCCGCCGCGCTCGGCGCCTTCACGCCGATGCCCTGCATTCCGGTAACGGCCGCGCCCTGGGCGCCCGGCTCGCCCACGGTGCTGGTCGGCAGCATGCCCGCACTGCAGGACAGCTCGAAGCTCGCTTGCAACTGGGGCGGCGTGATCCAGGTCGTCGTGCCGGGGCAGTTCACTTCAATGGTCCCCTGACCGATCCCTACTTACTCATGTCTCAATACGTTTTCACGATGAGCTCCCGCATGGTCGCCATCACGGTGACCTGCCTGGTGCTGCTGTGCGTCCTCCTGTTCATGATGGGCGTGGAGATCGGCAAGCTGCTGGCGCCTGCGCCCATCCCTTCGGCTCCTGCCGTCACGGCGCCTGCGCCGCTGCAGTCGCCCTCCCCCGCACCTGCCCCCACAGCCGCGCCGGCTCCCGCCGCCTCCACCCAATGACCAAAGTAGATCAAAGCATGTCGAACAACACACGACACCTCACGGGCATGCACAGCGCGCTGCGTCGCCTCGCCCTTCCAACATTGCTGGCGCTGGCCGGCCTCTGCGCGGGTGGCCCCGCTGGCGCGGCAGGCGAACGGCCCGTGGCGCAGGGCGTGATCGCCGTGCCAGCCGCACTCGCCACGCCCGCCGCCGCGGCGCCCGCGCCCGCGTTTCCGGTCGAGCCGGCAGCCCCTGTCGCGCCACCGGCACCCGTGCTCACCAACGGCCTCGTGCGCGTACCCGACGGCCGCCTGCTCGCGCCCGACATCGCGCGCATCGTGACGCGCGGCGAGCTCGTGGTGGCCATGCTCAAGGTCGACACGCCCCCGTTCTTCTTCTTCGACGACGCCGGCCAGTGGACCGGGCTCGAGGTCGGCCTGGCGCAGTCGCTCGCCAAGGAGCTGGGCGTCAAGCTGCGCTTCAACCGCGAGGCCGGCACCTTCAACGCGGTGGTCGACCTGCTGGCCAACGGCCAGGCCGACCTGGCCATCAGCAAGCTGTCGCGCACGCTGGCGCGCACGCAGACCATTGCGTTCAGCGACGCCTACCTCACGCTGAACCACTCGCTGATCCTGAACCGCGTGAAGTTCGCGCAGCTCTCGCACGGGCGCCCGCTGCCGGAGGTCATCCGCAACTTCAACGGCAGCATCGGCGTGATCGCCAAATCTTCTTTCGCGGACTACGCGCGCACCAACTTCCCGCACGCCAAGGTGCAGGAGTTTCCGACCTGGAACGAGGTGCTGGTGGCCCTGCACAAGGGCGAGATCGTGAGCGCCTACCGCGACGAGTTCGAGGTCAAGCGCGTGCTCAAGGCCGACCCGACCGTATCGCTCGTGCTGCGCACCGTGACGCTGAAGGACCTTGAAGACACCCTCGGCATCGGCGTTGCCGTGACCGACACCACGCTGCTGGCCTACGTCAACCAGTTCCTCGCCCAGCGCACCGAGAAGCTGGACATCCAGAAGGTGCTGCAGGCACTCGATCGCTGAGCCGCAAAGAACACGCACCCATCATGAATTCCTCCAAGCTCTACGCCTTCGTCCTCAACCCCTGGGTCGTGATCATCAGCCTCGGGGCCGGCGTGGCCTTCGGCATGCTCGCACCCCCGCTCGCGACCACCCTCAGCTTCGTGGGCGACATCTACGTCGACCTGCTGAAGATGATCACGCTGCCCTTCATGGTCTCGGCCGTGATCTTCAGCCTGCAGCGGCTGTTTCGCGACGGCGGCACGGCCAGCCTGCTGGGCCGCGTTGCGCTGGTGTTCCTCGCGTTCTCGGCCTTCGTGGCCATTGCCGGCGCGGCCACGCTGCTGCTGCTTCGCCCCGGCGAGAACCTGCCGGCCAGCACCATGCAGACCTTCGGCCAGATCGTCGGCGGCGACCTGAGCGCCAGCGACACGGCCATGAGCCTGCGCGGCACCGACGAAGTGAAGAAAACCGCCAGCTTCGCCGACATGCTGGTGAGCCTGGTGCCCGCCAACATCTTCACGGCCCTGGCCAACGGCGACACGCTGAAGACGCTGGTGTTCGCGCTGCTGTTCGGCCTGGCGGTGGGGCACGTGCCCACGCGCATTTCAGACGGGCTGACCCAGGCGCTCGAAACCGTCTATCACGCCTGCCAGACGCTGATGCGCTGGCTGAGCTTTCCGCTGCCGGTGGTGCTGTTCTGCATGAGCGCGGCACAACTGGGCAAGACGGGCATCGAGCCGCTGCGCGCGATGGGCGCCTTCGTGCTGGCCTTCCTGGTGGTGTCGACGGTGCTGCTGGCGGTGGCGTGCGTCATCATCTGGAAGCGCTCCAACGGCACGCTGGGGCAGACGCTCAACGCCATGCGCGGCCCCTTCGCGCTGGCGCTGGCCACGCGCAGCAGCGCCACCTGCATGCCGATCATGATCGAGAGCCTGGTCACGCGGCTGGGCTTCGCGCGCTCACGGGTTGAATTGCTCGTGCCGCTCACGGTGTCGCTGCTGCGCATCGGGCCGGTCGTTTACTACGTGTGCGCCACGCTCTTCATCGCGCAGATCTACGGGCGCTCGCTGTCGCCGGTGGAAATCGGCATCGTGCTCACATCGTCGGTGCTCGCGGGCTTTGCCTCGGCGGGCATGACGGGGCTGGTGACGGTGTCACTGATCGGCATGACCTGCACCTACCTGGGCCTGCCCTTCGAAGCGGCGTTCATCCTGTTCCTGGCGGTGGACCCGGTGTGCGACATGCTGCGCACGCTGGTGCTGGTCATCGGCAACACCGCGGCCGTCGCTGTCGTGTGCCCCCGGCCACTGAAGATCTAGAGGGCACGCACTCATGTCACGCATCGGCGTTCTCGGCGGCATGGGCCCATCGGCAACGGTGGACTTCATGGAAAAGATCATCCAGCTCACTCCCGCCACGCGCGACCAGGAGCACCTGCCGGTGATCGTAGCGAACCTGCCGCACGTGCCGGACCGCTCCAGCGCCATCCTGGGCACGGGCCCCGACCCGCTGGGCGCGCTGCTCGCGGGCATCGACGTGCTCAACGACATCGGCGTGGGCGTGATCGCAATTCCCTGCAACTCGTCGCACCACTGGTATGCGCAGATGGTCGAGCACAGCCGGGCGCCGGTGATCCACATCGCGCAGTCATGCGTGGCCGCCATAGCCACGACACCGGGCGAACGGCCGGTACGGGTGGCGGTGCTCGCCACGCGAGGCGCGCTGGCCTCGGGCTTCTACCAGCAGGCGCTGCGCGAACGCGGCATCGACTTTCTCGTGCCCGACGCCACGACCGGTCAGGACCACGTGGACGCCTGCATCCGCGCCGTGAAGGGTGGTGACGTGCAGGCCGGCGCGGCAGCTTTCGAGCTTGCGCTGGAAGCGCTGTCCGCCACCGGCGCCACCGTGGTGATCATGGGCTGCACCGAATTGCCGATCGCCGCGAAGGCAGCGAACGCCGCCGGGCACAGCACGCTGATGCTGATCGACAGCTCGCTGGAGCTGGCCCGCGCCACCGTCGCCTTCGCACTCGACAAGGGATGGAACAAGCCGACATGGGTTTCCTGACGCGCATGTCCCACAGCCTGCTCGCCCTGCTTCTGTGCATGGCGGCAGGCGGAGTCGTGGGCGTCTATGCGCCCGTGGTGGGCGACGTGGGGTACACGGCAGCGCAGGTCTACCTGGCCATCGTGAGCATGGCAGCCATTCCGCTGCTGGTGGTCGCCACCTTCTTCGGCCTGCGCCAGACCATGGGGCTGCCCTTTCCAGGACGGCGCATCGCGATGATCGCGGGCCTTGCACTGCTGCTGGTAATGAGCTGCGCGGGCACCGGGCTGGCACTGGGCTGGGTGAACGCACCGGGCGCGCACCTGGACGCCGAATCGCGCGAGCACCTGGGCGAACTGGTGCAGCAGGCCGGCGACGGCGGCGACCTCGAAATGCGCCTGCACGACAGCAGCACGCAGGCAACGGCCATCGAGCGCCCCCGCGTCACGCTGGTGCCCGACAACTTCTTCCGCGTGCTGGTGGAGGGGCGCTCCCTGGGCATCCTGTCGTGCGCGCTGCTGTTCGGCCTGGCCTTTGCCGCGCTGGCACGCACGCAGCACGCCGCGCTCAACCATATGTTCGAGGGCATCTACCGCACGCTCGAACTCATCATCGCGCGCGCCAACATCCTGCTGCCTGTGGTGGCCTTCGGCATGTCGGCGCACGTGTTCGCGCAGACCGACGCGGTGACGATCCGCGCCATGAGCGGCTTCCTGCTGCACTTCGTGGCGCTGGTGGCACTGCTGGCCGCGGGCGCCATCGCGGTGATCCACCAGCGCGGCAACCAGCCGCTGGCCGATGTGCTGCAGCACCTGAAGACGCCGATGCTGGTAAGCCTGATGTCGTCGAGCACCACGGCCAGCATTCCGCACACCATCGAGGCGATGAGCGCGCGCCTGGGCTTCAGCCGCGGCATCGTCGAGCTGGTGGTGCCCACCGCCTCGGTGTTCCTGCGCGCGGGCTCGGCGCTGTACTACGTGCTGCTGGCGCTGTTCGTGGCCAACCTCTACGACCGCACGCTCAGCGCGGCCGACATCGGAATGATCGGCATGGGCGCGACGGTTGCGGCCTTCGCCTCGGCCGGCAACAACAGCCTGACCAACGTGGGCTACGCGGGCATCGTGCTGGCGATGCTGCAACTGCCCATCGAGGCCGCGCTGGCGCTGTTCCTGGCCATCGACCTGATCTGCGAGGGGCCGCGCAACCTGCTGACGCTGCTGGCCACCTGCGTGCTGATTTCCGTCGTGTCGGCGGGCCTGCCGTCGGAGCGCGTGACGGCGCCTGCCGCCGACGCGGCACCCGCGAAGCCGCTGCGCTTCGTGCTCACGCGCGGCAACGTCATGCTGCTGGCGGGCTGCAGCGTGCTGGCCTCACTGCTGATTTTGCTGATGGGCATTGCCGTGGGCGCGCGGCAGGCACAGCCCTCCGCCGCGTATGCGACTTCGGCCGCGGCGAACCCTGGAATATCGCGATGAACCGCACAAAGACTCTTCTCTTCAGATGGATCGCCGCCCTGCTGCTGCTCTCGCAGCTGGCCGCATGCGGCAGCCTGTTTCCCAAGGGCACGCGCGTGAACTGGAGCGAGCTCACGCTGTCGGCCTCGCCCGACGCCAACCAGAACAGCCCGGTGGCGGTCGACGTGGTGATGGTGCTCGACGACACCATGCTCGCCCGGGTCACCGAGCTCACCGCTGCCAAGTGGTTCGGCGCGCGCGCCGACCTGCAGAAGACCTTTCCGCAGAGCCTGTCTTACCTCTCGTGGGAGCTGGTGCCGGGCCAGACGATTCGCGTGCCCTCCAGCGCCTTCGGCTCGCAGCGCGTGGCGGCCGTGCTCGTCTTCGCGAACTACACCACGCCCGGCGCCAATCGCGTGCGGGTGGAAGACCTCAAGGGCGCCGTTGTCGCCCGCTTCGACGTTCAAAGCTTCGACGTGTCGACCACACGCTGAACAACCCGGACCCTCGCCAGTGAACACCGCATTCCATCTTTCTTCTTCCTGCGCAGGAGCCCGCCATGTCTGACGTGCACAGCGCCTCCCCCATCACCGATCGCATCGAGTGGCATGAAGGCATGCTGCTGTCGCCGCAGCACTTCCAGCAGCTCTCGGCGCGCACCGACTCCCTCGTGGCCTGGCAGACGCTGGCCGCCGCGCCCTTCAGCTGGGGCGTGCGCCGCCTGGTGTTCGACCAGGGCCTGCTGCCCGCCGGCCTGCTGCGCGTGCTGGCGCTCGACGCCATCCTGCCGGACGGCACCGCCGTGCAGTACTCGGCCGCCGAGGCCGCGCACGGCGCGCTCGAACTCTCGCTCGCACCGCATAAAGACCAGCTGGCCGTCGAGCCGCTCGACATCTACCTCACGCTGCCGGTCGCCGGACCCGCGCGGCATCGCGGCGCGACCGTGCGCTTTCGCTCGGTGTCCGGCGCGCCGGTGGAAGACGCCGTGTCGGACGCAGAGCCCGCGAACATCCCCCGCATGCTGCCGCGCCTGGCACTCAGCGCGGGCGCGGTGCCGCCCGGCACGCACGTGCATCTGCGCCTGGGCCAGGTGTTCAAGGACAACGAAGTCGTGAAGCTCGGCGAGGCGCAACCGCCGCTGCTCGAAGTAGCGCGCGACAACCCGCTGTGGACTGCGGCCGCCGGCCTGCTGGGCCAGTTGCGCGGCAAGGCGGCCTTCGTCGCGAAGCAGACGGCTGTGCCCTCTTCACGCGTGGACGACCGCCTCGCGCACCTCGAACTGAAGGACCGGCTGCGCAGCCTGCTTTCGGGCCTGCCGCATGCCGAGGCCGTGCTGCGCACGCCGCACCTGCATCCGCTGCCGATGTACTGGTCGCTGTGCGCGCTGCTGGCATCGCTGAGCCTGCTGCGGCCCGGTGGCCTGCCGCCGGTGCCGATGGACTATGACCATGCGAACCCCTCGCGCGTGTTCCAGCCGCTGCTGCTGGCGCTGCGCGACGCGGTGTCCGAAGTGAGCCAGGAGTACCGCGAGCACAAGTTCGAGTTTCGCCAGGGCGCCTTCGAGACCACGCTGCAGCCGCAGTGGCTGGCCGGCACGCGCATCGTGGTCGGCCTGCGCGGCCAGTCCGACAAGGATCTGCTCGCCTGGATGGACAGCGCCATCGTCGGCGCGCAGTCGGCCTACCCCTCGTTGCGCGAACGCCGCGTGCTGGGCGCGGTGCGCCGGCCCATCGAGTCGGCCGACGAGCTCGGCCTGCGCCCCGGCTCGGGCTACCTGCTCTACGCCATCCAGACCAGCACCGCTCTGACCGTGCCCGGCGAACTCCTGGTGATCGCCAACGCGAACGAAGGCGCCACCGCGCAGCCTCCGCAGGAAATCGTGCTGTTCATCAAAGACTGATCGACCCCCATGGCACGCACCCTTCCCGACCTTGCGGTCGACGACCACATCACCAAGCAGTTCCGCGCGTTCTACGACGAGATCGTGAAAGCGCGCGACCGCACCGCCGAATCGCGCGAGACCGACATCGACATGGTGGCGCAGGCGCTGGCCCGCCACCTGGAGAACCTGCTCGAGCTGCAGTCGCTCGAATCGCGCCGCGAGAGCACGCGCTTCGAGCTGGAGAACGTGGCCGACGCGCGCTACCTCAAGGCCGCGCTGGCCGACGAGATCCTGCTGCACACGCCGTGGATCGGCCGCGAGCGCTGGACCGCCCACCTGCTGGAGTCTTCGCTGTTCCGCACCAACATCGCGGGCGACCTGGTGTTCAGCCGCATCGAAGAACTGCTGTCGGGCCGCGAGCCTTCGCGCCGCGACATCGCGCGGCTGTATCTCTTTGCACTGGCACTGGGCTTCCAGGGCAAGTACCGCGGCGGCGGCGAAGAAGCACGCCTGCTGGGCTACCGCGAAGAGCTGTTCCAGTTCGTCTACCAGCGGCAGGCCGACTTCTCGGGCCGCGACCGCGTGGTGTCGGAGCGCGCCTATGCGAGCACGCTCTCGCACATCGCTCCGCGCAAGCTGCCCACGCTGAGCCGCTGGACGGTGCTGTTCCTGCTGTGTACCGCCTCGCTGCTGGCGGTGTCGGAGCTGTTGTGGCTGTGGCAGTCGTGGCCGGTGCGGCAGGTGCTGCAGCCGGGTGCGGTCGATGCATCGGGGGCATACCAGCGATGAACGACATGCTGCGCCATTCAAAGAGCCCCAGGAGGTCGTCGCCATGCTGACAGACCAGCTCTTCCTCATTTCCATCGCGGTGCTCACGCTGGTGGTGCTGCTCGTGCTCGGCATGGTGCTGTACTTTGCGGCACGGCGTTCGCACGCCAAGCCGTCGAGCGACCCGAAGGTCGCGCGCATCCGCTTCGACTCGCTGCGCAGTTCGTTCCGCCAGGCCGTGGAGCTGATCGAAGGCAACATCGCCTCGCGCGCCGACCGCTACGGCATTCCGTGGATCATGCTGCTCAACGAGGGCGACGACCATCGCCAGCTGCCCATCGAGCAGTCGGGCGTGGCGAGCGCACTGAGCACCGAGTCGGCCTCTGCCGCGACCACGCAGGGCATCTCGTGGCACTTCTTCGACCGCGGCGTGGTCATCGACATCCAGGGCGCCTATCTCGGCTCGCCCGATGACGACGACGCCTCCGAGAAGCCATGGGACGAGTTCCTGGGCATGTGCCGGGCCTACCGGCCGCAGCGCCCGTTCGACTCGGTGGTCATCACCATTCCGGCGGCGCTGCTGCTCGACGACAGCACCGACGGCCGGCTCGAACTCTCCAAGCGCGCCAAGCTCGCGCACCGCCGCCTGTGGCTCGCACAGAACCGCTTTGCGATGCGCTTCGCCGTGTATGTTCTGGTCACCGGCGCGGAACACCTCGAAGGCTTCAGCGCCTTCGCGAGCGCCCTGCCCGAGCCGCTGCGCGCGAGCATGCTGGGCTGGTCGTCGCCTTATGACCTGTCGACCACCTACCAGCCGGGCTGGGTCGACGAGGCGGTGGGCACCGTGGTGCGTTCGGTGTCCGACGTGTCGGCCGAGCTCTTCGCCACCGATACCGCGCCGCAGGGCGCCGGCCCGCAACTGCTGCTGCCTTCGCGCATCGAGGCGCTGCGCGGCCAGCTGCAGCTGTATGTCGATGAGCTGATGCGCCCGAGCGCGTACCACGAGCCCTTCTTCTTCCGCGGCATCTACCTGACGGGCGACAGCGGCGAATCGGCACAGGCAGTTGCCGCCATCGACGCCGAGCACGACAGCTACGGCCAGAAGGACCTCGAACCCATCGGCGGCGACCTGATCGCGCAGCTGATGCGCCAGCCGGCGTTCTTGCGTGACCTGTTCGAGAAGAAGATCTTTCTCGAGTACGGACTCACGCGGCCGTCGCGCACGCAGACACTGGCGCGCCCGGTGCTGCACCGCGCGCTGCGCTGGACGGCCATCTTGTTCCTCAGCGGCTGGGGCATTGGCCTGGTTGTGGCCACATGGCAGCTGCACCGGCACAACAGCACGCTGGTATCGGCGCTCTCACAGCTGCAGCACGATGCGCAATACCGCATGCGCGCACTGCAGCGCGGCGAGACCATTCCGACCGCGTGGTACCGCAACAAGGCGCTGTCGCTGCTGGCCATGAACGAGCGGCTGCGCACCGACGGCACGTACTCCTTCTTCATGCCCGGCTCGTGGCGGCCCTTCGACGACCTGAACGAACGCGTGATAGAGCGCATCGAGCGCGAGTTCGGCGACATCGCCGTGAGCACGCTGCGCCGCGAGCTGATGGCCCGCGTGAGCCAGCTGAGCGGCGTGGAGCAGGACGAGGCTACCGGCGAATTCATCGTCGGTGCCAACTGCAGCCTGCCGCCGAGCTTCAAGACCATCGGCGATGCGCCGCGCAAGAACGGCCTGCTGGTCGAAGACCAACCCGAGTTCGGCGCCCTGCAACGCTACCTGGGTTCGGCCGAGCAGCTCGACACCGCCCTGCAGGCGGTGGAGCGCCTGCGCCAGCCTTCCACCGGCAATGCGGAAGACCTGCGCGTGGCCGTGCGCTATGCGCTGGGCGCCGAGCTGCCCGCCGACCTGAGCCGCAACCTGCGCTACTTCCGCCAGGCGGCCGAGGGCAATGCACTGGCGATTCCGCTGGCGCCGGTGCAGTCGGCGCTGCGCTGCGCGCTCGACAAGGGCACGGCGCAGCTCGACACGCGGCTGTTCGTCAACAACGAACTGCTGGTGTCCGAGCAGTCGCTGGGGCGGCTGCTGCCCTCGCTCGCCAGTGCGGGCACCTTCGCGCGTACCACGGCCAGTTATCGCGAAGTGATCGCCGCCATCAAGGACCAGGAAGACCTGGTCGCCTCGGGCAAAGGCGGCTGGATGCGCCAGCCGGTGCTGGTGCTGGGCGCCTCGTACGACCGCACGATCGCGCGCATCGAACAGAACCGCCTGCTGGGGCAGGAGCCGGCCGATGCAGTGCGCGGCCGCGCGCAAGATGCCTTCCAGAAATTCCGCGCCGAGTTCAACCTGCGCTTCGGTGGCGCGCAGCCCGGCCTCGTGTGGCAGGACAAGGAAGGCCGCTTCGCGCTGGCGCCGGAACGCATCGCGCTGCGCGACGCACTCACCGCGCTGCTGGCGCAGCCCTTCATGGCCGCCGCGCGCGACCGCGAGCTGCCGGGCGCGGGCCTGCGCTCGACGGCCACATGGGACCTCATGCGACTCGACCAGGCGCTGGCTGTCGGCGACATCCGCAAGCGCTACATGACCGACGGCATGACGGCCTTTCCGGCCATGGTTCGCCCGGGCATCGAGAGCGCGCTGAATGCGCACTTCGCGCAGCTCGTGGTCGACCAGGTGGCCGAGGCTGCGACCGGTGCGAACGATGGCATGCGCCCCACGTCGGGCGCGCTCATGGCCACCGACACGCAGGCCGCAGCCTACGAAGCCTCGCGCCAGCGCCTGGCCAAGATACAGGCGCTGCTGTACGAGATGGGCGCCGGTCCGCGCGCCGAAGACCTGCGCGCAATGATGTCGCGCGACGCGCTGCAACGCCTGGAAGGCGTGGACGAAGCCTTCAACCAGTCGGAGCTGTACGCCATGCGCGGGCGCGACTTCCAGGGCTGGCGCGGCGAGCGCGGGCCGATGCTGGTGGCCTTCGGCGTGCCGGACACGGGCTCGCTCGCGGCCTACCTGGGGCAGCAGTTCAACCGCACCGAAACGCTGGGCAAGCTGGCCGACAGCTACATCGCGGCGCTCGACGGCGCGGGTGCGGGCTCGGTGCTCGCGCAGCGCTGGCAGGCCATCAACCGCGACCTGGAGCGCTACCGGCTGAAGAACCCGAACAGCAGCCTGCTGCTGCTCGAACAGTTCCTCGGCACGACCGGCGCCGAGATCGACCGCGAGACCTGCGCCGCCAAGCTGGCCGGCAAGGCGCCGGCGGCGCGCATCGGCGACTACTTTGCCGACCGCCACCAGCAGATCTACAGCGCCCTGCTCGCGCGCTGCTACGAGCTGCAGTTCGGCGACCAGCAGGAGCTGTGGACGCAGTTCTCCACGCGCTTCAACCGCTCGCTGGCGGGCCGGCATCCGTTCGGCGCGGCGACGGGCCGCGCCTTCGACCTGGCCGACCCGGCGGACGTGAACGACCTCGCACGGGCCTTCGACCCGCTGTCGCGCGCGCTGAAGGACAACCGCACCGACGGCGCCGTGCGCACCTCGGCCATGCCGGGAACGGCCGCGCGACGCTTCGCCGAGCAGTTCGGCCGAGCGCGCGACTTCATGCTGCCGCTGTTCCCGACCGAGGAAGGCGCCGCGCCGGGCTACGACCTGAGCGTGGACTTCCGCGTGAACACCGGCGCCGAGATCGAGGGCAACAAGATCATCGACTGGTCCTTCGAAGTCGGCGACCAGGTGCTCAAGCAGCGCGACCCGCCGCGCACGCTGCGCTGGGAATACGGCATGCCGGTGGCGCTGGTGCTGCGCATCGCGAAAGACTCGCCACTGGTGGCGCGCGCCGACCCGCAGCAGCACGCGCTGCTGACCGACGGCCAGACCGTGAGCTTCCGCTTCGCCGACCCGTGGGCGCTGTTCACGCTGGCGCAGCGCCAGCGTGAAGCCGACACGGTGCAACGGCCGGACGGCCGCTCGCAGTTGCTGAAGTTCGAGTTTCCGCTGGTGGCCCAGTCGGCCGGCGACACCGCCCAGTCGCCTGCGGGAGGACGCGCGCGCGTGTTCCTGCGCGTTGCCGCAAGCCCCGCCGGCAAGAAGACCGCCCTGATCTGGCCCGCCGCGTTCCCGATGCGCGCCCCTGAATGGAACACGCCCTGATGGCCGCCGTGCTCGCCCCCCTGAACACCGAGGCCGCCAACGGCTTCGCACCCGACCTCGCGGCCTTCCTCGCGCCGTTGCAAATCGAAGGCGAAGGCCCCGCCGGGCCGCCGCTGCGCTACGACCCGGTGTACTCCCGCATCCGCGATGCGCGCATGGAGGAAGACGCCAGCCTGCCGATGGGCGAGTGGACACGTCCGCTCAAGAAGGCCGACTGGCGCGCCACCGAGATGCTTTGCGCCGAGGTGCTGCAACGGCGCAGCAAGGACCTGCAGGTGGCCGCGTGGCTCACCGAAGCTTGGGTGCATCGCCATGCGATCGACGGGCTGATCGCCGGCACGCGGCTGCTCGAAGGGCTGGCGCGCGACTTCTGGCAAGACGTGCATCCGTGCATCGGAGAAGACGGCGACGCCGACATGCGCACGGCCACCTTCGTGTGGCTCAACGACACCCTCGCGCATACCCTGCTGATGCGCGTGCCGCTGCTCGCATGGCCGGATTTCTCCCCGCCCTTCATCAACCTTGGCGACTGGCAGCGCGCGCTGACCACCGAGTTCGGCGCCGGTGCGGGCAATACCAAGTCGAAGGCGAAGGAAGTGGCGGCAGAGCCGAGCGCGCAGACGGTGTCGCGCCAGGACATCCTCGACCAGGCCGCACGCGACCTGCATGCGCTTGCCGCGCTCGACGACCGCGTGACGCTGGCCGCCGATGCATGGCGCGACCTGGGCGCACTGCTCGACGAGCGCCTGGGCGCGGACGCGCCGAGCCTGTCGAAGGTGACGGAGATGCTGCTTCGCATGCGGCAGGCGCTGCGCAGCCTGCTGCAGGAGCGCGACCCGCGCGATGAAGAACCACCGGCCATGCCAATGGAGCCGCCCGCAAGTTGGGCGGCGGACACATCAACGCTTTCCGCGACCTCGATGGACGACAACGACATGAGCGAAGCCCCTTCTCCTCCTCCTTCTCTTTCTCCTTCCGCGCCGCTGCCGCAGGCCGCGGCAAGCGGGCGCATCGGCAGCCGCGCCGAGGCCTACCAGTTGCTGGAGTTGGCCGCCGCCTACCTGCTGCGCGAAGAGCCGCACAGCCCAACGCCCTACCTCGTCAACCGCGCGGTGGCGTGGGGACGTATGCCATTGCCGCAACTGATGCAGGAAGTGCTCCGCGAGGACGGCGACCTGAATCGGTACTTCTCGATCATTGGCGTCAGGCCCGACGCCTAGACAGATTGATCTCTTCGATGGAGCTTTCAACATGCCACGCCACCTCAAGCGCACCGGTCAGCACCTGTATGTCGATGGTTTGCATCTGCTCGGCATCTGCGAGCGATTGATGAAGGAAGCGGTGCTGGCCGGCGCTCCCGGAGGCGCCGGGACGCCTGCGGCCCCCTACACCATGGCCAATGCCGGTGACTGGGTCGCACGCTGGCGCGCGTCGACGCGCGAGGGCATGGTCTATTACAAGATGGCGGGCAGGCTCATCAGCAAGAACCACAAGGTGTATGTCGGCGACGTCGGGCCTGCATACCTTCAATCCACAAGCATCCTGGAGAGTTCGCTCAAGGCATTCCGGTCCAAATACGGCAGGCTGCCAAAGCTCAATCTCCACTTTGGCTATGCCGTCACCTCAATAACAGTAATCAGGGCTGCACTCAACGTCGACAACGCGACGTGGAAAGCATTGCGAATCGAGCAGACGGGCACTCCTCCGCCAACCTGGACGGCATCCATCCTGAGCACTCACCTCATTGCGATGGCAAGAACCCCAGGCGCTTCATCGAACGACCCCAACGATTACATCGATGCGAAGGACAGAGAACTCCTCCAGGAGTGGGCCACCAAGAACGCAATCAACGACCCGCAGTACCAGGTACTCGCGCAGAGGGTGGCCGACCCGGGCCTCATCTATGCAAAGAGCACCGACAGCGTCTATGGCGGCACACGGCCTGCCCCCTGGAGCGAGATACGCCATTCCCCCGTGATCGCCAAGGCGGTCCGCTCCCTGATGAAGGGCGAGTCCCCGTCGTTGGCCGCCAGCCCGGCTGGATACGACAAGGACTACGCGCGCAAGCAGTTGCTGCTGCCCGTCATGACGATGGCGATCTTTCACGCGGAGCCTGCGAGAAACCCGCGTGCATGGCCGATCAACCTGATGATCCTGGACCTCGCGGAGTCCACCACCGCACGCTTCACGTGGGACGCGATCCTGTGGCATCCGCTTGCAATTCCGCAATCGGCCACTACGGGCGCCGGCCATGTTCTCGCCGTGCCCCTGAGCGGCCCCCGGGGGCCGCATGCGCCCCTGGTGCCCTTCGTCGGGCCGCAGCCGACGCAGCAGGAAAAGACGGCACAGGCACGCGCGGAGCGCGCGATCGTGCCCATCACAAGCACGCTGAAGCTGCATCTCGTCGGCGGACTGATTCCGGCAAGCCCCACTGACGGCGGTCGAATAGGCGGACGGCCGCTCTGGGCGCAGAACAGGTTTGCTGCAACCGAGCCTTTCGACTTCATCCATCAGAAAGAGATCGACGTGCTGCTGCAGTGGTTGATGCAATTTCCGGAGATCGGCACCCATTGGAGCGTGCAGGACCCGCCGCCGCACGGCGCCACGCTCGTGCCGGCGATGCAGGTTCTGCAGCGCCAGGTTCCCGCCGATGTGGCAACGACCACAGGCTTGACCCGCATCGCCGCCCGGCTCCAGACCCGGATCGGGACCCTGGATTACATGCATTAGCCAGACCCCCGTCTCTCAGGAGTTCTCCGCTCCGGCGCTTGCTGTTCAATGCGCCCGCGAGCGCCAAGTTCACGCACAAGTACGAAGTCGTCCGGGCCGAGCTGCCCGGCGCCGAGTTCAATACCAGGACCAAGGCCTGACCCAAGACGAACTTCACGCAGCTCCAGGCGTGGAAGCAGATGGAGGCGCTGCCCTGCTTCAAGGCGAACAAGGAGATTCCGGACGCGGTTGCGCTCTAGGCGGCAACGGTCGCAGCGGGACCGAACGCCGCGCCTCAACCCAGCACGTCGTTCACCTGCTCCCGAAATTCGCTCAGGCTCACGGCGGCCCCAATCTCCCGCGGCAACGCATCGCGCACCGAGAACACGCCCAGGATCTTCGCCCCCGCCGCCAGCGGCAGGTGGCGAAAGCCCCGTTCGAGCATGAGCGCGACGGCGTCGGACACCAGCGTTTCGGGCGGCACGCAGATAGGGTTGGGCGTCATCACGTCGCGCACCGCCGTGCGATCAGGGTCCAGCCCCTTGGCCAGCACCCGGGTCATCAGGTCGCGCTCGGTCAGGATGCCCAGCAGCGTGTCGGGCAGGTCCATGATGAGCACGCTGCCGCAGTTGGCACGCGTCATCACGCATGCGGCGTCGCGCACGTTCGCCTGCGGACCCAGGCTGATCACGTGCTTGCGCGAGATGGACTGGAAAACAGTGCGCTCGGTCATGATGCACCCTCCGGAAGTGGCGTCGTGGATGGTGCCGCCGACAGCGGCTCAGCGCAAGGAGGCGTTGAGCCGCTCCAGCGCCGTGGCGCCGGGGCAAAGCTGGTCAGGCCCCATCGCGTTGAGCGACTGGTCGCTGGTGTTGAGCGCCGTGTGCAGGTCGGTGGCCAGCGGGTCGACATAGAGCAGGCCGGTCACCACCTCGCCCATCTCGTGGTGCCGCTGCATGTAGGCCATGGCGGCATAACGGTCGCCAGGGTTGTAGTCGGGGTGCAGGCTGCGCAGGCGCAGCAGCGTGCCGTCGTGCTGGCGTACGTCCATCACTTCGCCCGGTTCGATATCGGCGACGATTTCGTCTCGCCCGCTGATGAAGTCGATGCGGCTCACCGCCTCGTTGTGCTCTCGCACGTAGTCGTAGCTCTTGGTGCTGCCGGGGTGGTTGTTGAAGGCAACGCAGGGGCTGATGACGTCGATGAAGGCGGAGCCACCATGGCTGATCGCCCCTTTTATCAGTGGCACAAGTTGCGCCTTGTTACCCGAAAAGCCCCGCCCCACGTAGCTGGCGCCCAACTGCAGCGCCATGGCCACGAGGTCCACCGGGCTGTCGGTGTTGACGACGCCCTTCTTGCTCTTCGAGCCCTGGTCGGCGGTGGCGGAGAACTGGCCCTTGGTGAGGCCGTAGACGCCGTTGTTCTCCACGATGTAGGCCATGCGCACGCCGCGCCGCATGGCGTGGGCAAACTGGCCCAGGCCGATGGAAGCCGAATCGCCGTCGCCCGAAACGCCCAGGTACAGCAGGTCGCGGTTGGCGAGGTTGGCGCCGGTCAGCACGCTGGGCATGCGGCCGTGCACGGTGTTGAAGCCGTGCGATGCGCCCAGAAAGTAATCCGGCGTCTTCGAGCTGCAGCCAATGCCCGAGAGCTTGGCCACGCGATGCGGCTCGATGTCCAGCTCCCAGCAGGCCTCGATGATGGCGGCGGAGATGGAGTCGTGGCCGCAGCCGGCGCACAGCGTGGAGATCTTTCCCTCGTAGTCGCGTCGCGTGTAGCCGACCTTGTTGGTGGCCAGTGTCGGGTGCCGCAACCGGGGCTTGGCAAGGTAGGTCATGCAGGCTCTTTCTTATCGGTGCTGCCGGAGGCTTGCGTCTGTTGTTGCACATGCGCGCTGATCGACTGGACGATGAAGCGCGCGGTGATGGGCGTGCCGTCGAAATGCAGCACCCGTATCAACCGCGCCGGATCGGCGTCCAGTTCGTTCACCAGCAGGCTGCGCATCTGTGCGTCGCGGTTCTGCTCGACCACGAACACCCGCTCGTGCTGCGCCAGGAACTGCACCACGCTGTCCGGGAAGGGAAAGGCGCGCAGCCGCAGTGCATCGAGATGGATGCCGCGTTCTTCCAGCGCCTGCAACGCCTCGTGCATCGACGGGCTGGTCGAACCGAAATAGATCACGCCCAGCTTGGTCTTTTCGGCGGCTGGCCTCAGCACCGGCTGCGGCACCAGCGTGGCTGCTGTCGCGAACTTCTTCAGCAGCCGCTCCATGTTGTAGATGTAGTCCGGCCCGCGCTCCGAGTACCGGGCGTAGGCATCGCGTGTCGTGCCGCGCGTGAAGTAGCTGCCCTTGGTCGGGTGCGTTCCGGGCAGCGTGCGCCAGGGAATGCCGTCGCCGTCCACATCCTTGTAGCGGCCGAAGTCGCGGCCCGCCTCGAGCTCTTCGGCGCTCATGACCTTGCCGCGGTCGTAGGCCTTGCTGTCGTCCCAGGCAAAGGGCTCGCACAGGCGCTGGTTCATGCCGATGTCCAGGTCCGTCATCACGAACACCGGCGTCTGCAGCCGGTCGGCCAGGTCCAGCGCCGCCGCTGCATGCTCGAAGCACTCGTGCGGGTCCTCGGGAAACAGCAGCACGTGCTTGGTATCGCCGTGCGAGGCATACGCGCACGAGAGGATGTCGGCCTGCTGCGTGCGCGTCGGCATACCGGTGGAAGGGCCGCCGCGCTGCACGTTGATGAGCGTGACGGGAATCTCCGCAAAGTAGGCCAGCCCGATGAACTCGCTCATCAGCGAAATGCCCGGCCCCGAGGTCGCGGTGAAGGCCCGTGCGCCGTTCCAGCCGGCGCCGACCACCACGCCAATCGATGCGAGTTCGTCTTCCGCCTGCACGATGGCAAAGCGGTGCTGGCCGGTGGCCGGGTCCACGCGGAACTTGGTGCAGTACTTCTGGAAGGCCTCGGCCACCGAGGACGACGGCGTGATCGGATACCAGGCCGCGACCGTGGCACCGCCATACACGCAGCCCAGCGCGGCGGCACTGTTGCCATCGACGAAGATCCGGTTGCCGACCCCGTCGGCACGCCGCACCCGCAGCCCCAATGGCTCGTGCAGGTTCTCCCGCGCGAAATCGCAGCCCAGGTGCAGCGCCTGCACATTGGAGGCCAGCAGCTTCTCCTTGCCCTTGTACTGTTCGCCGAACAGCTTCTCGACCACCTCCGGCTCTATGCCAAGCAGGATGGCCAGGGCGCCCACGTAGACGATGTTCTTGAACAGCTGGCGCTGCCGCGGGTCCTGATAAACGGCGTTGCAGATTTCGGTGAGCGGCATGCCGATCACGCGCACGTCGCTGCGGAACTTCGATGGCGGCAACGGCCGCGTGCTGTCGTAGAAGAGATAGCCGCCGGGCTCCAGTTCGGCCAGGTCGGCCTCCCAGGTCTGCGGATTCATCGCCACCATCATGTCGGTGCCGCCGCGCCGTCCGAGATGGCCCTGCTCGGTCACGCGCACTTCGTACCAGGTCGGCAGGCCCTGGATGTTGCTGGGAAAGATGTTGCGCGGACTCACCGGCACGCCCATGCGCAGGATGGCCTTGGCGAACAGTTCGTTGGCAGAGGCCGAACCCGAGCCGTTGACGTTGGCGAACTTGATGACGAAGTCGTTGACCGCCTCTATCTGCTTCATACGGCCACCTCCTGCGCATGCCCTTGTCCGGCAGGTGTCATCTTCAACAAGAACTTCTGCATGTCCCACGCGCCCGTGGGGCAGCGCTCGGCGCACAGGCCGCAGTGCAGGCAGACGTCTTCATCCTTGACCATCACGCGGCCCGTCTTGAGCCCGCCGGACACATACAGGTCTTGCGCCAGGTTCAGCGCCGGCGCCTTGAGCCGTGATCGCAACTCGACTTCCTCGCCGTTGTCGATGAAGTTGATGCAGTCCATCGGGCAGATGTCCACGCAGGCATCGCATTCGATGCAGGCAGCTTCGGTGAACACGGTCTGCACGTCGCAGTTCAGGCAGCGCTCGGCCTCCTTGAAGGCGGTGGCGGCGTCGAAGCCCAGTTCCACTTCCACGCGGATGCTGGCCAGTGCGGTCTCGGCCTTGGCCCACGGCACCTTGTAGCGCAGGTCGTTGGAGGTGTCGTTGTCGTAGCTCCACTCGTGGATGCCCATCTTCTGCGAGACCAGGTTGGTCATCGGCGCCGGGCGAACGTAGACCGGCTCGGCACGCAGCAGCTTGTCGATCGACACCGCAGCCTCGTGGCCATGGGCCACGGCCGTGATGATGTTCTTGGGGCCGAAGGCCGCATCGCCGCCGAAGAACACGTTGGGCACTGTCGACTGGAAGGTGTTCTCGTCCAGCTTCGGCAGGCCCGACTTGTCGAAGGCGATGCCGCAGTCGCGCTCGATCCACGGGAATGCGTTTTCCTGGCCCACCGCGACCAGCACTTCGTCGCATTCGAAATACGCGTCCGGCTCGCCGGTGGGCACCAGCGTGCGGCGGCCCTTGTCGTCGTACTCGGCGCGGACGATCTCGAAGCGCATGCCCAAGAGCTTGCCTTCTTCGTGGACGAAGGCCTTGGGCACGTGGAAGTCGATGATCGGAATGCCTTCGTGCTGGGCGTCTTCCTTTTCCCAGGGCGAGGCCTTCATTTCAGCGAAGCCGCTGCGCACGATGACCTTCACGTCGGTGCCGCCCAGGCGGCGGGCCGAGCGGCAGCAGTCCATTGCCGTGTTGCCACCGCCCAGCACGATCACGCGCTTGCCGATGCTGCTGACGTGGCCGAAGGAAACCGAGTTGAGCCAGTCGATGCCGATGTGGATGCTCGCCGCCGCTTCCTGTCGGCCAGGCACATCCAGGTCACGCCCGCGCGGTGCGCCGCAGCCGACGAAGATCGCGTCCCACTCTTGCGCCATCAGAGCCGTCATCGAGTCGATGCGCTCGCCGCTGCGGAACTCGACGCCCAGGTCGAGGATGTAGCCAGTCTCCTCGTCTATCACCGATTCCGGCAGGCGAAAGCGCGGTATCTGCGTGCGGATGAAACCGCCGGCCTTGGCTTCGCCGTCGAACACCGTCACTTCGTAGCCCAAAGGCGCCAGGTCGCGTGCGACGGTGAGCGAGGCAGGCCCCGCACCGACGCAGGCAACACGCTTGCCGTTCTTCGGCTCCAGCTTGGGCATGCGCGCGCGCACGTCGTCCTTCATGTCGGCTGCCACGCGCTTGAGCCTGCAGATGGCCACCGGCTCGGGCTCCCCCGTGTTGCCCTCTTCCACCCGCCCTCGCCTGCAGGCCGGCTCGCAGGGCCGGTCGCAGGTGCGCCCCAGGATGCCGGGGAAGACGTTGGACACCCAGTTGATCATGTAGGCGTCGCTGTAGCGGCGCTGCGCGATCATGCGGATGTATTCAGGGACGGGGGTGTGCGCCGGGCAGGCGTACTGGCAATCGACGACCTTGTGGAAATAGGCCGGGTTGGCAATGTTCGTTCGCTGCAATGCGTGTCTCCTGCCAGCCGCCAGGGACCCCGGAGGGGCCGACGCGCGGCTCTGGCGCAGTATGCGCCGCACAGGCGGGAGCGCAACCTTGGTGAAATCCCGCAGCTAGCCGGCCTGCCCCTCCAGGGCAACGGCAAAGAGGGCATCGATCAGCGGCCGCTCCCTGCGGATGGAAAGGCAGCACAGCGAATAGCTGATCGACAGCTGCTCATCGTCGATTGCCACTGCCGCCAGGCCCGGCAGCGGAATGAACTCCACCTGCGTGACGAAGCCGACGCCCATTCCGTTGGCCACCGCGTGCAGGATGGCCTCGCGGCTGTTGATTTCCATGGCGCAGTGCAGGTTGACTTTCTGCTGCAGACAGGCGCGCTCGACGCGATGCCGGGTCTTGGAACCGGGCTCGCGCAGGATGACCGTTTCGTGTTCGATGTCGCGGGTGGTGATCGATGCGCGCTTCGTCCACGCATGACCTTCGGGCACCACCGCGACGATGCGCTCAGCGCGGTAGGGCGCGATGTGCAGGCCCTCGGCCGCCGCGGGTTCGGCGACGATGCCCACGTCGATGGAGAAGTCCTGCAGCCCCCGGAGGGTGGACTCCTCCGACCCGATCGACACCGTCAGGTCCAGCGACGGATGCGCCTCCTTGAAGTTGCGCGCCAGCTCCAGCGCAATGGGCGGCGACACCGCGCCGACGCGCACCAGCCCCACCTTGAGCTTGCGCGCGCTCTCCAGGAAGAGCATCGCCTCCTCCTCCTGCCCGAACAGGCCCTGTGTGATGGCATAGAGCCGCTCGCCGGCCGCGGTGAGCCGCACGCCGCGCCCGCTGCGCAGGAACAGTTCCACGTTGAAGCGGGCCTCCAGGGCCTTGACCTGGTCGGTCACCGTCGGCTGCCCGATGTGCAGGTACTGCGCCGCCGAGGTGAAGCCGCCCGTCTTCGCCACGGCATGGAAGCATCTGATCGATTTGTAGTACTGGTGGAACATGCATTCGGGCCCCGGCGAAGCCGGCGGCTCCTTCAGGAAGAAAGCCTCTCACAAGCACGCCCGGGCGCGAATGAGCGCTTTCCCGGTCGCGATGCCCCCATGGGCCATCCATCGATTTTCGACCATGCGGACACCGGAAATGCGATTGGACGCCATGGCGGGCCGCTTCGACACTGGCCGCCATACGAGACAACCGAAGCGAAAGACCCGATGCCCCACGCGTACCACAACCCCGTTTCCATCCACTGCGGCCGAGGCAGTCTGGAGCGGCTGCCCACGATCCTCGCCGGCCGCCGCGTCGTCGTCGTCACCTTTCCCGAAGCCCGCGAGCTCGGACTGGTCGCCCGCCTCCGCGAGCTCCTGAAAGACTCGCTGCTCGGCGTGATCGACGACGTGCGCCCCAATCCCGACGTGGCGCACTTGAGCGACCTCTACAACCGCTTCTGGCAATCGCCCGAAGCATGCGATGCCATCGTCGCCGTGGGCGGCGGCAGCGCCATCGACACGGCCAAGGCGCTGATGGTGGGCACGGCAAGCGGCCAGTTCGACGAACTCGTCGGCCTGCTGGCAACCGGCAAGCCCTTTGCCCCCACCAGCGTCAAGCCGCTGATCGCGGTGCCGACGACGGCGGGCACCGGCAGCGAAGTGACGCCCTGGGCCACGATCTGGGATGCCGCCCGGCAGAAGAAGTACTCGCTGCACCTGGATGCCACCTGGCCCGAGGCCGCCATCGTCGATCCCGAGCTGATGCTTTCGGTGCCGGCGGGCACCACCGTGTCGACGGGGCTCGATGCGCTTTCCCACGCGCTGGAGTCGGTGTGGAACGTGAACGCGAATCCCATCTCCGACACCTTCGCCATCTCCGCCGTGCAGGATATCTTCGAGTGCCTGCCGGCGCTGCGGGCCGATCTCGGCAACATCGAACTGCGCGAGCGCATGGCGCTGGCCGCGCTCAAGGCCGGCCTTGCGTTCTCCAACACGAAGACGGCCCTGGCCCATTCGATCTCGTACGAGATGACGCTGCGCTACGGCCTGGCACATGGAATCGCCTGCTCGTTCACGCTGCCGATCGTTCTTGAAAAGGCATGGGCCCGCTCTCCCGATCGGGACCGCACGCTGCAGCGCCTGTTCGGGCCGGACCTGGCCGCCGGTGCCCGGCGCTTGCGAGACTTTCTCCAGGGACTCGGCGTGAAGACCGAGTTCGCGGACTACGGCGTGGCGGACAGCGAAGCCGCGGCCATGATCGCGCGCGCCATGGATGGCGCGCGCGGCAAGAACTTCATAGGGGCGGTGTCCGCCTAGTAGTCAGTTAGTCGATTGAATCTGTAGAACGTCGAAAAAAATGCCGGCATTCGAGCCGGTCCCACGGACCCACGTCCGTCAAGAACAGGAGACAAAGACATGCAATTGGCAAATCAAGGCCTGCAGGCCGGGGCGTACGCGCCGCCTCTCGAACATTCATTCCGGCGCGCGCAGTGGCGAATGCTGCTGGCCGCGATGTTCTGCTACCTCTTCTTCTATACCGGCCGGCAGACCTTCGGCTTCGCCATCCCGGGGCTGCAGAAGGAATTCGGATTGTCGAAGGAGGTCTTGGGTTGGGCCTCGGCCAGCCTGCTGTGGTGCTACGCCATCGGCCAGGCGATCAACGGCAACCTCGCCGACAAGTTCGGCGGCCGGCGCGTGATGACCGCGGGCGCCATCCTGTCCTGCGCGGCCAACTGGGTCGTGAGCTTCGCCGTCGGGTTCAAGACGCTCGCGATTCCATGGGGCGTCAACGGCTACTTCCAGGCGCTCGGCTGGGCGCCGGGCAGCCGCCTGCTGTCGAACTGGTGGGGCACCGGGGAGCGCGGCAAGGTCTTCGGCTTCTACACCTTCGCTGCCGGATGCGCGTCGGTCCTGTCGTTCGTCACGTCCATCGTGGTGGTCAACGTGCTGCACCTGGACTGGCGCTGGATCTTCAGGCTGCCCGTGCTGCTGATGCTGGTGGGCGGCATCGCGTTCTACCTGATCGCCCGGGAGCGCCCCGAAGACCTCGGGTTCAAGTCGCCCGACACCGGCATCGCCAACGCGGAAGACGCGAAGGCCGCGTCCCTGCAGCACACCACGCCCGACGAAAGCTCGTGGACGCGCTACAAGGCCGTGCTCTGCAACCCGAAGCTGCTCATCGCGGCACTCGCCATCGGCTTCCAGAATGCCGCGCGCTACGGGCTGATCGTCTGGGTGCCGGTGCACTTTCTCGGCAAGGACTGGAGCAAGATGGCCGACGGCATGATCGATCCCGCATGGATCTCGGTCGCACTGCCGGTGGGCATGGCCTTCGGTGCTCTCACCAACGGCTGGATCTCCGACCGCGTCTTCGGCTCGAAGCGCTACAAGGCCATCGTGCTGTACATGCTGCTGGGTGCGGCCGCCTCCGTCGGCATGTACCTGCTGCCCACGAGCATCGGCGGGCTGGCGCTTCTGTTCCTCGCAGGCTTCTTCGTCTACGGCCCCGCCTCTTCGTTCTGGGCGCTGTGCCCCGACCTCGTGGGAGCCAAGCGCTCGGGCACCGCCACCGGCGTCATGAACTTCTTCTCGTACCTGCTGGCGGGCCTCGGCGAACCGCTGATCGGCCGGCTGCTGGATCACTCGGGCAACACCTCGATGGTCTTTCCGATCGTGGCCGCCAGCTGCCTCATCAGTGCCTTCATCGCGGTCTTCATCCGTCGCTGAAAGAGCCCTTTTCTCTTCACCTCCAAGGAATCCCTTCTCATGAAACCCGACTCGCTGGAAGTCAATGCCCGCAGCTACCGCTGGATGAGCCGCCCCGTCGTGGTGGTGTGCGTCGATGGCTGCGAGCCTGCGTACCTGGACGCGGCCATCGCAGCCGGCGTAGCCCCGTACATCGAGCGCATGCGCAAGACCGGAGCAGACCTGCTGGCCGACTGCGTGGTGCCCTCCTTCACCAACCCGAACAACCTGTCCATCGTCACCGGCGCCCCGCCGGCCGTGCACGGCATCTGCGGCAACTACTTCTTCGACCGCGAACTCGGCCAGGAAGTCATGATGAACGACCCCAAGTACCTGCGCGCAGGCACCGTGCTCGCAGCCTTCGCCGATGCGGGCGCTTCGCTTGCCGTGGTCACCGCCAAGGACAAGCTGCGCAAGCTGCTGGGCCACCGCATGAAGGGCATCTGCTTCTCTTCGGAGAAGGCCGACCAGGCCACCATCGAGGAGAACGGCATCGACGGCGTGGTCGAGATGGTCGGCATGCCCGTGCCCTCGGTGTACAGCGCAGAGCTGTCTGAGTTCGTCTTCGCCGCCGGTGTGAAGCTCATGGAATCGCGCCGCCCCGACCTGATGTACCTGTCGACCACCGACTACGTGCAGCACAAGGCCGCCCCCGGCAGCCCCGCAGCCAACGCCTTCTACGCCATGATGGACGGCTACCTCGCGCAGCTCGATGCGCTGGGCGCCACCATCGTGCTCACGGCCGACCACGGCATGAACGACAAGCACGACGCCGACGGCGCGCCCAAGGTCATCTACCTGCAGGACGTGCTCGACGACTGGTATGGCAAGGACCAGGCCCGCGTGATCCTGCCGATCACCGACCCGTACGTGGTGCACCACGGTGCGCTGGGCTCCTTTGCCACTGTCTACGCCCCCGACGAGGCCCGCGTGCCGGGCTGGATCGAGCGCATCCAGCGCCTGCCGGGCATGGAGCTGGTGCTCTCGCGCAAGGACGCGGCCGCGCGCTTCGAGCTGCCGCCCGACCGCATCGGCGACATCGTGGTGGTCAGCGAGCAGAGCACGGTCATCGGCACCTCGGCCAGCCGGCATGACCTGTCGGCGCTGGAAGTGCCGCTGCGCTCGCACGGCGGGGTGTCGGAGCAGCGCGTGCCGCTGATCTGCAACCGGCCGGTCACCGGCATTGCCGCCAGCCGCCGGCTGCGCAACTTCGATGCGCTGGACCTTGCGCTGAACCACGCCCAGTAAACCGTCGCCCGGAGCACTCCCCCATGAGCCAAGCCACCCTGAAGCCAGGCACCATTCACCGCGAAGCCCTGCGCATTGCCGGCGAGCGGATTCACCGCGACCGCACGATCGACGTCACCTACCCCTACACCGGCGAAGTGATCGCCACCGTGCCCAAGGCCACGCTCGAAGATGTTCGGGTGGCCTACAAGATCGCGCGCGACTACAAGCCCACCCTCACGCGCTACGAGCGCTACAAGATCCTGATGCGCGCGGGCGAGATCATCGCCTCGCGCCTGGACGAGATCTCGCGCGTGATCACGATGGAGTCGGGCCTGTGCCGCA
>NZ_JBVASX010000010.1:0-234132 GCF_057814215.1 Variovorax sp. F042
GCAGAGATGAAGTCGTAGGAGCCGACTCGCGTCTTGTAGAGACGGCCGAGAATTCCGGTTGGAACTGAGTCCGCCGGCCCAACGGATCTGGCGCGCCCCATCAATGCAGCTGTTTCCACACAGCCTCGACTGCGAGCTGTCTTTGAGTCACGACGTCTGACCGTCGCCTTCGGGCCCTTAGCTGTCGTCCAGATTCCTCAGTAGCGGGCCTTCAGCTGTGTCGCTCAGTCAGTGCCTTCCAGGGAGCCTAGAAACCTCTGCTCGGCGAGCGATTGCCTGTTGGCGACGATGGCGTTTCGGAGACGATCTGCGGTGATCTCGTAGTACTTGATCTCAGCGTCGTAGCACTGATGATCAAGCAACTGGTAGGTCGCCACGGCAGCACCCAATTGGTTCAACTTCAGCAGAAGCCCGAGAAGTAATTCGGGAAAGTCGCGGTTCGCTCGATCAAAGAGCGGACGAACGACCAACGGCGTCGATGCGGATGCATTCTCTTGGATGTCGGCATATCCCAGCTGAAAAACGTCCCGAATTGCCTTCAAGACCTGTGTCTTCTTTGGCCCAGCGTCAATGAGGAAGAAAGCAACCTTGGACATGGTTCGGAGGAAAAAATGTCGGATAGGAAAGTTGAAAAGCTTGGTCGGCTGTCAGGCACTGGCCGTATACAAGCGTCTACGGGGGGCTGCCCGGTGCGACTGCCCACTGAAAGCCCCGTGCAAATTCGAGGAAGTCATCAGCCACCTTGATTGCAGCCTCTGGCCCCATTCCGATCATCGGCAGCATGAAGACGGCGCCCGCTTTATCGAAGGCATAAATTTCGCCGCCGCCGTTCCCAGCGAAAGCGACGAAGCCCGGCGCATACACATCTACTTCCATTTCTGGGTTGGAGGCAGCTATCTCATCTCCGCCCCAGAGGACCACGTAGTGTTCTTCGCCCGCCAAGACAGCGAAGCCCTCGAACAAACCGTTCGTATCGATGAAAACGGGGTAGGCGGTGGGCAGCTGAATGGTCATTGGCGATGTCTGGTTCTGGCCGACTGTAGCCAAGCACGTCGCCCGTGCAAAGGGCGCCTAGCAGTCATTTTGGCTTGCTCGAAAGCAGGCATCCGGCAACTTCGCAGCGTCACTGCTCTTGAGCTTTTACCCACCTTTTGTGCAGGGCGACACTACGATGCCGGGTTCTTTGCTCGTACTGTCGTCCCCGACCGATAGCTTCGAGCCTCGCCGCGATTTCGGAGTCGACCGGAGCGCCTTCTTCGAGCCACCCCACAGCAAGTGCCGGCCAGTAGCCGGTCGGGCAATTCAGAGCGCCGAGAAGAATCTCGCGTGCTGGCATCAATCCGGAGTACACCGAGTACGGTGACTCCAGTGCCGGTAGAAAGCGAATGAACTCGGGATCTGATGGCATGGTGCAGCGCCTGCTCCTGGCCGACAACGGCTGTCGGCCCATTGTGGCTGATCAAATGAAGAGCGCACACGCGTTGACATCACTTTCTTGAGGTCACCTGAAGGACGCGACGAACGCGGGCCAGATCAAATGCAATCCAAGACCGCTGCCCCTGGAGGAGGACACCATATGGTGGTGGGTCTACCTTCAGCGACATTTCTAGGAATCCTTCCCAGCGCATACCGACATAGCCGCCTTTCAGGATTGACGAATCTTGCCGGGTCGCGCAAGGAATCAATAACTGACCATCTGGGGCGCGCATTGAGTGCATCCGAATGGAATTTGATGAATCCGTGATGATCCTTTGCCCTGGCCGCGCATCGGGGGGAAGCGAAGACTGAACGACAGGAACAAACACCTCCCCGTTCTTCATTCGACGATACAGCTCTTGGAAATCTTCGTCGCGCTGGAACTCCGCTACGTTGTAGATGAGGTCCTCGAGATCGAGTTTTGGTGCGGCCTTGGCACCAGCAAATAGAGAGAAGATTCCCATCGTGATTCGATTGACGCTGATTGTTGCGACAGACCCTTAGCGCCCTGCAGATTGTTGATGCTAGGTTGGTTCGTGTGCACACGCTTCAGAGCGAGGAGCTCCCAACCCCTACAGAATTCGTTGTGTGCGCGCCGCGAAGGTCTGCGATGAGGAAAATTGAGCTCAGTCGCCGAACGGCCGGTTCTGGCCGAATTCTGTCCGCGGTTGCAGGTCCCGGTTGTTCAATTCTGGTAGAGGGTCGCCCAAGTCTCGGTGAAGGTGTCCAGGCCCAGCTGCCGTTCGTGAGGGTCTGCATTCTTGAAGAGGCCGGAACCGACTCCGAAATCCTGCACAGCGTCCCGAAAGCCGCCGGAAAGGCCAACCGGGATGCCCCAAGCGCGATGCTTCCACACCGAGAAGGGACTGTCCAGGAGCTTCGCAATGGTGGTCATCGCAGCACGCAGTTCGACTCGGCGAGCACCAGCGGAGGACGCAGCGAACGCGACGACGAGAATGGAGCTGAATTGAGGTGAGTGGTCCTGCTTGCAGGGCGGCGCGCAAAGGAGGTGCATGTAGAAATCCGGAGCCTCGAGGTTCTTCTCGCACACGTTCCAAGAAGGCGCCCAGACTTCGGTTCCAACGAAATTCCAAGTCTCTGCGTCGGGGCTGCTCGTAGGTGAACCGTGAGTCCAACTGGCGTGTGACTTTTGGTCCCACCCCATTCGACCGAACGCCACCGACCGGTGCTGTTTTCCAAGGCCCATCGTCTGGCTCGAACGGACAAACGGTTTTCCTCGAGGAGAGCCCACAAAGGGGGACAGTAGCGGCGCAATCTCTCGCCACACCGACCATGCCCATGGCAACACGCCAGGTGCGCCGAGCACGACATAAACTTCGTATTCCTTGGCGTGGTACGAAATGGGATTCTCCGTATTCGATAGAGGGTGGTTGCTCTTCGGCGCAAATTCTGCCTCGCCGTCGAACGACCGGTTCTGGCCGAATAGCGCTCTTCAGTTGGCTCCAGCCCGGCGCACCCAAGGCGAGCCCGCGTCCGCACGCGAGGCGGTCCATCCGAGTGGCAGGTCTGCCAGTTCAACTAGGGTTCTGTCGCGCGCTACCAATTGCGCCAGAGCCACAAGCATCGCTTGCGACATATCAGCGGCATCGCTCGTCAGCATCTGCCAAGCGCCATCGTCTGCATCATGGGAAACGTAGAGGATTGGCGCGGCCCCATTCATGATCGACCTCACGGTGAAACATGCTAGGTTCGGAGGGTCTTCGAAGGGCCACATGTCGTCAGCGTTGGACATGATTTTCGCCTTGGAGCGTTGGTTATCGGCGCGATGGAGGGGCGATGCCAAATGTCGGCTCTTGGCCGAATGTCGTCGACGTGAGTTTTCGAGGTTTGTAGCGCTAGATCGTGATTCTGGTCTTCAAGAATGCCAAGTACTTCGGCTCCTCCGCTGAGAACAGTCCTAGTCCACCGCCCATGTATGCGCGCGTCAGTTCATCGGCGGCTCTGTCCAGTGCATCGAGCTCGAACTGACACTGCCCAAGTCGAAGGTGCAGAAACGGGTTTCCAATCGCATCCGGACACCGCATCGCAAACGAGAGGTTGTCTCGCCCTGCGGTGAAGTCGTGACCGAGAAAGTTGGCGTCGCCGATCGCGGCCAGGATCCATGTGCTCGCGTCCCAGTCCGTCTTGGGTTCTGGCACCAGGTCAAACGCTTCCCAGTAAGACGTCAGGGCGAGGCCGTACTCAGCGCGCTTTGCCTGCTGATCGCCCACCGCGCACAGGCGCTTGATCTCGCCATGGATCTCGTCAGTGAGCTCCAGTCCGGCAGCGGCCCGCGAGGCGGCTTCATCCGCTCGGGCCGGCGTGGGCTTCTTGTCCTTCCTGAACCATCCAAACACCATGCCATCTCTCCGCTGTGAACGACGCCGTTTAGCCGGATTGTGCCGGTGACGCGACCGGCTGCTTGTGGCCGCGAGTTGCCCCTCTGACTTCATACGCCCCCAAGCCCCTGAGCGAGCAGCTCCAGCTCTCGCGGCTTGGCCCCGTCAATGGTCAGTTGGAGCGAGCCACTCGTGATGGCACTACGGACGACCGCCACAGACCGTATTTCGCCATCTATCAGAACCACAATGGTCTGCCCGACAATCTGACCGGTCGCCTTCTCGAGGGCTACGTGGCCTTCTGGACTAAGCACGACCTTCAGGCGAGGTTCAGCGTAACGTCCTTCTTCCGGAAGCGGCGGGACAACGACAGCAGATGCGACGTGACGACTGTTCAGTATCTCGGGATCGTAGGCCGTCCACTTTCGCCCGTTCCGGTCAGTGAGGCGGCTCGCCCCGATGTTCAAGACCTTGTCCTGAGGCTCGAAACCGCTTGTTGCTCGCTTCACCTTGAAGTCGACCGCGTGTGCCGGAGGCGTTCTGCTCTGGTTGGCCGTTCTAGCGGAGGTGGGCTGCGGGGCTGGCACAGATGCACATCCCACCAACGTCGCGAACAACACAGTTCCCCAAAGCCTAAGTCTCATCAGAGTCCTCTCCTCGCTCAAATAGTAGCAGCGTGGCTACCGTGGCGGTCGGAGAGAGGGAGAGGCCCCGCAAGGAGCTCTCGGGGGAAAACTAAAGGTCCGTCCCGAACTTCCGCTTCTGGCCGACTGAAGCCGCAAAGGTGCTCAGAGCGTTGGACCAGACGCGGCGAGAAACGACACCAGAAAGCAGTGGCTCAGCTACGGTTGATCTCAACGGCAATGGCATTCGCGAGGGCCATCCTTAGAGCCTGTCATTGTCCTTGGATACACAAGAGCCATCACACCCTCCTTGTTTTGAGTAGCACAAGAATCATGGCATCGCTGCGCAGGTGAGCCGAACCACTTGTCGCCATAGAGGGTGAAAAGTACGCCAGCTAAGCCAAATGTGACGACGACGAGAGCCGCAACCAAATCACGTGGCATGCCGCGCTTCTTTCTCTGGTGCTTTTGCAATCAACTGCTCCAGTATCAGTGCCACCGCCTTCAACGACTGTTCCTGGCCGAATTTTGCCCGACGCGGTGAATGCCCGGTTCTGGCCGACTGTAGCCGGTCGCGCAACCGTCGAGAACGGGCCCTGTGCCGACGTACAGCTTCAACCGAGCTTCTTGAGTAGGCTTACGTATCCGCACTGCTTGTAGCCGAGGCTTTCGTAAAATTTCCTCGCAGGAGCTGATTCGCCTGTTTGAAGATTCGCACTCATGAATCCGCGCGCTTGAAGGTGTTCCTCGAAGCCGCGCATAAGCTTCGCTCCGAATCCTTGCTGTTGGTAACGTTCATGGATACACATCTCTTTGATGTGAAAAACCCAACTCTGCACCCAACGCTCGCCCCAGCCGAGAACAAGGCCGATGGCTTCTCCATGCATTGACAGGCCCATGCCTTGAAACGCGGGGGATTGCGCAAAACTTGTAAGCCGCTCTGCAACTGCTTCCTCCGTCCAGCCGTCATTCCAAGGGGGCGCATTAAACACTGAGCGATACAGCGGCACGAACTCAGAAATGTTCTTCAGAGATAGTGATGTGATGTTTTCCATTCGATGAAGGGTCGTTACGAGAGGCTAGGTTGGGCAAGGTTCGTTGGAAGGTCCGCTTCTGGCCGACTGTAGCCGGACGCGTTGTCGTCGCGAAGGGCCCTGAGCGGAAGTAGCAGCGACTCAAAAGCAGACGCGCCGCGGGGCTTTTAGATCGGCTCTATCACTTGAGTTGCTATGTAGGGACTATGGTCTCACCTTGGCATTCCGGGCACTCCTCGAATGCCGCACTCCAACGCTCACCCACTTCTCGCTCCATGCAAATGGAGCCTCGGCCGCCGCAGTTGGGGCAGAGCTGAAAGCCAAACTGCGGCGTCTGGTTGCCGCTGCGAACAGCTGCGATGAAGAGCCGACGGCGAATGGCCTCTTTCGTATCAGGCAGGCTCAATGAGTGCTCCTAGCGTGAACAACGTAATAGTCCTGTTGTGGCCGCATTGTGCCGATCGCGCGAGCGCCGCGGGAAGTACTTCGTCCTCGGGTGGCACCCCAAAGCCCTCGTTCGTTAGGCGGGCCGCGAACCCGCAGCCCGCAGACCAGCCACTAACTGCCGGTCTCAAGCGCCCCGCGCCGCGCCTTCTCGCTCATCTGAAACAGCTCCCCCGCCTTGCGAGCCAGTTCAGCCGCAAGCCAAAGCAGGTTGTCCAATCGTCGAGGCCCATCCCCGCTGCACCAGTCGATGTCTTCCCCGTGGCAGACCCACAGTAGAGCTTCGAGTTGAGAGAGGGTGTTTTCGAGAAGATCCGCCGGGTCTTGGGCGTTGTCTTCGGAAGCTACCGGCGTGTGAGGCCGGGCTATAGTCTTGGTAGCCATTTTTGTGCGGTTCCTTTAGGGGGTGTGCACGAACTTGGTTAGACGGCTGGGGTGCTAGTAACACCTTGGCCGTCGCCTTTTGATACCTCGCATTTGCATCGCTGCTTTCGCACCGACAACCTGCCGCGAGGCAAGCAGCCTTCAAACATCTCAGTGGTGGCTTGGTGTGTTGCGCCTTTCTTCTTCCCTTGGTGGGGTATCGAGTGACAGGGGCATCCACTCTAGAGAAGAACTGGGCAAAGCAGCCGCTCAATGCAGCATGAAGTCCCAGCGACCGCCAACAAATGCAGCTTCCGCAGCGGCACTGACCGCTCACGCTGGCGGGGTGCCTTGCGCAGCGAAATAAAGGAGGAGGCCGAAGGCCGGGGGACATTCGCGGAGCAAGGTACCCCGTCGGCGTGAGCGCCCCCCGATGCAATCCAAAAGCTTCAGTCCATCCAGGCCCGCGCCCGCTCCAGATGCTCCCGGCACTCACGCACCATGCGCTCGAGCAGCTCGGCACAAGTCGGAATGTCGTCGATCAGCCCGATGCACTGCCCGGCCGAGACCACGCCGTTGTGCACCTCGCCAGACTCCAGCGCCGCACGGCCCCGCGCACCAGCCACCAGCGGGCGCACGTCCTCGAACTCGCAGCCGCCCGGGCGGTTCTCCGTGGCCACCACCTCTTCGGAGATGGCGTTGCGGAACACGCGCGCCGTGTTGTGCAGGGTGCGGAACATCAGCTTCGTGTCGCGCTCGGTTGCAGCGACCAGCGCTTGCTTGATGTTGTCGTGGATCGGCGCTTCCTTCGTCACGCAGAAGCGCGTGCCCATGTTCACGCCCTCGGCGCCTAGCGCCAGCGCAGCCGCCATGCCGCGCCCGTCGGCAATGCCACCCGACGCGATGATCGGAATGCGCAGCTTGCGCGCCGCCACGGGCAGCAGCACAAGGCCGGGCACGTCGTCCTCGCCAGGATGGCCCGCGCATTCGAAGCCGTCGACCGATACGGCATCGACGCCATTGCGCTCTGCCGACAGCGCATGGCGCACGGAGGTGCACTTGTGCACGATCTTCACGTGATGGCGCTTCAACGCCTCGATGAAGTCCTTCGGGCTGTTGCCCGCGGTCTCCACGATCTTGATGCCGCTGTCGATGATGGCCTGCACGTACTCGGCATACGGCGGCGGCTTTACCGCCGGCAGGATCGTGAGGTTCACGCCGAAGGGCTTTTCGGTCAACGTGCGGGTGCGCGCGATTTCGTTGCGCAGGTCGTCGGGCGTGGGCTGCGTCAGCGCGGTAACGATGCCGAGGCCCCCGGCGTTCGACACGGCCGCGGCCAGCTCGGCGCGGCCCACCCATTGCATGCCGCCCTGGATGATTGGGTAGCGGATGCCGAGCAGTTCGGTGATGCGGGTCTTCATCGTCGAAGACCCCTTACAGCGCCTTCACCAGTTCCGGCACAGCCGTGAACAGGTCGGCCACGAGGCCGTAGTCGGCCACCGAGAAGATCGGGGCTTCTTCGTCCTTGTTGATCGCCACGATCACCTTGGAGTCCTTCATGCCGGCCAAGTGCTGGATGGCGCCGGAGATGCCTGCTGCGATGTACAGCTGCGGGGCGACGATCTTGCCGGTCTGGCCCACTTGCCAGTCGTTGGGGGCGTAGCCTGCGTCGACGGCTGCGCGGCTGGCGCCAAGGCCTGCGTTGAGCTTGTCGGCCAGAGGGGCCATCACTTCGGTGAACTTCTCGGCGCTGCCCAGGGCTCGGCCACCCGAGACGATGATCTTGGCTGCGGTCAGCTCGGGGCGTTCGCTCTTGGTGACTTCACGGCCCACGAAGCTCGATTTGCCGCTGTCTGCGACGCCTTCGGCCGTTTCAACTGCAGCGCTGCCACCCGTGGCGGCTGCGGCGTCGAAGCCGGTCGTGCGAACCGTGATCACCTTGGTTGCATCACTGCTCTGCACGGTGGCAATGGCGTTGCCTGCATAGATCGGGCGCTCGAAGGTGTCGGGGCTGTCGACCTTGGTGATGTCGCTGATCTGGGCCACATCGAGCTTGGCAGCCACGCGCGGAGCGACGTTCTTGCCGTTGGCGGTCGAGGGGAACAGGATGTGGCTGTAGTTGGATGCGATCGCCAGCACTTGAGCGGCGACGTTCTCGGCCAGGTTTTCAGCGAGGCTGGGGCTGTCGGCCACGATGACTTTGGAGACTCCGGCGATTTGCGCGGCGGCCTTGCCGGCTTCGGCGGCATTGGCGCCGGCCACCAGCACGTGGACATCGCCGCCGCAGGCGAGTGCAGCGGTCACGGTGTTCAGGGTCGCGGGCTTGACGGTCGCGTGGTCGTGTTCGGCAATAACAAGTGCGGTCATGTTCAGATCACCTTCGCTTCGTTCTTCAGTTTGTCCACCAGCGTTGCAACGTCAGGCACCTTGATGCCGGCACCGCGCTTCGGGGGCTCCGAGACCTTCAGGGTCTTCAGGCGGGGTTTCACATCGACGCCCAGATCTTCGGGCTTGAAGACGTCGAGCTGCTTCTTCTTGGCCTTCATGATGTTGGGCAAGGTGACGTAGCGCGGCTCGTTCAGGCGCAGGTCGGTGGTGATGACGGCCGGCAGCGTGAGGGAGATGGTTTCCAGGCCGCCGTCGACTTCGCGGGTGACGGTGGCTTTGTCGCCAGCGACTTCGACCTTGGAGGCGAAGGTGGCCTGGGGCAGGTCAGCAAGAGCCGCCAGCATCTGGCCGGTCTGGTTGGCGTCGTCGTCGATGGCTTGCTTGCCCAGGATGATGAGAGACGGCTGCTCCTTGTCCACCAGCGCCTTGAGCAACTTGGCGACGGCCAGGGGCTGCAGTTCTTCGGTGGTTTCCACGAGGATGCCGCGGTCGGCACCGATGGCCATGGCGGTGCGCAGGGTTTCCTGGCACTTGGCATCACCGCAGGAGACTGCGATCACTTCAGTGACCACGCCCTTTTCCTTCAGGCGCACGGCTTCTTCAACGGCGATCTCGTCGAAGGGGTTCATGCTCATCTTGACGTTGGCAATGTCCACTCCGGTGCCGTCGCTCTTGACGCGCACTTTCACGTTGTAGTCGACGACCCGTTTCACGGGCACAAGAACTTTCATGGCTGTTCCTTTGAATGACGAAGAAATGGATTACTCGAGCTTGGCGCCCGACTGTTTGATGAGGCGCTCCCACACCGGGCGCTCCGCCTTCCAGGCGGTAGCGAAGAGTTCGGGCGAGCTGTCCTTGATCTCGAAGCCCATGGCTGCCACGCGTTCGCGCACGTCGGGCTGCTGCGTGGCCTTGCGCACTTCTTCGGCGATGCGGTTCACGATGGGTTTCGGTGTCTTTGCAGGAGCTGCGATGGCGAGCCAGCCCGTCACGCGGTAGGCCTCGTCCTTCAGGCCCTGCTCTGCCAGCGTAGGCACGTTGGGCAGCGTGCTCATGCGGCGCTCGCCGCTCACGCCGATGGCGCGGATCTTCCCGGAGTCGATGTGCGGCTTGGCCACCAGCGCGCTGGCATAAGCCATCTGGATCTGGCCGCCGATCAGGTCCTGCATCATCGGCGCCTCGCCCTTGTAGGCGACGTGGTTCATGTCGGACTGCGTCGCCAGGCTCATGTGCGCGCCAGCCAGGTGCGGGTATGCGCCCACGCCGTACGAGCCGTAGGCCACTTTGCCCTTGTTGGCGGTGACGTACTTCAGCAGCTCGGGGCCGGTCTTCACGGGAACGCTCGGGTGCACCACCAGCACCAGCGGCGCCATCGCGATCTGGTAGACCAGCGTGAGGTCGCGCTGTGTGTCGTAGGGCAGCTTCTCGTACAAGAACTCGTTGGTCATCAGCGAATTGCTCAGCCCCAGCACGATGGTGTAGCCATCGGGCGCAGCCTTGGCGACCGCGTCGGTGCCGATGATGCCGGCCGCGCCGGGCTTGTTGTCGATGATGACGGGCTGGCCCAGGCCGGCCGACATCTTCTGGCCGATCACGCGCGCAAGCACGTCGGTGGCGCCGCCGGCGGCGAAGGGCACGACCATGCGGATCGGCTTGTTGGGGTAGGCGGTCTGGGCATTTGCCGCAGGCAGCGCGCACAGCGTGGCGACGGAAGCGGCGGCGCACAGCAGGGCGCGGCGGTTCGGAAGGCGGATGGTCATGGCTTGTCTCTGTCTCTCTGTCTTGGTTTCAAAAATCACTGCGCCCCGATGCGCGTCTTGAAGGGCAGCGGCTCCAGCGCCTTCTGCAGCCGCTCCTGAAGCGATGCGGCCAGTGCGCCCGCTGCCGCGTTGTCGATCAGCACGCGCACGAGGCTCTCGCCTTCGGTCTTGACGACGGGGCGCGCGGCCTCGGGCAGGCCGAGCGAAACGCACACCTCGACGACTGTCGCGCTCACCACCTGGCGTGCGGCCATCGCGCGCAGCTCGGGCTTGTAGATCTTTCCGACGTTGGTCATCGGCATGGTCTCGATCACCGACACCCACTTGGGCTTTGCGGGCGCTTCGTCCACGCGCTCGGCGGTGAAGGCCAGCAGCTCTTCTTCCGTTGCCGAGGCGCCGGGCACCAGCGTCGCGAAGATCACCGGCAGTTCGCCCGCATAGGCATCGGGCGCGCCGACCGCGGCGCACAGCTGCACGGCCGGATGCGCGCCCAGCGCGTCCTCGATGGTCTTGGGGTCGATGTTGTGGCCGCTGCGGATGATCAGGTCCTTCGAGCGGCCCGTGAGGTTGAGCCGCTCTTCGCTGTCGATCCAGCCCAGGTCGCCGGTCGCGAGCCAGCCGTCGGCCGTGAAGGCCTTGGCGTTGTCGGCCGGGTCCACGAAGCCGGAGAACACGTTGGGCGACTTGAACAGCACCATGCCCTGTTCGCCGGGCGCCACCTCGCGGTCGCTGGCGTTGCCGTTCTCGTCGAGCGCCACCACGCGCATCTGCATGTAGGGCAGGCGAAAGCCCACGCAGCCGGCGGGCCCGTCGACGCCCGGCGGTGTGATGGTCGAGATGCCGGCCATCTCCGTCATGCCCAGGCTCTCGTGCACGTGCAGGCCGAACAGGCGCTCGAAGCGCGCGGCCAGCTCGGGCGCGAGCACGGCGGCGCCGGTGCGGCAGTAGGTGATCGATGAAATGTCCGCGCCGGCTAGCGGCACGTTGGCCAGCGCCGCGAGCACGGTAGGCACGGCCGACAGCGAGGTCGGGCGGTACTTCGCCACCAGCTTCCAGTAGTTGGCCAGCACCTCCTTGTTGCGCAGCAGCGAGGGCGTCGGAATGATCACTTCCACACCGGCCGACAGCGACGACAGCGAGGCCGGCAGCACGCCCGCCACGTGGAACAGCGGATAGCCGTTGATGGAGATGCCGTTCTCGTTCATGCCCGCGACCTGCACGCTGGCCCAGGCCGTGAACACCTGCGCGCCGTGGCTGTGGCGCGCAAGCTTCGGAGCACCCGTGGTGCCGCCGGTGTGGAAGTAGGCGGCGATGTCGGAAGGCGCGATGTCGCGGCCGCTCACGAGGCGGTCGTCGGGTTGCGCGGCGCGCAGCACGTCGAACTCGGCAACGCCCGGCAGCGCGGTCGCGCTGTCCGATCCTGCTCCAGGCAGCGTGCCGGCAGTGCCGGGTGCCTCGTCGTGCGGCGCCACGCGCAGCACCGTGGTCAGCGTCGGCACCTGGCCGCGCAGGCGCATCGCCTTCGACCACATGCCCGATTCGCTGTCCGAGCCGTAGGCGATCAGCACCTTGGCGCGGCCCGCGGTCATCAGTGCGACCAGCTTCTCGTCGGTGAGCAGCGGGTTCAGCGGCTGCACGATGCCGGCCGCCTCGCCGCCCCACAGCGCGAGGTGGTACTCCAGGCAACCGGGCAGCAGCACCGCCACCGCGTCGTCAGGCCCCACACCCAGCGTGTGCAGCATGTTCGCGGTCTGGTGGATGCGCGCGAGCAGTTCGGCGTACGACCAGCGAATGGGTTCGTCGGCCGGGTTGCCGGTGCGCAGGAAGGTCAGCGCCGTCTTGTCGCCGAAGGCGTGGCCCGCGTTGCGGAAGATCTCGTAGGTGCTGCGCACCGTGAGCGCCTGCTCCAGCGGCGTCTCTTCGAGCTTGCGGATGTCGGCGAGGCTGCGAACGGGAAGGGCGGGGCGGAAGGGCGCGCCGACGGGGGTGCTGTAGTTGTTGTCGTGCTTGTCTGTCATGTCTTGTCTCCTTGGTGTTGTCGCCCTGCCGGCCCGGCCAGTTTTACTGGTTCGTGATGTGGTTGTCGCGAATGACCTTGCCCCAGCGCTCGAAGTCCTCGCGCATGCGCACGCCCGTCTGCTCGGGCGTGCGGTAGGCCGAGAAGGTGCCGACGCTCTGGAGCTTGTCCTGCACTTCCTTGTCGGCCAGCGCGGTCTTGAGTTCGGCGCTCATGCGGTCGATCACGTCCTTGGGCGTGCCGGCCGGCGCCAGCAGGCCGCCCCACGAGGTTGCGTCGAAGCCGGGGAATCCTTGCTCAGCCACCGTCTTCACATCGGGCAGCAGGCTCACGCGCTGGCCCGAGCCGACCGCGATGGCGCGCAGCTTGCCGGCCTTGATGTGCGGCAGCACGCCCACGAGGTCGGAGAACATCGCGGGCACCTGGCCACCGATCAGGTCGGTGACGGCCGGCGCGCTGCCGCGGTAGGGCACGTGCTGCATGTCGAACTTGCCGATGGTCTTCAGCTGCTCGGTCGTCAGGTGGCCGAAGCTACCGGCGCCCGCGCTCGTGTAGTTGAGCTTGCCGCCTTCGGCCTTGGCCTTGGCGATCAGGCCCTGCACGCCGGTCACGTCGGGCAGCGACTTGGGGTTGACCACCAGCACGATCGGCAGGTCGTACACCGAGCCCACGGGCGTGAAGTTCTTGAAGATGTCGTAGCCGGTGGGGCCGTACAGGTGCGAGGCCAGCAGCGTGGGCGTGGCCAGCATCACGAAGGTGTAGCCATCGGGCGCGGCGCGGGCCGCGGCAGCAGCCCCCACGGTGCCCGATGCGCCGCTGCGGTTGTCGATCACGATGCTCTGCTTGAGCGCGACCGACATCTTCTGCGCCACGATGCGCGAGGCCACGTCGGTCGGGCCGCCGGGCGGGAAGGGCACGATCAGCGTGATCGGCTTGGCGGGCCAGGCCTGCGCGAAGGCGGTGCCGGCCACCAGGGGCAAGGCGAGTGCGAGAAGGGCGCGGCGAACGGGACTGCGAAGGGAACTGCGAAGGGAAGAAAAGGATGCCATTGGGTCTTGTCTACTTTGGAAATGCGGGCGTCTGTCTTCTTCAGACGACGCCACTTGTTTTGAGCGCGGCCAGCTTTTCATCCGACAGGCCGAGCAGGGACTGCAGCACGTCGTGCGTGCCTTCGCCCAGTGTGGGCGGCGCGCTGCGCACTGGCAGGCGCTCGCCGTCGAAACGGTAGGGCGGCGCCAGCACGTTGACCGTGCCGGCCACCGGGTGCGGCTGCGTGGTGACCAGGCCGGCATCGGTCGCCCGCTTCGATTGCAGCGCTTCGAGCAGGCCCAGCACTTCGCCGCACGGAATGCCCGAGGCGGTGAGCTTCGCGAGCAGGTCGGCGCGCTGGCGCTTCGCCAGCTCGGCGTGCAGCTCGGGCAGCAGCACCGCGCGGTTGGCCGAACGCAGGATGTTGGTCTTGAAGCGCTCGTCGGCAGCGAGGTCGGGCCGTTCGATCACGTCGGTGCAGAAGCGTGCGAACTGCGCGTTGTTGCCCACCGTGATGACCAGCGGGCCGTCGGCCGCATCGAACACGCCGTAGGGCACGATCGACGGGTGCGAGTTGCCGTAGCGCGGCGGGTCTTCGCCCATCAGCAGCGCTTCGAGGCCGTAGTAGGCGGTGATCATCAGGCCGCAGTCGAACAGCGCCATCTCGACATGCCGGCCCTTGCCGGTCTTCTCGCGCTGGTACAGCGCCGCCAGGATGGCCTGCGCCGAGTACATGCCGGTGAACAGGTCGACGGCAGCCACGCCGAACTTCAGCGGCGGCTGGTTGGCTTCGCCGTTCAGCGCCATCAGGCCGGCTTCGCCTTGCACCACGAGGTCATAACCCGGCCGTGCGGCTTCGGGGCCGGTGCGGTCGTAGCCCGAGATCGAGCAGTAGATGAGGCCCGGCTGCTCCTTGCTCAGCTGTTCGTAGCCCAGGCCCAGCTTGTCGATGCCGCCGAACTTGAAGTTCTGGATCACCACGTCGCATTGCTTCGCGAGGTCGCGCGCGAGCTGCTGGCCTTCGGGCGTCTGCAGGTCGAGCGTGACCGAGCGCTTGTTGCGGTTCACGCTGTTGAAGTAGGCGGTCTCGGTCTTGCCGACACGCAGGCCCCAGTCGCGCGTGTCGTCGCCGCGGCCGGGGTGCTCCACCTTGATGACTTCGGCACCCATGTCGGCCAGCACCATGCCGCACCAGGGGCCCGCGAGGATGCGGGACAGATCGAGGACGCGCACGCCGGCAAGCGGCAGCGAGGAATTCAGCGAAGACATGGCAGCTCCAGAAAGACGAAAAACCTCCGCACCTGCGTGCAAGAGGTTGGAAGGGTGAGCACGGCGCGTGTCAGGACGCGTCCTGCTTCTGTCGGCGCAGCGCGACGAAGTCGGCCTTGCGCTTGCCGAGGAACGCGCCGATGCCTTCGGCCGCTTCAGCATCCGCCTGCGACTCGACCATGAACACGGCCTCGGCGTCGAGCTGCTCTTCCAGCGTGGCGCGGTGTGCCTGGCGGCACAGCGTCTTGATGCGGGCGCTCGCGCGTTGCGGGCCGCTTGCCACCTTGGCTGCGAGCGCGATGGCTTCGGCCAGCGCCGCGCCCTTGTCGGTCAGGCGGTTGACCGCGCCCAGCGCGTGCAGGCGCTCGGCCGGCATGCGGTCGCCGGTGAGGCACATCTCGGTCAGCACCTGGCGCGAGACGAACTCCGAGAGGAAGGCCGTGGCGCCGCCGTCCGGCGTGAGGCCGACCTTGACGTAGGCGACGGTGAAGAAGGCGTCGCGCGCCGACACCAGCATGTCGCAGGCCAGCGCCATAGACAGTCCAGCACCGGCTGCGCCGCCTTCGACCGCCGCGATCACGGGCTTGCCGGAATCGCGGATCGCGCGGATCAGGTCGTGCAGGCCTTCGAGCTTCTCGCGGCGCTCCGAGGCGGGCAGCTCGCGGCGCTTGGCCAGCAGGTTGAGGTCGCCGCCTGAGCAGAAGAAGTCGCCCGCGCCGGTGAAGACGATGGCGCCGACCTCGGGGTCGTTCTGTGCGTCGGCAAGCGCGACCGACAGCTCGGCGTACAGCGTCGGCGTGATCGCGTTGCGTGCGCCGGGGTTGCTGTTGGTCAGGATGCGTACGGCGCCTTCCTGCGAGATCAGCACGGTCTTGTTTTCGCTCATGCCGCGAGCTCCTTGCCGGACTCTTTGCCAAGGGCAATGTAGCGCTGCAGATGATGGTCTTCGTCGCCCAGCTGGTGGTCGATCATCACGAGGCGCTTGGCGTAGTGGGGCATCGGCAGCTCCCACGTCATGCCGATGCCGCCGTGCATCTGGATGCTTTCTTCCGCCACCAGCGCGCCGATGCGGCCGATGCTGAACTTGGCGGCCGACAGCGCACGCTCGCGCGTCAGGCGGTCGCCGGTGTCGATGGCTGCCGCGGCGTTGATGACGGCCGAGCGGGCCTGTTCGATCTCCAGCAGCAGGTCGGCCATGCGGTGCTGCAGGGCCTGGAAGCTGCCGATCAGCGTGCCGAACTGCTTGCGCGTGCGCAGGTACTCCAGCGTCGCGGTCTTGGCCGCCTCCATCGCGCCCAGCGCTTCGGCGCACAGTGCGAGCACGCCGCGGCCGATGGCGCGTTCCAGCGTAGCGTGGCCCTGGCCTTCGGTGCCCAGCAGTGCATCGGCGCCCAGCTTCACGCCGTCGAACGAGAGTTCGGCGACACGGCCACCGTCGATGGCGGGGCAGCCGCGCACCGTGAGGCCTGCCGTCTTCGCGGGCACGAGGAACAGCGAGATGCCGGCTTCGTCGTCCACCTTGCCCGAGGTTCGGGCGGAGACGAGGAACAGGTCGGCCTGCTCGCCCTGCGGCACGACAGCCTTGGCGCCGTGGAGCACCCAGCCATCGCCACTGCGCTCGGCCTTGGTGGCCACGCGCGTGCGCTCGTAGTGCGTGTCGGCCTCGTCGTGCGCAAAGGCTGCCACGGTCACGCCGTTGATGATGTCGCCGAGCTTTTCCTTCTGCGCGTCGGTGCCGGTGGCGCTGATCGCCTCGCCGACCATCACCGCGCCCAGCAGCGGCTCTACCACCAGGCCGCGGCCCAGTGCCTCGAAGACCACCGCGATGTCGAAACCGCCGCCGCCGAAGCCGCCATCGGCCTCGCTGAACAGCGCGCCAATCACGCCCAGTTCGGCGAACTGCTGGAAGATTTCCTTGCTGAACCCGTGCTCCGATTTCGCGATGCGGTCGCGCGCGTCGAACGCGTACTGCTCGGTGATGAAGCGGTTCAGGCTGTCGGCGAGCATGCGCCGGTCTTCGGTGTGTTCGAAGTTCATTGCATGTCTCCTTACAGGCCCAGGATCATCTTGCTGATGATGTTCTTCTGGATTTCGTTCGAGCCGCCGAAGATCGACAGCTTGCGGTTGTTGAAGTAGCGCGAGGCGGCAGCCGATGCATAAGCTGGTCCGAAGGTCTCGCCCGTGAAGCCGTCCTTCAGCGCTTCTGCGATGAAGGGGCGGCCGTACACGCCCATCGCGCGGCGGGCCAGCGAAGAGATTTCCTGGCGGATCTCGGTGCCGCGGATCTTCAGCATCGAGCTTTCCGCGCCGGGCACACCGCCGCCGGCCACCGCCGCGATCACGCGCAGGTTGGTGGTCTTCATGTTCTCCAGGTCGATCTCGACGCGCGCCATGCGCGCTGCAAAGGCCGGGTCTTCGGCCAGGGGCTTGCCGTTTTTCGTCTGCGTGGCGGCAATGCCCTTGAGCTGTTCGAGCGCGGCCACCGAGAAGCCCACGCCCGCGATGTTGGTGCGCTCGTAGGTCAGCAGGTACTTGGCGCAGGTCCAGCCCTTGTTCTCTTCGCCCACGAGGTTCTCGGCGGGCACGCGCACGTCGGAGAAGAACACCTCGTTGACTTCATGCTCGCCGTCGAGCGTGATGATCGGGCGCACTTCCACGCCGGGCGAGTTCATGTCGATCAGCAGGAAGCTGATGCCTTCCTGCTTCTTCGCCTCGCGATTCGTGCGCACCAGGCAGAAGATCATGTTGGCGTGCTGGCCCAGCGTGGTCCAGGTCTTCTGGCCGTTCACGATGTAGTGGTCGCCTTGCGCGTCGATGCCGCGCACGGCCGAGGTCTTCACGGCTGCCAGGTCGGAGCCTGCGCCGGGTTCCGAATAGCCCTGGCACCACCAGTCGGCACCGTTCAGGATGCGCGGCAGCCAGTAGCTTTTCTGCGCCTCGTTGCCGTACTTGATGAGCACCGGGCCGAGCATGTTCACGCCGAAGGGCACGATGCGCGGCGCGAAGGCCAGAGCGCATTCGTTCTCGAAGATGAACTTCTCTACTGCCGTCCAGCCCGGGCCGCCGTACTGCTCGGGCCAGTGGTTGGCCAGCCAGTCGCGCTCGTTGAGGATGGCGTGCCACTCCTGCATGTCGGCCTTCTCAAGGATCTTGCCGCCGCGCACTTTCTCCGACAGCCGCACGGGCAGCTTGTCGGCCAGGAAGGCGCGCACATCGCTGCGGAAGGCTTCTTCTTCGGGGGTGAAGTTCAGGTCCATCGCAGGCTCCTCAATAGATTTCGAACAGGCCGGCCGCGCCCATGCCGCCGGCGATGCACATCGTGACCACGGCGTACTTTGCGCCGCGGCGCTTGCCTTCGATGAGCACGTGGCCCGTGAGGCGCGCACCGGTCATGCCGAAGGGGTGGCCGATGGAGATTGCGCCGCCGTTCACGTTCAGAAGCTCTGACGGAATGCCCAGCTTGTCCTGGCAGTAGATCGACTGCGAGGCGAAGGCTTCGTTGAGCTCCCACAGGCCGATGTCCTGCACCTTGAGGCCGTGGCGCGCGAGCAGCTTGGGCACTGCGAACACCGGACCGATGCCCATTTCGTCGGGCTCGCAACCGGCAACTGCGAGGCCGCGGAAGGCGCCCAGCGGCTTGATGTTGGCGCGCTCGGCGTCCTTGGCTTCCATCAGCACGCAGGCCGATGCGCCGTCCGACAGCTGCGAGGCGTTGCCTGCGGTGACGAACTTGTCCTCGCCCATCACGGGCTTCAGCTTGGCGAGCGCCTCGTAGGTGGTGCCGCGGCGGTTGCAGTTGTCTTCGGTGGCGGTGACTTCGCGGTAGGTGACCTCCTTCGTCTCCTTGTCGGTCACGGCCATCGTGGTGGTGCAGGCGACGATCTCGTCCTTGTAGCGGCCGGCGATCTGCGCTTCTTCGGTGCGGCGCTGGCTCTCGGCGGAGAAGCGGTCCTGCGCCTCGCGGGTAATGCCGTAGCGCTTTGCCACGATGTCGGCGGTTTCGATCATCGCCATGTACAGCTCGGGCTTGTGCTCGACGATCCACGGGTCCATGCCGCTGTCGCCACTGTCGGTGGCGCTGCGCGAGCGGATCTGCGAGATGCTTTCGACGCCGCCCGCGATCATGGCCGGCGCGCCGTCCACCACGATGCGGCCCGCGGCCATTGCAATCGCCTGCAGGCCCGAGGCGCAGAAGCGGTTGACCGTGGTGCCGGCGATGCTGATCGGCAGGCCCGCGCGGATGATGGCCTGGCGCGCGATGTTGCGGCCGGTGGTGCCTTCGGGGTAGCCGCAGCCGAGGATCGCGTCCTCGATCAGCGCCGCATCGAGGCCGGAGCGCTCGACCGCAGCCTTCACCGCGAAGGCCGCCAGCGTGGGGCCGGGGGTGATGTTGAATTCGCCGCGGTGCGCCTTGGTGAGCGGGGTGCGGGCGGTGGAAACGATGACGGCTTCACGCATGGGAATGTCTCCTGGACGGCTGACTGGAATGGACTCTGATTACTCGGATTGATTGAGGCTGGCGAAATCGGCGCCTTGCGCGACCAGCTCGACCAGCAGCGGCGAGGGCTTCCAGAAGATCGGGTCTTCCTTGGCGAACTCGCGGATGTCGGCCAGCACCTTGGGCAGTCCCACGGTGTCGGCGTATTTCATCGGGCCGCCGCGGTGGCGCGGAAAGCCGTAGCCGTAGAGGAAGGTCACGTCCACGTCGAGCGGGCGCAGGGCGATGCGCTGGAGCACGACGTTGGCGCCTTCGTTGACCATCGCGGCCATGTAGCGGCGCATGATTTCTTCCTCGGTGAAGGCGCGCGGCTTGATGCCCGCGCGTTCGCGCTCGGCATCGATGATGGCCAGCACCTCGGGGTCGGGCACGCCGGTGCGCGCGCCTTCGGGGTACAGGTAGTAGCCGCGCTGCGTCTTCTGGCCGAACCAGCCGCGCTCGCAGATGCGGTCGGCCACCTGCACGTAGCGCGCTTGCGGGTCGCGCGTGGCGGCCTTGCGCTTGCGCGTGGCCCAGCCGATGTCGCCGCCGGCCAGGTCGGACACCTGGAACGGGCCCATCGGGTAGCCGAAGTTGCGCACCGCTTCGTCGATCTGATAGGGCGAGGCGCCGTCTTCCATCATGTGGTCGGCGGCCTGGCGGTACACCGCGAGGATGCGGTTGCCGATGAAGCCGTCGCACACGCCGGCGCGCACCGGCACCTTCTTGAGCTTCTTCGCAAGCTCGAAGCCGGTGGCGACCACGTCGGCGCTCACCTTGGCGGGCACCACGATCTCCAGCAGCTTCATGATGTTGGCGGGCGAGAAGAAGTGCAGGCCCACCACGTCCTGCGGGCGCGAGATGCTGTCAGCGATCTGGTCGATGTCGAGGTACGAGGTATTGGTGGCGATCACCGCGCCGCGCTTGCACACGCGGTCGAGCTCGGCGAACACGGCCTTCTTGACGCCCATTTCCTCGAACACGGCCTCGACCACGATGTCGACCTGCGCGAGCGCGTCATAAGACGTGGAGCCCGAGAAGCGCGCCATGACGGCGGCCTTGGCCTCGGGCGTCATGCGGCCCTTCTTGATGAGGCCGTCGTACACCTTCTCCACGTTGGCTCGGCCGCGCGCGAGCTGGGCGTCGTCGCGCTCGATCATGGTCACTGGCATGCCCGCGTCGAGCATCGCCACCGCGATGCCCGCGCCCATGGTGCCGCCGCCGATGATGCCGGCCGACTCCAGCGCGCGCGGCTTCGCGCTCTTGGTCTCGGGCGCCTTCAGCACTTCGCGCTCGGCGAAGAAGGCGTGGATCAGGCCGGCGCGCTGCGGGCTGTCGATGCACTGCAGGAACAGCTTGCGTTCCAGCGCCATGCCTTCGTCGAAGGGCAGCGTGAGCGCGGCCTCGACGGCTTCGATGATCTTCATCGGCGAGAACAGGCCGCGGCTCTTCTTCGCGGTGTCGGCGCGCGCGGCTTCTAGGGCGGCGCGGCTGGCTTCCTTGTCGGCCAGCGCGCCGGCTTCGCGCGTGCGGCGCACCGGGGCCTTGGCGGCGATCAACTCCTGCGCATAGGCAAGGCCTTCAGCCAGCGCGTCGGCATCGGTGCCGAGGCGGTCGACGAGGCCGAGCGACAGCGCTTCCTTCGCGCCCGCATGGCGGCCGCTGAGCATCAGCTCGAGCGCGGGCTTCACGCCGATGAGGCGCGGCGCACGCTGCGTGCCGCCCGAGCCGGGCAAGAGGCCCAGTGCCACTTCGGGCAGGCCGAGCTTGGCGGTGGGCGAGGCGAGGCGGTAGTGCGCCGACAGCGCCACTTCGAGTCCGCCACCCAGTGCGGCGCCGTGGATGGCGGCGACTACCGGCTTTGTGCAGTTCTCGATCTTCAGGCAGACCTCGGGCAGCGACGGCGGCTGCGGCGTCTTGCCGAACTCGCGGATGTCCGCACCGGCGATGAAGTTGCGGCCCGCGCCGACGATCAGCACCGCCGCGGCAGCACTGTCGGCCTCGGCCGCGTCGATGGCGCCCACGAGGCCGCGGCGCACATCCACGCCCAGGGCGTTGACGGGCGGGTTGTCGATGGTGACCACGAACACGTCGCCTCGACGCTGGAAGGTGACGGGACCGTTGGACGTGGAGGGGCTGGGAGTTGTGGTGGCCATGTGCTTGCTTGTCTCTTTGCGTTGCGAACCGTGTGGTTCGAGGCTCTGGGGGTGAACCCAGCATTCTTTGCCCGCTGCGCCGCTTTGACAATTGCATAGGCGGTTGACAGACTGTCAAAGAATTTTTGACACAATCGGCCCATGGACCTCCAGTCGCTCACTTTGTTGGTGGAAATTCTTGACGCCGGCAACCTGAGCGCGGCGGCCCGCCGGCTCAAGATGAGCCGCGCCAACGTCAGCTATCACCTGAACCAGCTGGAGCGCTCGGTGGGCGCGCAGCTGGTGCGGCGCACCACCCGGCGCGCCGAGCCGACCGAAATCGGCCTGCGGCTTTACCAGCACGGCGTGGCCATCCAGGGCGAGCTGCTGGCGGCCCGCGAATCGGTAACGACGCTGGGGCAGGGCCTGCAGGGCCGCGTGCGCCTGAGCGTGCCCAGCGGCTACGGCCAGCTGGTGATGGCCGACTGGCTGATCGACTTCAAGCGCCAGTACCCCGGCATCGTGCTCGACGTGGTGTTCGAGAACCGCATCGAAGACCTGCTGCGCGACGAAGTCGACATCGCGATCCGCGTGATTCCCGAGCCGCCGCAGAACCTGGTGGCGCGCGAGATGGGGCCGGTGCGTTATGTGGCCTGCGCTTCAACCGACTACGCGGCGAAGAACCCGCTGCCGGTGCAGCTGGACGCACTGCAGGGCGCGCCGGTGGTCACCGCCGCCGTCATCGGGCGACAGCTGCGCGTGTCGGCCTACCAAGGCGAGACGAGGCGCGAAGTGATCCTGGAGCCGACGCTGATCTCGGAAAACTTCCTGTTCCTGCGCCAGGCCATCCTCGCGGGGCTGGGCATCGGGCTCGTGCCCGACTACGTGGTGCAGGAAGACGTGCGCAAAGGCGACGTCGTGACCACGCTCGACGACTGGCGCCTGAGCATCTTCGGCACGCAGATGTTCATGCTCTACATGCCGAACCGCCAGCACACGCGGGCGATCCGGACGTTCATCGATTTCATTCTGGAGCGGGTTCGGGTGCCTGGCTATGAAGGCCCGGACGTGAAGTAGATCAATAGAGCCACTACGCCGATCAACAGCCAGGTAAGAAAGCCGACTACGCTGCCCCAGTCCATGCTGAGCACGATGCGCCCGCTGGGCGCTCTGAGCCAGCGCGAGGTCATCGCGTCGACGCCTTCCTCGGGCTGCTCGACGACAACGAGTCCCAGTGTGGCGACCGGAACGACGATGAATCCGGTGACGTAGCCGGCCAGGTGCAGTACGGCCTCCGCGACGGGCTGCAGCACCAGTTCGATCACGGGTCGGATCAGGGCTTCGGCAAGGCCTTCAATGGGCATCGGTTCTTTTCAGCAATCGCAACTTTCACACACTGTCGGTCTGGCCATCCTGGTGTTGATGGCTACAGCTGTCGCCGCTCTGCCGCTGTACTCTCGTAATGCCGTGACTTGTCGACATACATCGCCCGGTCCGCCCGCTGCAGCGCAACCTCCAGCGACTCGTCTCCATGGCAGGTTGCGAGCCCGATGGCCAGGCTCAAGGCGTGGCCGCTTTGCCCCGCGTGGAACTGGTTGTTCATTTCGAGCAGCGTGAGGATGCGCTCGCGCATTGCCTCGGCGCCGCGCTCGTCGGTCATCGGCAGCAGCACCGCGAATTCGTCGCCGCCGATGCGCGCGGGCCAGGCCGGCGGGTCGACGGCCTTGTCGAGCACCTCGCCCATGCGGCGCAGCAGCGAGTCGCCGGCGGCGTGGCCTTCATGGTCGTTGATCTGCTTCAGGCCATTGAGGTCGATGGCCACGATCGACACCGGCCAGGGGCCCTTGCGCGACAGGCGGTTCAGCTCCTCGGTGTAGTAGGTGCGGTTGCACAGCTGCGTGAGCACGTCGTGCTTGCCGAGGTACTCCAGATAGGCCTCGGCCTTCTTGCGCGCGGTGATGTCGACCAGCGACACCAGCACCAGGTCCCAGGTGCCCTGCCGGTCTTCCTGCACCGCGAACTGCATGTGGATGTTCAGCACCTCGCCCGACAGCGAATAGTTGAGCACCTCGCGATGCTGCACGGTCTTGCCGTTCCACAGGTCTTGCAATTGCTCGGCGAACGATTCGCGCATCTCGTCGCGGAAGATGCGCGAGATGCTGCCCAGCAGCGTGGGCAGGTCGGGCGCGCCGAACATGCGCAGCGTTTCGTGGTTCACGTCGATGACGCGAATCTCCTGCATGCAGCGCGCGACGAAGTCGGGGTGCACCTTGATGAAGGTGGCGAAGTCGGTGATGCCGCGTGCGCGGATGCTCTCGAGCAGCGAGCGCACCGCGCTGAAGTCTTCCACCCACAGCGACACGGGCGAGCGGTCGAACAGGCTGCGCGCGTACATGGCGCTCTCGTCGCGCAGGCGCTGCGCGGCCACGCGCTCGGTAACGTCGTCGAGCGACACCAGCACGCGGCTCCAGCTGTCTTCGTACCCCGGCAGCACACGGGCACGCACGCGCACGTCGAGCCGCCGGCCGTCGAGCGCGTAGTTGACGGTCTCGCTCTCGAAGGTGAGCTGGCCGTGCCACAGCTGGTCGAGCTCGTGCACCACGGTGGCCGACATGTCGCCGCGGAACACGCGGTCCAGCGCGCCCAGCAGGGTTTCCTGGCTGTCGGCGGCAAAGAGTTTCAGCGTGTGCTGGTTGACCCGCAGCACCTTCAGCAGCGCCATGCAGTCGCTCACGCGCTGCGGGTCTGCATGCAGGTGCGCCACCAGGTTGGTCACGCCCTCGGCGCGCCAGCCGTCGAGCTTGCGCTTGAGGTCGCCGTAGTCTTCGATCCAGAGCGAGACGGGCGCCAGGTCGAACATGGCGTCGAGGTCGCCGATGGACGGTGGGGCCGAAGAGGGGGAAGACGCGGCAGCGGGCTGGGCCATCGATGAAGCTTTCGAAGAAGCGGCTGCAGCCATGGCTGACGAATGCCGGCGAACTGAAGCCTTAATTATTACTCGCGCACCCGCTGCATTCAGCGGCTGTAGAGGCCCACCACGCTCTGCCCGCCCAGTGCATGGCCCTTGAGCGCGGCCAGCAGGGCGTCGCGCGCAAGGCCTGCCGGCAGGCTGCCCGGTGCGAAGTCGGTGGCAACCACGGTCATCACGTAGTGATGCGGCCGGTCGCCCACCGGCGGGCACATGCCGCGATAGGCAGGCGCACCGGCCACGTTCGGGCCCATGGTGAAGTTGAAGTTCGAGCCCGCCTGGCCTTCGCCCGCCTTGAGCTCGCCACGCTCGGCCGCGATGTTGTAGGCCACCCAGTGCGACACACCGAGGCCGGCCGCGCCGTCGGGGTCGAACACCAGCACGGCGACCGACTTGGTCTTGGCCGGCAGGTTGCTCCACGCCACGGGCAGCGACACGTTCTTGCCGCCGCAGTCGCCCGCGCCGGCGTAGTCGGCCGGAATGACGCCGTTGTCGCCGAAGGCGCTCGACGTGACCTTCATGCCCGTGAAGGCCTTGCCGCTGCCGGGCGACATGCCGGTGCAGCCCGCCATGAGGCCGGCGAAGGCGAGGGCCGTGACCGACAGGGTGAGGGGGTGAAGCCTGTTGTTGCTGCGCATATCTTTTTCTCCTGGAGGGTTGTCTTCGTCTTCATTCGGCCTGGCCGAGCCACACGCTGCCGTCCGCTTTTTCATGCACCGCCAGCGGCGTGAGCCGTGCGCCGCGGCAGGGGCCGCCGACGCATTTGCCGGTGTCGGGCTCGAAGATGGCGCCGTGCCGCGCGCACATCAGGAAGCGGCCTGAACTTTCCAGCACCTGGCCTTCGAAATCAAGCGGCCCGCCTGCATGGGGGCACTGGTTGAGATAGCCGTGCACGCCGCCTTGCCAGCGTACGGCAAAGGCCTGGGCGCCGCCCGGTGCCGTGAACATGGCGGCGAGGCCGCCGTCGGCAAGCGCCGGGGCGATCAACTGGGGCTCTGTCGTGCTCATGGCGAACAGTATCCCTCGCGTGGCGGAAGGCATGCTTTCTGCTGCAATTGCGGCATGAACGATTTTTCTCCCGCCAGCGCAGCGTTGCTCGTCGCGCAGCCGCTGACTTCCCATGCCTTTGCCCCGTATGGCACCGTGATCGAGGCACCCACCGGCGAGGGCCGGCCCATCAACGGAGGCAATGCACAGCGCTTCGACCTGCTCGGCGACCTGCGGCTAGACGCCGAAGGCGGACGGCCGATGCTCGCGCTGTTCCGCGCGCAGGCGCGGCGCTTTCCGCACGAGGTGTCGGAGATGGAGCGCCACGCGCTCGGCAGCCAGACCTTCGTGCCGCTGGGCGACAGGCGCTTCGTGATCGTGGTCGCCCGCGCGGGCGAGGCGCCCACCTCGGCACAGCAACTCGCGGCTTTCGTCACCGACGGGCGCCAGGGCGTGGTGCTCGCGCCCGGCACCTGGCATCACGCGCTGCTGGCGGTAGATGCGGGCGACTTCGTGGTGATCGAGCGCGCGGGAGGCGGCGTCGATTGCGACGTCTGCTTTCTTCGGCAGAGCGGCAGCGTGCAACTGGCGAGCCTGCCTGGTTAGGCGACGACGCAGAAGTTGGCTAGAGGGTGCCACCTTCTGGCCAGTTGATCCAATGGGTGTTCGGATTGAGCGTGGGCTCGTAGTGCGCGGTGTCGCCGGTCACCAGCGCCCTGACCAGCCGCTGGAAAGTTGCCGAGTTGCTGGGCCGGTGCTGTGCATCGACGACATCGGGGTGATGCCATTCTTCGAGCTGCAGGATCTGAGCCATCTCCGGCAGCACGTTGGCGCGGCGCTCCGCTGCGGTGGCCAGCACGTCGTCGCGGTGGGTGGCTGCGAGGATGCGGCAGAGTTCGAAGGTGTGGAGCCGACCCTCGTCCAGCGGGACGATTCGGTGGGCGCGGCAATCCGCCAGAGATGGCGTTGGAATCGTCTGGCCTCGCAGGGTCAATTCGTGCCTGTCACCGGCGGCAACCCATTCGAGGTTCTCGGCATCCTGCCATCCGCCTTCCTCGATGGGGTAGACGAAGCGTGATTCGTTGTGCGGGTTGTGCGCAAGATAGTTGTCGTAGGCCTCTCGGTTGACGTAGTTCGTCCCCGGGGCGCGGTCGTGCAGCCGGCTGGCGAAGGTGTGCACGTGTGTGTCGGGAATACCTGACCTTGGCGAGAAGCCAAACACTTCGATGACCATGGCCCAATCGTGCGGCGACCGGTACAGCGACATGCGCGTGGCCGCGAGATAGACATAGCCGTTGTCCAGCATCGGGAACACATAGTTCTCGCAACACTGGTCGAGGACGGAAAGGATGTCGGCTTCTTGCCAGCTCAGCATGGATGCTCCCGAGCCCGAGGTGGGCTTTCGGGGCGACTTTAACGGTGGCCGAAAGATGCCGCCCCGGCCTCAGCCCACGATGCGCTGCGCCAGCGCAACCAGCGATCGGTCCGACCCCGCCGGTCCGAGCAGCGAAATGCCCAGCGGCGCACCGTCGCGCGAAGCCAGCGGCATCGAGAGCTGCGGAAAGCCCGCCAGGCCCGCGATGCACAGCATGCGGATCGCACGGTTGCGGTAGTCCTCCAGCGCGGCTTCGCTGTCGCTGCGCAGCGGTGCGATGTCGGGCATGGTCGGCATCAGCAGCACGCCGTCGGTGCCGAGCAGCGCGGCCAGGTGCTCACGGAATGCGGTGCGGAAGGTGCGGCCCGCTGCAACCTGCGCATCGGTCACTTCGCGCGACCACGCAAAGCGTTCGGCCACGCCCGGGCCGAGCGGCGGCGCGTAGCGTTCGATGAGTGGGCCATCGGTGAGCCAGGCCTCGCGCGACTGCAGGTAGCGGAAGTTCCAGTACATCGTGTCGAAGGATTCCAGCGCCACCGTGGTGCCCTTGGCGGCACCGAGCAGGCCCTGCACGCGGTCGGCAGCGCCCTTCAGCGCTTCGATTGCGGCGGGCACGGCCAGCGCCCAGACGTCGTCGGGCCGCAGCAGCCGCACGCGTTCGGGCAGGGGCGTGGCGTCGGCGCCCAGCAGCACATCGGCCACGCGCGCGAAGGTGCCGATGTCGCGCGCGAACCAGCCGCAGGTGTCGAAGCTGGGTGCGAGGTCGAGCGCGCCTTCGAGGCTCACGCGGCCGTGGGTGGGGCGCAGGCCGTACAGGCCGCAGTGGTTGGCCGGCGCGCGCACCGAACCGCCGGTGTCTGTGCCCAGCGCGAAGTCGCACAGGTTCGACGACACGGCCGAAGCCGAGCCTGATGACGAACCGCCAGTGATGCGCAGCGGCGCTCCACCGTTGATCGGCGCGCCGAAATGCGCGTTGTTGCCGTTCATCGAGAACGCCAGTTCGTCGGTCACGGTCTTGCCGGCAAAGCGGGCGCCGGCATCGAGCAGCTTCTGCACGGTCGGCGCGGTGCGGGTCTTGATGCCCGACATCGCCAGCACGATGGGATTGCCGCCGCCCGTGGGGTAGCCGGCCACGTCGAACAGGTCTTTCGCCGCAAAGCTCAGGTCGGCCAGCGGACCGGTCGCAGCGCGCGGCACCGGCGCATCGGGGTACGGAACGAAGGCGTGGGCGGGGTCTTGCAGAGGCATGGCGGTGAACGGTTTGTGGAGGTTGTCAGTCAGGCGACGAGCACCGGCGCAATGGCCGCCGCGGCATCGGTGTGGATGCAGCGCACGCGGTGGTTCGGCGCGAGCTCGACCACCGGTGGTTGCGCGGTGCGGCAGGCATCGCTTGCGAGCGCGCAGCGTTCGGCAAAGGCGCAGCCGGGCGGCAGCGCGGACAGGTCGGGCGGCGCGCCGCCGATGGTTTCGAGCCGCGTGCCGCGCGCCAGCGCACCGTGCGCGCGGCTCTTGAGCAACGCGATCGTGTACGGATGGCGCGGCGAGCGGATCAGCTCGCGCGCAGTGCCTTCCTCGACGATGCGGCCGGCATACATCACCGCGATGCGGTCGGCCACCTCGACGGCGGCGCCGATGTCGTGCGTGACGAAGATCACCGACAGCCCCAGGTCGCGCTGCAGCTCGCGCAGCAGCAGCAGGATCTGAATTTGCACCGTGGCGTCGAGCGCAGTGGTGGGCTCGTCGGCCAGCAGCAGCTGGGGCTTGCAGGCGAGTGCCAGTGCAATCATGGCGCGCTGGCGCATGCCGCCCGACATCTCGTGCGGGTAGGCCTGCAGGCGCCGTTCGGGGCTTGGAATGCGCACGCGCTCGAACAGCGCCAGCGCACGTTGTTGCGCCTCGGCCTGCGAGACGGATTCGTGCCGGCGGATCGACTCGACGATCTGCGCGCCTACCGAATACACCGGGTCGAGCGCCAGCAGCGGCTCCTGGAAGATCATCGACGCGACCTTGCCGCGGAAGTCGGCCAGCTCGCGCTGCGACATCGCGAGCACGTCGCGGCCGGCCACCTGCACCGTGCCGCCCATGCGGGTGCGGCGCTCGGGGTGCAGGCGCAGCAGGGTGCGCATGGTCACGCTCTTGCCCGAGCCGGATTCGCCGATCAGCGCGACGACCTCGCCGCGCTGCACTTCGAGGCTCACGCCGCTGACGGCGTGCACCGGCTTGCGTCCGCCGCTGAAGGTAACGCTGAGGTCGCGCAGGCGGACCATCGGTTCGTTGTTGTCGCTCATTGGGGTACCTTCGTGCTTCGCACTGCGGTGCGAGCTTGCTTGGGGCGGCCCGGCGCGGCGCTCATGCTGCCTGCCTCTGCGTTTCGATGGCCATCGGATGCCCGCTGCCGGCTTCGTGGATCAGGCAGCTCACCGCATGCTGCGAGCCGGTGACGATGCGTTCGGGCACGACCTTGGCGCACACCGGCGCGGCCAGCGCGCAGCGCGGATGAAAGCGGCAGCCCGAGGGCGGGTTGATGGGGTTCGGCGGATCGCCCGCGAGCGCCGCTTCTTCGGTGCGGTGGTCAGGGTCCATCGACGGCATGGAGGACAGCAGCGCACGCGTGTAGGGGTGAGCGGGCGCGTCGTACAGCGCATCGGCCGGGCCGATCTCGGCCACCTGGCCCAGGTACATCACCATGACGCGGTCGCTCACGTAGCGCACCACGTTGAGGTCGTGGCTGATGAACACGTAGGTCAGCCCGAACTCGGTCTTCAGGTCGAGCAGCAGGTTGATGACCTGTGCTTCCACCGACTTGTCGAGCGCGGAGACGGCTTCGTCGAGGATCACCATGCGCGGCTGCAGTGCCAGTGCCCGCGCGATGTTCACGCGCTGCCGCTGGCCGCCCGAGAGCTCATGCGGGTAGCGTTCGGCAAAGCGCTGCGGCGAGAGGCCCACGCGAGCCAGCAGGTCGCGCGCCCGTTCCACCGATTCGCGTCGCGATACGCCGTGCACCTGCGGGCCGAAGGCGATCGAGTCTTCGATGGTGAGGCGCGGGTTGAGCGAGGCGTAGCTGTCCTGGAACACCATCTGCACCTGGCGGCGGAATTCTTTCAGCGGCAGGTCGCGGCTGCCGACTTCGCGGCCGTCGAACACGACTTCGCCGCGTGTGGGTTCGATGAGCTGCATGAGCAGGCGGGCGGTGGTCGACTTGCCGCAGCCCGACTCGCCGACCACGCCTAGCGTTTCGCCCTTGAGCACTTCGAAGTCCACGCCGTCGACTGCGCGCACAACGCCGCCGCCGCGGCCCAGTGGGTCTTTCTTCAGGGGGAAGTGCTTGACCAGGCCTTTGATTGTCAGGAGCGGTTGGGCTGGGCCGCCGATGTCTTTGGGTGCGTCCATTTTTGTTAGCTCCTGTCCACTGCGTTCGGGGTGCGTGCGAATGACACCGGGTACTCCCCTCCGCGAATGTCCCCCGCCTTCGGCTCCTCCTTTTTTTCGCTGCGGGGAGCACCCGGTGCCATTCGCACATGGGCGCGACTGTGGTGCTGGCCGATCAACCACCGCTGCGAACAACGATCACGCCGATGGGGTGCCTTGCGCAGCGAAATAAAGGAGGAGGCCAAAGGCCGGGGGACATTCGCGGAGCAAGGTACCCCGTCGGCGTGAGCGCGCCCTGAAACGCACTGCATCGAAGAACAGACTTCCATGCTCACCCCTTGTTGTCCATGGCGGACCGAAGCCCGTCGGACAAGATGTTGAAAGAGATCGAAGTGATGAAGATCATCGCGCCCGGCAGCGCAGCGACCCATGGCTGCACATAGATGGCGGTGCGCAGCGTGTTGAGCATCAGCCCCCACTCGGGCTCCGGCGGCTTCACGCCGAGACCGAGGAACGACAGGCCCGAAGCCAGGATCATCGACACCGCGATCAGGCTGGTGGCGTACACGAAGATCGGGCCGAGCACATTGCCCAACACGTGCACGCGCACGATGGTGAAGGGGCTGGCGCCTGAAGCGCGCGCCGCTTCCACGTAGTCGCGGGTGCGCACCTGCGTGGTCACGCTCTCGGCCACGCGCGCTATCTGCGGAATGAACACGATGGTCAGCGAGATCAGCGAATTGACCACCCCCGCACCCAGCGTGCCCGACAGCGCGATGGCCAGCAGCACCGATGGGAAGGCGTAGAACACGTCGATGGTGCGCATGATCAGCGTGTTGGTCAGCCCGCCCGCGTAGCCCGCGACGATGCCGATGATCGTGCCCAGCACGAAGGCGCACAGCACCGGCGTGATGCCGATGAACAGCGACAGCCGCGCGCCGACGATGAGGCGCGAGAGCATGTCGCGGCCCAGCTCGTCGCTGCCGAAGGGCAGGCCTTCGGTGCCGATGGGCTTCAGGCGCTTGAGCATCGACGACTGGTATGGATCCGACGGCGCGAGCCAGGGGCCGAAGACTGCGAGCGCGATCAGCAGCAAAACGACGATGGCCGCGCCGACGGCGACCGGGTCGCGCCGGAAGCGCAGCCACACCGAGGCCCAGTAGCCGCGCGAGCGCTGGGCCGGCAAGGGTTCGACTGCAATGGCGGAAGATGAAGAGGCGGGAAGCACGGTGGACATGGCTTGGCGGCTTTCTTCTTCAGGCGCGCGCGATGCGCGGATCGAGCAAGGTCTGCAGCACGTCGACCAGCAGGTTCAGCAGCACGAAGAACAGTGCCAGCACCAGGATCGTTCCCTGCAGCAGCGGCAGGTCGCGCTGGAAGATGGCCGAGTTCAGCAGGAAGCCGGTACCCGGCCACGAGAACACGGTCTCGATGAGGATCGAGCCGCCGAGCAGGTAGCCCAGCTGCAGGCCCATCACCGCCAGCGCCGTGGGCGCCGCGTTCTTCACCATGTGGCGGAACACACCGAGGTGCGTGAGCCCCTTGGCGCGCAGGCCGACAATGAACTCCTGGTCGAGGATATCGGCCACCAGTGCGCGCACGGTGCGCGCGATGATGCCCATGGGAATCACAGACATCGTGAGCGCCGGCAGCAGCAGGAACTGCAGGTGCTCCCAGTCCCAGGCCCAGTCGTCGGAGCCGCTGGGGCCCGCGCCGGTGGCCGGCAGCCACATGAGCTGCGACGAGAACACGATCACCATCACCATGCCCAGCCAGTAGTGCGGCACGCTCACACCCAGCACCGAGAACATCGAGGCCAGGCGGTCGACCCACGAGTTGCGGAAGTAGCCCGCCACAAAGCCGAACAGGCAGCCCAGCACGAAGCCGATGAAGGTTGCCACCACCGCGAGCCGCAGCGTGTTGCCCACGGCGGTGAACACCTCGCCGGCCACCGCGCGGTTGCTGGCGATGGACACGCCCAGGTCGCCGTGCATTGCGCGCCACAGCCACATCACGAACTGCTCGGGCAGCGAGCGGTTGAAGCCGTAGAGCTCCCGCAGCTGCGCCTGCAGGTCGGCCGAAGCGTCGGGCGGCAATATCGACACCAGCGGATCGCCCGGCGCGATGTGCACGAGCAGGAAGCACACGAGGGCCACGCCGATCATGATCGGCACGGCGTAGATCACGCGGCGCAGGAGGTAGGCGAACATTGGCTGGCTCGTGGCTGGCTGGAAAAAACGCTCAGTCCATCGTCATCGTGGCGATGTCGATGAACCAGCTCTTGGGCTGCACCACGTTCTTGACCTTGGCCGACATGGCGCGCGGACCGACGTCGTGCGCGATCCACACGAAGGGCGCGTCGTCAACGATGTGCGTGTGCAGCTTCGCGAGCGCGACGTCGCGCGCCTTGTCGTCGAAGCTGGTGCGCGCATCGGCCACCAGCTTGTCGACCTCGGGGCTGCCGTAGTAGCCCCAGTTGTTCGACACCGGCGGGAAGGCCTTGGTGCTCACGAAGCGCACCATCGCGAAGAACGGGTCCATGGCCGCGAAGCTGATGTTGACCGCATTGGCGCCGTTGGCCGACGGGTCTTTCGCGCCCTTGCGCCAGTTGGTGAACAGCGTGTTCCATTCGATCACGTCGAACTGCACGTCGAAGTAGCACTGCTTGAGCGACTGCTGCGCGAACTCGTTCATCGGCAGCGGCTGCATCTGGCCCGAGCCCGATGCCGAGATCTGCACCTTCACCTTGATCGGCTTGGCGGCCGAGTAGCCGGCCTGCGTCATCAGTGCCTGCGCGGCCTTCACGTCGTACCTGATATCGAAGGTGGGCTTGCCGAACCACGGGTGGCCCGGCGGCACCGTGCCCTTGGGCTCGGCCATCATGCCGCCCAGCAGCTGCTTCATGCCGCCGCGGTCGATGCACAGGTTGGCGGCCTGGCGCACGCGCTTGTCGAGCCAGGGCGAGCCTTCGGCGAACGAGAGCTGCCACGGCCACACGTGGGGCTGGGCGTTCGAATAGATCTTGAAGCCGCGCTGCGTGATCTGCGCCATGGCGTCGGGCGCGGGCGCCTCGATCCAGTCGACCTGGCCGCCCAGCAGCGCAGCGGTGCGCGCGTTGGCCTCGGGCATCGGCAGCATCACGACCTTGTCGATCTTCGGCACGCGCCTGGCGTCCCAGTAGGTCTTGTTGGCGGCCAGCTCCAGCCGCTCGCGCGCCACGAAGCGCGTGACCTTGAACGGGCCCGAGCCGGCGGGGTCGGCGGCGAAGGCGGTCCAGGCGGCCTTGGCCTTGTCGGCGGGCGTGGCGGCGGCGGCGGCGTCGAACTTCTTCTGCCAGTGCGCGGGCGAGGCCATGAACAGGTTCGTGAGATTGATCGGCAGGAAGGCGTCGGGCTCGCTGGTGGTGAGCTCGACCGTCGTGTCGTCGATCTTGCGCGCCGACTTGAGCGTGGGCATGCGCGAAGCCGTCACGCCGACCTGGCTGGGGTCGAACTGCACGGCTTCCTTGTCGAGCACCTTCTGCACGTTCCACACCACGGCGTCGGCGGTGAAGGCCGAGCCGTCGTGGAACTTCACGCCGGGGCGCAGCTTGAAGACCCACTTGGTCTTGTCCTTGGCGTCCACCGCCCACGAGGTGGCGAGGCCGGGAATCAGCACGCTCGGTGCGTCGGCCTTCGACAGGTCCCACTGCGTGAGCGAGTCGTAGATCGGAATGCCGGTGAAGCGATTGCCCTCGAAGCCCTGGTCGGGCTGGCCCAGCGTGCGCGGAATGTCGGCTGCCGTCATGGCGATGCGCAGCGTCTTTTCCTGGGCCATCGCATGGGGCGCGGCCAGGGCCAGGACGGCGAGTGCCGCGCAGGCGGCCAGGGGCTTCAGGAACAGGGCAGGGGCAGCACGCTTCACATGGAACTCCGTTGGGTGGAATGGCGAAAAGGACGAAAGGAAACTCTCAAGCACGACATGTGCCAGCAGGCGATCAGTCCCTTGTGGGCCTAGGGCCATGACAGCGCGATCTCGCGCCTTGCGCAGCGCAGGTCCATCTCGACTTCCATGTCCACGATCGGCGGGCGCGCGAGGTGCCAGGTCAGGCCGGTGGTGAGTGCGCCGCGCTGCACGATCTCGTCGAACACCAGCGCGCCGATGTCATGCACCGTGTAGGCCTGCACGGCCGCGGCATCGCGCCAGCCGAAGCCCAGCACGGCCAGGCGGCGTTCCATTTCAGTCATCACGTAGCCGAGCTTGGCGCGCAGGCCGTCGGGGCTGGTGTCGCCCAGGCGGACCATCACCTCGCGGTAGCTGGCGTGGCCGTCGGGCGCTTCGCCGCCGCCCGAGACCACGAAGCTCGGCGGCCCGGCATCGTCGTCGGCCGGCACGGTGTACGAGAAGGCCTGGAAGGCCGGCGTGGCCGGTGCGCCGACACGCGGGCACACGTTGGTGCGCGCCACCGGGTTGTGGTCGCCGCGCAGCAGCTGCCAGCGCTCGAGCGTGCCGGCATAGATGCGGTTGAAGTCGTGAAAGCCGCGTTCGGAGAACGGCGCGGGCGAGCGCAGTTCGCAGGCGCACAGCGCGGTGAGCGGCCGGCCGATGGCGCGCAGGTGCGCCGCGATGGCGTCGAAGCCGTCGGCAAGCGGCACGGCCTGCTGGAAGCGCACCCGCTCGATGGCAAAGCCGGGCAGCGCCGCCACGCCGGCGGAATACTGGAACACGCCCTTCGCGTAGCGGTAGCCGCCTTCGGGGAACGCAATGGTTTCGGTGCTTGTGGTTGTCATGCCGTCTTTCCTCGTCAGCGCCCAATGTAGGGAGCGACGAGGCCGGCGGGAAGGCTCATTTCTGCACGCGCGTGTTGCCGGAATCAGAACGCGGCACCGCGTTGGAGCCGTAGCGCCCCATGCTGGTGGCCAGCATTTCGAGCAGTGCGCGCGACGCCGGCGACTGGCGCTGCCCCGGCATCGTGAGCAGGCTGGTCGCGGTGGCGGCAAAGTCGCGCTCCTGCAGCGGCACGGCGCACAGGTCTCCGTTCGACACCTCGTGCAGCGCCGCATAGCGCGGCAGGAAGGTGATGAGATCGCTGTTGCGCACCACGCCCTTGGCCATGTCGAGCGTGCTCGTCTCGATCACCAGGTCGAGCGACACCTGCGTCTTCGATGCGATGCGGTCGACCAGGTGGCGGATCTGGAACGAGCGGTCGGGCAGCGCCACGCGGTGGCCTTCGAGTTCGCGGAACGACACGCTGCGCCGCCGCGCCAGCGCATGCGTGGGCGCGACGATGGCGCACAGCGGCTGCTCCAGCCGCGCATGTTCGCGGAAGGCATGGCGCTCGGGCAGGTTGAAGGCCAGCGCGATGTCGATGCGGCCTTCCTGCAGCGCTTCGAGCACCGCGCGCGAGCCCACCACCGAGGCCTGCAGCTTCACCTGCGGATGCCGCTTCTGGAAGCGCGCCAGGTTGTTCGCAAGGAAGTGGCTGACCATGCCCTCGATGCTGCCGACGCGCACTGTGCCGACGGGCTGGCCGATCAGCTCCTGCAACGCGCCGCGCAGCGCCTCGCTGTTCTGCAGCACCTGGTCGGCGTGTGCGAGCACCAGCTCGCCGGCCGGCGTGAGGGTGGTGCGGTTGGCGCGGCGGTCGAGCAGGGCGGTCTGCAGTTCGCCTTCGAGCTTGGCGATCTGGCGGCTGATGGCGCTCGGCGCCACGCCCAGTTGCTCCGCGGCGCGGCGCAGCGAGCCGGCCTTGGCGGTCTCGCGAAAGTAAAGCATTGCCGTGGACAGCATGGCGGTTTCCTGTTTTCTTGTTCTCGCAAGGCCTGGGCCGGCCGAACCTTCGGCCGAATGGCGCAGCACGTCAAGCAACGGGCGTGCCCCGGGCCAAGCGGGGTCGCCATCCCGTATATGCCGTCCGACCGATGGACGCGGCGGAGCCCGTTTTTGACAATGCAACCGTTTGCACCGACAGTCTGTGGGGCGAAGGGAACAGAACCGATGACAACACTGACGCAGGGTGCACGTGGCGCCGACGTTCGCAGATTGCAGGAGGCATTGAACCGGAAGCTCCAGCCGAACCCCGGGCTCGTGCTCGACGGCGACTACGGCCCGATTACCCGGATTGCGGTGCGCCGCCTGCAGGCCGCGAACTGGCTCGCCGAAGACGGCGAGGCCGGCCCCTGCACGCAGAACCTGGTGTTCGGCAATGAGTGCCACGCGCCGATCCTGCACCCCGTTGCGCTGATTCCGCAGCCCACGCCCGGCCAGTGCTGGGCCGCCTGCACGGCAATGATCACGCGCTCCAACGTGCAGGCGGTGGTAGCGCGCACGCCCACCGAGCTGATCGCCGACGACGGCGGCCTGCGCACCTTCGCGAATGCCGACGACGCCATGACGGCCGATGCGCTCTTTGCGTCCGCGCACGGCCTGGCGGTGCGCCCGCCGGCGCCCTGGTCGGTCGGCCAGCTGCGTGCCGCACTGCAGCACGGGCCGCTGATGTTCGATCTGCCGTGGGGTGCGAGGGGGTATGCCGCCGGTGTCGGCCGTCCGGGCCACATGGTGCTTGTCGTGGGTATTCGCGGCGACGACGATCCCGGCGGGCGCGGCACCACGCTGCGAATCTTCGACCCCTGGCCGCCGGGCAAGGGGGCGCGCAGTTCGGTCAACCACGTCAAGTGGAGCCAGCAGGTGCCCCGGAACGCCTGTCGCGTGTTCTCGCATCCGTAGCCCGGTGGGAGGGCGCCAGGGGGGCGATGCGACAATCCCAGCGCCATGACAGACACCCTCACGATCACCCGCCCCGACGACTGGCACCTGCACGTGCGCGATGGCGCCGCCCTCGAAGCCGTCGTTCCCCACAGCGCTCGCCAGTTCGGCCGCGCGCTGATCATGCCCAACCTTCGCCCGCCCGTGACCACCGCCGCACAGGCCGTGGCCTACCGCGACCGCATCCGCGCCGCCGTGCCCGAAGGCACGGCCTTCGAGCCCGTGATGTCGCTCTACCTCACCGACAAGCTGCCGCCCGAAGAGATCGCGCTGGCAGCCGAAGCCGGCGTGCGCGCGCTCAAGCTCTACCCGGCCGGCGCCACCACCAACAGCGATGCCGGTGTGACCGACATCCGCAAGACCTACAAGACGCTCGAAGCCATGCAGAAGCACGGCCTCTTGCTGCTGGTGCACGGTGAGGTGACCGACCCCGCCATCGACCTGTTCGACCGCGAAGCCGTGTTCGTCGACCGCGTGATGATTCCGCTGCGCCGCGACTTTCCCGAGCTGAAGGTGGTGTTCGAGCACCTGACCACGAAGGAAGGCGCCCACTACGTGCGCGACGCTGATCGCTTCACGGCAGCCACCATCACGGCGCACCACCTGCTGTACAACCGCAACGCCATCTTCACCGGCGGCATTCGCCCGCACTACTACTGCCTGCCCGTGCTCAAGCGCGAGACGCACCGCGTGGCGCTGGTCGAGGCAGCCACCAGCGGCAGCGACCGTTTCTTCCTGGGCACCGACAGCGCACCGCACCCGGCGCACCTGAAGGAGCATGCGCTGGGTTGCGCCGGCTGCTACACCGCGCTCACGGCCATCGAGCTGTACGCCGAGGCCTTCGACAGCGTGAACGCGCTCGACAAGCTCGAAGGCTTCGCGAGCTTCCACGGCCCCGACTTCTACGAACTGCCGCGCCACACCGACACCATCACGCTCAAGCGCGAAAGCTGGACCGTGCCGGAGACCGTGCCCTACGGCGACGCCACGCTCAAGCCCTTGCGCGGCGGCGAGACGATCAACTGGAAGCTCTCATGACACCGACGCTGCGCGTGATGTTGCTGATCGACGCCGACAACGTCTCGGCCGATGTGATCGAACAGGCCGTGCAGCGCACGATGGATGAATACGGCGCCATTCACGTGCGCCGCGCGTATTGCAACGCCGAGATGGCGGTGAACCGGCAGGCGATGTTCAAGCGGCTGTCGGTGCGGCCGATGGTGAACCTGTCGGCCGGCAAGAACAGCACCGACATCGCGCTGTCGGTCGACGCCATCGACCTGGCCATCAACGAGCGGCCCGACGTGGTGGTGCTGGTGTCTTCCGACTCCGACTTCGCGCCGCTCGTGATCCGCCTGCGCGAAAAGGGCTGCCGCGTCTGCGGCATCGGCCAGCAGGGCAAGACGGGCGAAGAGACGGTCGGCGTGTACGACGCCTTCATGGACCTCGCGCACCACGCCAGCACGAAGCCCGCGGTGCGCACCGCGCCGGCGAAGAAGGCGGCTGCGGCCAAGTCTGCACCCGCGAAGACCGCGCGGGCCAAGGCGACGCCTGCTGCCAAGAAGGCCGCGGCCAAGACGCCGGCCCGCAAGACGGCGAAGGCCGTCAAGGCCGCGCCGCCACCGCAGCAGCAACCGCAAATCTCCGAAGCGGCCGAATTCATCCTGCAGGCTGCACCGGCCTTGCGCAGCGGCAACGACGTGCCGCTCAACGACGTGGCAAAGGCCCTGCGCACGGCCGGCCTGCTTGGCAAGCACGGCAGCTCGCTCAAGCTTTTCGACAAACTCACGTCGGAGTTCGCCGTGATGCAGCACCCTGACCGCATCCGCTGGACGGGCGCGTCCGCGCCTTGACCCTGCCGGCGGTTGATTGGGCGCAGCCCTGGCTGGCGCCCTATCGTTCGAGCGGCGGCGCGGTAGAGCAGGCCGCGCGGCACGCCGGGGTGGCTGCCGCCCTGCAGGCAGTCAAGCCCGCCCAGGCGCCCGATTTCGTACATCAGGACGCGCTGCCCGCAGGCCAGGCCTACGAAGCCCACATCTTCCAGACCCGCACCGTCCCCACGCGCGACAACCTGCACGATTTCTTCAACGGCCTCGTCTGGCTCGCCTTTCCGCAGACCAAGCGCCGGCTCAACGAACTGCAGGCGGCCGAGATCGCGCGAAGCGGCGTTGCCGCCGTGCGAGGCCCGCTGCGCGATGCGCTCACGCTGCTCGACGAGAACGGCGCAGTGCTCGATGCGCCACCCGCGCTCTGGCAGGCGCTGATCGCGCGCGACTGGCACACGCTGTTCGTCACGCAACGCGGGCTGTGGAGCGAAGCCCGCCTGCTGCTCTTCGGCCATGCGCTGCTCGAAAAACTGGTCACGCCGCGTAAGCCGATCACCGCGCACGTGCTGCTGACGCACGACGCGAGCGGCCCGGCGGCGTTCGATGACGCGCGCATGGCGCAGGCGCTCGACGCGCGGCAGCTCGAACGCAAGCCCTTCGTGCCTCTGCCGGTGCTCGGCGTGCCCGGCTGGTGGAGCGGCAACGAGGCGGCGGCGTTCTATGCCGATCCGCAGGTTTTCAGGCCCTTGCCGGGCCGGGGAATACCAGGGGCATAGAACTTTTGCTCCTATCATGGCTCTACCGGCTGCCGCCGACCGGAGCGCCCAGACGCACTACAACACCCAGGGCCTCCATGCCGCGCACGGCTTGAAGAGGGCCCCGGGGTCCTCATCTAGGTGGCAGATTTCCCCACGGAGAATTCAACTTGAAACGTATCCTTCTGTTCGTTTTGACCAATGTGATGGTCGTCGCGGTGCTCGGCGTGGTCGCCAGCCTGCTCGGCGTCAATCGCTTCCTCACGGCCAACGGGCTCAACCTGGGCGCGCTGCTCGGCTTCGCGCTGGTGATGGGTTTCGGCGGCGCGATCATCTCGCTGCTCATCAGCAAGCCCATGGCCAAGTGGACCACCGGCCTGCACATGATCGACAACCCCCAGTCGCCCGACGAGGCCTGGATCGTCGGCACGGTGCGCAAGTTCGCCGACAAGGCCGGCATCGGCATGCCCGAGGTCGGCATCTTCGAAGGCGAGCCCAATGCCTTTGCGACCGGCGCGTTCAAGAACTCGTCGCTGGTGGCGGTGTCCACCGGCCTGCTGCAGGGCATGACGCGCGAAGAGGTCGAGGCCGTCATCGGCCACGAGGTGGCCCACATCGCCAACGGCGACATGGTCACGATGACGCTCATTCAGGGCGTGATGAACACCTTCGTCGTGTTCCTGTCGCGCGTGATCGGCTACGCGGTCGACAGCTTCCTGCGCCGCGGCGACGACCGTTCGTCGGGCCCCGGCATCGGCTACTACGTGAGCACCATCGTGCTGGACATCGTGCTCGGCTTTGCCGCCGCGATGGTGGTGGCCTGGTTCTCGCGCCATCGCGAGTTCCGCGCCGACGCCGGTGCGGCCGCGCTGATGGGCCAGAAGCAGCCAATGATCAACGCGCTCGCGCGCCTGGGTGGCCTGCCGGCCGGCGAACTGCCGAAGGCCGTGGAAGCCATGGGCATCACCGGCAGCATTGGCAAGCTGTTTGCCACACACCCGCCGATCGAAGAGCGCATTGCAGCGCTGCAGAACGCGCAGCGCTGATCAGAGTCGGTCGCGGCAAGTCCGCGGCGCCATGAAAAAAAGCCGCCACATCGCTGTGGCGGCTTTTTTGTTTGTGTGGCGTGTTCAGTCTGCTGCGGGTGCTTCGGGTGCTTCGACGGCCGGCGCCGCAGGTGCCTCGCGATCGGCGCGCGCGCGTTGCAGCGTGCGCGTCACCTCGCCGTGCTTCATGCCGTACATGTCGGCGAACTCCTGCTCGCTGCGGCCGCTGGCCTCGAAGGCGCGCAGCAGCGCCTCGCGCTTGGCGGCCTGCTGGGCGAGTTCGGCCAGGGCCTCGTCCACCACGGCGTTGTTGTTCTCGTCACGCGAGCGCACCAGCACTGCATAGGCCTCGCGATCCAGGCCCGAGGCCTCGACGGCCTTGGCGATGCGCGCGACCAGCTGCGGGCGCAGGTCTTCGCCGTTGGCACGTTGCAGGCGGCGGCGGTGCAGCTCGAGGATGGCGTGGTGCACGTGCTCCGGCGCGACCGGGTCGAGCGCGTTGCCGTCGAGGTCGTGGCGCGCCAGGCCGGCGGCCACGGCCTCCAGGTAGCGCGTGGAGCGCGCGTGCTGGCCCATGGCGATCTTCAGGTCTTCGGCCTTGAAGTCTTCGGGGTGGCGCGCGAGCAGTTCCTCGTACACGCCGAGCTTCAGCGGCACGAAGCGCGCGCCGAAGAGCTGCGGGTACAGCTCGAACAGGCGCTCGAGCACCGGGTTGACCTTGCGCGGTGCGCGCTGCGGTTGAGCCGCTGCCTGGCCCTGTGCCTGGCCTTGCGCACCTTGCTTGCGCGGCTGCTGTTGCTGCCGCTGCGGGCGCTGGTTGCCTGCGCCCTGGTTGTTCTGGCGGGGTGGGCGGGACTGGCGAGGCTGCTGCGCGGGAGTTTCCGCGCTGCTGCTCGTGCCTGAATCCGCATCGGGGCCGGCCTGCAGCTGCTTCAGCTGATCGGCCATGTCCAGTTGCTGACGCCGGGGCGGGCGCGCGTTCGTCTTCGGGGTGGCGGTGGAAGCGTCGGTCATGCGGGGGGCGCGGCGAGGGTCGCGGTGGAATGAAAGGGAAAGAAATGAAGTCCGGTTTGGCGCCTTCAGCGCGGCCGGAACATCCTGAAGAGATTGTCGGGGCTGACTTCGAAATAGTCCGCCGGTCCGCCGCCGCGCAGGATGGGCTGCGCCGCGGCGGTGTCGTAGATGCCGTCCTTCAGCAGGTGGCGCGCAATGTGCACGCCCACCACTTCGCCGAGGATCAGCCAGGTTTGCACGGGCGTGCCGTCCACGCCTTCTAGCTGCAGGATCTGCGTGAGCCTGCATTCGAAGGACACGGGGCTTTCGGCTACGCGCGGCACCGCGATGGTTTTGGAGGCGGCGGTCGTGAGCCCGGCGAGCTCGAACTCGTTCACATCGGGCGGCACGGCGGCGCACGAGCGGTTCATCTGCTCGGCCAGCGGCCGGGTCGCCAGGTTCCAGCCGAACTCGCGCGTCTGGCGGATGTTGTGCAGGCTGTCCTTGGCGCCGATGCTGGCGAAGCCGACGATGGGCGGCGTGTAGTTGAAGGCGTTGAAGAAGCTGTAGGGCGCGAGGTTGAGCACGCCGTTCGCGTCCTGCGACGAAATCCAGCCGATGGGGCGCGGCCCGACCATCGCGTTGAACGGGTCGTGCGGCAGGCCGTGGCCCTTGGTGGGCTCGTAGAAGTGGAAGTCGTCGTTCGCCATCGATGTCCTCAGTGGCCCAGGGCCGAAGCCCGCGCCGCCTGCCGGCCGATCAGCAGCCGGAACGGCAGCAGCATCAGCACGCCGACGGCGAGCTTCACGGCGAGGTCGCCCAGCGCCCACGTGAACCATGGGCCTTCGGTGCCCGCGAAGGCGATGCCCCAGAACACGATGCTGTCGAGCACCGCCGCGATCACCGTGGCCACCAGCGGCGCACGCCACCAGAGGCCGCGCCGCAGCCGGTCGAACACACCGATGTCGAGCAGTTGCGAAGCGATGAAGGCCAGCCCCGAGGCGGCCGCGATGCGCACCGGCGCGAGCAGCAGCGAGATGCCCACGGCGACGGCAAAGCCGACCCATGCGACGCGCCGCGCCATGCCGGGGCCGAAGCGCCGGTTGACGAGGTCGCTCACGAGGTACGCCACCGGGTAGGTGAAGGCGCCCCAGGTCAGCCAGTCGTTGATGGCGAACTGCACGAGGATGTTGGAAGCCAGCACCACGGCTGCCATCGCGAACGTGGCGGCGGTCAGCTGGCCGAGGGTGGGGCGCTCGAAGTGCATGACTTGCATCAGACGCTCGCGGTGCGTTCGCGTTCGGCCTCGGCCAGCACGCCGTGCGCCACGGCCTCGGCCACCTTGATGCCATCGACACCGGCCGACAGGATGCCACCCGCGTAGCTCGCGCCTTCGCCGGCAGGGTAGAGGCCGCGCACGTTGAGGCTCTGGAAGTCGTCGCCGCGCGTGATGCGGATGGGCGACGAGGTGCGCGTCTCGACGCCGGTGAGGACCGCGTCGTGCGTGTCGAAGCCCTTGATCTTGCGGCCGAAGGCGGGGAAGGCCTCGCGCATGGCCTCGATGGCGTAGGCGGGCAGGGCCTTGTGCAGGTCGGTCGGTGTCACGCCCGGCTTGTACGACGGCGTCACGCTGCCGAGCGCCGTAGAGGGCTTGCCGGCGATGAAGTCGCCCACCAGCTGGCCGGGCGCGCGGTAGTCGCCGCCGCCGAGCACGAAGGCGTTGCTTTCGAGTTCGCGCTGCAGTGCGATGCCCGCGAGCGCGTCACCAGGGAAGTCGCGTGGGTCGATGCCCACCACGATGCCCGCATTGGCATTGCGCTCGTTGCGCGAGTACTGGCTCATGCCGTTGGTGACCACGCGGCCCGGCTCGCTGGTGGCTGCGACCACGGTGCCGCCGGGGCACATGCAGAAGCTGTAGACCGAGCGGCCGTTGCTCGCGTGGTGCACCAGCTTGTAGTCGGCCGCGCCGAGCAGCGGGTGGCCCGCATGGCGGCCCCAGCGTGCGCGGTCGATCAGGCCCTGCGGATGCTCCACGCGGAAGCCGATGGAGAAGGGCTTGGCCTCGATGTGCACGCCGCGCTTGTGCAGCATCTCGAAGGTGTCGCGCGAGCTGTGGCCGAGCGCCATCACGACGTGGTCGGCGCGCAGTTCGCTGCTTTGGCCGGTCGTCTGGTCGAGCACGGTGAGGCCGCGAAGGTGGCCGTCTTCGATGTGCACGTCGGTCACGCGCTGCTCGAAGCGGATCTCGCCGCCCAGCGCCACGATCTGCTCGCGGATGTTCTCGACCACCTTCACCAGCTTGAAGGTGCCGATGTGCGGATGCGCGACGTAAAGGATTTCGGGCGGCGCACCGGCCTTCACGAACTCTTCCATCACCTTGCGGCCGAGGAAGCGCGGGTCCTTGATCTGGCTGTAGAGCTTGCCGTCCGAGAAGGTGCCGGCGCCGCCTTCGCCGAACTGCACGTTCGACTCGGGGTTGAGCACGCTCTTGCGCCACAGGCCCCAGGTGTCGCGGGTGCGCTGGCGCACGGTCTTGCCGCGCTCGAGCACGATGGGCTTGAAGCCCATCTTCGCGAGCATCAGCGCCGCGAAGATGCCGCAGGGGCCGAAGCCGATCACCACCGGCCGGGCAGTGCCTTCTGCCGCATTGGCCGGCGGCGTGTAGCGCATGTCCGGAGCGGCCTGGATGTGCGGATGGCCCGCGTGTTTGGCGAGCAGCGCGGCTTCCAGCTTGGCATCGGCCAGCTGCACGTCGCAGATGTAGACCGTGAGCAGTTCGACCTTGCGCGCGTCGAAGCTGCGCTTGTAGACGGTGTGGGAGGCGATCGCGTCGAGCGGAACGTCGAGCGTCCTGGCGATCAGGGTGACCAGCGCGTCGGGCGCGTGGTCGAGCGGGAGTTTGAGTTCGGAGATTCTCAGCATGGCATGGGGCTTGTGACTATCAAGCAGCCGGCCATTTTAGCTTCGTCGTTCGTGGAACACCGCGGAACCGGCTTTGCCGGGCCGCTGGTGTTGCCCCCGGTAGGGGGTTGGCGAAGCGACACGAAGTGCGCGTAGCCTGGGGGCGAGCCAGATCAAGCGGGCAGGAAGCCCTCTACCGACAGATAGCGCTCGCCGGTGTCGTAGTTGAAGCCCAGCACCACCGCATCGGGTGCCAGCGAGGGCAGCTTCTGCGCGATGGCAGCGAGCGTGGCACCCGACGAAATGCCGACCAGCATGCCTTCCTCGCGCGCGCAGCGGCGGGCCATTTCTCGCGCCGGTTCGGCATCGACCTGCAGCACGCCGTCGAGCAGCGAGGTGTCGAGGTTCTTCGGAATGAAGCCCGCGCCGATGCCCTGGATGGGGTGAGGCGCCGGCGCGCCGCCGGAAATGACCGGCGAAGCCACCGGCTCGACCGCGAACACCTGCAGCTTCGGCCACTTCTTCTTCAGCACCTGCGCCACGCCCGTGATGTGGCCGCCCGTGCCCACGCCGGTGATCAGCACGTCGATGCCATCAGGAAAGTCGGCCGCGATTTCCTCTGCCGTGGTGCGCACGTGCACTTCGACATTCGCGGGGTTGTTGAACTGCTGCGGCATCCACGCACCGGGCGTGCCGGCCACGATTTCCTCGGCGCGGGCGATGGAGCCCTTCATGCCGTTGGCGCGCGGTGTCAGGTCGAACGAGGCGCCGTAAGCCAGCATCAGGCGGCGGCGCTCGATGGACATGCTGTCGGGCATCACCAGGATCAGCTTGTAGCCTTTGACGGCCGCCACCATGGCAAGGCCGATGCCGGTGTTGCCCGAGGTGGGCTCGACGATGGTGCCGCCGGGCTTGAGCGCGCCGCTTTTCTCGGCGTCTTCCACCATCGACAGCGCGATGCGGTCCTTGATGGAGCCGCCGGGATTGGCGCGCTCCGACTTGATCCACACCTGCTGCTTCGCATTGCCGAACAGGCGGTTGATGCGGATGTGCGGTGTGTTGCCGATGGTCTCGAGGATGTTCTGGGCCTTCATGGACGGAGTCTCCTTGGGTCAATGCGTTTGTCGGACGGACAGCGCGCATTGTGAGACCAGCCCATGACCCCTGCGGCCCCTATGCCGCTGCAGGCGTGAAGGTCATCGCCACGCCGTTCATGCAGTAGCGCAGCCCGGTGGGCTTGGGCCCGTCGTCGAACACATGACCCAGGTGGCCGCCGCAGCGGCGGCAGTGCACTTCCGTGCGCGCCATGCCGAAAGACCGGTCCTGGTGCTCGCCCACGGCCTTGTCGAGCGGCTGCCAGAAGCTCGGCCAGCCGGTGCGGCTGTCGAACTTGGTCTTCGAGGAGAACAGGTCGAGCGCGCAGCCCGCGCAGCTGAAGCGCCCGGCCCGGTGCTCGTCGTTGAGCGGGCTCGTGTAGGGCCGCTCGGTGCCTTCCTGGCGCAGCACCGAGAACTGGCTCGCGGTGAGCAGCTTGCGCCATTCGGCCTCGGTGTGCGTGACTTCGAATTTCTCGTTGTCCGCTGCGTGCGCAGGGCGTGTGCCCCAGCCGAAGAACTGGGCAATGGCCAGCCCCAGCGTGGAGGTTCCGGCGGCAATGGCGAAGCGGCGTCTGGTGTTTTGCGTCATGCCCTTAGTTCGGGTCGACGAGGCGGCGGGTTACAAATAGCGGCGCAGCACCGCCTGAAAAGGCGCTTTCGCCCGTGAGGCGATAATCCGCCCCGTGAAGCACGCCAGACCGCCGCTGGTGCAAGTCTCGAAAGAGCGCACTGGAGGAACGTCCGGACTGCATAGGACAGCGCAGGAGTTAACGACTCTCCACCGTGAGGTGAGGATCAGAGCAACAGAGACGAGCCGATTAAGTTCGGGTGAAACGGGCAATCTCTGCGCGCAGCAACACCAAGTAGGCCAGTATTGAGGTGGTTCCGCTGAGCTGGCGGGTAGGTGGCATCGAGCCGTCTGGCGACAGGCGGCCCAGAGTAATGGCGGTCACGTCGAGGGCTTCGCAAGAGGCCCTCGATGCACAGAATCCGGCTTATCGGCGGGCTTCACACTTTTCTTCTCCCCGTTTTTCTTTTTTCGCGCCTTCGGCCTGAAGGCGGGCGACAGCCTTGCCGCCAGCAGGGATTGGTAGTTACCCGTACAATCGATAGCATGCTAATTAATAGGCGGCTACCGTGACCGACTCCGACAACTCCCAACCGACACGCGAAAACGCGCTGATGCGGCTCGGCATGTCGCTTTCGGTGCTGCAGCGCGGCTACCGCGCCCATGCAGACAAGGCGGTGGCGCACGTCGGGGTGTCGCAATCGCTGGCTTGGCCGATCGTGATGCTCGGCCGCATGAACGGCGAAGTGCGCCAGGGCGTGCTGGCCGAGGCGCTGGGCATCGAAGGCCCTTCGTTGGTGCGCTCGCTCGATCAGCTGGTCGAGGCCGGTTTCGTCGAGCGGCACGAAGATCCGTCCGACCGCCGCGCCAAGACCCTGCATCTCACCGAAGCCGGCAAGGCCGCCTGCGCGCCCATCGAGGCCGCGCTGAGCCTGATGCGCACCGCAATGTTCGAAGGCGTGCCGGACGAAGACATCGCCGCCTGCCTGCGCGTGTTTGCCGTGCTCGAAGAGCGCCTGGGCCGCGCCGCGCAGCCACCGCAAGAAGGGCGCAAGTAAATGGCCGCGCTCAGCCTGCCGCGCTTCAGCCGCGCGGAGCTTCTCTTTTCCGGCAAGAGCTTCGCCGCGGCCATGCTGGCGATGTACCTTGCCAGCCGCGCCGGCCTGCCGCGTCCGTTCTGGGCGCTCATGACCACCTACATCGTTGCCCATCCGCTGGCCGGCGCCGTGCGCTCGAAGGCGGTGTACCGCTTCTTCGGCACGCTCATCGGCAGCACCGCCACTGTGCTGCTGGTGCCCGCGCTTTCCAACGCGCCCGAGCTGCTGACGCTGGTGCTCGCGCTGTGGGTCGGGCTGTGCCTGTGCATCTCGCTGCTCGACCGCACGCCGCGCTCGTATGTGTTCATGCTCGCGGGCTACACGGCGGCATTGATCGGCTTTCCGTCGGTGCAGACGCCGCTCGCGCTGTTCGACACCGCCGTGGCGCGCGTGGAAGAAATCGGCCTCGGCATCTTCTGCGCCACGCTGGTCCACAGCCTCGTGCTGCCCGCGGGGCTTGCACCGACCGTGCTGGGCCTGCTCGACCGCACGCTGCAGGACGCGCGCAAGTGGCTCGGCGACCTGCTGCAGCCCGCCGGCCGCAGCAGCAACGCCGATCCGAAACGCCTCGACGACGACCGCCGCCGCCTCGCCGGCGACATCACGCAGCTGCGCCTGCTCTCGACCCATGTGCCCTTCGACACCACGCACCTGCGTTGGACCGCGGGCGCCATCCGCGCCATGCAGGACCGCGTTGCCGCGCTCACTCCGGCCCTGTCGGCCGTCGAAGACCGCCTGCAGGCGCTGGAGCAGGCCGAAGGCCGGCTGGCACCCGATGTGGCTGCCGTGCTCTCGCGGGCCGCTCAGTGGCTGCGCGAAGAAGCCGAACCCACCGGCGACGCAGCAACCCGCGCCGAACGCCTGCAAGCCCTGCGCCGCGCCATCGACGTACTGAGCGCCACACCCGCGAGCGCGCAGCAACAGACTCCATGGGGCCGCGCCCTGCGCATCGGCCTCGCAGGCCGTCTCGCAGAACTCGTCGACGGCTGGACCGCCTGCGCCCAGCTGCGCCTGGACATCGACGAAGGCCTGAAGGGCGCCGCGCCGCTGCGCCGCACGGCAGCGCTCGGCAGTCGAGTGCTGCACCGCGACTACGGCATGGCGCTGCTGTCCGCGCTTGCGGCCGTCATCGCCATCTGCCTGTGCGGCGCGTTCTGGATCGTCACCGGCTGGCCCATGGGCTCGGCCGCGACCATGATGGCTGCCGTCTTCTGCTGCTTCTTCGCCACCATGGACGACCCCGTGCCGGCGATCCACGGCTTCCTGAAGTGGACGCTGTTGTCCATTCCGATCTCGGCGCTCTATGTGCTGGTGCTGATGCCCACGGTGCAGGACTTCGGCATGCTCGTGGTCATCTGCGCGCCGCTCTTCCTGCTGCTGGGCCTCTACCTGCCGCGCCCGACGCATTTCATGCCCGCGATGGCGCTGATCTTCGGCGTGGCCGGCACGCTCGCGCTGCACGACACGGCCAGCTCCGATCTCGTGAGCTTCCTCAACAGCATGATCGGCCAGATCGTCGGCGTGGTCGTTGCTGCGCGAGTCACCCGCCTGGTGCGTTCGGTGGGCGCCGACTGGAGCGCGCGCCGCATCCAGCGCGCCACATGGCGCGAACTCGGCGACATGGCCGCGTCTTCTCAACCGCAGTACGCGCAGAGCGATGCTTATGCCGTGCGCATGCTCGATCGCATCGGCCTGCTCGCGCCGCGCATCGCGCAGGCCGGCGGCACCGTCGAAGGCGTGGCCGCCAACGATGCGCTGCGCGACCTGCGCATGGGAGCCGACATCGCCGTGCTGCAGCGCGTGCGCGCCCAGCTGCCGCTGGCTACATCGGCCGCGCTGCTGGGCGGCATCTCGCGCTTCTTCCGCCAGCGTTCGGAAGGCCGCATGAACCCGCGCCCGCCGGGCCTGCTGCCGCAGATCGACGAGGCGCTGAACGCAATGCTCGAAGCGCGCGACACCGCTGCTTCATCGACTTCGCGCGCCGCCGTTACCGCACTGGTCGGCCTGCGCCGCAATCTTTTTCCCGACGCGCCACCGATGCTGGGCGCGTCCAGGCAAGGAGCTTCCGCATGATCGGCGAAGCCAGTTTCTACGGCCTCTACCTGCCCTGGATCATGGTGCTGGCCCTCGGCGCGCTGCTCGCGCTGTGGGGCGTGCGCCGCCTGCTCGCGGCCACCGGCGTGTACCGCTGGGTGTGGCATCCGGCGCTGTTCGACATGGCGCTCTACCTGCTGCTGCTCTATGCGCTGAGCCGCGTCACCTCCTACCTCCAATAAACAGACAGACAACGAGATCTCCATGAAAGCCACCAGTCCTTCCGCAGAAAACCCGTGGGCCCAGCGCCTCGGGCGCGTTCTTTTCACCGTGGTCGTGGTGGCCGCCGCCGTGTGGGCCGGCCTGCGACTGTGGGACCACTACGAACTCGCACCGTGGACGCGCGACGGCCGCGTACGCGCCAACGTCGTGCAGATCGCGCCCGACGTGTCGGGCCTCGTCACCGCCGTGCCGATCCGCGACAACCAGCCGGTCGCCGCCGGCACGCTGCTGTTCGAGGTGGACCGCGCGCGCTACGACCTCGCCGTGCGCCAGGCCCAGGCCGTGCTCGCCGCGCAGCGCGCCCAGAGCGCCCAGGCGCAGCGCGAGAACACGCGCAACACCGGGCTCGACGACCTGATCTCGAAGGAGTCGCGCGAACAGACCCGCTCGCGCGTCGAGCAGATGCAGGCCGCCGTCGCCCAGGCCGAAGTGGCGCTCGATTCGGCCCGCCTCAACCTGCAGCGCGCCGAGGTGCGCGCGCCCACTGACGGCCTCGTCACCAACCTCGACCTGCGCCAGGGCAGCTACGCCGCTGCGGGCCGCCCGGTGCTCGCGCTGGTCGATGCGCAGTCGTTCTACGTCGAAGGCTATTTCGAAGAAACCAAGCTGCCCCGCATCCACCTCGGCGACCGCGTGCGCGTCACGCCGATGGGTGGCGGCGCGGTGTTCGAAGGCGCGGTCGACAGCGTGGCTGCCGGCATCGCCGACCACGACCGCTCCACCAGCGCCAACCTGCTGCCCAGCGTGAACCCGACCTTCAACTGGGTGCGGCTCGCGCAGCGCATTCCGGTGCGCATCAAGCTCGATCCGCTGCCGCAGGGCGCGCGCCTTGTTGCGGGCCAGACGGTGACGGTGCAGGTGCTGGAGAACAAGGCGGCGCAGAAGACGGCGGCAACGACCCCAGCGCCGCAGAAGGGATGAACAGCATGACCCGCTTCGCATTTCGCCTTGCATCGCTGGCCGTCGCCGCCGGGCTCGCGGCCTGCGCGGCGGTCGGCCCCGACTACAAGCAGCCGCCCGAGGCGCTCGCCAGCCAGAGCGCTGCCGGCAAGCCCTTTGCCGAGGCGCCCGCCAACGCCGCGCCGCTGCCTGCGCACTGGTGGCGCCTGTACCACGACCCGCTGCTCGACAGGCTCGTCGAGCAGGCTCTCGCGCACAACACCGACCTGCGCCAGGCAGTGGCCAACCTCGAGCGCGAGCGCGCCATCGACGACGAGGTGGCCGGCGGCAAGTACCCCACCATCGGCGTGAACGGCGGCCCGTCGTTCGGCCACCAGTCGGGCATCCAGTTGCTGCAGCGCGGCTACGAGCCGCCGAGCACCTTCAACTACGGCCTGGGCGCCTCGCTGTCGTACCAGGTCGACCTGTTCGGCCAGCTGCGCCGCGCCATCGAAGCCTCGGCCGCCAACACCGAAGCGGCCGAAGCCGCGCTCGACCTGGTGCGCGTCAACGTCGCAGCGGGCACTGCGCGCGCCTATGCCGAAGCCTGTTCCACCGGCTTGCGCCTGGAGATCGCGCAGAAGTCCGTCGACCTGCAGAAAGACGCGGTGAACGTCACCGAGCGCCTGCAAAAGGCCGGGCGCGCCGGCGCCATCGATGCGGGCCGCGCGCGTGCGCAGCTGCAATCGCTCAACGCCGCGCTGCCGCCGCTGCAGGCCAGCCGCCAGGCCGCGCTGTACCGCCTGGCCACGCTCACCGGCGCGCTGCCGCAAGACTTTCCGCGCGAGGTGGCCGGCTGCACCACGCCGCCGCGTGTGGCCGGCGTGCTGCCCGTGGGCGACGGCGCGCAGCTGCTGCGCCGCCGGCCCGACATCCGCCAGGCCGAGCGCACGCTGGCCGCGTCCACCGCGCGCATCGGCGTCGCCACGGCCGACCTGTACCCGCACGTGTCGATCGGCCTGTCGGCAATGTCGGCCAGCACCGCCGCCGATTTCGGGCGCAAGGACAGCATGAGCTACAGCCTCGGCCCGCTGATCTCGTGGACGATCCCGAACACCGGCGTGGTCCAGTCGCGCATCGCGCAGGCCGAGGCCGGCACGCGCGGCGCGCTCGCCAAGTTCGACGGCACCGTGCTCACCGCGCTGCGCGAGACCGAGACCGCGCTCGGCAACTACGCCCGCGAACTCGACCGCCGCGCTGCGCTGGAAGCCTCGCGCGACCAGAGCGCCATCGTCGCGCGGCAGGCGCGCCAGCTCTACCAGAACGGCCGCACCGGCTACCTCGATTCGCTCGACGCCGAGCGCGCGCTGGCCGCGAGCGAGTCCGCGCTGGCCGCCAGCGAAGCGCAGCTGTCCGACGATCAGGTCATGCTTTTCATGGCGCTGGGCGGCGGCTGGGAGCCTGAAGATACGAACCTTGCGCAAGGCAACCTGACCGGCGGCGCAACCACCACCAAGCAATGACCGCAGCCATCACCTCCGCGCCGCAGCGCCGCCCGCACGCGCCGCTGTGGCTGCTGGCGCTGGTCACCTTCAGCGGCACGCTCGCCATGCACATCTTCGTGCCCGCGCTGCCCATCGCCGCAAAGAGCCTTGGCGCCGGCATCGGCGCCATGCAGATGACGGTGAGCCTCTACATCTTCGGCCTGGCAGTGGGCCAGCTGGTGTACGGCCCGCTGGCCGACCGCTACGGGCGGCGGCCGGTGCTGCTGTTCGGGCTGGGGCTGTATTGCGTGGCGGGGCTTGCGGCCGCGGTCGCGCCTGAAGTGCATTCGCTCATCGCGGCGCGCCTGTTCCAGGCGGTAGGTGGCTGCGCCGGCCTCGTGCTCGGCCGCAGCATCGTGCGCGACACGGCCGAACCGCAAGAGGCCACGCGCCGCCTCGCGCTGATGAACCTGATGGTCACCATCGGCCCGAGCCTCGCGCCGCTGCTCGGCGGTGCGCTCGCCACCGCATTGGGCTGGCGCTCGATCTTCTACGCGCTCTTTGCCCTCGGCGTCGTCGGCTTCCTGTTCACCTGGCGCCTGCTGCCCGAAACCGGCGCGCCCGGCGCGGCCGTCAATGCGCGTGAGCTCGCCCGCAACTACAGGAAGCTGCTGGCCTCGCCGGCCTTTCTCGGCTTCTCGGTCGGCGGCGGTTGCGCCACCACGTCGATGTATGCCTTCATTGCCTCGGCGCCCTTCATCTTCGTGGACCAGCTGCACCGGCCGGCGCACGAGGCGGGCATCTACCTCGCCATCCTGGTGTCGGGCGTGTGGCTCGGCAGCTTCCTCACCAGCCATCTGATCTCGCGCGTGCGGGTCGACCGTCTCATGGTTCGCTCGAATGCGCTGAGCGTGGCCGCGGCCTTCGTGCTGCTGGGCGCGGCGCTGACCGATTACCTCTCAGTGCCGCTCATCGTCGCCTGCATGTTCCTGTTCACCGTTGGCGCCGGCATGGCCTCGCCGGCCGCGCTCACGCAGGCAATCAGCGTGAACCCGCAGGTCATCGGCTCGGCCTCGGGCCTTTACGGCTTCACGCAGATGGCCGTGGGCGCGCTGTGCACGGCACTCGCGGGCATGGGCCACCGCAACCCCGCGCTGGCATCGGCCATCGTGCTGGCGGGGGCGGGCATCGTGGCGCAGCTGTCGTTTGCGGTGGCGCTGCGCGCGCAGAAGCGCGCAGCCGCAAACGTCAGCGCGTGAAGAGCCAGCCCCCCTTGGGCTGGCGCATCAGCTCGTGGCGTTTCACGGCGCGCTCCTCGCCGTCGTCGCCCACGTAGACCACCTCGAAGCGCAGCAGCTTCGGCGTGACCATCTTCCAGTTCTGGATGCGCTTGACGGTCACGCAGGCGGTCTTGTCGTGGTACTGCATTTCCGTCATCGGGCCGCCCTGGAAGCCCGTGCCGTCGAACAGGCGGCCGGGCGCGGCAAAGGGGTTGAGCACCGCACCGTTGCGCGCGGTGATGCAGCCCTCGGTCCGCACGAAGGACTCGATGGTCGGCGAGGCGCTGCGCACTACCTTGCCGACGGCCGGGCTGGGCGGCTTGCCGCCGATGGCTTCGCGGATGCGCTCGACCTGTTCTTCTGTGATGGGCGCCAGGCCGTCCTTCGAGACCACGGCAGGCGGTGGTGCCGGTGGCGCGGGCGGCGGTGGTGGCGCGAAAAGCGTGCAGCCCGCTACCAGTGCCAAAGGCACGGTGCAGACCAGGGCGGTGCTCGGTGGTCCGAACTTCATGGCTCAGTCTCCCTGACGGCGGCCCATCGGGGCCGCTGGCTGAAAATTGCAGGCCGCGAACATGCGGTGCATCGTCGTTGTCGTCCTCTTTCTCTTCTCTTCTTTATTTCTTCGTTGTTGTTTTTCAGAAGCGTTCGTGGGGTGCAAGGTAGCGCCACTGCCCGGGCTGCAGCCCCGCCAGCGGCACACGGCCGATGCGGATGCGCCGCATCGCCAGAATGCGCAGGTCTACGCCGTCGCAGATGTTGGCAATCTGCCCAGGCCGCGCGCCCTTGAGCGCAAAGCGCAGGCCCGTCTGCTCGTCGCTCTGGCGGCCGATGCTCACGCGCGCGGGCGAGCGTTCCAGCCGCGCCAGCACTTCGGCGCTCACCGGGCCGGCCACGTCCACCATCACCTCGTGTTCGAGGATGCCGGCGTCTTCCTGCAGCTTGCGTTCGATGCGGAATTCCTGCGTGTACGCGACCAGCCCGCTGGCGCCGGTTTCGAGCGGCGTCATGCAGCGTTGCGCCTTTGCATGCGCCGGCAGAAAGCGCTGTCCGGCGCGCTCGGGCTCGTGATGATTCGCAGCCACCAGCAGGCGGTGCGCGGTGTCGGTTGCCATGCCGGCAGGCTTGTACAGAAGCAATGTGACAGGCACTACCGGCTCGGGCTTGGCACCCGCCTCGATCTCGACCTGCTGGTGCGGCAGCACGCGCGACTGCGGCAGCATCTGCGGCACGCCATCGACGCGCACTGCGCCGTTCTCTATCAGCAGCTCGGCTTCGCGGCGCGACACGCCAGCCATTGCGGCCACGCGCTTGGCGAGGCGGATGCCTTCGTCTTCGACGGGAGCAGTTTTCATGTTCATCGGGGCGCCGCCAGTTGGCGGATGCGTGCCACGTGCGCGGCCAGCGAGCGGGCCGCCACTGGCCACATGCGTTCGGGCACGTCGTCGTAGGCCAGCGGCAGCCATTCTTCGGGCGTGCCTTCGGGCAGCTTCTGCATCGCGGCGGCGATCTTGGCTTCGCGCTTCAGGCGGTGCGCCTTCAGCATGCCGATGGCGGTGCGGGCAAAGCCGATCACGTAGCCATGCGCCGGCAGGATGAAGTCGATCCCGCCGGCCTCGCAGGCCGCATCGAGCGTGTCGAGCGAATCGAGGTACGCCGTCATGTCGCCATCGGGCGGATCGACCACCGTGGTGCTGCCGTTGAGGATGTGGTCGCCGGAGAACAGCAGGCCGTCTTCTTCCAGCACCAGGCACAGGTGGTTGGCTGCATGGCCGGGTGTGTGTATCACGCGCAGCGTGTGGGTGACGGTTTCGCCGGCAGCGTTGGCGCCCGACAGCACGAGGCGTTCGCCGTCGGCCAGTTCGCGCTCGGGCGTGAAGCGCGCGGTGGCGCGCGCGGTCGGCTTCGAGGCCAGGCCCAGGATCGGCGGCTTGCCGTTCTTGCACAGTGCCTGCAGCGGCGCCGCGCCCGGCGAGTGGTCGGCATGCGAGTGCGTGCAGACGATCATGCGGATGTCGCCCTTCGTGGCGCGCCACAGCCGGCCGATGTGGTCGAAGTCGTTCGGGCCCGGGTCGATCACGATGTAGCCCGTTGCCGCGTCGCCCACGATGTAGCTGTTGGTGCCCGGGCCAGTCATCGCGCTCGGGTTGGGCGCGGTGAGGCGCATCACGTTCTTCAGCAGCGGCACCGGGTGCTCGCTCTGCCAGTCGAGCGCGTGCAGGAGCTGGCCGTCGGGGCACACCAGAGCGAGTTCGCCATAGGGCGACTCGTGTTCCATATAGCGCGCGTCCTCGCCCTTGAGCAGGCCGGCACGCGGGCAGCTGGTCCACAGCGGGGCTTCGCTGGCACAGGCCGCGAGCAGGGCATCGACGGTGGGGTATGCGGCCATGCGCTGCAGCGTGCGCACGGTCGGGAAGATCATGAAGAAGGTGCCGGCCTCATGGCGCGCGAGCGCATCGGCCGGATGCACCCAGCTGGGCTCGAATTGCTCGCTCTCGTCGGCAGTGGGCGTCTGGCCTTCGGGCATGCGCGCCACCAGAAAGGGCACGTCGAAGCGCTTGGGCAGGTCGCGGTCGGTCATCCAGTGCGCGAAGGTGAACACGCGGTCCGAGTCGAGCACCAGTCCGCGTGCCGCGCACTGGTCGGCAAAGGCGGTGCCGGCGGTGTCGCCGCGGTCCATTGCCGCGACTTCTTCGGCTCTGACAGGGCTTCCGTCGGCATGGTGCGCCAGCAGGATGCCCAGCTCTTCGAAAGCCTCGCGAATGGCCGCGATGGCCTGCGTGCGCTGCACGCGGCTTTGCGTGGGGCGGCGCGTGGCGATGCGCTTGGCCGCTTCGTCGGCGTCGTCGATATGGCCGCCGGGAAATACGTAGGCGCCGGGCGCGAAACTGGCGGTGGCCGAGCGGCGGGTCATCAGCACTTCGATGCCGGCGGCGCTGTCGCGCAGCAGCAGCACCGTGGCGGCCGCGCGCAGGGGCGCGGGCTCGCGTGGGGTGTGTAGTTGTTGGGAGGAACGGACCATGGGGCAATTATGGGGAGCAGGCGCGATACATGCATGTCGACGCGCATAAGCTCATATGGAATCGGGCATCAGCGGCGCGCCACAATTCGCGCCTGCACCGTCTGCATTGAAGACAAAAGACTGAACGACCGAAAGACTGTCATGGCCCATTCTCCACTCACTCGTCTTGCCCGCCGTGTATTGCTGCTGGCAGCGGCCTCGCTCGTCGTGCCCGCCGCCCTCGCTCAACAGGACTGGCCGCAACAACCCGTCACGCTGATCATGGGCTTTCCGGCCGGCTCGGGCGTCGACGTGGTGGCCCGCGTCATCCAGGAGCCGCTGGCAAAGCAGCTCGGGCGGCCCGTCGTCATCGACTACAAGTCCGGCGCCGCAGGCAACATCGCCAGCGACTACGTGGCCCACTCGAAACCCGACGGCTACACGCTTGCCTTCGGCACAGCCGCCACGCACGGCAGCAACGCCGCGCTCTACAAGAAGCTGCCCTTCGACGTGGAAGCCGACTTCATTCCGGTGGCGCCGGTGCTCGACGTGTCGAACGTGCTCACCATCAATCCCGACGTGATCAACGTCAAGACCTTGAAGGAATTCGTCGAGCTGGTCAAGGCCAACCCCGGCAAGTACAACTATGCGTCTACAGGCAACGGCGCCGGCACGCACATGGCCTTTGCCGAATTCAATTCGCGCCTGGGCCTGAACATGGTGCACGTGCCCTACAAGGGCGGCCCCGAGGCCATTACCTCGGTGGTGCGCGGCGAGACCTGCTGCATCATGAACCAGGTGCAGACCATCCTTCCGCACTACAAGGCCGGCAAGGTGCGCCTGCTGGGCGTGACCACCGCCGCGGCCGTGCCGGCAGTGAAAGAAGTGCCCACCATCGCATCGAGCGGCCTGCCGGGCACCAAGGGCTTCGACAGCTCGATCTGGTTCGGCATCTTCGCGCCCAAGGGCACCGACCCGCAGATCGTCGACAAGCTCAATGCCGCCGTGAAGGCGGTGCTGGAGCAGCCCGAGATCCGCGAGCGCTTCGAGAGCCAGGGCAACACCGTGCGCATCGAGTCGCCGGCACAGTTCAAGAAGACCGTGCACGACAACCGCGTGAAGTGGGCCGAGGTCGCGAAGGCCGCAAACATCAGCATCGACTGAGTTGCCAGCTACGGGCCGTGGTTCAGTTCACGCCCGGCGCGCCGGCATCGTCATCGCGATCACGCCGGCCATGATGCATGCAAGGCCGGCCCACGCCGTGGGCGCCGGTGCCTCGCCAAGAAACACCACCCCGATCATCACGCCGATAGGCACGCGCAGATAAGCCTGCGCAGCCGTCGACATCGGCCCCAGCGTCTTGATGAGCCGGAAGTAGATCGTGAAGGCCAGCGCGGTGGACAGCACCGCGAGCGCCAGCACCGCCATCATCGAAGCGGCAGATGGCGCGAGCGTCCACGGCCGGTCGATCACGAGGCTCGCGGGCAGCAGCATCGCCGTGCCGCTCAGCAGCGAGCCGGCGGCCGGCACCATCGGGTCCAGCCCCTTGAACACGCGGCCGAACATCGCGGCGCAGCCGTAGCAGACGGCGGCGGCCACCAGCCCGAGTTGCGCGAGCAGCGAATGCCCGAGCCCGTTCAGCGCCTCGAAGCCGACGATCAGGCAGATGCCCGCCAGCCCCGCGCCCACGCCGAACAGGCGCCGCAGCGTGGGCCTCTCGGAGCCGCCAAGGCCCAGCCCCAGCAGGAAGATGAAGATCGGCGAGGTCGAGTTGAGGATGGTCGCCAGGCCCGCATCCACGCTGCGTTCCGCCCACGCAATGAGAGTGAAGGGCAACACGCTGTTCAGGCAGGCCTGCAGTGCGAAGCGCCACCACATCGCCGGCTCCTTCGGCAGCTTCACGCCGCGCATGCGCAGCACCGCAAGCAGCAGCAGGCCGGCAATCAGCGTGCGCGCCGCGATCAGCGTGACTGGCGGGATCGTCGCCACGCCGATCTTGATGAAGGTGTACGAAGCGCCCCAGCAGGTGGCCAGCAGCGCGAGCAGTGCCCATTCGAAGGCGACGTTGGTGTGGGGCTTGCTGGCGCAGGAGTGTGTGTGCATGGCGCCGATCATCGCGAGCCCTGCCAACCGACACTTCGCCCGCGAGCGAAGCGTGGATGCCTCAGTGGCTGTGCCCGTGCGCGGTGGTGCCACCGCCGTTCAGCAGCGTCGCCAGGTCCACCTCCTGCTCGGCCGCCGCGCCTGCGATGACGCGCTGCTCCAGCTCGTCGAGGTGCTCCAGCGCCACGGCCAGCGCCTTGTCGAGCGACTTGCCCGTCGTCAGCGCCTCGATGATCTGCTCATGCTCGCGCGGCGCGCAGCTTGCGGCCTCGGCGGAGTCGTACAGCGCCTTGTAGAGCTCGGTGTTCGAAATCAGCCGGCGAATGTACGAGAGCAGTTCATCGCTGCCTGCCATCTCCGCCAGCAGCAGGTGAAAGTCGCCTGCCAGCCGGATCGAGTCTTCACGCCTGCCTTCCTTGAACGCCTTCTGCTCCGCCTGCACGTGCTTGCGCAGCGCGGCCACCTGCTCGCGTTCGAGGTTGCCGAACAGCGTGGTCACCAGCCCGGCTTCGACGATGCGGCGCGCGCGGTAGATGCCGCGCATGTCGTCGATCGACGGGTTGGGCACGAAGGCGCCGCGGTTGTGCTCCAGCACCAGCCGTTTTTCCGACCCCAGCCGCGCCAGCACCTTGCGCACCGCGCCGCGCGTGCAGCCCAGCGCCTCTGCCAGTGCGCGTTCGCGCAGGGGAGTACCGGGGCGCAGCTTGCCGCTGAGCAGTGCCTTCGACACGGCGGCGTAGACGCGTTCGTCCACGTTGGCTTCGTCGGCATCGGTGGGCTCTGCAGGGGCGGCGGAAGTGGGGGATTTGCGTGCGGTGGAAGGCATAGGCGTGGGGATTATTGCCCGCGCCGTGTCGCCTCCGGGAAATCCCCCGGATTGACTCGGCCCCTCTCGCTCCGTACCATTCGACTCATTTGGTTAACCAAAATAATTGTATATGGTCAACCAAAACTGAATTCGAATCTCAACCAGAACAGGAATCGAGGCAACCCATGAAATCCGCCAAATGGCTGGCCGCGCTGCCGGTCGCCGCTTTCTTCAGCGGGGGATGGCTGTCCTCCGTCGCGCCCACCTTTGTGTTCGGCATGCCCTTCCTGATGGTGTGGAACGTCAGCTGGCTGGTGCTGACCTCGCTGATCATGGTGGTCATCGACCGCGCCGAAGGCGACCTCGATGCGCCCACAGCGGCCAACGGAGAAGCCCGATGAACGCCGCACTCGGCGTGATTGCCCTGTTCGTCGTCGGTGCGCTGGGCCTCGCGGTGCTCGCCCGGCGCGGCCGCACCATGAGCCTGGAGCAATGGGCGCTCGGCGGGCGCGGGCTGGGCGCGATCATGGTGTTCCTGCTGATGGCGGGCGAATCGTTTTCCACCTTCACCTTTTTGGGCGCCAGCGGCTGGTCTTACAGCAAGGGCTCGCCGGCCTTCTACATCCTGGCCTACGGCGGGCTGGCCTATCTCATGGCCTTCTGGATGCTGCCGGCCATCTGGCGCTACGCCACCGCGCACAAGCTGGTGTCGTTCTCCGACTTTTTCGCGCACAAGTACGACAGCCGCCCGCTCGGCGTGCTGGTGTCCATCGTCGCGCTCATGGGCATGGTCGCGCTGCTGACCATCCAGCTGCGCGGGCTCGGCATCATCGTGTCGGAAGCTTCATACGGCTCCATCGCGCCGCAGGTTGCCATCTGGATCGGCACCGTGGTCATGGTGAGCTACATCCTCTTCTCGGGCATCCATGGCTCGGCCAGCATCGCCATCGTGAAAGACGTGCTCATCCTCGCGCTCGCCGTGTTCCTCGGCATCTACCTGCCGTGGCACTACTACGGCGGCGTCACGCCCATGTTCACCGCCATCCACGCGGCCAACCCCAGCTTCTTCGAGTTCCCGAAAGAAGGCCTGAACCTCACCTGGTACAACTCGACCATCCTGCTGACGGCGCTGGGCTACTACCTGTACCCGTTCAACCTCACCTCGGTGTATGCCGCCAGGAGCGCGAGCGCGGTGCGCCGCAACACCATCCTGATGCCGCTGTACCAGGTGGTCATCGCCTTCCTGTTCCTCGTCGGCTTCGCGGCCATCCTTCAGGTGCCTGGGCTCAAGGGCTCGGAGGTCGACCTTGCGCTGTTCGGGCTGGCAAAGCACACCTTCGACCCATGGTTCGTCGGCGTGATCGGCGGCACGGGCGTGCTCACGGCGCTGGTGCCGGGCTCGATGATTCTGCTCACGGCCTCCACCGTGATCGGCAAGAACGTCTACAAGGAAGGCTTCGCCCACAATGCCACCGACAGGCAGGTGTCGCGCGTGGCGCGCGGCGTGCTGCCTGTGTTTGCGCTGGTGGCGGTGTACTTCGTGCTGCGCGGCGGCACCACCATCGTGTCGGTGGCCATCTTCGCGTCGAGCCTGCTCACGCAGCTGCTGCCCTCGCTGCTGTTCAGCCTCATGAAGAAGCCCTTCGGCAACAAGCACGCGGCCTTCGCGGGCATCCTGGCGGGCGGCGCGGTGCTGGCCTTCATGATGACCACCAGCTCGAACCTGGGTACGCTGTTCCCGGCTGCACCGGTCGTCTTCAAGTCGCTCAACATCGGGCTCGTGGCGCTGGCGACGAATGCGCTGGTGTTCGTGATCGTGGCGCTCTTCACGGCGCGCATCGTGCCGCGTACCGTTGCAGCGCAACCTGCCTGATGCTTTCAACGAACGGACTCTCAACATGCCATCGCTCCTGATCCGCAACGTGCGCCCCATGGGCGCTTCCCCGGTCGACGTGCGGGTGCAGGACGGGCGCATCGCCGAGATCGGCACCGCGCTTGCCGCGCCGGCCGGCGCCACCATCGAAGACGGCCAGGGCGCCTTGCTGCTGCCCGGCCTCGTCGAAGGCCACACCCACCTCGACAAGACGATGTGGGGCATGGACTGGTACCGCAACGAAGTCGGCACCAATCTCACCGACAAGATCGAGAACGAGCGCGCCTTCCGCCACTCCAGCGGGCACGACGCGGCCACGCAGTCGCTGGTGCTCGCCAAGGCCTTTCTCGCGCTCGGCACCACGCGGCTGCGCACGCACGTCGACGTCGACACGCAGGCCGGCCTGCGCCACCTTGAAGGCACCCTGCGCACGCGCGAGGCGCTGCGCGATGTGCAGCAGATCCAGATCGTCGCCTTCCCGCAATCGGGCCTGTTGGGCCGCCCCGGCACGGCCGAGCTGCTCGACCAGTCGCTGGCGCTGGGCGCCGACGTGCTCGGCGGCCTCGACCCCTGCGCCATCGACGGCGACCCGGTGAAGTCGCTCGACGTGCTGTTCGGCATTGCCGACAAGCACCAGCGCCCCATCGACATCCACCTGCACGAGCCCGGCGCCATGGGCGCATTTTCGCTCGACCTCATCCTGCAGCGCACCGAGGCGCTGGGCATGCAGGGCAGGGTGGCCATCAGCCACGGCTTCTGTCTGGGCGACGTGAGCGAACGCGAGCGCGAAGCGCTGCTCGCGCGCATGGCCAGGCTCGGCGTGGTGCTCGTCACCAGCGCGCCGCCCTCGCGCACCGTGCCGCCGCTCATGGCCTGCCGGCAGGCCGGCGTGACGGTGCTCGGCGGCAACGACGGCATTCGCGACACCTGGTCGCCCTACGGCAACCCCGACATGCTCGAGCGCGCCATGATCATCGGCCTGCGCTACAACCTGCGCCGCGACGACGAGATCGAAGTCGCACTCGACACCGTCACGCACTCCGGCGCGCGCGGCTGCGGCTTCGAGGCGTACGGCCTCGTGCCAGGCAACCGCGCCGACCTGGTGCTGGTCGATGCGCAGACGGTCGCGCAGGCCGTGGTGTCGCGGCCCGTGCGCAAGCTGGTGGTGGCGGGCGGCCGCATCGTGGCGCGCAACAGCGTGCTGCAGGCCGACGTGGCTGCCTTGTGAGGGCAGTGCGCAGTCGTGACGGAGGCGTCGCCTTCGCGGTAGTGATCGTGCTGGTGGCGCTCAACCTGCGCGCCTTTCTCACGTCGAGCAGCCCGCTGCTCGAACCCATACGCCTTGCGACCGGCATCGGCTTTCATGCGGTGGCGCTGCTCACGGTGCTGCCGATGTTCGCGATGGGAGCCACGTCGCTGTGCGGCGCGGCAGTGGGCCAGCGCATCGGCGCACGCGGCGGTGTCGCGCTCGGGCTCGGGGCCATTGCTTTCGCTTGTGCGAGCCGTTATGTGGCGGGCGGCGCGGCTGCACTGCTGTGGAGCGCGGCGCTCGCGGGCGCGGGTGTCGGGCTGGTGCAGGCGCTGATGCCCGGCGTGGTGAAGCAGGCCTACCCGACGCGCATCGGCGTGATGACGGGGCTGTACTCCGCCGCGATCATGGGCGGCGGCGGGCTCGGCGCCATGGCCAGCCCGTGGGTGGCGCACGCATTCGGCGGCGCGCAGCCCGACTGGCACGCGGGCCTCGCGATATGGGCCCTGCTCGCAACCTTCGCGCTGCTGTACTGGCTCAACATGCGGCGCATGGAATTCACAGTCGCCGATGCGCCGCGCCAGAACCTCTCGTGGCTGCGCTGCTTCGCAAGCCGCCGCGCATGGCTGCTGGCGGCGTGCTTCGGCCTCATCAACGGCGGCTACACCAGCCTCGTCGCGTGGCTGCCGCACTTCTATGCCCAGCAGGGCTGGACCGCACAGCAGGGCGGCTCGGTGCTCGCGCTGATGACGGCCGCGCAGGTGGTCGCCGCGCTCGCCATGCCCGCCATCGCGCGTAGCCGGGGGCGCGACCTGCGGCCCTGGCTCGTGCTCACGCTGGTTGCGCAACTGGCGGGCTTCTGCGCGCTGACCTTCGATGCGCCCGTGCCGGCCGTCGCCATCGCGGTCGTGCTGGGCTTCGGCCTTGGCGGTGCGTTCTCGCTGTGCATGGTGCTGGCGCTCGATCACCTGCCAGACCCCGCACAGGCCGGCGCGCTCGCGGGCTTCATGCAGGGCGCGGGCTTCATGATCGCGGCGCTCGCGCCCTTCGTTACCGGCTGGGTGCGCGAGCAGACTGGCGGCTTCACGCTTGCATGGGCTTACCTTGCCGTAGTCGTGGTGGTGCTGCTGCCGCTCATGCTGTGCTTCGACCCGCGTCGCTATGCCGCGGCAACGGCTGGGCTCTTCTCGCCGAAAGCGCACCACGCCACCAACACGCTCACGGCGCTCGACAGCAGCGCCAGAAAGGCCTGAACACCATGTACCAACAGCAATTCATGCAACGCGCACTGGCCCTCTCGGCACAAGCGCTTCAGGAGCCAGGCACCGAGCCCTTCGGCGCAGTCGTCGTCAAAGACGGCGTGATCGTCGGCGAAGGCTTCAACCATTCAGTCGCCCATTCCGACCCCACCTCGCACGGCGAAGTCGAAGCCATCCGCGACGCCTGCCGCAAGCTCGGCACCGTCAACCTGTCGGGCTGCGAGCTCTACACCTCGTGCGAGCCTTGTGCCATGTGCGTGGCGGCGATGCACATCGCGGGCATCGCCAAGCTGTACTACGCCGCGTCGCTCGCGCAGTCGGGCGAGGCATTCAAGGGTGTGACTGTGGCGGCGCGGCACCCCATCGATGTCGATGCGCTTCGCGCCGAAGCTGGTGCCGCGCTTGCTCGGCGCAGCCTGCCTGCGGAGCAGAAGCTTGACAGCGAGGCTGTGCAGATTCTTTCGGACTGGGCTGCGACGCGACGGGGTTCTTGAGTTCACCCACGACTGCCGCTCATTGCATGGTGGCAAGGATCCGCTTGGCCCAGGACTTCTTCCCTGCCGCCTCAAGCCCCTCTGCAATCAGCCGCCTCGGCGTTCGGGTCGCAGTGCTCTGGCGATCAAAAGGAGTGCGTCGACTGGCTGCCTTCAGCACCCTGACCGCCAGCTCGGGATGACCGGTGTTCAGCAGGTCCAGCGTCGTCTGGTCCGCGGAGGGGAACCGCGCCGCACTGATGTACATATCTATCCATCGCTTGACTTGAGCCGGTGTCAAGCCAAAGTGCTCGCTTAGGCGCAGCAGCTCGAAAAGTTCGCCCTGGGGAAGATCCGTTCGTTCGGTGGCGCTGGCACCCCAGTCGTAACCCGAGCGGATCAGTTCGTCCGGGATGTCATTCAGTTTCAGGTCCAGCGCGCGTGTAAGAAGCCGTGTGCGTGGGCGCACGACAGCGAAAGATGTTGCACCCGCTTTGCGCAATTCGGGCCACATCATCGGGTGGATGGGTTCCCCCAATCGGGTCTGCGTTTCGCGTGCGGCCAGATCGGCGTCGAGTACGCCCCCGAGGTGATTACCCGGACTGTTGATATCGACGCCACTCGCAAGCGTGCGCATGAGCAACTCGCGGTTTCTGTGGAGAACAGCCTGGATAAGCGGAGGCTCGCCCACCGCGGCCCAGTCGATGGCAGTCTCCCGCGGACTGCGGAACATGAGTCCGGTGTCCGATGCCTGCCAGGTCTTGCCCCCGTCGTCGCTCCGATAGAGGCCACCGGCCTGCCAAGCGGCAAGCATGCGCTGCGGGTCTGCCGTGTCGAGCAGCACGGCTGTCGGAGCCCATCCTATGCGCAGCCCTGGCGCATAGCAGTCCGAGTCCGATCTGCTTCCTGGTGTGCGTGGGGGTGTCCATGACCGTCCCGCATCCGTGCTGACATGAAAACAGGTCGAGCTCGGCCATGAGCCGTTGTCCCAGATGCAACGCGCAAGCAGCATGTCTGCCACGGCGGGTGATTGTTGCGCGCTGCACCATGTCTCCCCGCTCCACTGGGCCGCAGACTCTGGGCCTGCAGATGCCGGTTGCTGCTGGTCCAGACTCTGGAAGCCATTGCTTGCCGGCGTCCAACTCGACCCGTGGTCGCTGCTTTGAAGCCAATTGCCTTCGGCGTTGCGCACCACAAGTTCGCTGTCGCTGAGAGCGATCAGATTGGACACTGTGCGGGCGCGTTGGCCAGGCTTTATCTGGCTCTCGAATTCGTGGACTTTCTCCCAGGACTTCCCTCCATCACCAGACCGCTGGAGTACGTTGTCGTCCAGGCTGTAGCTGAACGAGTTCCCTCGCACTACGCCCAAGACGGGTCGGCCGCCGGGTTGTCGAAGCCACGTCTGACCGCCATCCGGCGAGCGGAACCAGCGACCGTCGTAGGCCCACCAGTCGCCCGCTTGCCGTCCTGCAGGAATGACCAACTGCGTGGGGAAGAAGTCGCCGCCGATCGAGCCATTCGCTTCCGAAAACTTCAATGGCGCGCGTTGAGTCCAGTGCAGCCCGCCGTCGAATGATTCCTGCAGCTTGGGTGTCTCCTTGGCATCGGTGCTGCGAGCAAGCACCAGCACGTGCCGTGCATCCTTCGGGTCGAGGTGCAGTTCGGTGTACTCGGCGGGCTGAGGCATTCGCAACGGGCTCCATGTCTTGCCGTGATCGTCGGAGCGAAACACAAGGCCGTTGCCCATGGCGTACACCCAATCCGGCTGCGCAGCGGATTGAACCATTTGACGGATCTCCACGCCCCGCCACGTGGGCATGCTGGCATGGGCCGTCCAATAAATTCCGAGTGCCAGCAGTCCGAGGAGGAATCGCATGCGTCTATTTCCTGTTATTGGCCGGCGATGATCATCCTTGTGTCGTGCCTGGCCGGTCATGGCGGACTGTATCCGCATGGTCCGCGAGAAAAGAACAGGCCAGCCATCGCTGCTTCGCAGCGCAATTCACGACGATGTTGTTACTCCCCGCTGCAAGCCAGCGTGAATAGAGTTGCCTCACGGCGCGATACGAAGCGCGCGATGAGGAGTCGGCATGAGCAGCATCAGGAACACCGCGACAACGCAACCCTCCGCACTGGTTGCACAGGCGCTCGATATCTATCGAAGCATCGCCTCGTGCCAAGCACACATCGCAAACAACAGCAGCAGCACCGGGAGTAGCGCCAACGCACTCACCGCAGCGCTGATGCTGCCCTGCTACCAATCCAGCTTTCGCGAACTGGCATTTGCGCTGACCCTCGAAGAGGAGCGCGAACTTAGGTACGCGCTCGACGAATTTCGCAACTCAGCTGCATGAAGACGAGTACCTTCGCGCAGCTTTTGTCCCACTGTGGTGCGTTCCGAATCGTTGCGCGGCCTTCGGAATTACGCTGATGGATTGAACGGGATTTCACTCGTAGCGACAAACGCAACCAGCGCCCAGACTCCGCTTCCCCGGCCGGGAATTTATTTCATGGAAGTCATTTCTCTTGAAAGGAGTTGGCAATGGCGGAAAAGCAGAAATTCACCATCCTCTCGTTTGTCGGCGGCGGCATACGAGGGTTGATGCCGGTATCGGTCCTGAACAAGCTGTACGCGAAGTTCCCTCAGATCATCGACAACACCGACCTCATCGCGGGATGCTCGACGGGCTCGATCATCACGAGTGAGCTATTGGCGGGAAAGACGCCGCAAGACATCATCAATCTCTTCACCTCCCAGAACGGGGAGATCGGGTTCTACCAAAAGATGAACACCGATCCGAAGGCGCCCGCGTATTCGATCGATGAGGTCTACGCCTCGCAGCTTGCGCTGCATGGCGACGCGAAGGTCAAGGATATCTACCTGAAGAAAGCGCTCTTCGTGACCTTCAATGTCGGTGGACTCGAAGTGCAGAACTCTGTGCAGACGGCCATACCGTGGCAGCCGGTCATGTACACGAACATGATCCCCGACCATGGCGACGTGACCATCGCCAAGGCAGCCACGTCGAGCGGCGCGATGCCCGGGCAGCTGGGCTCGCTCGACGGCAACGTCGACGGCTGCTTCTTCAACCACGACCCCACGGTCGCGGCAATCGCCCTGGCGGTGAAGGCGGGCCATGCACTCGAGGACATTACCGCCATCACCTTCGGCACTGGCTACATGCCCGACTGGGTTGCCAGCGATACCCACGGCTGGGGTGCGGACCAGTGGATGAACGGCGATGCGAATCCCTTCAACAATTCGCCGCCGTTCCTCATGAACCAGTTGAAGTCGTCGCCGGTGCTCGACATGAGCCTGAACGGCACTTCGACCGAACTCATGCCGATGCTCGCCAAGATGCTGCTGGGCGATCGCTACACCAACATCAACCCGACGCTGCCCTTCTTCATTCCGGAGAACACGGTCTACCCGCAGGCCCTGCAGCTGCTGCAGGACAAGGGCGCGAACGCGGACACCGCGGACGCCGAAGCCCTGCTGCAGCTGTACTGGGTCGAACACGCGCTCGGCTCGGTGCGGACCTGAGCATCACCTGCAAGCAAACGCATTCCAGGAAAGGAGAAACGACAATGTCGACTACCGCAACAGGTGCTGCAGCGCCAGCACCCGCTATCCCCGTGGAGAACTTGAACCTCGGGCCCTACAACATCCAGTACCTGCCAGGCGACCACTACGTGCTGGACGTGAGCGGCAACAATCCCGCCAAGGGCGCAGGGGTCATCGGGTACACGCTCAAGCTGCCGCAGGTCGGCAACCAGCAATGGTTGTTCGTTCCCGCACCCCAGGCACCGGGCTGGTGGTACCTGCAGACAAAGATGGGCACCGGGTTCGTCTTGACGTTGCAGCCCGACTCCCCGGTCGTGCCCACGCCCGTCGTGATGATGCCCGTCGGCCTGTCCGATGCCGACAGGCAACTCTGGAGCCTGCTGTCCACCGAGGAGCCCGGCTACTGGTACATCCAGTGCAAGTCCGGGGCGAGCAATTCGAATGCGCCGCTGGTCATCGGGCTCGCCGACAACAAGGTGGAAGCCAGCGCCGTGGCCGGCCCTATCAGCTTCACCGGGTTCCGGGCGCAGGCCTGGGGGTTCAAGCCCGTGGGCAGCGCGGGTTGAGAGGAAGAGCGTCGGGAGCTCAGTCCCAGGCCGGCGACAGACCGGCCGGGTCTGTCAGGCGCTCATTGCGGTCGAGCGCCGCAATCTGCGCCATCTCGGTGTCCGTCAGCCTCAACTGCAGAGCCTTCAGATTGCCTTCAAGGTTCGCGCGCTTGGTGGACGACGGAATCACCGCATAGCCAAGCTGCATCGCCCACGCCAGCACCACCTGCGCCGTGGTCGCGCCGTGCGCCTTGGCAATCGCTTCGACAACCGGGTCGCCCAGCACCTTGCCGTAAGCCAGCGTCATGTAAGAAGTGATGTGAATGCCCTGGCTCTTCGCGAACTCAGCCACCTTGCGGTTCTGCAGGTAGGGGTGCAGCTCGATCTGGTTGGTTGCGATCTGCTCCGCGCCCACGGCCGCAATGGCTTCCTTCATCAGCGCGATGTTGAAGTTAGACACGCCAATGTGCTTCGTGAGCCCCTGCGCCTTGGCCTCGGCCAGCGCGCCCATGAACTCGGCCACCGGCACCGCGTTGCCGGGCGAGGGCCAGTGGATGAGCGTGAGGTCGACATGGCCTGTGCGCAGCTTGGCGAGGCTGTCTTTCAGGCTGGGCACCAGCTTGTCTTTGGCGTAGTTGTCGGTCCAGATCTTGGTGGTGATGAAGAGGCTGCTGCGGGCCACGCCGCTTTCGGCAATGGCCTGGCCCACCTCGGCTTCGTTGCCGTAGATCTGCGCCGTGTCGATGGTGCGGTAGCCCACGTCGAGGCCGTTCTTCACCGAGTCGATGACCACCTGGCCCTTCAGGCGGAAGGTGCCGAGGCCGAAGGCGGGAATGGTGTTGTTGCTCGTGTTCATGATGTGTGTTGTCCTTGTGTGTTGAAAAAAGAGGGGAGGTTCAGTGACCGACCGGCACCGGCCCCGAAGCGCGAACCGGAATGCCTGCACGCCGATCAAGCGAGCCGCTCCACTGCGTGAGAGCCAGAGAGACAAGCACCACCAGCGCGCCAATCCACGGCGTGTGCATCAGCCCAAGGTGCGTCACGATCAGCCCACCGGCCCAGGCCGCGCCGGCAATGCCCAGGTTGAAAGCCGCGATGTTCAGGCCCGAGGCCACGTCTACTGCCTGCGGCGTGAAGCGTTCGGCCTGCTTCACCACATACACCTGCAGCCCCGGCACGTTGCCGAAAGCCACCGCGCCCCACATCAGCACCGCCAGCAGAGCCAGCCACTTGTGCGGTGCCGCGAAGTTGAACACCAGCAGCACCGCGGCCAGCAGCGCGAAGATGATCTTCAGCGCCGGAATCGGGCCCATGCGGTCGGCCAGCTTGCCGCCCCAGATGTTGCCCACCGCTACCGAGATGCCGTACACCAGCATCACCCAGCCCACAGCGCCGGCGCTGAAGCCAGACACGTCGGTAAGGATCGGCGCGAGAAACGTGAACGGAATGAATGAGCCGCCATAGCCGATGGCCGTCTTCGCATACACCAGCAACAGGCGCGGCTCGGCCAGCACCTTGGCCTGCTGCGCCAGCGAGGCCGGCGGCGTGTGGCGGATGTTGCTGGGCACGAAGATCCAGCTGCCGATGAAGGCGATAACGCCCAGCGCCGACACGGCCAGGAAAGTCTCGCGCCAGCCGAAGTGCTGCCCGATGAACGTGCCCAGCGGCACGCCCGTGACCAGCGCCACCGTGAGGCCCGTGAACATGATCGCGATGGCGCTCGCCGCCTTTTCCTTCGGCACCAGGCCGGTGGCAATCGTCGAGCCAATGGAGAAGAACACCCCGTGCGCCAGCCCCGTGAGCACGCGGGCGGCAATCAGCGATTCATAGCTCGGCGCCTTCCACGCCAGCAGATTGCCGACCGTGAACAGCGCCATCAACCCGAGCAGCAGCGCCTTGCGCGGCAGCTTGCCCGTGAGGGCGGTGAGCACCGGCGCGCCGATGGCGACGCCCAGTGCATAGAGGCTGACCAGCAGGCCGGCGGAGGGGAGGCCGATGTGGAGGTCGGCTGCGACTGTGGGGATGAGGCCAACGATGACGAACTCGGTCGTTCCGATGGCGAAGGCGCTGAGGGTTAGCGCTAGTAGGGCGATGGGCATGAGGGCACTCCTTCTTGGATGGGGAGGAGTGTCTTGCGGTTACCTTTGCGGATTAAGGGGGGATAAAACAGAAGACAGTTGCGCCAGAAGCAAAGATGTCTTCTAAATTCGTCTGTTTGGTAATTTATTTAAGTAACGGACTAAACAATTCAAGCGTCATCCAATCTTATTTGAATAGCCTCTATTGCTTCGGCGTTCAGTGAAGTGACGCACGAAAAGGCCTTCGTCTGCTTTGCAGTTAGCTCCTTGTACAGTTGATCGCAACGGTCAACATTTTCCAAGGCGTATTTTCTTCCTTTTAATGTTTTGAGATTTAAGTTGGCAATAAATATTCCAGACATTACGCCGGCAATCGATGCACTCAATGCCGCTCCAGAATCTCCGCGAACCGCATGCCAACCCGATTCAAACGCAATGACGCCATAGTCAATAAGCTTCATGCAATTATCGATTATCTGGAATGCATTATCTGTGGCGGTTTCTAGTAGCTCCTGTGACTGTCGAGAGAATTTTGCTTTTTCTTGGGAGGAGGTCGCTTTGTCGCGAGCAATTCTTAGTGCTACAACTTCATCGAATTCTTTGGCGTCCTTCTCGAAAAGTTCGATCAACTTTGGCTCAATGGATTGAATTTGCTCTTTTAGATATGCAAACGTAGCCTTGTCACATTCTGGCTTTGTTGTGCTTTTCTCGCAGACAGTGACGAGAAGCTTGATCGCCAGAAGACCCATAAGTGCAGCAGCACTTCCAGATCCTGGAGAGGCTTTTCCCGCGCCAAAATCATTTAATAATTGCCTTGTGGGGCGTTCCATGAGCGAAAGTTGTTTCTTTTCTATTTGATCTGTCAATTTGATATCTCCTCGAGAGTGCTTGTTATTTATTGAAAAGAATTTATAAAGTTTGAGAGGGGCCTTTTTATTTTTGTCTTTCGGCACGCACTCGAATCGCGAAGCACTTGATCTCGGGATTCTCACTTGGAAACTCCTGCTTCACTCAGAAAGTATAAGTAGGGAGAGTTCTTGCCCAATCGACTTGAATGATCGATATACTTCGCCGCCGGGCATCAAAGCGCGGCCGGGTTTGGAAGCCCGTCGAAGTTCTGCGACGAAAGCCGCAGCTACCGCACATGGTCTGCGGCTTTTCTGTTTGCGCCTCCAGTTTTGGCGGCTCGAACGGGAAGGCGCGAGCCTTGCCGGTTCTCGTCAGAGCTTCCCGGTCTTCCAACCCGTTCGAGCTGCCGCCATCGTTTGGAAGCGGTTGCGGCGGTTGTTGCAAAACCGAAGTTCTGGGAGGCCATACATGGCTGAATCTGCATCCGCGTCAGCGCAGTCGAGCGCTCGATCCACATCCTCCACCCTCGACGACCTCGCCCTACAAGCCTGCGACGACGCCGACACCCTCAACGACGTAATGCGCGCCTACGCCGCGCTCAGGAAGCTCGTCGACACCAGCGCCCTGAACGACAGCGAGGAGCTCACCCCCAGCCGCACCGAGCTGAGCGCCTTGCTCGGTGTGCTCAACGACGCGCTGACGGCGCGCATTGATACCGTCAACGGCGCCACCAGCGCAGTGCGCGAGGCGCTGCGACAGAACGTCGGCAGCACCCAATAGCGCCAGCCGCGCACCCCGGCAACGGGCACGCGCCGGTCGACCGGCAACGCTGCGCATCGCGCTTGTTTTCTTCTTTCTCTTCTTCTCCCCACAACAGAACCGATGCCAGCTGCGCCCGTCGCCGACAACAAGCCCGAGGCCATGCCCACCGCCGCCTGGGCCCGTCTGCGCGACATGGTCGCGGCGCGAACCCCTGCGGACGGCCGCACCGATGCGCCGTATCCAGGGCTGCGCTGCTACCGGTTCTCGCGCCCGGTGCGTTACGAGAAAACCCAGCGCCTCACGCCGGGCGTGGTGGTGGTCTTGCAGGGCCGCAAGACCGCGCACCTCGGCGACCGTCGTTCGCTCGACTACGGCGCCACGCAGTGCCTGGTGCTCGGGGCCGAGGTCGCGTGCCTCGGCACGGTCGTCGGGGCGAGCGCCGAGCATCCGTACCTCGCGATTCATCTCGACCTGCCGCCCGACATGCTGGTGAAGTCTTTTGTCGCGCTGGCAGAAAGCGGCACGCTGGCCGAGCCCGCCCGTGTGACCGAGAACTTCACGGCTGCGGTGGGGCCGGAGGTGGTCGAGGCCTTCGCCCGCCTGCTGCTGGCGGCCGACGACCCGGTGGACCGCCGCACGCTCGCGCCGCTGGCGGTTGAAGAAATCGTGCTGCGGCTGCTGCGCTCCGAGGCCGCGGCCGCCATCCGCAGCGCGGGCGCCGTTACCAAGGCCGGTGCACGCATACAGACGGCCATCGCCTTCATGCGCCGCCATCTGGGCCGGCCACTGTCGGTGGCCGAGATTGCCAGCCACGTGCACATGAGCCCTTCGCACTTCGCGCACAGTTTTCGCGAAGTGGCCGGAGTCACTCCGATGCGCTGCATTCGCGACCTGCGCCTGGAAGAGGCGCGCATGCTGATGCTGGGCGCGGGGCTGCGGCCCGGCGATGCGGCTGCGAAGGTGGGGTTCGAGAGCGCGGCGCATTTCAATCGTGCGTTTCGCAGGCGCTTCGAGGCAACGCCTGCCGAGTACGTGCGGCGCGCTCAGTCGGGCTGATTGACTGACTGACTCACCGACGTGGGGGTGGCTGCGTCTTTCGCAGCCATGGTCAATTTCTTCGCAGCTTCGCGCCTAGGCGCGGGGGAGGGCGCTGGCTAACCTGCCGTCTGCCTTTTTCTTCAAGCCAACGACAAAGAAATTTTCATGAATCCGATCAACGTCATCATCACTTTCGAAGCCAAGCCCGAGCGCGCATCCGCGTTCGCCGAACTCATGCAGCAGGTCAAGCAGTCGCTGCCATCGGCGGATGGATGCCGTGGCGTGCAGTTGTTCGGGCACGGCGACAACGACTGCATGTTCACGCTGGTCGAGTCGTGGGAGTCACGGAGCAAGCATCAGGCGCATATCGCGGGCGTGGTGTCGTCCGGCGCTTGGGACACGATGGAGGCTGAGCTGGCTGGGCCGCCTCTCAGTTGCTATTGCAACGAGCTCTGATGCGGCACGCTGGGGCGGGAGCGATCGATCAGGCAGTCGGTGCGCCTGCCTCCCTCAGCAGCCATTGTTGGTGGCGCAGTTGATACGGGGGAAGGGGTGAGAGCGCGTTTCAAACAGCTCATGGGGCTTTGTCGGGGCGCGCTCACGCCGACGGCGTGCTCTGCTCCGCGAATGTCCCCCGGCCTTCGGCCTCCTCCTTTATTTCGCTGCGCAGAGCACACCATCGACGTGATCGTTCAGCTCAGCCGTTGAACCTCCCACACAACGACCGCGCCCATGTGCGAATGGCACCTCGGTAGCTTCAATCCCTCAACATCAGGATAGAGATGGAGCGCAGCGAAATCGTTGCTCTCTCCGAATGGGCTCTTTGGAGAGCGGTATGCCCGGGAGTACGTCTCCACAGGAAGGTCGGTGCGCAGCAACACACGCAGCGCTCTTACCGTGTTGGCCGCACGCAGTTCAGCCAACGCCTTTGCCTCGCTGGGAACGGCGCCAGAAGCGCCGGTTTCTACCCCCGCGCCCGTGTACTTGGGAAAGGCTGCATAGGAACGGTTCAGCCACTCCGAGAGCTTGATGATCTGTGATCGATCCAGTTCCGCCGCGCCGCTTTCAAAGCTGATCTGAGTCGCCACGATGTAGCTGCATGCCGTTGCTTGCCCCGCAGCGAGGGTCGTGGCCAAAGCCCAGATGATTCGTCGGTGCATCGGCTTACTGCTGCCTGGGCGGCGCGGCAGGTCCTTCAGACCATTTGCAGCATGAGACTGTTTTGGCACACGCGGGTTGAACGGTTGCGTTCAGAACATCCAGACGCTCCGGGTGCCTTATCGCCTGGCTTTCGAACTCATCGACGTGCCCTTGCACTTCGACGGAGGCCGTGGTGCTCAAGGTTTTCAACAGATCGGCGATCTCGGCAAGTCGGAGGTTCGCCTTCTTCAGCGAAGCGGCATCGCCCTTGATGGCGGGGGCAAAGATGTCGGCGCGGTAAATGCCGCCGGTCGCCCTTTTTGGGTTCTGCTGCTCGACAAACCAGTTCGTCAGCGAGAGGACCTGCTGCGGTTCCAGATGCGTGCTTGCGGGGGTGAACTGCAGATCGTGCTGGAGGCCGGCGAACGAGCACGCGACTGCCCATGCGGGAGTCAGAGTACAGGCGAGGGCAAGGAATTGGCCTTTCATTGTGCGGGAGCCTTCGGTTCGTAGAGGGGGGCACCCGCTTGGCACGAGCATTCATGCGGACAGGCAGGAAGAAAGTCGAGTTGCACGGCCCTGACGCCTTGACTCTTCTCCAACTGTTTGAGATATGCGGACACGGGCTTTTTGACATAGCCCTGGTCCGGTAGATAGATCTTCACTCCATCGAACTGCAGGTTTTCCCGGAGAACGCGTGCAACATTGCGCGCTCGTTCCATCGCCAGGTTGCTTGGAGACTGTTCGCCGGGTTCGGCGGAGGCGCTGATGTCGATGGATTCATGGCTCGGATATCTCGCGCGCAGGTCGGCCATCCAATTGGCCAGCCTCGACACTTGTGCCGCGGATACCGTGGCGGAGTCGCGATCGAAGTACACACCAATGACCTTCATCGGACTGCAGGCGTGGGCGGGAGGCGCGGCAACCAACACCAAGAGGATTGCAGTCACGTGCCAAATGGGCAGGAGGTATCTTTTCATGGGACACCAAGTATGTAGGCCACGATGCTGTCTGCATTGGATAGAAGGGCCGCGTGGTTTTCGCTTCTCACGTGTCGCCTTGAATTTGCTGTTCCGTTCCAGGTGTCATTCGATCCGAAGGTGTCGTTGAAGTGGGTCACTTCGTGGATCAAGACCACGAGCTGCGAGTTGGCACCCTCCCACCAGGAGCTGGCGGATCGCCGACCACGAGAAATTTACGCATCATCCTGAAAGCTCCCTGTTGTGTCCGGGAGTTGTAGGAGGAAGCGCGTGTTGACACGGTGGCCTAGTGTCAACCGGCTAGAAATTTTTCACGCCGACCGTAGTTTTCGATTTTTGAAGAGACACGGTGTGCGCCAAAGAAAGCCGACAGCGTTGCAGGCTACGTCGCTTTGGGAGTCAGCTATGCGAGTTAGGCCGTCAATCTTCTTCTTGCTCACCGGCATGTTGGCAGCGAGTACCGCCCAGGCATGTTCTCGCGCATTTGCCATCGACCTCGACTTTTCGCCTGCATCTGCCATCCTCGAGAAGTCGGAAGTAGTGAGGCTGGTTAGCTGGCTTGATAGGTGGCGGAAGGAGTTCCCGCGTCTGGAGAGCGTCAGGGTCGATGGGATCGCTCCTGCGAATGCCAAGGGAGCCAAGGCGCTTGCGGATCGCAGGGCCATGGAAACGGAACGTGCGCTCCGGATGCTTCTGGATGAAGTGCCGATTCACATCACCTCTCATCTCAGCTCGCCTTCATCGACATTCAAAGATGGGAACTATGCAGCGATCGATCTCGTTCCCTTTCAGTCCGACCTTCCTGATTGCAGACCGGTCCCGATCACGGGCTTCAAGCGCTGAAAGCGCAAAGGTCTTCGTCACCGTGGTGCCGGTGGCTTGTAGAGCGGATCGTCCCTTTGACAAGGGCATTCATGCGGGCAAGCAGGCAGAAATTCGAGGTCCACGCCGTTCACGCCCTGCTTCTTCTCTCCCATCAGATTAGTTACCGAAAAGGGAGCAATCACGTGAGCCCGCTCGGGAAGACGGACCTTTGTCTCTTCGAGTCCAAGGTTGTCCCGGAGAACGCGAGCAACGTTGTGTGCTCGCTCCATCCCCAGGCTATCAGGCGAATGCTCTCCGGGCTCGGTAGACGCATGGAGGGTGATGGACCCGTGGTTCGGATACCTCACCCGAAGATCGGCCATCCAGTTCGCCAAGCTCGAGACCTGCACTGCGGACACCGCAGCGGAGTTTCGCTCGAAGTAAACGTACGCGACCTTGATCGGGCGACATGCATAAGCGGATGGGGCGACCAACATTGCGAGGACTGCAGCCAAATGCCAGGCAGTCCGCCAGACAGTTGGTTGGCTCCTTCTCACGTGGCGCCTGCGATGCGGGCCGCGAATTTCTCGATCCATTCAATACACCCAGAGTTGATGACCCAGGAGGTGTACGTGGCCGAGCGAGTAAGCACTGTTGTCTATCGTCAACCGGCCGTTCGTATTTCACGGTACGACGCACATTCGATTCAGGGCTCGCTGCTCGTCCAAAAAATCTTTCGCTTCCCCTGCATCCAAACCCACCCCTGGCGTGTAGACCCTTCAGCAGCGAGGAGCTGCTGCTGCCCATCTACAACCCAGGAGTATTTCCATGCACACCTCCCGTTCCGCCCGTTCACTCGCCGTTCTCGGCACCGTCTCCGCCGCTGCCGCCGTACTCACTGCCTGCGGCTCGATGTCTTCAGGCCCCACCTTCAACCAGTCCAGCCTGCCGCCGACCATCCAGGTGCCGGCCGGCAACAAGGTCGCCATGGAAACCATCGGCAAGGGCGACATCACGTATGAATGCCGCGACAAGGCCAACACCCCCGGCCAGACCGAATGGGTGTTCGTCGGCCCTGATGCCAAGCTGTGGGACCGCGGCGGCAAGCAGGTTGGCAAGTACTACGGCCCGCCGGCCACCTGGGAGTCGAACGACGGCTCCAAGCTCACGGCCACTCAGCTGGCTGTCGCACCCTCGGGGCCGACCAGCCTGCCGTTCCAGCTCGTGAAGGCCAATCCGGCCGTGGGTTCGGGAGCGATGACTGGCGTTACCTATATCCAGCGCGTGGCGCTGCAGGGCGGCGTGGCTCCGGCTGCCGTGCCGTGCACGCCGGCCACCAAGGGCCAGAAGCAGGTCGTGCAGTACCAGGCCGACTACATCTTCTGGAAGGCGTCCTGATCGGCGGGTGATTCAGCAGTGGGGCCATGGGCTCCACTACCATCGGCCCGTGCAAAACCCGCCGCCTCCCGTCGCGCCTTTCGACTACGACGCCGCCCTCATGGCTTGCGCACGCGGCGATCGCCAGGCTTTGCAGCAGCTGTACGAGCGCGAGAGCCGCTACCTGATGGGCGTGGCGCTGCGCATCGTGCGCCAGCGCCAGCAGGCTGAAGACGTGTTGCACGACGCGTTCATCAGCATCTGGCAGCGCGCGGAGAGTTTCAATCCGGCGCGCGGCGAAGGCCGCGGGTGGGTCTACAGCGTGGTGCGCAATGCGGCGCTGAACATGGTGCGCAGCGGTGCGCGCCAGGTGGACGTGAGCGAAGACGCTGCCGAAGCCATCGACGACCAGGCCGCGCTGGTGGCCTACGCCTCGGCTGGCGATCCGTTCGAACTGCGCGCCGATCTGGGCAGGCTCGACAACTGCCTGAAAGGGCTGGAGCCGGCGCGGCGCGATTGCATCCTCTATGCGTATGTCGAAGGCTGCTCGCACGGCGAAATCGCCGAGCGGCTGCAAACGCCGTTGGGCACGGTGAAGGCCTGGATCCAGCGCGGCATGCGCGCGCTGCGGGAGTGCATGGCATGAGCGGCAGCAACAACCCGGCCGATGACGACATCGACGCACTGGCGGGCGAGTACGTGCTGGGCACGCTGTCGGCTGGCGCGCGTGCGGCGGTCGAAGCGCGTATGCATGCCGAGCCGGCTTTGCGCGAAGCCGTGCAGGGTTGGGAGGCACGGCTGTTGCCACTGACCGCGCTTGCGCCGCCGGCGGACCCGTCGCCCGCGCTGTGGGCGCGCATCGAGCAGAGCCTTGGCAACGTTGCAGAGCCGAAGCCTGCGCGTCCGTCGGCCCTCTCGAGCTGGTGGAACAACCTTCAGCTCTGGCGTGGCCTGGCCGCCGGCGGGTTCGCTGCCGCCGCACTGATGGTTGCGGTGCTCGTCACTCGCCCGTTGCCTCAGCCGCAGTACATGGTGGTGCTGGTCGCCCCGCAGGACAAGTCGCCGGGCTGGGTGATTCAGACCACCTCGTCGCGTCAGCTGAGCCTGGTGCCGCTGGGCACGTTCGAGGTGCCGCCGCAGAAGGCGCTTCAGTTCTGGACCAAGGCCGATCAGTGGCGTGGCCCGGTGTCGCTGGGGCTGGTCAAGCAGGGGCAGACGCTGCGCATTCCCATCGACAAGCTGCCGCCGCTGGAGCCGAACCAGCTGTTCGAGCTCACGCTGGAGCCCGAGAACGGCTCGCCTATCGACAGGCCGACGGGGCCGATCCAGTTCATCGGCCGCGCCGTCAAGGTGATGTAGCAGCGCTCGCTTGCGCCTGTCCTTAACCATCGGTTAAGACCGGCTAAACAAGACGCGAATTGTCGGCGTGCCTCCGAATCGTGAGGATGCAAGGCGCCGACACGTTCGGAGCAGCATAAAAACAGGAGACAGCATGCACCCCAGAAACCTGAGCGGGCGCCAGTCACGCCTGCATTGGCTCACGGCGGCCGTGGCGGCGATCGTGGCTGCCGCACCGGCCGAGGCCCGTGTCACCCGCATCGTGATCGACGATGTCTCGGCGCTCACGGGGCAGTCGATTCCGTACGAGCAGATCCGCGGTCGCGCCTTCGGCGAGCTCGACCCGAACGATCCGCACAACAGCATCGTTACCGACATCAAGCTGGGGGCAGATGCCGATGGCAAGGTGCGCTACGAAACCTCGTTCAATCTGGTGAAGCCGGTCGACATGAACCGCGCCAGCGGCTTTCTCTGGCATGACGTACCCAATCGCGGCGGCGCCGGAACCATCGTCGTCGAAGAGCGCGAACTGGGCGACATTGGCCTGCGCAGCGGCTGGCAGGCGGACAACGCCGGCAACACAGGCGTTCCTGTCAACCGCGCCTCGGGCACCAATCATTGGGTGGCGGCGCCCATCGCGAAGGTGGGTGGCGTGGCCGTCACAGGCAATGTGCTCGCGCGAATCGTCAATCAGAGCGGCCCGGACTCCAAGCCGCTGATGGTGCAGACGAACCCCGTGCCGTATCTCCCGGCCACGCTGGACACGACCAAGGCGACGCTGAAGACGCACACGAAGGAGACTGTCGACGGCGTTGTCACCGAGGGGCCTGACATCGCCCCGGGCGACTGGGCATTCGCGAAATGCGACGCCGGCAACCCGTTTCCCGGTACGCCGATCGACAACAACCCCGCCAACGCACCTGGCAACCTGCCGGTGCATATCTGTCTGCGCAACGGCTTCGATCCCAAGCTGCTGTACCAAGTGGTGTATCCGGCACAGAACGCCTACGTCCTGGGCGTGGGGATGGCGGCATTCCGCGACGTCGGCACCTTCTTCCGCTACGAAGCCGCCGACGACTCCGGCACGCGCAATCCGGTTGCAGGCTTCGTCAAGGGCACGGCCGTGCGGGGTGTGTCGCAGTCCGGAAACATGGTGCGGCAGTTCATCTTCATGGGCCTGAACCAGGACGAACGCAACCGCATGGTCTACGACGGAGCCTGGCCGATCATCGCGGGCCGCCGGGTGGCCGCGAACTCGCGCTGGGCCCAGCCGGACGGGGTGCTGGAGCTTTACCAGCAGGGCAGCGAAGGCCCGCAGTGGTGGGCGGACTGGCCAGACCCGGTGCGCAAGCAGCCCACCGGCAGCATCTTCTCGCGTTGCGACAAGAACAGCACCTGCCCGAAGGTGATCGAGCATTTCGGGTCGGCCGAGGTGTACGCGCTGAAGCTGACGCCGGAATGGATCGGCACGGCCGGCGACGCGGACATTCCGTTGCCACGCAACGTTCGCCGCTACTACGTGCCGAGCAGCAGCCACGGCGGCGGATCTGGTGGCTTCGCGCACATGCCGCCGGAGACTGCCACCAGCCCCACCAGCCCCACCTGCCCCGGCAACAGCTTTGGCCGCGGCACGCTGGCGGCGAACCCGGTGCCGCACACGGAGATCACCAACGTGCTGCGCATGGCCATGCGCGACTGGGTGTTGAAGGGCACACCGCCGCCGCCGAGCCGATGGCCCACGCTGGCGGGCAAGACGCTGGTTGACGCGAACAGGGCCGCAATGGGCTTTCCGGGCGCCGTGCCCGGCGTTCCGGACTCGATCTTCCAGCGGGAGAACTTTGCGTTTCCGGTGTTCGACTACGACTGGGGCCCGCAATTCGATCACGCGGAAGCTTCTGGCGTGCCTACCAACGTGCCGCCGGTCATCAGGAAGGTCATCCCGATGAAGGTGCCGAAGGTCGATGCCGACGGCAACGAGATCGGGGGTGTGCCCACCGTGCTCGTGATGGCGCCGCTGGGCACCTACCTGGGCTTCAACATCACTGCCGGGGGTTTCCATCAGGGGCAGGTGTGCAACTACGTGGGCGGTTATGTGCCGTTCGCGCGAACGCGTGCCGAGCGCATCGCCCGCGGCGACCCGCGCCTGTCGCTCGAGGAGCGCTACGGCAGCCACGAGGGCTACGAGGCTGCGGTTCGCGCCGTAGCCGGCAAGGCGTTTGCCGAGGGCTTTCTTCTGCCTGCCGATCGTGACCGGCTCATCCGGCAGGCGTCCGAGAGCGCTGTGCTTCGCTGAACGCGGCCGTGCCTTCGATCATCTCCACGAGGGCGGCTGCCGGTACGGACAGTTCCGAGCGGCTGCGCATGGCCAGCAGCAGCACGCGCTCCATCTCGATGCCTTCGAGGCCAACCTGCACGAGGCCGAGGGCCTGGGCATAGAGGGCGGCGGCCGCGCGCGGCAGGATCGCCAGACCCAGCCCCGATGCGACCATGCGGCACATCGAATCGAAGCTGCGTACCTGCACCCGGATGCGGGGCGTGCGCTGTACCGCGTCGGCCGCCGCCATTACCTTGCGCGTGAGCGACGCGCTTCGTGCCAGCGTGACGAGGTCGTGGTCGAACACGTCCTCGATGGAGGCGTTCTGCCGGCCCTCCAGCGCATGGCCTGCCGGCACGAGCAGGACCAGCTGGTCGATATTGCAGACGATGGTCTCCAGGCCTTCACGCGGAACGTTGTCGCCGATGACGGCAAGCTCCGCCGTGCCTTTAAGCACGGCGCGGATACCGTCCTCGCTCAATGCGTCTTCCATGTCGATCACGACATGGGGATAGCGGCGGGCATACGCCGCCAGCACGCTCGGCAGGAAGCCTCCGAAGGCTGAAGGATTGGCGCACAACCGCAGGTGGCCAGTGGCACCCGATTGAAGATCGTCGACGGCCTGCACGAGTTGCTCCAGCCGCGCGATCACCTCGATGGCGTGCCGGTGCAGGGTCTGTCCCTCCGGCGTGGCGGTCACGCCGCGCTGCCCCCGCTGGAGCAGGGCGACGCCGCAATGCCGTTCGAGGTCGGTGATGCGCTTGCTCACCGCCGGGAGCGAAACGCCGAATCGATCCGCGCCCGCCGTCAGGCTCCCTGCATCGACGACTGCGACGAAAAGGCGCAGGGAGATGAGATCGAAACGGTTCAGGTTGAGCATGGCGGTTGGATTTGACCACCGTTGCCATCAAGGCTCTGCAGCAGCAGCGGCGCTCCTGCTGGCCACAACGGCGGCAACGATGCCGATGGCTCCCACCAGCAGGCACACCGAAAAGATCACCCCACGCGTCTGCGTTGCATCGGCAAACGCACCGACGATCAGCCCCGCAAGCGGCTGCGTCAGGTTGTTCAGCAGCACGATCACTCCGGTGGTCTTGCCGTAGTCCTGCGCCGGAATGATCCGCTGCCGGTGGATGCGGATGTAGATGCTGAACATCTTGTCGAACCCGATGACCAGCAGGAAGCCGGCCGCATAGCCCCAGTGGCTGGTGCTTGCGGCCGTGAGCAGGCCGCCGGCCAGTATCAGCAGGTAGGCGGTGATGCCCATGTGCTTCAGCGCGATCGATCCCCGGATGATCGCCAGCAGGATCACGATGGTGGCCACGGCCCCCAGTGTCTGCAGCCACGCGTAGTAGGTGGCGGAGCGCTGGTGCAGCCCGGTGACCATCGCGGCGGAAGAGGCCAGCGTGGTGCCGAGCATCAGGTTCACGCCTGCTGTCAGCATGGTCAGTCGCAGCAGGCCCGGCAGGCGCAGCAGATGGCCGAGGGCCGTTGCAATAGGCTTCAGCAGATGGCCCGCCTCGCCTTGCGGCTGGTGCAGCTGCAGCGGGTTGCCGCGCCGCCAGTACGCGGTGGCGACATCGGCCAGCAGGAACAGCGCGGCCGCCGCACCGATCACGGCCTGCCACGGCCACAGCGCGAACAGCGCTGCCGCCAGCAGCGGGCCGAGCACCATGCCGGCCTGCTCGGCGGTCTGCGCATAGGCCAGCACCTTGTCGAAGCCCTTGTTGCCTGCGATCTGCGGCAGTATCACTTCGCGCGCCATCACGCCCTGCGTGGTGAGCACGCCGCACACGGCAGACAAGCCCACCAGCCAGCCGATGCCACCCATCGCCTCATTGGCAAGCACGCCGAGCACGCAGGCCAGTGCGCGAAAGATCTGGCTGCCGCGCAGCAGCTTCAGCGGCGACACCCGGTCGCACAGCGCGCCGCAAACGGGAAACGACAGAAAGCGCGGCAGCGTCTCGGCCGCGAAGGCGTAGCCCGACCAAGCCACGTCCTGCGTCACCTGGAACACCACGAGCGGCACCAGGAACAGCAGGATCTGGTCGGCCAGCCTGGAGAGAAACAGCGAGAAGAGAAAAGCGGGGAACTTCATCGCGCCGGCATGGCCTGCGCAAACCCCAAGGGGAGAAGGGTGGGGAGCGCGGTGGCGTCGGGCATGCGCTGAAGATAATCGAAACATGATCGCGCTCGACTGCTACTACAGCCTCTCTTCCCCCTGGGCCTACCTCGGCGGCCCGCAACTGCAAGACATCGTGCGCCGCCACCACGTGCGGCTCACGCTCAAACCCTACGACTTCCAGGCCGTGGTGCCGCAGACAGGCGGCATTCCGCTCAAGACCCGGCCCGAGCCGCGCCGCACGTACCACGCGCTGGAGCTCGCCCGATGGAGCGACTACCTCGGCATGCCCATGAACCTGGCGCCCGCGCATTACCCCAAGGGCGCGCCGAGCGACCCGAACTGGAACAAGTACCCGGGCTGGATGGTGATCGCCGCACAGTTGCAGGGGCTCGACGCACAGCCGCTGTCGCATGCGCTGCTGCGCGCGCTGTGGGCCGAGGAGCGCGACACCTCGCAGGCCGAGGTACGCATCGCGGTGGCCGACGAGACCGGCTACGACGGTGCCTCGCTGCAGGCGCTGGAGCAGGCGGCCGAGACGCTGGCGGCTTACCGGGTCTACAGCGCGGAGGCGGTGGAGGCGGGCGTGTTCGGGGCGCCGACTTTCATCCTGAACGGCGAGCGCTTCTGGGGGCAGGACCGGCTGGCGTTCCTGGACCGGGCGCTGGACAAGCTGCGCGCGGCTGGCTGACGCTCCCGCTCACTGCCATCCGGCCGAGCGCGGCAGCAGCGCCGGCACCAGCGTGCGGTTCATCCGTTCGCGCCACCAGCGCAACGCTTGCCCTTGCGCGCCGGTCTTCCACGCCAGCCAGAACGCCTCGGGCGGGCGCGGTTCTTCGGTGGGCAGTTCGACCAGCGTGCCGCGTTTCAGTTCGCCCACGATGCAGGCGCGCGGCAGAAAGCCGTGGCCCAGGCCTGCCACCTGGCAGGCGATCTTCGCGGGCATCGACGGCACGGTGATGCGCGGCTGGCCGGCCAGCAGGCCGACGGTGCGCTCCGACAGCGTGCGCGCGCTGTCGCCCACCACGATGGCGTTGCACTCCAGCAGGTCGCCGCGCTGCAGCGGCCGGCCGAGCCGCGTGAGCGGGTGCGAAGGCGCGACGCAGAACGCGAAGTCGAGGCTGCCCACGGTCACCGCCTGGTAGCCGCCGCCGGCCGGGCCTTCGCCTGCGGCGATGACGATGTCGGCGCGGCCCTCGCGCAGCGCCTCCCAGCTGCCGGTGAGCGCCTCGCAGCCGATGCGCAGCCGCGTGCCGCAGCGCAGGTCTTCGAAGGCACGGATGTCGTCGATGAGCGCCTGCGTGGGAATCAGCGAGTCGTGCACGAGGCGCAGCTCCGACTCGTAGCCGGTGGCTATCAGCCGCATGCGCGATTCGAGATCGCTCGCGGCGCTGAGCAGCCAGCGGCCCTCCTTGAGCATTTCTTCACCGGCGGCAGTGAGGGTCACGCGCGGACCGTTGCGCTCGAACAGCAGCATGCCCAGTTGCTCCTCCAACTTGCCGACGGCGTACGAGATGGTGGAGGGCACCTTGTTCAGGCGAGTGGCGGCGGCGGCGAAGGAGCCGTGGCGGGCGATGGCGTCGACGACCTCGATGGCTTCCAGGCTGAGTTTGAGCACGCTGCGGTTCCTTGAAGAAGAACAAAGGGGTGAGAAAGGGGTGGAAAAAGAATGATCGAAAACTTCGATCATTGCCTGTGAAAAGTTTCGTCGATGACAGTTGATGCGGACCCGATGATTCAGCCCATGCCAAGGAGATTCCCTCCGAAAGCAATTGTGAATTCAATCGAATATCCATTCAACCGCAAGGAGCTTCACATGTCCATCAAGGCCACCCCCACCGCCGGCGCCAAGCTGCTCACCCCCACCGACCACACGCTGGTCATGATCGACTTCCAGTCGCAGATGGCCTTTGCCACGCACTCGATCGACGCCGTGAACCTGCGCAACAACGCCGCGCTGGTGGCGCAGGCGGCGGCCGGCTTCGGCGTGTCGACCATTCTCACGACGGTGGCCGAGAAGAGCTTCTCGGGCCCGATGTTCAGCGAGATCACCGACGCCTTCCCGGGCCAGAAGATGCTCGACCGCACCTCGATGAACACCTGGGAAGACGCCGCCGTGATCGAGCGCGTGAACCAGATCGGCAAGCCGCGCATCGTGCTGGCGGGCCTGTGGACCAGCGTGTGCATCGTGGGGCCGGCACTGTCGGCGCTCGACCAGGGCTTCGAGGTGTATGTGATTGCCGACGCCTGCGGCGACGTGTCGACCGAGGCGCACAACCGCGCGATGGAACGCATGGTGCAGGCCGGCGCGCAGCCGATGACCTCGCTGCAATACCTGCTCGAGCTGCAGCGCGACTGGGCTCGTGGCGACACCTACGAGCTGACCACTGGTATCGCGAAGAAGGTGGGCGGCGCCTACGGCCTTGGCGTGACTTACGCCAAGACCATGTTCGGCGCACACGAAGGTTGATCGACAACGCCGAGGCGAACGAAATCATGAAGCCCTATGTCCTGTCGCTCGCGCTCGGCCTGCTGGTCGGCGTGATCTACGCACTGTTCCAGGTGCGCTCGCCGGCGCCGCCGGTCATCGCCCTGGTGGGGCTTCTCGGGATCCTGCTCGGCGAGCAGATCCCGCCGCTCATCAAGAGCGTGATCAAGCCCGATGCGGCGGCCACCTCGTGGCTGCACCACCAGGTCAAGCCGCACGTGTTCGGCGAACTGCCGAAGTGTGCGCAGCCGACGGCGGTGAACACCGCCGAAGCCCAGTCTTCCGGCAGGCGCGACGCATGAAGCCGTCCGCAGACCCCAGCCGCCGGCGCCTCCTCGGAGCGCTCGGCGCCACCCTCGCAGCTCCCGGCCTTGCCGTCGCCTCTTTCTCCGACAACATGACCACCAACACCGAAACCCCAGACCTGATCCTGCACAACGGCCGTTTCACCACGCTGGACCGCGCCAACCCCGTGGCCGACGCCGTGGCCATCAGGGACGGCCGCTTCACCCGCGTCGGCCGCGCCGAAGACGTGCTGCCGCTGGCCGGCAGCGCCACCCGCGTGATCGACCTGCACGGCAAGCGCGTGCTGCCGGGGCTGATCGACAACCACCTGCACATCATTCGCGGCGGCCTGAACTTCAACATGGAGCTGCGCTGGGACGGCGTGCGCAGCCTGGCCGATGCCATGGGCATGCTCAAGCGGCAGGTTGCGAACACGCCGGCACCGCAATGGGTGCGCGTGGTGGGCGGCTTCACCGAACACCAGTTCGTGGAAAAGCGCCTGCCGACCATCGAGGAGCTGAACGCCGTTGCGCCCGACACGCCGGTCTTCATCCTGCACCTGTACGACCGCGCATTGCTCAACGGCGCTGCGCTGCGCGCGGTGGGCTACACCAAGGACACGCCCGCGCCGCCCGGCGGCGAGATCGTGCGCGACAGCGCCGGCAACCCCACGGGCCTGCTGTTGGCCAAGCCCAATGCGGCCATCCTCTATGCCACGCTGGCCAAGGGGCCCAAGCTGCCCTTCGACTACCAGCTCAATTCCACGCGCCACTTCATGCGCGAGCTCAACCGGCTGGGCGTGACCGGTGCCATCGACGCGGGCGGCGGCAACCAGAACTACCCCGACGACTATGCGGTGATCCAGAAGCTGGCCGACGACGGGCAGCTGACGATCCGCCTGGCCTACAACCTGTTCACGCAGAAGCCCAAGCAGGAGAAGCAGGACTTCCTGAACTGGACCGCGGCATCCAGATACAAGCAGGGCGACGACTACTTCCGCCACAACGGTGCCGGCGAGATGCTCGTGTTTTCCGCCGCCGACTTCGAGGACTTCCGCCAGCCGCGCCCCGACATGGCGCCCGAGATGGAAGGCGAGCTGGAGGAAGTGGTCCGCGTGCTGGTGCAGAACCGCTGGCCCTGGCGCATGCACGCCACCTACGACGAGACCATCAGCCGCTCGCTCGACGTGTTCGAGCGCGTCAACCAGGACACGCCGCTGGCCGGCCTGAACTGGTTCTTCGACCACGCCGAGACCATCTCCGACCAGTCGATCGACCGCATCGCGGCGCTGGGCGGCGGCATCGCGGTGCAGCACCGCATGGCCTACCAGGGCGAGTATTTCGTCGAGCGCTACGGCCCGGGCGCGGCCGAGGCCACGCCGCCGGTGAAGCGCATGCTCGAGAAGGGCGTGAAGGTGTCGGCCGGCACCGACGCGACGCGCGTGGCCTCGTACAACCCGTGGGTGTCGCTGTCGTGGCTGGTCACGGGCAAGACGGTGGGCGGCCTGCAGATCACGCCACAGCGCAACCTGATCGACCGCGAACAGGCGCTGCGCATGTGGACCGAGAACGTCACATGGTTCTCGAACGAAGAGGGCAAGAAGGGCCGCATCCAGGCCGGCCAGCTCGCCGACCTCGTGGTGCCCGACCGCGACTTCTTCGCCTGCGCCGAATCGGAGATTGCCGACACCACCGCGCTGCTCACGATGGTGGGCGGCAAGGTGGTCTACGGCGCCGGCGCCTTCGCCGCGCACTACGAAGGCGCGCCACCACCGGCCATGCCCGACTGGTCGCCCGCGCGCACCTTCGGCGGCTATGCCGGCTGGGCCGACACCGCCGAGGGCGCGCCGATGCAAAAGGTTCTGCGCAATGCCGCCGCGGCCTGCGCCTGCGCCAACAACTGCAACGTGCACGGCCACCAGCACGCCACGGCCTGGAGCAGCAAGCTGCCCATTGCCGACCTGAAGAGCTTCTGGGGCGCGCTCGGCTGCGCCTGCTGGGCGGTGTGACGATGCGCTGGACCACTTCGCCTGCGATTCGCTGGATCGCCTTGCTGCTGCTGTGCGCCGCCTATCTTCAGGGCGGGCTGAACAAGGCGATGGATTTCAACTCGGCCCTCGCGGAGATGAACCACTTCGGCCTGTCGCCCGCCGGCCCGCTGGCCGTGGCGGTCATCGTGCTGGAGCTCGGGGCCTCGGCGCTGATCCTCGCCGGTCGCCTGCGCTGGCTCGGTGCGCTGGCGCTTGCGGGCTTCACGCTGATGGCGACTTTCGTGGCGCTGCGCTTCTGGCAGATGCCGATCGGGCAGGAGCGCTTCATGGCGGCAAACTCCTTCTTCGAACATCTCGGGCTGGTCGGCGGCTTTCTGCTCGTCGCCTGGCATGACCTGAAGGAGCGCGCCCATGTCTGAACCTTCGCACAATGCGGTCGCACCGGCACCGCAAGCAGGCGCCTTCGCGCCGCTGCGCCAGCCGGTGTTCGCGGTGCTCTGGGCTGCCACCGTGCTCGGCAACATCGGCAGCTTCATGCGCGACGTGGCCAGCTCGTGGCTGGTGACGGACCTGTCCGCCAACCCGACGGCGGTGGCGCTCATCCAGACGGCGGCTACGCTGCCGATCTTCCTGCTGGCGATTCCTGCGGGGGTGCTGTCCGACATCCTCGACCGGCGGCGCTTCCTGATCTTCGTGCAGGTGGTGCTCGCGGCCGTGAGCGGTGCGCTGCTGGTGCTTTCGCACACAGGCGCGCTGACGGTCGAATACCTGATCGCGCTGACTTTCGTGGGCGGCATCGGCGCGGCGCTGATGGGGCCGACCTGGCAATCGATCGTGCCGGAGCTGGTGCCGCGCAGCGATCTGAAGAGCGCGGTGGCGCTGAACTCGCTGGGCATCAACATCGCACGCTCCATCGGCCCGGCTGCGGGCGGGCTGATTCTTGCGAGCTTCGGCGCGGCCGCCACCTATGGCGTCGACGTGCTGAGCTACGTGTTCGTGATCGCGGCGCTGCTGTGGTGGAAGCGCCCCGCGCCGGTCGACAGCGGGTTGTCGGAAAACTTCTTCGGCGCCTTCCGCGCCGGCCTGCGCTACACGCGCGCCAGCAAGGAGCTGCACGTGGTGCTGTTGCGCGCGGCGGTGTTCTTCCTGTTCGCCAGCTCGGTGTGGGCGCTGCTGCCGCTGGTGGCGCGGCAGATGCTCGGCGGCAGCGCGGGCTTCTATGGCGTGCTGCTCGGCGCCGTGGGCGCGGGCGCCATTGGCGGCGCGCTGGTGCTGCCGCGCCTGCGCGCCCGGCTCGACGCCGACGGCATGCTGCTGCTGGCCGCGCTGCTTACCGCTGCCGTGATGGGCAGCCTGGTCTTCGCGCCGCCGAAGTGGCTGGCGGTGCTGCTGCTGTTGCTGCTGGGCCTGGGCTGGATCGTTGCGCTGACCACGCTCAACGGCGTGGCGCAGTCGATCCTGCCGAACTGGGTGCGAGGGCGAGGGCTGGCCGTGTACCTCACGGTGTTCAACGGCGCGATGGCTGCGGGCAGCCTGGGCTGGGGCCTGGTGGCGCAGCAGATCGGCGTGCCGGCCACGCTGGTGGCGGGGGCTGTGGGGCTCGTGGTGGCCGGGCTGGTCTTCCATCGGGTGCGGCTGCCGGCCGGCGAGGCTGACCTGCAGGCATCGAACCACTGGCCCGAGCCGCTGCTCGCCGAACCGGTGGCGAATGACCGCGGGCCGGTGATGATCCAGGTCGAGTACCGCATCCGCAAGGAAGACCGCCCTGCGTTTCTCGATGCGATGAAGCGCCTGTCTCTGGAACGCCGCCGCGACGGCGCCTATGCCTGGGGCGTGCACGAGCACACAGCCGACCCCGAGCGGGTGATGGAGTGGTTCCTCGTCGAATCGTGGGCGGAGCATCTGCGCCAGCACCATCGCGTGTCGAAGGCTGATGCCGACCTGCAGGGCGAGGCGCTGCGCTTTCACATCGGGCCGGGCAAGCCCGAGGTGCATCACTTTCTTGCGATCTGATTTTTCCTTCCCTTCCTTCCTTCTTTCTTTTTTTCACTCCACTGGAAAACCATGACCACACTCACACTGCGCGACGGCACCGAGCTCTATTACAAGGACTGGGGCTCGGGCCAGCCCATTCTCTTCAGCCACGGCTGGCCGCTCAGCGCCGACATGTGGGACGCCCAGATGCTGTTCTTCGCGGAGCGTGGCTACCGCACCATCGCGTTCGACCGCCGTGGCTTCGGCCGCTCGAGCCAGCCCTGGACCGGCTACGACTACGACACCTTCGCTGACGACATCGCCGAGCTGATCGAAAAGCTCGACCTGAAGGACGTGATCCTCGCGGGCTTCTCGATGGGCGGCGGCGACGTGACGCGCTACATCGCGCGCAAGGGCAGCGCTCGCGTGGCCAAGCTCGCGCTCATCAGCGCCGTGACTCCGTTGTTCATGAAGACGGCCGACCACCCCGTGGGCCCCGACGCCTCGCTGTTCGCCGGCATCCGCGCCGGCCTGGCCGCCGACCGCCCGCAGTTCCTCGACGACTTCAGCACGCTCTTCTACGGCACCAACCGCCCCGGCGCCAAGGTGTCGCAGGGCGTCTTCAAGCAGACGCTGCAGATCGCGCTGCAGGCCTCGATCAAGGCCACCATCGACTGCGTGACCGCGTTCTCGGAAACCGACTTCCGCCCCGACATGGCGAAGATCGACGTGCCCACGCTCGTGATCCACGGCGACGACGACCAGGTCGTGCCCTTCGAGGCCACCGGCAAGCTTGCGGCCGGGATGATCGAGGGCAGTCAGCTCAAGGTCTATGCAGGTGCGCCGCACGCCACCTGCACCACCCACAAGGACCAGGTGAACGCCGATCTGCTGGCGTTCATCCAGGCCTGATCGTTCCGTCTTCGTGGCCACGGGCTTGGGCCCGTGGTCGCCAAGGGTAGTGCCGGTGGCGATAATCCCGGGATGCGAATCCGCTTTACCAAGATGCAGGGAGCCGGCAACGATTTCGTCGTGCTGGACGAAACACGCGGCACGCTGGGCCTCAGTGCCGCGCAATACCGCTTTCTGGCCGACCGCCACTTCGGCGTCGGCGCCGACCAGATCCTGACCGTGCGGCCTTCGCCTGCGGCAGGCGTCGACTTTCAATACGTGATCCACAACTCCGACGGCGGCGAGGTGGAGCAGTGCGGCAACGGCGCGCGCTGCTTCATGCGCTTCGTCAACGAACACCACCTGACCGACAAGACGCAAGTGCGCGTGCAGACGCTGTCCGGCGTGATCGAGCCGCGCATGGGCGCCGATGGCCGCGTGACGGTCGACATGGGCGCCCCCGTCTTCGAAACCGAGCGCGTGCCTTTCGACATCGCCGGGCTCGACCCGCAGCCCGAAGGCGCCTGGCACAAGTGGCACCTTGCCCTTGGCACGCGCGCGGGCACCGCTATCGTTTCGGTAGCGGTTCTGTCGATGGGCAACCCCCACGCCGTGCAGGTGGTCGACAACGTCGACACCGCCCCGGTGGCCGAGCAGGGCCCGCAGATCGAGCACCATCCGCGCTTTCCGCAGCGGGTGAATGCGGGCTTCATGCAGGTGGTCGACCGCTCGCACATCAGGCTGCGGGTGTTCGAGCGCGGCGCTGGCGAAACACTGGCCTGCGGCACGGGTGCCTGCGCGGCGGTGGTGGTGGGCATTCGCCTTGGACTGCTGGAGCGCCGGGTCGACGTGCAGACACACGGCGGCATTCTCACGATCGAGTGGCAGGGAGAAGGGCAGCCGGTGCTGATGACCGGGCCGGCCACCACAGTCTTCGAAGGCGACATCGAGGTGCCGGAGCTGCCATGACGACCAACTTCACGAACAACAACGACGCCAACGCCATGAACCCGATCACCGAAGACGACATCGCCAACTACCTGGCGAACACGCCCGACTTCTTCGAGCGCCATGCCCAGCTGCTGGCGCAGGTGCAGCTCACCAGCCCGCACGGCAACCGTGCCGTGAGCCTGCAGGAGCGCCAGGCCGAGATGCTGCGCGAAAAGATCAAGGCGCTGGAGCACCGCCTGATGGACATGGTGCGCCACGGCACCGAGAACGTCGTCATTGCCGACCGCCTGCAGCGCTGGACCAAGGGCCTCTTGACCACGCGCGACCCGCGCAGCCTGCCGTACCGTATCGCGGTCGACCTGCAGTCGCTGTTCCTGGTGCCGCAGACCGCCATCAAGGTGTGGGACTGCGGCAGCGAATACCTCAATGAGGCCTATGCCCAGTGGGTGAGCGACGACGTGAAGGCGCTGGCCACCTCGCTGACCTCGCCGTACTGCGGGCTCAATTCGGGCTTCGAGGCGGCCAACTGGCTGCCTGAACCGCAGGCCGCGATGTCGATCGCGCTGATTCCGCTGCGCCCCGATGCCGAGTCGCCGGCCTTCGGCATGCTGGTGCTGGCGTCGCCCGACGCGCAGCGCTTCAACGCCGAGATGGGCACCGACTTTCTCGAGCGCATCGCCGAGCTGGCCTCGGGCGGACTTTCGCGGCTTCGTCCTTGAAGCGCCCGCGCTGGTTGCGGCGGCCCTGGCAGGTCGTGCTGGCCGGCGGGGTGCTGGCTGTTGCGGTGGTGTATGCGGCCATCGGAGCCTTCCTCTGGTGGCATGCCGAAGAGCTGCTGGCGCATCCGCCGCAGCGCCCGGCCGATGCGGCGCTGGTGCTCGGCAGCCGCGCGTACCTCGACGGCAAGCCGCATCCGTGCCTCACGGGGCGGGTCGACGTGGCCCTGGCAATGGCGAAAGCCGGCTTGGTCAGGCAGCTGGCTTTTTCGGGTGGTGTGGATTCCGAGGACAGCCGCATCGAGGCCATCACGATGGGGGAACACGCGGTGGCCTCGGGCTTTGCGGGGCCGATGGTGCTGGAGCCTGCATCGACCTCCACGCGGCTGAATCTGTCGCTGTCGCGTCCGCTGCTGCTGGCAGCCGGCGTGCGCAGCGTGGTCATCGTGTCGGAGCCCTTCCATCTGTGGCGCATCGAGCGGCTCGTGAAGAAGAGCGGCTTCGACCAGAGCTTCGACGTGCAGTACGCGGCGGCGCCCACGTCGTGCTGGCGGGCGCTGGGCCCGTTCTCGAAAGGCGCATTGCGCGAGCCGGCAGCCATCATCAACAATGCCGGCCATGGCTATCTCTTCTGAGCCGGTCGCATCCACTCCCCCGGACTGGATCGAAAAATACCTGGAGCATGTGCGCGTCGAGCGCCGGCTCGCGGCGCGCACGGTCGAGCTCTATGCCTTTCACCTGCAGGCCCTGCGTGACCGCGCCGCCGAGGCAAAGCTGCCGCTGGACCGCGTGCAGACCGCCCACATCCGCCGCTGGATGGCGCAACTGCACAGCGCCGGGCGCGAGCCGCGTGGCATTGCGCTGGTGCTGTCGTGCTGGCGCAGCTTCTACCGCTGGCTGGGCAATGAAGGGCTGATCGGCTTCAACCCCGTGCAGGACGTGCACGCACCCAAGGCCGGCCGGCCGCTGCCCAAGGCACTGGGCGTGGACGACGCGGTGCGCCTCGCCGAGCTGTACGACCCCGAGGCCGACCCATGGACCGAAGCGCGTGATGGCGCGATCGTCGAAGTGCTCTACGGCTGCGGCCTGCGCGTGAGCGAGCTCACGGGGCTCGATGCGCAGGCGAGCAACACGGCGCGGGGCTGGGTTGATCTGGATGCGATGGAAGCCAGCGTGCTCGGCAAGGGCAGCAAGCGCCGCATCGTGCCGATGGGCAGCAAGGCGGCCGAGGCGGTGCGCGACTGGCTCGCGGTGCGCGGCGATTGCGCCGGGCTGACCACCGCCCGGCTGCGCGACCCGCAAGCGGCGGCTGCGCTTTTCATCAGCGCCAAGGGCATGCGGATGTCGTCGCAGGCGGTGTGGAGGCTGCTGCGCGAGCGCAGCCTCAAGGCCGGCCTTGCGGCGCCGGTGCATCCGCACATGCTGCGCCATTCCTTCGCGAGCCACGTGCTGCAATCGAGCAGCGACCTGCGCGCGGTGCAGGAGCTGCTGGGCCACGCCAACATCGCGACCACGCAGGTCTATACGCGGCTGGATTTCCAGCACCTGGCCAAGGTCTATGACGCGGCACATCCGCGCGCGAAGGCGCGCCCCGAGTCCTCGCGTGCCAAGGCCAAGCCAGAGAACGACAAGTAAGCAAAGAACAATGAAAACACTTCGCCTCAAACCCGGCAAAGAGCGCTCGATGCAGCGCCGCCACCCGTGGGTCTTCGAATCGGCCATCGCGCGCGGTGGCGCCGATTCCGGCGAGACGGTGCGCGTCGAGTCGCATGAGGGCGCCTTCCTCGCGTGGGCGGCCTTCAGCCCCGTTTCAAAGATCCGCGCGCGGGCCTGGAGCTTCGTCGAAACGCAGCGCATTGACGCTGCCTTCTTCGCCTCGGTGTGCGCGCGCGCCGTGGCCGCCCGCGGCCTGTTCGACCTGCAGAGCGACGGCGTGCGGCTGGTGCACGGCGAGGCCGACGGCCTGCCGGGGCTGATCGTCGACCGCTATGGCGACACGCTGGTGGCGCAGTTCCTCTCGGCCGGCGTCGAGCGCTGGAAAGATGTTCTGGCCGACGCGCTGCTCAAGGCCACGGGCCTGAGCAAGCTCTACGAACGCTCCGACGCCAGCGGCCGCGAGCGCGAAGGCCTGAAGCCCGTCACGGGCTGGCTGCGCGGTGATGGCCCCACCGAAATCACCATTCGCGAGCACGGCTGGAAGCTCTCGCTCGACATCGCGACCGGCCACAAGACCGGCTTCTATCTCGACCAGCGCGACAGCCGCCAGCGCTTTGCCGAGCTGGCGCAGCACCGGCGCTTCCGGCGCGTGCTGAACTGCTTCTGCTACACGGGCGGCTTCACCGTTGCGGCGCTGGCGGGGCTCAAGGCCGCGGGCGCGCTCGAAGGCGTGCAGCTGGTGTCGGTCGATTCGTCGCTGCCCGCGCTGGAGCGGGCGCGTGGCCACCTCGCGCTCAATGGTTTCGAGGGGCAGGGCATACAGACCGAGTTTCTCGATGCCAACGTCAACACCGTGCTGCGCGAGTTCATCGACCAGGGCCGCACCTTCGACGCCATCGTGCTCGATCCGCCCAAGTTCGCGCCCACGGTGGCGCATGCCGAGCGCGCTGCGCGGGCCTACAAGGACATCAACCGGCTGGCGCTGAAGCTGCTGGAGCCGGGCGGCGTGCTGCTGACCTTCTCGTGCTCGGGCGGCATCAGCGCCGACCTGTTCCACAAGATCGTGGCCTCGGCGGGGCTCGATGCAGGCGTGGACGGCTACATCGCCGAGCGCCTGGGCGCCGCGCCCGACCATCCGATGACCATCGAGTTTCCCGAGGGCGAGTACCTCAAGGGCCTGGTGGTGGTCAGGAAGCCCGCCTGACGCCGTCTTGACCCTGCCGCCAACGCAACTCAGTGGCATTGGCTAAACTGCCGGGCCACGCCTTTTCGTCCCATTTCCCGCCCCCATCTCCTGTTTTCCGCTTCCGGAGCACTATCCCCATGGCCCTCATTCCCGCGACCATCCTCACCGGCTTTCTCGGCTCGGGCAAGACCACGCTGCTCAAACGCATCCTGACCGAGGCCCACGGCCAGAAGATCGCTGTCATCGAGAACGAGTTCGGCGAAGAGAACATCGACAGCGACATCCTCGTGACCGAATCGAAGGAGCAGATCGTGCAGATGAGCAACGGCTGCGTCTGCTGCACCATCCGCGAAGACCTGCGCGAAGCGCTGCAAATGCTGGCCGCCAAGAAGCGCCAGGGCCTGCTCGATTTCGACCGCGTGGTGATCGAGACCACGGGCCTGGCCGACCCCGGCCCCGTGGCCCAGACCTTCTTCATGGACGACGAGATCGCCGAGAGCTACCTGCTCGACTCGATCCTCACGCTGGTCGACGCCAAGCACGCGCCGCAGCAGCTCAACGACCGCCAGGAAGCGCGCCGCCAGGTGGGCTTTGCCGACCAGATCTTCATCAGCAAGAGCGAGCTGGTGTCGGCCGAAGAGACCGATGCGCTCATTCACCGCCTGAAGCACATGAATCCGCGCGCGCCGCAGCAGAAGGCGCATTTCGGCGACGTGCCGCTGAAGGACATCTTCGATCTGCGCGGCTTCAACCTGAACGCCAAGCTCGACATCGACCCCGACTTCCTGAAGGAAGACGACCACGACCATCACGACCATGACCACGCGCATGGCGAGGCGTGCGACCACCCCTCGCACAAGCACGAGGGCCACGGCCACCATCACCACACGGACGACGACGTCAAGAGCTTCGTCTACAAGGCCGACCGCGCCTTCGACCCGGCCAAGCTGGAAGACTTCCTGGGCGCGATCGTCAACATCTACGGCCCGCGCATGCTGCGCTACAAGGGCGTGCTGAACATGAAGGGCACCGAGCGCAAGGTAATCTTCCAGGGCGTGCACCAGCTGATGGGCAGCGACCTGGGCCCCGAGTGGGGCAAGGACGAGGCGCGCCAGAGCCGCATGGTGTTCATCGGCATCGAGCTGCCGCGCGAAATCCTGGAGCAGGGGCTGGAGCAGTGCCTGGTCTGAGCTGAAGGCTTGCTGAAATAGAAAACGGCGCTGGCCCCAAAAGGCCAGCGCCGTTTTCATTCGGGCCGGGGCCGGCTTACTTGCCGGTTGCCCCCATCCCGCCCAGCAGCTTGCCGTTGACCTTCAGGCTGCCTTCGCTGTACTCGACCTGGGCGGTGACGTCGTCGCCGTCGCGCTTCACGAAGCCGCTCTGCTCGCCTTGCTCGACCAGGCCGGCCACCATTTCGGGCGGAGGCGTCTGGCCGCTCTCTGCACCGGTTTCGGCCAGCTTCTCGATCCACTTCATCGGCAGTCGCGCGTGGGCCTTGAGCACGCCGCGCTTCATGAGCAGCGCGGTGCCGGGCATCTGCAGGTCTTCGTCGGTCACGCCGGCCATGCTGACCGTGTAGCCGATTTCGGCACGCTTGCCGTCGATTTCGACCAGCATCTTGTCGAGGCCGGCTTCGGGGCCGTACTTCGCCATGGCCTTGAGGTCGGGGGCGAGCTGCTCGGCCAGCGCCTGCATGGCTGCCTGCGATGCCTTGCTGCCGCCCTTGCCGCAGCCGCTGGCGGCGCTGGACTGCATCCAGGCGTCGGCCAGCTTCTTGTAGCCGGCGGCATGGATGCGGCGCGCGCCGCTGGTCAGTTCGAACTTGTCGATCTTCGTCTCGCCGATCTTGCCGGTGCCCCTGAACGTGCCGCTCGACGCATAGAGGCCGTCCTTGGTGCTGGCTTCGCCGACCAGTTCGATGTTCTGGAGCACGACTGCCGGCAGCGCCTTTGGTGGTTCTGCCGGTGCGGCACCGTCCTCGGCAGCCTTCTTCTTGACGGCGAACTCGAGGGTGTCGAGCCGGCCTTCGGTCTTGCCGGTGGCCAGGAACCAGCCGGCGCTCATGTCCATGTCGGCCTTGGCGGCGAGCTTGCCCATCTTCATGGTCACGCCGCTGCGCGCTTCGCTGAAGTCCAGGCCGGGCACGGTCAGGTCGTAGCGCGCCTGGGTGCGCGCGGCGTTGACTTCCAGGCGGGCCTGCACGCCTTGCCAGTCGAGGCGGCCCTTGCCTTCTTCGACCAGCTTGGCGGGGGCGACGGTGAGGTCGGTCGTGAAGGCGCCACTGAAGCCGACCTTGGTGCGCGCGCTCAGGGGCTTGGCGTCGCCGAACAGCTTTTTCGCCGCGGCCTGCGTCTTCTCGTCGAGCACCAGTTCGCTGTCGATGGTGGCCGCTGCCAGCGTGCCGCCGGCCAGCGGGCCGTGATGGATGGTGTCGCGGATGGTCAGGCGCAGCTGCTTGGGCGGTTTGATGCCGCCTGCGTCTTCCTCTTCGTCTGCCTCGGCTTCCTCGCCCTCGGCGGGCTTGTCGGCGGCGGCGGGTGCTGCTGCTGCCGGGGCGGCGGCATCGGCTGCGCAGCCGATTTCCAGCGTCACGGTGCTGACGGCACCGAAGAAGCCGCGTTCATATTTGCGCTCGGTCACGCGCACCAGCGCGGTCTGCTTCGGCAGCTCGTCGAAGGCGATGTCGTAGCGCGACTTGATTTGCGTGCCGGCCCACCAGGTGCTGCCGCCGTAGGCGACGGCGATAGCCGCGGCCAGGACTCCCAAAACTACTTTCTTGTTCAAGACTTGCTTTCTTTTTGCGAATGAACGGATAGGCCCCCTGCGCCATATGGACAAAGGCCCGGGGCCGCGCTGCTCCCACAGACAGCGCCGCGCGATGCTAACGGAGTTGGCCGGCACGCCTGGACATCGCCCGCGCCTGCGAGTTCTCTATACAATCGCGCGCCTGTTCCGGCAGCCATGTCCAGTTCTCGTGGACAAGATGTGACTTCCGGCACGGGGCGCCGCACGTTCCTGGTGGGCTTTCGGGGGTATAACCCCGGGGTTCGCCACTGGCGAGCACCCCGACAACGGGGAGCCTGCGTGGTCTGAAAGCCGCAAGTGGCTCCCATGGGAGGAGACACCCAGTGAAAGCGCGTTCCAGTTCGACCAAGGAGCCAGTCACCGTGAAGAAACCCGCCGCCAAGGCCACGCCAGCACCCAAGCCCGCCACAAAGAAGGCGCCGGCTGCGAAGCAGGCTGTACCTGCGGCCAAAAAGGTTTCCGCCACCGCACATGGCCCCGCAGCGAAGGAGAAAAGCGCGCCGTCCAAAAAGCCCGCAGCACCACCGGCCAAGGCCGCGACCGCTGCGACCAAGAAGTCCGCCAAGCCTGCAACTGCCGCCACCAAGACCGCAGGCGCGGGCTCATCGTCATCCAAACCCGTCGGCCGCCCTGCTGCCGTTCCTTCTGCCCCCTCGATCCCCATGAAAAAAACGGCTGCCGCCTCCACTTCCGCCCCGGCGACACCCTCGATGCCCGTTCAAACCCCCACGCCCGCACCCGCCGCGCGTGGTGGCCGCGTGTCCCGGCTGTCGCAACTTACCGTGCCCTCGATGCCGCAATCTGTCGCATCGACCGCCGCCAAGTCCAGCTTCTCGCAGGCGCCTTCCACCGCGCTGGTGCCGCCGCCGCCCCTGGCCGTGAAGAAAGACCCGAAGCTGGCCAACAACTGGAAGACCAAGACTCCTTCCGAGCTGAGCGACGCTGAAGTCATCGCCATGCCCGACGACGAGTACATGAACGAAAAGCAGATGGCGTTCTTCCGCCTGAAGCTCGAAGAACTCAAGCGCGGCATTCTCGAGAACGCCGGCGAGACCACCGAGCATCTGCGTGAAGACACGGTGGTCGTGCCCGACCCGGCCGACCGCGCCACCATCGAGGAAGAACATGCCCTCGAACTGCGCACCCGCGACCGCGAGCGCAAGCTGCTCAAGAAGATCGAGCAGTCGATCCAGCGCATCGACGCCGGCGACTACGGCTACTGCGACGAAACCGGCGAACCCATCGGTGTCGGCCGCCTGCTGGCCCGCCCGACTGCCACGCTGTCGCTCGAAGCGCAACAGCGCCGCGAACTCAAGCAAAAGATGTTCGGGGATTGAAACAGGGTCAAGGTAGATAGAACCCAGCGACTTCGATAGCCTTCGCCGAATGCCTAAGGAAGAATCGGGCCGCCTTTTTTCCAAGGTGGCCAAATTTGTCCGCAATCCCCTGAAGGATTGGTCGGAGCTGGATGCCCCTGCCTCCGCCTCGACCTCGGACTCCTCGCTGCCCGCCCAGCAGACCTACAGCCGCGAGATGCTGAAGGAGATGATCGAGCGGCGCCAGCGCAACGATTTCGTGCGCCGGCGCGAGTTCGACATGCTGCGCAAGCTGCGCCAGCGCGAGGCCGCCGCCCACGCCTTCGAGGCGACGGTCACGCCGTCTTCCTTCAACATCAACAGCACCTCCGAGAAATCGGAAGGCCGCGCGCTCACGCTCAAGAAGATCGACGAGATCGAGCAGCAGATGTCGCAGCAGTGGTGGAAGGGGCGGGGCCCGAACGGCGAAACGCTGGTCAACCCGCCGCCTGACGCCGGCGCCGAGACGCTGCCGCCGGTGCATACCGACGATCTGCTGTCCGAGCCTGCCGTGTTGCCCATCATCCCGCCAGCGGCTGCAGCCGAGGCTGGTGACGATGCCCCGGCGGTGGCCGCCAGCGTGCCGTTGCTGTCGTCGCGCCTTGCGCACGACGGTGCGCTGGAAGAGGCGGTGATCCGCTTCGCGCACGGCGACGACACCGGTGCCGAAGCCATCCTGCTGCAGGCCCTGGCCTCCACCGAAGGCACGACGCCCACCGAGGGTGGGCACGACGCCGCGGCCGAACGCGACGACAACCGCTGGCGCGCCCTGTTCGATCTGTACCGCGCAACCGGTGACGCCGCCAAGTTCGCAGCCGCCCGCATGCGCTATGCGCAGCGCATGCGGCGCATGGGCCCCGACTGGGTTTCGCTCGATGAGCTGGCCCGCAGCGTCAAGGCCGTCACTGCCAGCGAAGAGGCGGCCGGGGCCGCTGCTGAAGGCAGCAGCGCCCATGCCGACTGGACCTGTCCCACGCGCCTGGCGCGCGAAGGCCTGATGGAGCTCACCCGTGCGCTGTCAAAGGCAGGCTCGGTATGGACGCTGGACTGGCGCGGGCTGCACGCCGTCGAGCCTGAGGCTGCTGCGCCGCTGCGCGTGCTGTTCACCCACTGGGCCGATTCGCCGGTGCAGCTGCGGTTCATGGGCTCGGCGCAACTGCTGGCCGTGCTGTCCGAGGCCGCACCCAACAACGAGCGTGGCACCGACGACATCTGGTGGCAGCTGCACCTTGCGGCGCTTCGCCTGATGCACCTGCCCGACGACTTCGAGCTGGTGGCGCTCAACTACTGCATCACCTACGAGGTGTCGCCGCCTTCCTGGCAAGACCCGAAGGGCGAATGCACCACGCTGGCCGCGCCGCCCGCAAGCCGGCCCAGCTCGGTGTGGTCGCTGCTGTCGGTCGGTGGCGATTCGGAGAGCTTTCCGTCCACCGACAGCGGTTTTGCCGCGCTGGCGGGCGATCTGCGGGGCGAATCGCTGTCGAGCTGGCAACGGCTGGACAACGACCTGCGCCACACCACGGCCCCGGTCATTTCGTGTGCCGCGCTGCTGCGCATGGACCTGGCCGCCGTGGGCACGCTGCTGAGCTGGGTGCGCGCACGCGATGCCAATGGCGAGCGCGTGCAGTTCGTCGATGCGCACCGGTTGATTGCTGCGCTGTTCAACCTGGTAGGCATTGCCGATCATTCGACAGTGACGGTTAGGAAAAACTAAAACCTGCGCCGCCCGATGGCGGTTGCATTGCCGCGGCGCACCCCCAGATGGCTGCGATGGAACAGTTTCACGGCACCACCATCGTGAGCGTGCGCCGCAAGACCCCCCAAGGCGATCAGGTCGCCATCGGTGGGGACGGGCAGGTCACTCTCGGCAATATCGTCATCAAGGGCACGGCGCGCAAAGTGCGCCGCCTCTATCACGGCAAGGTGCTCGCAGGCTTTGCCGGCGCCACGGCCGACGCCTTCACGCTCTTCGAGCGCTTCGAGGCCAAGCTCGAAAAGCACCAGGGGCACCTGACCCGCGCGGCAGTCGAACTCACCAAGGACTGGCGCACCGACCGCGTGCTGCGCAAGCTCGAGGCCATGCTCGCCGTGGCCGACGCCACCACCTCGCTCATCATCACCGGCAACGGCGACGTGCTGGAGCCCGAAGACGGCGTGATCGCCATCGGTTCGGGCGGGGCGTATGCCCAGTCGGCGGCCAAGGCGCTGATCGACAACACAGACCTCTCGGCCGAGCAGATCGTGCGCAAATCGCTGGCGATCGCCGGAGAAATCTGCATTTACACGAACATGAACCACACGGTGGAAGCGCTCTGACCATGTCCATGACCCCCCAGGAAATCGTCTCCGAGCTCGACAACCACATCGTCGGCCAGCCGGCCGCCAAGCGCGCCGTGGCCATCGCCCTGCGCAACCGCTGGCGCCGCCAGCAGGTCGAAGACAAGCTGCGCCACGAGATCACCCCGAAGAACATTCTCATGATCGGCCCCACGGGCGTGGGCAAGACCGAAATCGCCCGCCGCCTCGCGCGCCTGGCCGACGCGCCCTTCATCAAGGTCGAGGCCACCAAGTTCACCGAGGTCGGCTACGTGGGCAAGGACGTCGATTCGATCATTCGCGACCTCGCCGAAATCGCCGTCAAGCAGACCCGCGAATCGGAAAGCGCCAAGGTGCGCGCGCGTGCCGAAGACGCCGCCGAAGACCGCATCCTCGACGTGCTGCTGCCTCCCGCACGCGGTGCCGATGGCGCTGTGGCCGACACGGGCAACGCCACCCGCCAGGCCTTCCGCAAGAAACTGCGCGAGCACCAGCTGGACGACAAGGAGATCGAACTCGACCTCGCCGAGACCCGCACCCCGCTGGAAATCATGGGCCCCGCCGGCATGGAGGAAATGACCGAGCAGTTGCGCGGCATGTTCGGCCAGATCGGCGGCGGCAAGCGCAAGACGCGCAAACTCAAGATCGCCGAGGCACTGCGCCTGTTGATCGACGAGGAAGCGGCCAAGCTGGTGAACGAGGACGAGATCCGCACGCAGGCGATCACCAATGCCGAGCAGAACGGCATCGTCTTCATCGACGAGATCGACAAGGTTGCCACGCGCAGCGAAGCGCAGGGCTCCGACGTGTCGCGCCAGGGCGTGCAGCGCGACCTGCTGCCATTGGTGGAGGGCACGGCCGTCACCACCAAATACGGCGTGGTGCGCACCGATCACATGCTGTTCATCGCGAGCGGCGCCTTCCACCTGAGCAAGCCGAGCGACCTGATCCCCGAGCTGCAGGGGCGCTTTCCGATCCGCGTGGAGCTGCAGTCGCTCTCGGTGGCGGACTTCGAAAGCATCCTCACGCAGACCCGCGCGTCGCTGGTGAAGCAGTACCAGGCGCTGCTCGCCACCGAGGGCGTGACGCTCGAATTCACGCCCGAAGGCGTGAACCGGCTGGCCGCCATCGCCTTCGAGGTGAACGAGCGCACCGAGAACATCGGCGCACGCCGTTTGTCGACCGTGATGGAACGCCTGCTGGATGAGGTAAGCTTCGACGCGACCCGCCTCGAAGGGCAATCGATCCGCATCGATGCCGCTTATGTCGACCAGCGCCTTGCGGCACTAAGTCACGACGAAGACCTTTCGCGCTTCATTCTCTGAAGCCGCTTCTCCTTCCCCCTGTAACGGGGGAATCCTTCACGCATCACATTCATTGCGTGAGCTAAGTACTTCATTTTCAACGAAATTCGCCGATTCCATGGTTTTGGAATCGGCGCTAAGTCGTTGATTCCATTACAAAAAATAGCCCAAACGGCCAGTTGCTTCCGAAGTGTTTCCTGCTACAGTGCAAAAAAGTGCAGTTAAGTGGGAAAAAGTGCGGGTAGTGCTCCTTTCGGGTGCTGCAGCACTCCCAACACAGGGGTTCGTGGTCGTGTTTCAAGGCGCTTCATCGCTCAGTCTGGATGCCAAGGGGCGGCTCTCCGTGCCGACCCGGCATCGTGACGTCCTGAGCGCGACGGCAGGCGGCCAGCTCACGATCACCAAGCATCCGCACGGATGCCTGATGGTGTTTCCCCGTCCCGAATGGGAAAAATTCCGCGAGCGCATCGCCGCACTGCCGATGTCGGCGCAGTGGTGGAAGCGCGTCTTCCTGGGCAACGCGATGGACGTCGAGATGGACGGCACCGGCCGCATCCTGGTGTCGCCCGAACTGCGCGCGGCCACCGGCATCACGCGAGAGACGCTGCTGCTGGGCATGGGCAACCACTTCGAACTCTGGGACAAGGCCACGTACGAGGCCAAGGAGGCCGAGGCCACCCAGGGCGAGATGCCGGATGTGTTTCAGGACTTTGCGTTCTGAGGACCCAAGTGAACACCCCATGGACCCATACGACCGTCTTGCTGAACGAAGCGGTGGAAGCCCTTCTTTCCGGCAGCACGGCGGCAACCGGCACCTACGTGGACGCTACCTTCGGGCGGGGAGGGCATGCGCGTGCAATCCTCTCCAGGCTGGCGCCGGAAGGCAGGCTGATCGCATTCGACAAGGATGCGGAAGCAGTGGCCGAAGCAGCGCGCATCTCCGATGCGCGTTTTTCTATCCGCCACCAGGGATTCCGCTCGCTGGGCGAATTGCCCGACGCGAGCGTCGACGGCCTGCTGATGGACCTGGGCGTGAGCTCGCCGCAGATCGACAACCCGGTGCGCGGTTTCAGTTTTCGTTTCGACGGCCCGCTCGACATGCGCATGGACACCACGCGCGGCGAGAGCGTGGCCGAATGGCTGGCAACGGCCGAACTTCAGCAGATTGCAGAGGTGATCCGTGACTATGGCGAAGAACGGTTTGCTGTTCAGATTGCAAAGGCGATTGTTGCTCGCCGACAAGAACGGGGCCCAATTTCAACCACCACCGAACTGGCCGAGCTCGTGGCTGGCACGGTCAAAACCCGCGAGCAGGGCCAGAACCCTGCAACGCGCACATTTCAGGCTTTTCGGATTTTCATCAACGCCGAGCTTGAAGAGCTGCAACAGGCGCTAGAAGCGAGTCTGTCCGTGCTCAAACCCCAGGGGCGGCTCGCGGTGATCAGCTTCCACTCGCTGGAAGACCGCATCGTGAAGCAGTTCATCGCCAAGCACTCGAAGGAGGTCTACGACCGCCGCGCGCCGTTTGCCGCCCCGAAGGTCATGAAGCTGCGCGCGCTGGAGCGCATCAAGCCGTCCGACGCCGAGGTGGGCGGCAACCCGCGCTCGCGCAGCGCCATTCTTCGCGTCGCAGAACGCACCGGGGCCAGCTGACCATGGCCCGCCTCAACATCCTGCTGCTGCTGGCCGTCATTGCGACGGCTTTGTACCTCGTGCACACGCAGTACATGTCGCGTCAGCTCTATACCGAGCTCGACCGCGTGCAGCAGGAAGCCCGTCGCCTGGAGACCGACCGCGATCGCCTGCAGGTCGAGAAGCGCGCACAGGCCACGCCGCTGCGCGTCGAGAAGCTCGCCAAGGAGCAGCTGCAGATGCGCACCACCTCGCCGGCAATCACGCAGTACGTGCGCCCTGACGGCACGGTGATCCCCGCGGTCGCGCCGGTGGCGCCTGCGCCGACCGCGCCCAAGCCGGCGGCCAAGCCCGTCACCGCAGCGAGGGCCGCACGATGAACCGGGGCAACCGCAGCGTGCGCTACACCACCAGCCCCTTGCTCGCGAGCAAGACGCCGGTGTGGCGCAGCAAGTTCATCGTCGCGGGCATTGCGCTCGGCTTTGTCATGCTCGCGGGCCGGGCGGCCTATGTGCAGGTGCTCAACAACAGCTTCTTCCAGCGGCAGGGCGAAGTGCGCTTTGCGCGCACGCTCGAGCTGCCGGCCAACCGCGGCCGCATCCTCGACCGCAACGGGCTCATCCTGGCCTCCAGCGTGGTGGCGCCCAGCATCTGGGCCATTCCGGAAGACATCGAGCGCGACGACCCCGAAGTGCGCGCCAAGCTCAAGCAGGTCGCCAAGCTGCTGGAGATGTCGCAGAAGGATTTCGACAAGAAGCTCGAAGACGAGGACAAGACCTTCGTTTGGATCAAGCGCCAGGTTGACGAGCCCATCGCCAAGCAGATTGCGGCCATGAATCTCAAGGGCATCTACCAGCGCAAGGAATACAAGCGCCAGTACCCCGAGGGCGAGGCTGCCGCGCACGTGGTGGGCTTTACCAACGTGGAAGACAACGGCCAGGAAGGCATCGAGCTCGCATTCAACAAGGAGCTGGCCGGCAAGGCCGGGTCGCGCCGGGTCATCAAGGACCGCCTGGGCCGCGTGGTCGAGGGCGTTGGCGAAACCGTGCCGCCGCTCGACGGCAAGGACATCCAGCTCAGCGTCGACAGCAAGGTGCAGTTCTTCGCCTACCAGAAGCTGCGCGATGCCGTGACCGCGCGCAAGGCCAAGGCCGGCAGCGTGGTGGTGCTCGACTCCGTCACCGGCGAAGTGCTGGCGCTGGCCAACTACCCGAGCTACGTGCCCGACAAGCGCCAGAACCTCACCGGCGAGCAATTGCGCAACCGCGCGCTCACCGACACCTTCGAGCCCGGTTCGACCATGAAGCCGATCACGGTGGGCATGGCACTCGAAGCCGGCCGCGTGAAGCCCTCGACCCTGATCGAAACCGGCCCCGGCCGATTCCAGATCGGCGGCTTCACCATCAGCGACACGCACAACTACGGCACGCTGACGGTCGAAGGCGTGATCCAGAAGTCGAGCAACGTCGGCGCGCTCAAGATCGCCCAGAAGATGACCCCGCACGAGATGTGGGACACCTACACCGCGCTCGGTTACGGCCAGAAGCCGCAGATCCAGTTCCCCGGCGCCGTGACGGGCCGGCTGCGCCCGTGGAAGACCTGGAAGCCGGTCGAGCAGGCCACCATGGCCTATGGCTACGGCCTGTCGGCGTCGCTGTTCCAGATGGCGCATTCGTACACCTCGTTCGCGCACGACGGCTCGATCATTCCGGTCACCATCCTGAAGAATTCCGAGCCACCGGTCGGCGTGCGCGTGTTCTCGCCGTCGAACGCACTGGCGGTGCGCAAGATGCTGCAGATGGCTGCCGGCCCCGGCGGCACCGGCACACGCGCGCAGACGGTCGGCTACTCGGTCGGCGGCAAGTCGGGCACGGCCCACAAGCAGGTCGGCAAGGGTTACGCGAGTAACAAATATCGCGCCTGGTTCACCGGCATGGCGCCCATCGACAAGCCGCGCATCATCGTCGCTGTGATGATCGACGAGCCCAGCGACGGCCAGTATTTCGGCGGCGTCGCTGCGGCGCCCGTGTTCAGCGAAGTCGTGCAGCAGACGCTGCGCATGATGAACGTACCGCCCGATCTGGCGGTCAAACCGCTTGTGATGACGCAGGGCGTCGACGAGAGTTTCTGAACATGCTGAGCTTCACTTCCCCCCAACTCGCCGCGGCCTGGCTCAAGGAGCGCGTGCCGCAGGCCGCGCTGCACGCCGACAGCCGTGCCGTGGGCGCGGGCGACGTCTTCATCGCCTGGCCCGGCGCCGCCACCGACGGGCGCAAGCATGTGGCGGCCGCGCTGGCGCTGGGCGCGGCGGTCTGCCTGGTGGAACACGAGGGCGTCGAGGCCTTCGGCTTCGAAGGCGACGACCGCATCGTCAGCTACCCCGGCCTGAAGGCCGCCACCGGCCCGATCGCCTCGGCCTTCTACGACAACCCCTCGGCCCTGCTCGACGTGCTGGCCGTGACCGGCACCAACGGCAAGACCTCCACCGCCTGGTGGCTGGCCGAATCGCTCTCCACGCTGCGGGCGGCGGGCGGCGTGCGCGCGATGCGGCCAGACGGCACCATGCAGCGCGATGCGCCGTCACCCTGCGCGGTGATGGGCACGCTGGGCATCGGCGTGCCGCCCGAGCTGACCTACACCGGCCTCACCACGCCCGACCCGGTGATGATGCAGCGCGAGTTGCGCTCGCTGGTCACGCGCGGCTTCGGCGCCTGCGCCATCGAGGCCTCGTCCATCGGCATCGCCGAGCGCCGCCTCGACGGCGCGCAGATCGCCGTGGCCGTGTTCACCAACTTCACGCAGGACCACCTCGACTACCACGGCAGCATGGACGCCTACTGGCAAGCCAAGGCCGAGCTGTTCCGCTGGCCCGGCCTGCGCGCGGCGGTGATCAACATCGACGACACGCACGGCGCCAGCCTGTGCGCGAACCTGATCGACGCCGGCATCGGCGCACTCGACGTGTGGACCGTCTCTGCCGGCGGCAAGCCGGCCCGCCTCGTGGCGCGCGACATCGGCTACGACGCGCAGGGCCTGCAGTTCTCGGTGGCCGAGCACGGCACCGCCGCGGTGGAGCGCCTGTCGACCGGCCTGATCGGCCAGTACAACGTGGCCAACCTGCTGGGCGTGCTCGGCACGCTGCGCGCGCTGGGCCTCACGCTCGCCCAGGCCGTGGCAGCCTGCGCCAACCTCACCAGCGTGCCGGGCCGCATGGACCGCGCAGGCACCGGCGAAGGCGCACCGCTCGCCGTGGTCGACTATGCCCACACCCCCGACGCGCTCGACAAGGCCCTGATCGGCCTGCGCCCGCTGGCAAAGCAGCGCGGCGGTGCGCTCTGGTGCCTGTTCGGCTGCGGCGGCGACCGCGACCCGATCAAGCGCCCGATGATGGCCGCCGTCGCCGAGCGCCAGGCCGACCGCGTGGTCGTCACCAGCGACAACCCGCGCAGCGAAAAGCCCGACGCGATCATCAGCCAGGTGCTGCGCGGCTTCTCCAGTCCCGAAGCCGCCCAGGTGCAGCCCGACCGCGCAGCCGCCATCGCCGATGCGATCGCGCAGGCAGCCCCGCAAGACGTGGTGCTGATCGCCGGCAAGGGCCACGAGGCTTGGCAGGAAATCGCCGGCCAGCGCATCGAATTTTCAGACAAGACCCATGCGCTGCAGGCGCTGGCAAAGAGGGGGGCCGCGGCATGACCGACACGACGCCTCTCAACATCACGCTGGCCCAGGTGCAGCAATGGATTCCGGGATCGCGCCTGGTGGGTGACGCTTCGACCGTCATCGCCCGTGTGCACACCGACACGCGCACGCTCGCGCAGGGCGACCTGTTCGTCGCGCTCAAGGGCGAGCGCTTCGATGCCAACGACTTCCTGGCGGACGCCAAGAAGCGCGGCGCCGTGGCCGCCATTGCGCACCACGGCCTCGAGGCCGCCGGCCTCAGCGGCCTCGAAGTGCCCGACTCGCTGGTCGCGCTCGGCGCGCTCGGCGCGGGCTGGCGCGCGCAGTTCGAACTGCCACTGATCGCCGTGACCGGCAGCAACGGCAAGACCACGGTCACGCAGATGATCGCGGCCGTGCTGTTCGCCTTCCGCGCCGAACGCGCGCTGGCCACCGCCGGCAACTTCAACAACGAGATCGGCGTGCCGCTCACGCTGCTGCGCCTGCGCGCGCAGCACCAGCGCGCGGTGCTCGAACTGGGCATGAACCATCCGGGCGAGATCGCGCGGCTGGCCGCCATCTCGCGCCCGACCATCGCACTCGTCAACAACGCCCAGCGCGAGCACCAGGAGTTCATGGCCACCGTCGAGGCGGTGGCCGTCGAGAATGCCGCCGTGTTCGCGGTGCTGCCCGAAGGCGGCACCGCCGTGTTCCCTTACGGCGACGCCTTCACTTCTCTGTGGACCGACATGGCGCACGCCGGCGGCTCGCGCCGCTGCATGACCTTCGGCGAATCGGAAGATGCCGACATCTCGCTCGACAGCGCCGAATGGAAGCAGGGTGCCTGGGCCGTGCGCATCCGCACGCCGATCGGCGCCTTCGATGCGCGCCTGCACATCGCGGGCCGGCACAACGTCGTCAATGCGCTGGCCGCCACGGCCTGTGCGCTCGCGGCCGGCGTGTCGGTCGAGACCATTGCAGCGGGCCTGTCGGCCTTCGAGCCGGTCAAGGGCCGTTCGCGCGCCAACGAGATCGTGCTGGCCGGTGGCCATGCGCTCACGCTGGTCGACGACAGCTACAACGCCAACCCCGATTCCGTGATTGCCGCCATCGACGTGCTCGCCGCCCTGCCGGGCCCGCGCCTGCTGGTGCTCGGCGACATGGGCGAGGTGGGCGACCGCTCGCCCGAGTTCCACGCCGAAGTCGGCGAGCGGGCGCGCCAGCGCGGTATCGAGTCCGTCTACACGCTGGGCGCCGCGACGGCGCACACCACCGCTGCTTTCGGCGGTGCCGACGGACGCCATTTCGAAGAGTTCGACGCGCTCGGCGCGGCCGTGCTCGCGCGCCTGCCGCAACTCGGCAGCGTGCTCGTCAAGGGATCGCGCTTCATGAAGATGGAGCGCGTGGTGCAGGTCGTCGAGGCGCAAGCACAACCACAACAACAAAAGGAGGCCGGTCATGACGCATGAGCCGCGCGAAACCACATGCTGATGACCCTGGCCCAATGGCTGCAGACGCTCTCGCCCGAGTTCGGGTTCTTGCGCGTTTTTCAATACCTCACCTTCCGCGCGCTGATGGCTGCGCTGACCGCGCTCGTGGTCGGCCTGGTGGCCGGCCCGTACGTGATCCGCCGCCTGGCCGCGCTCAAGATCGGCCAGCCGATTCGCGGCTACGGCATGGAAACGCACCTGACCAAGAGCGGCACGCCCACCATGGGCGGTGTGCTGGTGCTGTTCGCCATCGCCTTCGCCACGCTGCTGTGGTTCGATATTTCGAACCGGTTCGTGTGGATCGTGCTGTGGGTCACGATGGGCTTCGGCGCCATCGGCTGGGTCGATGACTGGCGCAAGGTGGTGCGCAAGGACCCGGAAGGCATGCGCTCGCGCGAGAAGTATTTCTGGCAGTCGGTGGTCGGCCTGATTGCGGCCTTCTACCTGCTCTTCAGCATCTCGGAGAGCTCCAACTGGCGCGTGGTGCAGCTGTTCTTCGCGTGGGTGCAGTCGGGCTTCGACCTCGACTTTCCGCCCAAGATCAACCTGCTGGTGCCGTTCTTCAAGGAGGTGAGCTACCCGCTGGGCGGCATCGGCTTCGTGATCCTCACGTACCTCGTGATCGTGGGCGCGAGCAATGCGGTGAACCTGACCGACGGCCTCGATGGCCTGGCGATCATGCCGGTGGTGATGGTGGGCTCGGCGCTGGGCGTGTTCGCCTATGTCACGGGCAGCGCGGTGTACTCCAAGTACCTGCTGTTCCCCAACATCCCGGGCTCGGGCGAGTTGCTGGTGTTCTGCTCGGCAATGGCCGGCGCGGGGCTCGCGTTCCTCTGGTTCAACACGCACCCGGCACAGGTCTTCATGGGCGACGTGGGCGCGCTGGCGCTGGGCGGCGCGCTGGGCACCATCGCGGTCATCGTGCGCCAGGAGATCGTGTTCTTCATCATGGGCGGCATCTTCGTGGTCGAGGCGATCTCGGTGATGGCGCAGGTCATGTACTTCAAGTACACGAAGAAGCGCTACGGCGAAGGCCGCCGCGTGCTCAAGATGGCGCCGCTGCACCATCACTTCGAGAAGAGCGGCTGGCGCGAAACGCAGGTCGTGGTGCGCTTCTGGATCATCACGATGCTGCTGTGCCTCGTGGGTCTTTCGACGTTGAAGCTGCGGTAACGGAACCATGCGGCATTTGAAAGACCTCCCCGTTCTCATCCTCGGCCTCGGTGCGTCCGGGCTGGCGATGACGCGCTGGTGCGCGCGCCACGGCGCCGTCGTGACCGTGGCCGACACGCGCGAGGCGCCGGCATTGCTCGCGACGCTACAGGCGGAGCTGCCCGGGGTGACGTTCGTCGGCGGGCCGTTCACGGCTGCGCTGGTCGAAGGCACGCCGGTCCGCGCGGTGTATCGCTCGCCGGGGCTGTCGCCCGCGACCATTGCGCCGGTGGTGGAAGCGGCGCGTGCTGTCGGGCTGCCGGTCGGTGGCGAGCTGGACCTGTTCGCGCGTGCGTTGCTGGACCTGCGGACGGTGGAAGTGCCGGTGGTCGAGGCCGAGCCGGAACCCGAGGCGGAAGTACCCATCGAGCCGGTGGCAGAAGCGCCCGTGGAAACCGCCGAGCCGGAGGCGCAGGCGCAACTGCCGCTGGACGAGCCCGCGCACGTCGAGAAAGCTGAAGCCGTGGCCGAGCCGGAGCAACAGCCCGAGCCTGTCGAAGCCGAAACGCCCGAAGTCGCCGCAGAAGCCGCGTCCGAGCCGACCGTGCCCGCGCAGGCTGAAGCGATGCCGCGCGATCCGTCGATGAGCGTCGCCGTGCCGCTGCCGCCCGAGGCCGCAGAAGTCGTCGAGCCGGCGGCCGAGCCCGCGCCGGAAGTGCCCGCCGTTGTCCCCGAGTCCTCCGAGGCTTCTGCTCCTGCACCCGCCGCCGCTTCCCGCCTGCCCGTCACCGGCAAGCCCTACGTCCCGACCGCCGCCAGGGAGGCCGCGGAGTTCGTCGCCAAGATCGCCGAAATCTCCGCCACCAATCCGGCCTCTGCCGCCGTCGAAGAAGAATCGCCGCAGCTCGAGCTGGCGCCCATCGTCGAGCCCGAAGCCCCCAAGGGCTATGCGCCCGCGGTGCTCGCCATTACCGGCACCAACGGCAAGACCACCGTCACCTCGCTCACCGGCCAGCTGGTCGAGCGTGCGGGCAAGACCGTGGCCGTGGCCGGCAACATCGGCCCGACGCTGCTCGACACGCTCTCGGCGCACATGGATGCCGACACGCTGCCCGACGTGTGGGTGCTGGAGCTGTCCAGCTTCCAGCTCGACGGCGTGCAGGGCTTCGAGCCCACGGCCGCCACCGTGCTCAACCTCACGCAGGACCACCTCGACTGGCATGGCGACATGCCGGCCTACGCGGCGGCCAAGGCGCGCATCTTCGGCGCGCATGGGCTGATGATCCTCAACCGCGACGATGCCGGCGTGATGGCGATGCTGCCCGCGCCCGTCAGGGTCAAGCTGCAGCGCCCGCAGATCCGCACGCACGTCACCTTCGGCGCGACCATGCCGCTGCGCCCGGGTGACTACGGCATCGAGCGCGTCAACGGCATGGCCTGGCTGGTGCGCGCGCTGGAAGCCGACGAAACGCAGAAACGCAAGCGCGGCGCCGTGGTGGAAGAAGAAATCTTCCTGCAGCGCCTGATGCCCGCCGACGCGCTGCGCATCCGCGGCCGTCACAACGCCATGAACGCACTGGCCGCACTCGCGCTGGCCAGCGCCGCCGACTGCCCGCTGGGCCCCATGCTCTACGGCCTGCGCGAATACCACGGCGAGCCGCACCGCGTGGAGCCGATCGCCATCGTGGACGAGGTCGAGTACTTCGACGACAGCAAGGGCACCAACGTCGGCGCCACTGTGGCCGCGTTGATCGGCCTGGGCGAAGAGCGCCGCGTGGTCGTCGTCCTCGGCGGCGATGGCAAGGGACAAGACTTCGAGCCGCTGGCCGAACCCGTGCGCCAGTACGCGCGCGCCGTGGTGCTCATCGGCCGCGACGCACCGCTCATCGAAGCCGCGCTGGCATCGACCGGCGTCTCGCTGCTGCATGCCGCCTCGATGGACGAGGCCGTGAAGCTCGCGTCCGCACGCGCCAACCCCGGCGACGCCGTGCTGCTGTCACCAGCCTGTGCGAGCTTCGACATGTTCAAGGACTACGCGCACCGCGCCGAGGTGTTCCGCGAGGCCGTGCAGGCCTACGAGGACAGCCCGCGCGGCATGGGCGGTTCGACGACGGAGGACACGGTTTGAACTCTGCCGCCTCAGGCGCCACGCCCAACGCATCCACCAGCCGCTTCGGCGGCTGGTTCAGGCGCGCCCGCAGCGGGATCGACTCGCTGCCCGTGCACCTGCCCGTGCGGCTGGGCGGCGCCGGCATCGCGCAGACAAAAGCCACGCCGATGCGCGTGCTGGGTTTCGACCAGGCGCTGGTCTGGGTCACGGTCGCGCTGCTGACCTGGGGCCTGATCATGGTGTATTCGGCCTCCATCGCACTGCCCGACAACCCGCGCTTCGCACGCGCGGGCTACAGCGCCTCGTATTTCCTCACGCGGCACGCGGCCTCGGTGATCTTCGCGTTCATCGCCGCGCTGCTGGCCTTCCAGATCCCGATGAAGACCTGGGAGCGCGCCGCGCCCTGGCTCTTCGTGGCCTCGCTGCTGCTGCTGGTGGCCGTGCTCATTCCGCACATCGGCATCAACGTGAACGGCGCGCGTCGCTGGCTGCCGATGGGCTTCATGCGCTTCCAGCCCTCGGAGCTGGCCAAGCTCGCGATGGTGCTCTACGCCGCCAGCTACATGGTGCGCAAGATGGAGATCAAGGAGCGCTTCTTCCGCGCCGTGCTGCCGATGGGCATCGCGGTGGTGGTGGTCGGCATGCTGGTGATGGCCGAACCCGACATGGGCGCGTTCATGGTGATCGCCGTGATCGCCATGGGCATCCTGTTCCTGGGCGGCGTGAACGCGCGCATGTTCTTCGTGATTGCCGCGCTGGTGGTGGTGGCCTTCGGCACCATCGTCGCGAGCAGCCCGTGGCGCCGCGAGCGCATCTTTGCGTACCTCGATCCGTGGAGCGAAGAGCACGCGCTGGGCAAGGGCTACCAGCTGTCGCACTCGCTGATTGCCATCGGTCGCGGCGAGATCTTCGGCGTGGGCCTGGGCGGCAGCGTCGAGAAGCTGCACTGGCTGCCCGAGGCGCACACCGACTTCCTGCTGGCCGTGATCGGCGAAGAGTTCGGCCTGGTCGGCGTGCTGCTGATCATCGGCCTGTTTCTCTGGCTCACGCGCCGCATCATGCACATCGGCCGCCAGGCGATTGCGCTGGACCGCGTGTTCTCGGGCCTCGTGGCACAGGGCGTGGGCGTGTGGCTCGGCTTCCAGACCTTCATCAACATGGGCGTGAACCTGGGCGCGCTGCCGACCAAGGGCCTGACCTTGCCGCTGATGAGCTTCGGCGGTTCGGCGATCCTGATGAACCTCGTGGCGCTGGCCATCGTGCTGCGCATCGACTACGAAAACCGCGTGCTGATGCGGGGAGGTCGCGTATGACGCGTACCGCACTCGTCATGGCAGGCGGCACAGGCGGCCATATCTTCCCGGGTCTCGCGGTGGCCGAGGCCCTGCGTGAGCGCGGCTGGCAGGTTCACTGGCTGGGCGCGCCCGGCAGCATGGAAGAAAAACTCGTGCCGCCGCGCGGCTTCGCCTTCGAGCCCGTGCATTTCGGCGGCGTGCGCGGCAAGGGCCCGCTCACGCTGTTCCTGCTGCCGCTGAAGCTGCTGCGCGCCTTCTGGCAGAGCTTGCGCGTGGTGCGCCGTGTGAAGCCCGACGTGCTGGTGGGCCTTGGCGGCTACATCACTTTTCCGGGCGGAATGATGGGCGTGCTGCTCAACAAGCCGCTGGTGCTGCATGAGCAGAACTCGGTCGCCGGCCTCGCCAACAAGGTGCTGGCGGGCGTGGCCGATCGCGTGTTCACGGCTTTCCCCAATGTGCTGAAGAAGGCGCAGTGGGTGGGCAATCCACTGCGGGCGGCCTTCACTTCGCAACCCGATCCGGCCACGCGTTTCGCGGGCCGTACCGGTCCGCTGAAATTGCTGGTGGTGGGCGGCAGCCTCGGCGCACGCGGCCTCAATACCGTGGTGCCGCAGGCGCTGGCGCGCATCGAGCCGGCCACGCGCCCGCAGGTGCTGCACCAGAGCGGCTCCAAGCAAATCGATGAGCTGCGCGCCAACTACACGGCGGCCGGCGTCGAAGGCGAACTCACGCCCTTCATCGAAGACACCGCGCAGGCGTACGCCGACGCCGACATCATCGTCGCGCGCGCCGGCGCCAGCACCGTCACAGAAATCGCGGCCGTCGGCGCAGCAGCGCTGTTCGTGCCTTTCCCCTCGGCGGTCGACGACCACCAGACCACCAACGCGCGCTTCCTCGTGGACGCGGGCGGCGGATGGCTCGTGCAGCAGGCCGACCTCACTCCTGAATTGCTGGCTGACTTGCTACAGAAAACCGAGCGCACCGCGCTGATCGACAAGGCCGTCAAGGCCAAGACCATGCAGAAGACTGAAGCCGTCGAGGCGGTCGTCCGCGCTTGCGAGGAGCTTGCCAAATGAAGCACGCTATTCGTCACATCCATTTCGTGGGCATCGGTGGTTCCGGCATGAGCGGCATCGCCGAAGTGCTGCTGAACCTGGGCTACAAGATCACGGGCTCTGACCTGTCCGATAGCGTCACACTGCGACGGCTCGCGGGCCTGGGCATCGGCACCTTCGTGGGCCATGCCGCCGCGCACATCGACGGCGCGGACGCGGTCGTCACCTCCACTGCCGTGCAGCCGGACAACCCCGAAGTGCTGGCCGCGCGCGAGAAGCGCATTCCCGTGGTGCCGCGCGCGTTGATGCTGGCCGAGCTGATGCGCCTGAAGCAGGGCATTGCAATTGCCGGCACGCACGGCAAGACCACCACCACCAGCCTGGTGGCGAGCGTGCTCGACGCCGCCGGGCTCGACCCGACCTTCGTGATTGGCGGTCGCCTCAACAGCGCGGGCGCCAACGCGCAGCTCGGCAGCGGCGACTACATCGTGGTCGAGGCCGACGAGTCGGACGCCTCGTTCCTGAACCTGCTGCCGGTGATGGCAGTGGTCACGAACATCGACGCCGACCACATGGAGACCTACGGGCACGACTTCGCGAAGCTCAAGAAAGCCTTCGTCGACTTCCTGCACCGCATGCCGTTCTACGGCGTGGCCATTCTCTGCACCGACGATCCGGCGGTGCGCGAGATCGTGGCCGACGTGACCTGCCCGGTCACCAGCTACGGCTTTGGCGAGGACGCCCAGGTGCGCGCCATCGACGTGCGCGCCGTCGGCGGCCAGATGCACTTCACCGCGCAGCGCCGCAACGGCGTGACGCTGCCCGACCTGCCCATCGTGCTGAACCTGCCGGGCGAGCACAACGTGCGCAATGCGCTGTCGGTGATCGCGGTGGCTGTGGAACTCGGCATTCCCGACGAAGCCGTGCAGCGCGGCCTCGCAGGTTTCAAGGGCGTGGGCCGACGTTTCCAGAGCTATGGCGACGTGGCTGTGCAAGGCGGCCATAACGAAGGTGGGGCCGGCACCTTCACCGTGATCGACGACTACGGCCATCACCCCGTCGAGATGGCGGCCACCATCGCCGCCGCGCGCGGCGCGTTCCCGGGCCGCCGGCTGGTGCTGGCCTTCCAGCCGCACCGCTACACCCGTACGCGCGACTGCTTCGAAGACTTCGTGAAGGTCATCGGCACGGCCGACTCCGTGCTGCTCGGCGAGGTCTACGCCGCGGGCGAGGCGCCCATCGTGGCGGCCGATGGCCGCACGCTGGCGCGCGCGCTGCGCGTGGCCGGCAAGGTCGAGCCGGTGTTCGTCGACGACATCGCCGCCATGCCCCAAGCCATTCTCGACAACGCCCGCGCGGGCGACGTGGTGCTTTCCATGGGCGCCGGCTCCATCGGCGCGGTGCCGGGCAAGGTTGTCGAACTCGGCGCAGCGGCTGTCACCGCCGTCGCACCCTCAACATCGCAGCGCGATTCGCGCAAAGGGAGGGCCTCATGAGCCTTCAGGACCCCCAACTCTTCGGCAAGGTTGCCGTGCTGTTCGGCGGCAGTTCCGCCGAACGCGAAATCTCGTTGATGTCGGGCACCGGCGTGCTCGAAGCCCTGCGCTCGCGTGGTGTCGATGCGCACGCCTTCGACCCCTCGCAGCGCGATCTGGCCGACCTGAAGCGCGAAGGCTTCGCGCGCTGCTTCGTCGCGCTGCACGGCCGCCACGGCGAAGACGGCACGGTGCAGGGTGCGCTCGAACTGCTCGGCATTCCCTACACCGGCTCGGGCGTGATGGCTTCCAGCGTGGCCATGGACAAGGTCATGACCAAGCGCATCTGGCAGGCTGACGGCCTGCCGACGCCCAAGTACGTGCGCCTGGCCTTCGACCAGCAAAGCCGCGAGCAGATCATGGCCGTGCCCGACGTGCTCGGCCTGCCGCTGATCGTGAAGCCGCCGCGCGAGGGCTCCTCCATCGGCGTGACCAAGGTCGAGGGCTACTCGCAGATGCAGGACGCGATCACGCTGTCGGCCAAGTACGACGCCGACGTGCTCTGCGAGGAATTCATCGAAGGCGAGGAAGTGACCTGCGCCGTGCTCGGCCACGGGCTCGACGCGCGCGCGCTGCCGGTGGTGCGCATCTCCGCACCCGAAGGCGCCTACGACTACCAGAACAAGTACTTCACCGACGACGTGAAGTACCAGTGCCCGAGCGGCCTGCCCGAAGCGGAAGAGCACGAGATCCAGCGCATCACGCTGGCTGCCTACCGCACGCTCGGCTGCCGCGGCTGGGGCCGCGCCGACGTGATGATCCGCGCCAGCGACCGCAAGCCCTTCCTGCTGGAGATGAACACCTCGCCCGGCATGACCAGCCATTCGCTGGTGCCGATGTCGGCCCGCGCCGCGGGCATCGCGTACGAAGACCTGTGCCTGCGGGTGCTGGCCTCGGCCGCGCTCGACGCAACGGGAGGCTCGCTATAGCCATGGCCGACAGCATCCCCGCTCCCTTCGACGTCAAGCTCATGAACATCGTCGCGAACATTGCCTTCGCGATGGTGGCGCTCATGCTGCTGGCGGCGGGTGCGTGGTGGGTGCTGCGGCAGCCTTTCTTCCCCATCGGCGGCATCAAGGTGGACGGCGAAGTCACGCACAACAACGCGGTCACACTGCGCGCCAATGTGGCGCCGCAGCTCACGGGCAACTTCTTCACCATCGACCTGGGGCGCGCACGCGCTGCCTTCGAGTCGGTGCCGTGGGTGCGCAGCGCGGTGGTGCGGCGCGAGTTCCCGAACAAGCTGCGCGTGACGCTGACCGAGCAGGTGCCGGTTGCCAACTGGGGCGACGACGCGGGCTCGAAGCTGATCAACGGCTTCGGCGACGTGTTCGAGGCCAACGTGGCGGAGGTGGACGACAACCTGCCGCGCCTGGACGGCCCGATCGAACAGGCCGGCCAGGTGCTGGGGATGTACCGCGTGCTGCAGCCGCAGTTCCAGCCCTACGACATGAGCATCGACGAGCTCACGCTGTCGAGCCGGGGCAGCTGGAAGGTGGTGCTCGACAGCGGTGCCGAAATAGAGCTCGGCCGCGGCCAGAGCGAGGAGGTGACGGCACGACTGCAGCGGTTCCTGAAGACCGTGACCCAGGTCGCGGGCCAGTACCGCCGCACGATGGCCGACGTCGAGGGCGCCGACCTGCGACACAACGACGCGTATGCATTGCGGCTGCGCGGCGTCACCACGGTCTCGCCAGAGGCCCCAAGAAAAATCAAGTAGCGCTCATCGAGAAATCGAGGACATATCTCAATGCCTAAAGAATACAAAGACCTGGTCGTAGGACTCGACATCGGCACCGCCAAGGTGATGGTGGTCGTGGCCGAAGTGCTGCCCGGAGGCGAGCTCAAGCTGGCCGGCCTCGGCATTGCGCCGAGCAACGGCTTGAAGCGCGGCGTGGTGGTGAACATCGACGCCACCGTGCAGAGCATCCAGCAGGCCCTGAAAGAGGCCGAGCTGATGGCCGACTGCAAGATCAGCCGCGTCTACACCGGCATCACCGGCAGCCACATCCGCGGCATCAATTCGAGCGGCATGGTGGCGGTGAAGGACAAGGAAGTGACGCCCGCCGACGTGGCCCGCGTGGTGGAGACGGCCCGCGCCATCAACATCTCCAGCGACCAGCGCCTGCTGCTGGTGGAGCCGCAGGAGTTCGTGATCGACGGCCAGGACGTGAAGGAGCCGATCGGCATGAGCGGCATGCGGCTCGAGGCCAAGGTGCACATCGTGACCGGTGCGCAGAGCGCGGCCGAGAACATCATCAAGTGCGTGCGCCGCTGCGGCCTCGAGGTCGACCAGCTGATGCTGAACCCGCTGGCCTCGAGCCAGGCGGTGCTGACCGAAGACGAACGCGAGCTCGGCGTGGTGCTGGTCGACATCGGCGCGGGCACGACCGACGTGGCGATCTTCACCAACGGCGCGATCCGCCACACGGCCGTGATCCCGATCGCGGGCGACCTCATCACGAGCGACATCGCCATGGCGCTGCGCACGCCGACGAAGGACGCGGAAGACATCAAGGTCGAGAACGGCTATGCCAAGCAACTGCTGGCCGACCCCGACACGCAGGTCGAAGTGCCGGGCCTCGGCGACCGCGGCCCGCGCATGCTGAGCAAGCAGGCGCTGGCCGGCGTGATCGAGCCGCGCATCGAAGAGATCTTCTCGCTGGTGCAGCAGGTGGTGCGCGAGTCGGGCTACGAAGAGGTGCTGTCGTCGGGCGTGGTGCTCACGGGCGGCAGCGCGGTGATGCCCGGCATGGTCGAGCTCGGCGAAGACATCTTCCTGAAGCCCGTGCGCCGCGGCATCCCGAAGTATTCGAGCGCGCTGTCGGACATGGTTGCGCAGCCTCGCGCAGCGACGGTGATGGGCCTGCTCGAAGAAGCACGGTTCGCGCGCATGCGTGGCTTCAAGGTCGCGCAGAAGAATGGGTCGGTAAAGACTGCATTCGGACGTTTCAAAGACTTCATCGTGGGGAATTTCTAGCCATGATCAAGTCTCCACTCTGGCTCGCGCGTGGCAGCCCCCCATTGCATTTCAACGAGCGATGGCGACGAACAGGTCCACCATCGTGACGGACGCATCGTTGATCTCGTCACGGCACAAGAATTATTCATAGACACACAACGGCAACTGCAAGATTCAAGGAGTTAAAAATGACCATCGAAATGATCGAAGTCGAAGAGTTCAATCAGGGCACGCAGATCAAGGTAATCGGTGTTGGCGGTGGCGGCGGCAATGCGGTCGCCCACATGATGGAGCGCGGTGTGCAGGGCGTTCAGTTCGTCTGCGCGAACACCGACGCACAGGCACTGCAGCGCAGCAGCGCGCACAAGATCATCCAGCTCGGCACCAGCGGCCTGGGTGCAGGCAGCAAGCCCGACAAGGGCCGTGAAGCGGCCGAGCTTGCGGTGGACGACATCCGCGCGGCCATCGACGGCGCGCACATGCTGTTCATCACGGCCGGCATGGGCGGCGGCACCGGCACCGGCGCTGCTCCGGTCATCGCGCGCGTCGCGAAGGAAATGGGCATCCTCACCGTGGGCGTGGTGACCAAGCCCTTCGACTGGGAAGGCGGTCGCCGCATGACCAACGCCGACGCCGGCCTGGCCGAGCTCGAAGCGAACGTCGACTCGCTGATCGTGGTGCTCAACGAGAAGCTGCTCGACGTGCTGGGCGAAGACGTCACGCAGGACGAAGCCTTTGCGCAAGCCAACGACGTGCTGAAGAACGCCGTGGGCGGCATCTCGGAAATCATCAACGAGTACGGCGGCGTGAACGTCGACTTCGAAGACGTGCGCACCGTGATGGGCGAACCCGGCAAGGCCATGATGGGCACCGCTGCCGCAGCTGGCCCGGACCGCGCGCGCATCGCAGCCGAGCAGGCCGTGGCCTGCCCGCTGCTCGAAGGCATAGACCTCTCGGGCGCCAAGGGCGTGCTGGTGCTGGTGACGGCGTCGAAGGGCTCGCTGAAGCTGAACGAATCGAAGCTCGCGATGAACACCATCCGTGCCTACGCTTCGCCGGATGCGCACGTGATCTACGGGGCTGCCTACGACGACAGCCTCGGCGACGAGATGCGCGTGACCGTGGTGGCCACCGGCCTGTCGCGTGCCGATGCCCGCCGCCAGGCACCGACGCTGGAAGTGATCCGCACCGGCACCGACAACATCCCGTTCAACGTGCCGACGCTCGGTGGTACGGGGCACGCCAGTGGTGGCGGCCACAGCCAGCCCAACTACGACGGCATGGCCGTTCCCAGCGTGTGGCGCACCAACCGCACGATGGCTGCAGCGAAGGTGGACGCGCTGTCTTCGGGCGGCATGGACGACTTCGAGATCCCGGCCTTCCTGCGCCGCCAGGCTGATTAAGAGGACACCGCGTTCGATGGTCTCGCTGGAGGCCATCGCGGGGTGAACTCGACCAGACGCAGAGGGTACGAGGGTTCGCAAGGGGCACAGGGACGACCTGAAAGGGACGTCTGCTGGCTCTAGGCGCTGCGCTCACCTCGTGCCCTTTGCGTCCATTTCGCGCCAATTTGGCGGGATTGCATAGAACCCATGTCTATCGGTGCCATAGCGAGGGGCATAGGGCGCCATGCCCGTCGCGCGCCTAAAATCCCGGCCGTGCTGCAACAACGAACCCTCAAGTCGATCAGCCGCGCCGTGGGCGTGGGGCTCCATAGCGGCCAACGCGTGGAGCTGACCCTGCGACCGGCTCCCGCCGACACGGGCATCGTGTTCCGCCGCGTCGACCTGCCCGAGCCGGCCGAGATCCGCATGACCGCCGAGGCGGTCACCGACACGCGCCTTGCATCCACCGTTTCCACCGGCGGCGCAAAGGTGCAGACCGTCGAACACCTGATGTCGGCCTGCGCTGGGCTGGGCATCGACAACCTCTACATCGACATCACGGCCGACGAAGTGCCGATCCTCGACGGATCGGCTTCGTCCTTCGTGTTCCTGCTGCAAAGCGCGGGCATCGCGCTGCAGAAGGCGCCGCGCCGCTTCATCCGCGTGACCCGCAAGGTCGAGGTGCGCGAAGGCGAGGGCGCCAACGAGAAGTGGGCGAGCCTGGAGCCGTACCACGGCTACAAGCTGAGCTTCGAGATCGACTTCGACCACCGCGTGGTCAATTCCACCGGCCAGCGCGTGGAGTTCGACCTGGGCACCGACTCGTACAGCCGAGACATCGCACGCGCACGCACCTTCGGCTTCACCAAGGACGTCGAGTACATGCGCACCAAGGGCCTCGCGCTCGGTGGTGGGCTCGACAACGCGGTCGTCATGGACGACACCAAGGTGCTCAATGCGGGCGGCCTGCGCTACGACGACGAGTTCGTGAAGCACAAGATCCTCGACGCCATGGGCGACCTGTACATCATCGGCAAGCCGCTGCTGGCGGCCTACACCGCGTTCCGCTCGGGCCATGCGCTCAACAACAAGCTGCTGCGCGAACTGCTTTCGCACAGCGACGCCTACGAAGTCGTGACCTTCGAGGACGAGAAGCGCGCACCGCGCGGTTTCGGCGAAGTCGCCCGGGCCTGGTAGGCCGCGCCCGTCTCTCAGTCCCTCATGCTTCTTTTTCGCTGGGCCATCCTGCTGCTTCTGTTGGTGGCGGGCGTGTGCTTTGCGTTCTATGCGGGCACGGGGCAGGCCAAGTACCGGCGCATCGGATGGATCGTGTTGAAGTGGACGCTGCTGGCGGCGTTCGGTTTCTTCGCGGTGCTGATCGCCGAGCGCGTGGCGTAGCCTTCGCGTCTTCGTTCGCATGTCCGGAAACGGCATGCGTGGCAGCACACTCCGGCGCACGATGGCGCCATGAATACCAACACATCCCCCAGCCGGAATCCATTCGGCGTTGAAGATGCGCCCGACCCGGAGGGCGCAGATATCGAAGCGTTTGCCGAGAGCATCGAACTGCACGGCGGGCCCGATGACCCGAACGCGCCTGCGTGGGGCACATCGGCGAACGACGCGCCGTCCTCAATCGTCGGCGCATGGTCCAGCCGCTGGAATGGAGGCGCCGATCCGACGATCCCCGGTGATTCCGAAGCTGCGTGGAAGCAGGGCAAGGCCACCGTGCGGGTGGCCGGCAGTCGGTTCTACCTGCTGTTCGATTGGGATGGCGGCGCGCGGCAGGCCCTGCTCGATGTCCGCTATGTCGATCCCGACATGCTTGTGGGCCGCTACATCAACCAGAGCAATCCGGCCATCACGCAGCCCTGGGTGGGCCTGATCGTCGACAACCGCCGGATCGACGGCCGCTGGCCCAACGGGCGATTGGATTTCCGGCGATAGGGCTGCTCAGGCTGCGGCGAGTGCCTGCAGGGCCTGCACTTGCTGTGCGAGCAGCGGCCCCTTGCGGTGCGCAGGCACCAGCAGCATGACCGTGTCTCCCACCGCCTTCGGCCGTCCCCAAGGCGCATGCAGCTTGCCTTGCGCAAGCAATGGCGCAACGAGCCGCTCACGGCCCATCAACACTCCTTCGCCATCGAGCGCGGCCTGCAGCGCGAGGCTGTAGAGCGAGAAGTCCGGCCCGGCGGCCATCGCTTCGGCTTCGACTGCTGTGAAGCCGGGGCGAACAGCCTGCAGCCAACGCGGCCAATCGTCGCGCCACACGGTGTCGTGCAAACCGCCGCAGCGCGCGAGCAGATCCGCCAGGTCATCGAGCGAGCGAGGACGCCCGCTGGGCAACGGCTGCTGCAGGCGCGGGCTGCACACCGGCAGCAGCCGGTCGCGCACGAGCGGAATCGCCTGCGCGCCGACAGCAGCCTCGATGTGCTCACCGGCCCGCGCATAGAACAACCCGAGATCGAAAGGCTCGCGGCGGAAGTTCGGCGGCTGCTCCAACGCGGTGACGGACACCTGCACGCCGGGCAGTGCGGCCTTCAGCCGGGAGAGCCGGGGCGACAGCCATAGCTGCGCCACGGCTGGCAAGGCAGCCACCTGCAGCGTGCTGCGGCGCGCTGCGGTCTGCGTCTCGTGGCGCAGCGCCTGTACTGCGAGGCCGAGCTGGTCGACGGCAGCGCTGAGCGCCGGCAGCGCGCGCCGCCCGTGCGCGCTGAGGCGAATACCCTGGCTGTGCCGCTCGAACAGCGCGCCGCCGGCCCATGTCTCCAGCGTCTTGATCTGCTGTGCGACGGCGGCCGGCGTGACGAAGAGTTCTTCGGCTGCGCGCGCGAAGCTGCCGTGGCGCGCAGCTGCCTCGAAGGCGCGCACGGCCGTGTGCGGCGGCAGGCGGGGGCGGGGCGGTGCGAGCGGCATCGGAGCAATCCTTCAGGCCAAGTTTTTCTAGGGCCCAGGCCCAGATTATCCGGTTTGCCCGACCGGCGGCGGCAGGCGACGATGCGGCCATTCACCACTTCCAGCGAGATCCACCGCATGCCAGCCGCCCTGCAACGCCGCCCCTGGGTTCCCGCCGCCAGCGAAGACCACGTGCTCTCCATTGCCGCCGATGCCGCTGCGCGCGATGCGGCGGGCGTCGCCGCCGAGATCGAACGGCTGGTGGCCGACAACCACCGCATCCACGATGTCGAGGGCCTGAACCTCAACCCCGCCACCAACGTGATGAACCCGGCCGCCGAAGCGCTGCTGTCGCGCGGGCTCGGCTCGCGTCCGTCGCTCGGCTATCCCGGCGACAAGTACGAGATGGGGCTGGAAGCCATCGAGCGCATCGAGGTCGTCGCGACCGAGCTTGCAGCCGAGGTGTTCGGCGCGAAGTTCGCCGAAGTGCGCGTGAGCTCCGGCGCGCTGTCGAATCTCTACGTGTTCATGGCGACCTGCCAGCCCGGCGACACGATCATCGTGCCGCCGCCCAGCATCGGTGGCCACGTCACGCACCATGCGGCGGGCGCGGCCGGGCTCTATGGCCTGAAGCCTGTCTCCGCGCCGGTGGATGCCGACGGCTACACGGTCGATGTGGTTGCGCTGGCAAAGCTGGCGCGCGAGGTGAAGCCCAAGCTCATCACCATCGGCGGCAGCCTGAACCTGTTCCCGCACCCGGTGCCTGCGATCCGCGAGATTGCCGACAGCGTGGGCGCGAAGCTGCTGTTCGATGCCGCTCACCTCTCGGGCATGGTGGCCGGCAAGGCGTGGCCGCAGCCGCTCGAGCAGGGGGCGCATGCGATCACCATGAGCACCTACAAGAGCCTGGGCGGCCCGGCGGGCGGGCTGATCGTGTCGAACGACGCGGCGCTGATGGAGCGCATCGACGCCATCGCCTACCCCGGCCTCACGGCCAACTCGGATGCAGGCCGCACCGCCGCGCTGGCTCGCGGGCTGCTCGACTGGAAGGTGCATGGCGTTGCCTATGCGGCCGCGATGCGCGAGACCGCGCAGGCCCTGGCGCGTGCGCTCGATGCGCAAGGCCTGCCCGTGTTCGCGAAGGCGCGCGGCTTCACGCAGTCGCATCAGCTCGCGGTCGAAGCGGCGCGCTGGGGTGGCGGGCAGCATGCGGCGAAGAAGCTCGCGCAGGGCGGTCTGCTGGCCTGCGGCATCGGCCTGCCGATCGCACCCGTGGACGGCGACATCAACGGCCTGCGGCTTGGCGTGCCGGAGATCGTGCGCCTGGGCTTCACGCCAGACGACATGCCGCAGCTGGCCGATTGGATCGCGCGGGCTCTGGCAGGCGATGCCGCCGCCGTCGCCGCTGAAGTGCGAGAGCGCCGCAAGCGCCTCGGCGAGCTGCGCTACATCGTGCGCTGAGTTATCAGCGCGAGCGCCCTTGCCGGTAGGTGCCGGCATGCGTCTTCGACAGCTCGGCCGCTTCCGCGAGTCGTGCCATCGACCGCCCCACCTGCGCATGCGTGATGGCAATGCCCAGCGCATCCGCCGCGTCGGCGCCCGGCAAGCCTGGCAACTCGAGCAGCCGCCGCACCATCTCCTGCACCTGTGCCTTGGCGGCCTGGCCGTGGCCGGCCACCGCCTTCTTCATCTGCAGCGCGGTGTACTCGGCCACCGAGAGGTTGTTGCTCACCAGCGCGGTCACGCAGGCGCCGCGCGCCTGTCCCAGCAGCAGTGTCGACTGCGGGTTGACGTTGACGAAGATGATTTCGACCGCCGACGCATCGGGCTGGTAGCGCGCGGTGATCTCCGCGATGCCGTCGAACAGCACCTTCAGGCGCGCCGGCAGATTGCCGGTGCCCAGGTGCCGGGTGCTGATGGTGCCGCTGGCCACGTAGCGCAGCGCATGGCCGTCCGCGTCGACCACGCCGAAGCCGGTGGTCTGCAAGCCGGGGTCGATGCCAAGAATGCGCATGAAAGGAAGCGAAAAGGCTTACGCCAGTGCAAAGAGGAGAGAGAAGGGACCGAACTATCGCTCGAAAGCAGCGCTATCGCGGGCAGAATCCGTGCCGATTCGTACAGTCTGCCCCGCTTTCCGCAGGGCGCGCCACACAAGGAAGCGAATGTGAATGTAGTCGAGTCCTCAGCGCAGCGGCAACTGGACGAGGCGCAAGCCTTGATCGAACGCCTGCAGCAGCACCCCGCCGAACGCGCGGCCGCGAGCTTCCGCCGCATCGAACTGCTCAACGACCTGGGCCGCCGCAACGAGGCATTGGCCGCCTGTACCCGTCTGCTCGACGAGTACGCAGCCCGGCCCGACGTCGGCGTGGTCGTGCCCTGCTGCCAGGCGCTGCGCCTGCTGGCGCACATGCTGCGCCAGATGCATCGCCCCGCCGACGCGCTCGCCACCCTCGACCGCCTGATCGCCGCGCACGGCCAGCGCAGCGAGCCCGCGATCCGCGAGCACATCGCCCATGCGCTGTATCAGCGCACCTGGTGGATCGACGAGCCCGAGGCGCGCTGCGAAGCCTGCGATGCCATGAGCGATCTGCTCGACAGCCAGCCCGATGCCGCGCTCGACGCGTGGCGCGTGGAGGCCCGGCTGCTCAAGGCCGAGATCGAACACCATCGCGGCCTGCCGCAAGACGCGCTCGCCACGCTGGAAGCAGTGATCGAGCGCTTCGACGGCAGCACCGACCCCGGCGTGGTGCTGCGCGTGGCGCGTGCGCGCCTGGCCTCGGTGCTGAACCTGCGCGAACTGGCGCAGCACGCGCAGGCCCAGGTGATGTGCCTGGCCGTGGCCGACCAGATCGAGGCCGGCCTTGCCGACGCGGCGCCCGAGCTGCGCATCGAAGGCGTGCGGGCGCTGACGCTGTTCTTCGACGGCTTCGGCATCGACGAGCACGCGAACCGCGCCGAGCTGGTCGGCTGGCTGCTCGACCGCTACGGTCGCGACGAGTCGTCGCAGGTGCGCCGCATGGCCGTGCGCCGTGCCTACGACTGGTCGGTGGGGTTGCGCGAGCAGGACGACGGAGGGGTCGCGCTGGCCGCCTGCGAGCGGCTGCTCGCCACCTTCGGCGCCGACAACGACGCCGCAGTGCAGCGCACCGTGGCGAGCGCGCTGCTCAACAAGGGCTTCGTGCTGCTCGAACGGCTCAACCGGCCCGAGGAAGCGCTCGCGGTGTACGAGCAACTCGCGAAGCAGCTGAAGGACACGCCCACGCCCGAGCTGCAGGACACCCTGTCCAAGGCCAACGCTGGCCGCCAGGCTTGCCTGAAGCGACTGCGCAAGGCCGATACGGAGCTGCCGCCCGAGCTGCGCGACGAGGTGCGCGACAAGGTCAAACAGGGCCGCAAGCACGGCGATGCGGGCGAGTCGCGCGAGGCCATCGCACTGTTCGACGAAGTGCTGGCCGCGTATTCCGCATCGCCCCATCCCGAGCTGCGCCGCCAGTGCGCGCGGGCGCTCGTCCACAAGGCCTTCTGCCTGGTCGCGCTGGACCGCTTTGCCGAAGTGATAGCCGCCGCAGACGCGATGGACGCGCGCTACGGCGCCGACCCATCGACGGAGATGCAGGAGACAGTCGCGCTGTGCCTGCAGTACAAGAGCACCGCGCTCGACCGCCTCGGCCTGCACGACGACGAGATGCGGGTGCACGACGAGATCGTCGCGCGCTGGGGCAACTCCGAGCTGCCGGACCTGCGCGGGCGCGTGGTCGGCGCGCTGTTTCGCAAGGGCGCCACGCTGCGCCAGACCGGCCAGCTCAAGGCGGCCGTGGCCTGCTACGACGAAGCCGTCGCGCGCACCACCGGCGCGAGGGAAGGCACGCTGCAGCTGTGGGCCGCCAAGTCGATGATCAACAAGGCCAAGGCGCTCGACAAGCTCGGCGATCCCGTGGGGCAGGCCAAGGCGTATCGCGCGCTCATTGCGCGCTTCGGCGATACAGGCGATGCCGCGCTGCGCGAACGCGTCGCCAATGCCTGCGAATGGCTGGCCGAGGCCGAGGGCCGGCAAGGTCGTGTGGAGGCGCAGCGCGCGGCGCTCGAAGCCGCGCTGGGTCGTTTCGGCACGGCGTTGTCGGCCGAGCAGCGCACTCGGCTGACGCGCGAGCTGCAGGCGCTGAAGGCCAAGGCCTTCGGACGCGCGGCGAAGCAGGCCTTCGACCGCGTGGTGCGCCGCAAGGCCTGATGAGGCTCAGGCGTTGAAGTACCAGCGGATGGAGTGAAAGAAGATTGGGGCGGCGAAGCACAGGGCATCGACGCGGTCCAGCAGACCGTTCGCACCGGTCACGCCGACGCCCTTCTGCCCCCAGTTCGGAATGCCCCGGTCGCGCTTCAGCGCCTTCATCACCAGGTGCCCCATCGACCCCGCGATGCAGGCAATGACCGACACCGCGAGCGCCTGCCCGAACTTGAACGGCGTGATGAACGAGAACAGCGCGCCCACCAGGCTCGCCACCACGATGCCGATGCCCCAGCTGGTCCAGTTGAAGCTGCGGCTCACGTTGGGCGCGAAGGGCGCACGCTGTGTGCGGCGCGATATCAGGTGCTGCACCAGCACCGAGGTCTGCACCACGAACACCAGGAAGAACACGAGGAACGCGCTCTTGCCCTCGTAGCCCGGAAAGCTCAGCAGCAGCAGCGCCGGCACGTGGCTCATGCCGTAGACGCAGACCATGATGCCCCACTGCAGCTTGGCGTTGCGCTCCAGGAAGTGGCTCGGGTCGTTGGCCAGCGCGCTCGCCACCGGTATCGCGAGGAAAACGTAGACCGGGATGAACACGGTGAACAGGTCGAAGCGCGCCGTGGCCACCAGCCAGAACTGGATCGGCAGCACCACGAAGAAGGCGAGGATCAGGCTGCGGTGGTCGCCGCGCCGCGTGGGCGAGAGCGTGATGAACTCGCGCAGCGCGAAGAAGGAGATCAGCGCGAACAGCACGGTGGCCACGGTTTCGCCCAGTGCCCAGCCGATCCAGAAAATGATGACCATGAACCAGGTGGTGCCCAGCAGTGCGCGGAAGTGCGCGAGCTCGGCCTGCCAGGTGGCGTCGTGCACGGGGTTGCGCTTTTCCCTGAAGCTCAGGAAGAAGGCGGTGGTGCTCACGATCACGAGCACGCCGAAGATGATGAGGAAGAGCGCCGCGACTTGCTGGGTCGGGGTGAGGTTGCGCAGGAACTGGTTCATGTCGTCAGACGTCGCGCAAGGCGATCACCGCGGCGCGCGCCCGGTCGAGGAAGGGCCGGCGTTCTTCGTCTTCTTCGACGCGGATCGGCGCGCCGAAGGTGACGGAGCAGAGGATGGGCACCGGCACGATCTCGCCTTTGGGCATCACGCGCTGCACGTTGTCGATCCATGCCGGCACCAGCACCACGTCGGGGAACATGGTGGCGAGCGTGTAGAGGCCCGACTTGAACTTCTGCGGCTCGCCCGTGTGGCCGCGCGTGCCTTCGGGGAAGATGATGATGGAGTCGCCGCTTCGCAGCGCTTCGACGAGGGGTGCGAGTGGATCGACGGCTGGGGCCGGTGCAGCGACCGGGACTTCTTCGGGCGCCGCGGGCGGTGGCGGCTCTGGAGGAGGAGGCGGCGGAGCGAGCGGCTCGGGAAGGTCGAGCCGGCCCTGTGCTTCGGGCGCGGTCTCTGCGGGCGGTACCGGCGGCGTCAAGGGCAGCAGCGGCTCCATCGAGGGCTCGATGCGCTCGGCAGGCATCGGCGGGCGTTGCGGTGGCGGGGCTTCGGCCACCACAGGTGCGGGTACGGGAGGTGCCGCCGCTGCGGCAGGGGGCGTCGCCTGTCGCTCCACGTACACCGCGTTGAACACCTCCGTCGTGATCCAGCGCTTGACCGGCGTGTTGGCCCAGTAGTCACGCGCCGCGATGGGCCGCGTGATGCTGCGCAACTCTTCGGGCAGCGCCGCCCAGATCATCACGAGGTCGGCGTGGCTCTGGTGATTGGCGAAATAGATGCGCTGCTCGGCTTTCGGCGGACAGCCATACCAGCGCGCCTGTGCGCCAGTGAGCAACCGGACGATTCCCAACAACAACCAACCCGTGAGCTTTGCCAGCATATGGGCGCGATGATACGGGCCATGCGATGGCGTTTCGATCCTCTTTCACTCGTGTGGGCGGTGGCCCTGTTTCTCGTTCTCGTGCTGCTGGCCACCGTCGGCGCGCGCTGGGGCTGGCTGCGCAGCTTCTTCGGCGACGTGCTGGCCGTGGTGTGGGTCTACTTCGTCTTCAGGACGGTGATTGGCGCGCGCGTGCTGCCGTTGGCGTTGGCTGCGCTGGGCGTGGGCCTCGCGGTCGAGCTCGGGCAGTACCTTGCGGCGGCGTGGCAGCTGCATATTCCGAACCGTGCCTTGCGCATCGTGCTCGGCAGCACGGCCGACTGGTGGGACGTGCTGGCCTACGTGATCGGCTTTGCTGCCGTGCTGGCCATCGAGAGCCTGCGCGATGCGGTCGTCAGGGCAGCTCGGCCGCAGGCATCCGCGCCATGACCGTCGACGCCCGCCCGCTCAGGTAGGGCGAGCCGATCCGGCGCTCGAAGAACTTGGGACTCGGCAGCATCACCGCGAGGCGCGCGGCCTCGTTGGTGCTCAGGCGCGAGGCCGGCTTGCGGAAGTAGTACTGCGAGGCCGCCTCGGCACCGAACACGCCTTCGCCCCACTCGACGTTGTTGAGATAGATCTCTAGGATGCGCCGCTTGTCGAGCAGCACTTCGAGCAGCGTGGCAAGCACCAGCTCCTGGCCCTTGCGCAGCAAGGTGCGCTCGCCGGACAGCAGCAGGTTCTTCGCAAGCTGCTGCGTGATGGTCGAGCCGCCGCGCAGGCGCACCGGCTGTACCGGCTTGCCGCGTGCCACCGCGCGCGCTGCGCGCTTGGCGGCGAGTTCTTCGGCCCTGGCGTTGCGCTGGCGGGCGCGCTCGATGGCTTCCCACTCCACGCCGTTGTGGTCGACGAAGCCGGCGTCTTCGCTCGCGATGACGGCGCGCTTGAGCGTGTCGTTGATCTGCGCATAGGGCACCCACTCCTGCCGCCAGCCGGCTCCGCGGCCTTGGTGGATGGCGATCTGAAAAGCCTCGGAGCGCTGGAACGCGGTGCTCTGGGGATCGAGCACGGTCATCGCCGCGATGCGCACCACGAAGAACAACTCGAGTGCCACGCCCGCCACCACGAGGCAGGCGATCAGGCGCAGCACTGCCTTCATTTCAGCTCGGCTCGAACTTCAGCCAGCACTTGCGCGGAAGGAGGCCGCACGCTGCGCCAGATCTCGAAGGACTCGGCAGCCTGCTCGACCAGCATGCCGAGCCCGTCGCGCGCGACCGCGCCATGCGCCTCGGCCCAGGCCATGAAGCCCGCCGCCGCAGGGCCGTACATCATGTCGACCGCGAGTCCGCCGGCGCGCAGCACGCTGGCCTTCACAGGCACTGCATCGCCCGCGAGACTGGAGGCGGTGGCGTTGACCACCACGTCGAAGGCGCCCGGCACTTCGTCGAGCGCCCAGGCTTCGAGCGATGCGCCGTGGCGCAGCGCAATGGCCGCATGGCGGCGAACCAGCTCGACGGCCTTGCCCACGGTGCGATTGGCCACCACGACGCGCGAAGCGCCCGCGTCGAGCAGCGGTCCGAGCACGCCGGCCGCCGCACCGCCTGCGCCGATCAGCAGCAGCGCCTTGCCTTGTAGCGGCACGGCCGCGTTGCGAACGATGTCGTTGACCAGGCCGATGCCGTCGGTGTTGTCCGCATGGATGCTGCCGTCGGCGTCGAAGCGCAGCGTGTTGACCGCCTGCGCGAGCAGGGCGCGTTCGCTGGTGTGCTGCGCGAGCGCAGCGGCTTCGAACTTGAAGGGCACGGTGATGTTGCAGCCGCGCGCGGTGTCGCCGCGTTCGGCGGCTTCGCTGCGAAAGGCCGCGATGCCTTCGGCAAACGCGCCGAGCGGAATCAGCCGCCGGCCGTAGTCCATCTGCTGGCCGCAGAGCTCGGCAAAACGTGCGTGGATGCGCGGCGAGCGGCTGTGCTCGACGGGGTTGCCCATGACGCAGTACAGGTCCATGGCGTCTGCCTTCTTTTGTTGCGTCTGCTTCTACTGCGAGGAGAGTTCGACCGACCCGTCGTGCGCGAACCGGAAGTGCGGCCGGATCACGATCTGGTCGGCGTGCTCCTTGCGCATCGCGTCGGTGAAGGTGCCGAAGTTGCCGACGCTGGCAACGATGGCCTGGGCGCGCTTGTCCAGCAGCGCAATGCCCGAGCTTTCATCGACCACCGTCGAGAGCAGGCGGCCGTCGAAGTTGACCGTGATGGTCATCGTCAGCTCGCCGTAGAGCTTCTTGCCGGCGAGCGTCGGAAAGTTGGCAGTGCCCTGCGCTTCCACCCGGCGGCGCAGCGAATCGACGTAGGTGGCGAAGGCCGCTTCGCGCGTGAAGGGGCTCAGGAAGCGCTTCTTCGGGCGTGCGTTTTCTTCGTTTACGCGCCGCTCGATTTCGGCCAGCAGATTGATCATCTGGCGGCGCTTTTCTTCCTGCGCCGTGGCCTCGGTCGGGTCCCCGGGGTTGCGCGGGTCGGGCGCGGGCATTGCGGCGAGGTCGCGCTTGAGCTGGGTGAGCATCTGCATCTGCTCGGTCTGCATCGCGTCGACCTTGCGCTGCGCATCTTCGAACGAATCGCCGACGGTGGTGAAGCTCGACGGCGGCAGCGGGCTGGTTGCGCGGCCCTTGTCGAGGTCGCCGCCGCCCGCAAGCGAGGTCTGGGCCCGCAGCCGGGCGCTGGGGTCGGGCTTGTCGTTGGTCTTGCTGTTGACCAGGATCACTTCGAGCGGTGTGTCGCTGAAGACCTTGTTGAACGATTCGGGATCGACGAAGCGCACCGCGAGCAGTGCGGCATGCGCAATGACCGACACGCCCAGTGCAATCTGCAGCGTGCTGAGGTCCTTGAAGTTCATTCTCGAAACTCCTCCAGGGGCCGCATTTCTTCGGACGATCCGCCGAAGTTCATGCGGGTGTGTTTTCGGGCGCAGCAGCCTCGCTGTCGCTCAGGTCGACGGCAATGGCGATCGGGCCTGCGACCACTTCTTCTTCGTCGCCCTCATCGCTTTCGTCTGCGAGGGCCGCATCGGCCTTCGGCGTGTCGAGGCGTTCGAGCACCGTGCCGCTCACGTCGAGCGCGATCTCATCGATCTCGCCGAGCTTCACGCGCAGGCGGGCGCCGCGTTCCTGCTGGCCAGCCACGGGGAACACCAGCGGCAGCGTTTCGGCCCGCACCAGCGCGCCGTTCGGCAGGTCTTTGATGACGGTGGCTTCGAGCTCGGTGATGCCCTGCTGCTGCAGGTACTTCAGCGTCCAGAAGCGTTCCATGCCGCCCTGGTAGGCGTTGTACGTGGCATAGGCCGCGTCGAAGCCAGAGAGGATGGAGAACAGGTCGGCGTCCTTCGGCTTGAAGGGCGCGGCCAATGCCGCGGTCTTGCCGTGGCGCGCGGCCGCGATGATCTGCCACTGGTTCACGAGGTCGGTGTAGCGGCGCAGCGGCGAGGTGCTCCAGGCGTAGCTCTTCACGCCAAGGCCCGCGTGCGGCAGTGCGCGCGTGCCCATGCGTACCTTGATGCCGGGCGCGAGGCTGGCCTGGCTGCGGTAGAGCCCGGGCACGCCCAGCTCGCCGAGCCAGCCGCCCCAGCTGCTGTTGGCCAGGATCATCGCTTCGGACACGATCAGGTCGAGCGGCGCGCCGCGCTGGCGCGTGCTGATCTGCACCTGCTCGCTGCCGGTGGGCTCGCCCTCGTTGCCGACGAGGCGGAAGTTGTAGTCGGGCCGGTTGAAGTTCTCGGGCTTGCCGCGCACCACTTCGCGCTGCGCCTTCAGCTGCTTGGCAAGGTGGAACAGGAAGGAGAGCGGGGCGCGCAGTTTGGCGGCGGCTTCCGGAGTGTTGTCGCTCTGGAAGGACGCGTCTTCGAGCCATGGCTGCGTGACGACGGTGTCGAGCTGGTCGTGGCGCAGGTTGGCCACGATGGGCACGCGCTCCAGCTTCGTTTCGGTGCCTTGCAGCTCCAGCGTGGCTTCGTCGAAGCGCGCGTACAGCGACACGGCCGGGCGGTCGCCGCCTTCGAGCAGCGTGTAGGTGTTGACCACCTCGTCGGGCAGCATCGTGATCTTGTAGCCCGGCATGTAGACCGTCGACATGCGCGCACGCGCCACGTTGTCGATGGCGCTGCCCGGCGTGAGCGCGAGGGCTGGTGCGGCGATGTGGATGCCGACGGTGACGGTGCCGGTGCCGAGGCCCTGCACGGAGAGGGCATCGTCGATCTCGGTGGTCTGCGAATCGTCGATCGAGAAGGCCTGCACCTCGGAGGCCACGGGCAGATCGTCCACGATGGCGGGCGCCGCGAGCGCGGGGAAGCCGGTGCCCTTGGGGAAGTTCTCGAACAGGAAGCGCCGCCAGTGGAACTGGTAGGGCGAGTCGATGGCGCCGGCGCGCTCCAGCAGGTCGAGCGGCGGACGCTGCGTGGCGCGCGCGGCGTCGACCACGGCCTTGTATTCGGGGGCGTTCTTGTCGGGGCGGAACAGGATCTTGTAGAGCTGCTCGCGCACGGGCGCGGGGCAAATGCCCTCGGCCAGCTGCGCGGCCCACTCGGCGATCTGCGCCTGGATGACCTTCTTCTTCTCGATGGCGGCCAGCGCCTGCTGCACGATCTCGGCCGGCGCCTTCTTGAAGCGCCCCTTGCCCGCGCGGCGGAAGTAGTGCGGCGCCTCGAACAGCGCGAACAGGGCGGCCGCCTGCTGGGCGAGCGAGGGCTTTTCGCTGAAATATTCGGCGGCCAGCTCGGCAAAGGCGAATTCGCCCTCGGGCGCGAACTCCCAGGCGAGGTCGAGATCGAGGGCTGCGGCGAGCGAGCGCGCCTCGGCGATCAGATCGGCGGGCGACGGCTTCTCGAAACGCAGCACGATGTTGGCGCCCTTGACCTTGACGCGCTTGCCGGTTTCGAGCTCGACTTGTGCCGATGCTTCGGCCTCCGACAGCACGCGGCCGCCGAGGTACTTGCCGGCTTCTTCAAACAATACAAACATGGCGCGGATTGTCCCATGCAGGATGGGCCCGCTCGGCCCGGCTGTGCTCAGACCGGGTTGATGAAGGCCATCACGTCGTCCAGGTGGGCCTTTTCGAAATCCGACAGGGCGTGGTCGCTGCCCTCGAGCAGCTTGATGTTGCTATCGGGGTAGCGCGCGGACATTTCGTGCCAGTCGAGCGCCTCGTCACCCTTGGCGATGATCGCGAACACGCGTTCGGGCCGCGTGAGCGGGCCGACTTCCATCGCGCGAAGCTCGTGGATGTATTCGGGACGAAAGTAGAAATGCTCGGCGGGGTCGTGCCAGACGGTCTGGTCGCCGATGTAGCGCGTGAGGTCGCGCGCGGGATGCACGGCCGGGTTGAGCAGCACCGCGCGGCAACGCGTCATGCCGGCCACGTAGGTGGCGTAGTAGCCGCCGAGCGACGAGCCCACCACCGCCATCGACTTGCGCGGCCAGTGCGCGATGCCCTTCATCACCATGTCGATGGCATCGTGCGGCGACGGTGGCAATTGCGGGCACCACCACTGCAGATTCGGATGCTGCCGCGCCACGCGCTCCGCGACGATCCGGGCCTTGGTCGAACGAGGCGAAGAACGGAAACCGTGCAGGTAAAGCAGGTGTGTGGTTTGCGGATCCATGCGAGGAAAAGACGGGAGATGCGGGCGTCGCACCTCGCTTGCCGGGAACGGGTAATTCTGCATGAGGTCTGTTCTCGCGAGGCCGCTTCCAACATACAAAAAACCCGCCGGACGAGGTTCTTCGGTAAGGCCATAGCTTACTGAGAGCCCGAGGCGCGCCGGCATTTCGCGTGCCCCGGTTCGGGGTGTGCCGTGCGTTGGGAATTCAAAAGTACTAAGACCTTGACCACTGCGGCATGAATGGCCTACGTTCGGGTTACTTCATTTGCATGGGAAGGGGGATATGCCCTGCAAAAAAGCGGCGAAAGTTTCGCGGCGATGCTTCATCGTGGGCATCCCATGAACGGGGGAGGCGTGTATGGATTCCCGGTGCGCGCCGGGGCTTATGCTCATGCCCATGAACACTGAGGCTCAGGACGACGCGACGCTACGCCGCTGGGGTGTGCTGGTCGTCGAAGACGATAGCCGCGCGCGTGCCTTTTTCGAGGCCAGCGTGCAGCGCAGCCCGCGCCTTTTCTGGCTCGGCAGTGCGGGGACGGTGCAGGAAGCGCTGGGCTGGCTGTCCCGCACCACCACCATTCCCGACGTGCTTCTGGTCGATCTCGGCATGCCCGACGGCACCGGGCTCGACGTGATCCGCGACGCCGTGGCGCGCTTTCCCGGCTGCGAGCCGCTGGTAGTGTCTGTTTTCGGCGACGAAGAGAACGTGCTCGCCAGCATCGAGGCGGGTGCCGTGGGCTACATCCACAAGGACGCCGCGCCGGAGGACATCGCGCAGACCATCGTGGAGATGAAGGCAGGTGCCTCGCCGATCTCGCCCATGATCGCGCGGCGCGTGCTCGCGAAGTACCGCAGCCTGCAATCGGCGGCCGTTCCCGGCGCGCCGCCGGGTGCGGCGCCCGAAGCAGCCGCGGACGAATCCGACCGCGGCCTGCTGTCGGCTCGCGAACACGAGGTGCTGACGCTGATCGCGCGTGGCTTCTCGTACGCGGAGATCGCGCGGCTCAAGGGCCTGAGCGTGCACACCGTGCAGACCCACATCAAGAATCTCTACGGAAAGCTCGCTGTGCATTCCAAGAGCGAGGCCGTTTTCGAAGCGACGCGGCTCGGCCTGTTGTCTCATCCGGGCTGAGCACAGATGCGACCAAAATGGGCGTCGCTGCTGATGCTATGGCTGGCGATGCTCCTCGCGGGTATTGCCGGAGTCTCCAGCGCGGCCACGGCCGCGTCCGAGGCGCCGATCGAACTGCGCCAGGGCACCGTGACGACCACGGTCGGCGGCGTCACGCGCACCGAGCCGGTCGAGCTGTCCTACCACTGGGACCGCCAGCACAACGGCCGCCCGGGCATGGCGAGCTTCGACCTGCCGTTCACGCTCGAGGCCGAGCCCGAGACGCCGTGGGGCATCTTCATTCCGCGCGTCGGCAACGTCTTCGAGGTGCAGTTGAACGACGCGCTGCTGCAGGTCTACGGCGACCTGGACCGCAGCAACGACGCCGACTACGCCAAGGCGCCCATCTACGTGCCGGTGCCCGGGCGCCTGCTGCGAAAGGGTGACAACCTCCTGCAGATCCGCCTGCACGCCGACACCGCCCGGCGCGCGGGGCTGTCGCAGGTGGTCATCGGGCCGGCCGCGCCGGTTCGCACCGAACTCTTCGAGAGCGCCTATGCATGGCGCTTCACCGGCTCGGTGCTGCTGATGGCCTTCAGCCTGATCGTCGGCGGCATCGCGCTGGCGCTGTGGCTGACGCAGGTCGACGCCGATGCCAAGGGCGCCCAGCGGCGCGACGGCATCTACTTCTGGGCCGCGCTGGCGGAGTTCTGCTGGGCGGTGCGGGTGGCCGACGGCGTCATCGCCGAGCCTCCCCTGTCCTGGGGGCCCTGGGGCGTGCTGATGGCCGCCTGCTATGCGGGCTGGGCTGCCTCTTCCATGATGTTCGTCTACCACCTCGCGGGGTGGGGGCGCGACCGCCGCTACCAGTGGGTGCGCTGGCCTATTGCGGGCATCGTGGTCGCTACGGTGCTGTTCAGCGCGCTGTCGCTGCAGCGCGAGGAGCCGATGTGGCTCACCGGCTGGCTTGCCGTCCAGATCGTGTTCGTCCTGGCCTTCGTCAGCGCCTTCGCCGTCGACACCCTGCGCAAACCGAGCGCCGAGCGTTTGCTGGTGGCCGGCGCCGCTCTGGTGACGGTGATGTTCGGAGTGCGCGACTGGCTGGTGATCCGCCTCAGCGATGCCTATGGCGAGACCACCTGGGTGCGCTATTCGTCGGTGTTCTTCGGCGTGGCGCTGCTGCTGATCGTGCTGCGGCGCTTTCGTGCGGCGAGCGTGCTGGCGCGCGGATCGGTCGCGGCCCTGGCCGAGCGGGTGGCCCAGCGCGAACGCGAGCTGGCGGCCACGTACGCCGAACTCGAGGCCGCGGCGCGCGACCAGGCGCGCACCCACGAGCGCGAACGCATCCTGCGCGAAATGCACGACGGCATGGGCTCGCACATCACTTCGGCGATCCGGCAGCTGCAGTCGGGCCAGACCAGCTCGGGCGACCTGCTGCGCACGCTGCGCGATTCGCTGGACCAGCTCAAGCTGCAGATCGATTCGATTCACCTGCCGCCGGGCGACGTGGGTGCGCTGCTGGCAGCGGCGCGCTACCGGCTGGAACCCCGCCTGGCGTCTTCGGGCATTGAGTTCGAATGGGCGGTGGACGAGGTGGAGCCGGTAGAGCGGCTCGGCGCGCAAGGCATGCGGCAGTTGCAGTTCCTGCTGTTCGAGGCGATCTCCAACGTGCTGCAGCACGCCCAGGCCACCGTGCTGCGCTTCGAGGCCGGGATGCAGGGCACGACGGTGCAACTGCGGGTGATCGACAACGGCAAGGGCTTCGACGCCGTGAAGCATCGGCCGCGGTCGCTGGCGGAGCGTTCGGGGGCCATCGGGGCCCGGCTTACGGTTGAAAGCCGACCTGGGCGCACGGTCGTTCAACTCGAATTCGATTGAGAACCCCGCGCCCGATACGGGGCCCTCGGATGTTCATTCAGAACTGCTTGTAGAACAGCACGTAGCGCGTGATGCCGAGGCTGCGCGCGTTGTAGGCCTCGAACGCCAGGTAATGCACCCGCGTGCCTTCGGCGTACTGCTTGCCAGCAGCGCTGTCGCAATGCGTGTCGCCGGCCGTCTCGGCGGAGCAGTCGATCACCGCCTTGCGCGCCGTGGAGGACAGCGCGATGTTGTCGTTGAAACGGGTGCCTGACTTGGCGAAGCCGTAGGCCGTCAGCACGGCGGGGGCCAGCGCGCCGCTCGGCACGACCCACGCATCCTGGTTGCCAGTGACGCTGATGTCCAGGATGTTCGGCTGACCCGCACTGTTCGCGGGGTAGACCAGGCCAGCGTTGGCATTGGTGCGGGCGACCAGCTGGGTGCGCATGGGCGGCGCCAGGTCGAACAGCGGCTGCTGGCGGATCTCGCCGATCGTTGCTGCGCGAGAGAGAGTGCGCTCGTACTGGATCACGTTGGGTACGCCCGGCTTCGCGTGCACGAACTCGAATTTCCACACGCTTTGGTCCTGCAACTGGCTGATCTGCGTGTCGGTGTATTGGGGGTCGAGCAACCCGATGCCGGGCTCCCGGCTCGCCAGGCTGCCGGGCGTCGACGGGTTCTCGTAGATGCCGCGCAGATTGATGCCGTTGTTGAGCTCCGGCGTGCCGTCGGGCCTGGTCACCACGAGGAACGACAGGCCGGGTTGCGGGATGAAGGTCAGGACCTTGTTCAGCGGCGAAGTCACGATGACCTTGCTGAAGACTGCCGCGCCGCCTTCCTGCCGATTCCGGATCGGGATGCCGTAACCCGTGGTGTACGAGTTGAATGCGGGGGAGTTGATCATGTCGCGGTAAGCGAACACCGGGCGCACGTTGGAGGCGTAGACATGGCCGTCCCCGGCGAGTTTGAGCGTGCTGCCCACCTTGCGCACGGTGACGGTGCCGAAGGTGACGTTGTCTCCCACGTCGGTTGCGCGGTAGCTGAGTGCCAGGTCGCCGTTTGGGCGGAAGAACTCGAAGTTGGCGCGGTCCCAGGTGCGGCCCGTGTTTTCTGGGCGGAAGAGGCTGGTGAAGCCGCCCTGGTTGTTGGCGTCGCGGCCCACGCCGAAGCCGCTGTGGAGGTAGCCGGCAGGGTCGTCGCCGACGAAGAGTTCGCGGCAGGCGGGTGCGATCACATCAGTCGGCCCGCCGGTCACTGCCGTTGTGTCGTTCGGCGCGGTGACGCGCTGCGACAGCGGCAGCCGATAGCACGCGTTCAGGCGGTCGACCAGGTCGGCCAGCAAGGGCGGCGGGGGAAGGCCGGCCAGTTGGTCCGGCGTGATGCCCGGCGGCAGAGCCGGAACGGAGGCGTCGCTGCTACGGAAGATGATGGAGGCCGGCGCAGCGCTGTCGCCCGCCGGCAGACCCTTCACCGTGATCTCGATGTTGGCGGCGCCGCTGTCGGGGCGCACGCTGACCAGCAGCGCGTCGAGTACCTTGTCGTGCCCGGTGCCGTCGGCGCTGAACTGGCCGGTGATCGGATCGAAGGTGGCCTGCCCGAGGGCGTCCAGCACCGGCTTCAGCGCGGCAACGAGCGCGGCTGTCTGCTGTTGCAGGCGCGCGTCGGTCACGGTGCCGGCGTCGGCCTGGATGGCCGCCGCCAGATTGGCGGGGCGACCATCCGGCGAGAGCCGAGAGACGATGACCGTGGTCAGCGGCGTGATGTTGGCGGTGCCGCTGTTGTTGGCGAGCGTGCTGTAAAGCGACTGGTCGTCGCGCACCGCGGTGATTACGAGGGGAGCCTTGGTGGCTGCGGACAGCGCGCAGCGGTAGGTGCCTTGCCCGTCGGTCTGGGTGGTGCAGACCGTCGCGCCGCTTTGATCCTGGACCGTGACGGTGGCGCCACCGAAGGCCGCGCCGGTGGCGGCCGTGCCGCTCAGGGTGGGCGAGGTCGAAGCAGAGGAATTCGGGGTGGACGAGTTACCCGAGCCGGCCAGTCCGAAGGGCAGCCCTGAGCTCCCTCCGCCGCCACCGCCGCCGCACGCGACGACCGAAATGCAAAGACCTGTCACGAGCGACAAGCGCAGACGTTGAGACGCCATCCGATCCTCCCTTTTTTATGAATCCCCGAATGTAAGAGCAAGGGGCGAACGACCCGTGACAGTCGGGGATGGGGATTTCCACGGGGGGACACGCGCCGGGGATTCGTATAAGCCGGATAATCCGCCCTCATGTCTGCCGTGTTCAATCAGCCCTCCCTGGCGCGTCGCATTGCGCCCATCTTCCAGGGCTTCGACGGCTTTCTGGCCTTCGCCGTGCTGCTGCTCGCGTTCGCCGGGCTGCTGACCATGTATTCCTCGGGCTACGACCATGGCTCGCGCTTCGTCGACCATGGCCGCAACATGCTGCTGGCCGGCTTCATCATGTTCGTGGTGGCGCAGGTGCCGCCGCAGCGGCTGATGCTGGCTGCCGTGCCGCTCTACACGATGGGCGTGGCGCTGCTGGTGGCGGTGGCGCTGTTCGGCATCACCAAGAAGGGCGCGCAGCGCTGGATCAACGTGGGCGTGGTGATCCAGCCCAGCGAAATCCTGAAGATCGCGATGCCGCTGATGCTGGCCTGGTGGTTCCAGCGACGAGAAGGCCAGTTGCGGCCGCTCGACTTCGTGGTGGCGACGGTGCTGCTGGCGGTGCCGGTCGGGCTCATCATGAAACAGCCCGACCTGGGCACCTCGCTGCTGGTGCTGGCCGCCGGGCTGGCGGTGATCTTCTTTGCCGGGCTGCCGTGGAAGTTGATCGTGCCGCCGGTGCTGATTGGCGCGGTGGCCGTGACGCTGATCGTGGGCTTCGAGTCGAGGCTGTGCGCCGACGGGGTCGACTGGCGCGTGCTGCACGACTACCAGAAGCAGCGCGTGTGCACGCTGCTCGACCCGAGCAAGGACCCGCTGGGCAAGGGCTTCCACATCATCCAGGGGATGATCGCCATCGGTTCGGGCGGGGTGGGCGGCAAGGGCTTCATGCAGGGTACGCAGACGCACCTCGAATTCATTCCCGAGCGGACCACCGACTTCATCTTTGCCGCCTATTCCGAGGAATTCGGGCTGATGGGCAACCTGGCGCTGATTTCGGCCTTCATCCTGCTGATCTTCCGGGGGCTGGTGATCGCGACCAATGCGGCGACCTTGTTCTCGCGCCTGCTGGCGGGGGCGGTCACCATGATTTTCTTCACCTATGCCTTCGTGAACATGGGCATGGTGAGCGGCATCCTGCCGGTGGTGGGGGTGCCGCTGCCGTTCATCAGCTATGGCGGCACGGCCATGGTGACGCTGGGGCTGGGGCTGGGGATCCTGATGTCGATCGCCCGGGCAAGGAAGCTGGCGCAGAACTAGCGCCGGAGTGCCCTTTGGCGCAGCGCGGAAGAGGGCGGCTGCCTAGAATGTCGCGATGATCTCTCGCGAACCCACCATCGAGCGCCTCGCCACGGCGCAACAGCTCCTTCTCACGCCGTTCGGCCTCGACGAATCGCACCTGAGCAAGGCCTTGGCCGAGATCACCGCGCACCGGGTGGACGACGCCGACCTGTACTTCCAGTACACGCGCAGCGAGGGCTGGAGCCTCGAAGAGGGCATCGTCAAGACCGGCAGCTTCAGCATCGACCAGGGCGTCGGCGTGCGCGCGGTCAGTGGCGAGAAAACCGCTTTTGCCTATTCGGACGACATTTCCGAGGCCTCGCTGCTCGACGCGGCGCGCACGGTGCGCTCCATTTCCTCCGCAGGCCGCACGGGCCGCGTGAAGACGCCGGCCCGCAAGATCGCATCGAGCCGCTCGCTCTACGACGGTATCGACCCCATTTCCACGCTCGACAGCACCACCAAGGTGAAGCTGCTCGAAAAGGTCGAAAAGCTGGCCCGCTCGCGCGATCCGCGCGTGGCGCAGGTCATGGCGGGCCTGGCGAGCGAGTACGACGTGGTGCTCGTGGCCCGTGCCGACGGCACGCTGGCCGCCGACGTTCGCCCGCTGGTGCGCCTGTCGGTCACGGTGATCGCCGAGCAGAATGGCCGCCGCGAAATCGGCTCCGGCGGCGGTGGCGGGCGTTTCGGCCTGGCCTATTTCACCGACGAACAGATCGCCGAGTACGTCGACCATGCCGTGAAGGCCGCCCTGACCAACCTCGACGCACGCCCGGCACCGGCCGGCGAAATGACCGTGGTGCTCGGCTCCGGCTGGCCCGGCATCCTGCTGCACGAAGCCATCGGCCACGGCCTGGAGGGCGACTTCAACCGCAAGGGCTCGAGCGCGTTCTCGGGCCGCATCGGCCAGCGCGTGGCGGCCAAGGGCGTCACGGTGCTCGATGACGGCACGATCGCCGATCGCCGCGGCTCGCTCAACGTCGACGACGAGGGCAACGCCAGCCAGCGCAACGTACTGATCGAGGACGGCATCCTCAAGGGCTACATCCAGGACGCGCTCAATGCGCGCCTCATGAAGGTCAAGCCCACCGGCAACGGCCGGCGCGAAAGCTACGCACACGTGCCGATGCCGCGCATGACCAACACCTACATGCTCGGCGGCGACAAGGACCCGAAGGAAATCGTCGCGAGCATCAAGAAGGGCCTGTACGCCACCAACTTCGGCGGCGGGCAGGTCGACATCACGAGCGGCAAGTTCGTGTTCTCGGCCAGCGAGGCCTACTGGGTCGAGAACGGCAAGATCCAGTACCCGGTGAAGGGCGCGACCATCGTGGGCAACGGCCCCGACGCGCTCACCCGCGTGACCATGATCGGCAACGACATGGCGCTCGACTCGGGCGTCGGCACCTGCGGCAAGGAAGGCCAGAGCGTGCCTGTGGGCGTCGGCCAGCCGACGTTGCGCATCGATGGTTTGACCGTAGGCGGTACGGCCTGAGGGCTTGTTAAGCTGCGCTCCTTTCACAACAAGGAGCGTTCGATGAGGATCAGGATCAATTCGTCCGCGGCTCTGTGGGCCGTGACTGCCGTGGTGGTGCTGGCAAGCGCAGGTTGCGCGTCGCGCGGCGGTTCCGGGGGCAGCCAGCCTGCGGCTGCTGCGGCACCCGCAGCCGCCCCCGCGGCGCCGGCGCGCGGCGGTGCGAAGGCCGGCATGGATGCCCAGGGCAACGTGGTCGACTCGTCGAAGGTCGAAGCCGGCAGCGGCCGCACCGTCAAGGGCCTGAACGGCTACGAAGGCGAAATCACCGGCAACCCGGCGCGAAACAGCAAGTTTGCGCGCCTGCAGATCGGCATGAGCGCCAGGCAGGTCACCGACCTCGCGGGGCCGCCGACCGATCAGGGCGCGTACGTGACGGGCAAGGCCTTCATTCCGTTCTATTTCGGCAGCGACCGCCATCGTTTCGAGATGACCTACAAGGGTCAGGGCCGCCTCATCTTCGCGGGTGGCGGCATGGGCGAATACACCAGTGGCAACCTGATCTGGATCATCCACAACGCCAACGAGTCGGGCTACCGGTAAACAACGCCGCACCCGGCGGCTTGACCGGGTTTTTGCTTTCCGTGCTACATTTCGCGCACATGTCCGCCCTCCGCGCTTATTTCTTTGCCTACTTTTGGTTCCCGGTTTCCGGCGGACGAGAGGCGAGCGCGTAAAGCAAACGAACACCCTCCCAAAACCGCCGGTGCCCTGAGCCCCGGCGGTTTTTTTTTGCCCCTGCGATATCCACTCAAACCCGACAGACAAGGAAGCAACCATGAGCACGAACACTGCCCCCGCCAGCGACAGCTGGTATGCGAGCGTCGAAAAAACCAGCAAGACCGACGACGAACGCATCAAGGACATCAACGTGCTGCCCCCTCCCGAACATCTGATCCGCTTTTTCCCGATCCGCGGCACGCCCGTTGAAACCCTGATCGAAGGCACGCGCCGCAACATCCACAACATCATGGCCGGCAAGGACGACCGGCTGCTGGTGATCATGGGTCCCTGCTCGATCCACGACCCGGCTGCCGCGCTCGAATATGCCCGCCGCCTCAAGGTCGAGCGCGAGAAATACGCCGGCACGCTGGAAATCGTGATGCGCGTGTACTTCGAGAAGCCGCGCACGACTGTCGGCTGGAAGGGGCTCATCAACGACCCGTACCTCGACGAAAGCTTCCGCATCGACGAAGGCCTGCGCATCGCGCGCCAGCTGCTGATCGACATCAACCGCATCGGCCTGCCGGCGGGCAGCGAGTTCCTCGACGTGATCTCGCCGCAGTACATCGGCGACCTGATCTCCTGGGGCGCCATCGGTGCACGCACCACCGAAAGCCAGGTGCATCGCGAACTGGCCTCGGGGCTCTCGGCGCCCATCGGCTTCAAGAACGGCACCGACGGCAACATCCGCATCGCCACCGATGCCATCCAGGCGGCGGCGCGCGGCCATCACTTCCTGTCGGTGCACAAGAACGGCCAGGTCGCGATCGTGCAGACCAACGGCAATCGCGACTGCCACGTGATCCTGCGCGGCGGCAAGGCGCCGAACTACGACGCCGCCAGCGTCGAAGCCGCCTGCAAGGATCTCGAAGCCGCCAAGCTGCCGCCCACGCTGATGGTCGATTGCAGCCATGCCAACAGCTCCAAGCAGCACCAGAAGCAGATCGACGTGGCGAAGGACATCGCCGCGCAGATTGCCGGCGGCTCGAACCGGGTTTTCGGCGTGATGGTCGAAAGCCACCTGCAGCCGGGCGCCCAGAAGTTCACGCCGGGCAAGGACCAGCTGTCGGGCCTCGAATACGGCAAGAGCATCACCGACGCCTGCCTGGGATGGGACGATTCGGTACAGGTGCTCGACACGCTCTCGAAGGCGGTCAAGCAGCGCCGGGGCTGAAGCCCGGGCTAGAGCATCCTGGCCAGGTCAGGCCAATGGTGCCGCATCGACGCAGCTTCGTCGCTGTCGGGCGGCACCATCGAAAAGTCAGCGAAATCGAAGCCCGGCCCGACCATGCAGGCGACCAGTGTGTAGTCGCCTGAACTGTGGCCCTGGATCGGCCGGGCCGCTTGCCATTGGCCGGCGGGCACCACATGCTGGGGACGCGTGCCGTGCGCATCGACCGGGCCCAGCCGCACATGGGCCGGCGCCGTGCGCATTGCGGCGTCGCAGGTCCACAGCGTGAGCGGTACGCCTTCCAGATGCACCCAGACTTCGTCGGACAGCACCCGGTGCCAGCGCGAATGCTGGCTCGCTTCGAGCAAAAAGTAGATGCTGGTCAGCGCGCTGCGCGGCGCGCGACCGTCGGTGGGCGTGACGCTCGATGCTGAGCGGAACACCTCGCCGTACCAGCCGCCCTCGGGGTGGGGCTGCAGCTTCAGGGTCTCGATCAGTTCGTGGGCGCGTGTGAGCGGCATGGCGGTCATGATGCCGCCGCCGAGCGCAGCGCCGCAAGCAGTTTGTCGTGCACGCCGCCGAAGCCGCCGTTGCTCATGCAGACGATGTGATCGCCCGGCCGGGCCGCTGCGACGATCTGCTTTACCAGCGGCTCGATGGCTCCGGCCACCTGTGCGCGGTCGCCCATCGGCGCGAGCGCTGCTGCGGCATTCCAGTCGAGGCCGGCCGTGTGGCAGAACGACAGGTCAGCCGCCTCCAGGCTCCAGGGCAGCTGCGCCGCCATGACGCCCAGCTTCATCGTGTTGCTGCGCGGCTCGAAGGCCGCGAGGATGCGCTCACTTTGCTTGCCAGCAGCATCCAGCTTCTTGCGCAGGCCGTCGAGTGTGGTGCGGATGGCTGTCGGGTGGTGGGCGAAGTCGTCGTAGACCGTGATTGCGCCGCCGCCTTGCTCGACCGTGCCGCGCAGCTCCATGCGCCGGCGCACGTTGCGGAAGCTGCCCAGCGCACGGGCTGCCTCGGCCGGCGCCACGCCCACATGTTCGGCCGCGGCGATGGCGGCCAGCGCGTTCATCTGGTTGTGCAGGCCCGAGAGCTCCCATTCGACTCGGCCCACCACTTCGCCCCGCTGCAGCACGTCGAAGGCGTCGTGCGTGCCGCGCGCCTGCCATTCACCATTCGTGCCGAAGCGCGCGAGTTCGCTCCAGCAGCCTTGGGCCAGCACACGTTGCAGGCTTTCTTCGGTGGCGTTCACGACCAGCCGCCCCGTGCTCGGCACAGTGCGCACGAGATGATGAAACTGGCGCTCGATAGCGGCAAGATCGTCGAAGATGTCCGCGTGATCGAACTCGAGGTTGTTCAGCACGGCGGTGCGCGGCCGGTAGTGCACGAACTTGCTGCGCTTGTCGAAGAAGGCCGTGTCGTACTCGTCGGCCTCGATCACGAAGGCCGGGCCGTCGCCCAGCCGGGCCGAGACGCCGAAGTCCAGCGGCACGCCGCCCACCAGGAAGCCGGGCGCCTTGCCGCCCTTTTCCAGCACCCAGGCCAGCATCGACGTGGTCGTCGTCTTGCCGTGCGTGCCGGCCACGGCCAGCACGTGGCGGCCGAGCAGCACATGCTCGGCCAGCCACTGCGGACCGCTGGTGTAGGGCTTGCCGGCGTCGAGGATGGCTTCCATCAGCGGGAACTTGGGGCTTCCGTCGGGCAGCCGCGCGCGGGACACCACGTTGCCGACCACGAACATGTCGGGCGCCAGGGAAAGCTGGTCGGCGCCGAAGCCCTCGATCAGGTCGATGCCGAGGGCGCGCAGCTGGTCGCTCATCGGGGGGTACACGCCGGCGTCGCAGCCCGTGACCCGGTGGCCTGCCTCGCGCGCCAGGGCGGCCACGCCACCCATGAACGTGCCGCAGATACCCAGAATATGAATGTGCATCGGTCGATTCTAGGGAAGCGATGTGCCGCGCCCGTGCCTGGGCCACGTGTTTGTCCCGCGCTTCGTACTGATGTTGCTGTGTGGGGCGCGTACTGCGGGCAAAATGCCCCGATGGACACGTCCAAGCGTGAAATTGCCGCCACTGCAGCCCGCCTCGTTGTCGAGGAGGGACTGGAATATGGTCCGGCCAAGCGCCGGGCCCTGCGTGACCTGGGCCTTTCGGCGCGCACCGCGCTGCCCAACAACGACGAGGTCGAGGCCGAGGTGCGCGAGTACATCGAGCTTTTCTGCGCCGATACCCAGCCGCAGGAATTGCATGCATTGCGGCTTCTCGCGCTCGAATGGATGGAGCGCATGGCCGTCTTCCGCCCTCATGTGGGCGGCGCCGTGTGGCACGGAACGGCCACCCGGCTGTCAGACATTTATATTCAGTTGTTTTGCGATGATTCCAAATCGGCCGAAATCGCCCTGATCGATCACCACGTGGACTACGAGCCGCGCATGGTGACCGGCTTTCATGGCGAGCAGGTCGAGGCCCTGAGCGTGCACGCCCCGAGCCGTGCACTCGGCGAGGAAATCGGCGTGCACCTGCTGGTCTACGACCTCGACGACCTGCGCGGGGCCTTGAAGCCCGACGCGCAGGGGCGCGTGCCGCGTGGCGATCTGCCCGCATTGCGCCGACTGATTGAACGAGAAAAGGACAAGTGAATGACTTCTTCGCCCACCCGACGCGGCATGCTCTATGCCGGCGTGGCGGCAGCGGCTGCGGCCGCCGGGCTCGGCGGCGCATGGTGGAAGGAGCGCAGCAGCAGTGGCGCAGCGGGCGGGGAGATGCTCGACGCGGCCTTCTGGGCCCAGAGCTTCGAGCGCCCGGAGGGTGGTGACCTCGTCCTGTCGAGCCTGCGCGGCAAGCCGCTGCTGCTCAACTTCTGGGCGACGTGGTGCCCGCCCTGCGTTGAAGAAATGCCGATGATCGACGCTTTCTTTCGTGCAAATGGCGCCAACGGCTGGCAAGTGGTTGGATTGGCCATCGATCAACCCAGCGCCGTGCGCAAGTTCCTGCAACGCACGCCCGTCACCTATCCGACCGGCCTGGCCGGCCTTCAGGGTACGGAGCTGGTCAAGAATCTGGGCAATACGGGTGGCGGTTTGCCCTTCACGCTGGTCCTGAATGCGAACGGCTCCGTGGCCGCCCGTAAAATGGGCAAGCTCGAGACCACCGACCTGGACACTTGGCGACGCGAACTGGTTCATGGTTAGAATCAGTTCCTTACGCTGGCGTTAGACGCCGAACGCCGAAAATCACCGATTTTCGAACAAGTTATGTCCTGAAGACCGGCTCAGCCGGCACTGGAGTCCCATGGATCTGCGCAAACTCAAGACACTGATCGATCTGGTGTCCGAATCGAATATTTCCGAGCTGGAAATCACCGAAACCGAAGGCAAGGTTCGCATCGTGAAGGGCGGCGGCGCCGCTCCGGTGCAGTATGTGCAAACCCTGGCGGCGCCTCAGGCGGCTGCCGCACCGGCCGCAGCTGGCGCTCCCGCGGCACCCGCCGTGGCCAGCGCACCGGCGGCCGAAGCCGCTCCGGCCGGCCATGCCGTGAAGTCGCCCATGGTCGGCACCTTCTATCGTTCGTCCAGCCCGGGCGCTGCTGCGTTCGTCGAGGTTGGCAGCAAAGTCAACGAAGGTGACACCATCTGCATCATCGAAGCGATGAAGATCCTCAATGAAATCGAGGCCGACAAGTCCGGCACGATCACCCAGATCCTCGGCGAAAACGGCCAGGCGGTCGAATACGGACAGCCGCTGTTCATCATCGAGTGACCATGTTCAAGAAGATCCTGGTTGCAAACCGGGGGGAGATTGCCCTCCGGATTCAGCGTGCCTGCAGCGAGCTCGGCATCAAGGCCGTGATGGTGTATTCCGAAGCCGACCGCGACGCGAAGTACATCAAGCTCGCCGAAGAAGCCGTGTGCATCGGCCCGGCCCCTTCGGCGCAGAGCTATCTCAACATGCCGGCGATCATTTCGGCGGCCGAAGTGACCGATGCCGAAGCGATTCACCCCGGCTACGGCTTCCTGAGCGAGAACGCGAACTTCGCCGAACGCGTGGAGCAGAGCGGTTTCCAGTTCATCGGCCCGACGCCTGACAACATCCGCACGATGGGCGACAAGGTGTCGGCCAAGCAGGCCATGATCAAGGCCGGCGTGCCTTGCGTGCCCGGCTCCGAGGGTGAGCTCTCGGACGACGCCGCCACCAACAAGCGCATCGCGCGTGCCATCGGCTACCCGGTCATCATCAAGGCGGCGGGCGGCGGCGGTGGTCGCGGCATGCGCGTGGTGCACACCGAGGCGGCTCTGGTCAACGCGATCCAGATGACCAAGGCGGAAGCCGGCGCGGCCTTCAACAATCCGGCCGTGTACATGGAGAAGTTTCTCCAGAACCCGCGCCACATCGAAATCCAGATCCTCGCGGACAAGCACAAGAACGCGGTTTACCTGGGCGAGCGCGACTGCTCCATGCAGCGCCGCCACCAGAAGGTGATCGAGGAATCGCCCGCGCCGGGCATTCCGCGCAAGCTGATCGAGAAGATCGGCGAGCGCTGTGCGGCCGCCTGCAAGAAGATCAACTACCGCGGTGCCGGCACCTTCGAGTTTCTCTACGAGAACGGCGAGTTCTATTTCATTGAAATGAACACGCGCGTGCAGGTGGAGCACCCGGTGACCGAGTTCACCACCGGCATCGACATCGTCAAGACGCAGATCATGGTCGCGGCCGGCGAAAAGCTGCCGTTCACGCAGCGCCAGATCCAGATGCACGGCCACGCCATCGAATGCCGCATCAATGCCGAAGACGCGTGGAAGTTCACGCCGTCGCCGGGTCGCATCACGATGTGGCACCCGCCGGGCGGCCCAGGCGTTCGCGTCGACTCGCACGCGTACACCAACTACTTCGTGCCGCCGAACTACGACTCCATGATCGGCAAGATCATCGTCTACGGCGACACGCGCGAGCAGGCCATGGCCCGCATGCGCACGGCGCTCAATGAAACCGTGATCGAAGGCATCCAGACCAACATCCCGCTGCACCGCGAGCTGATGGTCGATTCCAAGTTCATGACCGGCGGCACCAACATCCACTACCTCGAAGAGTGGCTGGCTGCGCACAAGCGCTGACCCGGGACGCCGCGATGTTCGAACTCCGCCTGATGGCGCCGGAAGACCGGGTCGAAACGCTCGGTGAAGCGCTCGATGCACTCGATGCATTGAGCGTGTCGGTGGAAGACGCCGACGCGCAGACCGACGCAGAGCAGGCGCTTTTCGGCGAGCCGGGCATGCCGCAGCCGAAGGAGGGCTGGCAGCGTTCGCGCGTGATCGCGCTGTTCCCCGACGAGGCGCTCGCCAAGGAGGCCGCGTCGGTGCTCGCGCTGCAGGACTTCTTCGAAGGCTGCGAGGTGCTCGGCATCGCGCCGGTGCCCGAGCAGGACTGGGTGCGCCTGACGCAATCGCAGTTCGCTCCCGTCGAGATCACGCCCGAGTTCTGGATCGTGCCGACGTGGCATGAGCCACCTGAGCAGGCAAAGCAGGTGATTCGGCTCGATCCGGGCCTGGCCTTCGGCACCGGCACGCATCCCACCACGCGCATGTGCCTGCGGTGGATTGCGACGCAGGGCGACGGCGTGCTGGCCAACCAACGCGTGCTCGACTACGGCTGCGGCTCCGGCATTCTTGCCATCGGCGCGGCGAAGTTCGGCGCAACCGACATCGACGCTGTCGACATCGACGAAGCCGCGGTCTCGTCGACCCGGCTCAATGCCGAGGCCAACGGCGTCCGGCTGAACGCGGGCCTGCCCGAAGCGGCGAAGGGCCACTACGACACCGTGCTCGCCAACATCCTGGCCACGCCGCTCAAGGTGCTCGCGCCGTTGCTGCGCAGCCATGTGAAGGCGGGCGGATCGCTGGTGATGGCCGGCATCCTCGAGCGCCAGGCCGATGAATTGAAAGAGGCCTACGCGCCGTACGCAACGCTCGAAGTCAGCGACACCGAGGACGGCTGGATCCTCATGACCGCGCGCTGCTGAGCCGCCTTGCGCCCCTCCCGTGGCGGGGGCTCGACCCTACAATCGCCCGGTCATGAGTCTCGTCACGCGCTGCCCCGCCTGCACCACCACCTTCAAGGTGGTGCGCGACCAGCTTCGCATCTCTGATGGCTGGGTGCGCTGCGGCCGATGCAGCCATGTGTTCGACGCCACGCTCGATCTGCACGAGGCGCCCGATGGCGCAGCGCCGCCAGTGCAGGGCGGTGGCTACATGCCGGGGCTGGTCGAGTCCGCCTCGGAGCCCAAGGTCGCGCCCGAACTTCCTGCGCCACCGCCGCCGCTCGAGTTGGAGCCCTCGTCGCCTGCCGAAGATGCGGACTTCTTCGACGACGAGCCCGAGCAGCAACCTCGGCATGCGCTGCCCCCGGAGGCTCCAGCGCCTGCACCGACACCGGCGTTGCCACCACCACCTCCAGCAGCGCTCGAGTTCTCGCTGTCATTGCCCGAACACGGCATCGTCGCCGACGAGCCATGGTCCGACCTCGACGTCAGCGAACCCGCGTGGAAGCCGCCACCGAGCACGCTGCCGCCGTTCCCGAACATCGACCTGAACCTCGCGTCGCCGCCGCCCGCGCCACCACCCCCGGCGCCGCCCCTGCCCGTCGCCCCGCGCATCAAGGCAATGCGCGGGCTGATGATCGAGCGAGCGAGCGACGACGGCGCTGAAGGGGAGCGCGAGCAGGAAGAAAAAGACCACGACCAGGTGCAGATGCAGAAGGCGCTGCGCCGCGCCCGCATCAAGTCGGCCAAGATCGCGAGCGCCAAGGCGCGTGAGGAGCGTGCGGCTGCGAAGGCTTCGCCTGTTGTGGTGCAGGCCGAAAGCGAGTCCGACCTTGCGCGCTCCCCGGATTTCGAACTGCCAATAGGGCATCCCTTCGCGGACGATGACGAGTCCTTCGAGAGGGCAACCGGCTTCTGGCAGCGCAAGAGCGTGCGCATCGTGCTGGTCCTGCTGGCGGTGATTGCCGTGCTGCTGCTCATCCTGCAGGTCATCCGCCACGAGCGCGACGGCATTGCCGCGCGCCAGCCCAATCTGCGGCCGGCCCTCGCCGCGCTGTGCCAGTACACAGGCTGTGAACTCGCGGCTCTGCGCCAGATCGGCGACATCGTGATCGAAGGCGCGGCCTTCGCGCGCGAGAAGAGTGGGGGCAACGACTACCGCCTGAGCTTCACCCTGCGCAATGGCGCCACCGTGCCGCTCGCGATGCCCGCCGTCGAACTCTCGCTGCTCGACACGCAGGAGCGCGCCGTGGTGCGCCGCGTGTTGTTGCCGGCGGACTACGGTGCGCCGACGGTGCTGCAGGCCCGCGCCGACCGCGCAGCCTCGCTGCCACTGACCTTGTCCGCTTCGGAAGCCGCAGCGCTACCGCCGATCGCGGGTTACCGCGTCGAAGCTTTCTATCCCTGAGCGGGGCGCTTGCCTGCACGCGTCCTTTTCTCTTCCATCCACCATTCAACCAACGGCTCAACCATGGCAGCAGTGATTTGCGGGTCCCTCGCGTTCGACACCATCATGACTTTCGAGGGCCGGTTCGCCGACCAGATTCTTCCGGACCAGCTGCACATCCTCAATGTGTCGTTCCTGGTGCCGACGCTACGGCGTGACTTCGGCGGCTGTGCCGGCAACATTGCCTACAGCCTCAATGCACTGGGCGGCACTGCGCTACCGATGGCCACGCTCGGCAGCGACGGCGCTTCGTACCTCGAGCGCATGCGCTCGCTGGGCATCGACACCGAGTTCGTGCGCCAGCTCGACGACACCTTCACCGCGCAGGCGATGATCATGAGCGACGTCGACAACAACCAGATCACCGCCTTCCACCCCGGCGCGATGCAGCAGGCGCACATCACGAAGGTGGCCGCGCGCGATGACATCAAGCTCGGCATCATCGCGCCAGATGGCCGCGACGCGATGCTGCAGCACGCGGAGCAGTTCGCTGCCGCCGGCATTCCGTTCGTGTTCGATCCGGGCCAGGGCTTGCCGATGTTCGACGGCGAGGCGCTGCGTCATTTCGTCGATCTCGCGAGCTGGGTGGTCGTGAACGACTACGAAGGGAAGATGCTGTCGCAGCGCACCGGCTGGAGCCTGGCCGAGATCTCGAAGCGCGTGCGCGGCCTGGTGGTCACGCTGGCGGCCGAGGGCTGCGAGATCTGGACCGACGGCGAACGCGAGCACGTGCCGGGCGTGGTGGCCACCGAAGTGGTCGAGCCCACGGGCTGCGGCGACGCATGGCGTGGCGCGCTGCTGTTCGGTCTGGAAAAGGGTTGGCCGCTGGCGCAGTGCGCAGCGCTGGGCAACAAGGTCGGCGCGATCAAGATCGCGCAGCGTGGCCCGCAGAACTACGAGATCGATCGCAAGGCCCTGGGTCTCTGATCTTCTTCCCGCAGAAGCGCCAATAAAAAAGCCCGACACCGCGAGGTGTCGGGCTTTGCGCCTTCAAGGCCGCTGAGAAACTCAGGGCTTGCTGGCCGTGGGGAACGGCCAGGCTGCCTGGGGATTCAGCGTCGTTTGCGCCGCAGGGGCAGGCGCTACGGCTGCAGCCTTGGCGGGCGCAGCGGCCTTGGGAGCCTTCTTCGCAGCAGGCTTTTTGGCAGCAGGCTTTTTCGCGGCTTTCTTGGCCGCAGCCTTTTTCGCAGGCGCCTTCTTGGCAGCAGCCTTCTTCGCAGGCGCCTTCTTGGCGGCGGCCTTCTTTGCCGGGGCCTTCTTGGCAGCAGCCTTCTTCGCAGGCGCCTTCTTCGCTACGGCCTTCTTCGCCGGAGCCTTCTTGGCAGCGGCCTTCTTGGCCGGTGCTGCCTTCTTGGCGGCTACCTTCTTCGCCGGAGCCTTCTTGGCAGCGACCTTCTTGGCCGGTGCCTTCTTGGCGGCTACCTTCTTTGCCGGAGCCTTCTTAGCGGCCACAGCCTTCTTTGCCGGAGCCTTCTTTGCAGCGGCTTTCTTAGCCGGCGCTTTCTTTGCAGTTGCCATTTCTATTTCTCCTTGATCAAGTTGAAAAAATCAACCTATTGAAGCACTCCACGCACGTTGGGTAGCGTGAAGCGATTCATGGCGTTGAGATCTGAGCCCCAGCACCATGAACACCTGAGCCCCAGTCCATGCCGCGCTCTTTGGCGCGATCGGTGGCAAGGGCAATTCTTGAATTCATTAATTCTTGTCGAAAGATTCAATCCCAGGAGAGCGCACCACCCGACTGGTACTCGATCACGCGGGTTTCGAAAAAGTTGCGCTCTTTCTTCAGGTCAATCATTTCGCTCATCCAGGGGAACGGATTTTCTTCGTTCGGGAAGAGCGTTTCGAGGCCGATCTGCTGTGCACGCCGGTTGGCGATATAGCGCAGGTACCCCTTGAACATGGAGGCGTTCATGCCGAGCACGCCACGTGGCATGGTGTCTTCGGCGTATTTGTATTCGAGCTCGACGGCGCGCATGAAGAGCGCCTTGATCTCGGCCTTGAACTCGGAGGTCCAGAGGCCGGGGTTCTCGAGCTTGAGCTGGTTGATCAGGTCGATGCCGAAGTTGCAGTGCATCGACTCGTCACGCAGGATGTACTGGTACTGCTCGGCGGCGCCGGTCATCTTGTTCTGGCGGCCCAGCGCGAGGATCTGCGTGAAGCCGACGTAGAAGAACAGGCCTTCCATCAGGCAGGCGAACACGATGAGCGACTTGAGCAGCGTCTGGTCGGTCTCGTGGGTGCCGGTCTTGAAGTTCGGGTCGCTGATGGCGTCGATGAACGGGATCAGGAACTGGTCCTTCTCGCGGATCGACGGCACTTCGTTGTAGGCGTTGAAGATCTCGCTCTCGTCCAGGCCGAGCGACTCGACGATGTACTGGTACGCGTGCGTGTGGATCGCTTCCTCGAAGGCCTGGCGCAGCAGGAACTGGCGGCATTCGGGGGCCGTGATGTGGCGATAGGTGCCCAGCACGATGTTGTTGGCGGCCAGCGAGTCGGCGGTCACGAAGAAGCCGAGGTTGCGCTTGACGATGCGGCGCTCGTCTTCGGTCAGGCCGTTCGGGTCTTTCCAGAGCGCGATGTCGCGCGTCATGTTCACTTCCTGCGGCATCCAGTGGTTGGCGCAGGTGGCGAGGTACTTTTCCCACGCCCATTTGTACTTGAACGGCACCAACTGGTTGACGTCGGTCTGGCCGTTGATGATGCGCTTGTCGGAAGCCTTGACGCGTTGGGTGGCAGCAGGCGTTGCTGCTGCGGCGGCGGCAACTGGACGCACGACCGCGCCGTCATCGAGCGCGCGGAGCGCGGGTTGCGCAATCGACGAAGTCGGAGCGTCCACCGAACGGCCTGCGGGCAAGCCGCTGGTCGATGCGTTGTGGTGCTGCAATCCTTGTTGCATATCCTTTGGTAAGGAGGGCTTGACTTCTTCGTCCCAGGTCAACATAGAAAAATCCAATGCTCAAATTATCGGAGTAACGATGTGAGTTGCAAAGTGCTCGTTCACATCGCACGCCATTTATGTGGTTGTTATGTTGCTCGCATGCATCGCGCGATGTCAGTCAATGCCTTCATTGAGTGAACGTCGCGCGATTTTTTGCATGCACCTCACTGACTCACTGTCGCGAGCATCGACGCGTTATTGGCACGCTTCACAGGTCGGATCGTCCACACCGCAGAACGCGATGTCGGTGGCGGGCATTGCGCTCATCTGTGCCTTCGCTGCAGCAGCGGCGGCTTCGAGTGCGCTCATGCCCGAGGGTGCGTCGTTGCCCGACGACACCGCGTTGAGACGGCCCGATTGCACCGTCGACTTCTCGGCGTGCGTCGCGCTCTGCGTACGCAGGTAGTACGTGGTCTTCAGGCCGCGCAGCCATGCGAGCTTGTAGGTGTCGTCGAGCTTCTTGCCCGATGCACCGGCCATGTAGATGTTCAGCGACTGCGCCTGGTCGATCCACTTCTGGCGACGCGCAGCGGCTTCGACCAGCCACGTGGTTTCGACTTCGAACGCGGTGGCGTAGAGCGCCTTCACATCCTGCGGCACGCGGTCGATGGGACGCAGCGAACCGTCGAAGTGCTTCAGGTCCATCACCATCACGTCGTCCCACAGGCCCAGGCGCTTCAGGTCGCGCACCAGGTAGTGGTTGATCACGGTGAATTCGCCCGACAGGTTCGACTTGACCGACAGGTTGCCGAAGCAGGGTTCGATCGAAGCGTCCACGCCGATGATGTTCGAGATGGTCGCGGTCGGTGCGATGGCCACGCAGTTCGAATTGCGCATGCCGTCGGCCTTGATCTTCGAGCGCAGCGCGTCCCAGTCGAGGGTGGCCGAGCGGTCGACCTCGACGTAGCCGCCGCGTGCCTTTTCCAGCAGGTCGAGCGAGTCGATCGGCAGGATGCCCTTGTCCCACAGCGAGCCCTTGTAGCTCGAGTACTTGCCGCGTTCGCGCGCCAGGTCGGTCGAGGCCCAGTAGGCGTGGTAGCAGATGGCTTCCATCGACTCGTCGGCGAACTGCACGGCTTCTTGTGATGCGTACGGAATGCGCAGTTCGTACAGCGCGTCCTGGAAGCCCATCAGGCCCAGGCCGACCGGACGGTGGCGCAGGTTCGAGTCGCGTGCCTTCTTCACGGCGTAGTAGTTGATGTCGATCACGTTGTCGAGCATGCGCATCGCCGTGGAGATCGTCTTCTTCAGCTTTTCCTGGTCGACCTTGCCGTCCTTCAGGTGCTGCAGCAGGTTCACGGAACCCAGGTTGCAGACGGCGGTTTCGGTGTCGCTGGTGTTCAGCGTGATCTCGGTGCAGAGGTTCGACGAGTGCACCACGCCTGCGTGCTGCTGCGGCGAGCGCACGTTGCAGGCGTCCTTGAACGTGATCCAGGGGTGGCCGGTCTCGAACAGCATCGTGAGCATCTTGCGCCACAGGTCGGTCGCCTGGATGGTGCGCGCGGGCTTGATGTCGCCGCGGGCAGCCTTCTCTTCGTAGGCCACGTAGGCCTTCTCGAAGTCGGCGCCGAACAGGTCGTGCAGGTCGGGCACGTTGGAGGGCGAGAACAGCGTCCAGGTGCCCTTTTCCATCACGCGGCGCATGAACAGGTCGGGGATCCAGTTGGCGGTGTTCATGTCGTGCGTGCGGCGGCGGTCGTCGCCGGTGTTCTTGCGCAGCTCCAGGAACTCCTCGATGTCGAGGTGCCAGGTTTCGAGGTACGTGCAGACAGCGCCCTTGCGCTTGCCGCCCTGGTTCACGGCCACTGCCGTGTCGTTCACCACCTTCAGGAACGGCACCACGCCCTGCGATTCGCCGTTCGTGCCCTTGATGTGGCTGCCGAGCGCGCGAACGCGGGTCCAGTCGTTGCCCAGGCCGCCGGCGAACTTCGACAGCAGCGCGTTTTCCTTGATCGACTCGTAGATGCCGTCGAGGTCGTCGGGCACCGTGGTCAGGTAGCAGCTCGACAGCTGCGAGCGCAGCGTGCCGGCGTTGAACAGCGTGGGCGTGCTCGACATGAAGTCGAACGACGACAGCACTTCGTAGAACTCGATGGCGCGGGCTTCGCGGTCGATTTCGTTCAGCGACAGGCCCATGGCCACGCGCATGAAGAAGGCCTGCGGCAGCTCGATGCGGGTCTTGCGCACGTGCAGGAAGTAGCGGTCGTACAGGGTCTGCAGGCCGAGGTAGTCGAACTGGTTGTCACGCTCGGCCTTCAGCGCCGCGCCCAGGCGGGGCAGGTCGTACTGCAGCAGCTTTTCGTCGAGCAGGTCGTTGTCCACGCCCTTCTTGATGAACTGCGGGAAGTAGTCGGCGTAGGCGGTGGCGCGCTCGGCCGGCATCACTTCGCGGCCGATGATCTCCTTGAAGATCGTGTGCAGCAGCAGGCGCGCGGTGGCGAAGGTGTAGTCGGGGTCTTTCTCGATCAGCGTGCGGGCCGCCAGGATCGAAGCCTTGTAGACCTCGTCGAGCGGCACGCCGTCGTACAGGTTGCGCATCGTCTCGGCGACGATGGGGGCGGACGTGATGCTGTCGCCCAGGTTTTCGCAGGCCGACTCGATCAGGCCCTTGAGTTCGTTCAGGTCAAGGGTGACGAGCTCGCCGTTGTCCAGCACGTGCAGTGCGGGCGCGGCCGGCACGTCTTGCTCGCCCTGCTTCGAGCGCTCTTGCGTGCGGCGTTCGCGGTACAGCACGTAGGCGCGGGCAATTTCATGGTGGCCGCCGCGCATCAGGCCGAGTTCGACCTGGTCTTGCACGTCTTCGATGTGGAAGGTGCCGCCGCCCGGACGCGAGCGCACCAGCGCGCGGATCACGCCCTGCGTGAGCACGTCGACCGTTTCGCGCACGCTGGCCGAAGCCGCGCCCTGGGTGCCGTGCACGGCCAGGAAGGCTTTCATCATCGCGATGGCGATCTTGTTCGGCTCGAAGGGCACGACAGCGCCGTTGCGGCGGATGATCTGGTAGTGGGCCAGGTTCTGGCCGGTGGGGGAGCCAGCAGTGTCTCGCTGCTGCTGCGGTGGCGTCGAGGGAACGGCACGCGGGGTCGATTGGGGGGTCAGGGCAGTTTGCATTCGCTTCCTCTCGGTTGGCAATTCTTGTTGGATGGCGGCGCCTGGGCCGGGCGCTGCGCCGGTGTGGATGACCGGACAGGGGACACTATATCTAGGGTGCGGGGGGTGTACAACCCACTAGATGTAGCGTTTTCCTATGGATACAAGGATTGCCGGTATTACTTCCGCCATAGGACACGGCCAGCGATGCCGCTTGAATACTGGCCTATGGTCTCTCAACCCGCATGGGGCTTGGCTTGCAAGCCGATTTGGGCCTGCAGGCCGCATGGTTGCTGAATCGCGCGGTTGCTATTTTCGCATTGCTGCGCTGCAAGAGCGACGCATCACGAGGTGCCGCACGATTGAAAAAATTAGCGCTGCACCACCTGCGGCGGAAACATCTGTGGATTCCAGCCGAGCTGTTCGCGCAGCAGGCGCCAGTCGAAGCCCGCGCCCGGATCCTGTTTGCGGCCCGGCGCGATGTGCTCGTGGCCGGCGATGTGCGCGATCGCGTAGTGCTGCGCGATCGCGGCACACAGGCTCGCGAGCGTCTCGTATTGCGGCTCTTCGAAGGGCTGGCCTTCGAGGCCTTCGAGCTCGATGCCGACGGAGTCGTCGTTGCAGTTGCCGCGGCCGCGCCACGACGACACGCCGGCATGCCAGGCACGGTCGTCGCAACTCACGAACTGCCAGAGTTCGCCGTTGCGGCGCACGAAGAAATGCGAGGACACCTCGAGGCCGTGGATCGACTGGAAGTAGGGGTGCGCGTCCCAGTCGAGCTGGTTGGTGAACAGCTGCTGCACCGCGTCGCCGCCATATTCGCCGGGCGGCAGGCTGATTGAATGCAGCACGATGAGATCGGTCTGCGCGCCCGCGGGGCGGGGCCCGAAGTTCGGCGAGCGCAGCGCCTTCGCGAAGCGGTACCAGCCGGCTTGCCAGAGCCCGCTGTCGTTGGCTTCAGTCGTCGACATGGCTGCTCGCGCCATCGTCGCCGTTGGGCGTGGTGATACCCAGCCGCGCGATGCGGTAGCGGATCTGGCGCAGGCTCATGCCGAGCCGCGCGGCGGCCGCGGTGCGGTTGAAGCCGCTCTCGTGCAGCGCACGCACGAGGATCTCGCGCTCCTGCTGGTCGAGGTAGGCCTGCAGGTCGGAGGGCAGCGGCGGCGGTGCGACCTTGGGGGGCGCGACCGGAAGTGGAGCCAGCGCGACAGGCGCGTCGGTGACGGGCGACAGCGGCGCTGGCGCGGACGCCGCGGCTTCGGCCGCAGCAGTGAAGCCGCCCATCAGGTCGAGATGAAGTTCGTCTCCGTCGTTCAGCGCCACCGCGCGGTGCAACAGGTTTTCGAGCTCGCGCACGTTGCCGTTCAGCGGATGCTGCGCGAGGCGGCGCAGCAGTTCGTTCGACAGATGCGGCACGGGCAGGCCGCCGTCCTGCGCGATGCGCGAGAGCAGCGCGGCGCACAGCGCGGGCAGGTCCTCACGGCGGTCGCGCAGCGCGGGCACCGCGATCTCGATCACGTTGAGGCGGTAGAAAAGATCCTGGCGGAAGCGGCCGGCCTGCACTTCGGCGTGCAGGTCTTTATGCGTGGCGCTGACGATGCGCACGTCGACAGCTTCTTCCTGCGTCGAGCCGATCGAGCGCACGCTGCGCTCCTGGATCGCGCGCAGCAGCTTCGACTGCATGGCCAGCGGCAGGTCGCCGATTTCGTCGAGGAACAGCGTGCCGCCGCGCGCGGCCTGGAAGTAGCCGTCACGGTCTTGCGAGGAGCCGGTGTACGAGCCCTTGCGCGCGCCGAAGAATTCGGCCTCGAGCAGGTTCTCGGGAATCGCGCCGCAGTTCACCGCGACGAATGGGCCTTCGCTGCGCTGGCTGCAGGCATGCACCGCGCGCGCAACCAGCTCCTTGCCGGTGCCCGATTCGCCGCGCACCAGCACCGGCGCCATGCCGCGCGCCACCTTGGCGATGCGCGACTTGACGAGGCGCATAGGCTCCGATTCGCCCACGAGACGGTCGAGCGCGGCGATGCCGGTGCCGGAGGTGACCACCGTTGCGTCGGCGCTGTTGTTGCTCGCGGGTACCGCTTGCACGGGCTTGGCCACCGGCTGCGGCGCCAGCCGCGCCTGCACGGCGGAAGCCACGACGGCGCGGAACTGCTTCAGGTCGACCGGCTTCGTGAGGTAGTCGAAGGCGCCGGCCTTCAGCGCTTCCACCGCGTTCTCGGCCGAGCCGTATGCCGTCATCACCACGCAGCGCTCGCTGCGCTGGGCCTTCTGGATGCGGTGGATGATCTCCATGCCCTGCCCGTCGGGCAGCCGCATGTCGGTGATCACGGCGTCGAAGCGGCCGGCCTCCAGGTGCTGCCAGGCTTCTGACACGCTGCCCGCGGCCTCGACGCGATAGCCCTCGCGCAGCAGCGTCAATTCATAGAGCGTGCGCAGGTCGGGTTCGTCGTCGATGACCAGGATCTGCGCCGGTCGCTGGGTGGAAGGGGGGGGGGTGCTCACGGCGCTATTGTGTCAGCCGGTTTTCGCTGGGGGCGAAGCTGACGAAGAATTCGTTGCCCTCGGGCCCGCCCGGCACCAGCGCGCGCCGCTCGTAGCCGATGGTGGCGCCATGCCGCCGGCACAGCTCGCGGCACAGGAACAGGCCGAGCCCGCTGGAGCGGCTCTCGGAAGAAAAGAAAGGCTCGAACAGGTGCCGCTGCACCGCCGGCTCCAGCGGCGCGCCGTCGCTCCACACCATCAGGCTGGGGCGGTTGGTGCCGCTGCGCTGCAGCGCGGTCAGCACCTGGATCGAGTCTTCGCGCTTGCCGGCGTAGCGCGAGGCGTTGTCCAGCAGGTTCACGATCAGGCGGCGCAGGTGCTCGGCGTCGAAGCGCACCTCGCTGCTGGGCGCATCGAGCGACACCAGCACGCCCTTGCGCTGGGTCTGGCGCACCCATTCCTCGGCCAGCACCTGCACCGCAGGGTCGAGCACGACCTGCTCGCCGAGCGACAGCACGCGCTGCTGGCGGGCGCGCGAGACGTCGAGCACGTCGTCCACGATGCGCGCGAGCCGCTGCGCGTTGTGCTGCACCATGCTCGTGAGCTTACGGTGCGCCGGGTCTGTCAGGTCTTCGTTGAGCAGCGCGCTGGCCTGGGTGATGGCGGCCAGCGGGTTGCGGATTTCATGCGCCACGGCCGCCGACATGCGGCCCATTGCGGCCAGCTTCTCGGTGCGGATGCGGGCTTCGAGCTCGCGCAGGTCCTGCAGGAACATCACGCACAGGCTGTCGATGCGTTTTTCGCTGGTGGGTGTGAGCCGCGTGCGCACGCGCACCTCGCGCGCCGCGCCGCGCACCTGCGCCACCGGGATTTCTTCCGTCTGCGGCGCCCGCCGCGCGAAGGTCTGGCGCGCCAGCGCGGCCAGCGCATGCCAGGCAGGCTGGGCATGCAGCGGGAACGGCAGCGTCAGCTTCGCCAGGCCCTGGCCGAGGATGGCATCGGCTGCTGGGTTGGCCGCATGTACCAGGCCTTCGGCGTCGATCACCAGCACGCCTTCGCTCAGCGTCTCGATCACCAGGTCGTTGACCTGCGCCTGCATCTGCGCGCTGCTGCGGCTGCGCTGCGCCACGGCTTCCTCGCGCGCCAGCCGGCGGGCCATTTCGTGCGCGAGCAGCGCCACCACGAAGAGACCCGTGCCGGTGAGCGCCGCCTGCACGAAGCGCGGCGAAGAATCGCCCGGCTGCTGCAGCCAGTGCCAGCCCGCGTCGGCCAGCAGCAGCAGCGTGACCGTGGCGGTGGTGCCCAGGCTCACGATCATGGTGCCCAGCACCGCGCTCATGAGCACCGGCAGCGCGAACAGCGGCGTGTAGTTGACGTTGCCGCCCTGCAGCACCTGCAAGGCGGTGAAGGCGGCCAGATCGATGCCGATGGTCAGCAGCCAGAGCGCGGCAAAACCGCGGATCGGCGGCTGCACGCGCGTGTAGCGCATGCCCAGCCAGGTCGCGGCGAGGTAGAGCGCCGAGATGGTGATGGCCACCGGCTGCATCGTCTGCCCGATGACAAAGGCCACGCCCTGCAGCAGCATCAGCACCAGCGCGATGAAGCAGCGCGCGGCCATGAAGCCACGCCAGAGCCGGATCAGCGCCGAGCTTTCGCCCGTGCCCTGGTCGAGCACGTCCCAGTCGGTGACCGGCTCGCCGCGCGACCAGAGGGGGGCGCTCATTGGGGCGTTGCGGCTTCGCGGTGCGCGGTGCTGCAATAGACCGCGCCGCCGGGGCCGGCGATGGCATCGGTCGCCGGCAGGTGCAGGCCGCAATGGGCGCAGCGCACCATGGCCTGCGGCGGGCCGGCTGGTGCGGCGGGGCGCTGCTGCGCCTTGGCCGCGCGCTCGCGCATGGCGTCGCGCATTTCTTCGCGGCGGTTCTTGCGCCAGAGCCAGATCGCGACCCAGAGCACCGCGAGGACGAGGAGGTATTTCATTTCAGACGGGAGGACGCGCAAGCACCACTTCGAGCACGAAGCGTGAACCCACGTAGGCCAGCAGCAACAGGGCCGAGCCGGCGTACAGCACGCGGCGCGCAGTGCGGCCGCGCCAGCCGAAGCGGGCCCGGCCGATCAAAAGGATCGCGAAGGTGATCCAGGCGAGCACCGAGAAGATGGTCTTGTGGTCCCACTTCCAGACGCGGCCGGCGGCGCCGTACAGCTGCTCGCTGAACAGCAGGCCGGCCAGCAGCGTGGCCGACAGCAGCACGAAGCCGGCGGTGACGAATCGGAAGGTGAGCCGTTCGAGCGTGAGCAGCGGCACGCCGCCCTGCGGCTCGGCGGTGGCCAGGCGGATCTGCTTTTCGGCACGGGTGATCAGCCAGGCGTGCACGACAGCGGCGCCGAACAGGCCGTACGAGGCAATGCCCAGCGCCAGATGCAGCGGCAGCCACGGCGAAGCCGTGACGTGCAGCGGCGTACCGGGAAACAGGATGGCCAGCAGCACCGCGGCCGCGCCCAGCCAGGCGAGCGCACGCCGCACCTTCAATTGGGGATACATGCGGCTTTCGACCGCGTAGACGGTGAGCACCAGCCAGGCGGTGACCGACAGGGCGGGTGCGAAACCGAAGCGCGGCTCGCTGCCGATGAGGCCGTGGGCCAGCACGGCGGCATGCAGAATCCACGCAATTCCGAGGGCCCACTGGGTCGATTGACGGCTCAGTTTGGCACCGGCACCGGCAACGAAACCGTAGGCAACCGCAGTGGCGATGCCCAGCGCCACGCCGAGCGGGGAGGGGATCGCTAAAATCATCGGCCGGAGTGTACCGGCTCGCCCTTGCGTTCCCCGCGCCCGACTTCAAGTTCTCTCCTCGTCTCCAAGACTTTCCATCCGGCCCGCAGCAGCGGGCAGCAAGGCATTCCGCTCATGGCCACCGCCCTCACAGAAAAGTTCTCCCGCCTCGTCAAGACGATGAGCGGCCAGGCCCGCATCACCGAAAGCAACGTGCAGGACATGCTGCGCGAAGTGCGCATGGCGCTGCTGGAGGCCGACGTGGCGCTGCCCGTGGTGCGCGACTTCGTCGCCCGCGTGAAAGAGAAGTCGCTCGGCCAGGAAGTGCTGGGCTCGCTCAAGCCGGGCCAGGCGCTGGTCGGCATCGTCAATCGGGAACTCGCCGCAACCATGGGCGAGGGCGTGTCCGACATCAACCTCGCGGCCCAGCCGCCGGCAGTGATCCTGATGGCCGGCCTGCAAGGTGCCGGCAAGACCACCACCACCGCCAAGCTCGCCAAGCACCTGATCGAAAAGCGCAAGAAGAAGGTGCTCACCGTGTCGGGCGACGTGTATCGCCCTGCCGCCATCGAGCAGCTCAAGACCGTTACCAAGCAGGCCGGCGCCGAGTGGTTCCCGAGCACGCCCGACCAGAAGCCGCTGGACATCGCGCGCGCCGCGCTCGACCACGCCAAGCGCCATTACTTCGACGTGCTGCTGGTCGACACGGCCGGCCGCCTTGCCATCGACGAAGTGCTGATGACCGAAATCAAGCAGCTGCATGCGGCGCTCGACCCGGTCGAAACCCTGTTCGTGGTCGATGCCATGCAGGGCCAGGACGCGATCAACACCGCCAAGGCCTTCAAGGAAGCGCTGCCGCTCACCGGCATCATCCTGACCAAGACCGATGGCGACTCGCGCGGCGGCGCGGCGCTGTCGGTGCGCCAGGTCACGGGCGTGCCGATCAAGTTCGCGGGCACCAGCGAGAAGATCGACGGCCTGGAAGTGTTCGACGCCGAGCGCCATGCGGGCCGCATCCTGGGCATGGGCGACATCGTCGCGCTGGTCGAGCAGGTCACGGCCGGTGTCGACGTGGCGGCGGCGCAGAAGCTCGCGGCCAAGGTCAAGAGCGGCGCGGGCTTCGACCTCAACGACTTCCTCGGCCAGCTGCAGCAGATGAAGCAGATGGGCGGCCTCTCCAGCCTGATGGACAAGCTGCCCGCGCAGATGGCCGCCAAGGCCACCGAAGCCGACATGACCCGCGCCGAGCGCGACATCCGCCGCAAGGAAGGCATCATCAACAGCATGACGCCGCTGGAGCGCCGCAAGCCCGAACTGCTGAAGGCCACGCGCAAGCGCCGCATCGCGGCCGGTGCCGGCGTGCAGGTTCAGGAAGTGAACCGCCTGCTCAACGAGTTCGAGCAGATGCAGGGGATGATGAAGAAGATGAAGGGCGCCGGCCTCATGAAGATGATGAAGAAGATGGGCGGCATGAAGGGCATGGGCGGAATGGGTGGGCCCGGCGGCCCGAAGCTGCCGTTCTAGGCGAACGCTTCGCCCCTCCATATATATAAGAAGGCCCGCCGGTTCGCACTGGCGGGCCTTCTGTCTTCAGGTCTGCACTTCGTAGACCGTTTCGTGCGCCTCGGTTGGCGCAGGCAACTCCCAGCGGTGCAGCATCCGCTCGATGCCCGCGTTCGACAGCGTCGTGTCGCGCTCGCGGTTGCGGCGCATCAGCTCTGCGTGCGGCGCTTCCAGGTACACCAGCTCGATCTGCGCGTGGTAGGCCCATAGCAGGTCGAGCGTCTTGGTGCGCATCTGCTGGCTCAGGTGCGTGGCGTTCCAGACGAAGCGCTGCTGCTTGCGCAGCAACGCCTTCGCCTGATCGACCGCGTGATGTGCCGCGAGCCCGTCGTTCTCGCCGTGCTTCAGGCCCAGCTCGGCGCGCGCATCGTCGAAGGACACAACCGGCCAGCCCTTGCGGTGCCGTGCCACCCAGTGGTTCTTGCCGCTGGCCGGCAGGCCGCACATCACCGTTACCCGTGAGCCCGGCGTCTGGAACAGCGGGTAGTCGGGGCTGGTGTCGGCTCCGCGGAAGTAGGCCAGGCGCGTGTGGGCGTCGACCATCTGGCGAGGGCCTTCCCAGCAGCCTTCTTCCTGTGCCAGCTCCTCGAAGAGCGCGATGTCGGCCATGCTGTCCGCGCGCTTCTCGTAGTGGCGGCCGAGCATGTCGCAGCGCGCCACGCAACACAGGTCGGGCAGGCTCAGCTCCCAGGAGAGCTTGTGCACCAGCCACTCCGGCCGCACGCCCTTGCGCGAGGCGAAGGCGTGGAACGGCACCTGGTGCACGGCGATGATCCGGCAGACGGCCTCGCGCAGCGCGAAAGGCACGCGGGCCTTCCACATCAGCACCCGCACGTCGACCGCGCCGCGGCGCGAGTGGCCGGGCTGGCCGATGCGGCCGTTGGCTTCGTCGATCACCGTGGTGTCGGGCTTGGCGATGTCGTGCAGCAGGCAGGCCATGAACAGCACGAAGCGGCCGTCGGCATCGGCACGCTGGTAGTGCGCGTCCTGCATCAGCGCGTCGAGCACCATGCGTGTGTGGATGCCGACGTTGCCTTCGGCGTGGTAGTACGGGTCTTGCGGCGTCTCTTCGAGGCGCAGCAAGGCCGGCAGCAGGTCGCAGCATTGCGCCCAGTCGGTGCCTTTGTCGGGCGCGGGCACCAGGGCGCGCAGATCGTCGTATGTCATCGCGGCCTCCCTTGGGTTGCGAGTTCGGCGGGGTCGCGCAAGGTGCGCAGCCCCAGGTCTTGCCAGGTGACCGGCGGCGTCGGTGCGTAGAGGTCTACGCCGGGCGCGAGCCGGTTGGGCAGCACCGGCCGGCGGCTGTGGTGCGAGCCCGAGTCGAGGATGGTCTGGACGAAGTCCGGGCGCACCCACTTGTAGCGGCCCGTCACCTGCCCATCCGATTCGGTCTTGAGGTACAGGCCCTCGGCCAGATCGGACAGGTCGGTCTGCTGGCGCACGCGATCGAGCGGCTGGCCTTCGTTCGCCACCGCGTCCTCGAAGGCCGTCTTCCAGTCCGCGCTGCGCGCCAGCGAAGGCCGCACGAGCGCTCGCAGTGCTTTGGCATGGCGCGGCATCTCGCCTTCGTAGAGCACGGGCACCGGCAGCACGGGGCTGCCCGCGAGCAACGCATGCCGCGCCGGTGTCGAGAGAAAGCGCTGCGCCTGCCGATCGTAGATGTCGAACTCCAGGAAGAAGGCCGGCAGCCGGTCGTACCAGCAGCTGTGCTTGGCAAAGCACCATTCGCCGTACATCACGTAGCGGTCTTCGAGGCGCTCCAGCAGCGCTGCTTCATGGGCGGCGGCCCAGTGCTTGAACAGGTTGAACTGCCGCTCGCCGGCGCCGCCTGCGAGGTAGTGGCCGCGCGATTGCAGCAGCAGTTCGCCTGCCGACGTGAATGAAACGGCCGCATTGGCGCCATCGAGTTTTTCCTCGATGACCACGTGCTGGCCATGCAGCGCCGACAGCGGCGTCTGGCCGTCGTCGCTGTCGCCGGCCTGCAGGCGCGAGCCTTCCAGATGCGCAGTACGCGGGTACTTGAGCAGCGGAATCGATGAAAGAGAAGAAGAGAGAGGGAACACGTTGTTCTCCAGATGGAAATCAGGAAGAACCGACAACGTGCGGGAGCGAAGCTGTAAAGAGTGCGGTCAGCGGAAAGCGCAGCCAGGCGCCCGACTTGACCAGCAATGAAGTGGCGTTGTGTCGGCGTCAGAGAGTGATGACGGCGAATCGGGGCACTTGGCGCTCCAGGGGATCGAGGGATCCGTGGGTTGAAAAAAGGAAGGCGCGATTCTAGCCACGCGCCATGAAAAAAGCCGACCCTGAGGCCGGCTTTTCGAGGTGCTGTGTCTTCAGCGCATCAGGCGGTTGCCAGTGCGGGGCGCGCCAGGCGCACTGCATGCATCCATGCGCGGCGCAGCACGGCCGGCGAGCGCGATTCCTCGGGAATCAGCAGGTAGCCGCGGTCACGCAGCGTGGTGCCCAGCGCGATCTGGCTGGTCAGCACGGTCAGCGGGATCGCCAGCAGCAGCGGCAGGCCAACGGGCATGAGCCAGATCAGAGCGCTCGGGTCGATCATCGCGACGCCGACGGCCAGCATGGCGATCACCAGCGTCATGGGGGCCAGCTGCGAGGCAGCGACCTTCCACGGCACGGCAGCGGCTTCACGCGGGGGCGACTTCCAGTCGAGCTTGATGCCGGTGAGGGCGACCAGCACGAACAGCGAGTGGGCCAGCATGCGGACCGGGGCTTGCACGATGGCAAGGCCGCTTTCCATCACCGAGCTCTTCACCAGGCCCCACGCACCGCCGTACTGGCGTTGCTCACCGCGCATCAGCACGGCAGCGATGCCCAGCACGCGCGGCAGGAACAGCAGGCACAGGGTCCAGACCCACAGGCCGGCCAGTTCGGCGGGCAGCACGCTCCAGCTCGACACGAGGCTCGAGCCGCTCAGCCACAGGGCGGTGCCCAGCGTCAGGAACGCGAGCCACAGCGGAGCCGAGACATAGGCCATGGTGCCGGTCACGAACATCGCGCGGTGCACCGGGTGGATGCCGGGCTCGGCCATCAGGCGGGCGTTCTGCAGGTTGCCCTGGCACCAGCGGCGGTCACGCTGCAGTTCGGCCAGCAGGTCCGGCGGTTGTTGTTCGTAGCTGCCGACCAGGTCGGACACCAGCCATACGTTGTAGCCGGCACGGCGCATCAGCGCAGCTTCGACGAAGTCGTGCGACATGATGCCGCCCGACATGCCGCCGGTGCCCTTGATCGGGGCCAGCGCGCAATGCTTCATGAAGGGTTCGACGCGGATGATGGCGTTGTGGCCCCAGTAATGCGATTCGCCCAGTTGCCAGAACTGCATGCCCAGCGTGAACAGGCGGCCCGTCACGCGGGAAGCGAATTGCTGTGCGCGGGCGTGCAGCGTGACGTGGCCGATGGCCTGCGTCGCGGTCTGGATGATGCCGGCGGTGGGGTTGGCTTCCATCAGCTTGACCATCGAGGTCAGGCAGTCGCCGCTCATCACCGAGTCGGCGTCGAGCACGACCATGTAGCGGTAGTCCTTGCCCCAGCGGCGGCAGAAGTCGGCCACGTTGCCGGCCTTGCGGTGCGTGCGGCGGGTGCGCAGGCGGTAGTACACCTCGACCTGCGGCTGGTTCGGGCTCTCGGCCAGGGCGGCGCGCAGGTCTTCCCAGGCGGCGCGCTCGGCGGCGGCGGTCTCGGGGTTGTAGCTGTCGGACAGCACGAACACGTCGAATTGCTTGGCGTGGCCGGTGGCCGCGACCGATTCGCAGGTGGCGCGCAGGCCGGCGAACACCGTGGCCACGTCCTCGTTGCAGATCGGCATGATGATCGCGGTGCGTGCCTCGGGATTCATCGGGTGGTTGACCACCTGTTTCGCCGAGAGGGCGTGCTTGTCACCGCGCACGGAAACGTAGAAGCCCATGAGCGCGGTCACGAAGCCGGTCACGACCCAGCCCGAAAGCAGGCCGTAGAGACCGATCTGGCCGTATTCGAGCCAGAGGTTGTCGTAGTCGGGTTGCACGCTGGCGAACAGCGACGACGCGATCACGGTGCTCAGCAGCGTGAGCATCATGAAAGCGAAGCGGCGCTGTGCGGCGGCGCGCTGCCAGGGTTGCTTCGCCTGCCGGGCGTCGTGGACGCCGGCTTCGGCGTCACGGCCCGCGCCGAGCTTGACCAGCGCGGCGGTGCCGAGGCTGTTCCAGAAACCGCGCCAGGGGCGGGGTGCCATGGAACCGCGGTTGACGGGGGGAGCGGTGACCGAGTTGGGATGGCGTTCTTCGCGAACCGGGCTGCGGTGCGAAAAATCGGTATCGGCCAGCACATTCAGTTGGGAGAAGTCGTTCGGCTTCATGTGATTTACCAACGTTGCTTGTCGAGGGAAGGGGTGTCGCCAATGGCAGGAAAGCGCTTGATCACGCAATCCGGCTCAGCGCCGCCAGCGCTTGCGAGCGCGGCCAGCGAATGACCCGCGGCACGGGGCCGCGAGGGGGAAAACTGCTTTTGACGCAGGCCGTCGCGCTGCTGACGCAGTGCGAAAGATGGGCTGGTGAGTGCTGTCATGCCTGTACAGGGGCAAACCCTGTGCCAGGCTGGAAAAACGCTTTCAGATCAACGACTTGGAGCGATCTGACGGTGTTTTTCGCGGGAAGAGGCTGCTGGAAGGCCTCAAAACCCCTGTTTTTGTCGCCGAATCCCGACAAGCCTTCTGGGCTGGTGGGGATAGGCCATATAAATCAACGACTTAGGTGCGTCGCTACTCGGCGACAGGGTCCCCACCCGGAGCGACAGCGTCGGCCTTGAAGTGGCCCGGCGTGAGTTCGTGCTTCTGCAAAAGCCGGTAGAACTCCGTGCGGTTGCGGTCGGCCAGGCGGGCCGCGTCGGCCACGTTGCCGTCCGTCAGTTTCAGCAGGCCGACGAGGTAATCGCGCTCGAAACGCTGCTTGGCTTCGGCGTAGGTCTGGACCTCGACCGTCGGCACACGCAGCGCCCGCTGCACCAGCGCCAGCGGAATCAGCGGCGAGCTCGACAGCGCACAGACCTGCTCGACCACGTTGAACAGCTGGCGCACATTGCCCGGCCAGGCTGCCGTTGTCAGCGCCTTCAGCGCCTCGGGCGCAAAGCCCGACAGCCGCTTGCCGTACTTGGTCGACAGGCGCTGCAGGAAGTGATTGGCCAAAAGCGGAATGTCTTCGCGCCGTGCCGACAGCGGCGGCAGCGTGAGCGTCACCACGTTCAGGCGGTAATACAGGTCTTCGCGGAACTGGCCGGCTTCCATCGCGGCGTCGAGGTCGCGGTGGGTGGCCGAGACGATGCGCACGTCGACCTCGATCGACTGGCTCGCGCCCAGTGGCCGCACCGCGCGCTCCTGCAGCACGCGCAGCAGTTTGACCTGCAGGGCAGGCGGCATGTCCCCGATTTCGTCGAGCAGCAGCGTGCCGCCGTCGGCCTGCTGGAACAGGCCCTTGTGATTCGCGTGGGCGTCGGTGAAGGCGCCCTTCATGTGGCCGAACAGTTCCGACTCGAGCAGCGCTTCCGGAATGGCGCCGCAATTGACGGCCACGAAGGGCTTGTCGGCGCGCGCGCTGGCCTTGTGGATGGCGCGCGCCAGCAGCTCCTTGCCGGCGCCGGAGTCGCCGCGCAGCAGCACGGAAGCATCTGACTTGGCGACCATGCGCGCCTCGGCCAGCAGCTCGGCCATGCGGTTGCTGCGGCTCACGATCTCGGCGCGCCAGCTGTCGTCGCCGGCCTTGCTCGGCGTGGTGGCGGGGGCGCCGAGCGCCAGTGCCTGCGCGATCTTGTCGAGCAGCTCGCGGCCGTCGTAGGGCTTGGTGAGGTAGGTGAACACGCCCCGCGCCGTAGCCTCGACCGCGTCGGGAATGGTGCCGTGCGCGGTGAGCAGAATCACCGGCAGCGAAGGGTGGCGCTTGCGGATCTCGTCGAACAGCTGGAGGCCGTCGCGCCCGGGCAGGCGCACGTCGCTCAGCACGAGCTGCGGATGTTCGATCTCGAGCTGCGTGAGCGCCGTCTCTGCAGAGGTGACGGCCGTGACCTGGTAGCCCGCCGAGCTCAGCCGCATCGAGAGCAGCCGCAGCATGTCCGGGTCGTCGTCGACCACGAGAAGACGGGCGCCAGAGGTGCTCATTGGTTCGGCTTGCTTCCGGTAGGCGGCGCCGCAGGTGTGGCTGCGGCCGGGGTGGTGTTGGGCCGCGCAAAGCTGCGCTCGATGGCGCGCAGGGCTTCGATGCGGTCGTTCAGCTGGTCGATGCGGCGCTGGCTGTCGCGCAGCTGCTGCACCTGCCTGTCACGGTCGTCTTCCACGCGGCGCTGCTCTACATAGCGCGCGGCCAGGGCGCGTGCCAGCGGATGCAGGGCCTGCGCCTCGGGCGCGGGGTTGGCGATCACGCGTTGCAGCAGGCCCAGCGCGCGCGCCAGGTCGGCTGGCACGCGGGTTTGCGAGAGCAGCAGCGCCAGTTGCATCTGCGCCGTGGGCGCATCGCCGGGGTCGCCGATGCGCGTGATTTCCGTGTTCAGGTCGGCGCCGTTCAGCGGGCGCACCCTGTCGGCATACGACAGCATGGCCGCCTGCGGCCCCTGCGTCATCAATGTGAAGAGCGACGAGGCCGGCTGCGTGGCCGGGGCCTTGGGCTCGGCCTCGACCGGCATCACGCGCGGCACGACCGGGGGCGGCGGCAGCGCATCGGCCTCCGCGGGCGGCTTGGGCTGCGTGGCGCAGGCGGCCAGCAGCAGGACGAAAGGCACGGTCATCGCCCCGGCGAAGGAGGAACGGCGGACGAACGAAAAAGACATGGGTCGAAGAAAGGACGCGAGGCGGTCAGGCAGTGTTGGAGAGGGGAAGCCGGGGTGGTCAGGCCGTGCGCGGCAGTTCGATGCGAAAGCGAGCACCGGGACCGCCGGGCTGCAGAGTGATGCGGCCCCCGTGGGCTGCAATGTACTCCTGCACGATGGAAAGTCCGATGCCCGTACCTTTCACAGTGTGCTCGGGCTGGCGTTCGCCGCGAAAGAAGGGTTCGAAGATCCGGTCGCGGTCGCCCTCGGCAATGCCGGGCCCGGCGTCGTTCACGTCGATGTGCACCGCCTCGGGCGTCCCCGACACCGCCAGGGTGATGACACCGCCCGTTACCGAAAAGCGAATGGCGTTGCTCAACAGATTGGCGATTGCGGTGCCGAGCTTGGTGCGGTCGACCGTCATTGCGATGGGCTCGCCCTCGGCGCGCACGCGCAGTCCGTGCGACTGCCACTGCAGGCGCTGCGCCTCGATCTGTTCCTCGATCAGCGGCAGCAGCTCGGTGCGTTCGCGGCGCAATTCGCGCGCCTCGAAGGCGGCGGCGTTGAAGCGCAGCAGCGCCTCGATCTGGCCCTGCAGCGCCACGGTGTTCTGCTGCAGGATCTGCGCGACTTCGAGCTGCGCCGGGTTCAGCGGCCCGGTCACGCCGTCTTCGAGCAGCGAGACGCCCTCGCGCAGCGCGGCCAGCGGCGTCTTCAGCTCGTGCGATACGTGGCGCAGGAAGCGCGCCTTGTCGGCGTCGAGCTCGGTCAGGCGCAGCCGCAGCCATTCGAGCTGCTGCGACACGCGCCGCACGTCGGCCGGGCCGCGGATGTCGATGGGCTCGTCGAGCCGGTTCTGGCCGAGGCCGACGATGGCGTGCTCCAGCCGCTTGAACGGCCGCGCCAGCCAGATGCCGAAGGCCAGCGCCAGCGACACGGCCAGCACGCTGGCGGCCACCACTTCGCGCATCAGCCGGCGGCGCGCGTTCTCGATGCGCTTGGCCAGCGCGTCGTTCTGCGTTTCGATCAAGAACTGCGCCTGCTGCGCGAGGTTGGTGTTGAGCGCGTCGAGCTCGCGGAACTGCATGGCCATCGTGCTTTCGCGGGCGAGGGCGCTGTCGGCGTTGCCGCTCATCAGGCCCTCGATCACGCCGAGCTGGGTGCGCCACATCTCGATGCCGGCGGGTGCGAGGCCGTTCTTTTCCAGCCGCTCCAGCACCTGGTGCGCCTCGCGCGCCGCGTCGTCGAAACGGCGGCGCAGCACCGCGTCGTTGAGCACCAGCGACTGGCGCCCCGCGCGCTCCATGGCCGCGCTGCGTTCGGCCAGCGACTGGGACGCGCCCGACAGGCGCAGCGCACGCGCGGCCGCGTCGCGGCTTTGCGTCATCAGTACGTCGTACTGCAGCACCGAGCGCAGCGCCACGCCAACCAGCAGCGCGGTGATCAGCAAAAAGGCGAACAGCAGGAGCTGCTGGAACGAGCCCCGTATGGAAGGTCGCTTCGCCATCAGTGGGCGAGCGCCGGCATCGACGATTCGCTCGTGACCACCTCGCCGCGCAGCGTGTAGGCCAGCGAGCGGGTGATGCGCAGATCGGTCATCTGGCCAACGAGCCTTGCGTCGCCCTCGAAGTTGACGACGCGGTTGCAGGCGGTGCGGCCCATGAGCTCGTTCGCGTCCTTGCGCGAGGCGCCTTCCACCAGCACGCGCTGCGTGGTGCCGACCAGCGCCTGGCCGAAGCGCTTCACGTTGGTGTCGATCACGGCCTGCAGCGTGTGCAGGCGCGCGAGCTTCACCTCGTGCGGCGTGTCGTCATGCAGCGCGGCGGCGGGCGTGCCGGGGCGCGGGCTGAAGATGAAGCTGAAGCTGGCGTCGAACTGGCAGTCGTCGATCAGCTTCATCATCTTGTTGAAGTCGTCGTCGGTCTCGCCGGGGAAGCCGACGATGAAGTCGCTGCTCAATGCGAGCTCGGGGCGGATGGCGCGCAGCTTGCGCACCGTGCTCTTGTATTCCATGGCGGTGTAGCCGCGCTTCATTGCCATCAGGATGCGGTCGCTGCCGTGCTGCACCGGCAGGTGCAGGTGGCTCACGAGCTGGGGCACCTTCGCGTAGGCCTCGATCAGCCGCGGCGTGAACTCGTTCGGGTGGCTCGTGGTGTAGCGGATGCGCTCGATGCCGGGAATTTCTGCGACGTATTCGATCAGCAGCGCGAAGTCGGCAATTTCGGCGGTGTCGCCCATCTTGCCGCGGTAGGCATTCACGTTCTGGCCCAGCAGCGTGATCTCGCGCACGCCCTGGTCGGCCAGGCCGGCGATCTCGACCAGCACGTCGTCGAGGGGGCGGTTCACTTCCTCGCCGCGGGTGTAGGGCACCACGCAGTAGCTGCAGTACTTGGAGCAGCCTTCCATGATCGACACGAAGGCCGTCGCGCCCTCGACGCGCGCGGGCGGAAGGTGGTCGAACTTCTCGATCTCGGGGAAGCTGATGTCCACCTGCGGGCGGTTCAGGCGCTCGCGGTCGTTCAGCATCTCGGGCAGGCGGTGCAGCGTCTGCGGTCCGAACACGATGTCGACGTAGGGAGCGCGCGCGATGATGGCCTCGCCCTCCTGGCTCGCCACGCAGCCCCCCACGCCGATCTTCACGCCCTTGGCCTTCAGGTGCTTCACGCGGCCGAGGTCGGAGAACACCTTCTCCTGCGCCTTCTCGCGCACCGAGCAGGTGTTGAACAGGATGAGGTCGGCCTCGTCCACGTTCTGCGTGGGCTCGTAGCCCTGGGCTGCGTTGAGCACGTCGGCCATCTTGTCCGAGTCGTACTCGTTCATTTGGCAGCCGAAGGTCTTGATGAATACTTTTTTCATGGGGAACTCTCTCTGCCCTCCGAGGGTGGAGGGCTGCAGGTGCGCGCGGCGCGCCGCTGCGTTATTGCGTGTTGACGGTGTCGTTCGAGGTGAACGGCCAGATGTTCAGGAGCGGCTTGTCCAGCGACTCGCGGCTGGCCATGGCTTCGTCGGGCGTGAGGATCCACACCTCGCGCAGCAGTCCGGCGGCGTCGCGCGTGTAGTTGACGAGGTACTTCTGGCCGACGATGGCACCGGGCATCACCAGCATGTTCTGGCCGCTGCGGATGCGCGCGCCGGCGCCCAGGCGGTCGGACTTGCCGTCGAGTTCGACCTCGGGCGCGTTGGTGACCATGAATTTGCCGCGCAAAGTGCCGATAGGGAAAGTGCGACCTCCAACGAGCGATTCGTTCTGGGTCTGCGGCCGGGGCACTTCGTCCTGGGCGCTGGCGGTGAGCGGGAAAAGGCCTGCAGCAGCAATGGCTGCTGTGCAAACTGCTATGAAAGTGAGAGCATTCGTGATTGTCTTGCAGCGGTTCATGGGGTTTATCCAGAGGCTGTGGAGCGGCGATTTTAGCGAGGGGGTGTGGTTCTCTCGCACCGGCCACAGTCAGTTATGCGGGGCTTTGGGTTGACCTGCTTTACATTTCTTTACAGGCCCCATGAACACCGAGAGTCAGCCGCTGCTCCAATAGTCGCTGTCAGCCCAAAGTGCACAAAGAACCCATGAAGAAAAATGTCGCGGTCGCCCTTGCGGGCGTGTTGATCGTAGCCGTCGCAGGCGGGTGGTGGAGCATGTCCGGCGACAAGTCCGCCACAAAGAGTGCCAAGGCCCCGACAGCCAACGGCGGCGCAGCTTCCGGCGGCGGTGCTCCTGCGCTCGTGACGCTGGCCACGGCGCAGAAGCAGGACGTGCCGGTGACCGTGCAGGTCAACGGCAGCGTGGTGTCCCTCAACAGCGTCGACCTGCGCCCGCAGGTGACCAACACGGTGAGCGCGGTGCACGTGAAGGAAGGCCAGTTCGTCAAGTCCGGCCAGCTGCTGTTCACGCTCGACGACCGCAACGACCAGGCCAATCTCGCGCGCGCCCGCGCACAGCAGCAAAAAGACGAGGCCACCATGGCCGACCTCGAGCGCCAGTACAAGCGCAGCCAGGACCTGGTGGCGCAGAACTTCATCGCTAAGAGCGCTGCCGACGCCACGCTCTCGCAGCTCGAGGCACAGCGCGCCGCCGTGGCCGCCGACCGCGCGGCCGTGCAGTCGGCGCAGGTGGCGCTGGGCTATGCCACGCTGCGCGCGCCCATTGCGGGGCGTATCGGCGCCGTCAACATCTATCCGGGCACGCTGGTGCAGCCGACGCTGTCGCTGGTCACCATCACGCAGCTCGACCCGATCGCCGTGAGCTTCCCGGTGCCCGAAGGCAACCTGCAAGACCTGCTGGAGGCCGCGCGCTCGCGTTCGAAGGTCGAAGCCGTCGTCACCGGCGGCAAGGCGCCGCTGAGCGGCACGCTCGACTTCGTCGACAACACCGTCGATCCTCAGATCGGCACTGTGCGCGCCAAGGCCGTGTTCGCCAACGCCGACCAGAGCCTGTGGCCGGGCCAGTTCGTCGGCACGCGCATCACGGTGCGCACGCTCAATGGCGTCACCGTTGTGCCGGCCGCGGCGCTGATGATGCTGTCCGAGGGCACTTCGCTCTATGTGGTTGACGAGGGCAAGACCGCCACGCGCCGCAAGGTGAAGACGCTGCACACCTTCGGCACCAAGGTCGCGGTCAGCGGCGTGGAGCCAGGCGAGCAGGTGGTGATCGAAGGCAGCCAGAACGTGCGCCCGGGCGGCAAGGTTCGCGTTGACGTCAAGGCGCCGGGTGCGCCCGCCGAGCCTGCAGCGCCCGCCAACGGCACTACCGGCGTCACGCCGGGCAGTGCAGCGTCTTCCGACGGCGCCGACATCAAGCCGCCGAAGCAGGAACGCGCATGAACATTTCGGAGCTCTGCATCCGTCGTCCTGCGATGACGGTGCTGCTGTCTGCGGCCGTGGTGGTCATCGGCATCTTTGCGTACTTCAGCATCCCCGTGGCCGCGCTGCCCAGCTACAACACGCCGGTCATCAACGTCAACGCGCAACTGCCGGGCGCGAGCCCGGACACCATGGCATCGTCGGTGGCGCTGCCGCTCGAAAAGCAGTTCTCGACCATCCCGGGCCTGCAGACCATCAGCTCGGTGAACACGCAGGGCGTGACCTCGCTCACGCTCGAGTTCGTGAGCAGCCGCGACATCGACGCCGCCGCCGTTGACGTGCAGGCCGCGCTGCTGCGCGCCCAGCGCCAGCTGCCGCAAGAGCTCACGCAGCTGCCCTCGTACCGCAAGGTGAATCCGGCCGATGCGCCGGTGCTGTTCATCGCGCTGATCTCGCCGTCGATGAACCCGTCGGAGCTCAACGACTACGCCGAGAACCTGATCTCGCCCACGCTCTCGACCATCGACGGCGTGGCGCAGGTGGGCGTGTATGGCCGCAAGGCTTTTGCGGTGCGCATCAAGGCCAACGCCGACCTGCTCAACGCGCGCAACATCACGCTCGACGAACTCGCCAAGGCGGTGAACTCGGCGAATGCCAACACGCCGGTCGGCGTGCTCGACGGCCCGCGCCAGACGCTCACCATCCAGGCCAACCGCCAGCTCATGAAGGCGGCCGACTTCGCCAAGCTGATCGTCGGCCAGCGCAACGGCGCACCGGTGCGGCTCGACGAGGTGGCGACCATCGAGGACAGCTTCGAGTCGGTCAAGACCGCCAGCAGCTTCAACGGGCAGGACTCGATTTCGCTCGCCGTGCAGCGCCAGCCCAACGCCAACACCGTGCAGGTGGTGGACGCGGTGCGCGCGCTCATCCCGCGCTTCAAGGCCGAGCTGCCGCAGTCGGTGGAAATCCAGATGGTGAACGACCGCTCGCTGTCGATCCGCGAGGCCGTGCACGACGTGCAGCTCACGCTGCTGGGCACCATCGCGCTGGTGGTGCTGGTGATCTTCCTGTTTTTGCACCGGCTGGTGGCCACGCTGATTCCGGCCGCGACCATTCCCATTTCGCTGATCGGCGCGGTGGCGCTGCTCTACGCCTTCGGCTACAGCCTCGACAACATCTCGCTGCTCGGCATCACGCTGGCGGTGGGCCTGGTGGTGGACGACGCCATCGTGGTGCTCGAAAACATCATGCGCTATGTCGAGAAGGGCATGGACCCGTTCGCGGCGGCGCTGCGCGGCGCGCGCGAGGTGGGCTTCACCATCGTGTCGATCTCCATCTCGCTGGTGGCCGTGTTCATCCCGATCTTCTTCATGCCGGGCGTGATCGGCCTGCTGTTCCACGAGTTCGCGGTGGTGGTGGCGCTGGCGGTGCTGGTGTCGGCCGTGGTGTCGCTCACGCTGGTGCCGATGCTCGCGAGCCGCCTGCTCAAGCAGGTGCCGCGCAAGGAAGGCGCGCTCGACCACGAAGAAGAACACCCCGAGCCGGGCACCGCCATCGGCCGCGCATTCGAGCGCGGCTACCGCGCGGTACATGGCGGCTACATGCGTACGCTCGACTGGACGCTGGGGCATCGCAAGGTGATGCTGATGATGGCGGCGCTGACCTTCGTCATCACGGGCTGGCTGTTCGCGACCATCCCGAAGGGCTTCTTCCCCGAGGAAGACATCGGCCAGATCCAGATCACGACCGAGGCCGCCGAAGACATTTCATTCACCGCCATGAAGGCGCTGCAAGACCGTGTGGCCGCCACGCTCAAGGACGACCCGAGCGTCGACTACGTGAGCTCCTTCGTCGGCGTCGGCGGGCCCACGGCCACGCAGAACTCCGGCCGGCTGTTCGCGGTGCTCAAGCCGCGCAGCGAGCGCCCGCAGATGGCGAAGGTGCTCGAGTCGCTGCGCCAGCGCTTCCGCGAGATCCCGGGCATCGCCGTCTACATGCAGCCGGTGCAGAACCTGCGCCTGGGCGGCCGCCAGAGCAAGGCGCGCTTCCAGTACACGCTGCAGAGCGTGAACGCGGGCGAGATGGTGCCCTGGTCTACCAAGCTCATGGAGCGCATGCGCGCCGACCCGGCTTTCCGCGACGTGACCAGCGATTCGCAGAACCGCGGCCTGCAGGCCACGCTCGACATCGACCGCGACAAGGCCGGCGTGCTCGGCGTGGCCGTTGGCGACCTGCGCACCGCGCTCTACAACGCCTACGGCGACCGCCAGATCGGCAGCATCTACGGTTCGAGCAACACCTACCAGGTGATCCTCTCGGCCGCCGACAACGACCGCCAGTTCGAGGAAGACGTCTCGCGCCTGTCGGTGCGCAGCACCACGGGCAGGCTGGTGCCGCTGTCGGCCTTCTCGACTGTCAAGCGCACGGTGGGGCCGACTTCGGTCAACCACCAGGGCCAGCTGCAGGCGGTGACGGTGTCGTTCAACCTCGCGCCCGACGTGCCGCTGGGCAACGCGACCGCGAAGATCGACCAGTTCAAGGACGAGCTGAAGATGCCGCAGTCGATCATCACCACCTACGGCGGCGATGCGGCGGTGTTCCAGAGTTCGCAGTCGAGTCAGGCCGTGCTGCTGGTGCTGGCGGTGCTGGTCATTTACGTGCTGCTGGGCGTGCTGTACGAGAGCTACATCCACCCGCTGACGATTCTGGCGGGGCTGCCTTCGGCGGCGGTGGGGGCGCTGATCTCGCTGAAGCTCTTCGGCTTCGACCTGACGCTGATCGCGACCATCGGCATCCTGCTGCTGATCGGCATCGTGAAGAAGAACGCGATCATGATGATCGACTTCGCGCTCGACGCGCAGCGCACCGAGGGCATGCAGCCGGTGGACGCGATCCGCGAGGCCTGCCGCCTGCGTTTCCGCCCGATCCTGATGACCACGCTGGCCGCGCTGATGGGTGCACTGCCGCTGGCGCTGGGCCTGGGCGCCGGCGCCGAGCTGCGCCAGCCGCTGGGCGTGGCCGTGGTGGGTGGGCTGATCTTCTCGCAGGTGATCACGCTGTACATCACGCCTGCCATCTACCTGGCGCTGGACCGCTACAGCGGCACGGGGCCGATGGTCGATCTGCCGGGAGAGGCCAAGGCCGAAGCTGCAGCGGGCGGTCACGCCGCCTCGCACGCCTGACGGCGATCCAAAAGATGCCGGATGGTCATGAGCGTGAGCCACCCGGCCAGAAAGGACTTTGGCAGTCCTGCGAAACGTCACACCCGGGCCATCGCCAATTGAAGGCGGGCCTCTTCTTCAACGGCTCCTCCCGTTCCCTCCTCCGCTCTTCCCATCCATGTGTGTGACGGGGTGAATGATGGCGATGGGGGAAGGGCTCGACGGTATCCAGCGATACAGGAAGTGGGCTTTTTTCTTATGGTGACGCATCGCGGAAACGCCGCAGGGCCGGCGCATTCGGGATGCTGACCTGCCGGGCCCGCGTTTCAATGAGCCCGTGTCCCGCCAGCGCATTCAACGTGCGGGTGACGGTGACGCGGCTCAATGCCGTCATGGCGCCGATCTGCTCATGCGTCAGATCGACGGTGAGTTGTTTCGATGCCTGCGCCGATGGCAGGCGTGCCACACGCAGCAGCAAATCGATGACCCGCTCCTTGGGCGCCGCCGAGGCCACCCCGGCAAGCTTGGCGACGATCATGTGATTCTTGAAGCCGAGCAGCTGGATCAATGAGGTCGCGAGTTCGGGAAGCTCCGAAAATTGCTGCGCGACATCCGCCGGGCGATAGCGGCTGAGAATGGCCGGCGCGACCGCCCGGGTCGTCGTGGGCCGAGGACTGTCGGCAAACGCGGGGCCTTCGCCAAAAATCGCACCCGGTCCGAAGATCTCGAGCAGGAACTCCGAGCCGTTGCTTCGCTGGATCGTGGAGTGAACGAACCCCGATCGCAAAAGATAGAAGTAGTCGTGCCGTTCGCCTTCGCGCGCAATGGTGTCGCCGGCCTCCAGGGTGACGAAGCTTCCCAGATGCGTGGCGTCGGTCCACGGCGCAGACAGCGTCTGGGATGCATCCCAACTGGCGTACGCCGAGGGGGGCGAATTTGTTCTTTTCATGGGAGCGTCTTGCCCGGGTCGGAGAAAGGCAAGCGGCCCATCGTGCCGTCGCGCTAGGTCGTGGGCTCATCGAGCGGCGTGTCCGCCGCCAGATGGGCGGTGTCGCTCCAGCCCACAAGGCTGAAACCTTCCGGCGTCCACAGCATGCGGTTGATGGCTGCATTGCCCAGCTGCCAGGTGCGTGGCGCCTGCAGCTCCTGGCGGGTGGCTGCGCGGTACAGCACGTCCATCACGCCGCCGTGTGCAACCAGCACGACCAGCTCGCCCGGATGTCGTGCCGCCAGCTCGGAGGCCACGCCTGTCACGCGGTCGCGGAACACCAGCAGGCTCTCGCCGCCGTCGGGTTCGAACTCGGGATCGCGCTCGCGCCAGAGCTTGGCCTGCACCGGCAGCGTGGCTTCGATCTCGGCGAAGCTCAGGCCCTCGAAATGCCCGAAGGCACGCTCGCGCAGGCGCGGCTCGGGTTGCACGGCCAGGCCATGGGGCTTGGCGATTTCTTCTGCGGTCTGCCAGGCGCGCGAGAGGTCGCTGGCGTAGACGACACCAATCGGCTCGTCGGCCAGCGCACCACCGGCGCGCCGCGCCTGCCAGAGTCCGGTCTCGTTGAGCCCGATGTCGAGCTGGCCCTGGATGCGGGTGTCGACGTTCCAGGCGGTTTCGCCGTGGCGAACGGCGATCAGGCGGGTGGCTTCTTCCATTCGCGGGATTCTAGAAGCGCTACTTTTTGGCCGTTGACAGCTCGATGTTGACCCGGCGCTCACCCTGCGGCGGGTTCGGGAAGCCCTGCAGCGCGGCCTGGAACATCACCGGCAGGATCGCCGCACTCGAGGTGTAGGGGCCATCGTTGCGGGCGCGGGTCTCGTAGACCACGCGGTTGGAGCCCACCTCGCGCAGCACCACGCTCACTTCGCGCTCATACCAGGGGTTGGCTGGCGGCGCGAACGCCGGGCCGCCATACCAGCCGCCGCCGTACCAGCGCCGGCCGTAGTAGCCATAGCCGCCGTAGCCATAACCCCAGGGGCCGTTGTAGAGCCACGGATCGGCCCAGGGCGAGAGGCCGGCCGTCACGCGCGCGCCGATCTGCGCGGTGTACTGGGGCTTGGCGTCGTCGCGGCGCAGGCCGACTTTGTCGAGCGCCGCGGCGGCCATGGCTTCGAGCGATTCCTGCCGCGCGCCGTCGGCCTGCTGCGAGGGCAGGCGGTCGAAGCGGTAGGTGGCGCCGGGCGCCACGGTGCCGGGGGAGGCAAAGCTCTTGACGTCGCTGTCGACCACCCAGGAGGTGGCGCAACCCGTCAGGCTTGCTGCAAGAAGAAGAGCAGAGAACGCAAGTTTCATGAGGGTCTCCGGGCGCAAAGCCCAAAATTCCCCTGGGGTGCCCGGTCAGCCCTGGACGATGCGCAGGGCGGCAGGTGCCTGGGAGAGCAGATCGAAGGAGGGGGTGTCGAAGGCCTTGTCGCCGTCGTCATCCGCCACGCCCGTCGCCTTCAGACCCTTGAAGTCGTGCCGCGTTCCGTCGAGCAGGTGCGACGGCACCACGTTCTGCAGCGCGGTGAACATGTTCTCCACGCGGCCGGGGTACTTCTTGTCCCACTCGCGCAGCATTTCGCCGACCTGCTTGCGCTGCAGGTTTTCCTGGCTGCCGCACAGCGTGCACGGAATGATCGGGAACTCGCGGTGCTGGGCCCAGCGCACCGTGTCTTTTTCGGCCACGTAGGCCAGCGGGCGGATCACGATGTGCTTGCCGTCGTCGCTCACCAGCTTGGGCGGCATGCTCTTGAGCTTGCCGGCGAAGAACATGTTGAGGAAGAAGGTCTGCAGCATGTCGTCGCGGTGGTGGCCCAGCGCGACCTTGGTGGCGCCCAGCTCGTCGGCCACGCGGTACAGGATGCCGCGGCGCAGCCGGCTGCACAGGCCGCAGGTGGTCTTGCCCTCCGGGATCACGCGCTTGACGATGCTGTAGGTGTCCTGGTTCTCGATGTGGAAGTCCACGCCCAGGTCGCTCAGGTACTTGGGCAACACCTCTTCGGGAAAGCCGGGCTGCTTCTGGTCGAGGTTGACTGCGACGATGTCGAAGTGAATCGGCGCGCGCGCCTTCAGCTTGAGCAGGATGTCGAGCAGCGCGTAGCTGTCTTTGCCACCCGATACGCACACCATGACCTTGTCGCCCTCTTCGATCATGTTGTAGTCGACGATGGCCTGCCCGACCTGGCGGCACAGGCGCTTTTCGAGCTTGTGCGTTTCGCGCTCGATCTTCAGGGAATTGGCAGTGGCGTCGGCGGCGGCGGGCGCCTCGTCGATCCAGACGGCGTTCATGGGCAGGCTACTTCGGGGAGTCGGGGGAAGGGGGGGATTGTCCCCGATCCCCATTCCGCACGCTACGCGGCGGGAAAGGCGGTGCGCATCGCCTCGACGAAGAGCCGCAGCTTCGCCGGGTAGAAGCGCGCGTACGGGTACGCCAGGTACACCGGCGCGGGCGTCCCGCGCCACTGCGGCACCAGATGCAGCAGCCGGCCCGCGGCGATCTCCTCGGTCAGCATCCATGTCGACGACACGCCCGCGCCCAGGCCCAGCACGACGGCGCTGCGCAGGGCGTAGAGGCTGTCGGTGATCAGGCGCGGGCGGATCGGCACGCGGCACACCTCGCCGGTGGTCTCGTGCGTGAGCACGACCTCGGTGCGGTAGAAGTTGCGCGCGGCCAGCCAGGGCAGGGCTTCCAGCTCGCGGGGGTGGGTGGGCACTGCGGCCGCACCCTCGAAAAGAGAAGGCGCGGCAATCGCGATGCGCGGCACCTCGGACAGCCGGATCGCCACCACGGCCGGGTCAGTCACTTCACCGACGCGAATCGCACAGTCGACGCCCTCGGCGATGAAGTCGGGCGTCTGGTCGTGCGGGCTGTCGTGCAGCAGCCATTCGACCGTCACCTGCGGATGGCGCTGCAGGTACCCGGCCAGCGGGCCGACCAGCAACTGCTGCCCGAAGGCGTGCGGCGCCACCACGCGCAGCCGGCCCTCGGGCTGGTCGCCGACGCCGCGCAGCTCGGCCTCGAAGGCGCCCCAGCTCTGGATCAGCTCCTTGGCGCGGTCGAAGCAGCGCTCGCCGTCCTCCGTGAGCTTCATCGCGTGCGTGGAGCGCTGCAGCAGCCGCACGCCCAGCGAGCGCTCGAGCGCCTGCAGGCGGCGGCTCACGGTGGGCTGGGTGGTGCCCATCTGCGTGGCTGCGGCCGACAGGCTGCCGGCCTCGACGATGCGCACGAAGGTCTGCATCAGCTCGATGCGGTCGGCGGGAGCGGGCTTTTCCATGCGCCAAGCGTATATCAATTGTTCGACCCGGGAGGCTACCTTTGACTGCTACCGCCCTGCAAACTCCGGCCCTTGCTTCTGGTTCTAAGGGTTAACACCATGTCTTCCATTCAATCAACGCATGAGCGACTGCCCGGCTCGCTGATCCTGCTGCTGGCCGCCAGCGCCGGCTTCGGTGTCGCGGCGCTCTACTACAGCCAGCCCATGCTGGGCGTGCTCGGGCCCGACATCGGCGCCTCGGCCCGTTCCGTGGGCTTCGTGCCCACGCTCACGCAGCTGGGCTATGCGCTCGGCATCCTGCTGCTCGCCCCGCTGGGCGACCGCTTCGACCGCCGCCGCATCATCCTCGTCAAGGCAACGGTGCTGGTGCTGGCGTTGCTCGGTGCAGCTTTTTCGCCCTCGGTCGGCCCGCTGCTGGCGGCCAGCCTCGTCATCGGCCTTGCCGCCACCATGGCGCAGGACGTGGTGCCGGCCGCCGCCACGCTGGCGCCCGAGGCGCACCGCGGCAAGATTGTCGGCACGGTGATGACGGGGCTGCTGCTGGGCATCCTGCTGTCGCGCGTGCTCAGCGGCTTCGTGGCCGAGCACTTCGGCTGGCGCACGATGTTCATGGTCGCGGCGGCCAGCATCGCGTTCATTGGCGTTGCCGCGGCGCGCGGCCTGCCGCACCTGCGCCCGACCACGCAGCTGGGCTACGGCGCGCTGCTGGGCTCGCTGGCGGATCTGTGGAAGCGCCACAGCGCGCTGCGCCGCGCCGCCTTTGCGCAGGCCCTGCTGTCGGTGGGTTTCAGCGCCTTCTGGTCGACGCTGGCCGTGATGCTGCACGGTGCGCCCTTCCATCTGGGCAGCGCGGCTGCCGGCGCCTTCGGCCTGGCCGGTGCGGCGGGTGCGCTGGCCGCGCCGCTCGCCGGGCGCCTGGCGGACCGCCGCGGTCCCGAGCTGGTGATCCGCATGGGCGCCGTGCTGGTCGTGGTGTCGTTCGCGGCCATGCTGTTTGCACCGCTGATGGCGCCTGCCGCTCGGCTGGGGCTGATCGTGGCCAGCGCCATCGGCTTCGACTTCGGGCTGCAGGCCGCGTTGATCGCGCACCAGACCGTGGTCTACGGCATCGACCCCGGTGCGCGCAGCCGGCTCAATGCGGTGTTCTTCACCGGCGTGTTCATCGGCATGGCCACGGGTTCCGCGCTCGGCGCCCTGGTGCTGGCGCAGTGGGGCTGGTCGGCCGTGGCCTTGCTGGGGGCGGTGTCGGGGCTGGGTGCGCTTGCCGTGCGGATGTGGCCTTTGGCCGTCAAGCCCGCCGTGGCTTGTGGTTCAGCGGCCTGAGGGGCTGTTGCTCACCACTCGCCGGCTTCCATGCGGATCGCCACTTCGCAGTCGTCGAAGATTTCGAGCTTGGCGATCTTCACGCGCACGCCCACCACGCCGGGCAGCTGCAGCAGGCGCTGCACCAGCTTGCCGATCAGGCTTTCGAGCAGGTTGACGTGCTCGGCGGTGCACTCTTCGATGATGATGCGGCGCACCTTGCGGTAGTCGAGCACGTGGAAGATGTCGTCGTCCTGCGGCAGCAGCGGCTGCGGGCCGAGGTTGAGTTCGGCATCGACCAGGATCGGTTGCGGCGCCGTCTTCTCCTGTTCGAGGATGCCCAGGTTGGCGTCGAAGCGCAGGCCCTGGAGGGTGAGTGTCTGGTGGCCTTGCGAGGGAGTGGACATGGTGGTGGTGCTCACATGAGCGAGAAATCGCGCTCGAATTTCATCAGGTGCTGGCCGCCGTCCACCAGCAGCGTGGTGCCGGTGATCGAGCGGTTCTCCAGCGCGAACTTCACCGTGGCGACCACGTCGTCCGGGGTGGAGGAGCGGCCCAGAGGCGACAGTTTGTGCAATTGCGCGAACTTGTCGTCGTCCAGCATGTGGCTCGCCAGCGTGAGGCCGGGCGCCACGCCCACCACGCGCACGCGAGGCGCGAGGGCCAGTGCCAGCATCGGCGTGGCGGCTTCGAGCGCGGCCTTCGACAGCGTGTAGCTCAGGAAGTCGGGGTTCGGGTTCCACAACTTCTGGTCGAGCAGATGGACAACCGCGCCTTGCGCGTCGCGCGCCGTCACGTGTTCATGCAGCGCCTGCGCCAGCAGGATGGCCGCGCCGGTGTTGCTGCGCGCATGGCGTTCCATGAGCGCATAGCCGAAGGTGGCGGCTTCGTCGTGCTCGAACAGCGCTGCGCTGTGCACCACGGCGTCGACGCTGCGAAAGCGCGCGACCACGCGGGGCAGCAGGGCGCGCGTGGCCTGTTCGTCTTCGAGGTCGGCGGCGAACAGGGCCGAGTCGCCCGAGAGCGCGGCGCAGTCGGCCACCGTCTGCTCGGCCTCGGCCAGCGAACTCCGGTAGTGCACCGCCACTTGCCAGCCGCCTGCGGCAAGCCCCAGCGCGATCTCGCGGCCCAGCCTGCGGCCTGCGCCCGTGACGAGAACGGTGCGGCGGGAGGCAGGGGCTTGGGAAACGGGGCTCATGCGGGGAGAGGGAGAATGGCGCTGTGACGACAAAGACGACCCCCAGCAGTTTACCTACCGCCCTCGACCACCTCATTGCGCGTTCCGTCGAGCGCGCGGGTGGATGGATCGGGTTCGACCGCTTCATGGCACTCGCGTTGTATGCGCCCGGCCTGGGCTACTACGCCAACACTTCCGCCAAGTTCGGGCACATGCCTTCTTCGGGCAGCGACTTCGTGACGGCGCCGGAACTCACGCCGATGTTTGGCCAGACCCTGGCGGCTCAGGTGGCCGAGGCGCTGGAGAAGACGGGGACCGACACGGTTTGGGAATTCGGCGCCGGTTCTGGTGCGTTGGCGGTTCAGCTGCTGCATGCGCTCGACGAGATGGGGCGCAGCGATGTGCGCTATCGCATCGTCGATCTGTCCGGCACGTTGCGGGAGCGGCAGCAGCAGGCGCTGGTGCGGTATGCGGATCGTGTCGAGTGGCTGAACGAGCTGCCTGAGTCGATGGAAGGCGTGGTGGTCGGAAACGAAGTGCTCGATGCGATGCCTGTGCAATTGCTGGCGCGTGTGGGCGGGCAGTGGTTCGAACGCGGCGTGGTGCGCAATGCGAGCGACGACGGTTGGACATGGGCGGACCGTTCCACCGAACTTCACCCGCCGATCGAAGTGCCCGGCGGGCACGACTACCTCACCGAGATTCATCCGCAGGCTCGGGCATTCATTGCGACGCTGGCGGATCGGCTTGGGAAGGGCGCGGCTTTTCTTATCGACTACGGTTTTCCCGAGGCCGAGTACTACCACCCGCAGCGGCATATGGGCACGGTGATGTGCCACCGGGCGCACCAGGCTGATGGCGATCCGCTGTCTGATGTGGGCTACAAGGACATCACTGCGCATGTCGACTTCACGGGTATTGCGCTGGCTGGGCAGGACGCGGGGCTTGAGGTGCTGGGCTATACGAGTCAGGCGCGGTTTCTGCTGAACTGTGGGTTGTTGGCTCGGATGGAAGCCGGGTCTGTTGCCGAGCGGGCGATGGCTGCGCGGTTGATCCATGAGCATGAGATGGGGGAACTGTTCAAGGTTGTCGGGTTTGCTGTTGGGGGGGCTTGGGATGCGATGGGGTTTGTTGATGGGGATCGCAGTCATACGCTTTGAGTGACTGTGGTTGTTTGTTTTTCCGAGGCCGGGGCGAGACCCGGCCTCGGAACCCAAACATCCAAAGTCATAAGCTATCAACGAAGAGTTCGTTGGGAAACAACAAACCGGCCCCTACATTCCCGGCATGACAGCCGTTCTTTCCAGCAGCGGGCCCGAGCCCGCCGCACAGCACTTCGAAGTGCGCCCCTTCGATGCCCCCGTAGGCGCCGAAATCATCGGCCTCGACATCTCGAAGCCAATCAGCACCGAAGACTTCGCTCGAATCCACAAAGCCCACCTCGACCACCACGTCCTGGTATTCCGCGACCAGCAGATCACCCCGCAGGAGCACATCGACTTCAGCCGCCGCTTCGGCCCGCTCGAAATCCACGTCCTGCACCAATTCCAGCTGAAGAACCACCCCGAGATCCTCATCGTCTCCAACATCAAGGAGAACGGCGAGCCCATCGGCCTCGGCGATGCGGGCGTCTACTGGCATTCCGACATTTCGTACAAACCCAACCCCAGCCTGGGCTCCCTGCTGCACGCGCAGGAGCTGCCGAGCGAAGGCGGCGACACGCTGTTCGCCGACCAGCATCTCGCATGGGAGTCGCTGAGCCCCGAGCTGCAGCAGCGCGTCCTGCCGCTGAAGGCTGAGCACAGCTACCTCGCCAAGTACGAAGAGCTGCGCGCCAAGAATCCGTGGCGCCCCAAGCTCTCGCAAGCGCAGATCGATCAGGTCGCCCCAGCCGTCCAGCCCGTGGTGCGCACGCACCCCGAGACAGGCCGCAAGGCGCTGTTCGTCAGCGAGCACTTCACCACGCGCATCGTCGGTTTGCCGCAGGCCGAAAGCGACGCCTTGCTCGCCGAGCTGTTCGCGCACAGCGTGAAGCCCGAGTTCGTCTATCGCCACCAGTGGGCGCCGCACGACCTGGTGTTCTGGGACAACCGCTCGCTGATGCACCTCGCAGCGGGTACGCCAGACCACCTGCGCCGCCGCCTCAACCGCACCACCATCGTCGGCGACACGCCTTTCTGATCTTTCTTCCGGACCCCCGTCAATGAACCGCTTCACCCGCAAAGCCGCCGCGCTCGTCACCGGCCTCGGCCTTCTCGCTGGCAGCCTCGCTGCGCATGCCGAAGGCCAGATCCGCATCGCCGAGCAATTCGGCATCGTCTACCTGCTGCTCAACGTCGCGCAGGAGCAGAAGCTCATCGAGAAGCACGCGAAGGCCGTGGGCGTCGACGCCAAGGTCGAATGGGTCAAGCTCTCGGGCGGCTCGGCCGTCAACGACGCACTGCTGTCAGGCAACATCGAGATCGCGGGCGCCGGCGTGGGCCCGCTGCTCACGCTGTGGGATCGCACCAAGGGCAAGCAGAACGTGAAGGGCGTGGCCTCGCTGGGCAACTTCCCGTACTACCTGGTGAGCAACAACCCGAACGTGAAGACGATCGCCGACTTCACCGACAAGGACCGCATCGCGCTGCCCGCCGTGGGCGTGTCGGTGCAGTCGCGCGTGCTGCAGTTCGCCTCGGCCAAGCTGTGGGGCGACAAGGAGTTCAACCGGCTCGACAAGATCAGCGTGGCGCTGCCGCACCCCGATGCGGCTGCGGCCATCATCAAGGGCGGCACGGAGATCACGGGGCACTTCGGCAATCCGCCGTTCCAGGAGCAGGAGCTCGCGGGCAATCCGAATGCACACATCGTGCTCAACTCGTACCAGGTGCTGGGCGGTCCGTCGTCGGCGACGGTGCTCTACGCGACGGAAAAATTCCGCAGCGAGAACCCGAAGACGTACAAGGCCTTTGTCGATGCGCTCGACGAAGCGGCCAAGTTCGTCACGGCCAACCCTGAGAAGGCGGCCGATATCTACCTGAAGGTGAGCAACGCGAAGCTCGACCGCGATCTGCTGCTGAAGATCATCAAGAACCCCGAGGTGCAGTTCAAGACCACGCCGCAGAACACGTATCCGCTGGCGGAGTTCATGCACCGTGTGGGCGCGATCAAGAACAAGCCGGCTTCGGTGAAGGATTACTTCTTCGACGATGCGCAGAATTCGTCGGGGAATTGATCGATGAGCACGGCAGCGGCTTTGCCTTCCCGGGGTAACTCCCTCTCACATCGGGAGAGGGCAGGGGTGAGGGGGGAGCCTCTGGCATCGCCACTCGCCCTCACCCCAACCCTCTCCCGCGAGCGAGAGAGGGAGAGGGGGCAAGAAAGCGCACCGCTGCTACAGGTGGACAAGGTCAGCCTCGAATACCGCACCCCCGAGCGAGTTGTCCGCGCCACGCACCGCGTGAGTTTCGATGTCCACGCCGCCGACCGTTTCGTGCTGCTCGGCCCCTCGGGCTGCGGCAAGTCCACGCTGCTGAAGGCCGTGGCGGGCTTCATCCCGCCGGTCGAAGGCGAGATCCGCCTCGAAGGCCATCGCGTAACGCAGCCCGGCCCCGACCGCATCGTCGTGTTCCAGGAGTTCGACCAGCTGCCGCCGTGGAAGACCGTGAAGCAGAACGTGATGTTCCCGCTGCTGGCTTCGCGCACGCTCGGCAAGAAGGAAGCCGCCGAACGCGCGCTGCACTACCTCGACAAGGTCGGCCTTGCAAAGTTTGCCGATGTGCATCCGCACCAGCTCTCGGGTGGCATGAAGCAGCGCGTGGCGATTGCTCGCGCGCTTGCGATGCAGCCGCGCGTGCTGCTGATGGACGAACCCTTTGCCGCACTCGACGCGCTCACGCGCCGCAAGATGCAGCAGGAACTGCTCGAGCTGTGGGACGAGGTGCGCTTCACGCTGCTGTTCGTCACGCACTCGATCGAAGAGGCTCTGGTGGTGGGCAACCGCATCGCGCTGCTTTCGCCGCACCCGGGGCGCATGCGCGCCGAGATCAACAGCCACGGCTTTTCGCTTGCGAGCCTGGGCGGTGCCGAGTTCCAAAGCACGGCGCAGCGCATCCACGACATGCTGTTCGAAGAAGAACATGAGGAGGCCGCGGCATGAGCGCGATCGTTCCTCCCATCCGCCCCGAATACGAGCGCACGCTCGAGCCCTTCACCGAGCTGCCGGTCGAACGCACGCTGCCCTTGGGGGCGCGCATCTGGTCGCAGGCCTGGCTGCGCAAGGGGCTGATCCTCGCCGTCATCGCCGTGCTGTGGGAGCTTGCGGCCCGCTGGCAGAACAACGACCTGCTGCTGCCCACCTTCACCGCCACGGCGAGCGCGCTGTTCGAAGGGCTTGCCAGCGGCGAGCTGATCGAGAAGGTGCGCATCTCGCTGGCCGTGCTGCTTCAGGGCTACCTCGCCGGCGTGCTGCTGGCATTCGCGCTCACCACGCTCGCCGTGTCGACGCAGATCGGCCGCGACCTGCTGGACACGCTCACGTCCATGTTCAACCCGCTGCCCGCCATCGCGCTGCTGCCGCTGGCGCTGCTGTGGTTCGGGCTGGGGCGCGGCAGCCTCGTGTTCGTGCTGATCCACTCGGTGCTGTGGCCGCTGGCGCTCAACACCTATGCGGGCTTCCAGGGCGTGCCCGAGACGCTGCGCATGGCGGGGCGCAACTACGGGCTGAAGGGCCTGCGCTACGTGCTGCAGATCCTGGTGCCGGCTGCGCTGCCGTCGATCCTGTCGGGCCTGAAGATCGGCTGGGCCTTTGCCTGGCGTACGCTGATCGCGGCCGAACTGGTGTTCGGCGCCTCGTCGGGCAAGGGCGGGCTGGGCTGGTACATCTTCCAGAACCGCAACGAGCTGTACACCGACCGCGTGTTCGCGGGCCTTGCGATGGTGGTGCTGATCGGCCTGCTGGTCGAGAGTCTGGGCTTCAAGACGCTGGAGCGGCTCACGGTGCGCCGCTGGGGCCAGCAGCGCTAGCTAGCCGCTGGTCTTCTTCGCGGCTTGCCGCATCGTGCGCAGCTCGCCGTTGAGGAACTCGTTGGCGTCGCGCACCGTGCCGTTGTTGAGCTTCACCTTGTAGGCCTGCCCCGTCATCTCCGAGCGCGAGGCGCAGCGCTCGATGAAGTCTTCGGCCGTCACCAGCTCCTTTTTGAAGTAGTCGTACTTCGCCTGCATGTGCTTGGCGGCGTCGGCGGCGGTGTATTCGTTGCCGTTGCGCAGGAAGACCATCGCCGACATCTTCGAGACGCGCTGGATCAGCGTGTCGATCAGCTTGTCCTCGGCGTCGGAAGGGGTGGCGTGCGCCAGCAGGGCCGAGGCGCCGAGCAGGAGGGCGAGCAGCGTGGTGCGCAGGAATTTGAGCGAGGCCATTTGTTTTGTCTCCTGGCAATTTTCGGGCCATGCTAGGACCGGCGCCCCCGCCGTGTCAAACCCGGCCCGGCTCGGGTCTAATCGCAGGTTTTGGCATGTGTTAACCACTCTCCCATGAGCTCCTCGACCCCCGATCTTTCGTCGATTGCCCAGGCGCTGGCCGATGCCGCCGCAGCGCAGTCGATGCACTACTTCCGTACGCCGCTGGACATCATCACCAAGGCCGACGAAAGCCCGGTCACGCTGGCCGACCGCGCCGCCGAGACGGCCATGCGCGAAATCCTTGGCGCGCGGGTGCCGGCCGACGGCATCTACGGCGAGGAGCACGGCCCCGAGCGGCTCGACGCAGAGCGCGTCTGGGTGCTCGACCCCATCGACGGCACGCGCAGCTTCATCACCGGCTCACCGCTGTGGGGCACGCTGATCGGTGTGCTGCAGGGCGGCCGCATCGTGCTGGGCGTGGTCGACATGCCGGTGCTCAAGGAGCGCTGGATCGGCGAGGCCGGCAAGGGCGCCACGCGCGACGGCCAGCCCGTGCGCGCCAGCAGCTGCACCGAGGTGGCCAAGGCCCGCATCGTCACCACCTCGCCCGACATCTTCGCGCCGGCCGACTGGACTGCCTTCGACCGGCTCAGCCGCCAGTGCGCGATGCGCCGCTTCGGCGGCGACTGCTACGGCTACGCCCAGCTGGCGGGCGGCACCATCGACCTCGTGGTCGAGACCGGCCTGCAGCCTTACGACTACCTCGGCCCCGCCGGTCTGATCGAGGCCGCGGGCGGCGTCATCACCGACTGGCAGGGCCAGCCGCTGGGGCTGAAGTCCGACGGGCGGGTGATCGCGGCGGCAACGCCCGAACTCCACCGGCAAGCGATGGCCATCCTCTCGGCCTAGACTGTCGAACATGTTCCGCTGGCTGATCGTCGTCGTCCTCGCACTGGTGCTCATGAGCGGCCTGACGGCCTGGCTGCGCCGCTTCGGCTTCGGACGACTGCCCGGCGATTTCGAGTTCCGCGCCTTCGGCCGCGAGTGGCAACTGCCGATTGCCAGCACCGTGGTGCTCAGCATGATCGCGGCGCTGGTCGCGCGTCTTCTGTAGAGAAAAGACAAACAGCAATGAGAGCCTGCGTAGACATCGGTGGCACCAAGGTGGCCGTAAGCCTTTCCGCTTCGAGCGACGCGCCGCTGATCGGCCGCCGCAGCGAGCCCACGGCCAAGACCGGCGACAACGACGCGGTGGCGGTGCAGATCATGCGGATGATCGACGAGGTCTGCGCGGAGCAAGGCATCGATGCCGCAACCATCGACCGCGTGGGCGTGTCGTCGGCCGGGCCCTTCGAGCTGCGCGAGGGCAAGGTCGAACTGGCCACGCCCAACATCTGCGGCGGCATCGCCGGCCCGGCGCGCGGCCTGCCCAACACATGGATGACCGCGCTGGTCGAGGCGCCGCTGGCAAAGCGCTTCGCCCGCGTGCGGGTCGAGAACGATGCGGTCGCCGCGCTGGAGGCCGAGCGCCACTGGGGCGCGCTCAAGGGGCTGGACGATTGCGCCTACGTTACGTGGAGCACCGGCGTCGGCGTCGGCCTGTGCGTGGACGGCCGCGCGCTGCGCGGCAAGAACGGCAACGCCGGCCATGCGGGCCACAGCTTCGTGGTGGACGACGCCAGCGGGGCGCTGTGCGGCTGCGGCAACGTCGGCGACGTCGAAGGGCTGATTGCCGGCAACTCGATCGCCCGGCGCTTCGGCCAGCCCGCGGCCGATCTTTTCAGCTCGGCCGCAGCCGGCGAGCCGCATTCGCTGGAAATCGTCGACGCGCTGTGCCGGGTGATGGGCCGCATGCTCTACAACCTGATTGCCACGCTCGACCTGCAGCGCATCAGCCTGGGCGGCAGCGTGTTCTGGCACCACCGCGACTTTCTGCTGCCGAGGCTGCAGGCGCATGTAGACGGCAAGCTGCCGCCGCTCACGCAAGGCGTGCGCCTCGTGCCCGCCGGCCTGGGCGACAAGGTCGGCGACTACGCCGCACTGGCGCTGCTCGACTGAACGGCCACATCGTACGATCCGGCGAACATCATGACCCTGCTGCCTCGCCGTCGCTCCTATGCCTACTTGTTGTGGCTGGTGGGCGGCTTCATCGGGGCGCATCGCTTCTATCTCGGGAGCTACCTGGGCGGCGCGGCGCAACTGGCGCTGCTGCTGTATGGCGTCGCCGGCCTGCCGGGATCGCGCTTCGGCCTGGCGCTTGTGCTGCCGTGGATGCTGTTCGACGTCTACTGGATCTACCGGCGGATGAAGCAGCAGGATGGGGCCGCTGTCGAAGATGGTGAAGAAGCTCCGGCCCGCCAGCGCGCCCGTCGCGCCGGGACACGAGAGGCCAAGGAATACGACCTCGCCGCCCTCGCTGAAGCCAACAAGCTGCAGGAGCGCTTCGTGGCCGCCGCCGAGGCCGAAGACTGGGCCGGCGCCGTCGCCATCGCCGAGCAGATCGTCGCCACCGCGCGCCGCGTGTTCAAGGGCCCGCACCAGAACCTCGCGATGACGCTGTGCATGCTCGGCCAGGCCTGCTACCAGTTCAAGGCCTTCGACAGGGCCCGGGCCAGCCTGGAGGAAAGCCTTTCCATCGGCCGCAAGATTGGCATGCCGGCGGAAGACATGGACATCGCCCGCAAGGCGCTGGACCTGACCCTGACCGGCATCGCCGAACGCAAGGCCCACGGCGCTGCGTCCGACGAAGAAGGCGCGCTGCTGAACCTGCTCGAAGACCGCGACGCGCGCTACCGCGACGCACTGGCCCAGGGCGACCTGCCCCGGGCCGAGAAGTTCTGCGCCGAAGCCGTCGCCGCCAGTCGCCGGCTGTACGGCGGCGCGGACAGGGCCGTGGTGCTCCAGCTGGCCAGCTATGCGGAACTGTGCCGCCGGCTGCAGTGGTACGACAAGGCACAGGCCTCGGCGGACGAAGCCCTGGCCATGATCGGGCTGCTCGGCCTCGACGACAGCTGGCGGCGCGGGCCGACCAACACCCTGGCGCTGCTGCATGCTGCGGCCGGGCGGGCCGAAGAGGCCGAAGCGCTCTACAAGAAGACCATCGCCATGGCGGTGGCCGAAGCCCGGGGCGGCTCCAGCGATGGCGTGGTGCGCGCATTCAACAACCTGGCGTTTCTCTATGCCGAGTCCGGCCAGGACGCCAAAGCCGAGCTTTGCTACGCGCGCGCCCTCGTGCATCTGGACAAGCTCCCGCCGGGCGAGGGCGACGCCGAACTGCATTCCGACATGCTCAACAACTTCGCCAGCCTGTTCATGGCGCGCCGCGAATTCGACAAGGCCAGGCCGCTGTTCGAGCGCTCGCTCGACATCCAGCAGGGCAGCTGCCGGGGCATTTCCCAGGCGGCCGCAACCGCCCACAACGACCTGGGCCTGATCGCGCAGGAAGAGGGCGACTTGCGCCAGGCGCTGATGCATTTCAAGCGCACGCTGCTGCTCAACCAGATCTGCGCGCCCGACCACTTCAGGAACATCGACAACGCGCAGCGCAACATCGACAGCGTGAGCATGGTGCTCGCCGCGGTGGCCCGCGCCGCACGCATGGAACCCAGCACATGAGCATCGGCGGCGCCTTCTACGCCCTGGACCGCTACCGGCTGCGCGCGCTGGTGATCGATCCGTCCACCGTGTCGGGCTTCCTGCATTCACCGGCCGCGCAGGGCGGCCCGCACGACAGCCAGACGGTGGAGCAGGCCTGGGACGTGGTGCGCACGCTGCTGCCCGAGGCGGTTGACGGCGAGGAGCTCGACGGCACCGACGGGCTGGGCTGCATCTATCTCACGGCCGCCCACGTCGAGCGCACCGCGGCCCGGCTCGCGCAGCGCGACGTGGCGGAACTGATGGGCCGCTTCACCGGCGAGCCGGCGAAGTTCAGCGAACTCTACTGGGCCAAGGTCTGGCAGGACGGCGCCCGGGACCTCGAGGGCTTCATGGAGGGCGTGAAGCGCTTCTTCGCCGGCGCGGCCGCAAGGCGCGACGCCGTCGTGTTCTACATCGTCTGAATCGCCGGCTGGTTGCTAGTGCGGCGGCCGCACGGCCGACACGATCTCGCCCAGCCGCTGCAGCCCCGCATCCACCGCCTTCGAATACGGCCAGCCGCAGTTGATGCGCAGGTAGTTGTCGAAGCGCCCCGAGTTCGAAAACTGTGCGCCCGGCGCCACCAGCATGTGTTCGCGCAGCGCCGCGTCGAACACGTCCACCGACGAGCGTTGCCCGGGCAGCTCGACCCACAGCTGCAGCCCGCCGCGCGGCAGGTTCAGCCGCGTGCCCGACGGAAAGTACTTTGCGATGGCATCCGCCGTCTGGTCGCGCTGCACGTGCAGCCGCTCGCGCAGCCGGCGCAGGTGGCGGTCGTAGCCGCCGCTCGCGACGAACTCGCCCGCGGCGATCTGCGCCAGCGCCTCGTTGTTGCGGGTCTGCGCGTACTTGAGCATTTCCACCTGCGCGTGCCAGCGCCCGGCGGTGATCCAGCCCAGCCGCAGCCCCGGCGCCAGCACCTTGTGCAGCGACGCGCAATAGATCACGTTGCCCGTGCGGTCCCACGACTTCACCGCGCGCAGCGGCGCGTCGCTTTCCACGAGGTCGCTGTAGGTGTCGTCTTCGACCAGCGCGATGCCGTGGCTCTCGCACAGGTGCACCAGCCGCTGCTTGTGGGCGTCGGGCATCACGCTGCCGATGGGGTTCTGCAGGTGCGGCACCACTACCACGGCCTTGATGTCGTCGTAGGTGTGGATGGCGAGGTCGAGCGCTTCCAGGGAGATGCCCGTTTGCGGGCTGGTCGGAATCTCCAGCGCGCGCAGCCCCAGGCTTTCGAGCACCTGCAGCAGGCCGTAGAAGGTGGGCGACTCCACGGCCACCGTGTCGCCGGGCTTGGCGATGGCGCGCAGCGCGAGGTTCAGCGCCTCGATGCAGCCGTTGGTGACGAGCACTTCGTCGGGCGGCACCGTCATGCCCACGCGCAGGCTGCGCTGTGCCAGCGCTTCGCGGAACTGCTCGTGGCCTTTTTGCGACGAGGCGGTGGTCAGCAGCTCGGGCCGCTGGCGCAGTGCGCGCGTCATCGAGTTGCGCAGGGCCTCGGCGGGATACAGCTCGGGAGCCGCGCGGGCGATGGCGAAGTTGAGCTTCACGCCCGTATGCCGGCCGCGCGCCATGAAGTTGGCCATGCGTGTGCGCATGCTGACGAACTGCGCGGGGTCGGGCGGCACGTCGGCAATCGGCTCTTCCATCGGCGCGATGGCCAGCCGTTGTGGCCGCCGCACGAAGTAGCCCGAACGGTCGCGGGCCTCGACCCAGCCGTCGCTTTCCATGGCTCGGCAGACCTGCAGCGCGGTCGACAGGCTGATGTCGTGCAGCCGCATCAGGCTGCGCAGCGAGGGCAGCTTGTCGCCCTGCTTGAGGGAGCCGGTGTGGATCGCGTCCACGTAGTGCGCGGAGAGCTGGCGGTAGAGCGGTAGCGAGTCCATGGGGTCGATGTTCCCCGTATCGGGCATCCGAAAACAGATGCAGTTGCTAGGGAAAACGACCATAACAGATGCGTCGGCGGCACCGCTGTTACGGTCGCAATAGTCATGGCGTGTGCCTGTTTTTTAGGCGACGGAATTTCTACGATGAACCCTCATTCACCCGAGGTTCGCCATGATCACCACCCTCTCCCAAGCGCCCGATTCCATCGTTCTGGAGCCCGGCCAGTCCCTGCGCACCTCGGTCGATGCCGGGGCCTGGCTCCAGTTGGCCGAGGGCCGCGCCCGGGTCGTGTCGCCGCCCGGATGGTTCGGCGAGACCGTGTTCATGGCCGAGACGCTGCTCGAGGAAGGCGAGGTGCATCGGCTGCCGCACGGCGGCTGGATCGAAGTGTCTGCGCTGACGCCGGTGCATTTGCGGGTGCACGTGCCGCTGGTTGCGCAGGTTTCGGCTGTGGAGGCGCGGCCGGTGATGCGCTTTGTGCGTCTGCTTACTGGCTGGTAGGGGACTTGTTCGGGGTGCGTGCGAATGACACCGGGTACTCCCCTCCGCGAATGTCCCCCGTCGGCGTGATCGCACCCCGAACAATCAACGTTCGCTAGCCGCTTCCCGCAGCGCCTCGAGAAAGCTATTTCGCCACCAGTGAATATCCTGCTCACGAATACGCGACAACAACTTCTGGTGCCGTTCGCGCCGCTCCTCCAGCGGCATCTGCAGCGCCTGCTGAACAGTTTCCGCTGTGCCGTGCGTGTCGTACGGATTCACCAGCAACGCTTCCTTCAGCTGCTCGGCCGCTCCCGCAAAGCGTGACAGCACCAGCACGCCCGGGTCGGCCGGGTCCTGCGCCGCGATGTATTCCTTCGCGACGAGGTTCATGCCGTCGCGCAGTGGCGTTACAAGCCCCACGGCCGCCGCGCGGCACAGCCCCGGCACACGCTTGCGCGCCACCATGCGGTGGATGTAGCGCACCGGCATCCAGTCGAGTTCGCCGTAGTCGCCGTTGATGGCACCGCAGAGCGATTCGAGCTCGCGCCGGATGTCGCCATACGCGTCGACCGTCTCGCGCGTGGGCGAGGCGATCTGGATCAGCGTGGCGCTGCGCCGGTTTTCGGGGTAGTTGGCCAGCAGCTCGCGGAACGAACGCACCCGCTGCGGAATACCCTTGGAGTAGTCGAGCCGGTCGATGCCCAGCAACAGCCGGCGGCTCGAATACTCGCGCTTCATGGTCTCGTACATGTCGCGCGATTCCTTCGCATGCGTGAGCGCCGCGAATTCGTCGACGTCGATGCCGATGGGAAAGGCGCTGCTTCGCACCGTCTGACCGTAGGCTCGGTACATGTCGTTGCCCAGGTACTCGCCGTGGGCCTCGTTGCGCACGTAGTGCTCGAAGTGCTGCACGTCCTGCTGCGCCTGGAAGCCGATCAGGTCGTACGAGAACAGCGAGCGCATCAGCCATTCGTGCTGCGGAATGGCCGCGGTGATGATCTGCGGCGGCAGCGGAATGTGCAGGAAGAAGCCGATGCGCTGCCTGCAGCCCATGGCGCGCAGCTCGGCTGCCAGCGGGATCAGGTGGTAGTCGTGCACCCAGATGATGTCGTCTTCCTTCAGCAGCGGCAGCAGCTTGCGTGCGAACAACTGGTTCACGCGCCGGTAGCCGCCGATGAAGCCGGCGTCGAAATGCGCCAGGTCGAGCCGGTTGTGGAACACCGGCCAGAGCACGTCGTTGCTGTAGCCGAGGTAGTAGCTGTCGTGGTCTTCGCGGCTCAGGTCGATGGTGGCCAGCGTTACCTTGCCGGCCTGCTGCCGGTGCAGTTCGCCTTCGCCCGTGGGGCCGCCTTCGATGACCTGCCCGCTCCAGCCGAACCACATGCCGCCGCTTTGCTGCAGGCTTTCGCCGAGCGCCACGGCCAGGCCGCCGGCTGCCGGCTTGCGTGGGTCCGCCACGCGGTTGGAAACGACGACTAGACGGCTCATATGCACGAATCCCAGGGAGCGGACAGGCGCACGGCCGCGTTGATGATGCCGACCATCGAATAGGTCTGCGGAAAGTTGCCCCACATCTCGCCCGTGACCGGGTGCGTGTCTTCCGACAGCAGGCCCAGCGGGTTGCGCGCCGCGAGCATGGTCTCGAAGATCTGGCGCGCCTCGGCCTTGCGGCCGATCTTGGCGAGCGCGTCGATGCGCCAGAAGGTGCAGATGTTGAACGCGGTCTCGGGCTTGCCGAAATCGTCGGCGGCCTCGTAGCGGCGCATGTAGGGGCCGTCGCACAGCGACTTTTCCATTGCGTCGACCGTCGAGATGAAGCGCGGGTCGCGCGCGTCGATCAGGCCGACCTCCACCATCAGCAGGATGCTCGCGTCGAGTTCGTGCCCGCCGAAGCTCTCCGCAAAGGCCTGGCGCTCTTCGCACCACGACTTGGCGAGGATCTCTTCCTTCATGCGCGCGGCATGGCCGTGCCAGTAGGCGGCACGCTCGGGCAGGTGCAGCGCGCGGGCGATCTTGCTGAGCCGGTCGCAGGCCGCCCAGCTCATCAGCGCCGAGCTGGTGTGCACGCGTGCGCGCGTGCGCAGCTCCCACATGCCCGCGTCGGGCGTGCCGTAGACGCGCACCGCCTGTTCGCCCACCGCCTCGAGGTGCGGAAACTCCGCCAGCCCCGCGCGGCTGAGCAGCCGGTGGTCGTGAAAGGCCTGCGCCGCGCCGAGCACGATGTTGCCGTACACGTCGTGCTGGAAATGCTCCTGCGCCTGGTTGCCCACGCGCACCGGGCCCATGCCGCGATAGCCCGCCAGGTTCTCGACAAAGGACTCGGGCAGCTCGCGCTCCAGCCCGATGCCGTACAGCGGCTGGATGTGCTCGCCGTGCGAGCCGATCACCACGTTGCCCAGCCAGCGCAGGTAGTCTTCCATGGTGCCCACTTCGCTCAGGGAATTGAGCGCGCGCACCACGAAGAACGCGTCGCGCAGCCAGCAGTAGCGGTAGTCCCAGTTGCGCTGGCTGCCCGGCGCCTCGGGAATGCTGGTGGTCATGGCGGCGACGATGGCGCCGGTGTCCTCGTACAGCGAGAGCTTCAGCGTGATGGCCGCGCGGATCACCGCCTCCTGGTACTCGAAGGGAATGGCCAGGCGCTTGCTCCATGTGCGCCAGTAGGAGATGGTTTCCTGCTCGAACTTGCGCGCGGTGTCGGCAATGCCGTCGAGCAGCGTCTCGTCCACGCCGAACATGAAGTTGTATTCGCGCGAGAGCACGAAGGGCTGGCGCGAGAGGATGTGCGAGATCGATGCGTCGGTGTTCAGTCGCAGCGTCACATCGGGCCCGACGTAGCGGATGTGGTTGCTGCCGCGCGTGACCTCCACCGGCGCCGAGGCGCCCCACTGGAAGCGCGGGTCGAGCGACACGCGGATGCGCGGCGCGCCGGCAATCGGCCGCACGCGGCGCACCATCATCAGCGGGCGGAAGTAGCGCGAGCGGCTGTAGAAGCGCGGCGCGAAGTCGGTGATCTCCACGCCCTGGCCCGCGCTGTCGAACAGCTGCGTGCGCAGCACGGCCGTGTTCGGCTCGTACCACTGCTTGGCCTCGGCGAAGTCTTCGATGTCGATGCTCCACGCACCCGCATCCTCGCCGGGGTGCAGCAGGGCGTTGAACACCGGGTCGCCGTCGAAGCGCGGCAGGCAGCACCACACGGCACGGCCGCGCGCGTCGATGAGTGCGCTGTAGGCGCAGTTGCCGATCACGCCGACGTTGAGCGAAGGCTCGGCCGGCGGGGCAAAGCCGCGCGGGCCGGGTGCTGCGGCTGCCTGCATGTCGGCCGGTGCGCGGTCGTCCGGGCCGGCCGCGCCTGCCAGCGCCTGGCCGGCGCGATCCTCGGGCGCCACCGGCAGTTGTTGTTCGCTCATCGGGGGCTCCTCGGGGATTCTTCGTTGGTTTTTGCGGGTTTTTGTGTCGCCAGCATGTCGCGTGCCTGCACCAGCCATTCGTAGACCGCGCGCGGCGATTCGAGCCGGTGCAGCGCCAGGCTCGGCCCCGAGCCGACCTTGATGGCGATGCCGCCGCGCGGCTGCACTACCGCAAAGCCGCTTTCATCGGTGGTGTCGTCGCCCAGAAAGACCGGCGTGCGGCCCGCGAACGGCGCCTCGGTCATGAAGGCGTCGATGGCGATGCCCTTGTTGACGCCCGTGGGCTTTACCTCGAACACGAACTTGCCGTGCATGAGTTCGAGCTGCGGATGGTTTTCGATGGCGCGCGACATTGCGTCGCGGCATACGGCTTCGAGCTGCGGCGCGAGCCGGTAGTGCAGGGCGATGGCGGCGTGCTTGCGCTCCACCAGCAGGCCTTCGTGCACGCGCGCGAGTTCGTTGGCAATTTCGAGGATGGGAATGAGATCGGGCGGGCGCTGCTCCTGCGTGTGGCCGCTGGCGTTGCGGCGCTGCACGCCGTGCTCGCCGGCCGCGGGCAGCCGCAGCGGTGCGAGAAAGCGGTCGATGGAGTCGATCTGGCGGCCCGACACCACGGCAAGCGCGCCGCCGAGCTGGTCGCGCAGGTCGCTCAGCAGAGGCACGAGGGCAGGCGGAATCTCGATGGCTTCAGGCGTGGGCGCAAGCCCGACCAGCGTACCGTCGAAGTCGAGGAAGAGGGCTGCATCCCGGCCCAACGGAGGAGGCAACTGCAAGTTGCTGGAGGACTTTGGCATCGGGAAAAACCTTAACACGCGTCGAAGCATGCGCGTGTCGGCCAAAACCGGACGTGCGTCGGGGTCAGGGCCGTGAATCAGGCGGCCTTGGGCACCACATCGGCAAGCGCATGCAGCAGCGCCGCGGCGTTCACCGGCTTGAACAGCACCGGCACCCCGGAGGCGCGCACGTGCTGCAGCCGCTCGGGCGAGGTCTCGCCGGTCACCAGCATCAGCGGCGCCTGCAGCCCGAAGCGGCGCTGCAGCCTCAGGCCGACGTCGAGGCCGTTGTCGCCGTTGGAAAGGCGGTAGTCGCACATCAGCAGCGCGAAGGGCCGCTCCTGCACATCGGGCCGGCCCAGCACCTCGACGGCTTCGGTTTCGCTGGCCACGGCGTCCACGGCCAGGTCGTGGGCGTGGAAGAGGTCGGTCATGGCCTCGCGGATCTCGGCTTCGTCGTCGATCAGCAGGATGCGTGCGCGTGTCGCATGGATCATCGCCTCGGGCGAAGCAGCGGTGCTGCGGAAAGCTGCGGCCGGCTCGACGTCGGCCACCAGGGGCGCCGCGGCCGGCAGCTGGATGCGGAAGCGCGAGCCACCGCCCAGGCGCGACTTCACCTGCACCGGATGCTGCAGCAGGCGCGAGAGCCGCTGCACGATCGACAGGCCGATGCCCAGGCCCTGCGCGCGGTCGCGGCCCGGGTTCTGCACCTGGTAGTACTCCTCGAACACGCGCTCGTGCTGCTCGGGCGCGATGCCGATGCCGGTGTCGAGCACTTCGATCCACACCATGTCGCCGCGCGAACGGGCCCGCACGGCAACGCCGCCGCGTGCCGTGTACTTCAGCGCGTTGTCGACGAGGTTCGAGAGCATGCGGTACAGCAGCTGCGGATCGCTGCGCACCCACAGGCCGCTGGCGCGCACCCGCAATTGCAATTGCCGTTGCTCGGCCTGCGCCGCGAACATGTGGTTGAGCGAGCGGAACAGCGCATCCAGCGACACGGACCCGACGGCCGGCATGACCACGCCAGCGTCGAGGCGCGACACGTCGAGCATGGTGTCCAGCGAATTGCCCAGTGCATTTACCGCGCGCATCAGCCGCTGCGCGTTGCGCCCGCCATGGTGCTCGCGCAGCTCGTTCTCCAGCGCGGCACCGAACAGGGCGATGGCATGCAGCGGCTGGCGCAGGTCGTGGCTGGCGGTGGCGAGGAAGCGCGTCTTCTCGGCGCTGGCGCGTTCGGCGACGGCAATCTGCTTGCCGAGCTGCCCGGCCAGCGCCTCGTTCTCGAAGCGCAGCACCAGCGAGTCGGTCAGCAGCTTGTGCTGCTGGTCGCCCACGCGCAGCGTGAACAGCAGGTAGCCCAGGCTGAACACCGCGAGGAAGAAGTGCAGGGCGTCGCCCTGCCAAGCCAGCGCGGCAATCAGGCTCAGCATCATCGGCAGGGTGTAGCCGTACAGCGCGGGCTTGAGCGGCCACAGCAGCTGCATGGCCCGGGCGCAGCTGCCGATGATGACCACGGTTACCACCGAGGTCACGGGCAGGTCGCCGGCCGAGATGAACAGCAGCGGCGCGGTGGCCGTGGCCATGCTCACGGCAGTGACGGTGCGCGAATGCCGGCGCGCCCAGCGCGTCGTGTCCGCGAGCGGCACGCCCTCGTGCCAGCGCGGCATGAAGAAGAGGACGAGGCCGAACGACAGGTGGGCCGCCATCCAGGCCAGGATCCACAGGCGGGGCTGGTGCACGTACATGGCGGCGCCGAGCGCCGCGCCCAGGCCGAAGTGCACGAACACCGATGCGTTGTAGGCCGCGTACACCGAGGCCACGTGCTCGCGCAGCACGCGCAGGCTCAGGTCGTCCGGCCCGGCGGATGGATCGGTCGGATGCTGGGAAGCGTCGGATTCGAGTGCGGGCTTCGGCGCGGTGGCATTCACCCGGTCGATGCTATCGGCCGGGTCTGCTCCGGGAAGTGCCAGAAGTCATGCCCTGGCGAGCAGCGATGCCGCGACGGCTTCGACCCGGGCCTGGTGGATCGCCTCGCCGATCTTCGGGCCGGTGGCGCCGGACTGCTGGGCGGCTTTGGCCACCACATCGGTGGCCACGGCCGCTGCCGTCGCCAGCACGGCGAGCAGGCGCTCGCGCTGCGGGTAGGGCGCATCGCCGGAGCCGGGCCGGCCGCGCGCATCGCACTCGCAGGCCAGCAGCGCCTTGGCGAAGCGCGCGGGCTTGCGGAAGGCGTCGCAGCGCTCCAGCAGGCGCACCAAGCCCGTGGCGTCCAGCGCGTCGCTGCCGTCGATGTGGCCATGCTCGCGCGCCACCACCTCGGCCAGTTCGCGGATGTCCACCGGCACGCGCCAGCGGTCGCACACCTGCTGCAGCTGCTTGACGCTCTCGTTGCGCATGAGGCAGGCGAAGCGCACCGCCAGCGAGGCCTGCAGGCGGGCGCTGGCATCGATGACTGCCATCGTCGCTTGCGTGCCGCCGTCGAGCTCGGGCAGCAGCACGGCCAGCGCACCGCATTCGCGCAGCACCTCGAACATGCGCGAGGGGCGTGTTTCCATCAGGCCGCGCGACAGCTCCTGCCACACGCGCTCGGCCACCAGCGCATCGACCTCGCCGGCGGCGACCATCTCGCGCATCAGCGCCATGGTTTCGGGGGCGACGCTGAAGTCGTCGAAGCGTGCCGCGAAGCGCGCCACGCGCAGGATGCGCACCGGGTCTTCGCGGAAGGCGTCGGTCACGTGGCGCAGCACCTTGTCGCGCAGGTCGCGCTGGCCGTGGAAGGGGTCGGCCAGCGTGGCGGGCGTGGGGTCGAAGCGGCCGTCGGCGCTCACCAGCTCGGCCGGCAGCGCAATGGCGTTGACGGTCAGGTCGCGGCGCGCGAGGTCTTGCTCCAGCGTGACATCGGGCGCGGCGTGCACGGTGAAGCCGCGGTAGCCAGGCGCGCTCTTGCGTTCGGTGCGGGCCAGCGCGTATTCCTCGCGCGTCTCGGGGTGCAGGAACACCGGAAAGTCGCGTCCCACGGGCAGGTAGCCGCGGGCCACCATTTCTTCGGGCGTGGCCCCGACCACCAGCCAGTCATGGTCGGACACCGGCCGCTGCAGCAGCCGATCGCGAAGTGCACCTCCAACGAGAAAAATTTTCATAAGTGCAGTGTAGGGATACTCCCGGTACCAAAAAATAGAACGGTCGTTCGATAATCCCCGGAGCGGACCGGGAAATCGTTCGTTCATCGGACGAAATTCAGCGGCAGTCACAAGTCGACGCCCGCATCCGTAGAGGGATATGTCAACCAAAGGAGCAATTCACATCATGAAGAAAACAATGTTTGCGCTGGCGGCTCTGGGTGCCTTGGCATCCGGAAGCGCGATGGCGCAGCAGGCGGGCGACTGGGTCGTCGGCGCGGGCTGGTTCCATCTGTCACCACAGGATTCCAGCAAGCCGCTGACCGTGACCTCGCCCATTCCGAGCGTGCTGGCCGGTTCGGGCGCCAGCGTGAGCGATTCCGACACGGTGGGTCTCAACGCCACCTATTTCCTCGACAGCCACTGGGCGGTGGAAGGCGTGTTCGGCGTGCCGCCGAAGTTCAAGCTCAACGGCACCGGCACCCTCGGCCGCGTCGGACAGCTCGGCGAGGCGCGCCAGTGGAGCCCGACGATCCTGGGCAAGTACTTCTTCAACGAGGGCACCGACGCCTTCCGGCCGTTCGTGGGCCTGGGCGCCACCTACGTCTGGTACAGCGACGTCAAGCTGACCTCGAACCTGCAGAGCGCACTGGCCGGCCAGTTCCACCAGTCGCCGTTCGCGGTGAACACCACGGCCAAGCTCGACAGCAAGTTCGCGCCGGTGATCAACGTGGGCGCGGCCTACCAGTTCGACAAGCACTGGGGCATCTCGTTCTCGGTGTCGTACATCCCGCTGAAGACCAAGGCCAAGCTGACGACGACCTCGATCTACGGCCTGCCGGTGGCCAATAGCGAAGCCAGCCTGAAGCTGAACCCGATCGTCACCTACGTGGCGGCAACCTACCGGTTCTGATCCGCCCCACCTGCTTCGAAGAGCCTAGCGCCCCGTGCGATAGGGCTCTTCGAACTGCAGGAAATCTTTTTCCGCCAGTGCATCGTCGATCCAGGCCTTGACGCCCGGCAGCGCCTGCACGCGCTCGATGTAGGCCGTGATATGCGCCGGCACCGGCAGGCCATAGGTCTTGATGCGCGTGCCGATGGGCGCGAAGTAGGCATCGGCGATGCCGAATCCGGCACCGAACAGCATCGGGCCGCCATGCGTGTCGAGCAGGCCGCTCCACATCTGCACGATGCGCGCGAGGTCGCTGGCGACTTCGGGCACTTCCTTCAGCAGCCGGGCGCCCACCTCGGGCAGCGAGGCTTCGATGTTCATGCCGCAATGGTTGCGCAGGCCGCCGAAGCCCGAGTGCATCTCGGCGCAGACGCTGCGGGCGCGTGCACGGTCAGCCGCGGACTGGGGCCAGAGCTGCTTTTCGGGGAAGGTCTCGGCGAGGTATTCGGCGATGGCCAGCGTGTCCCAGACGACGAGGCCGTCGTCCACCAGCACCGGCACCTTGGCCACTGGGTTCAGCGCGGCGATGGTGTGCTTGAACTGCGAATCGGCCTCGAACGAATCGAAGCGCACCACGACTTCCTCGAAGTCGATGCCGGCCTGCTTCATCAACACCCAGGGCCGCATGGACCACGACGAGTAGTTCTTGTTGCCGACATAGAGCTTGCGCATGAGAGGGATCTCCGGTCCGTTGCGGTGGTTCAAAAAGGGGGTCTTCGATGCTAGCCGGACGCGGTGCCGCGATTGATGCCGAAGGCAGCGCGAATTGATGCGGGAGCGCGTTCAGCGCTCGCGGGTGTCGTCGTTCTTCTTCGGACCGGCCACGCGCTCGATCACGCTCACGAGGCGCGGCACCAGTGCCAGCACGGCGAGCGCCAGCAGCGCGCTCACCACGGCGGTCACCTCGCGGCCGAGCCCGCAGGCCATGCCGATGGCAGCCGTCATCCAAAGGCCCGCGGCGGTGGTCAGGCCCTGCACATGGCTCTCGTCCTTGCCCTGCTTGAGGATGGTGCCGGCGCACAGAAAGCCCACGCCCGCCACCAGCCCCTGGATCACGCGGCTCATGTCGGCCGGCACGATGCCGGTCTGCTGCGGGATCAGCACGAACATCGCCGAGCCGATGGCCACCAGCATGTGGGTGCGCACGCCGGCCGCCTTGCCCTGCTGCTCGCGCTCGAAGCCGAGCACGAAACCGAGGGCGCCAGCGAGCGTGAGGCGCAGCACGATGCGGGTGAGCTGCGCGACGTCGCTCACGTCCGAGAACTCGGATGCGAGGGTGTCGAGCACCTCGTCGCGCCAGCTCATCTCAGGGGAGGTCCTTGTTGGGCTCCGGCTCAGCCGCATCGCGCGGGCCAATGCGACCCAGGCGTTCCTTCAGCGACTGCGGCCGGCCGCTGATGATGGCCGCGTAATTGGTGGTGTTGGCCAGCACTTTCTTCACGTAGTCGCGTGTCTCGTTGAACGGCACGTTCTCGGCCCAGATGGCGGCGTCGAGCACCGGGCCGTTGCGCCAGCTGCGGGGGCGCCCCGGGCCGGCGTTGTAGGCGGCGGCCGCCAGCGCCATCGACCCGTCGAAGTCGTCGAGCGCCAGCTTCAGGTAGTTGGTGCCGATGGTGATGTTGGTCTCGCGGTCGTTGATCTGGCCGGGCGAGAAGTCGTTCATGCCGATCTTGCGGGCCGTCCAGCGCGCGGTGGCGGGCATGACCTGCATCAGGCCCGAGGCGCCGACGCCCGAGCGCGCGTCCATGATGAAGCGGCTTTCCTGGCGGATCAGGCCGTACACGTAGGCCGGGTCGAGGCCGATGTCCTGGCTCTTGCGCAGCACCGTGTCGTGGAAGGGCATGGGAAAGCGCTGTTCGACGTCGACCACGCCCTTGGTGCGCTCGCTGGTGTTGATGCAGCGGTCCCACACCTCGCGCTGGCAGGCGAAGTCGGCCGCGGCCAGCAGCGCGCGGTCGTCCATGCCGCCCTTGTCGTGCAGGTTGGTGGCGTAGTTCCACTCGCGCGTGCCTTCGGGGCGCAGGCCGATGGCGATGGCGTAGAGGCCGCGGGCGAGCGCCGGGTTGTTGCGCGCGGCGGCTTTTTCCTCGGGTGTGAGCGGGTCGGGGCGCGTGGGCACCATGGTGCGTTGGCCGAGTTCCTCGAGCGCCAGCATCTCGTAGAAGCCGCGCGAGCCGGCGATGCTCTGGTAGAGGTCGCGGGCCTGCGCGCGGCGTTCGTCGCCGCCGGCGCTGGCCAGGGCGCGGGCCTTCCAGTAGACCCAGGTCGGCTCGAGCTGGGCGGTTTCGCTCATGGCGTTGATGGCGGGCGCCACCTCTTTCCACTGGCCGGCGCGCAGGGCGGCGCGCACGCGCCAGCCGAGCATGTCGTCGGACAGGTCGCTGTTCTTCGTGACGTTGGCGTAATAGGTGCCGGCCTGTGGCCAGAGCTTCAGCGCGGCGGCGCGGCCGATGGTGCCCCAGAGCCAGTTGCGCTCCTCGGCGGAGAGCATCGGGCCCCACTTGCTGTCGAGCTGCGAGGCGGCGAGTTCGGGGTCGGCAATGGCGATCTTGATGAGCGCGAGCACCACCAGTTCCTTGCGCGACTTGGCGGCCACGAAGGCGCGGCCGGTCAGGAACTTGGCCGAGCTGGCGTTGAGCTCCTCGAACAGCGGCAGCGCGTCGGGCGCGGCGATGGTGACGGCGGCGCGTGCGGCCTGCGGGCGGTTGGCCTCGATGGCCAGGCGCGCCTTCTTCCAGGCGTCGTTGGTCGACATCAGGCGGGCGGCGACCAGGCGGTCGGCGGCGGTGAGGCAGCCGTCGTCCAGGTCTTTCTGGGCAAACCAGTTGCGGCGCACTTCGTCGGCCTGTGCCTGCGTGGCGGTGCCGGTGCGCAGCGAGTCGACCAGGACCGCGTAGCAGCGCACCTGCGCGTCGTCGCCCATGCGGAAACCGTCTACCGAGGCGGTGAAGTTGTCCCAGTCGCGGCGCTGGCCGAGCAGAAGCAGCCAGTCGTTGCGCAGGCGGTCTTCCTGGTAGGTGCCGGGGTAGCGCGCGAAGAAGTCCTGCACTTCGTTGGCGGGGGCGTCCTGCAGGCGCGCCTTGAGTTCCCAGTAGGCGGCCCAGGGCTCCAGTGCATGGCCTCGGGCCTGCGGCAGCAGGGCGGTCAGGCGGGCCTTGTCGCCGCGCTGGAAGGCCTGCTTCATCTGGATCAGCACGTCGTCGTTGGTGTTGCTCTGGGCTGCTGCGGGTTGCTGCGAGAGCAACGCGGCGAGGGCAAGAACAGTGGAAAAAACGAGTGCGGGTGCCGCGTTGCGCGGGTTGACGCGCGGGCGATGGCGCTTGGGTGCCAAAATGCTTGGGAACTGCATCGGGGGATTATGGACAAGTCAAAGGGTGCCGACACTTCGGCAACGGCGAGTTTTCTTAAGGAACAGTTGAGGAAGGCACTCATCGAGCAACGTCTTGCGATGCCCGACCGGCTGACACGCGCAGACCTTTTGCAGCGCGTGATGCGGATCTGGCTGGTCGGCCGGCCCGACACCGTGATAGGCGCCTACTGGCCCATCAAGGGCGAGTTCGATCCGCTGCCCGCCCTGCACCGCTGGAAGGAAGACGGCGAACTCATGGAAGAGACGCAGCGCCGGCGCATCGGACTGCCGGTGATCGACAAAGTCCACAAGACCCTGACCTTCCATGCCTGGTACCCGGGCTGCCAGATGGAAGAAGACGCCTACGGCATTCCCAAGCCCAAGGACACCGAGCTGATCGTGCCGACCCTGCTGTTCGTGCCCTGCGTGGGCTACAGCGCGGGCGGCTACCGGCTGGGCTACGGCGGCGGTTTCTACGACCGCACGCTGGCGGCGCTCGAGCCGCGGCCGTTCACGGTGGGTCTGGGCTTCACCCACGGCTTTCTCGAAGACTTCGAGCCCGAGGCGCACGACCTGCCGCTCGACGCCATCCTCAACGACAACGGAGTCGTCTGGCCGACCAGCTGAGCTGCCAGCGTCAGTCGATGTTGTCGATGGTGTCCGGGTCGGGCACCTCGCCGATGGTCTGGCGGGTGGTCTCGGACTGGAGCAGCAACCAGTCGCAGAAGGCCCTGATTTCCGGCCGTAGCGCGCTGCGCGGCCCGGCAATGAGCCAGTAAGACATCGGCGAATCCATGCGGTGCTGCGGCAGCACCTCGACCAGGTCGCCGTTGGCCAGGCTCTCGGCAATGAGCGAGCTTCGCGCCAGCGTCACGCCCTGCCCGGTGAGGGCGGCCTGCACCATCTGGTAGGCGTAGTTGAAATAGAGCCAGCGCTTGGGCTGCGCGCGTTCCAGCCCGTTCACCTCGAACCAGCGGCGCCAGGTCAGCCATTCCAGGTGCGTGCGGTGCGCGTCGCCGGCCTCGATCAGCGTGAACTGGGTGATGTCGGCGGGTGTCTTGATGGGCGGGCTGCTCTTCAGCAGCCAGGGGCTGGCCACCGGCGTCAGCGTTTCGCCGAACAGGCGCACCGCGCCGGCCGTCATGGACTCGCGCGGGCCGTAGCGCAGGGCGATGTCCACGTCGGCCACTTCGAGGTCGACCGCCACGTCGCTGGCGTCGATGCGGATGTCGATCTCGGGGTTGTCGCGCTGGAAGGCCTCCAGCCGCGGGATCAGCCACATCGAGGCGAAAGAGGCAAAAGTGGTCAGCGACACGCTCTGCCGCCCCGCGCTCTGGCGGATCTGGCGCACAGCCGTGTCGATGCGCGGCAGCGACTGCTGCACCGCCAGCAGCAGCAGTGCCCCCGCGCTCGTGAGCTCCACCGCGCGCGTATGGCGCAGGAACAGGGCCACACCCACCTCTTCTTCCAGCGACTGGATCTGGCGGCTCACGGCCGACTGGGTCAGCGCCATTTCCTCAGCCGCGGCGCGGAAGTTCAGGTGCCGGGCCACCGCCTCGAAGGCGCGCAGGTGCCCGGCGGAGATCGGGCGGGAGCGCAGATGGGTTTGCGAATGTTGCATGGATATGACTTTGGAGGGCGAATCGGCGTTTGGATCGATTGATGCGAAACGCGCATCAGTAGGCTACCTCGTTTTCATTGGACCGCCAACGCCATAGAAACGATCATTCATTCCCGAACTGCGCTATTGCCACTTTCTGACAAGCGCTTCGGCAAAGCCAAGGAGTTACATCATGTCCACCGCCGTCTGCACCACCGAATCGCTCTCGTCCCTGTCCGTTCCCGCCCGCACCGCCGCCGTTCCGCCGGCCGTGCGTCGTGGTGCCTGGCAGATCGCGCCCGGCGAGGCGATGAGCCTGAAGGCGCGGGCGGCCAGCATCCTGCGGGTCAAGCAGGGCCGGGTGTGGATCACGCCCGATGCCACGCTCAAGAACCCCAGCGAAGACCTGGTGCTCGCACCCGGCGAATCGCTGACGGTGGCCGCGGGCCAGCGCATCGTGATGGAGGCGTGGGACGGCTACGGCGCGACCTACAGCTGGGACAACGCCTGAGCGATTGTTTTCCCTCCAAGTGCTGAAAAGGCGGCCTCGGCCGCCTTTTTCTTTTTGAAGCGTCTTTTGGGGTAGGGCCGTCGGGCGGCCGCCCGTTCAGTTCAATTCAGCCGTTGATGTCGAAGCTGGGCACCAGGGCCAGAAAGTGCCGCAGCGCCGCCTCGCCAAGCAGCACATGCACGCCGGCCATCAGGTCAGGGCCCTCGCATTCGGCCAGCCCCATGCCGAAACCGCTGTAGCGCCGGGCCGCCAGCGGAGCTTCGTAGACCACCCTGACATCGACATGGCGCGGGTCTTCCTGGATCTGCCGCATCAGCGCGTCGATGGCTTCGGGCGGGCCTTCCAGGTGCTGGCAGAAACGCTGCCCGTCGAACACCAGCAGGCCGGTGATGTCGCGCTCCGCGTTGCGCATGCGCGCCCGGGAGGTGATCGAGCCCACGGTGCCCGGGGGCAGGTCCTGGGCGAGCGTGCTGCAGTAAAGCACTTCGTAGAGCGGGAGCCTTGGGTCTTCTGTCATGCGTCTTGGGGAGGAAAGCGGTGCGGAGTGTAGGCAGCCCCGGGACGCCGCGAAATGTCAAAAGACACAGGCGAAGCGCCTATAGTAAAGCGTGAAATTCGAGGACTACCCCGCTGCTGCAGCGCCTCCCCAGGGCGTGAATTCGTGCGACCAGTGCGCATTGCGACGGCTCGATGCCTTCCTGCCGCCTGCCGGCGAAGAGTTGCAGGCCATCCAGTCTTTCCGCGTCGGCACCCGGCGCGTGGAGGCGGGCAGTTCGATCATCGACGAGCACCGGCCGAGCCCGCAGCTCTTCACCCTTTATTCAGGCTGGGCCTTCCGCTACAAGACGCTGAGCGACGGACGGCGGCAGATACTGAGCTTTCTGCTGCCCGGCGATTTCCTCGGCCTGCAGGATGAGTTCGCCGAGGGCCAGACGCACGGCGTCGAGGCGGTGACCGACGTCACGCTGTGCGCCTTCTCGCGCGACCGGCTGTGGGACCTGTTCCATGCCCAGCCCAAGCTGGGCTACGACATCACCTGGCTTGCAGCGCGCGAGGAAAAGATGGTCGATGACAACCTCGTCACCACCGGCCGGCGCAATGCCGGCGAGCGCGTGGCTATGCTGCTGATGCACCTGTATCGCCGCGCGCAGCGCGTGGGCATGGTGCGCGACGGCTGGGTCGAGTTTCCGTTCAACCAGCAGCACATTGCCGATGCGCTGGGGCTGTCGCTGGTGCACACCAACAAGACGCTGCGGCGGCTGCAGCGGCTGGGGCTCTACAAGATCGACGCCGGCTGGCTGCGCATCATGGAGCCGCACGCGCTGGAAACGCTGGGCGACTACTTCGAGCGCCCGATGCGGCCTACGCCGCTGATCTGATCCGCCACACGGCCTTCAGCGCGTGGCCACCAGCTGGCGCAGGTCGCTCTCGTAGGCCTGCAGCCGGCGCACCGCTTGCGCGCGCTGGCTGGCCGTGGTGCCGTTGTGCAGCGCCGCCGTGTTGCGGCAACCCTCCTGCAGCAAGGCCTGCTGCTGGTCGCGCCAGGGTCCGGGCGGTGGTTCGGCGATGCGCTGGATGTAGCCATGCAGCGCCGCGCGCGCCTCGGCCGGCGACGGCTTGCTGGCCACGAAGCCGCGCAGCAGCATCAGCGCCTCCTGCTGGCGCTTGCGGCGCTCGGCGTCCGCCAGCCGTGGGTCGAACACCGACTGCGCGACCTGCTGCTTCAGCAGCTCGCGCTGCTCCGTGCTGAGGCGGCCGTAGAAGTCCTCGGTGCGGTCGAGGAACTGGTCGTAGCGCTTTTCCTGCACCTGCGCCGGGGTGCGGTCGAGCCAGTCCTTGCGGTACTCGGCGTTGTTCTTCGCGTATTTGCGCTCCAGCTGCTGCAGCTGCGCGTCGGTCAGGCTCAGCGCCAGCTCGGTGCCGGCGGGCTCGGCGCGTTCGGTAACGGCCAGCAGGCGCTCGCGGATGCGGTCGGCCATGGCGCAGACTTGCTCCGGCGTCACCTCGCCCGGCGCCAGCGCCTGCGCTTCCTGCAGCAGCGAGGCGATGCGCGGCAGCTCGTTCTGGCGGTGCCATGCCAGCAGCTGGTCGAGCTCGTCGCGCACCTTCGGAGTCTGCGCGCCGTCGAAGTCGAGGTAGCCGTCGAGCCACCAGTAGCTCACCGTGGGCAGGTTGTTGTAAGCCAGCTTGATCGCGCTGCAGGCGCCCAGGGCGGCGGCGATGAGCAGCACGCCGATAATTCGGGCCACTGCAGCGCAACGAAATCGGGAAGAAAAACGCATGAATCAGACTCCGCAACAAGACAGCCGGGGGCCGGTCGACGTCGTCATCATGGCGGCCGGCAAGGGCACGCGCATGAAAAGCAGACTGCCCAAAGTGTTGCATCGATTGGGCGGCCGCGCATTGCTGGCCCATGTGGCGGGCACCGCCGCACGCATCGGCGCGCGCGACGTGGTGGTCATCACCGGCCATGGCGCGGCCGAAGTCGAGGCCTCGCTGAACAGCGGCATCGAGGGCGTCACGCTGCGCTTTGCGCGCCAGGAGCCGCAGCTCGGCACCGGACACGCAGTGCAGCAGGCCGCGCCGCTGCTGCCGGACGACGGCACGGTGGTCGTGCTGTCGGGCGACGTGCCGCTGATCGGCGAAGACACGCTGCGCGCGCTCATCGCGGCCAGCGCAGGCAGCAAGCTGGCGCTGCTGACCATCGAATTCGACGACCCGAGCGGCTACGGCCGCGTCATCCGCGCGGCGGGGCAAGGCGAGGTCACCGCCATCGTCGAGCACAAGGACGCCACCGAAGCGCAGCGCGCCGTGCGCGAGATCTACAGCGGCGTGATGGCCGTGCCCGCGCGCCTGCTCAAGGGCTGGCTCGCGCGGCTGGACAACAAGAACGCCCAGGGCGAGTACTACCTGACCGACGTGGTGAAGTTCGCCGCCGCCGACGGCGTGCCCGTGGTCGCGCACATCACCACCGACGCATTGCAGGTGGCCGGCATCAACAGCCCGGCCCAGCTCGCGGCGCTCGAGCGCGCTTGGCAACTGCGCCAGGCGAACGCGCTGATGGAGCAGGGCGTGCGCCTGGCCGACCCGGCGCGCTTCGACCTGCGCGGCACGCTGGATTGCGGGGCCGACGTGGAGATCGACGTCAATTGCGTGTTCGAAGGCGTGGTGTCGCTGGGCGAGGGCGTGCGCATCGGCGCGAACTGCGTCATTGCCAATGCGCGCATCGAGGCGGGCGCGGTGATTCATCCGTTCACGCATATCGAGGGCGAGAAGGCCGGCGTGACGGTGGGCGCGGGCTCGCTCATCGGCCCCTTCGCACGGCTGCGGCCCGGCGCACAACTGGGTGCCGAGGTACACATCGGCAATTTCGTAGAGGTCAAGAACTCGACGCTGGCTGCCGGCGCCAAGGCCAACCACCTGGCCTACCTGGGCGACGCCACCGTGGGCGAGCGCGTGAACTACGGGGCGGGCAGCATCACCGCCAACTACGACGGCGCCAACAAGCACCGCACCGTGATCGGCGACGACGTGCACGTGGGCAGCAACTGCGTGCTGGTGGCGCCCATCACCATCGGTGCGGGCGGCACCATCGGCGGCGGCTCGACCATCAACAAGTCGACCGAGCCGGGGGCGCTGACCGTGGCGCGGGGCAAGCAGGTGAGTTTTCCGAATTGGAAGCGCCCCCAGAAGAAATAGGCTCGCCCCCAGGCTGCGCGCACTTCGTGTCGCTTCGCCAACCCCCTGCCCGGGGCAACACCAGCGGCCCGGCAAAGCCGGTTCCGCGGTGTTCCGCGAAGAGGCACGAAAGCTTTATCGCAGCGGCAACCGGGGCTCGAACTTGGCGCGCTTGAGGCTGAAGAAGGCCTTGACGTTGCGCACGTTCGCGTCGGCCGTGAACAGGCGCTGCGTGAGTGCGCCGTAGTCGGGCATGTCGCGCGCGGCCACGACCAGCACGAAGTCCGGGCCCGGCGACACGCGCCAGCACTGCTGCACTGCGTCGTCGGCAATCACGCGCGTCTCGAAGGCGTCGAGCGAGGCGGCGTCCTGCCGGTCGAGCGAGATTTCGATCACCGCCTGCAGGCCGTGACCCAGTACTGTGGCGAGCCGGTCGGGCGACAGCAGTGCGACCTGGCGTTCGATTAGGCCTTCTTCACGCAGCCGCTGCACGCGGCGCAGGCAGGTAGGCGGCGAGATGCCGACGTCGGCGGCCAGGCGCTGATTGGTTTGCGAGGCATCGCGCTGGAGCGCGTCGAGCAGGCGCAGGTCGATTGAATCCAGGGAGATTGATTCCATATTGAATGAAATTATGGAATAAAAGTCCAAATCAAAGAAATGGAGAAATAAAAGTCCGAAATCAACAAAATTTCGAATGCATATTTCTTCCATGCCTTCCTACCATCGAGGCTCTTCTTCTTTCAAAGGCAGCTCACCATGTGCGGCATCGTCGGGGCAGCGTCCCATCGCAACATCGTTCCGGTCCTGGTCCAGGGCCTCCAGCGGCTCGAATACCGTGGCTATGACTCGTGCGGCGTGGCGGTGCATGCCGGTGGCCTGACGCGGGCGCGCACCACTTCGCGCGTGGCCGATCTCGTGGCGCAGGTGCGCGACGACAAGGTCGAGGGCCTCACCGGCATCGCCCACACGCGCTGGGCCACGCACGGCGCGCCGGCCGTGCACAACGCACACCCGCATTTCAGCCACGGCCCCGGCGCCGATGCGCAGACCGCGCGGCCGGGCCGCATCGCGCTTGTGCACAACGGCATCATCGAAAACCACGAAACGCTGCGCGCCGCGCTCGAAGCCAAGGGCTACGCCTTCGAGAGCCAGACCGACACCGAGGTCATCGCCCACTTGGTCGACAGCCTCTACGACGGTGACCTGTTCGAAGCCGTGAAGGCCGCCGTGCTGCAACTGCACGGCGCCTACGCCATTGCCGTGATCTGCCGCGACGAGCCGCAGCGCGTGGTCGGTGCGCGTGCGGGCTCGCCGCTGATCCTCGGCGCCGGCAAGGACGGCGCAGAGAACTTCCTCGCCAGCGACGCGATGGCCCTGGCCGGCGTGACCGACCAGATCGTCTATCTGGAAGAAGGCGACGTGGTCGACGTGCAGCCGGGCAAGTACTGGATCGTCGACAAGAACCACAAGCCGGTCACCCGCCAGGTGCGCACCGTGCTCGCCCACAGCGGCGCGGCCGAGCTCGGCCCGTACCGCCACTACATGCAGAAGGAAATCTTCGAGCAGCCGCGCGCCATCGGCGACACGCTCGAAGGCGTGGCAGGCATCGTGCCCGAGCTGTTCGACGGCATCGGCCAGGACGGTGCGACCGGCGCCAGTGCCTACCGCGTGTTCCAGGACATCGACAAGATCCTCATCCTCGCCTGCGGCACCAGCTACTACAGCGGCTGCACCGCCAAGTACTGGCTCGAGGGCATCGCGAAGATTTCCACGCAGGTCGAGATCGCGAGCGAATACCGCTACCGCGACTCCGTGCCCGACCCGAAGACGCTGGTCGTCACCATCAGTCAGTCCGGCGAAACGGCCGACACGCTGGCCGCGCTGAAGCATGCGCGCTCGCTCGGCATGGAGCAGACGCTGACCATCTGCAACGTCGCCACCAGCGCGATGGTGCGCGAGTGCAAGCTGGCGTACATCACGCGCGCAGGCGTCGAAATCGGCGTGGCGTCGACCAAGGCCTTCACCACGCAGCTCGCGGGCCTCTTCCTGCTCACGCTCGCCATCGCGCAAGCCAAGGGCCGCCTGAGCGACGCCGACGAGGCGCGCTACCTGAAGGAAATGCGCCACCTGCCCGTCGCGCTGCAGTCGGTGCTGGCGCTGGAGCCGCAGATCATCGGCTGGGCCGAAGACTTCGCGCGCAAGGACAACGCGTTGTTCCTCGGCCGCGGGCTGCACTACCCGATCGCACTCGAAGGCGCGCTCAAGCTCAAGGAAGTGACCTACATCCACGCCGAAGCCTATGCCGCCGGCGAACTCAAGCACGGCCCGCTCGCGCTGGTGACGAGCGAGATGCCCGTGGTGGCCGTCGCACCCAACGACGCACTGCTCGAAAAGCTCAAGAGCAACCTGCAGGAAGTGCGCGCGCGCGGCGGCGTGCTCTACGTGCTGGCCGACGGCGACACGAAGATCAAGAGCAGCGACGGGCTGCACGTGATCCGCATGCCCGAGCACTACGGCGCGCTCTCGCCGATCCTGCATGTGGTGCCACTGCAGCTGCTGGCGTATCACACGGCGTGTGCGCGGGGAACCGATGTGGACAAGCCGCGTAATCTGGCGAAGAGCGTGACTGTGGAGTGATCCGGAGACAGCGCATTAAAGTCCGAGACAACTACCGGTCGCTGGCCGGTTTCGGCTAGTTCGATGTGCTTCCCAGGCGTCGCCATGCCTCGGCATCTAAACAACACGCGGTAAGCCCGCCGACCGGCGGGAGTGCAAATGGAACGGCGTGCCGCTAACATCGCCCCCGCCCGTTTGTTGCCGAAGGTAAGAAAAATGCCCGCGATGCCGCTCGTTACCCGTCTTCGCCTTGCCGTGTTCGTCCTCGTGCCGCTCGCGCTCGCTTCGTGCGGCGGCGGTGGGGGTGGCGGTGGCTTCTCCTTCTTTCCCCTGCCTCCCGGCGGCAACAATCCGCCGCCCGCGGCCGACGCGAAGTACACGGTGGGCGGCAGCGTCAGCGGCCTGCTCGGCAGCGGGCTCGTGCTGCAACTGGCCGGCTCGGCCGACGTGGCCGTGGCCGCCGACGGCGCTTTCGTCTTCAGCGAAAAACTCGCCAAGGGCACGAGCTACGCGGTCAGCGTCAAGCAGCAGCCCTCGAACCCGTCGCAGACCTGCACCGTGAACAACGCGTCCGGCACCATCGGCGATGCCGACGTGGGCAGCGTGGCGGTGGTCTGCGCCACCACGAGCCAGAAAGTGAGCGTCGCCGTCACGGGCCTCGACGCGGCCGGCGGGCTGGTGCTGCAGAACAACGCGGGCGACGACCTCGCCGTGAACGCCGACGGCACCTTCAGCTTCACGACGCCGGTGGCGGTCGGCGCCGATTACGGCGTGACGGTAAAGACACAACCCACCGCGCTCCAGGTGTGCATCGCGAAGCAGGCCTTCGGCACGGTGACCACGGCGCCCGTTGCCGCGGTGACGATCGCCTGCACGACGCCCGGTGCCGATCGATTCGCCTTCACCGCCGACGAGGGGACGAGCAGTGTGTCGATGTACATCGTTGGTTCCGATGGCAGCCTCTCGAGTGTCGGCCGCTTCCCCGCGGGCGGGACGCCGCAGCATGTGACCACGCACCCTTCGAAGCCGTACATCTACGCCAGCAACATCTCGGGCGCCACCAGGGGCGTCATCCAGTACGCCATCGACACCACCACCGTTCCCACGGGCACGCTGACACAGCAGCGCGCCATCACTGCCGGTGTCGGAACGACCCCGTATTTCGTCGGTATCGCGCCCAACGGCCAGCACGCCTACGTGATCGGGGACGGGATGCTGCACCGGCTGGACGTCGATGCCAACACCGGCGACCTCACCGGCGGCACGGCCGTCGCCGGTGGCACCAGCCGCAAGATCGGCCTGGACCCCCAAGGCCGCTTCGCGTTCGTGGTGGTCAATAGCACCTCCCTGGCTACGTTCCGCCTGGACCCGGCCACAGGCGAGCCGATCTCTCCGCCCGCGTCGGTCGTGCTGCCCTCCAACAGCGGACTCACCGACATTGCCATTGAGCCCACGGGCCGCTTCGCCTATGCCAACGTCGGCAACAACCCCGGCACGTTGCTCGCCTACTCGATCGACGCGACCACTGGCGCGCTGACCCAGATCGGCTCGGTCCCCGCTGGCGACACGCCCTTTGGCATGGCAGTCGATCCGAGCGGCCGCTTCCTGTACGCGGCGAACAGAAACTCCAACAACGTCTCGGCGTACAGCATCGACCCACGAACCGGCGCGCTCACGCCAGTGCCGGGCCAGCCTTTCGCGGCGGGCAGCGTACCCAACTCCGTGACCGTGGACCGCACGGGCCGCTTCGCCTATACGGCCAACCAGGCCAGCAACACGATCACCCTCTTCACGATCGACAGGACGACCGGCTCGCTCGGTACAGGGGTCAGCCTCCCGTCCACGGGCGGCGGGCCGCAATTCCTCGCGCTCACCAAATAGAGGGCGCCCGCAGCCTGTACAGGGAAAGGATCGCGCTTGACGGGTAGGACCCTCCAGGCGACTTCCCCTCACCGTGCTCTCTCCTAAGGCTGGTCAGTTCCGGACTTTAATGCTGGTGCATCGCGCAAGCGAACTGTTTTCTAGACTGCGTCCCAGACTTCAAGGCACTGCCTCAGTCCGACAAATGCACGGGCGAGCGCGAGCCTGTCTCGGACATTAATGGCAAGGAACACGTGCGCCTCCTCTTGTAATCTTTCGCCGACTCTCCGTTCGACCAACTGGGATCTTGGACTGTGGCGCATGTTGATTTCCATCTCGAAGCGCCCCAGTTTTCCGTGAGGCGTTGAGTCGCATGCAGCATTCAGCCTGCCTGATGAACAATGCTCAGGAAGGACATTGCAACGGGTCAACGCTCGATGGAAATGTGGGTCGAGCGAGGGCGGAAATCCACAGCCATTCCGATAAATCCCAGAACAAGACCGAACACGGAACTTCGTCGGCCAAAGAAAGGCAACCGACTCGCCTCGTAACAGCATCGACGCCTCCGGCTACTGATCGCCGTCGCCTTTCGATTCGCGCGAACGCCTGGGGATGAAGAAGGAGGAAACGACCATGGCCAAGCCAACAAGCACGACCAAGTACTTCCCTCCCCAAGGGTCGATGAGACGTGTCAGCCAGTAGAAGAAATAAGGAAGCGGTGACTTCATCCCACCGCTATGCGTTGGCAAACCTTCTGGCATGCCCATCGCGATGGCGATCAGTGCGCAACCAGTGAAGAACAAGATTCCTTTCATCGCCGGAGCAATCTGGTACCGGAGCGCCAGTTGTCTTTCACGTCCTTCGCGTTGCTATAGGGATCGATGCTCGGATCGTACGGAAGCTGAAACGCGGGATCTCTGCCCGCCGATATACAGCGACACCCCGCAGGCGCATCGGCGGTGGAGCGTGCAGGAGGCAGAAAGTCCGTCGAACTCTTGATGTCATTGGGCCTGCAGACCGATCCGCTCGAGCAATCCCACTGGACACATGGCAAATCCAAGGGAGCCCCTGGGTATGCAGGGTTGGGGGTCTGGGTCATGTTTGCCCCAGCCTCATACGCAGCACTGCGTGGAAGATTGCTCTGCGGTGTCTTGATGGACCCGGGGCCATGCCGTTCCCACTGGCGTCGGTTGTAGGCGTTGCCTCCCGGCGTCGCCTGCCGCAGGTTCCTCAGGCCTTCCGGATCCGTGAAGCCCAGCGGATTCGCATCGACATAGCCGAACCGATTCCACCCACCATCCAGCCCGATCGGGTCCGGCTGGCTGTAGCGCCCCAACCTCGCGTCGTAGCTGCGAAAGTAGTTGTAGAACAGTCCCGACTCCTCGTCCGCGTACTGCCCCGGATACCGCAGGTTGAACTTCACTTCTGCGATGTTCGTGGTGCCTGGATTCGGTGTCACCTCCAGATTGGCGAACCGGTTCTTCGCCAGCGTCGGCTTGTCCTCTCCGAACGCGCTGTAGCCCCATTGCCAGACTGCCTGTCCGGTCGCATCGGTGAGCTTGCGCGGCGTGTTCAGGTGATCGCTGTGCACCGCATACGTGGTGCCATTGACCACGGCGACGATCGGCATCGGCCCATTGGCTGTCGGCAGGTAGATGTACTGCGCCTCGCCCGAACTGTTCGTGCCGCCGCTGCCCACCTCCGCAATCAGGCTACCCTGTTCGTCGTAGACATAGGCGTAGCCGAGTTGCTCGGCTTGTGTCGTGGTCGGGCTCCACAGCTTGGTGAAGAACGCCACGAGACTGTTCCAGAAGCCGGGGTCGTTCTCATCGCCCTGGCTGGGCGGATACAGCGGTTCGGTCTTGAACACGCGCTGGCCCAAGGCGTTGTGTGCGTAGCGCGTGGTCGGGCTGACATCGTTGGCGCCCGTGGTGGCCGTGGCCAGGCGGCCTTCCGCGTCGTAGCCATAGCTTCTGAGGCCATCGCTCGTCAGGTCGCCGTTGGCGTTGTAGCCATAGGCGACGCTGGTGCTGCTGGTGCCGTTGATGGTCTGGCTGAAGCCGGCGAGGCGGTTGCTGCCCGGCTCCAGGGTGTAGCCGCGGCTGGTGGTCTGGCCTGCCAGAACCCGGGTACTCGCCATCCGGTTGCCGTTGGCGTCATAACTGAAGCTGGCGCTGTCGCCAGGACCAGTGAAGCTGACGATGCGGCCCGTCGCGCTGTAACCGACTATCCAGGTGTTGTCGGCCACTGCAATGGTGCTGTGAGCCGGATCGCTGTCGGCAGGGCCCCACAGGTTCTGCGTAAGGCTGCCGATGCGCCCGGCCGCGTCGTAGGTGTAGCTGCTGAACTCGGTTTGGGTGAGACGCGTGGCGCTGTCGTAGCTGCGGTTGGCCGCGAGCTTCGGGCTGGTGCTGGTGAAGGCCCAGTTCCAACCCGTGGGCTGGCCCAGGGCATTCCAGGTGACGGCGTCGATCAGCGGGGCACCGTTCCAGCCGAGTTGCACGAGGCGGCCGGTCGTGTCGTAGAAGTGGCTGAGCACGCCACCGCCCGGATACGTGACGCTGGCGAGTTGGCCGGTGGCGGTGTTGTAGGTATAGGCAACTTGCTGAACGCTGCCCGTAGTTGTGCCTGTCGCCAGGGTTTGCTTCTTGAGAGTGACGCGCCCGTGGATGTCTCGCGTGTACTCCGTGATGCCGGAGCGGTCGATGATCTCGCTGAGGTAGCCCTTGCTGTTGGTGCTCAGGTCGTTGCGCAAGGTCGTGGTCTTGCCGTCGGCGAAGACGAGGCTGGTCGGACGTCCCAGCGCATCGCGGGTGATGCTCGTGGCCTGGCCGAGCGCATCGATGATCTGGCTGGGCAGGCCGAGGGCGTCGTACTGGCTGCTGCGAGGGCCACTGTCAGCGCTGGCTTCTGCGGTGGCGTTGCCCAGGGCGTCTCGGCTGTAGCTGGTGGCGATGGCGTTGAAGTCGCTGGCCTGGGTGATGGCATCGAGCGCGTTGTAGCCGAGGCCGGCACTGGCGTTGGCCGCGTCAGTGATGGTCTTGACGCGGGCCAGCGCGTCGAGGCTCCAGCTCATGGTCTGGTTCAGCCCATTGGTCTGGGCGATGCGATCACCACTCGCGTCGTAGCTGAAGCTCTCGTTCTGATTGGTCCCTTGCGTCTGGGTGGCGACGCGGTTGAGCTTGTTGATCGTGCGCGCAGTCGTCCACGCGATCGAGCCGGAACTGTTGAGTGTCTGCTCCGTCAGGCGGTTGCCGGCCGCATCGAGGGTGTAGGTGCCGCTCTCGCCACGGTTGTTGCTCCAGCCGGTCAGGCGTTGCGCAGCGTCATAGGTGTAGCTGGTGACCAGCCCGGTCGGCAGCGAGGTGGTCGCAATCGTGCCGGTGGGGTGATAGGTCAGGGTCGTGGTCTGCCCAGGTCCCGTGCCCACGGTGCGCGTGAGCAGCCGGTCGTACGCATCCCACGTGAAAGTGGTGACCAGGCCGTTCGGGTCCGTCTGACTCGTGAGGCGATTGGCCGTGTCGTAGGTGTAGGCGGTGATGTGGCCCAGCGCGTTGGTCGCGCTCTGCACATTCCCGCGGGTGTCGTACGCGTAGGTGGTGACAGCACCATTGGCTTCGGTGTGCGTATGGACCAGGCCTTCGGTCGTGTAGGTCCGCTGGCTCGTGCGAGCGGTGCCTGATGTGCCGCCGGTGTCAGTGATCGTCTCGGCGAGCAGCTTGCCGCTCGTGTCGTAGGTGTACGCCGCCTCCTGGCCGGTCCGCGCGATGAGCGTGGGCACCGGTAGCGTGGTGTCCCAGGTCGTGGCAATGGCTCTTTGCTCGGGTGCGCCGAGCGCTTCCGTGCGCGAAGCCTCCAGGCCTCGGGTGTTGTAGGTGAAGCTGGTGACGCTGCCGGTCGCGTTGGTCTGGCTCGACAGGAGACCTCGGGCGTCATAGGTGAACGACGAGTTGCTGGCCGGGCAGCCCGGTGCCGGCTCGCCCTGGATCTGGGAGATGCGCTTGACGCCATTGACGACGACGTAGTGATAGGTCGTGGCCCGGCCCACCGGATCGGTCACGGTCGTCGTGCCGTTGGCGTTGTAGGCCACTTGCGTGAGCCCGGCATTGCCTGCGTGCGTGGTGCTCGTTGCGCGACCCAGCGAGTCGTAGGCGTAGGTGGCGAAGCGCACACCCAGTTCATCGGTCACGCCCGTGAGAAAACGTGGGTTCGCGGCGTTCTCGTAGTGGTACGTGCGGCTCGTCACGTTGGAGCCGGCGGTCTTGGTGACAGAGGTGAGCCGGTTGGTGGTGTCGTAGTTGTAGGCGACGCTGAAGTTGGGCGTGGTCAGCGTACGCGGCTGGAAGTGGGCGTCTTCCGTGTAGCCGATGCTGTTGCCGAATCCGTCCGTCACGGTCACGGCGCCGTTGGTGCCGTAGGACAGGCTGTGATACCAGCCATCGGGATGGGTCTGCTTCGTCAGGCGGCCGGTGGTGTTGAACTCGTACCGGGTGTTGTCTACGTCGACATAAAGCCAGCCCGTGCTCGTTTGTGTGAGCGTGCCGAGCTCGTCCGCATCGGGCGTGATGGTCGAGCCGCTGCGTGCGAACGGCGATTCCCGTCCGTTCGCATGGAGCAGCACCGCCTCGGTCGCACTGATCCTCAGGCGCATGGCGTACGAGTAGCGCCAGTAGCCGTCGGCGCTGTTGAAGATGCGTGCGAACCGCAGAGGATAGTGCGCGGACGCGCTACGGAAGTCTTCTTCCTCCTGCACCTTGTTGCCCATCGCGAAGTTGATGGGGTTGCCGGTGCACGACTGCGGTCCGTTGCGCTCGGTGCCGTCGCCCTTGTTCTTGCGCGGAATGACGTCGGAGGTGTCGTAGTAGACCGTCATGTAGTCCGACGCGCTGCATCCGCCGACGCTGCCGGAGACTGCCAGGTAGTTCGGGCCGGAACGCAGCGTGACGGGCACGCCGCGTCCTTCCAGGAACGACACGACGGCGGTGAAGGACCCGGAGTAGCTGAAGAACGGCGAGCCGTTGAGCGTGGCGGTCACGGTGCCGGTGTCACCGGTGGTGGCATCGCCGCCGCCGGTCCCAAACACCGTGATGTTGGGCGAGGTGACCTTGGCACCCTTGCTGGGCGATGTGAAGTTCAGTGAGCAGGCCGCCTGGGCCCATCCGGAAATGCCCAGCAGGGTGAGCACTGCAGCGCCTTGCAGGGCGAGTCGCTTGAGCTGGCGATGGTTGAAGCTGCCGTGCGCGGCAGTCGCGTCGAAATGCATGCGTGACCCTCGTTAATTCTTTTGAATTCGGATGCATTGCGCTGTGTGGCAATGATCGGAACGAGCGTAACGACATGTTCAATGAAGCAATCAAATGTCCATTTCTGGCTTCTGTGATTGCTCCTCGAAAGGATTACTTTGGCCTCCTTGAGATCTCATCGGAGGTATCGAGGTCGCACCTCACGGGACGGCAGGTATCGTTTCGCGGAACTCCCGCACAGACTTCACGTTGGCTCTGATGGGGGCGCGCACACTGCCTCTCGACAGCGGTTCGGCGCTGGTAGAGGCCGGGGAGAAAAAAGCCGCTCAGGGATCCGCCTCGATGCCGACCGCTGTCGCTCTTCATGCTTAGTCAGCTTGCAGGCATGTATTGCTTGAGCGACAGCGGCTCAAAAACTATGCACGCCGATGACCCCGAAGATCAGTCACGATCTTCGTAGTAGCGGCGGTGCTGCTCGCGCTCCCATTGCCGGCGGCGCCATTCACGACGCTCCGCGCGACGCTCTTCCCATCGCTCTGCACGACGTTCCTCCCAATGAGAGCGAGGTTCGTAGTAGACGGGTGCCGGAACGGAGTACACCGGCTGTGCAGGCTGATAGTAGGTCGGGGCTGGACGTGAATAAGCAGGCTCGGGCGCGTAGTAGACCGGTGCGGGCTCGCTCACGACCACGCCGGGTACGCTGACGCCAATGGACCAACTCGTGCCCGCATTGGCCGATGCGGCGATAAACAAGGTACCGGCGGCAACGAAACCCGCAGCAGCTAGCTTGAAAACGGTTCGCGAAAACGTCATTTCATCTCCTGGAGAGCGAGAAATCGCCCTGATGCGTATCCAACGCCCTGTCGTGCGACGCCGCGCACATCGCTACGGTGAAGAACGTTCCCAAATGTCACGTTGTAAGCCGGAGCTGGCGCGCCGAAGTGCAGCTTGCAAACCCGCAGCGATCATCCGTGACCTGCGACCTCAGCCAGTGGCAAACTCGCCTGCCGAGCTCTGCTTGCGATCACGACTCCCGGTTTATTCGCATTCAGTGGCAGTAAATCCGGGGCGATTCGCATCTATCAACGTCGCTTACACCCGTCTTGCCCGTCGCGCCGTACCAGACGAGGCCAACGTAGCCGAGGAGCACCAGACCACCTAACACATTTCGCACCAGATCCGCTCCTGGAGTGTGGCCGCCCAGGCCCGATTGAAGTGCTCAGCCGGCGCTGCGCGCTGCGGGCAGCACGACGGACACCACCGTGCCCTGGCCGGGCCGCGAGCGCAACCGAACCGTCGCGCCCTGCAGATCGGCCAGTCGCTGCACCGTGGCCAGCCCCAGACCCAGGCCGCGTCCGCGCGCGGCCGATTGTTCGGGGGCATCGATCCTGTAGAACGCCTCGAAGACCCGCGTCTGATGCTGCGGTGGAATGCCGACCCCGGTGTCGCAGACATCGATGCGAATGCCTTCCCGATGCCGCCGCGCGCCCACGAGTACGCCGCCGTGGTGCGTGTGGCGCAGCGAGTTGCTCACCAGGTTGTTGAGGATCCGCGCGAGCATCACGCCGTCGCAGCGCGCCCATGCGCCGGTGGGGCGCACCACCAGCCGCACTCCCTGCGCCTCGGCCACGGCGCGGAAGTGATGCCGGACCTCGTCTAGCAGCGGATCGAGCGCCAGATCGGCGCACCTGGGCGGTGTGCGGCCCGCCTCGATCTGCGTCAGGTCCAGCAGCCCGGTCAACAGCCGATCGAGAAAGTCGACGGACTGGCGGATCTGTTCGATGCGCCGGTGCAGCCGATCGGTGTCGAGATCGGCGCTCGACAGCGCGTTCGAGAACAGCATCAGGGCTTGCAGCGGCTGCCGCAGGTCGTGGATTGCGGCAGCGAAGAGGCAGACCTTCGCCCGGCCGGAGGTCTCGAGCAACTGGTTCTTTCGCAAGAGCTCGGCCATGGCCTGCTCGACAGGAGGCTGAAGCTGCGGTGGAGGAGCACGCACCGGGAGCGGGCCGCTGTCGAATGTGTTCCCCCGGCGGTGCAGCTGCGACGTCCCCTCAATCGGCACAGGCAGGGGAAAGCCGAAGAACCGAAGCATGTGCTGAAGCGAGTTCATACAGACATCTCCTAGAGCAGTCCCCTGCGGCGCGCCGCGATCAACGCGACGGTGGCGCAGCACACGAGGTTGATGGCCGAGATCGTGATGAACAGGCCGTCGCGCACGACCCAGGCGCCGTACATCACACCGGTGAGGTTCGCGAGCACCCAGGAGCTCCAGGTCACGAGCGAGATCGCACGCGCGCCGTCCGTGCAGTGCCAGACGGCGACGATCTGCGGCACGTAGGTAACGGCGCGCACGGAGTTGGTCGCCAGGTAGAGCCAGCTCACGATCGACATCAACGTGGCCGAAGACTGCAGATCACCGGCGGGGCTCATGTGATCGACTCCCCGATGTGGATGGTGCCGTTCACGCCGTAGGTCGATAGCCGGTTGCCGCATCCTGCCATCCAGAGGATCAGCGAGGCCAGCGCAACCACTGCGATCGCCAGCAGCCAGCGGCCGACCCTCGACAGGGTGTCGTCGGTGGGCCCGGATTGTGGGGTCATGCGTTCGCGCTCCTCTGGAATGTCATGTCTGTGCATGGCATCCAATGTAGAAATCGCGGCGCTGCTGCGGAATACCGTCTTCGGGCCAAGCCCTCGCGTGTTTGCGGGATGGGCCGCGGGGCACCCCGGCTCAGGCGGCAGAAGATGCGAGGGGAGCGCTCAGCACGACGCAGGTTCCATGCGCGTCCTGCCGCAGCTCGAGCGTGCCGCCGAGCCTCTCTGCGCGAGCGCGCATGTTGACGATGCCGCGCCCCTGGGCGCCGGGCGCCAGGCCGGCACCGAGGCCGTCGTCCTGGATCTCCAGCCGCAGCAGTCCGTTGGCCCGCTGCAGCCGAAGCTCCACCTGCCTCGCGCGCGCATGCTTCACGACGTTGGTCAGCGCTTCTTGCGCAATGCGCAGTATCTGCAGCGTCGTGTGGGGCGGCACGCCCGGGGCTTCGTCGGGCATGTCGATGGTCCAGGCGGCCCGCACGCCAGCTGCTTCGAGTTCGCCCTGCCAGCGGAACAGGAAGTCGCCCAGGGCGGTGCGCAGGTCGTGGTCTTCCGGCGCGAGCGCGTCCAGCGCGAGCCGCATGTCGGCGATGCAGGCGCGCAGCGACTCTTCGATCTGCAGGTGGCTCATGTCGCCGCGTTCCACCCGTGACAGCGAAGTGAAGAGCTTCGAGCCGAGGCCGTCGTGGATCTCTCGCATGATGAGCTGCCGCTCTTCGGCGGCGGCGTTCTGCCGCTCCAGCGCCGCCAGGCGGAGGTAATTGGCGGAGAGGCTGCGCTCCCGGTCGGCCACGCGCGACTCCAGCGATTCGTTGAGCTGCTCCAGTGAGGTGAGCGCCCTTGTGAAGCGCAGCGACAACAGCACGCCCATCGTCAACAGCATCAGGTTGGCGCCGTGGTGCAGCATGAACAGGCGGTGCCCCGCCCAACCCGGCAGCACGCGCTCCATGAGCCCCGCATCCCACGAAATCAGGTAGTCATGCACGCCTGCGAGCGTTGCCAGCGTGAGAACCGCCGGCATGACTGCCGAAGCCCATCTGCGCTCGCGCCACACGGCCCAGAACGAGACGGCGATGATTCCGATGCCGATGGGTATCAGCCCGCCGCTCCAGATGCGGTTGACGAGCGGTTCGCCCGCGGAGCCGGCGAGCAGCAGCCACACCGGGCCGATCAACCAGTACGCAGCCAGTGCGCGTTCGAGCCCGCGATGGCGCAGGCCGGCGAAGCGCATGGCGAAGAGCGCCATGACCACGACGAAGCCACCGGTGGCGGCCAGGTAGACGAGCCGCCAGAGCTGCCAGCGCTCCACCGGCACCACCTCGATCACAAAGGTCAGCGTGCGGATTCCCCAGAACACGGTTGCGAGCCCGAACAGCCCATAGAGCACCTCGCCCGGGCGTCGCCACCAGATGAACAGGACGAATGCAGAGACGATCAGGCAGGCCAGCACGGTGAGCTGCGGCGCGGTCCGCACCCAGAACTGGCGGCGGTCGTTCGCTTCGCTCAGCGTGACCACGGGGCCGATGTCCACGCGCGGAAAGCGCAGGCTGTGTTCCCCCAGTGCGGGAGCCGCACGTACCATCAATTCGTTGTCGCCATCGCGCAGCAGGTTGTCGGGCAAGGGCAGCAGGTGCGCGCGCTCCCACCGCACGCGCAGCTGGTCCGTCGACTCCGGCACGCTGGCCACCTGTTGGCCGTTGAGCCAGACCTGCCCGCCACCGTACAGGTAGGGCAGATAGACGGCCCAGGGCCTGGGCGATGCACTCTCGCGCTTGAAGTCGATGCGGAACCAGGTCGGGCCCTGAGGGGCTGCAGCACCGAGCTGCGGCGCGACGCTGGGCAGCGTCACGCTTTGCCATGGGGCATCGGGTGCGGGCGGCGTGAGTCCGGAGGCACCTAGGCGCAACGCGTGCTGCGGCGATGCGGATTCATTCGCCTGGTCGGCACTCCTTGCATCGGTGGCGCCGCCGATGATCAGCGCGACCAACAACAGACACCGAAATCCTGGCCATGTCACAGCAGCCCCATCTGATTGGCCTCGTAGACAGCCTCCCCGCGCGAGTGCACTGCCAGCTTGCGATAGATCTTCTTGACGTGCGCCACCACGGTGTGCGGCGAGATCTCCAGGAGCTGTCCGATCGCGTCGAAGCTCAGGCCCTTGGCCGTCAGGCGCAGCAACTCCGTTTCCCGTGGTGTCAGCACCGCATCGCGCGGGCTTTCGTCACGCGGTTGGGTCGTGGCCGTGCGCATCCGCGCCAGGATGCGACGCGCGATGCCGGGGCTGATGGGGGAGCCGCCCGCGTGCAGTTCATGGATGCTGGTGGCGATGCGGTCAGCGCCCGCATCCTTGAGCAGATAGCCCGTCGCTCCCGCTTCCAGTGCGGCAATCACATGCCGGTCGTCGCCGAACATGGTTACCACAAGCACGTCGCATGCCGAGTGGTGAAGGGCGACATAGCGAATCACCTCGGTGCCATCCATGTCGGGCAGACCGAGATCGAGCAACAGCACATCGGGTGGTTGTGCCCCCAGGAGCGCCATTGCCGCGGCGCCGGTCGAGACCGCCCCCGTGAGTGAAAGCTCCGGGTCGGCCAGCACGGCGTTGGAGAACCGGCGCATGAATTCCGGCTCGTCCTCGACTATCAGCACGCGGATTTTCATTCCCACTCCAGGGTATTCGGGCGCAGTGTACGACTCCATTCTTCGCCTGCGCATGCCGCCGGGCCATAGCGCCTATGCGGTATCGCCGCTCAGCGGAGTCCCGGTTATTTTCGGAAGAAGTCCCAAAGGAGCCGTATGTACCGAACTGAAGATGTCCTGACGCGTGCGCATTCAGCCTGTGGACAGGGCACGGTCTATTGGCTCGGTGAAGGAGGGCAGTCCGCAGATGCGGCGTCGCCGACGAGTGCGTTGCCGGTCGGCCAGTTGTGGCCGACGCTTCCTCTGGTGCAGCAGCACGCCCTGGAGCCATTGGCCCTGGCAGCAGGACTCGACGTGCACGATCCGGCGCTGGTGGTGCCCGCCTGCGACTGCTCGGGCTTCGTGTGCTGGGCGCTCGGCTTCGGCAGAAAAAGCAATCCCGCGCCTTATACGGACGCTGCCGGCTGGATCTACACGGACAGCATCTGGGCCGATGCCATGGGCGCCGGCGTGCGTTTCGAACGCCGGGCCAGGGCCACGCCCGGGGCGCTGGTCGTCTACCCGAAGGCGGGAAGCGGCGAGAACTACGGCCACGTGGGGCTCGTGATGGAGGCCGATGCCGATGGACGCGCTCGCCTGGTGGCGCATTGCTCGGCAGTCAATTTCAAGGTGGCGCCGTTCGACGCCATCAAGATCACCTCGCCGGAACTCTTCGAGCAGCAACCGCGCAGCATCTATGCATGGTGTCGCACCGTGGCCTGACGTGCCGCATGCGTCGATCACGATCGATTGAACTTTCGATTGCACGCCGCACGGCCGATGCCGTCCGATGTATGGACCCTATCGGTGTGGTTGCCGAACATTGCCCGGCTTGCACTTACTTCTGAACCATGGGATCGGCCGTGGCTACAGAGCTGTTTCATATCAAGAGCGAATCACCCGTCGTGTCGGAGCTGATGTTCTGTTGGAACCGTTCACCGGACCGACGGTGGTTGTGACGCGCCATGCACCTCGTCGCGGTTCACTCGCGCAGCGCTACACCGATGACCGGGCCTCAGGTGCCTTCGTCAGCGAGCTTCCGGATGCTTTCTTTGATGTGCCCGCGCTTGATGAGAACTTGCGCACAGACATCGACAACCAAGCCAAGGCGAGAAAAAGGGAACTAGAGGAATCCCAAGTGAACGAACGCCAGCACCAAGGAGGCCCCAACGGCACTCCCGAGGCACGCCGACGTCACGATGTGCGCCCCGATCTCGATTCGCACAGTTTGTACCGCCGATCGCAGTCGCGGGACACGGCCAAGTGCGCGCTCGCATTGCCTCATGTTTTGGGCGAGGCTCGCGATGTCGTTCTCGACCAAGTCATTCGTGGTCGACCAGAGACGATTGGGCTTGCAGGCTTCCACAGTGAAGCATCCTTCAGCGTTCCCCAGATTCAGCTCTTCCCAAACTTTGTCTTGGCGGCGGCCGCGCAACTTGCCTTGGCATCACCCGACATACTGTCGCACTTCTCGGTAGCGACCTTGTAGTCGGCATCGCGCTTTGCCTGGCTGGCGTCGACCTTGGCCTCACCGATTCCCTTGCCCATCTTGGCGTTGGCCAGCGCCTTGGTCTTGAGAGCCTTGGCCTCCTGGACGCACACGTCCTTGGCATTGCCCGACTGGTCATCGCACTTTTCCTTGGCGACTGCATAGCCCGCCTCCGCCTTCGCAACCAGCACCTTGTTCCGGTCGCTGGACTTGGCGGTATGGCCGTACTTCAGTTCGGCGCGCGCAACTTTCTCCTTGGCCTTGGCTTCTTCGATGCAGATGTCCTTGGCGTTGTCAGCCAAGGGGACGCACGCCGCCTTGTCGGCCTTGACGTCCGCGCTGATGCGAGTCTTTCCGGCCTGATACTCGGCCTTGGTCATCGTCGCTGCCTGTGCCATTGGCAGTACCAGCATGACGACAACAAGAATCGAAGTCTTGATATTGAAAAGCGTGGTCATATGAACCTTTCTTTGCCCTCAAAATTAGAGGTCGCAATGCATTCACTGCGCGCTTGCTGAAGCGCCCGGCAAAGTGTGCAAGACCTTTTGCGCTCCATATTTGTAGACCGTCGAGTGCGTCTTGTCTGTGCGATACCGAACATGCGCGCCCGCTGCGACCTGGCCCTCCGCCTTGGTCAACGCGCGCTTCGGCATAGAACGCATGGCACGCCCCAGTCTTCGTCGGCGACGGCCTCGAGGCAATGCAGGGCAGTGAACGCGGGCGGGTGTTTGGACCAGACCCTGAACGGTGACGCATAGGCGCGGTATCGAACAGACTTTGACCGCGGCCACTGCTACTGTGGCGTCATGTCGATAGGCCCGCGCCATGTCACTTTCCTTGTTTGCTGCCGAAACGTTGGTCTTTGACTATCTGAACGGACGCGTCCTGCCAAGCACGCTGCACCGCGCGGTCGTGCTTGCAGTCGAGACAAGGCTGATGAACGGGTTGATGCCGGTACTGGACGCGACCCTATGCACCGAGATGGAAGACCATGCCACTGCACTGCCCCCCTGGTCTTCTGAATCCGTCCTGAGAGCCACACAGGAACGCCTGAGAATTCTCCGCTCGCTATCGGAGACATGAGGGCGGACCGCTTTCGCGGCAAGCCCGTAGTCTTCATGCAGCAGGCGAGGTACCGCGCAGCGCCGGATTCGTCGTCAACTGCAGGATGGCCTTGAGCGTCGCGCCGACGCGCGCCTCCCGTTGTGAGCGGGAACGACGATGCCGATTACCGGATGCCCTCACGCTCAGCCACCGAGCGGCCATCGCGTGTCCAGACCTGGAGCACGAAGTCGTCTTCCTCATGGAACGCCAGGCGTGCCAGGCCGAGCGAGGCCAGCGCGCCGTGTACTTCCTGCGTGGGAAGCCTGCGCTGTGCGAAATCGGGCCGCCAGTCGCAGGCCACGAGGGTGCCGTCGGCCTCCAGAGTGTCTTGGCAGCAGGCGGCCAGCAGGTGCATGTCGTTGCGGTCGAGGAAGTAGCCCACTTCGCTCAGCACGATGAGGTCGAAGCGGCCGGCTTCGCGGGGCCAGTCGGCGGGCAGCACATGGTGCGCGACATGCACGTTGGCGAGCCCGCCGGTGCTCTTGCGCGCAATGTCCACGGCATGCGCCGAGAAGTCACTTGCCAGCAGATGGTCGCAGCGTTGTGAAAGGGCGAGCGTGAGTTCGCCGATGCCGCAGCCGGGCTCGTAGCCGCTTCGGTAGCGCTCC
>NZ_JBVASX010000011.1:0-228039 GCF_057814215.1 Variovorax sp. F042
TGACCTTGGGCGCGCCGTCGGCGTCGTGCTTGTCGTTCATGCCGTGGTCGGCCGTGAGCACGATGGTGGCGCCCAGCGCATCGAGCTGCGCGAGGTAGCCGTCCATCATGGCGTAGAAGGCGTTGGCCGCGGGGCTGCCTGGGGCGGCCTTGTGCTGCACGTAGTCGGTGGTCGACAGGTACATCAGGTCGGGGCGGCGCGATTCCATGAGCTTCACGCCTGCGGCGAAGACGAACTCCGACAGCTCCGCGCTGTACACCGAGGGCACGGGCATGCCGACCATCTCGACCACGCCGTCGATGCCGTTCTCCTCGATGGTGGCCTGGTCGGCCTTCTCGGACGAGAAGCAGATGCCCTTCATGCGGTGGCCCAGCAGCTTGCGCAGCTTGTCCTTGGCGGTGACCACGGCAAGCGAAGCGCCCGCATCGGCGAAGGCTGCGAGCACGGTGCCGGCGCGCAGGTACTTGGGGTCGTTCATCATGACTTCCTGGCCGAGTTCGCGGTCGAAGAAGTAGTTGCCGCAGATGCCGTGCACGGCCGGCGGTGCGCCGGTGACGATGGACAGGTTGTTCGGGTTGGTGAAGGAGGGCACCACGCAGTCGGCCAGCAGGTCTGCTCCGGTCTTGCGCATGCGCTCGATGCAGGGGGCTACGCCGGCTGCGATGGCCGCGTCCAGGTACGCAGGCTCGCAGCCATCGACGCACACCACCACGACGGGGCGGCTCATCCAGCGGTAGCTGCGGGCATTGACTTCGAGTGTCTCCGGTGTCATTTCAGACTTCCTTTTGGGGTGGGTTGTTCGATGCGGTCGCCGCGTCGGAATCGGCGCGGCCGAAGGCCTTGTGCATGCGCGCGCGGCTGCCCGCGACGTGCTGGCGCAGCGCGCGCCCTGCCGTGTCGGGGTCGCCGCTGGCAATGGCGTCGACGATGTCGCGGTGCTCGTCGGCCGACACGCGCAGGCCGCCGCCGCTGTCGAGCGCACGCATTCTGAAAAGGTGCAGCTCCTTGACCAGGCGCTTGTAGGTTTCGGTGAGCTTCTTGCTGCCGGCCGTGTCGAGCAGGATCTCGTGGAACTGCAGGTTGAGCTGCGCGTATTGCTCCACGTCCTGCGCCTGGGCTGCCGAGCGCATTGCATCGAGCATGGCGCGCAGGCGCTCGACCGCGTCGGGCTTGATGGCGAGCGCCACGCGCCGGCCGATGATTTCTTCCAGCGCCTCGCGCAGTTCGTAGATTTCGTCGGCTTCCTCGAATGCGATCTCGCGCACGAAGACGCCACGGTTCTTTTCGTTGCGCACGAGGCCGGCCTCTTCCAGCGCACGCAACGCCTCGCGGATAGGGCCGCGGCTGGTGTTGAAGCGCTGCGAGAGTTCGCTCTCGTTGATGCGGCTGCCCACGGGGAGCTCGCCGGTCATGATCAAACGCTCGATTTCTTCCTGCATCAGCATCGGCAGCGAGCTGGACTGGAGAAACGCGAGGGCGGCGGAGTGATTGGTGGTGACCATGGGGCGTATTTTCCCCGATGATTGAAAACTGTCAACAATTTTTTATTGACAGTCTTCAATCAGCAATCTACATTGCGATCACCGGAGCTTGAGCAATGCCAACTGCCGGAGCCCGCCACTCACTCACCCCCTGTGACAGCAAGCCACTTCAGGAGAAACAGATGACGATGAAACAAAGCACGCGCCGTCTCACGGCGGCCCTGTGCGTTGCGGCGCTAGGCCTCATGGCCGGCGGCGCCGCCTGGGCGCAGAAGACTCCGCTCCTGGTCTACACGGCGCTCGAGACCGACGCCATGAAGCTCTACAAGGACGCCTTCGAAAAAGCCAACCCCGACATCGAAGTGAAGTGGGTGCGCGACTCCACCGGCATCGTCACCGCCAAGCTGCTGGCCGAAAAAGCCAACCCGCAGGCCGACGTGGTGGCCGGCCTGGCCGCCAGCAGCCTCGCGCTGCTGCAGCAGGAAGGCATGCTCCTGCCCTACGAGCCCAAGGGCTTCAAGGACCTGAACCCCGCCTACTCCGACAGCGCCCGCCCGCCGGCCTGGGTCGGCATGGACGTCTGGGCCGCAACCATCTGCTTCAACCGCGTCGAGGCCCAGAAGCTCGGCCTGCCCAAGCCCGAGAGCTGGAAGGACCTGGCCAAGCCCGTCTACAAGGGCACCATCTCGATGCCGCACCCGGCCTCCAGCGGCACCGGTTATCTCGACGTGTCGTCATGGCTGCAGAACATGGGCGACGCCGAAGGCTGGAAGTACATGGACGCGCTGCACCAGAACATCGCGCAGTACGTGCACTCGGGCTCCAAGCCCTGCAAGCAGGCCGGCGCGGGTGAGTTCCCCATCGGCATCTCGTTCGAGTTCCGCGCGCACCAGGTCAAGAAGTCGGGCGCGCCCGTCGACCTGATCTTTCCGAAGGAAGGCCTGGGCTGGGACATCGAGGCCACCAGCATCATGAAGACGAGCAAGAAGACGGAACAGGCCAAGCGCTTCGCCGACTGGATGGCCAGCAAGGAGGCCAACCAGATCACCTCCACATGGTGGGCGGTAGTGGCCTACCCCGGCGTGGCCTCGAAGCTCGAAGGCATTCCGGACAACTACGAAAAGCTGCTCGCCAAGAACGACATCAACTGGGCAGCGAAGAACCGCGAGCGCATCCTGGCGGAATGGAGCAAGCGCTACGAAGGCAAGGCTGAACCCAAGTAGGCCCGACGGCATTCCCGACGACTTTCAATCCGCGGGCGCTGCCGCAGTGGTGACGCCCGCCAACGACGAGTGCGAAAAATGGATATGACCGACACCAAGTTCATTGCCAGCCCGGTGCCTGCTAGCGCTCCTGCAGCGCTCGAGATCGTCGGCGTTCGCAAGGACTTCGAATCCTTCAGTGCGCTGCGCGACGTGCACCTGCGCGTGAACCCGGGCGAGATGCTTTGCTTTCTGGGCCCCTCGGGCTGCGGCAAGACCACGCTGCTGCGCATCATCGCGGGGCTGGAAACGCAGACCGCCGGGCAGATCCTGCAGAACGGCAAGGACGTCTCGTGGCTGCCGCCGGACCGGCGCGACTACGGCATCGTCTTCCAGTCGTATGCGCTCTTTCCCAACCTGTCGATTGCCGAGAACGTCGGCTACGGGCTGGTCAACAGCCGCGCCAAACGGGGTGAGATCAAGGTACGAGTCGAAGAGCTGCTGAAGCTCGTCGGCCTGCCGACCTCGGGCAACAAATACCCGAGCCAGCTTTCGGGCGGCCAGCAGCAACGCGTGGCACTGGCCCGCGCGCTCGCCACGCGTCCCGGCCTGCTGCTGCTCGATGAGCCGCTGTCGGCGCTCGATGCGCTGGAGCGCATCCGCCTGCGCGGCGAAATCCGCCGGCTGCAGAAGCAGGTCGGCATCACGACCATCATGGTCACGCATGACCAGGAAGAGGCGCTGTCGATGGCCGACCGCATCGTGGTCATGAACCACGGCGTGATCGAGCAGGTCGGCACGCCGATGGAAGTCTACGAACAGCCGGCCACGCCCTTCGTGGCCGATTTCGTCGGCAAGGTCAACGTGCTGCGCGCGGTGGCGCTGGGCAACCAACGCTTCAAGGTGGGCGGCATGGAGCTGCAGTGCGATGCCTGCGACGGCGCCTTCGAGCCCGGCGAAGCCGTCAACCTCTACCTGCGCCCCGAAGACCGTGCGGTCGAGCACCTGGGCGACGACACGGCCAACCGCCTGCAGGCGCTGGTCACCAAGGTCGAATTCCTCGGTGGCCTGTGCATCGCCGAAGTGACGGCCGATGCGCTGCACGGACAAACGCTCGGCCTGCACTTCTCGCTCAACCAGCTGCACGACCTCGACATCCGCGAAGGCAACACCATCGACATCGCGCTGCGCGCCAACCGCATCCGCGCCTTCTCCGCACGCAGCCCGAAGCCATGAACACGCTGGCACACCCTCGCCCTTCGTTCGCCGCGCGACCGGCCATGCGCTGGAGCCGCGACGAGACCATTGCCCGGGTCATCCTGTTCGTGGTGATGGCGATGCTCTTCGTGTTCCTGATCGCACCGCTGGCGACCATCCTGGCCCATGCGGTGCAGGACAAGGACGGCCGCTTCGTCGGCCTCGCCCACTTCATCACCTACTTCCAGACGCCGAGCCTGCTGCGCGCGGCGTGGAATTCGGTGTGGGTCTCGGCGGCCGTGGTGATGATCTCGGTGCCCACCGCCTTCGTCTTTGCCTACGCACTCACGCGCAGTTGCATGCCTGCGCCGCTGAAGGCGGTGTTCCGCCTCATTGCGCTGATTCCGCTGCTGGCGCCCTCGCTGCTGTCGGCCATTTCCTTCGTGCAGTGGTTCGGCAACCAGGGGGCTCTCAAGTTCCTGCTGGGCGGCGCGTCGATCTACGGCGCGCCCGGGATCATCCTGGCCGAGGTCTACAACACCTTTCCGCATGCGCTGATGATCCTGGTCACCGCGCTATCGCTCGCCGACGGCCGGCTGTACGAGGCGGCCACCGCGCTGCGCACGCGGCCGTTTCGCCAGTTCATGACCATCACGCTGCCCTCGTGCAAGTACGGCCTCATCAGCGCGGCGACCGTTGTCTTCACCTACGTGGTGAGCGACTTCGGCGCGCCCAAGGTGATCGGCGGCAACTTCAACGTGCTGTCGGTCGATGTGTTCAAGCAGGTGGTCGGGCAGCACAACTTCTCCATCGGCGCGGTGGTGGGCATGCTGCTGTTGCTTCCCTCGATCATTTCCTTCGTGATCGACTACGTGGTGCGGCGCAAGCTGAAGGCGCAGCTCACGGCCCGCTCGGTGCCCTACAGCCCCAAGCGCCGCAAGCTCGCCGATCCGCTGCTGATGCTGTTCTGCGCGGTCGTGTGCGGGCTGCTGCTGGCCACCATCGGCATGGCGATCTACACCTCGCTGATCTCGCTGTGGCCCTACGACCTTTCGCTCACGCTCAAGCACTACCACTTCGTGCTGGTCGAAAGCGACATGGCCGCGGCCTACGGCAACAGCCTGATCGTTGCCATGGCCACCGCCGTGGCCGGCTCGCTGATCGTCTTCGTGGGCGCCTACCTGATCGAGAAGACGCGCAACCTCGGCCTGATGCGCAAGGGCATGCATCTGATGGCGGTGCTGTCGATGGCGGTGCCGGGCCTTGTGCTCGGGCTGGGCTACGTGATGTTCTTCAACCATCCGGCCAACCCGCTGAACTTTCTCTACCAGACGATGGCGATCCTGATCATCTCGATGGTGGTGCACTACTACACCTCGAGCCATCTCACGGCCGTGACGGCGCTCAAGCAGATCGACAACGAGTTCGAAGCCGTGTCGGCCTCGCTCAAGGTGCCGTTCTTCAAGACCTTCCTGCGCGTGACGGTGCCGGTGTGCCTGCCGGCGATCCTGGACATCGGGCGCTACTTCTTCGTGGTGTCGATGGCCAGCCTGTCGTGCGCCATCTTTCTCTACACGCCGGAGACCATCCTGGCCTCGGTCGCGATCATGCATCTGGACGACGCCGGCGACATCGGTCCGGCCGCGGCGCTGGCCAGCCTGATCGTCGTCACCTCGACCATCGTGTGCATCGCCTACTCGCTGCTGACGCGCGTGCTGCTGTCGCGCACGCAGGCCTGGCGCAACCTGAGCCGCAGTTGAACGGCGGCCCCTCTGTCTTCCCCTTCCTCTCATTTCTTTCCCTGCCTGGAGACATCATGAGTCAAGCCCCCTACCCCATTCTTCTCACGCCCGGCCCCCTGACCACTTCGGACCGCACGCGGCAGGCGATGCTGCGCGACTGGGGATCGTGGGACGCCGACTTCAACCAGATCACCGCGCGCATCCGCAAGCATGTGCTGGAGATCGTGCACGGCACCGGCACGCACGAGTGCGTTCCGCTGCAGGGCAGCGGAACCTTCTCGGTGGAAGCTGCCATCGGCACCGTCGTGCCGCGCGACGGCCACGTGCTGGTGCCGAGCAATGGCGCGTACTGCCAGCGGCTCGCCAAGATCTGCAAGGTGCTCGGCCGCAAGCTGACCACCATCGACTACACGGAAGAAAAGCAGGTCTCGCCGGCCGACGTTGACCGGGCGCTCGCGGCCGACCCAGGCATCACCCACGTCGCGGTGGTGCACTGCGAAACCGGCGCCGGCGTGCTCAACCCCCTGCACGAGATCGCGATGGTCGTCGCCAGGCACGGCCGCGGGCTGATCATCGACGCCATGAGCTCCTTCGGCGCGCTGGAGATCGATGCGCGCAAGACGCCCTTCGATGCGGTCGTCGCCGCTTCGGGCAAATGCCTCGAAGGCGTGCCGGGCATGGGTTTCGTCGTCATCAAGCGCAGCACGCTCGAGAAGTGCGAAGGCAACTGCCACTCGCTGAGCATGGACCTGTACGACCAGTGGGTGTACATGGAGAAGACCACGCAGTGGCGCTTCACGCCGCCTACGCACGTGGTCGCCGCGCTCGACACCGCCATCGCGCAGTACATCGAGGAAGGCGGCCTTGCGGCGCGCGGCGGGCGCTATGCGCGCAACTGCAAGGCGCTGATCGAGGGCCTGGCTTCGCTGGGCATCCGCAGCTTCCTGGAGTCCGCCATCCAGGCGCCGATCATCGTCACCTTCCACGCGCCCGACGATGCCAACTACGACTTCAAGACCTTCTACCAGGAGGTGAAGAAGCGCGGCTACATCCTCTACCCCGGCAAGCTCACGCAGGTGGAGACCTTCCGCGTCGGCTGCATGGGCCACTTCGGCGAGGCGGGCATTCCGGGCGCCGTGGCCGCCATCGGTGAGACGCTCAAGGCCATGGGCATCAGGCGCGTCACCGCACCCGTTGCCGCCTGAAGGCACGGCAATGGGCGACGAAACACCACGCCGCTACATCCTCACCCTCACCTGCCCGGACCGCACGGGCATCGTGGCGGGCGTGGGCAGTTTCATCGCAAGCCACGGCGGCCTGATCACCCAGGCCGCACAGCACGGTGACGCGCTGCACAACCGCTTCTACATGCGGGTGGAGATCCAGGCCGACACGCTGCCCTTCTACCTGGACGAACTGCGCGAACGCTTCGCGCCGGTCGCCAAGCAGTTCGACATGGAGTGGAGCGTTTCCGACAGCTCGGTGAAGAAACGCATGCTGGTGCTGGTGAGCAAGCTCGATCACTGCCTGAACGACCTGCTGCACCGCTGGCGCAACAAGGACTTGCACTGCGAAATTCCGTGCGTGATCTCCAATCACAACGACCTGCGATCCTTCGTCGAGTGGCACGGCATCCCGTTCTTCCACGTGCCGGTGACGCCCGACACCAAGACGCAGGCCTACGCCGAAGTGGAGCGGCTGTTCCGCGAGTTCAGCGGCGACTTCATGGTGCTCGCGCGCTACATGCAGGTGCTGTCGGACGACATGACCCAGCGCCTGCGCAACCGCATCATCAATATCCACCACAGCTTCCTGCCGGCCTTCGTCGGCGGCAAGCCCTACCACCAGGCCTTCGAGCGCGGCGTGAAGATGACCGGCGCAACCAGCCACTACGTGACGGCCGAGCTCGACGCCGGCCCGATCATCGACCAGGGCGTGATCGACATCGACCACGGCAACTCGATCGAGGAGATGGTGCGGCTCGGCAAGGACATCGAAAAGAGCGTGCTGTCGCGCAGCGTGCGCCTCCACCTGGAAGACCGGATCCTGGTCCATCGCAACAAGACGGTGGTCTTCAAGTAACCCTCCCTCAACCAACGAGTCCTCCGACACATCATGGCGACGCCACTTCCCTCCCATGCGCAGGTCGTCATTGCGGGCGGCGGCATTGCCGGCTGCAGCGCGGCCTACCACCTCACCCAGCTCGGCTGCACCGACGTGATCGTGCTCGAACAAGGCCAGCTCACCTGCGGCACGACCTGGCATGCTGCCGGGCTGGTCGGCCAGCTGCGCGCGAACCGCAGCATGACGAAGATGAGCCGCTACGGCATCGACCTGTATGCCTCGCTCGAAGCCGAGACGGGCCTGGCCACCGGCTGGAAACAGTGCGGCAGCATCACGGTCGCCCGAACGCCCGAGCGCATGACGCTTCTGCGACGGACCATCGCCACGGCCCGCAGCTTCGGCATCGAGGCCGAGTTCATCACGCCGGCCGAAGCGCTGGAGTTGTGGCCGCTGATGCGCATCGACGATCTCGTGGGCGCAGTCTGGCTGCCCGGCGACGGCAAGGCGAACCCGACCGACCTCACGCAATCGCTGGCCAAGGGCGCGCGCAACCGCGGCGCGAAAATTTTCGAGGGCGTGCAGATCACCGGCACGATCATCGAGAACGGCCGCATCGTCGGCGTCGAGACCAGCCAGGGCACGGTGCGCTGCGAGAGCTTTCTCAACTGCACCGGCCAATGGGCGCGCGAGCTGGGCAAGATGTCGGGCGTCAACATTCCGCTGCATTCGGCCGAGCACTTCTATCTGGTCACCAAGGAGATCGAAGGCGTCCACCGGGACCTGCCGGTGCTGCGCGACCCCGACGGCTACATCTACTACAAGGAAGAAGTCGGCGGCCTGGTGATGGGCGGCTTCGAGCCGGTGGCCAAGCCCTGGGGCATGGACGGCATCCCGCCGAAGTTCGAGTTCCAGCTGCTGCCGGACGACATGGACCAGTTCCAGATCCTGCTCGACGAAGCGGTGCACCGCACGCCGGCGCTGGAGACCACCGAGATCAAGCTGTTCCTGAACGGCCCCGAGAGCTTCACGCCGGACGGCAACTTCATCCTCGGCGAAGCGCCCGAGGTGCGCGGCTATTTCGTGGCCGCCGGCTTCAACTCGGCCGGCATCGCCAACGCGGGCGGCGCGGGCAAGCTGATCGCCGAATGGATCGTCGGCGGCGCCGCGCCGGCCGATCTGCTCGACGTGGACATCCGCCGCTTCGCGCCCTTCAACAGCAACAAGCGCTGGCTGAAGGACCGCACGGTGGAAGCGCTCGGGCTGCACTACGCAATGCGCTGGCCGCGCCACGAGCTGGAGTCCGGACGACCGCTGCGCCGCTCGCCGCTGTACGACCGGCTCAAGGCCAAGGGCGCCGCCTTCGGCAGCAAGCTGGGATGGGAGCGCGCGAGCTGGTTCGCATTGCCGGGGCAAGAGGCGCATGCCCGCTACGGCTTCGGCCGCCCCGACTGGCTGGATGCCTGCATCGAAGAGCAGATAGCGGTGCGGCGAGACGTGGTTGTCTTCGACCAGACCTCGTTCGGCAAGCTCATGGTGCAGGGCCGCGACGCCGAGCTGCTGCTGCAGCGCCTGTGCGCCAACGATGTGGCGATCCGGCCTGCAAGCATGGTCTACACCGCGCTGCTCAACGAACGCGGCGGCTTCGAGAGCGACCTCACGGTGATGCGGCTGGCGGCAGACTGCTTCCTGATCATCACCGGCTCCGCTCAGCCCTGCCGCGACATCGGCCACATCAAGCGCCACCTGCATGCGCACGAGCATGTGACGGTGACGGACGTGACCTCCAGCTACTGCACCCTCACGGTGACCGGCCCGAAGGCGCAGCAGCTGCTGTCCCGGGTCACGCCGCAGGACCTGGGCAAGGAGGCGTTTCCGCAATCGGCAGTGATCGAGATCGATGTCGGCTACGCGCGCGCACTCGCGGCCAAGGTCTCGTACGTCGGCGGTCCGGGATGGGAGCTGTACATCCCGACTGAGATGGCGGTGCATGTGTACGACACGCTGTTCGACGCGGGCACCGACCTGGGCCTTCGCGACGGCGGCTACTACACGATCGACGCCTTGCGCATCGAGGCCGGGCGCCGGGCCTTCGGCCTCGAACTTGGTCCGGACGAAAACCCGTTCGAGGCGGGCCTGGAATTCGCGGTCCAGCTGGACAAGCCGGTTGCCTTCATCGGACAGGCCGCGCTCGCGAAGATCACACCCGAACGGCTCTCCAAGCGGCTGATGATGTTCACGCTGGACGACCCGCAGGCCTTCGCATGGGGCGGCGAACCGATCCTGCGCAACGGCAAGGCCGTCGGCGAGCTGACCTCCACGGCTTACAGCGCGGTACTGGAGCGGATGGTGGTGATGGGCTACGTACGCAGCGCCGAACCACTGACGAGGGAAGAGGCAATGCACGGCGAGTACGAAATCGACATCGCCGGCCAGCGCTTTGCAGCCACGCCGCAATCGCGGCCGCCTTACCCCTCGCTCATCAAGGCTGCGCTCGAACGGCGCGGATAGCTGAAACCAGCCTGACGCCCGCTGAAGGCGGCGCAACCCCAGGGCCTATCCGCTGGCCTTGACGGCCTCCACCAGATGCCGCACGAAGGCTTTCGCGGCATCGGGCAGCGAGCGGCCCGCCATGGTCTCTATCTCCAGGTGCCGTTCGTTCATTTCGCGGTCTTTCACGGGGAGGGCGACCAGCGCCTTGCTCCGCAGCAGCGTGCGTATCGACAGCGGGCCGTAGAAGGCGATGCTGCCGCCGCCGGCCGCTGCAAAGCTCAGTAGCGCATTCGCGTGGTTGCTGGACATGGCCTGTGAATAGCGCAGCCCCTGCCGGGCGCAGCTTGCGTCGAGCAGGCGGCGTATGGAGCTGTCTTCCTGCGGCAGCCCCAGCGGGTACGCGACCACCTGGCGCAGCGACAGCTGCCGTTGCTGCGCCAATGGGTGGTCCCTGGCCATCACGGCGAGGATGGGGCTGGGGTACCGCAGCTGGATCTCGATGCCGGGCTCGGGCGCAGCGCTCAGGGTGATGCCTACGTCGGCCTCGCCGTCGCGCACCTGGCTCGAAATATCGGTGGGCGAGCAGACCTCCAGGTGAAAGCGGATGCCCTCGTGCTTGCGGCGGAAGTCCGCGATCAGCCTGGGAATGAAGTCGAAGGCAAAGCCCTCGGTGCTCGCCACGCGCACATGGCCGCTGCGCAGGCCGCGCAGGCCGGCGATGTCGTTCGTGACCCGCTCGATGTCTTGTTGCGCCCGCTTGGCGTGTGCCGCCAGCAGCTCGCCCGCGGCATTGGGCACCATGCCGCGCGCATGGCGCTCGAACAGCAGGGTGTCGAGTTCGCGCTCCAGCCGCGCCACCTGCCGGCTCACCGCCGAGGGCGCCACGTTGAGCTTGAGCGCTGCCTCCTTCACGGAGCCGGTTTTCACGACCTCGAGAAAGTAGCGCACCGCGGTCTCCTGCAAGGCACGAAGCTGCATGAATTTCTCCTGTGGCGTGGCCCGAAACGGATTGCGTGGATTGCCGATTCGGCAACGCAGAATTCTAAACATTGCGCTTGTGACACCGGCATGACGCTCCTAGGATGAACCCGCCCTCTCCCGATCCCCATCGAAATCCCCGTCGAAATCCAGGAGTTCCCGATGAACCGTCTCCCGCTCATGGCGCGCATGGCACTGGTATGTGGCCTCGCACTTGGCGCCCTGCCGCTGACCGCGCCCGCCGCCGCGGCGGCGGACTTTCCCTCGCGCCCGATCACGCTGGTCATTCCGTTCCCGCCGGGTGGGGCGACGGACGTCAACGGGCGCGTGATCGCGCAACGTCTGGGCAAGGAGCTCGGCCAGCCCGTCATCATCGAGAACCGCGCGGGCGCCGGCACGGTGGTCGGCGCAAGCTATGTGTCGAAGGCCGCGCCCGACGGCTACACGCTGCTGATCAGCTCGGGCTCGACGTTCACCGTCAACCCCGCGATCCGCGCCACCCTGCCCTACGACCCGGTGAAGAGCTTCGACCCCATCGGCATCGCGGGTCGCGTCGCGCTGATCCTGCTGGCGAACAGCGAGGTGCCTGTGCAGACGGTGAAGCAGTTCGTCGATTACGTGAAGGCCTCGCCGGGCAAGTATTCGTACGGCTCCTTCGGCACCGGCACCACCGCGCAGTTCGCCGGCGAAACCATGCTGCATGCCACTGGCCTGAAGATGACGCACATCCCCTACAAGGGCAGCGCGCCCGCAATGACCGACCTGATGGGAGGCCAGATTCCGTTCAGCATCGACACGGTGAGCGCGGCGATTCCGCAGCTCAAGAGCGGAAAGATCAAGGCCATTGCGCTGACGACTGCGAAGCGCTCCGCCCTGCTGCCCGACGTGCCCACCTTCGCCGAGAGCGGTTATGCCAGCGTCGACATGGACTCGTGGCTGATGATCGCCGTCCCGAAGGGCGTGCCCGCCGACGTGAAGGCCAAGCTTGAGAAGGCGCTGGCCGCGACCATCGCCGACCCCGAAACGCGTACCAAGCTGCTGGGCCAGGGGCTGGAGCCGGCGTTCAGCAGCAGTACCGCGTCGAGTGAGCTGATCAACCGCGAACTGCCCTTGATGCGTGCCGTTGCGGCTCGCGCAAACATCACAGCCGACTGATGAACCCGACGAACAACACATCCCGCGACACCAGCACTGAGCTCGTCGAAAAATCCGCCGTCGAACTGCGCCGCCTCATCGGCAGCAAGGCCATCTCGCCCGTCGAGCTCCTTGAAGCATGCATCGCGCGCATCGAGCGCGTGAACCCCTTCGTCAACGCGGTGACCGCAACCTGTTTCGAGCGCGCGCGCAACGAAGCCATGGTGGCCGAAAGCGCCGTGATGCGCGGCGATGCGCTCGGCCTGCTGCACGGCCTTCCGCTGGGCGTGAAAGACCTGGAGCCCACCGAAGGCCTGCTCACGACCTGGGGCTCGGCGATCTACCGCGACCATGTGCCCACGGAAGACATCGAGCTGGTCGCCCGCCTGCGCCGCGCGGGCGCCATCGTGGCGGGCAAGACCAATGTGCCCGAGATGGGCGCGGGCGCCAACTCGCGCAACGACGTGTGGGGCGCCACGGGCAACCCCTTCAATCCGAACCTGAATGCCGGCGGCTCCTCGGGCGGCTCGGCGGCTGCGCTGGCCTGCGACATGCTGCCCGTGTGCACCGGCTCCGACACCGGCGGGTCGCTCCGCATTCCGGCGGCCAAGTGCGGCGTGGTGGGCTTCCGGCCGTCGCCGGGCATCGTGCCCAGCGTGCGCAAGCCATTGGGCTGGACGCCCATTTCGGTCGTCGGCCCCATGGGCCGGACGGTGGAAGACGCCTGCCTGCAGATGGCGGCGTCCGCCGGCATGCACGCGGGCGACCCGCTGAGCTATCCGCTCGACCCGATGTCTTTTCTGACGCCCGCGCGGGTCGACCTGGCCGGCCTGCGCGTGGCGTGGACCGAAGACTTCGGCACCTGCGCAGTGGACGACGGCATCCGCGCCACCTTCCGGCAGAAGATCGAAGCCATGCGGCACCTGTTCCGCCGCTGCGACAAGGTCGAGTTCGACATGGGCGAGGCGCACCGCTGCTTCGACGTGCTGCGTGCCGAAGCCTTCGTGGCAGGCATGCAGGCGGCCTACGAGCGCGACCCCGCCAGCCTGGGACCCAACCCGCGCGCGAACTACGAGATGGGCGCTCGCATGAGCCTGCTCGACAGCGCCTGGGCGCAGGCCGAGCAGACGCGGCTCATCAAGCGCTTTCAGACGACCTTCGCCGACTACGACCTGGTGCTGTCGCCCACCACGCCGGTGTCTCCCTTTCCGTGGACGCAGCTGTATGCCGGCCACATCAACGGAGAGCAGCAGGCCAACTACTACCGCTGGCTGGCGCTGACCTACGTGGTCACGCTCACCACGCACCCGGCCATTTCGCTGCCCTGCGGACTCGACCATGCGGGCATGCCCTTCGGGCTGCAGGTGGTGGGCGGCTTTCGCGCCGACCACCAGGTGCTGGGTGCAGCGCGGGCGATGGAAGAAGCCTTCTCGGCCCACGCGCAGCTGCGCCGCCCCCGGCCCGACCTGGCCTCGTTGCGCATGGCCGAACCCGCGCTGACTTCGATCGTCAAGACGCCGCCGGTCTTCGACCGTCGCGGTACGAGGGCCGCCGCGGCGTCTGCCGTCTGAGGGAGCCGAGTCGCCAAGGCGCGGGGGAAGCCTTGCCATGTCGCACGCGGGTGCGTCAAATGCCGGGCATCTTCACTCACAGCCTCAGGAGAACCATGGCCATCGACACCCTCGCCACCTGGCACCGGCTCGTCAAGGAACGCGACGTGGCGGGGCTCGACGCCCTGCTGGACGACGAGGCCGTCTTCCACTCGCCGGTGGTGCACAAGCCCCAGGTCGGGAAAGCCATCACGCAGAAGTACCTGGCCGCGGCGTTCCAGGTCTTCTTCAACGAGAGCTTCCGCTATGTGCGCGAGCTCCGGTCCGCGAACGACGCCGTGCTCGAATTCGCGCTGGAGCTGGACGGCATCCAGATCAACGGCGTCGACATGATGAAGTGGAACGACGCAGGCAGGATCACCGAGTTCAAGGTGATGCTGCGCCCCCTGAAGGCGGTGAACCTCATTCACCAGAAGATGGCGGCGCAGCTCCAGGCGGCGCAATCCTAGTCAATCCCGGTCAGTCGGCGACGACCTGCAGGCTGCCCTGCACGCTGTACGCCCGCACGCACATGCGGGTCAGCTGCACGAGAAAGCGGAACACGGTCGGCTCGCACAGGCAGTCCGGCGTGATCGCCATGATGTCCTTGCGGAACTCCATCAGCCGGTCGCCGGACATCGCCATTTCGGCGGAGGCGCCGTAGTAGTTCTTCCAGAAGTCCTGCAGCAGGCCGCGCTTGACTTCGTCGATCACGAGCGTGTAGCCGCGCTCCCAGACCTCTTCGTCCATGGGCAGGCAGTCGACGCCGGGATCCTCCGGGCGGGCACCTGGGGGCACCAGGAACACGCGCCGCATGGCGACTCTTTCAACGGCGGTCTGCGAGTGCATCGCCGGACTCCGGAACTTCAGCGGTGATGGCTGCCTCAGCGGCATGGGGTATTGCAACATGGCGTGGCTTTCTCATGGTCGTCATCCTCGGCGGAGGCGCACGTTGTGTGACAGGCTTGGAATTTCAGGCCGCGAGCAGTCGCAGGCGGCTCGCGTTGGAATGGGCCAGGCTCTCCGGCTGGTCCCAGGTACCGTCTGCGTTCAGCGTGGTGGTCAACGCGTAGACGCCTGCCGGGAATGGCAACTCCAGCGGGTTGTTGACCGTGCTGACGTCGATCACGCCGCCTTCCTCGTAGTCACCGTAGGCGATGAAGTACTTGGGCCGCGGCGAGAAGGCCAGGTTCTGGTTGGGGCGCGCCTGCGCCGCATACACCGTGCTGCCGCCCATGGTCACGCCCACAGCGGCCGCGGACCTGATCGGGATGCTGGGCGATTCGGCGAGATAGAAGCGGGATTGGTCGGGCCCCTGGGTGGGGTTCACGAACCGGTAGGCGCCGTTGTAGTCCAGCGTGATCTTGTTGTTCAGGCCGCTGGGGTCGTAGGTTTCAGTGGCGATGAACTGGATGCCGGGCTGCAGCTCGCCCGTTTCGGCCCAGGAGAAGCCGGTGTCGATGCTCCACTGGAACTTGACGCGCGAAGTCGGGCTCGGGTTCGAGAACCTGGCGAACCAGGCCAGCGACAGGGCATTCGGCGCCCATTGCGTCGGGTCGTTCTGGAACACCATGAAATAAGCCGAATGGCTCGCATGGTTGTTGACCGTGACGGAATAGATCATTCCCATGACAACTTCCCGGAAGTGGTTGATCAGCCAGTTCATGCCGCGACGGCGGCACCGAACTTGACGTCACTCTAGGGAGCGCAGGGGTCGAATGGAATTACAGACGATTACACAGGCTGTGCACCGCCCTGGATCTCGAAGGGATAGTTGCCCAGCCGCACGGTCCCGCGACGCCGCTCGACCAGCGGCGGCTCGGCCAGATGGGGCGGCAATGCATTGAGGATCTGGTGCTTGGCGCGAAAGATCTGGATGTTCACGTAGGAGGGCTCCACGCCCAGCATGCGCGACAGTTCGTCCAGCCCGATCCAGCCCTGGCTCTGCGGCGCGATTCCTCTTTGCGCGTCTTTCTGGCGCACGCGCGCGAGCGTGACGAGGGTGTAGTGATGGATGCGTTCGCCGAGCGATACCGACTTGCCTTCCGCCACCAGGCTCAGGCTCGTGTGCTCCTCGTTCTGGCTGACGTTGAAGTGCAGCGCGACATCCGCAGATGCCGAGCCCGGCGCCGACGGAGTGATCGGGTTCTCGGAAGTGAACGCCAGGTCGTCGCACAGCACGAACTCCCACGTGCGAACCGCGGTGCGGACCATGGCACCGTCGCTCAGGGGCTCGATGCCGTCGATGTGCTCGAGCATCCATCTGCCGTCCTGGAAATACACGTTCACTTCGGGCTGGTGCTCGTCCGGCAGCAGGTTCTCGCGCAGGCCCAGCGCCAGCGGGGCAACGCCTCCATCGACAGGGAAAAGGCAGGTGACCGGCGGTGCCAGGTCGACCACGGTCCAGGCCGTTTCATCGCCCACGCCCATGCGGACTTCGGCGCCCACGGGCAAGGCAGTCCATCGGCCGCTGGGCAGCCGCTCGCCGTTCACGGTGGTGCCGTTGCGGCTCTGGTCGACGATTTCCCATGTGTGCCTGTTCCATCGCACCATCGCATGGACCTGCGACACGTCCGCTGCCTTCAGCACCGTCTGGCACGCCGAGGCGCGGCGGCCGAAGGCGTGCACGGGTCGCAGCATGATGGCGCGCTCGTCGAGCTTGTTCCTGAAAATGGCCATCGGCTTTCCCTTTTCTCCTTCTCTTGAAATCGGACCGTATCAGACGTACAGCGCCTGCGGATTCAGGTCGCTTTCGCACACCGGAGTGTCGCGCCATCCCATGGCGACTGGAACGCGGTACAGGCGCGGATTGCCCAGCTCCGGCCAGATGTGGCACAGCCCCGGCACGACCACCTTCACAGTGTGCAGGGGAATGTCGGGGCGCGTGTGGTCCAGGACGATGGTTTCCAGGCCGAGCGCAGCGGCAATGGCAACGCAGCGCCGGATCTCCCCGGCGATGTCCGTGCGCGCGGCTGGCGCCGGCACGACGTTGCCCGCGTCCGACGGCATGAGAAAGCGCGGCGGGCCTTCTTCCCTGGCTTCCCCGGCGGCACGCTGCATCGCGAAGGTCTTGCCGGCCGCGATCAACTGGCTCATTTCGGTGAGCGCACGCTCGCAGGCCAGCGCACGGTCGGGGCTGCAGCCGAAGCCGATGGCCCACGCGCCCGTTTGCAGATGCCGGCCGATGGCAACCGCCACCGGAATGCCGAAATCGTGGGTGATGTCGAGCACCCAGCGCTCCCATTGCGGGCCGCAGGTGCGCTCGACGCGCTGGCGGATTTCGTCGGACAGGCCGCCGAGGTCGATGGCCGGCCTGGGAACTTCGCCGTACCACCAGATGGCGGCGGCATCGCGCTCCACCAGTTCGAGAAAGCCCTGCAGGATGGCTTCCTCGCGCGTGTTCCCGGCGGCGCAGCCGTTCGATGTCCAGCTGACGTGGCACTGGCTTTGCGCCGGCGCATGGGCAAAGCAGAAGGCCAGCGGCAGGTAGCAGCGTTCATCGGCCGTGAGCGACCAGGCAGGCGTCCACCATGCGGGCCCGGACGACACGGACGACGCCACGGCATGCGGAGGCTTCTGCGCCGTGTCGAATCGCTCGCGCTGCCGGTCGCTGAAGAGCGCCAGCGCCTGCGGCTGGATGCAGCGCGCATCGAGGTCGGCGGCGAAGGCCACGACCGAGGCTTCGTCGCCCTGATGGAAGGCGGCATAGCGCTCGACCGCCTCGCACAGCGCGCTGGCGCGGGACTGGTCCATCGACATGCCCTTGCCAAGGCAGATCTGGGTCAGCGCGCCGGGCAAAAGATCGTCGCCGGGCGGCGGCGTCCTGAAGATTTCGCTGCGATAGACCGTCAGCGCGCCCTCGGATTCGGCGTTCAGCGGCGCGATCTGCGCGATCACCCCGCACAGCGGGCTGACGTGTGGCGCCAGCCGCGCCACCGTGACCGAGGCCGGCACCGTGCGCCAGCCGCCATCGCGCCGGGCGATGGGCGGGCCAGACTCCAGCACGATGCGCTCGCGTTGCCGCTGCGCGACGAGCCCCGGCGTTCCGCAATGCGGGCACTGGGGGCGGGCGGCGACGGAATGCAGCTGCGGTGAATCCAGCGTCCGCACGTGTGCGTCCGCCTGCGTGGCGATCTGCTGCGCTATGGGCAGCAGCTGGCCGAGACGTTCGGCGACTAGCCGGTCACCTGCCCGCACCGGCAGACCGCTGCCCGGGGTGCCATGCCGCGCCTGCCACCATGCACGCGCCGGCCGGTTCCTCAGCCAGCGGTGCGCGAGGCAATGCCAGCAGGGGCCGGCCGTCGCCGCGCCCGGCCTGAAGAATGGGCCGGCCATGGCCTGTTCGCCGGTGGGCTTGACCAGCAGCCAGGGACGACCCGAGGCGCGCTGCTGCGCATCGATGGTGCCGAGCCGGGGGTCGAGGTAGTCGTCGCAAAAAACGAGGGTGAGGCCGGTGTCGGCGAACGCCTGCGCCCAGCCGCTTGCCGCGTCGCCGCTCACCGCGTTCGACAGCGCGATGACATCCACGTGGTCGGAGATGGCCGTGCGCACATGCGCCGCCGAAAAATCGGGCACGAGGTACGGCTCGCCGCCGTCCATCGCAACGGGTCGCACGAGCCCCTGGCGCGTCAACGCCTCGAGCGCATGCAGCATCTGTGCAAGCAGTGCGGCCGCGCCTTCGGTGCGGCAATAGGTGGCGAGGCTGACGCCCTCGCGCAGCACGCGCTCGACGGCCATGACACCCGGCGAGCCGAGCACCGACAGGTCGTTCTCGCTGGGCAGCAGCAGGCGGTCCTGCAACACCACCGGCGGCAGGTACCTGTCGTGCCAACGGAAAACCTCGCCGAAGAAATCCGGCGCCGCCGCAGCGCTACTCATCGTCTTTCAGGCCCAGCGCGAGGCGCACGACGGCATAGGGCCAGGCCCCGGTCGTGGCCCGGAACGCCGCCTCGAACAGCCGATGCTGTTCCGAGAATTGCGCGTAGATATGGTCTTCGGACAGCACTCGCATCGCCGGATGCAGGCCTGCGATGCGGGCGCCATCCTCGAAGCCCGACACCACCGGCAACCGCATGCCGCCCACCTCCATGGGCATGCGCGCGAACACCGGATGCACGTGGTCGAGCACGACGACACATGGCGTGGCGGTGTGTTCGAAGCGCCCGGCCAACCGGCGCAGAAGCGCCTCCAGCGGCGCCTGCGGAAGATAGGGGCAGACACCCTCCAGCATCGCGAGCACGGGCCGCTCGCCGGGCAGGTCGGCGGCGTCGAACCACGCGTCGTCGAGCACCGAGCATGCGAGGTCGCTCTCGCCCTCATGGCGCGCGACGTGCTGCGCCCGCAGGCTGATGGCTTCAGGCAGATCGATGTTCAGCCAGCGGGAATTCGCCGTCACGGCGGCCCCGAGGCGGCTGCGCCGGGTGCACAGCCCCGCGCCGAGCGTGATGCACAGGCCGGCAGGGTGGGCCGCGAGGAACTCGGCCGCATAGCGGTCGAACAGTGCGGCACGCAGGACAACGCTCCTGACGAATGCCGCGTCCTTCGCGTAAGCCGACAGATCGAAAGGCAGCGACGCCGCGATGCGCCGCGCCTCGGGATCGGAAAACACCGACGCATCGGCCACGCTGCCGGAGTCGGCACGCGCGGCCAGCGTCAGCAGGAGCGTGGCCGAGGCGCCTTGCAGCGCGCTCGTGGCCTGCCCCTGTTCGGCAGCGGACTCAGCAGGTGAAGGGATAGGCCGGGCCCGTGTTGTTGTACGAGGTGAGCGCGATCGGCCGCAGCTCCACTTCCACCGGAGCAGTCGGGTAGTTGAGACGGATGCCGTTCTTGATCAACGAGTCGTTGGCGTTCTTCAGGTTCCATTCGCCCTTCGCCGCGTCCCACGTGAAGGCGGAGTTGGTCGTGAACAGGATCTTGAAGTTGAACGGGTTGTTGTAGCCCAGCCATTGGCTCAGCACGGGCGCCTTGTCGGCGTCGGGGTCGCGCGTCAGGTCGAAAAGGAACTCCGGCGATTGCCATGCGAGGGCGACCGCACGCAGCACCACGCCGCCGAACGCCAGCAGCGAACCGTCGCCGCCGCCAGGAATGCCGAGGCCGGTGGGCAGCGCGCCACCAATGAGGCCGGTCGGCGTTTCGAAGGCGGCAGCAGGGCCCATGAAGTCCGGGAACAGCTGGTAGTAAGCGGCCAGGGCCTCCGTAGGCTGCGACGACGGTGCCTGCGGCAGCACGATGACAAAGGAATCGTCAGGGCCGACCCAGCCGGACGTCAGCATCGGCTTCCATGCGGCGCGCATGTCCGGATTGGGGTCCTGGAAGAGCGAGATGTCGAGCAGCGGCCACTGCGTCGGCAGGCCGAAGTCGTCGTGCAGCATCTGCTGGATGTCCGGCGTGTCGAGCAGCTTTGCGCGGTAGGCATCGTCCTGCCACGATTTGGCAATGCCGCGCAGGTAAGCAAGGCGGAATTCGAGCAACGGGTCGGCAGCTTGGCTTTGAAAGGTCATGGTGACTTCATCCTTGGTTCAAGACATGGTTCGAGAAACAGGCGCATGCACGGGCATGCGCGACGACAGTTCCGGCCGCAGGTCGGCCAGCTCCTTGAGGCGTCCAGCCACGTTGTGCCCGGCGGGTGCCAGTGCCTGCAACGCCGCCAGGGCTTCGTATTCGGTTCTGTACTTCGCACCCTCGCGCGCGACGTTGGCGGCCTGCGAGAAGCACTCGGCCACTGCGTCGTGTTCGCCGCCCGAGGCCTGCAGGTAACGGGCCTTCTGCAGATGGAGCTCGGACCTGTAGAGCCCTTCCTTGAGCTCGTCCGCCAGGCGCAGGCACTCGTCGATCCGCTCCAGCGCCTCGCCCCAGCGGCCATTGGCGGCCAGCGTGTCGGCGGCAAAGGCGCGGTAGTAGGTCTGGCAATAGCGGCAGCCCATGCCCCACAGCGCCTGCACCCAGCCGTCGGCCTGCGCGATGTTGTCGACGTCGCCGGTGGCCCAGCAGCGGATGATTGCCGCGTAGCCCTGGAATGCCGGCAGGCCGTAGCGCTCGGTGATGCCGAGCAGCTCGCCCGTGCTCACCAGCGCCCGCGCCTTGTCGTTGCGGCCCTGATGGCCAAGGCTCTGGTACAGCAGGGCCATGCTCAGCGACGGAATGTGCGACATCTCGCGAGCCCAGCGCACGGCATTGGTGGCGTCGGCGCGCGCGGCCGCGTCGTGGCCCGCGAACCAGCGCACGAGTGCGCGCCCCGTGGTCGCCCACACGCGGGTGTCGAAGCCGAAGTAGGCGGCATGGTGCGCATGCCCCTCGGGGCTGTAGCGCTCGATGCCGTCCGTCAGCGACTGCTCGGCGCGCTCGAAATAGCCGTCGGAATAGTGCGCGAGCCCGAGGTACGTTTGCGCCGCGACGAACACGCCCTCGTCCTGCTGCTGGGTGGCGTGGTCGAGCAGCCGGTTGCTCAGCTGCTGCACCTCGGCGCGATTGCTCGCGACGTGGTGGAAGGTGATCAGCGTCCACAGGTGCTGCACCTGCTTCTCGCGCGCTACGTCGTCGGAGAGCAGCTCTTGCGACAGGGCGATGCGGTCCACCACCTGCGCATGCGCCCAGCCGTACTTGTTCATCATGGCCTGCGTGACGTAGCTGTTCACGTCGAGCCGCGCCTCGCGCTGCGCGGCGCTGTCCAGGTGCGCCATCCAGCCGTCGATGTGCTGGGCATAGGCTATGGTTTCGTCGTTCAGCGAGCGGTGCTGGGTAATGAGCAGCTGCCGCACGGCCAGCGCGACGGCCTCCGCATGCTCGCCCGCATCGGCCCAGTGCTGGGCCACGCTGCCCGGCTCGCTGGCCACGCGCTGAGGCTGGCTGCTCAGCAGCGTCTGCGCGACGTTGCGGTGCTGTTGCCGGCGCTGCGCGTCGAGCATGCATTCGTAGGCGGTGTCGCGGATCAGCGCGTGGCGGAAGATGAAGGCGCCTGGCGGTCCGGCCGGGGCCACGAGCCCCGCGTCGAGCAGCACGGCCATGTCCTTGTCCATCACTTCGGGCGACTTGCCCGAACAGGCGCACAGCAATTCGGCATCGAACTGCCGCCCGATGGTGGCTGCCAGCTGCAGCAGCCCCTTGACGGAGCCCAGCCGGTCGAAGCGGCTGACCAGAGAGTCGCGCAGCGTGACCGGAATGGCAGCCGGCTGCGCCGTGTCCTTGAAGACCCAGACGCCCTCCTGTTCCACCAGGTAGGCGTCGAGCAGCATGCGCGCCATTTCCTGGATGAACAGCGGCACGCCGTCGGTGCGCGCGACCACGTTGTCGATCACTTGCTGCGCGGCGACTCTTGGCGCCAGCGCCTGCCGGGCCAGTTCGGCGGCCTGCGCGTCTTCGAGCCGACGCACCTCGATGCACTCGGCCTGCAGCGCCGGCGGCTTCACCCATTCGGGCCGCGCGGTCAGCACCAGCAGCACGCGCTGCTGCGGCAATTGGGCAACCAGCTGCTCGACGAACTCGATGCTGGTGGGGTCGGCCCAGTGCACGTCTTCGAGCAGGAGCAGCAGCGGCGCCGCCTCGGCCATGTGCAGCAGCCACTGTGCGGTCGACTGCAGCAGCAATCCCTTCTGCATCGCGGGAGACACCTGGCTGGGTGCGCGATCGCCCAGTGGGAGAGACAGCCACGCGCAGAAGATCGGCAGTACCGCTTCGGCGTCGCAGCCGGCGGCCTGCAGGGCCTCGCGCAGCCGCTCGCGGCGGGCGTCGGGCGTGGTTGCATCCGGCGCGGCTTCGAGGCGCTGGCGCAGCAGCGTCAGGAACGGCGTCAGCGCGTTGTTCTGGTTCTCGGGCTGGCACTGCGCGCTGACGGTCTGCCAGCCTTCCCGCGCCACCTGCTCGCGCAGCACGTCGGCAAGGCACGACTTGCCGATGCCGGGCTCGCCGCGGACCCACACCGCGCCGCCGTGGCCTTGCCGGGCCTGCGCCCATGCGGCGCGCAGCTGTTGCAGTTCGGGCTCGCGTCCGATGCACGCGTTGTGCAGTGCCTGCTCCACGGATCCATGCGGCGCGGGCGCCTGCTGTTCGCCGCCCAGGCGGTAGGTCTGAATGCCGCCGGACTGCCCCGGCAGGGTCACGTTGCCGGCCTTGTCGAAGCGCGCATGGCGGCCCAGCAGCCGGTAACTGCTTTCGCTTGCCAGCAGCGTGCCGGTATCGGCCACGCCCTCGAGCCGCACCGCGACGTTGACGGCATGGCCCGACGGGATTTCTCCGGCGGCCACCACCGCCATGCCGGTGTGCATGCCCATGCGAATGCCCAGGTGCACGCCGTGCGCCTGCTCGATGGCGGCCGAGCGCTCGCGGCTCAGGTCGATCAGCTCCAGCGCCGTCATGCCGGCCTGCCGCGCATCGGTGTCGCTGGCGTGCGGATAGCCGAACAGCACGATCATCCGGTCGCCCAGCGTGCCCGCCAGCAATCCGCCGCGCCGCGTGGCGGTTTCCGCGAACAGGGTGAGCTCGTTGCGCTGCAGCAGCTCCAGGTTTTCGATGTCGGAGGGCAAGGCGTCGTCGATGCCCTCTTCGTCCGCGCCGGCGTCCGGCCAGACGGAGACGCTGCAGCACAGCACGGTGAGCTGCCGCTTTTCGGAAAACCCGCGCGTGGTGGCCACGGTGTGGCTGAGAGCTTCGTCTTGCGCCTGCTTCGCCGATCGCAGCACGCCCACCAGGTCGTCAAGCCGCAGGCGCCCGAGTTCGGCCAGCAGCATGGCCGCCGAATCGCTGCGGTCGGCCGCCTTTTTCCTCAATGCCTGGCGCAACACGGAGGCCACCGGATGGCTGGCGATTTCCGCCGGCAGAGGCACCTCTTGCGGGCTCAGTTGCTGGTGAAGAATTTCTGCCGCCGATGCGCCGCGAATGGCGGGCACGCCCGTCAGGCACTCGATGAACATCAGCCCCCAGGCGTAGATATCGGACTTGACGCCGGGCGGCTCGCCGCGCAGCTGCTCGGGCGCGCTGTAGGCCGGCGTGCCCAGAGACTCGTCGGTCATCGTGAGCGTGGGGAACTCGGCGCCCCTGTTCGAGGGAATGACGGTGCTGATGCCGAAGTCGAGCACCTTCGCATGCGGGACGGCGCCGGTGAAGGTGACCATCACGTTGTCGGGCTTCAGGTCGCGGTGCACGATGCCTGCGCTGTGTGCGCAGTCCAGTGCGTCCAGCACTTCCGCCATGAGGTGGGCGGTCTCGGTGGCCGTCAGCGCGCCCTTGCGCCGGATCAGGCTGGTGAGCGTTTCGCCCGGCACGTACTCGAAGACGCCATAGACGCATGGGCCCTGCTCGCCCTTGTCGAGCAACTGGACGATGTGCGGGTGGTGCAGCGAGGCGCAGAGCTTCGTCTCGCGGTGGAAACGTGCAACGCGCTGGCTGCCGACCTGCAGCTTCACGACCTTGATTGCGACCACGGTGCCCGTGTTCTTCTGCAGCGCGCGATACACGGTGCCATAGCCGCCGGCGCCTAGCTCCTCAAGCAACTCGTAGCCCGGAATCTCCAACGGATTCGGCAATGATGATTGCGACACTGCGTGCGTGGGGTTGGTGACGGCATCCTGCATTTCAGTCTCGTCGTGATGGATCGTTGAGAGTCCTCCGGAGCGTGCTGCGGCCGCGATCTGCGCTGCGGCAGGAACGCGAATTAGACACTAATTGTTACTGTAGCGGACGCGAGGACTTTTCAACTGGGTCGCCCAAAAAAGAAAACCCGCGCAACGCGCGGGAGGTTAGAACTTTTGAATGTATAAGCGCCCTCGCTCGCGAACGTGGCCGATTCGCGGACACCGAGGAACCGGCTCCGCCGGGCCTCAGGTGTCGCCCCCGGTAGGGGGTTGGCGTAGCGACACGAAGTGCGCGAAGCCTGGGGGCGAGCTTATTTCTTGTCGCCGCCCGGCACCTTGCCTTCGACGCCCTTGACGTAGAAGTTCACGCCCGACAAGAACTTGTCGTCGGCCACTGCGTCCTTGGCGACCACTTCCTTGCCGTCCTGACCGAGGATCGGGCCCTTCCAGATCACGAAGCTGCCGTCCTTCAGGCCCTTCTTCACGGCCTCGACCTTGGCCTTGGTTTCGGCCGGCACGTCTTCGGCGATCGACACGAGGTCGATGGCGCCTTCCTTCACGCCCCACCAGCTCTGGCCGGTGGCCCACTTGCCGTCCAGCGCTTCCTGGGTGGCCTTGATGTAGTACGGGGCCCAGTTGATGGTGGCCGAGGCCAGGTGGGCCTTGGGACCGTAGGCGGTCATGTCCGAATCCCAGCCGAAGGCGCGCTTGCCCTTTTCCTGTGCGGTCTTGAGCACGGCCGGCGAGTCGGTGTTCTGGAACAGCACGTCGGCGCCGCCGTTGATGAGGGCGGTTGCGGCTTCGGTTTCCTTGGGCGGGCTGAACCACTCGTTCACCCACACGACCTTGGTCGTGATCTTCGGGTTGACCGACTGCGCGCCCAGCGTGAAGCTGTTGATGTTGCGCAGCACTTCGGGAATCGGCACCGAGCCGACCACGCCCAGCGTGTTGCTCTTGGTCATGGCGCCGGCAATGACGCCTGCCATGTACGCGCCCTCGTACGTGCGGCTGTCGTAGGTGCGCATGTTGTCCGAGGTCTTGTAGCCGGTGGCGTGCTCGAACTTCACTTCCTTGCTGTCGGCCGCGACCTTGAGCATGGGCTCCATGTAGCCGAAGGTGGTGCCGAAGATCAGCTTGTTGCCCTGGCCGACCATGTCGCGGAACACGCGCTCTGCGTCGGCGCCCTCGGGCACGCTTTCGACGAAGGTGGTCTTGATCTTGTCGCCGAATTCCTTCTCGAGCGCCTTGCGGGCGTTGTCGTGCGCGAAGGTCCAGCCGCCGTCGCCCACCGGTCCGACATAGGCGAATGCGATGTTCAGCGGCGCTGCCGGAGCCGGAGCGGCCGCAGCAGGTGCCGGGGCCGGCGCGGGCGCCGCGGCCGGTGCTGCCGCTTCTTCTTTCTTGCCGCAGCCGATCAGGGCCGCCGAAGCGACCGCAGTGAGAGCGGCCAGCTTGAGCAGGGAGCGCTTGTTCAGATCATTCATTGTCGGAAATCCTCAAAAGGACAGGTTGGCGGAAAACGAAACGCGATTATGAGCCGGGGTAGAACGGTTTCCCGATGGAAGCCGGCATGTTGGCGCGGATGAAGGCCGGGTTGCGCGAGATCAGCGCCAGCACAACGATGGGCGCGATGTACTGCAGCATGCTGAGGAACTGCGAGGGCACGTCGACGCCACTGCTCTGCAAATGAAAGCCCAGCATCGACACGCCACCGAAGAGGTACGCACCCAGCAGCACGCGCACCGGCCGCCAGGTGGCGAAGGTGGTCAGCGCCAGCGCGATCCAGCCGCGGCCGGCCACCATGCCCTCGACCCACAGCGGCGTATACACGGTCGACAGATACGCGCCCGCGAGCCCGCACAGCGAACCGCCCGCAATCACCGCCATGAAGCGGATGCGCCGCACCGGATATCCCAGCGCATGCGCCGACTCGGGCGATTCGCCGACCGAGCGCAGCACCAGGCCGGCGCGCGTGCGGTACAGGAACCAGATCAGCGCCAGGGTCAGCACCACCGCGAAATACACCATCGGGTGATGGCGGAACAATGCGGGGCCAACGAGCGGAATGTCGCTCAACATGGGGATCGCGTACGACGTGCTTTCCGGCAGCTTGGCCTGCACGAAGTTGATGCCGGCAAAGGCAGAGAAGCCGACGCCGAACAGGCTCAGCGCCAGGCCCGTTGCGTACTGGTTGGTGTTGAGCCAGATCACCAGCACGCCGAAGAAGGCTGCGAGCAAGGCGCCCGCCGCCATGCCGGCCAGGAAGCCAAGCCAGGGGTTGTGCGTGGTGACGACCGTGGCAAAGCCGGCGATCGCTGCGCACAGCATCATTCCCTCGGCGCCGAGGTTGACGATGCCGGCCTTCTCGTTGATGAGCAGGCCCAGCGCCGCGATGGCGAGCACGGTGCCCGCGCTCAGCGTGGAGCCGAGCAGGAGTGCGTAGCTTTCCATGTTCAGTGGCTCCCTTCGGTGGCACGCGCGACGGGTGCAGTAATGGGCGTGCTGGCCTGCAGCGAGGCGGTGGTCATGGTGGCGGCCTTCGCGGCCGCCTTGCGCCGGATGCGGTACGCAATGAGCGTGTCGCAAGCCAGCAGCGTGAACAGCAGCAGCCCCTGGAACACACCGGTCAGCGACTTGGGCAGGCCCAGCCGCGACTGCGCAAGCTCACCGCCGATATAGAACATGCTCATCAGGATGGCCGAGAAGATCATGCCCACCGGATGCAACCGCCCGACGAAGGCCACGATGATGGCCGCGAAGCCGTAGCCCGCCGGCACATAGGGTGTGAGCTGGCCGAGCGGCCCGGCCACTTCGAGCGCACCTGCCAGGCCGGCCGCGCCGCCCGAAGTCAGCAGCGCAATCCACACCGCGCGCCGCGCCGAGAAGCCCGCATACCGCGAGGCCGCCGGTGCCAGCCCGCCGACCTGCTGCGCGAAACCGGCGCGCGTGCGGAACAGGAACACCCACAGCGCCCCCGCCCCCACCAGCGCGATGACCAGTCCGATGCTCACGCGCGAGCCCTTGAACAAGCGCGGAATCTGCGTGACTGCCTCGAAAGTCTTGGTCTGCGGGAAGTTGTAGCCGTTCGGGTCTTTCCATGGTCCATAGACCATGTAGCCCAGCAGCAGCGTGGCCACGTAGACCAGCATCAGGCTCACCAGGATTTCATTGGCGTTGTACTTGTCGCGCAGGAACGCGACGATGCCCGCCCACACCATGCCGCCAAGGATGCCGGCCAGCAGGATGGCCGCGACGATCCACTGCCCCGTGGTCTTGTCGGCCAGCAGCGCCACGCCGCCTGCCGCGATGGCACCGAACACGAACTGCCCTTCGGCGCCGATGTTCCACACGTTCGAGCGGAAGCACACGGCCAGCCCGAGCGCGATGATGAGCAGCGGCGTCGCCTTCACCATCAGCTCGCCGATAGCGTAGCCGCTCTTGATGGGTTCGTAGAAGAACACCAGCAGGCCCTTGACCGGGTCCTTGCCGAGTGCGGCGAACAGCGCCACGCCGATCAGCACGGTGATCAGCAGCGCCAGGATCGGTGAGGCGTAGCTCCAGAAGCGCGACAGCTCCGGGCGGGGTTCGAGCTTAAGCATGGGCGGCCTCCGCCTTCTGGCCGGCACCGGCTTGCCACAGCCCGCTCATCCATTCGCCGATCTGCGGCAGCGTGGCAGCCGCGCGGTCGATGGAGGGCGACAGCCGCCCCTTGGCGATCACGTGCAGCCGGTCGCAGATGTTGAACAGCTCGTCGAGCTCCTCGCTGATGACCAGCACGGCACAACCCGCGTCACGCAGCGCAAGGATCTCCGCATGGATGAGCGCAGCCGCGCCCACGTCCACGCCCCAGGTCGGCTGCGAGACGATGAAGAGCTTCGGGTTGGCGTCGATCTCGCGCCCGACGATGAACTTCTGCAGATTGCCGCCCGAGAGCGAACGCGCCGCTGCGCGCGGCCCGCCGGCCTTGACCTTGAAGCGCTCGATGATGGCCTTGGCCTGGCGCTCGAGCGCGCCGGTGCGGATCCACCCGCCCCGGCCCACCGCATCGCTGCGCGTGAGCAGCAGGTTGTGCGCGAGCCCCAGCGTGGGCACCGCGCCGCGGCCCAGCCGCTCTTCGGGCACGAAGTGCAGGCCGAGCGCACGCCGCGAGCGCGGGCGCAGCCGGCCGGCCGGCTTGTCGAACACCCGGACCATCGAGGCCTCGGCGCGCACGTCCTCGCCCGAGAGCGTGTAGAGCAGTTCTCGCTGGCCGTTGCCCGAGACGCCCGCAATACCGACGACCTCGCCCGCGCGAACCTCGAACGAGATGCCCTCGAGGTCCATGCCGAACTGGTCTTCGCGCGCCAGCGACAGCCCGTCGACGCGCAAAGCCACAGCGCCTGCATGCACCGGCCGGTGCTGCAGCGGCGGCGGCTCGCTGCCGATCATCAGCCGCGACAGCGACTGCGTGCTCTCGTTCTGCGGATTGCACACCCCCGTCACCTTGCCGCCACGCAGCACGGTGCAGGCGCTGCACAGCTCCTGGATCTCATGCAGCTTGTGGCTGATGTAGAGGATGCTGCAGCCCTCGGAGGCCAGCTTGTTCAGCACATGGAAGAGCTTGATGACTGCCTGCGGCGTGAGCACCGATGTCGGCTCATCGAGGATCAGCAGCTTGGGGTTGGTGAGCAGCGCGCGGATGATCTCCACCCGTTGCATCTCGCCCACCGACAGCGTGTGCACCGGGCGCGAGGGATCGATGTCGAGCCCGTACTCGCTCGCCTTGGCGGTGATGCTGCGCGCAACCTCGGCCAGTTGCAGCGACTTGTCGAGCCCCAGCCAGACGTTCTCGGCCACGGTGAGCGTGTCGAACAGGCTGAAGTGCTGGAACACCATGCTGATGCCCAGCGCCCTCGCCTGCTGCGGGTTGCGCAGGTTGACGACGTGGCCGTCGAACATCACGGTGCCCTCGTCGGGCTTGACCGACCCGTAGATGATCTTCATCAGGGTCGACTTGCCGGCGCCGTTCTCGCCGAGCACGGCGTGGATTTCGCCGGGCTGCACGGCCAGGGAGATGTCGCTGTTCGCCACCACCGCGGGATACCGCTTGGTGATGTTCGCGAGCTGGAGTCTGGGGGTTGTCATGCCGGGTTTCGTGGATTTGTCTCGTTCAACTGCAACAAAGCGGGAACAGCTATCAGTTTAATAGCGTGCTCCCGCGACCATCGGCGCCCGACGGCGCTTCGCTCAGTTCATTGCATCAGTGTCCGCCGATATAGGCGAACTTGAACAGGAACACGGCGGCGATGACCCAGACCATCGCATGCACTTCCCGTGCCCGGCCGGTGCAGAGCTTCAGCACGGCGTACGTGATGAAGCCGAAGGCCAGGCCGTTGGCGATCGAGTAGGTGAAGGGCATCGTCAGCGCGGTCACCGCGGCGGGGATCACCTCGGTGGTGTCTTCCCAGTCGAGCTCGACCAGGTCGCGCAGCATCAGGCAGCCCACGAAGAGCAGCGCCGGCGCGGTGGCATAGGCCGGCACCGAGCCCGCCAGCGGCGAGATCATCAGGCAGGCCAGGAACAGCAGCGCCACCACCACGGCCGTGAGGCCGGTGCGCCCACCCGCCTGCACGCCCGCAGCGCTTTCCACATAAGCCGTGGTGCTCGAGGTGCCGAGCAGCGAGCCGGCGAAGATCGCGCCGCTGTCGGCCAGGAGCGCCTTGTTCATGCGCTCCATCTTGCCCGGCACCAGCAGGCCGGCGCGCTTGGCCACGCCCATCAGCGTGCCGGTGGCGTCGAACATCTCGACCAGGAAGAACACCAGCACCACGTTCAGGATGCCGCCCTTGAGCGCGCCCAGGATGTCGAGCTGCATGAAGGTGGGCGCGATGGACGGCGGCGCATCGAACACGCCATGGAACTTGTTGCCGCCGAAGAAGAACGACAGCACCGTCACCGTGACGATGCCGATCAGGATCGCGCCGCGCACCTTGAGCTTGTCGAGCGCCACGATGATGAGAAAGCCCAGCGTCGCCAGCACCACCGGCGCCGAGTGCAGGTCGCCCAGCGTGACGAAAGTGGCGGGCGATGCTGCCACCACGCCGGCGCTCTTCAGCGCGATGAGCGCCAGGAACATCCCGATGCCCACGGTGATCGCAGTTCGCAACGACTGCGGTATGCCCTGTATGAACAGCTCCCGCAACCCCGTGACCGTGACGATCAGGAACAGACAGCCCGAGATGAACACCGCGCCCAGCGCAACCTGCCACGTGTAGCCCATGCCCAGCACCACCACGTAGGCGAAGTAGGCGTTCAGGCCCATGCCCGGCGCCATGGCAATCGGGTAGTTGGCGTACAGGCCCATGATGAGCGTGCCCAGCGCGGCAATCAGGCAGGTGGCGACGAAGACCGCGCCCTTCGGCATGCCCGCATCCCCGAGGATCGACGGGTTCACGAAGATGATGTAGGCCATCGTCAGGAAGGTGGTGAGCCCCGCGATGACCTCGGTGCGCACGGTGGTGTTGTGCGCACTGAGCTTGAACAGGCGTTCAAGCAGGCCCGAGCCGCTTGCGCTGCCCACAGCCGCACGCGGACGCGCGGACTCGACATGCCCCGGGATGCGGGGCTCGGCGCCTTTCGGCGCCTGTTCCAACGTACTCATTTCGCTTGTCTCCAGCTGTTGTAGTGGCGGTTTTCATCGTTCCCCCGCTCACGACGCCGGCGCGAACGGGGTTTTCTCAGGGATCCGGGGTTTCAGGGGCGACGGGCGGGCGCAACGCAGCGCCAGATACACCGGGTATGGCGGAAGCCGGAGGCCGCAGCGACGCCGCCACGTCCTTGATGCATTCGCGCAGCCAGCGCGCAGAGCTCGACGAATGGGTGCGTTCGTGCCAGAGCTGGTAGTACATGAGGCGCGGCAGCGCCACGGGGCAATCGAGAATCTTCAGCGGCAGCCGCGACGCAAAACGCTCGCAGTACTGGCGCCCGGTGGTCAGCACCAGCAGGCTCGAAGCCACCATGTCCGGAATGAGGCTGAAGTGCGCGCAGCGCGCCGTGATGTTGCGCTGCCGACCCAGCTCGTCGAGCATCTGGTCGATGATGCCGCGCCCGCCCGGGTGCATGGGCGTGGGCGCGATGTGCTCGGCCGCAAGCCATGTCTCCAGATCCCAGCCGCGGCGCACCGCCGGATGGTCCTTGTTGACCAGCGACACCACCTCGTCGCCGAAGAGCCGCGCCATGTGCAGGTCTTCCGGTGGCTTGAGCCAGTTGCCGATCACCAGATCGACCTGGCCGAGTGCCAGGTGGCCGTGGTAGTCCGAGTCGGGCGAGAGCGCGTGGATCTCGATCTGGCACAGCGGCGCGTCGCGCTTGACCTGCGCCACCAGCATGGGCAGGAACAGCGGGTCCATGTAGTCGCTGGCCGCGATGCGGAAGGTGGTGGCCGCCGACTGCGGCTCGAAGCCCCGCGCATCCGAAAACAGCATCTCGGCCGCGCGAAGAATGCTCGCAGCCGGCTCGATCATGCGCAGCCCCGCGTCGGTGGGCACCATGCCCGAGCCCGAGCGCACCAGCAGCGGATCGCCCGACAGCTCGCGCAGGCGCTTCAGCGCGGCCGAGACGGCCGGCTGGTACATGCCCAGGCGGATGGCTGCACGCGAGACGCTGCGGTCGGTCAGCACGGTGTGAAGCACCCGGATCAAATGAAGATCGATCTTGTCGAAAAGCGCCTGGTCTCTCATGGCTGTTCACACCTTTCTTGTCTGTGCGAACAGTTATACAGCGCAGCATTTGGCGAAACCGGGTGTGGAAGTGAAGCTCGGACCGTGCGAGCACGGCCCGCTGTCATTCGGCCGATGCGGGTTCCACCGCCTGCACGGCGGTGATGGCTCGGAGGATCGACTCGCTGGTGGCCGGCGCCTTCAGCGGCGGATCGACCCTGTGCCCACCGGCCGCCGACACCGCATCGCGGATCGCGAAGAACACCGAGAACGGCAGCAGCAGCGGCGGTTCTCCCACGGCCTTGCTGCGGTGAATGGAGTCTTCGAAATTCTGGCCTTCGAACAAACGCACGTTGAACACGGGCGGACAGTCGTTGGCGGTCGGAATCTTGTAGGTGCTGGGCGCGTGCGTGGTGAGCTTGCCGCTTTGCGGGTGCCACACCAGCTCTTCAGTGGTGAGCCAGCCCATGCCCTGGATGAAGGCACCTTCGACCTGGCCGATGTCCACCGCCGGATTCAGCGACTTGCCCGCGTCGTGCAGGATGTCGGCGCGCAGCAGCTTCCACTCGCCGGTGAGCGTGTCGACGATCACCTCGCTCACCGCCGCGCCGTAGGCGTAGTAGTAGAACGGGCGGCCCTGCATCTTGTCCTTGTCCCAGCTCAGGCCGGGCGTGGCGTAGAAGCCGTCGGACCACAGCTGCTTGCGGTCGAGATACGCCTCGCCCACCACGGTGCTGAAAGCCAGCGTGCGGCCGTTGACCTCGACCTTGTCGTTGGCAAAGCGCACTTCACTGGCCTTGCCACCATGGCGCTCGGACGCGCTCTCGGCCAGGCGCTCGCGAATCTGGCGGGCTGCGTCCTGCGCGGCCTTGCCATTCAGGTCGGCACCGGTCGACGCGGCAGTGGCCGAGGTGTTGGCCACCTTGGTCGTGTCGGTCGCCGTGACGCGCACGCGCTCGAAGCTCACGCCCAGCTCGTGCGCCACCACCTGCGCCACCTTGGTGTTGAGGCCCTGCCCCATCTCGGTTCCGCCGTGGTTCACGAGGATCGAGCCGTCGGTGTACACGTGCACCAGCGCGCCGGCCTGGTTGAAGTGCTTCACGTTGAACGAGATGCCGAACTTCAGCGGTGCCAGTGCCAGGCCGCGCTTGAGCACCGTGCTCTTCTTGTTGAAGGCCGCGATGTCTTCGCGCCGCGCGCGGTAGTCGCTGCTGGCTTCCAGCTCGGCCACGAGTTCGTGGACGATGTTGTCGGTGACGGTCTGGCGATACGGCGTGACGTTGTTCTCCGCCTTGCCGTAGAAGTTGACGCGCCGCACGTCGAGCGGGTCGCGCTTCAGCTCACGGGCCACCGAGTCCATGATGTTCTCGATGGCGATCGCGCCCTGCGGACCGCCGAAGCCGCGGAAGGCCGTGTTGCTCTGCGTGTTCGTCTTGCCCGAGAAGCCGTGCATGGCCACGTTGGGCAGCCAGTAGGCGTTGTCGAAGTGGCACAGCGCGCGCGTCATCACCGGGCCCGACAGGTCGGCCGAGTGGCCGGCGCGCGAGACCATCGTGATCTCTGCGCCGAGGATGCGGCCTTCGTCGTCGTAGCCGACTTCGTACTCGTACCAGAAGCAGTGACGCCGGCCCGTGACCATGAAGTCGTCGTCGCGGTCGAGCCGCAGCTTCACGGGGCGCTGCAGCTGCCGCGCCGCGATGGCCGCCACGCAGGCGAACAGTGCCGACTGCGACTCCTTGCCGCCAAAGCCGCCGCCCATGCGCCGGCATTCCACATGCACTTCGTTCGACTGCAGGTGCATCGCATGCGCCACCAGGTGCTGCATCTCGCTCGGGTGCTGCGTGGAGCAATGGATGTGCAGCGCGCCGCCTTCCTTCGGAATGGCGTAGCTGATCTGGCCTTCGAGATAGAACTGTTCCTGCCCGCCCACGTCGAGCGTGGCCTTGTGGCGATGCGGCGCGTTGGCGATGGCGGTGCGCACTGCGGCCTCGTCGCCTTCGTTGGCGGCACCGCCGCTGCGCACGATGTGCATCGGCGGCACCACGTACTGGCCGCGTTTGTGCGCGGCCTGCGGCGTGAGCACGGGCGGCTGGGCCTCGATGGTCAGCGCGTCCTTGGCCTTCGCGGCGGCGCGGCGCGCGTCGGCGCGGGTTTCGGCGATCACGGCGAACACCGGCTGGCCGAGGTAGCGGATCTCGCCGCCATCATTCACGGGCAGCAGGATCGGGTCGTCGTGAATGATCGAGCCGCAGTCGTTGGTGCCCGGAATGTCGTCAGCCGTGATGACGGCGACCACGCCCGGCATGGCGCGAATGGCGTCGAGCGACAGCGCCGTGACGCGGCCATTCGCGGCCGGCGACAGGCCCAGCGCGCAATGCAGCGTGCCGGTGAGCTCGGGAATGTCGTCGATGTAAGTCGCTTCGCCGGCAACGTGCAGGTGCGCCGATTCGTGCGGCCGGCTGATGCCCACGCGCATGCCGCGCTCGTGCGCCAGCGCTTCGGCGCCCACGTCGATGCGGGCGGCGGTGTTGGTCAGGTAGTCGGCAAAGGCCTCGGAGGGCTGCAGCAGGCGGGCGTCGATGGGCTTGTTCATGGTCAGACTCCTGCGGCAGTGGCCGGGGTCGCGTGGGGCATCACGCTCCAGACGCTGGTTTCTTCCAGCGACAGGGCGTCTTCGGCGCGGGTTTCGAGCCAGAGGCGCTGAATGAGGTTCTGCGCCACCTGCAGCCGGTAGTCGGCCGATGCGCGCATGTCCGACAGCGGTTTGAAGTCTTGCGCCAGCGCGAGCCTGGCGGTGGCCACGCTGGCCTGCGTCCACGGCTTGCCGACCAGTGCGGCCTCGGCGTTCGCGGCGCGCTTGACGGTCGCAGCCATGCCGCCGAAGGCCAGGCGCACGGCCTTCACCGTGTCGCTGCCGGCTTCGAGCTCGATGGCGAAGCCCGCGCACAGCGCCGAGATGTCGCAGTCGAAGCGCTTGCTGATCTTGTAGGCGCGAATCTGGCGGCGCAGCGCGGCATGCGGAACGGCCAGCCCCTGGACGAATTCGCCGGGCTGCAGCTGGTTCTTCATGTAGTCCAGATAGAACTCGGGCAGCGGCATGCGGCGCACCACATCGCCGCGGCGCAGTTCGATCTGCGCGTCGAGCGCCATCAGCACCGGCGGCGAATCGCCGATGGGCGAACCGTTGGCCACGTTGCCGCCCATGGTGCCTGCGTGGCGGATCGGCGGCGAGGCGAAGCGCAGCCACACCTCGGCCAGGCTGGGCACGCGCTCGACCAGTGCGGCGAAGGCGGATTCGAGCGAGGCGCCGGCGCCAATGTAGAGCTCGCCGCCTGCATTGTTCGGGCGATCTTCGATCGTCTTCATTTCGGCCACGTCGCCCACATAGATGATGTCGCCCAGGTCGCGGAACTGCTTGTTGACCCAGAGGCCGACGTCGGTCGAACCGGCCAGCAGCTGGGCGCGCGGCTTCTGTTCGCGCAGCGCGGCAAGCTGGGCCAGGGTCTTGGGGGCGTGGAAGTGGTCGATGCGAGCCCCCAGCGGGGCCGCGTAGTTCAGGTCCAGGCCATCGTTCTGCAGGGCGGTGAGCGCTGCGACCACGGGCTGGGTGTCGAGGCGAACCGAAGGCAGGTCGAACATGCGCTGGCCGGCATCGAGGATCGGCCGGTAGCCGGTGCAGCGGCACAGGTTGCCGGAGAGGTCGTCGGCCAGCTGCTGGCGGGTGGGCTGCGTGCCTTCGGCCTGGTGGTGCTCGTAGGTGGCCCACAGCGACATCACGAAGCCGGGCGTGCAGAAGCCGCACTGGGAGCCGTGGCAGTCGACCATGGCCTGCTGGACCGGGTGCAGCGTGTGCACGGGGTGCTTCTTGCAGATGTTGCTGTCCTGTGCCTTGGCCTGGCACTGGGTCTGCGCCTTGAGGTCTTCGACCGTGAACAGGGCCTTGCCGTGCAGCGTGGGAAGAAACTGGATGCAGGCGTTGACCGTCTGCAGGTTCAGGCCGCCAACGGCGCCCGGGGCGTTCGGGTCGGTTGCGAGTTCGCCGATGACGACGGTGCAGGCGCCGCAGTCGCCTTCGTTGCAGCCTTCCTTGGTGCCGGTGCAGCGGGCGTCCTCGCGCAGCCAGTCGAGCACGGAACGGGTCGGGTGGACGCCGGTGACGTCGACGATCTTTCCGCGATGGAAAAAGCGGATCGGGTGAATCTGGCTGCTACTGCTGCTGTCGGTGCTCATGCTTTTGGGCTCGTGGGGGACCCGTCGTGGGTCAGTCATGGACGTTAGCGGCTTGTTCGGCGTCGTGCATACGGAGGGGCCCATAACGCGTATGTGGGGGTCGGTATGCCACGTACGGGGAAACCCTTGCGCATGCGCTGCAATTACCGGGCCACACACCGGGCGGTGCGGTGGCCCGGGCGGTGGTCAGCCGTGCGCGATGGCCACCCACGCGGAGGCGATCAGCGTCGAGCCCGCCGCTGCGAGCAAGCCGCCGACCAGCCACTTCAGCGTACGCGGCCGCAGCTTGTTCGGCAACCGGTGGTGCACACGCGTCACCCCGTAGACCACCGGCATCGCGCACCCGGCGAGCAGCGCCGCATGCCACGAGAAGTGGCCCGTCGGCACCACGATCACCAGCCGCACGAGCGAGTTGAACGCGAACATCAGCAGCAGCGCGCGGCGCACCAGCTCGCGGTCCAGCGGTTGGCGGTACATATGGAAGACGATGGGCGGCCCCGAGCTCGAGAACAGCCCGCCCAGCACACCCGACAACCCGCCGATGACGGCAAAGCTCGTGCGCCCCGACACCACCGGCAGCGGCTTGCCCTGCAGCACCAGCAGCACGGCGCAGCCCAGGATCGACACGCCCAGCAGCCCGCGCAGCCAGTTGACCGCCCCGCCACTGAGCCACGTGAGCAGCATCAGGCCCACGATCACGCCTACCGTGCTGCCATTGAGCGCCGGCTTCATCAGCTGCCAGGGCACCACGCCGGGCCGGGCGCGGAAATACGTCCACGCGTTGATCAGGCTCAGCACCGTGGCGGCGTTGGCGGTGTCGCTCACGCTGGCGATATGGAACACCGACACCAGCCCGAGCAGGATGAGGCTGAATGCAAAACCGGTCAGGTTCTGCGCATAGGTGGCGAGCGCCACGCAGGCCATGAAGACCAGCACGGGGCCGGCCTGGGAAAGAACTTCTTGCACCGGCTGCGTCTTCAGAGTGCGGGGGAAAGGGGAAGCAAAACGAACATTCGAAAGCAATCAGGGCAACGGGAGGCGCAGAGGCGGCGGCCACCCAAGAATAACCGCGCGCCAACTCACGAATTCACGGCTTCTCCGAGAAGAGCTCGACGATGACCTGCCTGAGCCACCGGTTCCCCGGATCGGCCTCGAAGCGCTTGCTCCAGTGCAGCGACACCGTGAAGTCGCGCAGCGGAAACGGTGGCTCGACGATGGCATACCCCCCCTCCTCAGCAAAGCCGCGCGCAATGTTGCGCGGCATCACCACCGCCAGATCGGTAGCACGCACGATCGCCGGCAGCACCATGAAGTGCTCGGTAGTCAGCCGCAGCCGGTCTTCGAGGTTCAGCAGCTGCAGGATGCGCAGGGTGTCGGCATGCGTACGCACCGCCACGTACTCGAGTTCCTGCAGGGCCTCGAGCAACGCCTGCCCGCTGCGCCGCCGCTTCACGAAGGGATGATCCTTTCGCAGCAGCACGATGTAGCGGTCCTTCAGCAGCTGCGTACTCTGGGTGTCCTTCACGCGCGGCAGGAAGCCGAAGGCGAAATCGACCTTGCCGCCATCCAGGCCGGTGGCAATGTCGCCCGGCGCCAGCGGCATGGTCTCGACCCTCACCCCGGGCGACAACTCTCGCAGCCGCGCCATCAGCGCCGGCAGGAAGCGCCCTTCGCCGATGTCGCTCATGTGAATGCGGAAGGTCTTGCGCGACACCAGCGGCTCGAAGTGGTCGGACTCGTGCAGCGCTTCTTCCAGCACGCTCAGCGCCGCCTGCACGGCCACCGCCAGCCGGTCGGCGCGCGGCGTTGGCGCCACGCCGCCGGGGGCGCGGGTGAAGAGCGCATCGGCAAGCAGCAGCCGCAGGCGGCCCAGGCCGTGGCTGGCTGCCGGCTGCGTGAGGCCCAGCGATTCGGCGGCGCGGCTCACGTTGCGCTCGCGGTAGACCGCGTCGAACAGCCGCAGCAGATTGAGGTCGAGCGTTTCCATATGCATGCCATTCATATTACTTAGCTCGATTATTTTATTGAACGCTGCAGCAGCGCCACGCACACTGGCGGGCGCTGTCCGGATCGCCCCCGCGACCGGACAGCCCCACGACAAGAAGGAGACAAGACATGGCCCCGATTCGTGCATTCGGCGCGTTCCGCGCGCATGCGGCGCTCGCCGCCCTTCTCTGCGCAGCCGTTACCGCATGGGCCCAGCAGCCGCCCACCGAAGAGCCGGGCTGGGCCAAGGGCAGGCCGAAGAACGAAGCCGCCACGCGCATGGCGCCGGTGCCCTCCTTCCCGATTCCGACCGCGGCCGACCAGTTGCCGACGGCCAAGTTCAAGCTGCCGCCCGGCTTCAAGGTCGAGACCTGGGCCTCGGGCGTGCTCGACGCGCGCGAGCTGCGCCAGGGCGCCAAGGGCACGGTGTTCGTGAGCACGCTCTTCGTGGGCAACAAAGTCTATGCAATTGCCGAGAAGGGCGACCGCAAGCCCAGGACCATCATCGACAAGACCGAGTTCGCCACCGGCATCGAGTTCTACAAAGGAGCGCTCTACCTCGCGACCCACAAGCAGATCGTTCGCTACGACGGCATCGAGGACAAGCTGGACAACCCCGGCACGCCCGTGGTGCTCAACGACAAGCTGCCCGGCGGGCAGGACCACAGCTGGCGCTACCTGCGCATGCACGACGACAAGCTCTACTACGCGGTCGGCGCGCCCTGCAACCTGTGCGAGCCCGACGACGCGCACGCGCGCATCTTCCGCATGAACCCCGACGGCAGCGGCATCGAGACCGTGGCGCGCGGCGTGCGCAACACGGTGGGCTTCGACTTCGATCCCAAGACCGGCAACCTCTGGTTCACCGACAACGGCCGCGACTGGCTCAGCGAAGACCTGCCGAACGACGAGCTGAACGTGGTGACCAAGCCCGACCAGCACTTCGGCTACCCGTACTGCCACCAGGGCAACATCGCCGACTCCGAATTCGGCTGGGGCAAGAGCTGCAACGACTACGTGAAGCCCGCCGCGCTGCTCGGCCCGCACGCCGCCGCGCTGGGCCTCACCTTCTACAAGGGAAAGATGTTCCCGGCCAAGTACCGCGGCGCCATGTTCATCGCACGCCACGGCCCGTGGAACCGCACCGCCAAGTACGCCGACATCGCGGTCGCCTGGCCCGACGGCAAGGGCGGCGCGAAGGTCGAGCCCTTCATGACCGGCTTCGTCGAGAACAACACCTACCTCGGCCGGCCGGTGGACTTCCTGGTGCTGAAGGACGGCTCGATGCTCGTGAGCGACGACCACGCCGGCGCGATCTACCGCATCAGCTACGGCGGCCGATGACACCAGCGGGCCTTCTCTTTCGACACGCGATGGCGGCAATGATCATGGCGGCGGCAGCATCGTCGGCCGGTGCACAGGGCACGCAGGCGGCAAAGGGCGGCTACGCCCAGCGCTACGCCGAGCTCTGCGCCTCATGCCACGGCGCCAACGGCCGCAGCGACATGGCAGGCACGCCGGTGCTCGCGGGGCAGCATTCGTTCTATGCGATCACGCAGCTGTATCTCTTCCGTGAAGGCCGGCGCGACAACCCCGCGATGACGGCGGTGGCCAAGACCATGAAGGACGATGACCTGCGCGGCTTCTCCGATTTCATCGCCACCCTGCCCGCGGTGCCTCCCCCGCCGCCTGCCGCGCCGGCCGACGCGGCGCGCATGGCGCGCGGCCAGGCGCTGGCGCAGGAACATCGCTGCCTGCTCTGCCACGGCGCCGACCTGAGCGGCGGCCAGCAGGTGCCGCGCATCGCACAGCAGCACGAGGACTATCTGCAACTGTCCCTGCAAGGCTTTCGCACGGGCAAGCGCCCGGGCTACACCCAGGCCATGGGCGAAGCGGTGGGCCGCGTTCCACCGGAAGACCTGGACACCCTCGCCTACTACGTGGCGCGCTTTCCCGGCGCGGCGCCCAATCCGCCTCCCAAATAAACGCCCTCTTCCGGCGTGCAGCACCGGCGGATGCACGGTGCCGGCACTGCGCACCCCGAACCCTCCCCCCCAACGAACATCGGAGCCGAATCTCTTGGAAGTCTCATTCAGCAAGGAAGTGGAAATGCTGCGTCTCGGCGCAGGCGACACCTTTCACGGCGAGGGCATCCTCGCGATCACCAAGGGCCTGCTGCAATCGGGCGTGGCCTACGTCGGCGGCTACCAGGGCGCGCCGGTGTCGCACCTGCTCGACGTGATGGTCCAGGGCAAACCCTACATGGACGAGCTGGGCGTGCACGTGGAGGCCTGCTCCAACGAGGCCTCGGCCGCGGCAATGCTCGGCGCGTCCATTCACTACCCGCTGCGCGGCGCGGTCACGTGGAAGTCCATCGTCGGCACCAACGTGGCGGCCGATGCGCTGTCGAACCTGTCCTCGCCGGGCGTGACCGGCGGCGTGCTGATCGTGGTGGGCGAGGACTACGGCGAAGGCGCCAGCGTGATCCAGGAGCGCACGCATGCCTACGCGCTCAAGTCGAGCATGTGCCTGCTCGACCCGCGGCCCGACCTCGGCGTGATGGTGCGCATGGTTGAAGAAGGCTTCCGCCTCTCCGAAAGCTCGAACATGCCCTGCCTGATGGAGCTGCGCATCCGCACCTGCCACGTGCGCGGCAGCTTCGAATGCAAGGACAACATGGCGCCCGCCATTTCGACCCGCGCGCTGATGACGGAGCCGGCGGGCTTCGACTACATGCGGCTCGCGCATCCACCCGTCACCTTCCGGCACGAGAAGCTCAAGGGCGACGAGCGCATTCCAGCGGCGCGGCGCTACATCGTCGAGCACGGCCTCAACGAGCTGATACCGGGCCAGCGCCACGCCGACCTTGGCATCGTTGTGCAGGGCGGGCTCTACAACGCGCTGATCCGCAGCCTGCAACAGCAGGGGCTGGCCGATGCCTTCGGCGAGACGGACATACCGATCCTCGTGCTCAACGTCACCTACCCGCTGGTACCTGAACAGGTCGCCGACTTCTGCGTAGGCAAGCGCGCGGTGCTTGTGGTGGAAGAAGGCCAGCCCGAGTACATCGAGCAGGACATCGCCACGCTCCTGCGCCGGCGCGACATCCAGACGCCGCTGCACGGCAAGGACATGCTGCCGTCGGCGGGCGAGTACGGCGTCGAGGTGCTGTCGGGCGGCATCGGCACCTTTGCCGCGAAGTACATCGAAGCAAGCGAAGCCTCGTCTTCGGCGCAGGCCTGGCTGGCCGGCAACCGCGAGCGCCGCGAAGCCGTTGCGCGCAGCCTGAGCGCGCCGCTGCCCAACCGGCCGCCGAGCTTCTGCATCGGCTGCCCCGAACGGCCTGTGTTCTCAGCGTTGAAGCTCGCGCAGCAGGAAACAGGGCCGGTGCACATCGCGGCCGACATCGGCTGCCATGCCTTCGGCACCTTCGAGCCGTTCTCGATGGGCCACTCCATCCTGGGCTACGGCATGAGCCTGGCGAGCCGCGCGGGCGTGGCGCCGATGATGAACCGCCGCACGCTGTCGATCATGGGAGACGGCGGCTTCTGGCACAACGGGCTGCTCACGGGCGTGCAGAGCGCGCTGTTCAACGGCGACGACGCGGTGCTGCTGATCTTCAAGAACGGCTACACCTCGGCCACCGGCACGCAGGACATCATCTCGACGCCCGACGACGAGATCAAGGAGCGCGCCGTCGACAAGCAGCAGAGCCTGGTCGACAAGAACCAGACCATAGAAGACACGCTCAAGGGCCTGGGCGTGAAGTGGATGCGCACCGTCACCACCTACGACGTGGAGCGCATGCGCAAGACGCTGACCGAGGCGCTCACCAGCGATTTCAACGGCCTGAAGGTGGTGATCGCCGAGGGCGAATGCCAGCTGGAGCGCCAGCGCCGCATCAAGCCGTGGATTGCCGGGTTGCTGAAGAAGGGCGAGCGCGTGGTGCGCGTGAAGTACGGCGTCGACGAGGACGTGTGCAACGGCGACCACGCCTGCATCCGCCTGTCGGGCTGCCCGACGCTCACGCTCAAGGACAACCCCGATCCGCTGAAGGTGGACCCTGTCGCCACCGTGATCGACGGCTGCGTGGGCTGCGGGCTGTGCGGCGCGAATGCGCATGCGGCCACGCTGTGCCCGAGCTTCTACCGGGCCGAGGTGGTGCAGAACCCGAAGTGGCATGAGCGACTGCTGCACGGGCTGCGCGGTGCGGTCGTTCGCGCGCTGCAACCGGCGTGAGGAGCGAAGGCATGGAACAGAACCGCCCCCTCACCCTGCTCGTCTGCGCCCTCGGCGGCGAAGGCGGCGGCGTGCTGACCGAATGGCTGGTCGACATCGCACGCCACGCCGGCTACGCGGCGCAGAGCACGTCGATTCCCGGCGTGGCACAGCGCACGGGTGCCACCACCTACTACCTCGAAGTGTTCCCGGTGCCGCTCGCGCAGCTCGGCGGCAAGCGCCCCGTGTTCAGCCTGAGCCCGGTGCCGGGCGCGCTCGACGCGATCGTCTCGTCGGAGCTGCTGGAAACCGCGCGGCAGATCGGCAACGGCATGAGCGCGCCGCTGCGCACGCTGGTCATCAGTTCGTCGGCGCGCATCTTCACGACGGCCGAGCGCATGGAGCCCGGTGATGGCCGCGCCGACGCGCAACGACTTCTCGACGTGGTGAAGGCCTTCAGCCGCGAGCACCATGTGTTCGACATGAACGCCATTGCGCGCGACAGCGGCACGGTGGTCAGCGCAGTGATGCTCGGCGCCATCGCGGGCAGCGGGCTGCTTCCGTTCCCGCGCGAGGCCTACGAGCACGTTGTGCGCGGCGGCGACACGAGCGCGCCGGACAAGCTCGGCAAGATGGCCGCCGCCAGCCTGCGGGGCTTCGCGGCAGCCTTCGACGCGGTGAGCGCCCCGCGCGCACAGGCCGCCTTCGTCAGCAGCGTGCTGGCCGGAGACACGAGCGACGCACCACCGCCAGCCAGCGCCCTGCCCGCCGACCTCGCGCGGCGCTTTCCGCCGGCCGTGCACGACATGCTCACGCTCGGCCACGCCCGCGTGCTCGACTACCAGGACGCCGCCTACGCCGCGCTCTACACCGAACGCCTGAGCCGCGTGCTGGACGCAGAGCGCGCCGCCGATCCGGCCGGAGCACATGGCTTTGCCATCACCCGCGAGGCCGCGCGCTGGCTCGCGCTGTGGATGGCCTTCGACGACATCGTGCGCGTGGCCGCGCTCAAGGGCCGCGCGAGCCGCGCACAGCGGGTGCGGCAGGAAGTGCGGGCCGGCGATGAAGACATCGTGAAGGTCTACGACCACTTCAAGCCAGGTGCCGCCGAGTTCGCGGCGCTGCTGCCTCCTTCGCTCTCGCGCCGCGTGACGGCATGGGACCGGGGCCGGCAGGCGCGCGGCCTCGCGCCGTGGGCGCTGCCGCTGAAGGTGGGCAGTCATTCGGTGTTCGGCATGGCCTCGCTGCGGCTGCTGGCCTCGCTGCGCTGGCTGCGCCGCCGCGGCAGCCGCTTCGCCGAAGAACAGGCGCTCATCGAACGCTGGCTCGCCGCCGTGGAAGCCGGCACGCGCGAAGCCTGGACGCTGGGCCACGAACTCGCGCTGTGCGGGCGGCTCATCAAGGGCTACGGCAGCACCAACGAACGCGGCAAGGACAACCTGCTGCACGTGACCGACCACCTCGCCGCACAGCCCGGCGTGGCGCCGGCCGATCGCGCGCTGGCCGTGGCCGCCGCGCGCACGGCCGCACTGGCTGACGACGCGGGCAAGGCGCTCGATGCCGCACTGGTCGAGCATGGCGCGCCCGCACGCCCCATCAAGGCCCAGCCCATCCGCTGGATGAAGCGCAAGCCGACCGGCGGCGCCTGAGACGGAAGGCGCCCACGATGACGCAGCTGCTCAACGTCGAGGACTACCGCCGCCGCGCACGGCGCGTGCTGCCGCGACTGGTGTTCGACTATGTCGACGGCGGCGCGGAGGACGAACGCTGCCTGCGGCGCAACCGCGATGCGCTCGAAGCATTGCCGCTGATTCCGGAGTGCCTGCGCGACACGCATGCGATGGACATCGGCATCGAACTCTTCGACCGACGCTGGCGTGCGCCTTTCGCGGTCGCGCCCATCGGGCTGGCCGGCCTTGTGCGCCCGCGCGCCGATGCCCTGCTGGCCAGCGCCGCGCAGGCCGCGCGCGTGCCCTTCATCCTCTCGACCGCATCGAACACCCGCATCGAGGACGTGCGCACTGCCGCCCCCGACGCCACGCTATGGATGCAGCTCTACGTGATGGGCGAGCGCGCCATCGCCGAGCGCATCGTGCGCCGCGCGCGCGCCGCCAACTTCGAGGCGCTGGTGCTCACGGTGGATGTGCCCGTCGGCGGCTTGCGCGAACGCGACCTGCGGCACGGCTTTCGCGTGCCGATGCGCCTCACGCCCGGCACGGTGTTCGACATGGCGCGGCACCCCGCATGGCTGCTGCGCCTGGCGCGCGGTGGCATGCCGCAGTTCGCGAATCTGCTGCCAGATGACGACGACGCACCGGTCTCAGCGCAGACGCAGGCCGCGCTGCTCTCGCGCACCATGGACCGCACGCTGACATGGGAAAGCCTCGCGTGGCTGCGCAAGCTCTGGGACGGCCCGCTGCTCGTGAAGGGCCTGCTCGGCGCGGAAGACGCGCGGCGCGCGGTGCGGCATGGCGCGGACGGCATCGTGGTCTCGAACCACGGCGGACGCCAACTCGATGCGGCACCGGCCAGCATCGCGGCGCTGCCCGCCATCGCCGATGCGGTCGGCGGGCGCATCCCCGTGCTCATGGATGGAGGCATCCGGCGCGGGAGCGACGTTGTGAAGGCGCTCGCACTGGGCGCGCGTGCGGTCCTCGTCGGCCGCGCACCCGTCTACGGACTGGCCTGCGACGGCGAGCGAGGCGCACTGTCGGTGCTGCAACTGCTCGCGCAGGAGACCGAACGCACGATGACGCTGCTCGGCGCCGCGCATGCACGCGAGCTCGGGCCGCGCCATGTCGACCGGCCCACGCCGCGTTCGCTCGACGAACAGAACGGCTCCACACAACGAACTCCGGAAAGCACGCGCGGGAAACCCTCCATTTACCCCGCACGCGCGCCTGCCTAGGCTCACCGGACTCGACGATTTCACACGCTACCCATAACGAAGGAGACCATGCAAACCACGCACCGCCCCCGCCGCCTCGGCAAACCACGCCCGCAACGCGTCGCTCGCCGCATCCAGCCCCTTGCCCTGCTCGCAGCCTGCGCCGCGCTCGTCGCGGGCACGCCCGCCGTGCAGGCGCAGGACAAGCCCGTGCAGCTCAAGCTGTCGAGCTGGGTGCCCGCGCAGCACCCGCTCAACCCCGCGCTGCAGGCCTGGGCCGACGACATCAAGAAGGAATCGGGCGGCACCATCACCGCCATCCTGTTTCCGTCGGAGCAGCTCGGCAAGGCCTTCGACCACTACGACATGGCGCGCGACGGCATCGCCGACTTCTCGTACGTGAACCCCGGCTACCAACCGGGGCGCTTCCCGGTGATGGCGGGCGCGTCGCTGCCCTTCCTGTTCGCCAACGGCAAGGAGGGCTCGGCTGCCATCGACGCCTGGTATCGCAACTACGCGGCCAAGGAAATGAAGGACGTGAAGTACTGCTTCGCGTTCGTGCATGACCCAGGCACCTTCCACTCGCGCAAGAAGATCACCGTGCCCACCGACGTCAAGGGCATGAAGGTGCGCCCGGCCACCAGCACCGTGGGCCAGCTCATCACGTCGCTGGGCGGCACCAACGTGCAGGCCTCGGCGCCCGAGTCGCGCGACATGCTGGAGCGCGGCGTGGCCGACGCCATCACCTTCCCGTGGGGATCGATCGGCCTGTTCGGCATCGACAAGGTGGTGAAGTACCACATGGACGCACCGCTCTACGTCACGCCCTTCGTGTGGGTGATGAACAAGGGCAAGTACGACGCCATGTCCACCGCGCAGAAGAAGGTGATCGACGACCACTGCACCAGCGAATGGGCGCAGAAGGTGGCCGGCCCGTGGGCCGACTTCGAGTTTGCGGGGCACGCCAAGATGGCGGCGCTGTCGGGGCATGAGATCTACAAGCTCACGCCCGAGCAGCTCGATGCATGGCGCAAGGCGGCAGCGCCTTCGGAGGCGCAATGGGCCGAGAGCGTGAAGAAGGTGGGTGAAGACCCGAAGGCCATCATGGATGCACTGAAGGCCAGCCTCGTCAAATACAAATCGGCGCTCTGAGCGATGGCTACACGGTCCGCCAGCTATATGGACCGCGCGATCAACACGATCGAATGGCTTGCCGCCATCTTCGTGGGGATCGTCGCGCTCAACATCTTCGTGGCCGTGGTGCTGCGCAAGTTCTTCGACACCTCGATCCCGGACGCATACGACTTCGGCCGCATGCTGCTGGGCATCCTGATCTTCTGGGGCATTGCGGCCACCAGCTACCGCGGCGGCCACATCACGGTCGACCTCGTGTGGACAGCGGCGGGCCCGCGCATGAAGCGCGTGATCGACGTGTTCGCCACGCTGGTGCTGCTGTTCGTGGTGGCGGTGCAGACCGCCATGCTGTTCGACAAGGTGCGCGGCACCTACGTCGACAACGTGCAGACCTACGACCTCAACATTCCGACCTGGCCCTTCTACGCGGTGGCCTGGGCCGGCGACGTGTGCGCGGTGCTGCTGATCGCCATCCGCACCTACAGGCTGATCTTCCATCCCGAGCAGCTCGAAGAAATCCACCCCGAACATAAGGCTGATGAATGAGCCCCGATGCAGTTGCCATCCTGGGCTTCGTCGCCCTCTTCGTGTTGATGTTGTTGCGCGTGCCGGTCGGCATGGCGATGGGGCTGGTCGGCGTGGTGGGCTACAGCTACCTCGTCGGGCCCGGTCCCGCGCTGAAGCTGGTGGGCCAGACCTCCATGCGCACCGTGACCGACTACACCTTCGGCGTGATCCCCATGTTCATGCTGATGGGCGCGCTGGTATCGGTGTCGGGTGTGAGCCGTGAACTCTTCAAGGCTGCGAACTCGATGATCGGCCACCTGCGCGGCGGGCTCGGCGTGGCCACCGTGGTGGCGTGCGGCGGCTTCGCGGCAATCTGCGGCTCGTCGGTAGCCACGGCCGCCACGTTCTCGGCGGTGGCGTATCCGGAGATGCGGCGCTTCAACTATCCGCAGTCGTTTTCCACCGGCGTGATTGCCGCGGGCGGCACGCTGGGCGCGATCTTGCCACCATCGACCGTGCTGGCGGTGTACGCCATCCTCACGCAGCAGGACATCGGCAAGCTCTTCATGGCGGGCATCGTGCCCGGCATCCTCGCGATGGCCATGTACGTGCTGACCATCGCGATCATCGTGAAACTGCGGCCCGACTGGCTGCCCGGCGGTGAGATCAAGCCGTGGTCGGAGCGCCTGAAGGATTTGAAGAACGTGTGGGCGCCGCTGGTGCTGTTCGTGTTCGTGATCGGCGGGCTCTACGGCGGCTTCTTCACACCGACCGAAGCGGGCGGCGTGGGCGCGAGCGGCGCGTTCATCCTCGGGCTGGTGCGGCGCAAGCTCGACGGCCCGAAGATCCGCGAGGCGCTGCTGTCGGCCACACGCACCGCGGCCGCGGTGTTCACGGTGCTGATCGGCGCGCTGCTGTTCGGGTACTTCCTCACCATCACGCAAAGCCCGCAGAAGCTCACCGAATTTCTCACCGGGCTGGGCATCGGGCGCTACGGCGTGCTCGCGCTCATCATGCTGATGTACCTGGTGCTGGGCTGCCTGATGGATGCGATGGCGATGATCATCCTGACCGTGCCCATCATCTACCCGGTGATCGTGCACCTGGGCTTCGACCCCATCTGGTTCGGCGTGATCATCGTGATGACGGTGGAGCTGGGGCTCATCCATCCACCGGTGGGGATGAACGTGTTCGTCATAAAGAGCGTGGTGAAGGACGTGAGCTTCACCACCATCTTCAAGGGCGTGCTGCCGTTCATCGTGACCGACATCGTGCGGCTGGTGATCCTGATCGCCTTCCCCATCATTGCCCTGTGGCTGCCGACGAGAATGGGCTGATGAGCAGCATCAAAGAAATCGTCTACACCGCACGCGTCGAATTCGGCGATTGCGACCCCGCCGGCATCGTCTGGTTTCCCAACTTCTTCCGCTGGATCGATGCGGCCTCGCGCCACTTCTTTGCCGAGTGCGGCGTGCCGCGCTGGGAGGAAACAGCCAAGACGCTGGGCGTGATCGGCACGCCGCTGGTCGACACGCACACGCGCTTCGTGAAGGCCGCGAGCTATGGGGACACGCTGCAGATTGCGGTGCGCATCACCGAGTGGCGCGACAAGAGTTTCGTGCAGACCTACCGCGTGACGCGCGGCGAAGACCTGATCCTCGAATGCGAAGAGGTGCGGATCTTCGGCGCGAAACGCGAGGGCGGCGGCATCCGCGCGGTGCCGATTCCGCCGGACATTCGCGCGCTCTGCGCGTAGCGCCGGCCAGCGCCGCCGGTTAATTCCTTGGACCTCATTCGCCGCGGCTTCGCGCTCCGTGAAGCCTTTCAGTACCCTTTCATTTCACACGCCTCGATACAAATAATCGCAGCCATTACAAGGCTGGAGGCGAGCCGTGAACCATGTCTACCGTGTCATCTTTGATCATCGGTCGGGGGAGTTCCGGGTCGCATCGGAACTGACGAAGCGCAGTGGTTCAGGAAGGACAAGAGGCAGCACCGGTGCTGTATGCCACAGCGTGCTCCCTGCCCTCGCGGTGCTGGCGGCGCTGCAGTTTCACAGCGGTGAAGCGGCGGCGGCATGCACACCCGCAGCCCCCATCGACAACGACACGGTGAGTTGCACCGGCGTGCCGATCACGCTGCCGCCGAACCCGAACAGTTTTCTCAGCAACGCGAACGGCCTCGCCGTGACGGTGCAGGCGGGCGGCATCATGAGCACGCTGCCCGGCGGCACCGCGATGACCCTGAGCGGCAACAACATCACGCTCAACAACCTGGGCGCCATCGATGCGAATGCGGCGGGGTCCCTCGTGCTCGCGCGGGCCCTGACCATCGGCAACCTGATCGCGCCCACCAGCAGCAACGTCACGGTGAACAACTCGGGCTTGCTCGAAGGCACCTTCGACGGCACCTTCGGCCTGCTCGGCACGGCGGCGGTCATCGCCAACGCCGGAACCACGACGTTCAACAACAGCGGCTCGATCGGCGTGAGCGTGCTGGGCGCTTTCGATCCGGTCAACTCGATCGCGGTCGCCGTCTACGGCGGCGGCAACGTCAACTTCACGAACACCGGAACGATCACGGGCCGCGTGGCTTTCGAGAGCCCCACCACTGGCGGCAACACCTTCGTCAACGCGGGCACCATCAACGGCAGCGTCTCGCTGGGCACCACAGTCAGCAACGACACCTTCGTGGCGGTGACCGGGTCGTCGATCGGCAATCCACTGATACCGCTGCCTGCCGTGGCCATTCCCACGCTCACCCTCCCACCGGGCCTGCTCACATTCGCCGCCACGGGCACGGTCGATGCGGGCGTCGGCGGAAGCGACACGCTCGTGCTGCAGAACACCATCGCCGGACCCGGCTCCGGCACGGGCGGCACCGGCAACATCTCGGGCCTGCAGTACCTCAACTTCGAGAACCTGACCGTCAACAGCGGCACGTGGACGCTCACCGGCGCGGTGGTGAGCGGCGCCACCACGCTCAACGGCGGTCTCTCGGTCTTCGACAACCCGCTGGCCTTCGGCACCGGCGCGCTGACGGCCAACGGCGGCGCCATCGAGGCGTCGCTTCCGGGCCTGGCGCTGGCGCAGAACGTCAACCTGACAGGCGGCCTGATCGTGCAGGGCGCCAACGGCCTGACGCTCGGCGGCACGATCAGCGGCGCGGGCGGGCTGATCAAGAACGGGGCCGGCACCCTGACGCTGTCCGGCAGCAACAACTTCAGCGGCGGGCTGGCGCTCAATGCGGGCGGGCTCACGCTGGGCTCGGCCAGCTCGCTCGGCACCGGCCTGTTCCTGGTCGGTGGTCCGGCCACGCTGAACACCGCTTTCACGGGCACGCTCACCAACCCGGTGCAGCTCAATGGCGCCCTGTCGCTCAACGGCGCAGGCGCCCTGACTCTGGGCGGCAACATTGCCGGTGCCGGCAGCCTGACGCTCAATAGCGGCGCCCTGGCGCTGACGGGCAGCAACAACTACGGCGGCGGCACTGTGCTGCAGGCCGGCTCGATCGACCTCGGCAACAGTTCCGCGCTCGGCTCGGGCGCGCTGACCGTCAATGGCGCCGGTTCGCTGACCGGTGTGGCCGGCGTGGCGATCGGCAACGCTGTCGTGCTCAACAACACACTGAACTTCGGCGCGGGTGGCGGAGGCGGTGCGCTGACGCTCAACGGCACGATCAGTGGCGCGGGCGGCATGAGCCTGGCCGGTGCGCCGGGACTCACGCTCAACGGCGCGAACAACTTCGCCGGCGGCTTCAACCTGGGCGGCGGCGCGCTCACCGTCGGCAACAACCTCGCGCTGGGCACGGGGGCGGTCACGGTCAGCGGTGCCGGCTCGCTCACGGCCGGCGCGGCCGTGAGCCTTGCCAACAACTTCAACCTCAATGCCGGCCTGACCATCGGCAGCGGCAGCGACCTGGCGCTCAACGGCGCCCTCGGCGGCCTCGGCGGCCTCATCAAGACCGGTGCCGCCAAGCTCTCGCTGGGCGGCGCGAGCACTTTCTCCGGCGGCGTGAACCTGCAGGCCGGCAGCCTGGGCATCGGCACGAACACGTCGCTGGGCCTGGGCGCGCTGACGGTCAACGACGCCGCCACGCTCGATGCGAGTGCGAACGTGAGCGTGGGCAACGCGGTCGTTCTCAACGCGGGCCTGACAGTGGGCGGCGCCAGCAACATCGCCCTCGGCGGGCTGGTGTCGGGCATCGGCGCGCTGGGCTACAACGGCACGGCGACGCTGGGCCTCAATGGCGCCAACGTCGGCCTTCTGGGCGGCGTCAACCTGGCCAGCGGCACGCTCAGCGTGGGCAACAACCTCGCGCTGGGCACAGGTGGGCTCAGTGTCAGCGGCAGCGCGAACCTGAACGCGGGCATACCCGGCATTACCCTGGGCAACAACGTCACGCTGAACGGCGGCGCCACGCTGGGCCTGGGTGGCGCGAATGCGCTCACGCTGGGCGGCGTCATCGGCGGTGCGGGCGCGCTCGCGGTCAACGGCACTGCCGCCGTCACGCTGGGGGGCGCCAACAACTTCGGCGGCGGCGTGACGCTGGCCGGCGGCCAGCTCGCGCTGGGCACCAGCACCTCGCTGGGCACCGGCACGCTCGGCGTGACGGGCAACGCCACGCTGTCGAGCACGGGCGGTGCACTCGCGCTGACCAACGCCGTCACGCTTGGAGCAGGCGCGGGGCTCACGGTGGGCGGTGCAGCAGACCTCACGCTCGACGGCACGGTGAGCGGTGCCGGCTCGCTCATCAAGAACGGCACCGGCACGCTGGCACTCAACAACGCCAACAATTTCGGCGGCGGCGTCACCCTGCAGGCGGGCACGCTCAGCGTCGGCAACAACACAGCCCTGGGTACCGGCGCGCTGACGGTGGCCAGCACCGCGATGCTCAGCGCCAGCACCGACGTGGCGCTGGCGAACGACGTCGTGCTCAACGACAACCTGGGTGTCGCGGGCGCCAGGAACATCACGCTCGGCGGCACGGTCAGCGGCGCCGGGGGAATCTCGATGGGCAGCACCGGCACGCTCGCGCTGAACAACGCCAACACCTACTCGGGGCCGACCGTGGTCGCCAGCGGCACGCTGCAGGTGGGCAACGCGACCGGCAGCGCCACCGGGAGCGGCGCGGTCACGATGCAGAACGGCTCCACGCTGTCGGGCAATGGCCGCATCGGTGGCGATGTCACGCTCAACAACACTGCCGTGCTGGCACCGGGCACCCCCGGCGCGATGGGCATGCTCACCATCGGCGGCAGCCTGTCGCTTGCCAACGGCAGCGTGTTCGACTATCAGTTCGGCACGCCCGGCGCCAACTTCGCCACGCCCGGCCAGAGCGACAGCGTGAGCGTGGGCGGCAACCTCCTCATCGCGGGCAACACCACCATCAACGTGACGGACACCGGCGGCTTCGGCCCCGGTGTGTACCGGCTCGTGGACTACGGCGGCGCGCTCACGGGCGGCGGCACGCTGACGCTGGGCGGTGTGCCCGGCGGCGCCACGGTGGTCCTGCAGAACCTCAGCGCCGACAAGCGCTTCACGCTCGTCAACAGCACGGGCATGACGCTGGACTTCTGGAATGCCAATGGCCTGGCCAGTCCGACGCAGTCGGGCGGCGGCACCGGCACTTGGTCGACCACTTCGCCGGTGTGGACCGATGCGGTGGGCAACATCTCGCTGCCGATGCAGCCGCAGCCGGGCTTCGCGATCTTCACCGGAGCGCCGGGCACAGTGACGGTGGACAACACCGGCGGCGCGGTGCAGGCCACCGGCCTGCAGTTCGCGAGCAACGGCTACACGCTGACCGGCGACGCGCTGACGCTGCTGGGCGCGGGGGGCGGCGCGAAGGCGGAGATCCGCGTCGGCGACGGCGGCGCGGGCTCGGCCGGCTTCACCGCCACGCTGAACAACACGGTCGCGGGCACGGCCGGCATCGCCAAGACCGGCGACGGCACGCTGGTTCTCGGCGGCACCAACACCTACACCGGCGGCACCGCGGTGCAGGGCGGCACGCTGTCCGTTTCCGCCGATGTGAACCTCGGCGCGGCCGCCGGCAATGTGACGCTGGACGGCGGGCGCCTGCAGGTGACGGGCACCGCGTTCACCGGTACCGCGCGCAACCTGGACATCGGCGCGGCGGGCGGCGGCATCGAGATCGTCGATCCGGGTCTGGACTTCACCGCCAGCGGCGCGCTCGGCGGCAGCGGCGGCCTGGTCAAGTCGGGCGCAGGCACGCTGACGCTCGCAGGCACCAGCACCCTCACGGGCGCCACCACCGTCGCAGCCGGCACGCTGCGCTTCGGCGCGCCGGACCTGCTGAATCCCACCGCGCCGATCGCACTGGCCAACACGGCGGGCGCAACGCTGGACCTGAACGATTTCAACCAGACCATCGGCTCGCTGTCCGGCGGCGGCACGGCCGGCGGCGAACTCCAGCTCGGCAGCGCAACGCTCACGACCGGCGGCGACAACACCAGCACCACCTTCGGCGGCACGCTCAGCGGCAGCGGCGACCTGGTCAAGCAAGGCACGGGCACCTTCACGCTGACCGGCGCGAACAGCTATGCGGGCGGCACATCGCTCACACAGGGCCGCATCGACGTGGGCGCCAATGCGGCACTGGGCACGGGCGCGCTTGCGATGTCCGGCGGCACCACGCTCGGTCTTGCGGCCGATGGCCTGACGGTCGCCAACAACGTGACGCTCGCCGCCGGCGGCGGCGGCGCGGTGGTCGACACCGGTGCCTTCAACGGCACGCTCACGGGCGCCGTCAGCGGCGGCGGCGCGCTCGTCAAGGAGGGCAGCGGCACGCTGACGCTGGCCGGCACCGCCAACACCTACACCGGTGCAACGCAGGTGGACGCGGGCACGCTGCGCGCAGGCGCGGCCAATGCGTTGAGCGCTGCCTCGGCCACCAGCGTGTCCGCGGGTGCGACGCTCGACCTGGCCGGCTTCAGCCAGACGGTGGCCGCGCTGGCCAACAGCGGCACGGTCTCGCTGGCCGGCGCCGCGCCGGGCACTACGCTCACCGTCACCGGGCCCTACACGGGCAACAACGGCATCCTGCAACTGGGTGCGGTGCTCAATGCCACCGGCCCCTCGGACCGCCTGGTGCTCGACGGCGCCGGCGCAACCGCGAGCGGGCGCACCACGGTGCAGATCATCAACCTCGGCGGACTGGGCGCGCTGACGACGGGCAACGGCATCGAGGTGATCAGCGCCCTGAACGGCGCGACCACCACCGCACAGACCACCAGGGACGCCTTCTCGCTGGCCGGCGGCCACGTGGACGCTGGCGCCTACGAGTACCGGCTGTACCCGGCGGATGCCAGCGGCAGCGGCGAGAACTGGTACCTGCGCTCCACCACCGGCGGCCTTCCTGGAACACCGGGCGGGCCGGGCGGGATCGGCGGGTTGCCTACCTACCGCATCGAAGTGCCGCTGTATGCCGCGCTGGCGCAACAGCTGCGCCAAGGCAACCTCGAGATGCTGGGCAACCTGCACCTGCGCGGCGGCGACGACACGCGGCTCGCCACCGACGGCGCCAGCGCTCGCGGTCGCCGCGCCTGGGGCCGCCTGATCAGCACCGACATCGACGCGAGCCAGCGCGGCACCGCGAACGCGCAGAGCAAGGGTCGCCTCCACGGCTTCCAGGCCGGCACCGACCTGTGGGCCGACACCCGCTGGAACGTGGGCGTCTACGTCGGCCAGCTCGAAGGCAACATCCGCGTGAACGGCTTCGCGCGCGGCATCCAGGGGCTGGACGTGGGTTCCAACGACCTGCGCAGCCGCTACCTCGGCGCCTACGCCACCTGGCGCGGCGACGAGGGCTGGTACGCCGATGCCGTGCTGCAGGCCAGCCAGCACCGCTACAACGTGCAGCCGTTCGCGACCTTCGGCAGCTCGGGCAAGGGCAAGAGCCTGCTGGCCTCCATCGAGGTGGGCAAGGCCTTCGGCATCGGCAGCGGCTGGATCGTGGAACCGCAGTTGCAGCTCATTCACCAGCGCCTGCGCATGGACGACACGGGCATCTCCGGCGCCGCGGTGACACAGGACCCGCATGACGGCCTCATCGTGCGCGCAGGCGTGCGCATCAAGGGCGAGATCGCCACCGGCGCCGGAACGCTGCAGCCCTATGGGCGCATCAACGTGTTCCACGCCTCCGGCGGTGCCGACGTGACGCAGTTCCTGAACTTCGGCGGCGGCACGGCCATCCGCAGCGAAACGGGCTCGACCAGCACCGAAGTGGCCGGTGGCGTGACGCTCGCTCTCGGCGAGCGCGCCTCGCTCTACGGGGAGCTGGGCAAGCTGTGGGCCTCGGGCGGCGCGGCGCGCTTGAAGAGCTCGATCAACGCGTCGCTGGGTGTGCGGGTGCGCTGGTAGCAAGCGCGGCCAGCCTCGTCAGCAGGCCATCGACGCCAAGATCGATCAGGTCGAAGACTTCGACAAAAGCCTGTTGCCCGCCATACCAGGGGTCGGGCACATCGCCTTCGACGCCCTCGGCGAATTCGGTGAACAGGTGCACTTTGTGGGCCGTGCCTGCGGGGGCAAGCCGGCGCAGCGCGGCGCAGTGCTGGGCAGTCATGCCGATGATCAGGTCGAAACGTTCGAAGTCGGCCTTGCGGACCTGCCGCGCGGAATGGGCGTGCATCTCGATGCCGCGGCGTTTGGCCTCGGCCACGGAGCGTGGATCGGGCGGATTGCCGCGCTCTTCGTCGGAGACGGCTGCACTGTCGACTTCGACGTGGAAACCCACTGCGCGGGCCTTGTGCATCAACAGGACGTGGGCTGTGGGGGAGCGGCAGATGTTGCCGGTGCAAATAAACAGAATTGCCAGTTTCTTCATATGCGACAACGGCTGGATGATTTCGCGGGCTGATGGATGCGGCAGAGAGGCTACAATGCGACCTCGCTCAATGATCCTGAGCACTGCCTGGCCAGGCAAGCTGAATCTCACACCAGCGCGTCGAAGTCACTACGACGAGAAAAACAATAATGACTTCATGCAAAAGAATTTGCCGTAGCGTGGACCGCGTAAGAGTTCACGACCACATTCCCAAAGCCCGCTTCGAGCGGGCTTTTTCACGCCCGAGCGATCTGGTCTGATGGTCCTGCAGACCGTGAAAGGTGACAGCAGTCGGCATCGAGGCACTTCCCTGAGCGGTTTTATTCCTCCCTCGCCTCTACCAGCGCCGTCTGCTGTCGAAGCCAGTGTGCTCAGGCGAAGTGAATTCAGCATGAAGTCAGCGCGGGTGTTCTGTGAAGTGAGGGCGCGCAGTTTGCACGACCGTCTCAGGTGCCCGCACAAGCGGGACGTAACCGCAACAGTGAGGCGATAACTACCATGCCGGCATCGAGGGACATGGCCAAAAGGGTTGACGCTGTTCGTGCCGCAGTGCAACAATCCTGCATCTTCATTTCGGAGCCCCGTGCGTGGACAGTGCCAGTTGGATCAGTGACAAGACGCGTGCCTCGGCAGGCGTGACACACCCGGCTCTCTAGCGCAGGCTTCTCCCGCGCTGCGTGCCGGTGTGCACACAGCGTGGCCCTCTTGCCTCATCGGCAAGCGGTTCCCCTCCTCCCGATTCCCGTCGTTTCGTCGCTGACTTTTTCAGTCAGCTTGCGTGCGTCCGTGCACGAGGCCCTTCACTGCGAAGGAGCCTTGTCATGCGTCACTTTCATCTTCGTCGTCAGCCGCACGAACAGCAGCAGCGTGTTCGCCCGTCGGCGCACGCGCCTGCCCGCGACCCTGCGGCAGTTGACGCCGCGCCCGTCGTCGATGCCTCGCTCGACCAGGCCGCGGCGCTCTGGACAACGCGCCGCATCCGCAGCTTCCTGGTGCTCCAGCCGGCCTGCGCGCCTCGCCGCTGAGCCGCGCTCCGAACCCTTCCTTCAACCTGCAAGCAACCCGGGAGCACACGATGGACCCAGCCTCTCATTTGCGCCGTAGCGCGCCCCCTTCGCTTCGATCGATTGCACCAACAACAACGCGGCCCGCCGCCGCGCTTCGCAAAGGGTTGCTCCTGGCTGATTGATGCCCGGAGGTTCTCCCTGGGCGGGCGGCGGCCGCCCCGAAGGAGAACCCCATGAAAAACGTCCTGAAGTCTTTCTTCGAAAGCTTCCTGCGCAGCCGCCACATGCTGCATCACTTCGAGCGCTGGCAGACGCTTCTGGGCTCGAAGCCCGTCGGCACCGGCTCCTCCGTCAGCATGCCGCCCGACATCGCGAAGGCACTGGGCGCCGCCTCGCGCACCGATGCCGGCGAGATGCTGCTCAAGCTCAACAGTTCGCCGCGCGGCCTCAGCGAAGGCCATGCGCAAGTGCTGCGCAAGCGCCTCGGCAGCAACGAGGTGCGCCACGAGCAGCCGCTGCCCTGGTGGCAGCACCTGTGGCAGTGCTACCGCAATCCGTTCAACCTGCTGCTGACGGTGCTGGCGCTGGTCTCCTATGTCACCGAGGACATGAAGGCCACGCTCGTGATCGGCAGCATGGTGGTGCTGTCGACGGTGCTGCGCTTCCTGCAGGAGTCGCGCTCCAACAAGGCGGCCGACCGGCTCAAGGCCATGGTGAGCAACACCTCCACCGTGCTGCGGCCTGCGCCGGGCTACAAGGCGGGTGCCGCTGGCGACGAGGGCTTCGACACCACGCACGCCGGTACGGTGCGCGTCGAAGTGCCGATGCGCGACCTGGTGCCGGGCGAGGTGATCGCGCTGTCGGCCGGCGACATGATCCCGGCCGATTGCCGACTGCTCACCGCCAAGGACCTGTTCATCAGCCAGTCCGCGCTGACGGGCGAGGCCATGCCGGTGGAAAAATTCGTCGTCGATCGCGGTGACCACGCGGCGGGCGTGCTCGAACGCGAGAACCTGCTCTTCATGGGCACCAACGTGATCAGCGGCACCGCCACCGCGCTCATCGTGCACACGGGCGATCGCACATTCTTCGGTGCGCTGGCGCAACGCGTGACAGCCACTGATCGCGGCACCAGCGCGTTCCAGGCAGGCATCAACCGCGTGAGCTGGGTGCTGATCCGCTTCATGCTGGTGATGGCGCCGCTGGTGCTGGTGATCAATGGCGTTGCCAAGGGCGACTGGTGGGAGGCGGCGCTGTTCGCGCTGTCTATCGCGGTCGGCCTCACGCCCGAGATGCTGCCGATGATCGTGACGGCCACGCTGGCCAAGGGTGCGGTCGTGATGTCGCGCCAGAAGGTGATCGTGAAGCGGCTCGAAGCCATCCACAACTTCGGCGCAATGGACGTGCTGTGCACCGACAAGACCGGCACCCTGACGCAGGATCGCATCGTGCTCGAGCGCCACACCAACGCCTGGGGCGAAGGCTCGGACCACGTGTTGCAGCTGGCCTACCTCAACAGCTTTCACCAGACGGGTCTGAAGAACCTGCTCGACAAAGCCGTGCTGAGCCATGCCGAGCTGCAACTCGAAACGCGTCTGCAGACGGCCTATCGCAAGATCGACGAAGTGCCCTTCGATTTCTCGCGCCGGCGCATGTCGGTGGTGGTGGCCAATGGCGGCAGCGAGCACCTGCTGATCTGCAAGGGCGCGCTGGAAGAGATTCTGTCGGTATGCACCTCGGTCGAGCGTGGCGCTGAAGTGCTGGCGCTCGATGCGGAGGTGCTGGCGCGCATCCATCGCGTGGCGTCGGAGCTCAATGCCCAGGGCCTGCGTGTGGTGGCCGTGGCCAGCCGTTCGCTGAAGACCGAGGCACGGAAGCCGGCCTATGGCGTGGCCGACGAATCGGGGCTCACGCTCTTGGGCTACGTCGCCTTCCTCGATCCGCCGAAGGAATCGACCGCGCCCGCATTGCGCGCGCTGGCCGAACACGGCGTGGCCGTGAAGGTGCTGACGGGCGACAACGAACTGGTCACGCGCAAGGTCTGCGCCGACGTGGGCCTGGAAGTCGGCCGCATCGTGCTCGGCCGAGAGATCGAGGACATGGCCGATGCCGACCTGCGCCTGGTGGTCGAAGCGCACCAAGTGTTCGCCAAGCTCACGCCTGCCCACAAGGAGCGCATCGTGCACGCGCTGCATGCCAATGGCCATGTGGTGGGCTTCATGGGCGACGGCATCAACGACGCGCCCGCGCTGCGCGCCGCGGACATCGGCATCTCGGTGGATGGCGCGGTGGACGTGGCCAAGGAGTCGGCCGACATCATCCTGCTGGAGAAGAGCCTGATGGTGCTGGAGCAAGGCGTGATCCAGGGGCGCCGCACTTTTGCGAACATGCTCAAGTACATCAAGCTCACTGCCAGTTCGAACTTCGGCAATGTGTTCTCGGTGCTGGTGGCGAGCGCGTTCCTTCCGTTCCTGCCGATGCTGCCGCTGCACCTGCTGGTGCAGAACCTGCTGTACGACGTGTCGCAGATCGCGATTCCGTTCGACAACGTGGACGAGGAGTTCCTCAAGAGCCCGCAGCGCTGGAACCCGGCGGACCTGGGCCGTTTCATGGTGTTCTTCGGCCCGCTGAGTTCGGTGTTCGACATCCTCACGTTCGCGGTGATGTGGTTCGTCTTCGCGGCCAACACGGTGGGCCACCAGACGCTGTTCCAGTCGGGATGGTTCGTCGAGGGCCTGCTGTCGCAGACGCTGATCGTGCATCTGATCCGCACGCGCAAGATTCCTTTCCTGCAAAGCCGCGCGGCATGGCCGCTGCTGATCATGGGTGCGGCGATTGCGGCGGTGGGCATCTGGCTGCCGATGGGGCCGCTGGCGCACTACTTCAAGCTGCAGGCGCTGCCGTTGATGTACTTCCCCTGGCTTGTCGCCATGCTGGTCGGCTATGCAGTGCTGACGCAGGCGGTGAAGGGGTGGTATGCGCGGCGGTATGGGTGGCAGTGAGATGAATGCTCGCCGAGCAACTAGTGCCCCGAGCAACTCGCCAACAAGGTTTCATCCTGGCAACGTCAAATATGCCCTGGCTCCCGATGCGGGGCCTACCGACAAGAAAGAACCTTTCGATGCAAGCCATCCAGAACATCAACCTGCTCTCGCTGCTCGACACTTTCATCAGCGTCGCGGCCGCGTTCGTCCTCGGCTCGCTGATCGGCCTCGAGCGGCAGATACGGCAGCGCACCGCGGGCCTGCGCACCAACACGCTGGTGGCCGTGGGTGCGGCGGTGTTCGTCGATATGGCCAATCGGCTGCACGGCCAGGACGGGGCCGTGCACGTGGTGGCCTACGTGGTCTCGGGCATCGGGTTCCTGGGCGCGGGCGCGATCATGAAGGAAGGCGCCAACATCACGGGCCTGAACACGGCGGCCACGCTGTGGGGGTCGGCGGCGGTGGGCGCCTGCGCGGGTGCCGATCTGCTGGGTGAGGCGATGATCGCCGCGCTGTTCGTGCTGGCCAGCAACACGCTGCTGCGGCCGGTGGTCAATCGGATCAACCGTCGCCCGATCAGCGAAGAATCGAGCGAGGCGACCTATGCGGTGCGCGTGATCTGCTCGCGCGCGGCGCGGCCCGAGGTAATGGACCAGTTACTGCTGCTCCTGGAAGCCGCGAACTACCCGGTGCGCGACGTCGACCAGCACGCCTTCGGGCCGGCCGACACGGAAATCGAGGCGACGCTGTACGCTACCGCAGTCGAGCCGCTGGAGCTCGACCAGGTGATTGCCGAGCTCGAAACGCTCGACGGCGTACAGCAGGCGTTCTGGAACGCCTCCGCCGAAGACTAGGCGCCGATCAAACGCCCAGGATCGAAACGGCCTTGGTGTTCAGGTAGGCCTCGAGCGCTTCAGGGCCGCCTTCCGAACCGTAGCCCGAATCCTTCACACCGCCGAACGGCATTTCGGGCGACGGCGTGGCGGGCTGGTTGATCCACAGCATGCCCAGTTCGAGCTTCTGGCTCAGCAGGTGCGCGTTCTTGATCGACTTGGTGAAGGCATAGCCGGCCAGGCCGAAGGGCAGGCGGTTGGCTTCGGCGATCGCTTCTTCGAGCTTGTCGAAGCCGCGGATGGCGGCGATGGGGCCGAAGGGTTCGTTGTTGAACACGTCGGCGTCCAGCGGCACGTTGGTCAGCACGGTGGGGGCGAAGAAGTTGCCGGTGTCGCCGATGCGTTCGCCGCCAGCCGCCACGGTGGCGCCCTTCTTGCGCGCGTCTTCCAGCACATGGGCCATTGCGGTGAGGCGACGCGCGTTGGCGAGCGGGCCGATGGTCGTGCCTTCGGCGAGGCCATCGCCGAGCTTCAGGCCTTCGGTGTACTTGACCAGCGTGCGGGCGAATTCTTCGCGCAGGCTGTTGTGCACCAGGAAGCGGGTCGGCGAGATGCAGACCTGGCCCGCATTGCGGAACTTGGCTGCGCCCGCAGCCTTGACGGCCAGCGCCACGTCGGCGTCTTCGGCCACGATCACCGGGGCGTGACCGCCCAGTTCCATCGTCACGCGCTTCATGTGCGAACCGGCCAGCGCGGCGAGTTGCTTGCCGACCGGGGTCGAGCCGGTGAAGGTGACCTTACGGATGATCGGGTGGGCGATCAGGTAGTTCGAGATTTCAGCGGGGTTGCCGAACACCAGGCCCACGGTGCCGGGCGGAATGCCTGCATCGACAAAAGCCTGCAGCAGCGCAGCGGGCGATGCCGGGGTTTCTTCAGGGGCCTTCACCAGGAACGAGCAGCCGGTGGCCAGCGCAGCGCCGAGCTTGCGCACGATCTGGTTGATCGGGAAGTTCCACGGCGTGAACGCGGCGACGGGGCCCAGCGGCTCCTTCAGCACGAGTTGCTGCGCGGCCAGGTTGCGCGAGGGCACGATGCGGCCGTAGACGCGGCGGCCTTCGTCGGCGAACCATTCGATGATGTCAGCGGCAGCCAGCGTTTCGCCCTTGGCTTCGGCCAGCGGCTTGCCCTGCTCTTGCGTCAGGAGCTTGGCGATTTCGGGGGCGCGTTCGCGGATCAGGCCGGCGGCGCGGCGCATGACGGCGGCGCGCTCGTTCGCGGGGGTATTGCGCCAGGTCTCGAAACCGCGTTGTGCGGCGGCCAGGGCGCGGTCGAGGTCGGCGATGCTGGCGTGAGCCACCTTGCCGATGGCCTTGCCGGTGGCGGGGTTCACGACGTCCAGCGTCTTGCCGCCGGTGGCGTCGACCCATTCGTTGTCGATCAGCAGGCGGGTGTCGGTGTAGGTGGCGGTCATGGCGAACTTTCCTTCGGGGACTGGATGATGAAAAGAAGAATGGGGAATTCTGGAGGTGCTGTGCGGCTCTGCACCCGAAAGGATGCGCCGGCTTCAACGGCAGCCACAGGCCGCCGGGGGCATAGATTAACCCGAGTTCACAAACCTCGCCCGCCGGCGGTCACGGGGGAGGAACGGGGTCGTCATGCGCGCCGAACATAATCCCCGTCACACAAACACACAGAGGACGAGGGAAATCCATGCACGCAGCGCTGCGCAACAACCTGTTTTTCATCAAGGAACACGTCGGCATCTTCAAGGCCGCCAACAACTACGACATCTTCGACCCGAATTCGCAACAGAAAATTCTGGAGTGCCGTGAGCCGAACCTCGGCTTCTTCAGCAAGCTGCTGCGCTTCACCGACTACAAGCGCTTCACGCCATTCGACGTGGTGGTGTCGACGCCCGAAGGGCAGAAGGTGCTGTCGGTCAAGCGCGGCGTATCCATCTTCCTGTCGAAGGTGCAGGTGCTCGACGGCAACGACCAGGTCGTCGGTTCGTTCAAGCAGAAGCTCTTTTCCATCGGCGGCAAGTTCGACGTGCTCGACGCTCAGGAGCAGATTGCCTGCACGCTCAAGGGCAAGTGGACCAGCTGGGATTTCCGCTTCGTGCAGGGCAGCACCGAGTTCGCCGCCGTGTCCAAGAAATGGGCGGGGCTGGGCAAGGAGCTCTTCACCACCGCCGACAACTACATGCTGTCGATCGACCCGGGCGTGCCGGCCAACGATGCCCGCCGCCTGCTGATCGTGGCGGCGGTGATGTGCATCGACATGGTGCTGAAGGAGTAAAGCTCCTTACAGCACCAGCAGCGCGCGGAAGTCGTTGACGTTGGTGTGGGTCGGGCCGGTCACGAACAGGTCGCCGATGGCGTCGAAGTAGCCGTAGGCGTCATTGCGATCGAGATGGTCCGACAGCTTCTTCCCGGCAGCGGTGGCGCGCGCCAGCGTGTCGGGCGTGACGAAGGCGCCAGCGTTGTCCTCCACACCGTCGATGCCGTCGGTGTCGGCGGCGAGCGCCCACACCTGTGGCTGGCCCATGAGCGCACCGGCCAGCCCCATGCAGAACTCGCCGGCCCGCCCGCCGCGGCCTTTGGCCTGGCCCGGCTGGCGTGGGCGGATCGTCACCGTGGTCTCGCCGCCCGAAAGAATCACGCAGGGCCGCGCGAACGGCTCGCCGCGGTGCGCCACGGCGCGCGCGAGCGCAGCGTGCACCTTGCCGACTTCGCGCGATTCGCCTTCCATTTCGTCGCTGAGGATGTGCGCCTCGATGCCGGCCTCGCGCGCAGCCTTGGCCGCCGCTTCGAGCGACTGCTGCGGCGTGGCGATCATGTGCGTCTCGTGGCCCTTGAACACGGCGTCGTGCGGCTTGGGCGTTTCGAGTTCACCGCTTTCGAGTTGCGCGCGCACCGGCGCCGGCACTTCGATGCCATAGCGGTCGAGGATGGCGAGCGCATTGGCGCAGGTGGTGGCGTCGGGCACCGTCGGGCCGCTGGCGATGACGGCTGCGTCGTCGCCTGGCACGTCGCTGATCGTCAGCGTCACCACGCGGGCCGGCGCGCATGCCGCCGCCAGCCGGCCACCCTTGATGCGCGACAGGTGCTTGCGCACGCAGTTCATCTCGCCGATGCCTGCGCCGCTTTCGAGCAGTTGCTTGTTGATGCGCTGCTTGTCGGCCAGCGTCAGGCCTTCGGCCGGCAGCACCAGCAGCGACGAACCGCCACCCGAGATCAGGCACAGCACAAGGTCGTCGGCCGTGAGGCCCTGCGTCAGCGCGAGGATGCGCTCGGCGGCCTGCTGGCCTGCTGCGTCGGGCACGGGGTGTGCGGCCTCGACGATCTCGATGCGCTGCGGCACGCCTTCGGGCCGCGGCGGAATGTGGTCGTAGCGCGTGACGACAAGCCCCGACAGCGGCGCATCGGCCGGCCACAGGGCCTCGAGCGCCTGCACCATCGAGCCGCCGGCCTTGCCTGCGCCCAGCACCAGCGTACGGCCCTTGGGCGGCGGCGGCAGATGGGCGCCCAGCGTGGACAGCGGCAGCGCGCGGTCCACCGCCACACGGTAGAGATGTTCGAGGAAGGCGCGCGGGGCTTCGCGCGGATCGGGAGCGGGGCCGAAGGCGGGGTTCGATGCGGTCATTGCTGCTTTGTCTCCAATCCGGCGATTGTGCTGCGGACCGTGACCCGCCCTCTTGCCGCCGGTCAACTTCTGTCTGTCTAGTTGGTCTTTGCGCCAGCCTGGAACCAGCGGCTGATGAGGGCCCGCTCTTCGTCGGTGATACCCGTAGCGTTGTTCATCGGCATGATCTTCGTGACCACCACCTGCTGGTAGATCGCCTGTGAATGCGCGGCCACTTGCTCCGGCGAATCGACGCGCACGTTCTTCATCTGAACGGCCGCGCCGTGGCACATGAAGCAGCGCTGTTCGAGCACCTTCTGCACGTCCTTGAACGGAACGGCAGGCGCAGCGGCAGCCACCGCGGGGGCCGCCACGGGTTCAGGCTTCATCCAGACGATGGTCAGGCCCAGCACCACGATGCCGACCAGCGCATAGGGCAGCGGGTTGCCCGCATTGCCCAGCTTGAAGCGGTGCCGCACCACGAAGAACTGACGAATGGCCGCACCGCCGAGCATGATCAGCAGCAGCACGATCCAGTTGTACTTGTGCGTGTACGTAAAGCTGTAGTGGTTGCTCAGCATCGCGAACAGCACCGGCAGCGTGAAGTAGGTGTTGTGCACGCTGCGCTGCTTGCCGCGCTGGCCATGCACCGGGTCCACCGGCTTGCCTTCGCGCAGCGCCGCCACGTTCTTGCGCTGGCCGGGAATGATCCAGAAGAACACGTTGCCGCTCATGGTCGTGGCCATCATGGCGCCCACCAGCAAGAAGGCCGCGCGGCCCGCGAACCACTGGCAGGCCAGCCAGGTCGCGAAGGCGATGAAGATGGCGATCAGCACGCCGACGATGGTGTCGCCGTGCTTGCGCCGGCCGAAGATCTGGCAGATGCCGTCGTACACCATCCAGAACACCACGAAGAAGGCCAGCGCCACGGCAATGGCGGCGCCGGGCTGCCAGTCCATCTTCGACTTGTCGATGAGGTACGTGCTCGCGTTCCACAAGTACGACATGGTGAAGAGCGTGAAACCCGTGATCCAGGTCGAATAACTCTCCCAGTACGACCAGTGCAGGTGGTCCGGCAGCTTCTTGGGCGCCAGCGCGTACTTCTGCATGTTGTAGAAGCCGCCGCCGTGCACGGCCCATTGCTCGCCGCCCACGCCCTTGTCGAGCGATTCCTGGTCCTGCGGCTTCTCGAGGCTGTTGTCCAGCATCACGAAGTAGAAGGAAGCGCCGATCCAGGCGATGGCGGTGATGACGTGGACCCAGCGCAGCAGCAGGTTGGCCCAGTCGAGGTAATAACTTTCCATATGCTTCTCTCTCAACCCGATTGGCGCGTGGGGGCACCAAGGAGGGGTTTCAGCCTGCTCACCACCGCGGGCGCTGTAAGCAGAGAAAGTGCCGCGAACGCAGGCTCCATGAAAAAATGGGCCTCGCTCCGCTGCGGCTTGTTGTGGACCGAAAGTGTATACAGTTTTGGCAAGGGACGGGGCTGTTTTTTAGGGCGTGGCCGCCGGGAAAACCCTGTTCAGCCCAGCGATTGCAACAACTGTGCCGCCACCGCCACGGCGATCACCTCGGGCTCCTTGCCCGTGATGCCGGGCACGCCGATCGGGCAGGTGATGCGGGCCAGTTCGTCGGCCGTGAAGCCCCGCGCCTCGAGCCGATGGCTGAAAGTGGCCCACTTGGTCTTGCTGCCGATCAGGCCGACGTAGGGCAGGTCGTTGCGCTCGCGCAGGCGCTTCAGGCAGGCGATGACGATGTCCAGGTCTTCGGCATGGCTGAAGCTCATGATGAGCACGCGGCTGCCCGGCACCAGCGCGGCCACGGCGTCCTGCACGGGTTCTGAATGTTCGGTGTCGATCTGCGCGGGCAATTCGTCGGGAAACACGCCGTCGCGGCTGTCGATCCAGCGCACCGCAAACGGCAGCGCAGCCAGCAGCCTTGCCAGTGCGGCGCCCACATGGCCGCCGCCGAACAGCGCCACGGGCTTGAGTTGCGCGACCAGTTCGCGCTGCAGCCTTGGCGCATCAGCGGCCGTGATGCGCTCGTACGACAGGAACATCACGCCGCCGCAGCACTGTCCCAGGCTCGGGCCCAGCGGGTAGCGCTGGATGCCATCGAAGGGCTTGCGCGAGCCGGCCAGCATTTCGCGTGCTTCCTTCGTGGCCTGGAATTCGAGCTGCCCACCGCCGATGGTGGCCGTGAGCGCATCGGCCCACACCGCCATCCAGGTGCCGGCCTCGCGCGGCGCCGAGCCCTGCGTCGATTCGACGCGCACCAGCACCGCGTCTTCGTGGCGAAGACGTGCCAGCAGTTGATCGACCGCACCGCTCATCGTTGTCGATACCTTCGGTTGCCTGGCCCGTGAAGACTCACGGTATAAACCCGGCGATGAATCGCCAGCTTACGCCCCGCCGCCTTGCACTTGCTGCTTCCGTTCTTTCCGCCCTCTGGCTGGCCGGCTGCGGCAGCCCTGGCGCCGTGCCCGGCCAGTTGAGCAGCGCCTCTCCTTCCAGCGCATCCGGCCGGGTGCCTCGTGCATCGAACGCCGCCACGGCGCGCGACTACCGCCGCGATGCGGCGCGCCACATCTACGAGATCAACCGCTCGCGCATCTACGGCGGGCAATTGCCGCCGATGCTCTATGCGGTCGGTACGCTGCAGGTGAACCTGGATGCGGGTGGCAAGGTGGTGTCGATGCACTGGTTGCGCGCGCCCCAGCATGCGCCCGAAGTGATCGCCGAGATCGAGCGTGCCGTGCTGCAGGCCGCGCCCTTCCCCGCCGCCACGCGCCTCGGAGCGGTCACGTGGACCGACACCTGGCTGTGGGACAAGAGCGGGCGCTTCCAGCTCGACACCCTGACAGAAGGCCAGCAACAAGGCGACTGACCTCAGGAGCCCCGGTACGTGGAGTAGCTCCACGGACTGACGAGCAGGGGCACGTGATAGTGCTGGTCGGTGTGCGCCACGCCGAAATCCAGCGCTACCTTGTTCAGGAAATTCGGCTCAGGCAGCTTGACGCCGCGAGCCTTGAAGTAACCCGCCACGTCGAACACCAGCCGGTAGGTGCCGGCCTTCAGCGAGTTGTTGTCGTACAGCGGGCCGTCGCTGCGGCCGTCCGAATTCAGCGTGAAGCGCTTCACCAGCGTCGCGGCGTCGCCGTCGGTGGTGTACAGCGCGACCTCCATGCCGGCTGCGGGGCCGCCATGCATCGTGTCCAGTACGTGAGTGCTCAAGCCCATGGGGCGCTCCTTGAAATGGGTGCGGGAAATTCCGGTGGACAAAAGTGTATACAGTTACCGGCTTTGGGTCTATCATGAAAAACATGGAGTCCTCCACCACCCGTTCGATCGTCGATGCCCTCACGAAGGCCATCGTCGAGCACCGGCTTCAGCCCGGCACCAAGCTGGCCGAGCAGAAGCTGGCCGATCATTTCGGCGTCTCGCGCACGCTGGTGCGCCAGGCGCTGTTCCAGCTGTCGCAGAACAAGCTCATACGGCTCGAGCCCGCACGCGGCGCCTTCGTGGCCGCACCGGCCGTCGACGAGGCCAAGCAGGTGTTCGCCGTGCGCCGCATGCTCGAAGCCGAGATGACGCGCGAGTTCGTGCGCACCGTCACGCCCGCCAAGATCAAGGCGCTGAAGGAGCACGTTGCGCTCGAAAAATCAGCCGTGTCGGGCGAAGACATCTCGGGCCGCACCGAGCTGCTCGGCGACTTCCACGTGCGCATGGCCGAGCTCATGGGCAACCAGGTGCTGGCGCAGATCCTGGGCGAACTCATCTCGCGCTGCGCCCTCATCACGCTGATGTACCAGAGCGCCAGCGCGGCCGAGCACTCCAACGACGAGCACGCAGACATCGTGAAGGCGCTGGCCGCGCGCGACGAAGAGCGCGCCGTGCGCCTCATGACCGAACACCTGGAGCACGTCGAGGCCAATCTCACGTTCGACCGCAAGGTGCCCACCAACGACATCTCCCTCGCGCTGTCCTGATCCAAACCATGACCGTCTACGACACCACCCTGCCCTACCCGCGCGACCTCGTCGGCTACGGCCGCAACCCGCCCCACGCCCAATGGCCGGGCGGTGCGCGTGTCGCGGTGCAGTTCGTCCTCAACTACGAAGAAGGCGGCGAGAACGCCACGCTGCACGGCGATGCGGGCTCCGAGCAGTTCCTCTCCGAGATGTTCAACCCGGCGAGCTTTCCAGACCGGCACATCAGCATGGAAGGCATCTACGAGTACGGCTCGCGTGCCGGCGTGTGGCGCATCCTGCGCGAGTTCGAAAAACGCGGCCTGCCGCTGACCGTGTTCGGCGTGGGCATGGCGCTTGAGCGCTACCCCGAGCTGACCGCCGCCTTTAAAGAGCTGGGCCACGAGATCGCCTGCCACGGCTGGCGCTGGATCCACTACCAGAACCTCGACGAAGCCACCGAGCGCGAACACATGCGCCTGGGCATGGAAGCCATTGAAAAGCTCACCGGCGAACGCGCCCTGGGCTGGTACACCGGCCGCGACAGCCCGCGCACGCGCCGCCTCGTGGCCGACTACGGCGGCTTCGAATACGACAGCGACTACTACGGCGACGACCTGCCCTTCTGGATGAAGGTGCAAAAGACCGACGGCACCGTGGTGCCGCAGCTCATCGTGCCCTACACGCTCGATTGCAACGACATGCGCTTCGCGCTGCCGCAGGGCTATTCGCACGCCGACCCGTTCTTCCAGTACATGAAGGACACCTTCGACGCGCTGTATGCCGAAGGCGACCCGAACGGCGACAACAGCCCGAAGATGATGAGCATCGGCATGCACTGCCGCCTGCTCGGGCGGCCGGGCCGCATCACGGCGCTGCAGCGTTTTCTCGATCACATCGCACAACACGACCGCGTGTGGGTCTGCCGGCGCGTCGACATCGCGCGCCACTGGAAGCAGGCGCACCCCTTTGAAGCCGGAGCCGCATCATGAGCCTCACCATCGCCCAACTCAACGCCGCGGTGCCGGCCGCAGCCGTCGCGCTGCTCGACGGCATCTACGAGCACTCGCCCTGGATCGCTCAGCGCGCGCTGGCCGCTCGCCCGTTCCGCTCGCTCGCGCATCTCAAGCATGCGCTCGTGCAGGCGCTGGCCGCTTCGTCGGCCGACGAGCAGATCGGCCTGATCCGCGCCCACCCCGAACTCGCCGGCAAGGCCATGGTCAGCAAGACGCTGACGGCCGAATCGACCAACGAGCAGAGCAAGGCCGGCCTGACCGACTGCACGCCCGAGGAGTTCGCGAAGATCCAGCAGCTCAACGCCGACTACAACGCGAAGTTCGGCTTTCCGTTCATCCTCGCGGTGCGCGGCCCGCGCGGCACGGGGCTTGCCAAGCGCGAGATCATCGACACCTTCGCGCGCCGGCTCTACAACCACCCCGACTTCGAACTCGGCGAGGCGCTGCGCAACATCCATCGCATTGCGGAGATTCGCCTCGACGACAAGTTCGCTGCCGACGTCACGCTCGGCAACGACGTGTGGGACTGGCAGGAACAGCTCTCGGTGCACACCGACCCGGGCTATGCCGAGAAGGGCCAGCTCACCGTCACCTACCTGACCGATGCGCACCGCGCCTGCGCCGCGCAGATCAGCGCGCTGATGCGCGACGTGGGCTTCGACTCGGTGCACATCGACGCGGTCGGCAACGTGGTGGGCCGCTATGAAGGCGCGACGCCCGGCGCCAAGACCCTGCTCACCGGCTCGCACTACGACACCGTGCGCAACGGCGGCAAGTACGACGGCCGCCTGGGCATCTTCGTGCCGATGGCCTGCGTGCGCGAACTCAAGCGTCAGAACAAGCGCCTGCCCTTCGCCTTCGAGGTGGTGGGCTTCGCCGAAGAGGAAGGCCAGCGCTACAAGGCGACCTTCCTGGGCTCGGGCGCGCTCATCGGCCACTTCGACCAGCGCTGGCTCGACCAGAAGGATGCCGACGGCATCACCATGCGCGAGGCCATGCAGCAGGCAGGCCTGAAGGAAGAAGACATCCCAAAGATCCAGCGCGACCCGGCGCGCTACCTCGGCTTCGTCGAAGTGCACATCGAGCAGGGCCCGGTGCTCACCGAGCTCGACCTGCCGTTGGGCATCGTCACCTCCATCAACGGCAGCGTGCGCTACGTGGGCGAAGTGATCGGCATGGCCAGCCACGCCGGCACCACGCCCATGGACCGCCGCCGCGACGCCGCGGCCGCAGTGGCCGAGCTGATCCTCTACACCGAGCAGCGCGCCGCCAAAGACGGCGACTCGGTCGGTACCGTCGGCATGCTCGAAGTGCCCAGCGGCTCCATCAACGTGGTGCCGGGCCGCTGCAAGTTCAGCCTCGACCTGCGCGCGCCCAACAACGCGCAGCGTGACGCGCTGGCCACCGACGTGGTCAACGCGCTGAAGGACATCTGCGAGCGCCGCGGCGTGCGCTACGAGCTCGAAGAAACCATGCGCGCCGCCGCCGCGCCCAGCGCACCCGCCTGGCAGCAGCGCTGGGAAAAGGCCGTCGACGCGCTGGGCATTCCGCTCTTTCGCATGCCCAGCGGCGCCGGCCACGACGCGATGAAGCTGCACGAGGTGATGCCGCAGGCCATGCTGTTCGTGCGCGGCATCAACTCGGGCATCAGCCACAACCCGCTCGAATCGAGCACCAACGACGACATCCAGCTCGCAGTGCAGGCCTTCCAGCTGCTTCTGGAAAACCTCACCGCCGAACAAGCCCACTGATTCACAGAAGAACAACCATGACCGACTACGCCAAGCTCGACGCCTGGATCGACGCCCACTTCGACGAAGAAGTGCAATTCCTGCAGCAACTCGTACAGGTGCCCACAGACACGCCACCGGGCAACAACGCGCCGCACGCCGAGCGCACCGCCGAGCTGCTGAAAGACTTCGGCCTGGACGCCGAAAAACACGCCGTGCCCGCGCAGGAAGTGAAGGACTACGGCCTCGAATCGATCACCAACCTGATCGTGCGCCGCAAGTACGGAAACGAAGGCCGCACCGTGGCGCTGAACGCCCACGGCGACGTGGTGCCCCCCGGCGAAGGCTGGACGCACGACCCGTATGGCGGCGAGATCGCTGACGGCAGCCTCTACGGCCGTGCTGCAGCAGTCAGCAAGAGCGACTTCGCAAGCTTCACCTTCGCGCTGCGTGCGCTCGAAGCAGTGGCCAAGCCGACCAAGGGCAGCGTCGAGCTGCACTTCACCTACGACGAAGAGTTCGGCGGCATCCTCGGCCCGGGCTGGCTGCTCGACAAGGGCCTGACCAAGCCCGACCTGATGATCGCGGCCGGCTTCAGCTACGAAGTGGTCACCGCGCACAACGGCTGCCTGCAGATGGAAGTGACGGTGCACGGCAAGATGGCCCACGCCGCCGTGCCGGCCACCGGCATCGACGCGCTGCAAGGCGCCGTGAAGATCCTCAACGCGCTGTATGCGCAGAACACGCTCTACCAGCAGGTCACGTCGAAGGTCGAGGGCATCACGCACCCGTACCTCAACGTCGGCCGCATCGAGGGCGGCACCAACACCAACGTGGTGCCCGGCAAGGTCGTGTTCAAGCTCGACCGCCGCATGATCCCCGAAGAGAACCCGGTCGAAGTCGAAGCCGCGATCCGCAAGGTGATTGCCGATGCCGCCGCCGAGAGCGCGGGCATCACGGTCGAGATCAAGCGCCTGCTGCTCGCCAATTCGATGAAGCCGCTGGCCGGCAACAAGCCGCTGGTCGATGCGATCCAGAAGCACGGCGGCGAACTGTTCGGCGAGCCCATCAAGGCCATGGGCACGCCGCTGTACACCGACGTGCGCCTGTACGTCGAAGCCGGCATTCCCGGCGTGATCTACGGCGCCGGCCCGCGCACGGTGCTCGAATCGCACGCCAAGCGCAGCGACGAGCGCGTGGTGCTCGAAGACCTGCGCCGCGCCACCAAGGTGATCGCGCGCACGCTCAGCGACCTGCTGGCCTGATCCTGATCCGGCTCAGATGACCTTGACGGCCGCGGGCGCCAGGCGCGCCGCGGCCCACGCCATCACATCGGGCAGCGGCGCGGGCCGCGCCAGGTGATAGCCCTGCACCAGCCGGCAACCTATCGCGTGCAGGGCATCGAGCTCGTCCTGCGTTTCCACGCCTTCGGCAACCACCTGGATGTTCAGCGAGCGGCCGAGCTGGACGATGGCGTCCACCAGCACCACGTTGCCCGGCGAGGACGACAGGTCGAGAATGAAGCTGCGGTCGATCTTCACCTGCCGCACGTACTCGCTGCGCAGCGACGCCAGCGACGAATAACCCACGCCGAAGTCGTCGACCACGATTGCCACGCCCGCGGCCGACAGCGCGCTCAGCCGGCTGCGCGTGGCATGCGTGTCGAGCGCCACCTCTTCCGTGATCTCGATCTGCAGCCGGCGCGGTGCCACGCCGCGCGCCTTCAGCATGCCGAGCACGATGTCGTCGACCGCCAGCTGCGCCATCTCGCGCGGCGAGACATTGATGGCAACCGGCACGGCGGCCAGGCTGGAGCCTACGGCCTCCAGCTGGCGCATGCCCAGGCAGACCTCGTCGACCAGATGCCGCAGCAGCGGCTCGGCCACGCCGGTGCTCGCTGCCGCGTAGATCACCTCTTCGGGGGCAATGTGGCCATGGCGCGGATGGTTCCAGCGCATCAATGCCTCGAGGCTGTGAACTTCCCGGCCGTCGCTGTTCATGATCGGCTGGTACCACACGCCGATGTCGCGCGCCTCGATGGCATGGAGCAGGTCGCGCTCCACGTCCCGGCGCGTGGCAAGCCGCTGGTTGAGCGCCTTGTCGAAGACCTGGTAGCGGTTGCGCCCGGTGCGCTTGGCCTCGTAGACGGCCTCGTCGGCAAAGCTGATCATGTCGGCAATCTCGGCCTCGCCCGAGACTGAGATGCCGATGCTCACGCCCAGGTGGCCGCCGTAGTGCGCAGTGGCGAATGAGATCGAACGGATCAGCGCCTGCGCAATCGCCGTGGGCGCCTGCCGCTCGTCCTGCAGGCTGTAGAGCACCGCGAACTCGTCGCCGCCCCAGCGGCCGAGCACGGCCTGCATGTCGGCGGTCTCCCGCTGCAGCCAGCGGGCCACGTCCTGCAGCACGCGGTCGCCGACCTTGTGGCCGAAGGCGTCGTTCACCGCCTTGAAGCCGTCGAGGTCCAGCAGCAGCAGGCCGTGCTGGCGGCCGCCGGGTGCGGCGATGTGCAGCGTCGCCGCCTCGGTGAAGCCTTCGCGGTTGAGCAGGCCCGTGAGCGAATCGTGCGAGGCCCGGAAGGCCAGCTGCTGCGTGGCGTCCAGCGACAGCGCGTGCACCAGCCGCAGCTGCGCGGCCATGGCTGTGGCTTCGTTGCGCAGGCGGCTTCCTTCGCGGAAGGTCCTGTCGCTGTGCAGCGCACCGCGCACCAGTGCCGCGAGGTACAGCAGCACCATCGCCGCCAGGCTCAGATTGTCGAAGCCGCCTGCATAAACAAGGCAACCGACCACCGACAGCAGCGCCGGCGTGATGAAGCTGATGGGCACGAGCGCATAGGCAATGCCATAGGTGACAGCCCCCGCGCAGATGCCGCACACCACCGTGAGATAGAACACCGCTTGCGGCGATGAGTAGCCGTCGCACAGAAACGGAATGAGGGCCCACACACAGCCCGACACCGCAGCCAGGACCGCAGCAATGCGCAGGTGCCATTCGACCGGGCGGCCGTCAGGCGAGGTCAGGACATCACTGCCGGGCTCGGCACCGGGCGAAGGCGCGAACGGCCAGCGGCAGATGTAGCTGCGCATCCCGTTCACCATGAGCGACAGCAGCAGCCAGCTCATCCCTTCGAACGCGCGGCCGGCATTGAGGGCGACCAGCGCCGCGGTGAAGCTCAGCACCACGCTGATCGGAATGGCCGAGAGAACGCTGCGGCGCACCGTCACGAGCTGGTCGGTGCGCACCATGCGCGACAGCACCCCATCGTCGATGGATGCGGTGGGCAGGGGGACGGGCGCGCTGGGGATCATGGAAGGGGCACAGTTTATAGAGGGCAAGCCCTCCGGCGGCCCGGTTGCTGGCGCGAAAACAACGAACTTTCGTTCTGCTTTCATCGAAGCGTCATCGCGCCATTCGAGACTCGGCGACTTCCTTCGACACGCGCACTTCAGGTGCGCGTCATTTTTTTCAGACCGCCATGTTCATTCTTCCGACCGCCCTCTCGACGCCCCTCCCGTTCCGCCGCACGCTGTTTTCCACCCTCGCCATCGGCACGCTCATGCTGGCCGGCTGCGGCGGCGGAGACTCCAGCGGCCCGGCCTTCTTCCCCGTGGCGCCCAGCACCCCGGCGGCCGTCGCGCCCGCTCCCGCTCCCGCGGCCGATCCAGGCCCGTCGGTGCCGCCAGGCCGCTGGACCGTGGGCGACCTGCACATCCACACGATCCAGTCGGACGACACGCAGCAGATTTCCACGCTCGACCAGGTGCTGGCCAAGGCCTTCGACCAGTTCGGGCTCGACTGGGCGGCGCTGTCCGACCACCTGCGCCTGTCCTCCTACGACAACAACGGCACCAAGCTGCCGGCGCAGATTCCGTTCTCGGAAGGCATGGCCAAGTACCAGGTGCCGCGCATCAAGGCGCTGCAGGCCGGCGGCAAATATGCCGACAAGACGATCTTCGCGTCCTTCGAATGGGACATGCCCTCGCACGACCACGGCAACGTCGGCATCCTGACCGACAACCCCATGTCGGATGCCGCGCTCAAGGCCGCGAGCCAGTTCGAATACCTCTTCACCAACCGGGCCGCCGCACTCTTCCCGGCCGGCGACGTCACCGCCTGGGGCCCGAAGGCCGGCGTCAACTACGACACGCACGCCGAGACGCTCGCCGCTATCGCCTGGCTCAAGAAGAACTACCCCGACACCAGCTACCTGCAGATCAACCATCCTTCGCGCAACCCCGGCAAGTACACGATCGCCCAGCTGCGCGAGATGAACGACCTCGCGCCGAACATCGTGTTCTCGCTCGAAGGCATGGTCGGCAACCAGATGGAGCCCGACCGCGGCGGCTACAACAGCGCCTACATTCCGGCCAACCTGCCCTCGCGCACCTACGGCGGCGTCGACTACCTCGTCGCCAAGCTCGGCGGCACCTGGGACGCGCTGCTGTCCGAAGGCCGCCACATCTGGAACGTGGCCGACTCCGACTACCACTTCACCACCTCGCAAGGCCAGTACAGCAGCGGCTACGCGCCGGGCGAATACGCCAGGAACCACCTGTGGGGCGACGTCAAGGATCCGAAGTCGCTGCTCTCGGCCCTGCGCTCAGGCAAGCTCTTCGCTGTGAACGGCGGCCTGATCGACGCGCTCGACTTCAAGGTGCAAAGCGCCAAAGGTGCTGGCGAGATGGGTTCGGACGTGACGGCCAAGGCCGGTGAAGACCTGAAGATCACCATCCGCTTCAAGAGCCCCGAGCGCAACAACTTCGAATACCAGCTCGGCAGCGGCAACTTCGCCAACGTGAAGCCGGTGGTCGACCACATCGACCTGATCGGCGGCGACGTGACCGGCCCCGAGCTGGCGGGCACGCCGGGCTATGCGCGCGACACCAACCCGTCGACGCGCGTGCTCAAGCGCTTCACCCGCAACGACTGGAAGCTCGATGCCGACGGCTACTTCTCGGTGAGCTACACGGTGAAGGCCGGCAACAACCAGTACTTCCGCCTGCGCGGCACCAACCTGGGAACCGACGTGCCCAACGAAACCGCCGCCGGTGAGCCGCTGCCCGATGCGCAGACCACCGGCACCGACAACGTGGCGCGCTTCAATGCGATCAACGTGCGCAACTACAGCGACCTGTGGTTCTACTCGAACCCGGTGTTCGTGAAGGTCGCGGCGCTGTAGCGAGCGAGCCGGAGCCCACCCGCATCGATCAGTTCTTCGCGGCGCGCGCCTCCGGCATCGCCGACGAGTGGTGATGCGCGATCAGCCACTGCCCGTTCACCCATTCGTAGACATAGGTGTAGCGGGCATGCACCGTGCCGCCATCCTTGAAGCGGAAGGTGTAGGTGCCGACGTCCTGCGCCACATTGCAGCCGATCTTGACGATGCGCTTGTCGATCGTGCCTTGCGGCTCGCTCTTGAGGAACTTGACGAAGTAGTCGCGGATCTCCGCCGGGTTGGTGCGCGGCTGGTTCGACACGGTCGCCAGCAGCACGCCGTCGGGTGCGTAGTTGGCGACCACCTTGTCGGGGTCCAGCGTGCGCAGCGAGTTGTTCCAGCGGTCGAACAGCGCGCCGATCTGCGCTTCATTGGTCGGCGCACAAGCAACGGCGCCCGAACCCTGGGCCAGCGCACCGGTGGCGAGAGTGAAAGAAAGAACGCCGAGGGCGGCACTGGTGACGAGACTTTTCTTCACGGAGATTCCTTGTTGTGAAAGTGTTGAAGCACCGGTGTCTGCCGGCGCTGCACCGCATTCGCGAGGCAGGAATCAAGTCTCTGGCGCAGAGATGAACACGACCCGTGCCGGGCCATGAACGCAGGTTGAAGCGCAGATGAACAACGGATGAACGCGCGCCCGGGCGTCCAGTTGTTCAGGCCTCCTGCGCGTCGAGCCGGTAGCCGAAGCCGCGCACGGTCTTGAGCAGCGCGAGCGGGTGGCCCTCGTCGATCTTGGCCCTGAGGCGGCGCACGTAGACGTCGACCACATTGGTCAGCGGGTCCTCGTTGGTGCCCCACACGTTCGAGAGGATGCGCTCGCGGCTGTAGACGCGGCCGGGCGCGCTCATCAGCAGCTCCAGGAAGGCCAGCTCCTTCGCCGTCAGCGCAATCGGCTGTCCGGCCCGCGTGACCTGCATGCGTTCGCGGTCCAGCACGAGGTCGGCCACCTGCAGGCTGCTCGCTTTCACGCGCTGTTCGCGTCCGCGCCGCAGCAGCGCCTCGATGCGCGCGAGCAGTTCCTCGAAGGCGAAGGGCTTGGTCAGATAGTCGTCCGCGCCCAGCCGCAGGCCGTTGACCTTGTCCTCCAGCGAGCTCATGGCCGTGAGCATCAGCACCGGCACATGATGGCCTTCGGCGCGCATCGTCTGGCAGAGCTCCAGGCCGCTGATGCCGGGCAGCATCAGGTCGAGGATGAGCAGCGCCGGCTCACCGCCGCGCGCCAATGCCAGGCCCTCGGTGCCGGTGCGCGCCAGCTGCACGCCATAGCCTTCGGCGCGCAGGCCGCGCTGCAGAAAGTCGGCCACGCGCGGATCGTCTTCGACCACGAGGATGTTATTCATGCGGCCTCCGGCGTTGTGGGGCTGGCTGCGCCATCAAAGCGCGGCAGCCGGATGCGAACCGTCGTGCCCACGAACGGTTCGCTGTCTATGTCGATGCGGCCTTCGTGCGCGACAACGATGGCCTGCGCAATCGACAGGCCAATGCCGGTGCCATCGACCCGGTGCGCCCGCGCGCGCTGGCCGCGCGTGAAGCGCTGGAACACCGTGGGCAGCTCGTCGGCATCGATGCCGATGCCCTTGTCGCGCACCGCGATCTCCGCGCATCCGTCGACTTCACGCCAGCCGATGCGGACCTCGCCGCCCGAGCGCGAATAGCGCACCGCGTTGTCGAGCACGATCACCAAGGCCTGGCGCAGCCGGTCGGCATCGGCATGCACGTAGAGCAGCCCTGGCTGTGCGTCGTGCGAGGCATCGAGGCGAACCCCAACGCCGTGCAGCGCACCCAGCGCCTCGGCCTGCTCGGTGGCATCGCCGACCAGCAGGCCGAGGTCCACCTGGTCCTGCCGCATGACGAGCTGATCGGCCTCGGCGCGCGCGATCAGCATCAGGTCGTCGATCACCCGCGCGAGCTGCTCCACGCCGCCGACGATGCGCGACAGCGTTTCCTTGTATTCGGCCAGTGGCTTGTCGGTGCCGCGCAGCGCAATCTCGGCCTCGCCGCGGATGGCGGTGGCCGGCGTGCGCAGCTCGTGGCTGAGGTCGGCAAACAACTGGCGGCGGCGCTGGTCGATGTTCTGCAGCGTGACGTGCGCGGTCTGCAACTCGGCCGTGCGCGCACCCACTGCTTCTTCGAGCTTGTGCCGCGCGGCTTCGGCATCGCTTCGGCGCTGCTGCAGTTCGGCGGCCATGGCGTTGAAGTTCTCGGCCACCTGGCCGAATTCGTCACCCGAGCCGACCGCCATGCGATGGTCCATCTGGCCCGCCTGCAAAGCCTGCGTGCCGGTCAGCAGGCTGGCGATGGGCGCCTGCAGCCGCCGGTTCAGGCGAATGGCGAGCAGCACCGCCGCTGCCAGGGTCAACACAGCGAGGCCGATGGCCTGCAGGCGCAGCACCTCGATCGCGTGCTCGGTGGCCAGGCGCGCGGCCGGCACCGCCTGCTTCTGGCGCTCGATTGCGCCGTTGACGAGTTCGCGCAGGTCGCGCCCGCGCGTCACGTCGAACACCTGGTTGATCTGCTGCCACACCGACGAAAACTCCGCTCCCGGCTGCAGTGGCGTGAGCTGCAGCAGGCGATCCTGGACCGCGGCGATGTTGGCATCGAGCAGGTCGATGCTGGCCGCCAGCTGGGTCACCGCTTCGGGCACCTGTGTGCCCCGCGCCGAGGTCACGGTGGTCCACCAGGCCAGGTCGCGCTGTGTCAGGTCCCGCAGGCTGGCTGCGCTGGAGCGCATGCCGGCCAGCCAGCGGTCGCGCGACTCGATGGGTGCGTCGCCGTTCATCAGCCGCTGCGAGGCCCAGACTCGCAGCCGCTGCTTGTTGGCGGACAGCTCCAGCAGGTCGGACTGGATGTCGCTCGCCAGCCGGCTGTGCTGCGCATAGAAGGTGACGCGCTCGGAGCCCAGGTAGATGAAGGCAGCCTGCACGCAGACCAGCGCAACGAGCGCTGCAAAGGCCAGTGAGAGCCGCGAGCGGAATTTGATGGAAGGCATCGATCGGTGCGAGGCGGATACCTGCTTTGAAGGGTGCGAAGAATAGCCCATGCCCGTTGGACAGTCGGACATCCATCACTTCTGTTGAAGCTCGATTGACCCGAGCATCGATGTTTGCGATGCTCCGGGCGTGATCAACGAACTCAAGACCTTCATTGCGGTGTGCAAGCTCGGCACCTTCGCGGCAGCCGGCGACCGCATCGGCCTCACGCAATCGGCAGTGAGCAGCCAGATGAAGCGGCTCGAAGAGGCCCTGGGCTTCGAGCTCTTCGACCGGACGGGCCGATCGGCCACCTTGAACGTCGCGGGCCAGACGACCTTGCCGCGGGCGGAAGAAATCTGCGCCCTGTTCGCCAAGCTAGGCGAACTTCCTCACGACGACGCCACCCGGGGGCTCCTTCGCATCGGCTCGATTGCCTCGGCACAGCCTACGCTGCTCGCGCGTGCGCTCGAGCAGCTGCGCAAATCATTCCCCCTTGTGCGCGTCCATGTGTCGCCCGGTGTTTCGATGCGCCTGATGGACGACCTGGACGCCGGCAAGATCGATGCGGCCGTGATCATCCGCCCGCCCTTCGGAATGCCTCCCGACCTGACGTGGCAGGCATTGGTGCAGGAGCCCTTTGTGCTGGTCGTGCCCAAGGCCGTGCCTGCAACCAAGAACTGGCGCGCGCTCATACAGGAACAGCCGTTCCTTCGCTACGACAGGGCTTCGTTCGGAGGGCGGATGGTCGAGGCGTTTCTTCGCCGGGAAGGCCTTGCGGTCAACGACGCCATCGAGATCGACGAGATTCCCGGGTTGATCCATCTGGCCTCCAGGGGCCTGGGCGTGGCGCTTGTGCCGCTGGTCGAGGCGCATCTTCCGATGCCTGCGGGGGTGCGCATCGTCCCGCTGGGCGAGTTCACTTTCCATCGCGAGATCGGGCTGCTTCATCGCAAGCCCCGGGCCAGTCCGCCCGTGGTGGCGCACTTCGCCCAATGCCTGCGCGATGCGGTCGACGCGACGGCACCGACTCGCCGACGTTCGGCGTAGTGCCGACTTGACCGGCTCGGCCCCTCAATCGCCCGGTATGTGGGGCGGATTCAGCACCACGGGCTTCGCCGACTTCTTGCGCATGCGGATGTTGAGCATTTCCACGCTCAGCGAGAAAGCCATTGCGAAGTACACATACCCCTTGGGCACGTGATGCTCGAAGCCTTCGGCAACCAGCACGACACCCACTACCACCAGGAAGGACAGCGCCAGCATCTTGATGGTGGGATGGTTGGAGACGAAGCGGCCGATCGGCCCGGCGAACAGCATCATGAGCAGCACCGAGGCGATCACCGCCGCGATCATGACGCGCACGTCGTCCACCATGCCGACCGCGGTGATGATCGAATCGAGCGAGAACACCAGGTCGATGAGCATGATCTGCAGGATCACCGAGGCGAAGGTCGCCTTGGCCGTGCTCTGCTTGTGCTCGTGTTCGCCTTCCAGCGACTGGTGAACCTCGCTCGTACTCTTCCAGATCAGGAACAGCCCGCCCAGGATCAGGATCAGGTCGCGGCCCGAGATCTCCTGGCCGAACACCACGAAGAGCGGCTTCACCAGCCCGACGATCCATGCCAGCACCAGCAGCAGGCCGATGCGCATGAACATGGCCATGAAAAGGCCGATGCGCCGTGCGAATTCGCGCTGGGCCAGCGGCAGCTTGTCGACCAGGATCGAGATGAAGATGATGTTGTCGATCCCGAGGACCAGCTCAAGCGCGGTCAGGGTAGCGAAGGCGATCCAGACCTGGGGATCGGAGAGAAGTTGGAGCATGGGCGCGACTCTGTTGCGTCAACGCGCGGTCGGCGACCGCGGCGGGCGAGCGCATCTTAAAGGCGCGCACGCACATGGCGCCAGCGCCCCCGCGACCCATGGGCCATTGCCCGTTCAGCGGGCGAAAAGCGAGCTCAGGTCCGCGAACGACTTCATCTCGATGGCGTTCCCGGAGGGGTCCAGGAAGAACATCGTCGCCTGCTCGCCGGGCTCGCCCTTGAACCGGATATAGGGCTCGATGACGAACTTGGTCTGGCGGGCGATGAGCTTGTCGGCCATGGCCTGCCATTGGTCCATGGGAACGATCGCGCCGAAGTGACGCACAGGCACGTCGTGACCGTCGACCGAACTGCTCTGGTGGTGGCCGCATTCGTCGGGCGCCAGGTGCGCCACGATCTGATGGCCGTAGAAATCGAAGTCCACCCATTCGGGCGCGCTGCGGCCTTCGGGGCATCCCAGCAGTTCGCCGTAGAAGGCGCGCGCCTCGGCGATGTCGCGCACCGGAAACGCGAGATGAAAGGGGATGCGGGTGGTTGTGTTGCTCATGGTTCTTGCCATCGGAAGTGGGGGATGGACGGGACTCTAAGCAGCGCGTCTCACAACTGAAAGCGATATATTTTTTCTCTGAGCCACACGGATTTCGATCAGTCAATGAGATCGAGAGCGACAGAAACGGCCGGCTCCCCCGATGCAATCCGCGCGACCGTCGGGATGTGAAAACCTCATGGCGACGGGCTGAGCGAGGGCGCCTGGTCCGACCTGCAGTTTGTCGGCCAACCTGCGCCGGTCCAGTTCACCGTGCAATTCGCGCCACGGTCAACCACCTGGCATAGGCCTTCTGTCCTTTCGGCGCTCGTTACCGAATAGGCTCCATCTCGCTCGCTGATAACCGCTTCAGCCTGCTCCTTCGTGAAGCCAAATGCACCGGGAGCTCCATTCGCGACGCGAGCCGTCAAGTTGCACGCGAGCAAAGTAATGGAGTGCAGGGCCACGCCAGCGCTCAGACGCCCCGACACCTTGGAGATTTTCAGCACGTCGCGGCTCGAAGGGAAATCCAGCGCCACGTCGGTGCGGCCTGTACGGCGCACTGTCGAGTTCGCCGCGTTGGAGAACACCCGGATGAACCCCAGAGCCTCATCGTCCTGCATGACCCTGATGATCGGGGGATCCTTTCTCGGCATCACGACTTCTCCCGGGTTTTCGCTCTGCTGCTTGCGCAACCACGTCCAGCCGCTCACCGGCGACGTGTTGAAGGCGTAGGCGATCTTCACGTCCTCACTCATGTATGCGGCCAGTTGCGCCATGCTGCCCCCCAAGGAATGCCCGGCTGTGTAGATCTCGACATTCGGGGCGTCTTTCTTCAATTTTCTGACGATCTCTTTCAATCCGATCCGGACCTGCACGAACTGCTGTGGTTCGAGATTCAGCGCCATCGCCAGATTCGCTTCCCAATCGGGCAACAACTGGCCGCTGTAGTTCTCCGTACCGCGAAAGACAATGAACGCTTGTGTGATCGGCCCGTCGGGCAGGCGATAAACGAAGGTCTCGTAGTACAGGCCTCCCACGGCTTTGCAGCCGACCCCCGAGTGCTCCCATGACTCCCATTTGCCGGCACCGGCGGACGGGACCCTCTTCAGCCGCTCCAGCGGATGCAGATCCGGCCTGTAGGCGCAGTCGCCCCGGCTTGCCTCAGGCGCATACCGTCGGTAGACCACTTTGCTCAGCACTGCAGGCCACGCCATCTGGCCGAGCACTTCGGCCGCGGAGGTTGCCTGGGCCACTTCCTGGGGCGTCCACGGCTTGCGTATTGCAACGGCGGACGGCGAACTGCCTATCGTCGGTTTCTGAATCCTATCGACCCTCGCTCCCTCGAGCGAGCGGCTGGCAGCGGAGATCACCGCGCTGTAGCAGTCGGACGCGTCGGTATCCCGGTAGCGATGGTCCAGAACGTGCCGCTTTTCCGGTGACGAGCCATTGCGGCACTCTTCCACCTCACGCCTCATCTCCTCGGCCATCTCGGCGCGGTACAGCTTCGCCTCGCGGTTGACGGAATAGAGACCACAGCCTCCCAACGCGGCACAGCAAAGCAGCACCGCCATGCACCGGGCGGCACGCCCCCAGTTTTCTCTTTGCATCTCCACCTCCAAATGTTTGCCGCAGCATAGCGGCGCGCTACGCACGCCACGGGGTTCACCCCGCAACGTCTACAGCGCATCAGGGAATCTACGGATATATGATTCCCCGAATGGTCTTGATTGAGTGCATTTTTTGTATACAAATAACGCATCCGAAAAGCAGGCACTCAATCCCACCCCACTCGCACGAGGAAAGACCATGAGCACAGTCGTCAGCCAGCCCCCCGCGGGGGCAAGCGAAGCAGGCATTGCGCCGCACGCGGAATCGAACGCCCTCATCAAGCCCGGCTACCACCCGCGCCTGACCAACGAAGACCTCGCTCCGCTGAAGAAGCAGACCTGGGGCCAATACAACATCTTTGCCTTCTGGATGTCCGACGTGCACAGCGTGGGCGGCTACATCACGGCCGGCAGCCTGTTCGCACTGGGCCTGTCGAGCTGGCAGGTGCTGGTGTCGCTGCTGGTGGGCATCGTGATCGTGCAGTTCTTCTGCAACCTGGTAGCCAAGCCCAGCCAGGTGACGGGCGTGCCCTACCCCGTGGTGTGCCGCGCGCCCTTCGGCGTGCTGGGCGCGAACATTCCGGCCATCATCCGCGGGTTGATCGCGGTGGCCTGGTACGGCGTGCAGACGTATCTCGCGTCGGCGGCCTTCATGGTGCTGGCGCTGCACATGGCCCCGGGCCTAGCGCCGTATGCCGATGTCGCGCAGTACGGCTTCGTCGGCCTCTCGGCGCTTGGCTGGGTCGCGTTCATGGTCATGTGGGTGCTGCAGGCCTTCGTGTTCTGGCGCGGCATGGACGCCATCCGCAAGTTCATCGACTGGGCCGGCCCGGCGGTGTACGTGGTGATGGCGGTGCTCTGCGGCTGGCTGGTGTGGAAGGCCGGCTGGAGCAACATCGACCTGAACCTGGGCGGCATCAAGTTCCAGGGCTGGGACGCGCTGCCCGTGATGCTCTCGGCCATTGCGCTGGTGGTGAGCTACTTCAGCGGCCCGATGCTCAACTTCGGCGATTTCTCGCGCTACGGCAAGAGCTTCGATGCGGTGAAGAAGGGCAACTTCTGGGGCCTGCCGGTGAACTTCGTGTTCTTCTCGCTGCTGACCGTCATCACCACCGCCGCCACGCTGCCCGTGTTTGGTGAACTCATCACCGATCCGGTGCACACCGTGGGCAAGATCGACAGCACCACCGCCGTGGTGCTGGGCGCACTGACCTTCATGATCGCCACCATCGGCATCAACATCGTGGCCAACTTCGTCTCGCCGGCCTTCGATTTCTCGAACGTGGCGCCGCAGCACATCAGCTGGCGCACGGGCGGCATGATCGCCGCGGTGGGCTCGGTGTTTCTTACGCCTTGGAACCTCTACAACAGCCCCGAGGTCATTCACTACACACTGGACGTACTGGGTTCGTTCATCGGCCCGCTGTTCGGCATCCTGATTGCCGACTACTACATCGTGCGCAAGCAGCGCATCGACGTGGACGCGCTCTACACGATGAGCCCCAAGGGCGAATACTGGTACAGCGGCGGCTACAACCCGAAGGCGATCCAGGCGCTGGTGCCGTCGGCCCTCGTGCCGATCCTGTGCGTGATGGTGCCTGCGCTGCGCGGTGGCGCCAACTATGCTTGGTTCATCGGCATGGGCCTGGGCTTCGTCCTCTATGCCCTGCTGAACCGCAACAGCAAGACTTGAACTGAAAGAGAAAGAAAGGGACCGCGCCGTGCGCATCAAGATCATCAATCCCAACACCACCTGGAGCATGACCGAGAAGATCGGCGCCTGCGCCCGCGCGGTGGCGCATGCCGGCACCGAGATCGTGGCCGTGAGCCCGGCCATGGGGCCGGTCTCCATCGAAAGCCACTACGACGAGGCGCTGGCCGTGCCGGGCTTGCTGCAGGAGATCGCTTCGGGCGAGCGCGACGGGATCGACGGCTACGTGATCGCCTGCTTCGGCGACCCGGGCCTGAAGGCCGCGCGCGAGCTGGCACGCGGCCCGGTGGTGGGCATCGCCGAGGCGGCGATGCACCTGGCCAGCATGATCGGCAGCCGCTTCAGCGTGGTGACCACGCTGGGCCGCACCATGGGCCAGGCCTGGCACCTGGCCGAGATCTACGGCATGGAGCGCTTCTGCGCCAACGTGCGCGCCTGCGAACTGCCCGTGCTCGAACTGGAAGAGCCGGGCTCGGGCGCGCGGGAACGCATCGTCGACGAATGCCGGCGCGCGCTCGAAGAAGACGGCTCCGACTGCATCGTGCTCGGCTGCGCCGGCATGACCGACCTGTGCGCGCACATCGAGCAGGTGCTCGGCGTGCCCGTGATCGACGGCGTGGCCGCGGGCACCAAGCTGATCGAATCGCTCGTCGCCCTGAAGCTGCGCACCAGCAAGCGCGGCGAATTGGCAAAGCCCCTGCCCAAGCCCATCATTGGTGCGCTCGAGGGCTTCACTCTCCCGCGCTAGGCCACAATCCGCGCATGCCCCGCGCCAGTTCCAAACCCTCCGCTTCCCCTGCCACCGCCGTTCCGGACGAGAACGGCGTGGCTGCAGCCGACAAGAACAGCTCCATCGAAAGCATCGCCAACGACATCGCCACCGCGATCGTCGAGAAGCGCCTGCCGCCCGGCACCTGGCTGCGCGAAGAAGCGCTGGGCCGGGTGTATTCGGTGAGCCGCACCAAGGTACGCGCCGCGCTGCTGATGCTGTCGAAAGACAAGCTCATCGAGATGATTCCCGACAAGGGCGCCTTCGTCTGCCAGCCCTCGGTGGAAGAGGCCCGCGAGGTGTTCGCGGTGCGCCGCATCCTCGAAAGCGAAGTGGTGCGCCTGTTCATCGCCGCCGCGCGGCCGCGCGACTACCAGGTGCTGGAGCAGCACATCAAGTTCGAGCGCACCGCACTGCGCCAGACCACCACCACTGGCACCGTGCGCGAGAAGCTGCTGGGCGACTTCCACGTGGCGCTGGCCGAGGCCACGGGCAACCGCACGCTCGCCGAACTGGTGCGTGAACTGGTCGCACGCAGCTCGCTGATTGCGATGCTCTACCACTCGTCGAACGACCCGCATTGCTCGTCGGACGAGCACGCCGATTTCCTGCGCCTGTGCCGCAAGGGCGACGTGGAGGCAGCCGTGACGAGCATGATCGACCACCTGGAGCGCATCGAGTCCAGCCTCGAACTCGGCACCGAAAAGCCCGACCGCCAGCTCGATCTGGTCAAGGCGCTGCTCGCCTGACCCCACACGGCCGGCAGAGCCGGTGCGGCTGTCACACAACTGCGTCATGCTGTAGCCCGAATGGCTTACGCGTTTTTCCCGTGCGCGATCGCCGCCGACGAACAACTTCCACAGCATGCCCCGGCAAACACGGCCCAACGCCACCCCTGCCTCGCCTCCTGCGATCTCGCCCTTCTTCCAGCCCATCGTGGATCTGCGCAAGGGCACGGTCTTCGGCCATGAAGCCCTCATTCGCGGACCGACCGGCACCCCGCTCCACAGCCCGCAGGCGCTGCTTGCACTTGCCGCGGCCGAGTCGCGGCTGACCGAGTTCGAGCTGCTGTGCGTGGAAGTCATCCTCGCCCAATGGGGCCGCCTGCCCGATGCGGGCAGGCTGTTCGTGAACATGAGCGCCGACGCGCTGGTCGCGGCCATGGGCGGCGCGGGCACGGCGTGCTGGCTCGAACGCATGCTCGCGCACCACAACGTCAGTGCCCGCGACGTGACCGTGGAGCTCACCGAGCAGCGGGCCACCGGCAGCCCCGAGGCGCTTGGGCGCGCGGTCGAGACGCTGCATGCGCTGGGCGCACGTGTTGCGCTCGACGATTTCGGCGAAGGCCATTCCAACCTGCGGCGCTGGAAAGACCTGCAGCCAGACTTCGTGAAGATCGACAAGCTGCTCACCCAGGGCATCGCCAACAGCCCGCAGAGCGTGGCGCTGGTGCGCGCCATCGTCGGCTTCGGCAACGCGCTGGGCACCGAGCTCATTGCCGAGGGCGTGGAAGACGCGAAAGACCTGCACGTGCTGCGCGACCTCGGCATTGCCCATGGCCAGGGCTACCTGTTCGGCCGGCCGGCGCCGGCGCTACAGCCGGCGCTGCCCGAGCCCATGGCGGCCACCATCCGCGACACCCGCATCGCCGTGATGCCGCACGCGTCGCAACCGTCGCAGCCCAACGTGCTGCGCAGCCTGTCGGTCATCCAGGCGCCTGCGCTCAGCCCGCAGACGCCGATCGACGAGGTCTCCGCAATCTTCCAGAAGCACCCCGAGCTGCATGCGCTCGCCGTGGTCGACAAGGGCACCCCCGTCTCGCTGATCAACCGGCAGTCGTTCATGAACGACTACGCGCGAATGTACTTCCGCGAGGTCCACGGCCGCCGCCCCTGCCTGGCCTACGGCAGCAGCACCCCGCGCATCGTGGAGCGCGAGGAGAACGTCGAGAGCCTGCTCGGCATCCTGATGTCTGAAGACCAGCGCTACCTGAGCGAAGGTTTCATCGTCACGGAGAAGAAGCGCTACGTTGGCCTGGGCACGGGCGACCAGCTCGTGCGCGCCGTGACCGAGGCGCGCATCGAGGCCGCGCGGCACGCCAATCCGCTGACCTCGTTGCCGGGCAACATCCCCATCAACATCCACATCGCGCGCCTGCTCGACAGCGGTGCCGACTTTGCTGCCTGCTATGCCGACCTGAACAACTTCAAGGTGTTCAACGACCACTACGGCTACTGGCGCGGCGACGAAATGATTTTGCTGCTCGCGCGACTGGCGACGCAGCATGCAGACGCCCATCGCGACTTCGTCGGCCACATCGGCGGCGACGACTTCCTGGTGCTGTTCCAGAGCCCTGACTGGCACCGGCGCTGCACCGCTCTGATCGACGACTTCAACCGGCAGGCGCCCGGCCTCTACGACGAAGCGGAAAGACAGTCCGGTGGCATCGAAGGCGAGGACCGGCATGGCGTGGTCCGGTTCACGCCCTTCTCCACGCTGTCCATCGGCGCGGTGCGCATTCCGCCGGGAATGTTCAGCCATGCCGAGGATGTGGCGAGCGAAGCGGCCATTGCGAAGCACGATGCCAAGCAGGCGGCCTCGGGCCTCACGGTGCGCGAGGCCCAGCCGCGCGCATAGCGCAGGGATTCATGCGTCGATGGTCCCGGCGGCCAGCGACAGTCTTGCGGCCTTGACCGCTCGGCGAGGCCCCTGCGCGGATGCGGGTTTTCCAGAGTCTGGATTGTTGCATAAGTTGTATACAGTTTGGCGTACACAACGGGGTGTGCGCATGCCAAGCCGTGTCGCCCACCTTCCTTCTCGCCGCAGCAGGAGCCCAACGATGACGGCCGACAGTTCTCTCTCAACAGTCCATCCCGTGGACCAGCGCCTGCCTTCGGGCAAGCTCGCGGCCCTCGGCCTGCAGCATGTGCTGGTGATGTATGCGGGCGCCGTCGCGGTGCCGCTGATCGTCGGGCGCGCGCTCAAGCTCACGCCCGACGAGGTCGCGCTGCTGATCTCGGCCGACCTCTTCTGCTGCGGCATCGCCACGCTGATCCAGGCGCTGGGCGCCACGCAGTTCTTCGGCATCAAGCTGCCGGTGATGATGGGCGTGACTTTCGCGTCGGTCGCGCCGATGGTCGCCATCGCCAATGCCAACCCCGGCCAGAACGGCGCGCAGTTGCTGTTCGGCGCCATCATCGGCGCGGGTGTGGTGTCGATACTGATCGCGCCGCTGGTGAGCCGAATGCTGCGCTTCTTTCCGCCAGTGGTCACCGGCACCATCATCGCGGTCATCGGCATCAGCCTGATGCGCGTAGGCATCAACTGGATCTTCGGCAACCCCGTGGGCCCGACGGCGCCCGCGCTGGTCGACCCGGTCTACGCGAGGTGGCTGGCAGAAGTGACCTCGCCCGGCAGCTCCATTCCCGCCGTGCCCAAGGGCTTCGCGATCATGCCCACCGTGCCCAACCCCAAGTACGCAGACCTGTCGGGCTTCGGCGTGGCTGCGCTGGTGCTGGTGTCGATCCTGCTGATCGTCAAGTACGCCAAGGGCTTCATCGCCAACATCTCGGTGCTGCTCGGCATCGTGATCGGCGCCGTGGTGGCCTCGATCACCGGGCTCATGACCTACGAGAAGGTGGGCAAGGCCGCGTGGGTCGACATCGTGCTGCCCTTTCACTTCGGCATGCCGCAATTCGACCCGATCCTGATCTTGACGATGACCCTCATCATGATCGTGGTGATGATCGAATCGACCGGCATGTTCCTCGCGCTCGGTGAAATGACCGACCGCAAGATCAGCCAGAAGGACCTGGCCCGCGGCCTTCGCACCGACGGCCTGGGCACGCTGATTGGCGGCATCTTCAACACCTTTCCGTACACCAGCTTCTCGCAGAACGTGGGCCTCGTGGCCGTCACCGGCATCAAGAGCCGCTATGTGTGCGTGGCCGGCGGCGCGATCCTGATCGTGCTGGGCCTGCTGCCGAAGATGGCCGCGCTGGTCGAGTCGCTGCCCACGGTGGTGCTCGGCGGTGCGGGCCTCGTGATGTTCGGCATGGTCGCGGCCACCGGCATCCGCATTTTGTCGGGCGTGGACTTCAAGACCAACCGCCACAACGCGATGATCGTCGCGGTGTCGATTGGCGTCGGCATGATTCCGCTGATTGCGCCCAACTTCAAGCAGTGGATGCCGCATGCCATTCACTCGCTGATCGAGTCGGGCATCTTGCTGGCGTCGATTGCGGCTGTGCTGCTGAACCTGTTCCTCAATGGTGCAAAGCACGACGAGCAAGCCGTGATTGCTGCGGCCAAGCAAGCCGAAGCCCATTGAGCCTTTGCTAGATCATCGCCAGCGGCCCCTTGCGCCGCGGCGGTGGGTGCAATCGGTCGAGTTCTTCGAGAGTTGCCGCATCGAGCTTCAACTCCGCTGCCGCCAGGTTCTCCTTCAGGTGCGCGCTGCGCACCGCCTTCGGAATCGCCGCCACGCCGGGCCGCGCGATCACCGCAGCCAGCGCCAGTTGCGCGGCCGTCACGCCGAGCCGCTCGGCCAATTCGCCCAGCCCGTCGTCTTCGGCCAGCGCGCCCTGGTCGATCGGGCTGTAGGCCATCAGCGGCATGCCATGTTCGCGCAGCCAGGGCAGCAGACTGAACTCCGGGCCGCGCTCGCCGAGCGACAAGTAAACCTGATTGGCCGCGCACTCCGGGCCATCGCCCACGGCCTGCGCCAGCTCTTCCATATCGTCGGTGTCGAAGTTGCTCACGCCCCAGTGGGCTATGCGCCCGTCTGCTACCAGCGAATGCATTGCCGCGACCGTCTCGCTCAGCGGATGGCTGCCGCGCCAGTGCAGCAGGTAGAGATCGACGGCGTCGAGCCCCAGCCGCTTCAGGCTGCGCTCGCAGGCATCGCGCGTGCCGCGCCTGCTGGCGTTGTGCGGGTAGACCTTGCTGACGACGAAGAGCTCTTCACGCCGCACGTCGCCCGCACGCAAGGCCTCGCCGATGGCCTGGCCCAGGACGGTTTCGGCGCCGCCTTCGCCGTACATCTCGGCGGTGTCGATGAGGCGGTAGCCGAGCGCGATGGCCTCGCGCACCGCCTTCACTTCGGCCGCGCGATGCCCCGCGTCTTCGCCCATGCGCCAGGTGCCGAGACCGAGGACCGGCATCTCGCCGCCGGTGGGGAGTTGGAGTGTTCGCATCGGGCCATGGTACGGGGGACGCAAGGCCCTGTCAGCCCGTCGACAACGGCAGCCACACGGTCGCGAGCAGGCCGCTCCCGTCTTCACCGGCTGCCAGTTCGATCCGGCCGCCATGCTTGTTCAGCACCGAGCGAACGATCGCCAACCCCAGTCCGCTGCCCGACTGCGTCTGGTCCGGGTTGCGAAAGAAGCGGTCGAACACGCGCTCGCGCAGCTCCGGCGGAATGCCCGGCCCCTGGTCCGTCACGCGCAGCACGGCCTTCGACGATTCCGGTTCGCACGCAACGCGCACGGTGACAGTGCCGCCATCCGGGCTGTACTTGATGGCGTTCTCGATGAGATTGCTCACCATCGAGATCAGGCTCTCGCGTTCGCCGAACACCAGCACCGCGCCTTCGGACACGAAGTCCAGCCCGATGCCGCGCACGCGTGCAAGGTCCTCCACGAACGGGATGCGCTCCTGCACCAGCGCATCGAACGCGAGCCGCATGGGCACCGCGTCCTGCGGCATCTCGTCGCTGCGCATCAACTGCTGCAACTGGCCCACCAGCCGCGCGGCGCGGTCGTTGCTGCGCAGCAGGTTGATCATGAGTTCGCGCTGGCCCGCGTCGGCGGTCTGCTCCTTCAGCGCTTCGACATTCACGCGCATCGCATCGAGCGGCGTGCGCAGTTCATTCGCTGCATCGGCGATCAGCACGCGCTCGCGCGATGCCCGGTCGCGCACGCTGCGCAGCAGGCCATTGATGCTGCGCACCAGCGGCTGCAACTCCTTGTGCCGCGGTTCGAAGCTCAGCGGCGTCAGGTCGGCCGGGCCACGCTCGGCAGTCTCTTGCGTTACCTGCCGCCAGGGCCGCAGCGCGAACAGCACCGACAGCCACGCCGGAAAGACGAGAAACGGCAGGCTGATGGCCAGCGGCAGCAGGTAGTAGCTGCGGTGGTCGACGGTGAAGCTGAAACGCAGGACTTTCGGCTCGGCCAGCAGCACGCGGGTGTCGAGCCCCGGCGAAGTCATCATGCGCGCGCGCCACATGCGCTCGCCGACGCGCACGTTCTCCACCCGACCCGGCACTGCCGTGTGCATGACCGGCGCGGCAGCTGTGGAGTTGAAGATGAGCCGCCCCCGCTGCCACACCTGCATGACGGGCGCCTTGTCCGTCTCCGAACTGAAGTCACCCGAGGTTTCGAGCAGCGCCATGTCGAAGGCCTTCAGGGCCTCCTGCTGACGGGCGGGGTCGGCCGCGAGGTTCTGCGCAATCGTGATGACGCTATCGAAGATCTTGTCGTAGCGCACCAGATCCGTCACGCGGTTGGAGTCGTACAGGAACAGCGCCAGGATGGCGCCCCACAGCAGCACGACCACTGCGATCTGCGCCAGCAGCAGGCGCCGCAGCAGCGAGGGCTGCAACCACCGCTTCCAGCGCCGGGCAAGCGCCGTCATGGCGACAGGCAAAAGATTCATGGTCCTCCAGGCGGCGGTCTCTGCGGAGCGCATCGCAAGCGCGTGGAGTATCCGGCACGCCCGCGCCGAGGGCTTCAGAAAACCTTCATGAACCGGTTGTCGGAGCTGGCGAGCAGTCGGTCGCGGATGCTTGTCGCCTTCTAATTTTCTGAAGTCAAAGTCAATTTAATGACAAGGAATTCTCGGAATTCCCTGCGAAGGCATTCCCCTTTGCCTTCTGATTTTGTCAATGCCATTTGAGTGCCAACCCCCTCTTCAGGCCCGGTTCTCGCTTCTAGAATTTTTTGGCAAGCCCTGCGTCACGAGCGCTGGTGCACCGAACGAAACGAACTTGGAACAGGTTGAGTCAATGCAGAAAAAGCACAGGATTGCCGTCATTCCCGGAGACGGCATCGGCGTCGAGGTCATGCCCGAAGGGTTGCGCGTACTCGATGCGGTCGGTCGCCGCTTCGGCATCGATTTCTCGTACGACCACTTCGACTGGGGCTCCGACCACTATGTGCGCACCGGCCTGATGATGCCGGCCGACTGGGCCGACAAGATCCAGGGCCACGACGCGATCTATTTCGGTGCGGTGGGTGCGCCCGACAAGGTGCCCGATCACATCGCCGTGTGGGGCCTGCTCATCAAGATCCGCCGTGACTTCGACCAGTACGTCAACCTGCGCCCCGTGCGCCTGATGCCCGGCGTGCCTGGCCCGCTGGCGCACCGCAAGCCCGGTGACATCGACTTTCTGGTGGTGCGCGAGAACACCGAGGGCGAGTACACCTCGGTGGGTGGGCGCCTGTTCGAAGGCACGCCGCGCGAGATGGCGATCCAGGAGGCCGTGTTCACCCGCACCGGCGTGGACCGCATCATCGACTACGCGTTCCAGCTCGCCAATCGCCGCAAGCGCAAGAACCTGGTGGCCGCCACCAAGTCGAACGGCATCTCGATCACCATGCCCTATTGGGACGAGCGCCTGGCCGAGATCGCCACGCGCTACCCCAACGTGGCGACGAGCAAGTACCACATCGACATCCTGTGCGCGCATTTCGTGCAGCACCCCGACTGGTTCGACGTGGTGGTGGCTTCCAACCTGTTCGGAGACATCCTCTCCGATCTGGGCCCGGCCTGCACCGGCACCATCGGCATCGCGCCCTCGGCCAACCTGAATCCCGAGCGCAAATTCCCGTCGCTGTTCGAACCGGTGCACGGCTCGGCGCCCGACATCGCGGGCAAGGGCATCGCCAATCCGATCGGCCAGATCTGGTCGGCCGCGCTGATGCTCGACCATCTGGGCAACAACGACCCCGTGTACGCAGAGGCTTCGGCTGCGGTGATCTCGGCCATCGAGACTGTGCTGAGCGAAGGTCCGCGCACTCGCGACATGGGCGGCACTGCTTCGACTGTGGACGTCGGCCGCGCGATTGCTAGCTGCATCTCGGCATGAAATCTCGCTCTTGTTCAAGGCGCGCTCATGTGCGAATGGCACCGGGTGCTCCCCGCAGCGAAATAAAGGAGGAGCCGAAGGCGGGGGACATTCGCGGAGGGGAGCATCCGGTGTTATTCGCACTCGCCCTGAACAAGAACACCCAACGACACAACGCAGAGCGGAGTCACTGAAATGGGCCTGTTCCTGCTGAAACGCACACTGACGCTCATCGGCACCCTGGTGGGCGCATCGATCATCGTGTTCCTGGTGCTGGAGATCCTTCCGGGCAATGCAGCGCAGATGCTGATGGGACCGGATGCCTCTCCTGAAGCCGTCGCAGCGCTGGCCACCAAGCTGGGCCTCGACTTGCCGGCGTGGACACGCTACTGGCACTGGATAGGCGGCCTGCTCACCGGCAACCTCGGCGACAGCTACGCCTACAGCTCGCCGGTGCTCGACCTGATCCTGGAGCGCCTCGCGCTCACCGTGCCGCTGGCCATGCTGGCGATGGCCCTCACCGTCGTGATTGCGCTGCTCGTCGGCGTTACGGCCGCTGCGCGCCACAACAAGCTCGGCGACGTCGGCCTGATGGGCATGGCCCAGGTCGGCATCGCCATTCCGAACTTCTGGTTCGCCATCCTGCTGATCCTCGTGTTCTCGGTGCAGCTGCAGTGGTTCTCCGCTGGCGGCTTCGAGGGCTGGGGCGAAGGCATCTTCTCGGGCATCAAGTCGCTGCTGCTGCCGGCACTGTCTCTTGCCGTCGTTCAAGCCGCGATCCTCGCGCGCATCACCCGCTCGGCCGTGCTCGAAGTGATGCGCGAAGACTTCGTGCGCACCGCCCGCGCCAAGGGCGTCTCGCAGCGCGCGGTGCTGTGGACCCACGTGCTGCGCAACGCCATGATCCCCGTCATCACCGTGATGGGCATGCAGTTCTCCGAGCTGCTGGCCGGCACCATCGTGGTGGAGAACGTGTTCTACCTGCCGGGCCTGGGCCGGCTGATCTTCCAGGCCATCAGCAACCGCGACCTGATCGTGGTGCGCAACTGCGTGATGCTGCTGGCGGCCATGGTGGTCATCGTGAACTTCGTGGTCGACGTGCTGTATGCCGTGATCGACCCGCGCATCAAGGCCAGCGACATATGAGCACTCTTGCTATTCCAAGTCCAGGCGCTGCGGCGCTCAAGGTCCCCGGCTTCTGGCAGCGCGCGCTGAAGCACCGAAGCTTCGTCATCGGCGGCGTGCTTGCCGCCCTGCTGCTCCTGGCCGCCCTCGTGTCCTTCGTGTGGACGCCTTGGTCGCCCTATGCGATGGACATGCCGAACAAGATGCAGGCCCCTTCGGCCTCGCACTGGCTCGGCACCGATGCGTTCGGCCGCGACGTGGCTTCGTTGCTGCTGGTCGGTGCGCGCGCGTCCATCCTCGTCGGCGTGATCGCAGTCGGTATCGGCCTGGTGGTCGGCACCGCCTTGGGCCTGCTCGCGGCTGCAAAACGCGGCTGGGTCGAAGAAGCGGTGATGCGGCTGTCGGACTTCACGCTGGCCTTCCCTGCGATCCTGTCGGCCATCATGATGACCGCCGTGTTCGGCGCGGGCATCGTGAATGCCATCGTGGCCATCGGCATCTACAACATTCCGACCTTCGCGCGCATCACGCGCGCCTCGGCCAACGCAATCTGGTCGCGCGAGTACGTGGCCGCCGCACGCGCCTGCGGCAAGGGCCCGTTCGCGATCACGATGCAGCACGTGCTGCCCAACATCTCGGCCGTGCTGATCGTGCAGATCACCATCCGCTTCGCCATCGCCATCCTGGCCGAAGCCGCCCTCTCCTACCTCGGCCTGGGCACGCAACCACCGCAACCCTCGTGGGGCCGCATGCTCAGCGAAGCACAGACCCTCATGTTCCAGCAGCCGCTGCTGGCCGTCTTCCCCGGCATGGCGATCGCCCTCGCAGTGCTCGGGCTGAACCTCCTTGGCGACGGGCTGCGCGACTTGCTCGACCCCCGCCTCGCCAGAGCCCGGTAAGCGCCATGCCCCTCCTCGAAGTCAACAACCTCCAGATTGGCCTGCAGACCCAGCGTGGGCCGGCGCAGGCCGTGCGCGGCATTTCGTTCTCGCTGGAGCGCGGCGAAACGCTGGGCATCGTCGGCGAATCGGGCTGCGGCAAGTCGATCACCGTGATGTCGCTCATGGGCCTGCTGCCGTCCAGCGCCAAGGTCGCGGGCAGCATCAAGCTCGACGGGCAGGAGCTCGTCGGCCTGCCCGAAAAGCAGATGTGCCAGATCCGCGGCAACCGCATCGGCATGATCTTCCAGGAGCCGATGACTGCACTGAATCCGGTGCACACCATCGCGCGCCAGGTCGGCGAGCCGCTGCAACTGCATCGCGGGCTGACGAAGGCGCAGGCGCGCAAGGAAGCACTGAGCCTGCTCGACCGCGTGGGCATTCCCGATGCGGCCTCGCGCCTTGATGCCTATCCGCACCAGTTCTCCGGCGGGCAGCGTCAGCGCATCGGCATCGCGATGGCGCTCGCCTGCGGGCCCGACCTGCTGATTGCCGATGAGCCCACCACGGCGCTCGACGTGACCATCCAGAAACAGGTGCTCGACCTGATCCAGGGCCTGGTCAAGGAAATGGGCATGGCGCTGATCCTGATCTCGCACGACCTCGGCGTGATCGCCAACAGCGTGCAGCGCATGCTCGTGATGTACGGCGGCAGCGCGGTGGAAAGCGGCCCGACCGACACGGTCTTTGCCGGCCGTGCACATCCCTACACACGCGGCTTGTTCGCTGCGCGGCCCGCCATCGGCGCAGTGCGCGCCGGCCGCTTGCCGACCATCCGCGGCAGCGTGCCCGAGCTGGTCGACATGCCGCGCGGCTGCGCCTTTGCCGGCCGCTGCGCCCACACCATCGACCTGTGCCAAAGCACGCGACCCAAAGCCACGATGCTGCCGAACGACCACACGGTGCGCTGCCTGCGGCTGGGCGAAATCGCCGCGTTGAATGCCAAGGCGGCCGCCGCATGAGCAAGCCCATCACCGCCGGCCAGCCCCTGCTGGCCGTGAACAACCTCTACCGCCATTACGCGCTGCCGCGCGAGAAGCTCTTCGGCCCGCCGCCCACCGTGAAGGCGCTCAATGGAGTGAGCTTCGAGGTGCAGGCCGGCAAGAGCGTCGGCATCGTCGGCGAATCGGGTTCGGGCAAGTCGACCATCGCGCGCCTTGTGATGGCGCTCGACACGCCTACCTCCGGCACTGTCTCGCTCGAAGGCCGCAACCTGCATGCGCTGCCCAAGGCCGAACTGCGCACCGCGCGGCGCGACTTCCAGATGGTGTTCCAGGACCCCTACGGCTCGCTCGACCCGCGCCAGACCGTGGCGCGCATCGTCGCCGAACCGCTCGAGGCGCTGGCCGAGACCAGCCGTGCCGTGCAGCGCGAGCGTGCTTCCGAAGCATTGGCAGCGGTCGGCCTGCGCACAACAGACATGGACAAGTACCCGCACGAGTTCTCGGGCGGACAGCGCCAGCGCATCGCGATTGCCCGCGCGCTCATCACGCGCCCCAAGCTCATAGTCGCCGACGAACCCGTCAGCGCGCTCGACGTGTCGGTGCAGGCGCAAGTGCTCAACCTCATGCAGGACTTGCAGCAGCAGTTCGGCATCAGCTATCTGCTCATCAGTCACGACCTCGCGGTGGTCAACCATCTGTGCGACGAGGTCTGCGTGGTCTTCAAGGGCCGCATCGTCGAACGAGGCCGCCCGGCCGACCTGTTCCAGCACGCCCAGCACGAATACACGCGCACCCTGCTTTCCGCCGTTCTGCACACGCCGTCCCGCTAGCCGGGCAAGGCTTTCTTTTCCTCCACCCTCACCTCCAGGAACTATCGAATGTTGAAGCGACGCACACTCATGACTTCCGCCATGGCCGCGGCAATCCCGGGTGTCTTCCTGCCCCAGGCGCGCGCGCAGGCCGGCAAGAACACGCTGACGATCGGCATGCCGCTCGAACCGCCAGGCCTGGACCCGACGAGCGGCGCCGCATCGGCCATCGCGGAGATCACGCAGTACAACATCTTCGAGACGCTCACCAAGGTGAACGCCGACGGCTCGGTCACGCCGATGCTGGCCGAGAGCTGGACGTCGTCGCCCGACATGAAGACCTTCGTCTTCAAGCTGCGCAAGGGCGTGCGCTTCGAGAACGGCCAGCCTTTCAACGCATCGGTGGTGAAGTTCTCGTTCGACCGCGCGGGCAATGCCAAGAGCACCAACAAGGACAAGCGCTTCTTCAGCGAGATCGGCACCGTGGTGCTCGACGAGTACATGGTGGGCGTGAACAGCACGCTGCCCAACCCCGACCTGCCGTTCATGCTGGGGCAATCGACCGCCTGCATCGTGGAGCCCAAGAGCGCAGAGACCAACGTCACTGCGCCAGTCGGCACCGGCCCGTACAAGCTGAGCGCATGGCAGCGCGGCGCCTCGTGCACGCTGGTGAAGTCGCCGACCTATCGCGACCCGAATCTTGCGAAGACCGAGAAATTCGTCTTCCGATTCATGTCTGACACGGCCGCGCAGACCGCCGCACTGCTGTCGAACGACATCGACATCTTCCCGCGCGCGGGCACCCGCTCGGTGAGCCAGTTCAAGGGCAACCCGCGCTTCCAGGTGATCGAGGTCGGCACGCGCGGCAAGGTGATCCTGACCATCAACAACCGCAAGAAGCCGCTGGACGACGTGCGCGTGCGCCGCGCCATCCTCGCGGCCATCGACCGCAACGCCATCGTCCAGGGCGCGGCGGACGGCTTCGGCAGGCCCATCGGCAGCCACTACGCATTGGGCGCGCCGGGCTTCATCGACACCACTGCGATGAACCCCTTCGACATCGAGAAGGCGAAGAAGCTGCTGGCCGAGGCCGGCGTGAAGACGCCGCTCGAACTGCGCCTGCAGCTGCCTCCGCCCTCGTATGCGCGGCAGGGCGGCGAGATGATCGCGGCGCAGCTCGCGCAGATCGGCATCAACGTGAAGATCCAGAACGTCGAGTGGGCCCAGTGGCTCAGCGGCACCTTCGGCGGCGCGCACGACTTCGACCTGACCATGGTCGCGCACGTGGAGCCCTTCGACCTTGTGAAGTACACCGAGCCCGACTACTACTGGGGCTACGACTCGAAGAAGTTCCGCGACCTGTTCGTCAGCATCCAGAACGAAGAGAACAAGAAGCGCCGCGCCGACCTGCTCGCCGAGGCGCAGCGCCAGTTGGCAACCGACGCAGTCAACGGCTTCCTGTACCAGGCGGTGTTCCCGACCATCGCACGCAAGGAAGTGAAGGGCCTGTGGCCGAGCATGCCGATCGTGGTGAACGACCTGGCCGCTATCTCGTGGAGCTGATGCGATGACCAAGCCCCTGTACTCCCTGAGCGTGCAGGAGCTGCACGCGGCCTACGCCGCCAAGGAGCTCTCGCCGGTGGAAGTGGTGCGCTCGGTCAACGAACGCATCGCGGCCTACGAACCCGAGCTGCACGCGACCTGGCTCTTCCGCCCCGAGCTTGCGCTCGAGCAGGCCCGCGCCTCCGAGGCGCGCTGGCTGGCCGGCACGCCGCGCGGCACGCTCGACGGCGTTCCCGTGACCATCAAGGACAACCTCGCGACCGAAGGCGACCCGATGCCGCTGGGCACCGCCGCCTACGACCTCGTGCCGATGACGCAGGACTCCCCTCCCGCCGCGCGCCTGAAGGAAGACGGCACGGTGCTGGTCGCCAAGACCACCATGCCCGACCTGGGCATGCTGTCGTCGGGCCTGTCGAGCTTTCATGAACTCTCGCGCAACCCGTGGGACCTGTCACGCACGCCGGGCGGCTCCAGCGCGGGTGCCGGTGCGGCGGCTGCCGCAGGCTACGGCCCGCTGCACGTGGGCACCGACATCGGCGGCTCGCTGCGCCTGCCGGCCAGCTGGTGCGGCATCTACACGCTCAAGCCCAGCTTCGGCCGCATTCCGCTGAGCACGCCCTACATGGGCCGCTGCGCCGGACCGATGACGCGCACGGTGGCCGACTCGGCGCTGATGATGGCCTCGGTCGCACAGCCCGACGACCGCGATTATTCGGAACTGCCGGCGCCGGGCATCGACTGGACGGCCTTCGAAGTCGACCCGTCGTTCATCAAGGGCAAGCGCGTGGCGCTGCACATGGACGCGGGCTGCGGACTGCCGCTGGACCCGCAGATCGCCGAGGCGGTGCGCCGCGCTGCGAAGCGCATCGAGGCGGCCGGCGCGCTGGTGGAAGAAATCAAGCCCTTCATGACGCCGAAGATGCTGCAGGGCATGGACCACTTCTGGCGCATGCGCTCGTGCATCGACATGCAGGCGATGACGCCGGAGAGGCGCGCGAAGATCCTGCCGTACATCCGCGACTGGGCCGAGAGCGCGGCCGGGTTCTCCGGCGCGCACATCTTCGAGGCCTACAGCCAGTTCATCGCCACGCGTGCGGCCACCGTTGCCGCCACCAAGGGCTACGACTTCGTGATCTCGCCGGTGTCGCCCAACATGCCCGCGCCGGCGGACCATGCCTCGCCGACCAACGACCCGATGCTGCCGCTGGAGCACATCGGCTTCACGGTGCCCTACAACATGTCGGAGCAGCCTGCCGCCTCGATCAACTGCGGCTACTCGGCCAAGGGCCTGCCCATCGGCCTGCAGATTGCCGGGCGCCGTTTCGACGACCTGGGCGTGCTGCAGTTCAGCCGCGCCTTCGAGCAGATCCGCGAAGCACAACACCCCTGGCCGGAACCCAAGTGACCGGCCGCAAGGAGACAAAGCAAATGAGCGCAACCCACTACATCGACGGCCACCACGTGCCGTCCGAAGGCAACGCCACCATCGACGTGATCGACCCGAGCGATGGCCAGAAATTCGGCCAGATCGCGCGCGGCACCGCCGCCGACGTGGACACGGCCGTGCGCGCCGCGCGCAAGGCAATGGGCGAGAACTTCGACGGCCCCTGGGGCGCGATGACCGCGCTGGAGCGTGGACGCCTGCTCGCCAAGCTGGGCGCCGCCGTGATGCAGCACCACGAAGAGCTCGCGCAGCTCGAAGCTCGCGACACCGGCAAGGCGCTGCGCGTGGCGCGCAACGACGCGACCGCGCTGGCCCGCTACATGGAGTACTACGCCGGTGCCTGCGACAAGCTGCACGGCGACACCCTGCCCTACGAGCGCGGCTACACCGTGCTGACGGTGCGCATTCCGCACGGCGTGACGGGCCACATCATTCCCTGGAACTACCCGATGCAGATCGCAGGCCGCAGCGTTGGCGCCTCGCTCGCCGCGGGCAACGCCTGTGTGGTGAAGCCGGCGGAAGACGCGAGCCTGTCGCTGCTGCGCCTGGCGGAGATTGCGACGGAGGTGGGCTTTCCGGCCGGCGCGCTCAACGTGGTGACGGGCTACGGCAAGGAAGCCGGCGCGGCGCTGTGTGCGCACCCGGGCATCGACCACATCTCGTTCACCGGCTCGACCATGACCGGCCGCAGCGTGGGCCTGGCCGCAGCCGAGCGCCATTGCCCGGTGACGCTGGAGCTGGGCGGCAAGTCGCCGCAGATCGTGTTCGCCGACGCCGACCTGGATGCGGCCGAGCCAGTGCTGCTCAACGCCATCATCCAGAACGCCGGCCAGACCTGCTCAGCGGGTAGCCGCGTGCTGGTGGAGCAATCGGTCTACGAAGAGGTGGTGCAGCGGCTCGCGAAGCGCTTCACGGCCGTGCGCGCGGGCACGCCCGCCGAAGACCTGGACATGGGTCCGCTCATCAACGAGAAGCAGTTTCGCCAGGTGCGCGACATGGTCTCGACGGCCGAGGCGAATGGCCTGAAGGTGGCGGCGCGGGGCACGGTGTCACCCAACGCGTCGGCCACCGGCTACTACCAGGAGGCCGTGCTGTTCCGCGACGTGCCGCACGACAGCGACCTGGCGCAGCACGAAATCTTCGGCCCCGTACTGGTCGTGATGCCCTTCGCCGACGAGGCCGAGGCAGTGCGCCTGGCCAACGGCACGGACTTCGGACTGGTGGCCGGCGTGTGGACCCGCGACGGCGCGCGCCAGCTCCGCATGGCGCACAAGCTGCACTGCGGCCAGGTCTTCGTCAACAATTACGGTGCGGCGGGTGGTGTAGAACTGCCTTTCGGCGGCGTGAAATCGAGCGGCTTCGGCCGCGAGAAGGGCTTCGAGGCCCTGCTCGGATTCACGACCCTCAAGACCATCGCCATCAAGCACGGATGAAGACAACACATGACAACCACTGAACAGCAAGCGCCGCGCAAAGTCGGCCTCGTCGGCGTCGGCCTGATGGGCCACGGCATTGCCAGCAACATCGTCAAGCACGGCCACCAGCTCACCGTGCTGGAGCACGCGGGCAACCAGCCCATCGACGGCCTGCTGAAGGCCGGCGCCACTTCGGTGAAGGACGTGGCCGCGCTCGCTGCGCAGGTCGACGTGCTGATCCTCTGCGTAACCGGCACGCCGCAGGTCGAGGCGGTGATGCTGGGCGACAAGGGCGCATTGACTGCGCTGCGCCCCGGCACGGTGGTAATCGACTGCTCGACGGCCGTGCCCGCTTCCACCGCCAAGGTGGCGGAAGCAGTGAGCGCGAAGGGCGGTAAGTTCATCGATGCGCCGATGACGCGCACCGCGAAGGAAGCCGCCGAAGGCCGGCTGAACCTGCTGGTGGGTGGCGACGCCGAGGTGCTGGCCTCGTGCCTGCCGTTGCTGCGCTGCTTTGCCGAGAACGTCACGCACGTGGGCGGCATCGGCGCAGGTCACGCGATGAAGCTGCTGCACAACTTTGTGTCGCTGGGCACCGTGGCGCTGCTGTGCGAAGCGGCTGCTTGCGCGGAGCGCGCCGGCGTGAAGCCCGATGTGTTCGTCGACGTGCTCGCCAAGGGCGGCGGCAACGGTGTGGCGCTGGAGCGCGTCAAGCCCAAGCTGCTGACCGGCAGCACCGATTCGCTGAAGTTCTCGATGGCCAATGCCAAGAAGGACCTGGGGTACTACAACGACATGGCTGAGCAGTCTTCTTCCAGCCATGGCATTGCGCAGGCTGTCGATGCGCTGTTGACTCAGGGTGTCGAGAAGTTCGGGCCTGACCGGATGGTGCTTGATCTGGTCGAAGCGCTGCGCTGATTTCTTGTTGCGTTCTGTGCGCCGTTGTTCAGGGCGCGTGCACAGGACACCGGGTACTCCCCTCCGCGAATGTCCCCCGGGGCTGCGCCCCTCCTCCTTTATTTCGCTGCGGGGAGCACCCGATGCCCTGCGCACGATGAGCGCGGCTGTGGCGTTGGCGGTTCGACCGCTGCGGCGAAGGGCTGGCGTCGGCCACGGTCGACATTGGTATGACTGCGTTCGATGCCCGCTTCAGACTGCAAAGCAGACATCCGTAACGGTCGGGTGGACGGCAGCACAGGGCCCAAAAGAGACGTCCCCGATCCTCGATAGCAGACATCCGAAAGACGTTGTACTGGCCTACTCAGGCTGCGTTCTCCGCTAGGATCCTTCGAGCGATCTCATCAACCCCTTCCTCGCTTTCTCCTGGGCTCGGGTTCAAGGCCAGGCGCAAAAGGTACGGCCCGACGGCCACTGCGAGCCTGGGTGACGGAGCGACAAGTTTGTCGAGCACCCAGTACTTCCAGATATGGTCTTCAGACTCGAAGATCATGCACAGATGAGGTGCCAGTGGTTCACCTATGCCAGCCAGAAAGGGAATCAAGACCTTCGCAACAGGCCAGTTGATGTCTTGCATCCAAGCGATCAACTCAGGGAGAAGCGCGTCGACAGCCGGATAGCCAAGAGCGACGATCGCTTCGGCCTTCGGCAGGTCGTGCTTGTCGACCGGCAATAAGTGGGCCATCTTCTTAGGCAATGAGTTCTCCCGCATGTTCAACAGCCACTACTGTCTGACAACAGTAGCTCGACCGACCGAACTGGAGAGCGATCACTCGACCCCCTGCGACCATTTAAGAGATCCTGCGGCCCAAGCCGTGCCTTCCGCATACGCGACGGCCTCGGCAAGCGTGGGGAAAACCGCGGACGCGTGTACGGGATATGTACTTGGTGACACTGGAGACGCCCACTGGACATCGAAACCAGCGACCAAGGAGTCGTTGCAGATTTCTGGTGGATCTTGGCGGTCTCCTGTGCCGTAGCGGACGTTGCACTGCACGACACGAACACCCGTAGGAATTTGTCCGTCGTACAGCCATGTACCCTCTCTTGCGATTGCCTTCATGGTCAGTTTGGATGTCTGCTCGTGGCCGACTATAGTCGGCCGAACTGTGCAGCTCATGACTGCCTTTTTGCCTCACTTCAATATGCTGTTGGCAACAAAGCCGACACCGCAGGCATGACAGTAGAACCCGGGGACAAACTGCTGCAAGGGCGCCTTCTGCAGGTTCTCGGTGCTGCACTCGTCGATGGCCAACTGGTCACGCCGCCTATAGCCGACTCGCTCCTCATCGGGAAACAGCAGGCGTGGACTAGCTCTACCGATGAGAACAAGCTTCGCCTTGACTTGCGCATCGCTGTGACATCGAGGGCATGAGTTCGCTGCTGGCGGCGAAGAAGGCATAAAACTCTCAGATTGGTTGATGACGGCGAGAGGCGGCTATTGGCCGGACTCGGAAGTCTAGCCTCGAGCAGCGACAGTCCGCTTCCGCCCTGCAAAGCGGATGCTCGCATTGTCTGTAGACGATCAGCATGGAGCGCATGGCTGATCCCGAGGCCTATCCACAAGCAGCCTCAACCAAACCGAATTCCCTCCATCACGAAGGCTTCAGCCGTCGTACCCCAAAGAACCCGTTCGCCAGGCGGGACCAGCCGCTAACTGCCGATCTCAGGCGCTCCGCGCCGCGCCTTCTCGCTCATCTGAAACAGTTCTCCAGCCTTGCGAGCAAGTTCAGCCGCAAGCCAAAGCAGGTTGTCCAGTTGCCGAGGCCCGTCACCACTGCACCAGTCGATGTCTTCCCCATGGCAGACCCACAGTAGAGCTTCAAGCTGAGAGAGTGTGTTTTCGAGAAGATCCGCCGGGTCTTGGGCGTTGTCTTCGGAAGCTACCGGCGTGCGAGGCCGGGCTATAGTCTTGGTAGCCATTTTTGTGCGGTCCTTTAGTGGGTGTTGCACGAACTTGGTTAGACGGTCGGGGTGCTGATAACGCCCTGGCCGTCGCCTTTTGATACCTCGCATCTGCATCGCTGCTTTCGCACCGATAACCTGCCGCGAGGCAAGCAGCCTTCAAACATCTCGGTGGCTGTGTGTGTTGCGCCTTTCTTCTTCCCTTGGTGGGGTATCGAGTGACAGGGGCATCCACTCTAGAGAAGAACCCGGCGAAATAGCCGTTCCATGCGGCACGAAGTCTCGGCGACCGCCAACAAATGCAGCTTCCGCAGCGGCTCTGAACGATCACGCCGATGGGGTGCCTTGCGCAGCGAAATAAAGGAGGAGGCCGCAGGCCGGGGGACATTCGCGGAGCAAGGTACCCCGTCGGCGTGAGCGTCGCCCTGAATGAACCCGATCCCGATCCCTAAGGCATCCCCCGCGCCAGCAAATGATCGACAAGCCGACGCTGCGGAAAACTCAATGCCTCCTGCCGCGTGCACAGATACATCCGCCGTGAAGCCCAAGCATCGGTAAGGTTGATAAAGCGCAGCTTCATCTCCTTGCGATAGGTCACCGCAGCCCCCTCGGGCAAGATGCCCACGCCCATGCCCGCTTCGATCATCCGGCACACGGCCTCGAAGCTCTTCACCCGCACGCGCAGCTTCAACACCTTGCGCGCACTCATGGCGGCGTCTTCCATCGTGCGGGAGATGGCCGAGTCGTCTTCCAGCCCCACGAAATCGAAGTCGAGCAGTTCTTCGAACGACACCTCGCGCCCGCGCCACGGATGCTTCTGCCGCACGATGGCCACCAGCCGGTCGGTGCGGTAGGGAATGAAGTTGAGCGCCGGGTCGGCCGCCTCGCTGGTGATGACGCCTACGTCGGCCTGCCGGTCGCGGATGGCCTGCACGATGTAGACGCTGCGGTGCTCTTCCACGCTCACGCGGATCTCGGGGTAGCGCTGGCGAAAGCTCGCCACGTCGTCAGGCAAGAACTGGCCCATGGCCGAGGCATTGGCATGCAGCCGCACGCGGCCGGTGGCGCCCTGTGCGTAGTCGGACAGGTCGGCGCGCATGCGGTCTACGTCGCGCAGGATCTGGCGTGCATGCATGGCGAGCGACTCGCCGGCGCCGGTGGGCGTCACGCCCTTCGAGGTGCGGTTCAGCAGCGCAACGCCCAGGTGGCCTTCAAGAATGGACAGGCGGCGGCTCGCGGCCGACAGCACCATGTGGCTCTCGGCGGCCGCCTTCGACAGGCTGCCGTGCTCAATGGCGCGCAGGAAAAGCGCCAGCGAATCGAGGTCGGGTCTCATCGGGTTCTCGTCGTGCTGCGGGGGTCGCCATTGTCGGGCCAGCGGGAGGCTCCGAGCCTGCCGAAATCCTTTCGGTCGATCGCACCTGCGAAAGATAGATCTTCCGTAAAGCGCCGCGCTTTGCCAAAACGAAGAAGCACTTTCAGAAGACAAGGCGGAAGAATCGTTGCTGCCTCGCCGTCTACCCCGGCAAGGCATCTCGCGAGCCGGCCCTCTACCGGGGCCACGCCCGCATTTCAACGAGTCCTACCCGGAGTCTTTTTCAGCCATGGCATCCCACGAACTGGCCAGCGTTGCGCTGGACGACAAATACACGGCCACCGAAGGCCGGATCTACCTCAGCGGCATCCAGGCGCTGGTGCGCCTCATGCTCGTGCAGAAATGGCGCGACCAGAAGGCGGGGCTGAACACCGCGGGCTTTGTCTCCGGCTACCGCGGCTCGCCGCTCGGCGGCCTGGACGAAGCTCTGTGGAAGGCGCAGCCGCAGCTCGAAGCCAACGCAGTCAAGTTCTTGCCCGGCGTAAACGAGGAGCTGGCCGCCACCGCCGTCTGGGGCACGCAGCAGGTGCACCTGACCGGCGAGAGCGCCGTCGATGGTGTCTTTGCCATGTGGTACGGCAAGGCACCCGGCGTGGACCGATGCGGCGACGTGTTCAAGCACATGAGCCATGCGAGCACCTCACCCAACGGCGGCATTTTGCTGGTGGCGGGCGACGACCACGGCGCGTCTTCTTCCACGCTGCCCAACCAGAGCGACCACCTGTTCGCCGCCTCGATGATCCCGATGCTCTACCCTCAGAGCGTGGAGGAATACATCGAGCTGGGCCTGCACGGCTTCGCGATGTCGCGCTTCGCAGGGCTGCCGGTGGGCTTCAAGGCGCTGGCCGACACGGTCGAATCTTCCGGCTCCATACCGGCCGGCGCGCTCGACGTGCACACGCGGCTGCCTTCGGACTTCGTGTTCCCGCCCGGCGGCGTGCACGCGCGCCTGTCGACCGACACGCTCGGCGTGCAGGCGCGCAAGCAGGAAGCGCTGATGCAGGACTACAAGATCTACGCCGCCATCGCCTATGCGCGCGCCAACCGGCTGAACCGCGTGACCATCGACTCACCCAAGGCGCGGCTGGGCATCGTGGCCTCGGGCAAGTCGTACCGCGATGTGCTCGAAGCGCTGGAAGAACTCGGCATCGATGCAGACGAGGCCGCGCGCATCGGCATTCGCCTCTTCAAGGTGTCGATGCCGTGGCCGCTGGAGCCCGACTCGATCCGCGAGTTTGCCGACGGGCTCGAAGAGATCCTGGTGGTGGAAGAAAAGCGCCAGATCGTCGAGTACCAGCTCAAGGAGCATCTCTACAACTGGCGCGAAAACGTGCGCCCGCGCGTGATCGGCAAGTTCGACGAACAGGGCGAGTGGGTGCATCCGCGCGGCCGCTGGCTGTTGCCGGCAACGGCCGACTTCTCGGTGGCGCAGATCGCGCGCGTGATCGCAGGGCGCGTGGCGCGCTTTCACACCAGCGACCGCATCCGCATGCGGCTCGCCATTCTTGACGCGAAGGACGTGGTGTTGGGCAAGGCCGTGGCCACGCCCTCGCGGCCAGCCTGGTACTGCTCGGGCTGCCCGCACAACACCTCGACCAAGGTGCCCGAAGGCAGCCTCGCGCTGGCCGGCATCGGCTGCCACGTGATGGCGACGGCCATCTACCCCGAGCACAACAAGACGACCACGCACATGGGCGGCGAAGGTGCCCCATGGCTGGGGCAGGCGTGGTTCTCCAAGCGCAAGCACGTGTTCGCGAACCTCGGCGACGGCACGTACTACCACTCGGGCTCGCTCGCCATCCGCGCGGCGGTGGCTGCTGGCGTGAGCATCACCTACAAGATCCTCTACAACGACGCGGTCGCGATGACGGGCGGGCAGCCGCTCGACGGGCCCATCACCGTGCCGCGCATCGCGCACCAGATGGCGGCCGAGGGCGTGAAGCGCCTCGCGCTGGTGGCAGAAGACCCGACGCGCTGGGCCGACCGCAGCGTGCTGCCGCCGGAGCGCGACGGCTTCATGCTCACCGTGCACCACCGCGACGACATGGACGCGGTGCAGCGCGAGCTGCGCGAGTTCGAGGGCGTGTCGGTGCTCATCTACGACCAGGTGTGCGCAGCCGAGAAGCGCCGCCGCCGCAAGAAGGGCGAGTTTCCGCAGGCCGCGCGGCGCGTGTTCATCAACGACGCGGTGTGCGAAGGCTGCGGCGATTGCGGCGAGCAGTCGAACTGCACCGCGCTGCTGCCAAAGCAGACCGACCTGGGCCTGAAGCGCAGCGTGGACCAGAGCGCGTGCAATGCCGACGAGTCGTGCATCAAGGGCTTCTGCCCGAGCTTCGTGACGGTGGAAGGCGTGAAGCCGCGCAAGCAGGCGCCGGTGGCGGCAAAGGCTCCAGCGGAAGAAGCCGCCCTGCCCGATCCGGCACCGCTCGCGCTCGAAGGCATGCACAACATCCTGATCACCGGCATCGGCGGCACGGGCGTCATCACCATCGGCGCACTGATCGGCATGGCGGCGCACCTCGAGGGCAAGGGCGTGAGCGTGCTCGACATGACGGGCATGTCGCAGAAGAACGGCTCGGTAACGTCGCACGTGCGCATCGCGCGCGACGCGGCGCAGCTGAAGGCGCAGCGCATTCCTACCGGCGAGGCCGACCTGATCCTGGGCTGCGACATGCTCACGGCCGGCGCGCCCGATGCCATCGCGCGCATGCGGCCGGGGCGCACCTATGCGCTGGTCAACACCTTCGAGCAGCCGACGGGGCATTTCGCGCAGCAACCCGACTGGGAGTTTCCGGCCGCGCAGGTGCGCGCTCTGATCGAGGAATCAGTCGAAGGCCGCGCGGACTTCATCGATGCGATGCAGCTTGCAACACGGCTCATGGGCGATGCGATTGCGGCAAACCTGTTCCTGCTGGGCTTTGCGTTCCAGAAGGGCTTTGTGCCGCTGTCCGCCCAGGCATTGAACAAGGCCATCGAGATCAACGGCGTAGCCGTGAAGGCGAACCAGGCCGCGTTCCGCTGGGGCCGCAAGGCGGCGCTGGATCTTGCCGCAGTAACGCGTGAAGCCGCGCCTTCGAAGGTGGTGGCGCTGCAGCGGCCGCAGAGCTTCGAGGCGCTGGTGGCGGACCGCACCGCATTCCTCACGGCGTACCAGAACGCGGCGTATGCGCAGCGCTATGCCGAGCTGGTGGAACGCGTGCGCGTGGTCGAACAGCGCGAGCGCGGCAGCATGCTGCTGGCGAAGGCCGTCGCGTCGAGCCTCTACAAGCTGATGGCCTACAAGGACGAGTACGAGGTCGCGCGGCTCTACACCGACAAGCGCTTCATGGAAAAGCTGGAGGAGCAGTTCGAAGGCAAGCCGGTGCTGCGCTTCCACCTCGCCCCGCCGGTGCTCGGCCGCCACAACGCCGAAGGCCGCGCGGTGAAGACGAGCTTCGGGCCCTGGATGATGGGCGCGTTCCGCCTGCTCGCGAAGTTGCGCGGCCTGCGCGGCACGGCGCTCGACCCGTTTGGCCGTACCGCCGAACGGCGCATGGAGCGGCAGCTGATCGAGGACTACCGTGCGATGGTCGAGGACGTGCTTGCGCGTTTCGATCGCATCGACTTCGACACCGCGCTGTCGCTGGCACGGCTACCCGAGCAGATCCGCGGCTTCGGGCATGTGAAGGAAGAGAGCGTGGTGTCGGCGCGCGTGCGATGGGGTGCGCTGGTGAAGCAACTGGACATGGCGCCTGCTTCCCGTGCACGCACTCCGGAGCAGGCGCAGCCCGTGGCGGCCTGAGCCCCGAGCCAGCGGCATTCGAGGGGGCCTGCCGGCGATCAGGGCAAAATTCTGATCGCCGCGCCGGTCGGCCCCTGTCTCTCATGCCGCCAATCACGCCCGCTCCTGCGCCACCCCCAACCCGCCCGCGCCGCCGCTACCGCGCGGCAGCCGCATGGGCGGCCGTACTCGCACTGGCGCTGCTGCTGATCGGCCTCGCAGCCCAATGGGCCGCGAGCCGCGAAGCTAACTTCCAGGCCGACTCGATCCGCCGCGCCATGGAAGTCCACGTGCTGGGCCTGCGCGATGCCGCCGGCAAGTACAGCTACCTCCCGTTCACGGCAAGCCTGCATCCGGACGTGCTGGCCGCGCTGGCCCATCCGCAAGACGCGGCGGTGAAGCAGCGCGCCAACCGCTACATCGAGGAAGTGAACCGCCAGGCGGGCTCTGATGCGCTCTACCTGATCGACCTGCAGGGCATGACGCTGGCGGCCAGCAACTGGGCAACGCCGCAGACCTTCGTCGGCGAGTCGTATGCCAATCGGCCCTACTTCATCGACGCCCGCGCGGGACGCAACGGCTTGTTCTACGGTGTGGGCCAGACGACCGGCGAGCCGGGGCTCTTCATTTCGGCACCGGTGCGGCCGGACGGCGGCGCGGTGCTGGGCGTGGTGACGGTCAAGGTCAGCCTGCGCCAGTTGCAGGATGCCTGGACCTTCGCGCGCGACCCCATCTTGCTGACCGACGCGCGCGGCATCGTGTTCCTGAGTTCGGTGCAGTCATGGATGTACCAGGCCACGCGAGCCCTGGGCGCCGCCGAGATCGAAGGCATGCGGCGCGACCAGCAGTACGGCTCGCGCACGAACTTTCCGGCGCTGCCGTGGAAGGTCGATCGCGACGAAGGCGGGCCCGGCTACCTCGTGCGCACCGACCTCGGCGGCCAGCCGCGCCGCTTCCTGGCGGTGGACGAGCCGCTGCCCGATCTCGGCTGGACGCTGACGGTGATGGCCGACCATGCCGAAGTCACTCGCGCGCGCGAACGCGCCTGGATGCTGGGCCTGCTGTGTGCCAGCCTGCTGCTGCTGGGCGGCCTGTATTGGCAGCTGCGCGAACGCCGCTTCGCGGAGCAGCGCGATGCGCGGCGCGACCTGGAGCTGCGCGTGCGCGAGCGCACCCACGAACTCGACGAGGCCCACGCCTTCCGCAAGGCGATGGAAGATTCGCTGCTGGTGGGCATGCGCGCACGCGACCTCGACGGCCGCATCATCTACGTCAACCTGGCCTTCTGCGAAATGACCGGCTACGGTGCCGACGAACTGCTCGGCCGGCTGCCGCCCTACCCCTACTGGCACCCTGACGACGTGACGCTGCACTGGCGCCACTACGACGCCATGATGAGCGGCGAGCCCGCGCACGCGGGCTTCGAGTCGCGCCTGCGGCACCGCGACGGGCACGAGGTGATCACCATGGTCTACACCGCTGCGCTGATCGACGCCGACGGCAAGCACAGCGGCTGGATGAGCTCGGTGGTGGACATCACCGAGCAGAAGCGCGCCGAACTGCGCCAGCGCCAGAACGACGAACAGCTGCAGCACGCCCAGCGCCTGGCCAGCCTCGGCGAGATGGCCTCCACGCTGGCCCACGAGCTGAACCAGCCGCTGATGGCGCTGAGCAACTTCGCGAGCGCCGCCAAGGCTTTTGCAGAGCAGGGCAACCAGTCGCTGCTGGTCAGCAGCCTCGACGAGACCATGGCCCAGGCCCAGCGCAGCGCCGAGATCGTGCGGCGCATCCGCGGCTTCGTGCGCCAGCGCACCGCAGGCACCGAAGACTGCGCGGTGGCGGCGCTGGTCAGCAACGCGCTGGCGCTGCTGCAGGGCGAGATGCGCATGCGCCAGGCGCGCGCCGAGGTTCGCATACCGGCAGGGCTGCCCGAGGTGCGCGGCGACCGCGTGCTGCTCGAACAGGTGCTGCTGAACCTGCTGTCCAACAGCCTGCACGCCATGCAGGCCACGCCGCCGGAACAGCGGCTCGTGGAGATCGAGGCCGAGGTGCTCGAAGGGCGCGTGCACATCCGCGTGGCCGACCGCGGGCCGGGCATCGACGCCGCGCTGGCCGAGCAGGTGTTCGCGCCCTTCTTCACCACCAAGACCGGCGGGCTGGGGCTGGGGCTGAACATCTGCCGCACCATCGTCGAGGCCCATCGCGGCCGGCTGTCCTTTGCCAACCGGGCCGGCGGTGGCACAGTTTTCACCCTCGAACTGGAAATCACACCCCCATGAACGCCATGAGCGCTCTTGCCAACAACCTGTGCGTGGTGGACGACGACGAGGCCGTGCGCCGTTCGCTGGGCCTGCTGCTGCTGTCGCGCGGCTACGCGGTGCAGACCTTTGCCTCGGGCGACGCCTTTCTGGCCGGCGCCGATTTGCAGCGCGCGGGCTGCGTGATCCTGGACCTGCGCATGGAAGGCGTGAGCGGCCTGCAGGTGTTCGATGCGCTGCGCGCACAGGACAGCCCGCTGGTGGTGATCTTCCTGTCCGGCCACGGAGACATACCGATGGCCGTCGAGGCCGTGCAGAACGGCGCCTTCGGCTGGCTCGAAAAGCCCTGCAACGACGAGCGCCTGCTCGACAGCATCGCCAAAGCCTTGAAGCAAGCCGGCGAGATCGCCGCGCGCCGGCAGGCCCGCCAGGCCGCGCAGGCACTGTGGGACAAGCTGACGCCGCGCGAGATGCAGGTGGCCCGGCTGGTGGCCGAGGGCAAGCCCAACAAGCAGATCGCGCAGGAGCTCGCGCCGCTGGAGCAGCGCACCGTGGAAACCCACCGCGCGCATGTGTTCGCCAAGCTGGGATTGGCGAACAGCCATCAGTTGGACCGGTTCCTGCGGGAACACGCCCTGTAGCGACCCGGCTGGAAGCAAGGGGGCCCAATGCGCGAGCCCATGGCAGGACCGGAAGTGGCTCGGCGAGCTTCTTGCTTGACCTCATCGCAGCAGCCAGTCGCGTTGCGCAGGAGGACTCCGATGCCGAACTTTTACTTGCCGCTCTCTGGCAACGTGCGCCAGGAAATCAATCCCTGGACTTGGTTTACCAAGATCGCCAATGGGCAGCTTGGGTTCATCAACATCAATATGGGCAAGTCGTCAGACCCTGCTCTGGAGCAGCAGATTCTGGATGACGTCGGAAGCTACGGACGGCAGATTGGACAACTCGGTGATGCGCTGGAGGCGGTTCTCGCGCACATGAAGACCGACACCTGGGAGCCCAAGGCCAAGGAAGCGGTCGGTGCCTTCAGGTTTCAGCTCGCCGAGATTCGCCGGCTGAAGCTGAGCCGGACTGACAACAAGACCTGACATTTCTCGGCTGCATATCGAACTGACCTGGGGCGGGCTTTGCGACGTCTTCTGGTCCGGGGACTTCACCAAGGCCGTGCCGTTTCAGTGTCGCTGCATCGCAGCGCTGCTCTCGAGTCGATGGCAAATTTCGGCCAGGACCAAGCGTTCGCAGCGCCTATGCTAGGCGGTCAAGAACAAGTCCCCTCCCCGGCCACTGCCGCGAGACAACCCGACCATGCACTCGACCGGAACCCTGCGCGGCATCGCCGCGATGCTGTTGGCTTGCGCCTTCTTTGCCTGCATGGACGCGCTGCTCAAGAACCTGGCCGGGCACTACCCGCCGGTGCAGGTGATGGCACTGCGCGGTCTCACGGCTCTGCCCCTGGTGTGCCTGTACATCGCCTGGCGGCGCGAGGCGGCCGGCGTTTTCAGCCGTCGGCTGCGTTGGCGCCTGCACCTGCTGCGCACTGCGCTGAACATGACGATGCTCGTGCTCTTCGTCCATGGCCTGAAGACCCTGGGCCTGGCAGAGGCCTACACACTCACTTTCATCGCTCCGATGCTGATGGTGCTCATCGCCGTGCCGATGCTGGGCGAGTCGGTCCAGCCGCGGCACTGGATCGCGATCGGGCTGGGCTTCGTCGGTGTCGTGATCGCACTTCGGCCTGAGCAGGGTGCCTTCCTCTCGGTGGGCGCTCTGGCGATTCTGGTGGCCGCAGTCTGCTATGCGCTGTCGAACATGCTTGGCCGGCTCATCAGCCGCACCGAATCGAGCGCCGCGCTGGTCTTCTGGACTACGGCCGGCATGGCAGTGGGCGGCGGTCTGCTGTCGGCGCCGCAATGGGTGCCAATCCAGGCTGAACACACGTGGGTGCTTGCGGGTTTGGCCATCAGCGGCTTTCTGGGCCAGATGGCTATCGCCGAGGCCTTCCGTCACGGCCAGGCCGCCGCCATCGCCCCCTTCGAATACAGCGCCCTGGCCTGGGCGCTTGTGCTGGACTGGGTGTTCTGGCAGGCCGCGCCCGACGCATGGACGCTGGGCGGCGGGGCATTGATCGTTGCGAGCGGACTGTGGCTGGCGCGAAGCGAGGCGCCAAAATCTGCTCGGCCAAAGAGGCAGGCCACCTGATCCGCGGCGAAGCGGGCGTGCGAAGCCGCATCGGGCAGACAAGATCAACGGCTCAGGGCGCCAGCGTGAGCTTGAAGATCTGGTTGCCGTTGGATGCGCCCACGTAGATGGTCCCGTCGCTGGCGACCGCCACACCAATCGGAAAATTGAACCTCATCGCCGCGCCGGTGCTGTCCCGCAGTGTGCTGATCTCGCCCGCAGGCGTGACCACTCGCGCCACGCCATCCCAGGCATGCGTCAGGAACACGTTGTCATGTGCATCCACCGTTACGCCGTAGGAATAGCCGAGCTTGGCCGGCGTGGCGGCCGTTCCGTCGACCACATTGGAAACAGCGTTGCCGTTGCAATCGCCCAGCAGCGTGCTCACTGTGGCGCTGGCCACATCGATCTTGCGCAAGCATGTGCCGTCGGTGTCCGTGTCGTACAACGTGCTGCCATCGCGGCTGATCGCCAGGCCCTGTGGGCGCGCCAGCTGGGCGGCCGTGCCGACTCCGTCGAGGTAGGCCTGCGTGCCGTCGCCCGCGAGCGTGCTCGTGGTGCCATCGGCTGCGACCTTGCGCACGCGCTTGTTTTCCAGGTCTGCCACGAACAGGTTGCCTGCGCTGTCCAGCGCAATGCCGGCGGGGTCGTTGAACATTGCAGCGGCCGGGCTGTCGGCGTACCCGCTGGTGCCACTGCCCACCCAGGTGCTGTAGGTTGTGGCGTTGGGGGCGATCTTGTTGATGCGATGCTGGTCGCTCACGTACAGGGTACCGTCGGCGGCCAGTGCCAGGCCATACGGCGTGTTCATGGTCGTCCCCGGCGTTACTTCCGCGCCGCTGCCGCTGGCCGTGTCGATCCTGTAGACCGAACCATTGCCTCCCATGGCCACGTAGAGGTTCGCGCCGCTGGCATCCAGAACGAGTTGATAGGGACGGTTGTATGTCACCCCGGTGGTCGCCAGCACGTTGGCGACCCAGGGTTTGACCGTCAGCGTGGCGGCATGGCTGGTCACACTGCCATTGGGGCCCGTCACTTGCACGCGCAGCTGCTGGCCGCTGTCGGCCAGTTGATTGGCAGCTGTGGTGAAGCTGTCGCTGGTGGCGCCGGAGACATCGGTCCAGTTGGCACCGCCATCAACGCTGCGCTGCCACTGGTAGGTCGTGGCACGCACAGCCTGTACCTTCAACATGGCGGTCACGCCCTGGCCAATGGTGGTATCCGATGGCTGTGTCGTGATGGAGGGCGCGGTGTCTTCCTGCGTCGGTGCCGGCGTCTGCGTTCCCTGAGGAGCAGGTGCAGGAGCGACAGCGAAGCCGGGGAAGCCGCCGCCTCCGCCCCCACCGCCGCCGCAGGCGGCCAGCACGAGGTTCATCATCAGCAGCGCGGCAGGTGCACGCCATGCGCGGGAAACGGTACGAGTGGTATTCATGATGGGCCTTCCTTTTTTCAAGTGGAGTGAACGAGAAGGCCTCCACGGTAGGGTCGGCAACGCCTGCGATCTAGTGTCGAAGGTCATCGCCGAGCAGCAAAAAAAGATGCTCAGGAGCGCATGCAAGCGTGCGTCGTATCGTGCCGCGTCAGCGATGCAAGGGCCTGCAGCAGCCTGTCGGCAGCCACCGGCTTGAGTAGCACCTGCAACCCGGAGTCGAGCATCTGCCGCTGTCGTTGCGGCGCGGTTTCCCCGGTGATCAACAGTACCTGCAAGCCAGGGCTGAAGCGCGCGCTCAGTCGCTGCGCCGCGGCAAGTCCGTCGGCACCGTCGGCCAGCCGCACGTCGCACAACAGAACTTCGACAGGGGTACTTCCATGTGCGGCTTGCACCAGCACGGCCTCGGCTTCGGCCTCGCTGGCCACTGCATCGATGGTTACGCCGTGGGCCTGCAGCAGCCCGGTAACGGCCTGGCGGATCGCGGCTTCATCATCGATGAGCAGCACGCGCTGCGGCAATGGCAAGGCAGCGCCTGGGCATGCAGCGAGTGGCACGACACCCGAGGCGGTCACCGCCGGAAGCACCAGGCGAAAGCGACTGCCGTGATGCAGGCGCGAGCGCACCTGCAGCGGGTGCGCCAGCAGGCGTGAGAGCCGCTGCACGATGGACAGGCCGATGCCCAGTCCCTGTGCTCGATCGCGCCCCGGATTACCGATCTGGTAGAACTCGTCGAAGATGCGGCCGAGATGCTCGTCCGCGATGCCGATGCCGGTATCGCATACGTCGATCCACACCAGCGGACCGCGTGCGCGGGTAGCCACCACCACGCCGCCGCGCGCCGTGTACTTGAGCGCGTTGTCCACGAGATTGGACAGCAGCCGCTGCAACAGCTGCGGATCACTCAGCACCCAGCAAGGCGTGGCACGCAGCCGCAGTTGCAGATCCCGGTCGGCCGCCTGCGCCACGAACACATTGTTGAGCGCGAGGAACAGCGGATTGAGCTCCACGGGTCGAATCTGCGGCGCCACCTCGCCGGCATCAAGTCGCGAGATGTCCAGCAGGATGTCGAGCGAATCGCCGAGCGTTCCGACCGCATCCATCAACCGCACCGCGTGATTCCATTCCTCGGTGCCCTTGAGCTTCTTTTCAATGACGGCTCCGAACAATGCGATGGCGTGCAGAGGCTGTCGCAGATCGTGGCTCGCCGCGGCAAGAAAGCGCGTCTTCTCCTCGCTGACACGCTGGGTTGCGGCAATCTGATGGCTCAGCTGCTCGGCCAGCGCCTCCTTTTCGAAACGCATGGTCAGCGCAGCTGTCAACAGTCGATGATGCTGCAGCGCGAACATGATCATGACGCACATGTACAGCAGGCAGCCGGTGGCCAGGAACAGGTGCGTGCTGTCGCCGCGCCAGGCCAGCGCCAAGGTCAGGCTCGCCATGCTGGGCACGATGAAGCGTGGAATGTTGCGCTTGAGAACCGCCAGCGACAGTGCTCCGCCGGCGCAGCCGCCCATCATCATCACGATGACCATGACCCAGAGCCCCAGGTTGCGCCCCGGCGGAACGCACAGCCACGGCGCCAGGCCCCAGACACAGGAGCGCAGCAGCACGTTGCGCGCATTGAAGCGTGCCCAGTACTCGGGATGGGCGGCAGCATCAGGACTGCGCTGGTAGCGCCGATAGGCTCGTCGCAGCGTTAACGCCAGGTGCAGTGCCATCCACAGCAGGACTTGCCAGCGCCACGTGGCCACGAACAGGCCGATGCCCAGCGACTGTGCCGTGAGGAAGTCCGCGAGATAGGCTGCCGGCGCGTTGGCATGGACCGCGGCCACCTGTTCGCGCAGCACCCGCTCGGCCAATTCGGGCGGATGCAAGTCATTCATTGCAGGCATGCGGGGCATCGCCACGTCGAAGGCCGCATGGCGCGGTGGGCTCACTTCAGACTGCTGATGAGCTGGGCTCGCGAGCGCACGCCGAACAGCAACAACAGGGTAGACACATGGTTCTTGACCGTGCCCTCGGTCAGGTGCGACAGCTGTGCAATCTCTTTGTTCGACTTGCCGGCCAGCAGCCAGTCGAGGATTTCGACCTGGCGCACATTGAGCTGCGGCTGCAACTCAGTCGTCGCCGTCGCCGGCGTCGTGCGGACAGCGACAGGAGCTGTGGACGGCGAGGCTGGCAGAGCGACCAGATCGTTGTCCCTCACGTAGCGCAACACTTCGCCCAGGTGACCTGTCTTGGGCAGGAAGGCCTGCGCCCCGAGCGCCATCACCCCTTGCATCAATGCATGGCTGTCCTTGCCCGATAGCACGACCACGCGCGATGCAGGAAAGGCGCGCCTGAAACGCACCAGGGTATCCAGCCCCTGAGAGTCGGGCAGATCGAGATCGAGCAGCACCAGAAGATGCGACGTGAGATGGAACTCGTACAAACGCAATGCGTCGGCCAGGGAGCGTGCCTCGTACACCGGCACGCTGCCGGTCTCCGCAAGCAGCAGCGCCCTCAGGCCCAGGCGCACCAACTCGTGGTCGTCGACCACCAGGATGCCCCGCGCCGGTATGGCAACGCTGGCTTCGCTACGCAACGGCGCGGCATGCAGCGGCAGGGGGGTGGCAGTAGCCATGGTCCGGGCATCTTAGTGCGGATGGCTGCGAACCTGAAATGACCAAAGTCATGAGATCCGCGGCTCTGCCATGAGCAACATCTGCCATCGGTAGGAGGTTCGGGCTTCACAACATCGCGCGACGTTTCCCCATATCGACACCATCCTGCATCTTTGGATGGAACGCCTTAAGCAGCAGGGCGGCATTGAAATCACGCATGTCTCCACCGGAGAGCCACACAGGTCCTGATCGAACTGATGAGCGATTAAGCCGCTCTCTCGTTGCTCACTACCGGTTCGGTTTGGCGCTGACGCTCGTGACGCAGAGGTTCAATTGCCGCGCAAATAGAGAAAGGCATAGGCAGAAGGGCATATGCCTTCGGGACATCTCGTTGCAGGGCGTATTGAGCAATCGGCCCGCAGACCGGCATCTCTCTCGTTGCCGCCGGGGTACTCAATACGCCAGCGGTTTGGACGGCATTTCCACCGAAGCTAAAGGTGAGCTGCTCGTACTCGCTACTTGGATCACGCGGCTTGTCTGCTTGGAGCGTGTCGGCAGCTCGAACCGCGGCTTGCCAAGCACTTGAGTCGCCACCCGCGATGCGAACCGCCGTATCAAGAAACGCACGCCGAAGCACGACAGCTTGTTGAACAGCCCGGGCACAACCGTGCGCTTTCCGCGCAACATCGCGCGGCAGCTAAATCATCTGCACCACGACCTTGCCCTTGGCGCGCCCACTGTCGACGTAAGCCAGAGCTTTGTGGGTGTCCTGAAACGGGAATACTTTGTCGACGACCGGACGGATCGCACCAGATTCGACGAGGGCGGTGATCTCGCGCAACTGCGCCCCATCGGCCCGCATGAAGACGAAGGTGTATTCACCCCCGATCTTTTTTGCCTTCTTCCTGATGCCGAAACTCAGCAGGCGCAGCACCTGCCGGAGCGGCCAGGCCAGTCCTCGCGCGACGGCGAACGTCGGGGTGGGTGGCCCGGAGATGGAGATGAGATGCCCGCCCGGCTTGAGAACCTGGAGGGATTTGTTCAGCTCGTTGGTGCCGAGGCTGTTCAGCACCACGTCGTAGCCGCGAAGCACCGTGGCGAAGTCCTGCTGCTTGTAGTCGATGACGACGTCCGCGCCCAAGGCCTTCACCCAGCCGATGTTGGCCGTACTGGTGGTCGTGGCCACGAACGCGCCGAGGTGCTTGGCAAGCTGGATGGCGATGGTGCCGACGCCGCCGGAGCCGGCATGGATCAGCACCTTCTGCCCCTTCTTCAGCTTGGCAGTTTCGACCAGCACCTGCCAGGCCGTCAGGGCCGCCAGAGGAACGGAGGCGGCCTCGACCATGCCGAGATTCGCGGGCTTCAGCGCCAGCGACGACTCCTTGACGGCAATGAACTCGGCGAAGGTGCCGATGCGATCGTCGTCAGGGCGTGCATAGACCTCATCACCGGGCTTGAAGTTGCGAACGCGAGCGCCGACCCGCACGACCGTTCCGGCCATGTCGTTGCCCAGGATCAGGGGGAGGCGGTAGGGAAGAATCAGCTTGAATTCACCGCTCCTGGTCTTCGTGTCCAGGGGATTGATGCTCGCCGCGTGGATCCGGATCAGGACGTCATCGTCCCGGACCTCGGGGTCGGGCATTTCGCCGATGCGGCCAACTTCTTTCTTTCCGTAGCGATCGATGATGAAAGCTTTCATGGGGTACTTTTTTCAGTCATTGAGGAAGGCCAGCGCCTTGGGCACAAACTCGCCGTGGTACTGGAAGATCCCGCCATGTCCGGCGTCCTTGTAGATGACCAGTTGTGAGCCAGGAATGCGACGCGCCATGTCATGACTGTTCACGGTGGGCACCATGATGTCGTTGTCGCCATTGGCGATCAGCACAGGGATGCGGATGCCGCCCAGATCCTGCGGCGCCTGTTGGCCCCAGGCCTTGATTGCCTTCAGCTGTCGCAGGAAGGCACTGGGCGTTGGCCCCCTGTCCCGATCCGCCTTGCGCTCCTTCAACCGCTCCAGGAAGGCTTTGGCGGCTTGACGACCATTGGCCGTGGAGGTGAAGAACAGGTAGGTCTTCGGATCGCGCAGCGTCAACAAGCCTTTGACCATCAGCGGCCAGGAGACCGCCCCTACCTGGTCGATGCCTTTGCCGCCCGCCGGCCCCGTACCGGTCAGGATGAGCCGGCGCACCAGGCCGGGGGCTTTCAGCACAATGTCCTGCGCCACGAATCCTCCGAGAGAGAAGCCAAGCAGATCGACCTTCTCGAAACCCAGTGCGTGGATCAGAGCGATCGCGTCCTGGGCCATCGCATCGATGCTCACAGGTGCCGTTCCGCCCGAAGCGCCAATTCCCCGGTAGTCGATGGCGATGATGCGATGCCTGCGGGAAAGCCCATCGACGATACGCGGGTCGAAATTGTCGAGTACCGCGCCCCAGTGGTTGAGCAGAACCAGCGGCACGCCACTGCGCGGCCCGAGGTCACGGTACGCGAATGCAGTCCCGTCGACATCGATCGATCGGGTGGTGGTGTCGATGTAGGGCACGCTCGATCCTGGGTGCCAGTCGGTAGGGGTCAACGTCATCGTCATCGTATTGGCGGTCAGGCGTTCACATCGACGATGGTGCGCCCCTGAACCTTCCCTGCGAGGACTTGACTGGCGACATCAGGAACCTCTGCTAGGCCAATCACCTTGGTGGTCCGTGCAAGCTTGCCCAGATCCAGGTCGCTGGCCAGACGCGACCACGCCTGCAGCCGCACAGGCTGCGGCGCATTGACCGAGTCGATGCCTGCGAGGGTGATGTTGCGCAGGATGAAGGGCAGAACCGATGCCGGCAGATCCGCGCCCTGTGCAAGACCGAAAGCCGCGACCACCCCGCGATACCGGGTCTGCGCCAGGACGTTCGCCAACGTATGGCTGCCGACCGAATCGATGGCCCCGGCCCACCGCTCCTTGGCGATCGGTGCGCCCGCTTCGGACAGGGTGTGGCGGTCGATGACGTCCGCCGCGCCCAGCGCACGCAGGTAGGCGGCTTCGTCGAGTCGGCCGGTCGATGCGATCACGCGATAGCCCAGGCCCGACAGCAATGCGATGGCCACAGAGCCGGAGCCGCCATTGGCGCCGGTCACCAGGATGTCTCCACGCTCGGGCGTCAGACCGCCATGTTCCAGTGCGAGCACGGCCAACATGGCGGTGAACCCGGCGGTGCCGATGGCCATGGCATCCCGGGTCGAAAAGACCTCCGGGATCTTGACCAGCCAATCACCGCTCACTCGCGCCTTCTGTGCGAAGCCGCCGTGGTGCGTCTGGCTCAGTCCCCAGCCGGTCGCCAGCACACGGTCGCCGGCGACGAGGCCGGGGTAGGTCGACGACTCGACGACACCGGCAAAGTCGATGCCCGGAATCAGCGGAAACTGGCGAATGACCGGTGACCGGCCACTGAGCGCCATCGCGTCCTTGTAGTTCACCGTCGAGTACTCGATCGCGACGGTGACATCACCCGGCATCAGATCTTCGTCCTTGAAGTCGACCAGGCTGCTTGAAATGGTGTCGCCGGTCTTGCTGGCGAGCAGTGCCTTGAATGTCATGTGCCGTCCGTTCCGTTCTGAAGCTTTTTGCCGTTTCAGGCGACGGTTCGATAGCGCTCTGCCACATGCGCCTGCCGGATGTCCCCGATCAAGGTCTGCCGTGCCGCGTTCAGCACCTCCCAGCGCGCGCCATCATGCAGCGGCGGGATGGTCACGAGTTCGCGGCGGTCGAATCCGACCAGTGCGGCATCTACCAGTTCTTCCACTCCCATCAGATCAGGCATCGAACTGCTGTCGATGCCCGCGCGCTCCCATATCTCGGTACGGGTTCCGGCTGGCAACACCGCCTGCACGTAGACACCCTTGGGCGTGAGCTCCAGGCTCAGCCCCTGGGACAGGAACAGCACGAAGGCCTTGGTCGCGCCGTAGACCGACATGCCGAACTCGGGCGCCAGGCCGACCACCGAGCCGATGTTGACGATCGCGCCTTTGCCAGCCTGCGCCAGGCGCGGGGCGACGGCGCTCGCCAGCCTGACGAGTGCGGTGGTGTTGAGACTGACCAGTCGGGCGACATCGTCTGTCGATTGGTCGATGAAGTGACCGGATAGTGCGGCCCCGGCGTTGTTGATCAGGGTTTCGATCCTGGTGTCCTCGCGCAGGCGCGTCTCGACTGCGGCCAGATCGCCGGGCTGGGTCAGGTCGGCCGGAAGGATATCGACGGCAGCGCCGGTTTCCTCGCGCAGGCGCGCAGCGAGCGTTTCCAGCCGCGCCTTGTCGCGCGCCACCAGCACAAGGTCGTGGCCGCGGCGTGCGAAGCGGTCGGCATAGATGGCGCCAATGCCGGTCGAGGCGCCCGTGATGAGAACAGTGGAATGGGATGTCATGTGTTTTCTCTTGATCGAAAAGGTCGTTGGTCAGGCAGAAAAAGGGGATGCGGGCGGCATCACTCCTTCAGGAACTGGATCGCGTGTTGCCCCCGGCGGCTAGAGGCGAATTTGTCGCCATCCACCTCGAAGAAGGGGGGGCAGTCAGGTGGGCATCGCTCATTTCCAGAAGCCTTCCGAGGTGAGTCGGCTTAATGATGTCGATTGTCATCTTTGTTGTCAAGGGGTTTGATGATGATTAACATCAATGTATATTCATGACTTCACTGATGGCACATCTAGAGAGATCCTGGACATGAAGGTCACCAAAGCGCAGGCCCAGGCGAACCGGGCACACATCGTCGAGACGGCCTCCACGCTGTTTCGCGAGCGAGGCTATGACGGGGTGGGGATTGCGGACTTGATGGCGGGCGCAGGGTTCACCCATGGTGGCTTCTACAAGCACTTCGGGTCCAAGGCCGACCTGATGGCAGAAGCGGCAACATGCGGTTTTGCGCAGACGGCGGCCAAGGCCGAAGGCGTCGATGCGATGGAGTTCGTCAAGCACTACTTGTCCCGTGAGCACCGCGATGCTCCTGGTGACGGTTGCACGATGGCCGCACTATGTGGAGATGCCGCGCGTCAGACGGAGTCGATCAAGACGGCTTTTGCGGCCGGCGTTGAAAGCTTGCTGGCGAACCTGGCAAACCAGTGCGGCGCGACAGAGGAAGGCGGTCAGTGCGGCGACGCGCGTGCCAAGCGGATCGACGTCATTGCACAGGTAATCGGCGCAATAGTGCTGTCACGGGCGTGTCCTGACGACTCACCACTCGCCGATGAAATTCTGGATGTCTGCCGCACTGCAGTCCTGTCGAGGCTTTCCTCGCCGACCCTTGGCTCCTCCCTTGCCTAGATCAGCCAGTCCAGTTTCTTGCACACGCTGAAAGATGACCGCTTTGCGGATTTCGACGTTTCCGCTGACCGTTAACCCGCCAAGACCATCCCCATCGGAACTCACTCGCAGAGCTTGATCCAGCGTTCAAGTCGCCCCACCACACGCGGAGTATTGAGCCGGGCAATCGACCCTTCCATGTCCTCGGCGCCTTCGCTCTGGCACAGCAGTACAACCTCTTCACGCACCGCGCCAGTACCAAAGAACCCTTCGCGATCAAGTTGTTCCATCGCAGCGACGCAGGCTTCGAAGAGGCCCGCGTGCAAGACGTCGAACTCAACACTGCAGGGCAAGTCGTTGCGGTGGCAGGGCAGAATCATGCGGTAGGCGATGTCGAGGAACTCGTCGCCCTCCGAATGGGGCCACTCGGCGGAGCACCAGATCTCGCTTTCGTCGTCCATGTCGCCGGGCTCGCCCAGCGCAAGAACGCCGGCGGCGTGGACGATGGTCATCGCGCTGTCGTCACTGCCGAGCGCGAAGAGGCGGATGGTTTCGTCGGGGTGGGCTGCGCGAATGGCCTGGAAGGCGCGGCGAGCACCATCGCGAATCTCGGCGGTGAGCAGGGGGAAGTCGATGCGAGCCGGGTCGTGTGTGCCCTGGCGCACCCGCTTGTAGCCCTGGGCCTCGATCTCGCTGCTGCGCTGCGCGAAGGCGTCCTTCGCGGCCTGCGGACTGGCAAACTCGGCGACGCTGGAGCGCCCCATGGTTTTCACCTTGCCATTCACGGCCCACAGTGAGCTGCCGAACTGGCGCAATTCGTGGAAGTCGGTGGGCACCTCGTTGTCGAAGCGGTAGAACAGTGACCATGTCATGGCGGCGAGAACTCCTTCTGGCGGGGCGCGGTGTCTCCTGAATTTGAACATCAGCTTGTGCGCAATCACGCTGCCCGTTCGACCCACTGGGCGCGCCAAGCGGGGGCGTCGAAGGGATCGGCAAAGTATTGAGTCTCGCGCGATACCTTTCCACCCCGGAACTCCATGATGCTCACGGTGAAGGCGCTCTTGCCCCCGTAGTCGATCGCATACTCGGTTATCCAGAGACTGCCCTCCCCCACGATCCGCCGGACCACAAACCCAGATGGCTTGCCGGGGTGATGGCTGCGAAGTGCTTGCAGGTTGTGCCGGCCGTGGATGACCTCGCCTGACTGCGGGTAGGTGCACACGGCATCGTCGTGATAGATCTCATGCTCGACGACCTGGTCGCCTGCAGCGGACGCAGCCCAATGTCTGTCGATAGCCGTCCGGATGTTCTGCTCTTCCATCATCGACCTCCATTGCGAGCCCGCTTGCTTGCGGCACCCCATTCTAGGTATTTACCCTTGCGTACCGATACGTAGCCGCCCGGCGGCAGGCTACGGACGACAACCCGGCGGCGGCCGGACAGACTTGGCGGGACGGCTTCGCGCGGCTTTGCGGCGGGCCGCAGCAAGAGACAAGCAAGGACCCATTTTCATGACCGCCATCGCAAGCAGTGCGACCGCCGGCGCCTCCAGCCCCGACGCGACCACCGCCAATAACACCCCCTACACCTTCGAAGAAAAGCGCAAGCGCATCTTCGCCATCTTTGCCGCCTCGTCCGGCAACCTGGTGGAGTGGTTCGACTTCTACGTCTACGCTTTCTGCGCCATCTATTTCGCGCCGGCGTTCTTCCCCAAGTCCGACCCCACGGTGCAGCTGCTGAACACCGCTGGCGTGTTCGCCGCCGGCTTCCTCATGCGCCCGATCGGCGGCTGGCTGTTCGGCCGCCTGGCCGACCGCAAGGGTCGCAAGACTTCGATGGTGACTTCGGTCGTCATGATGTGCGTGGGCTCGCTGGTCATCGCCTGCCTGCCGACCTATGCACAGATCGGCGCCGCTGCGCCCGCGCTGCTGCTGGCCGCACGGCTGCTGCAGGGTCTGTCGGTCGGTGGCGAATACGGCACCACCGCCACCTACATGAGCGAAGTGGCGATGCGCGGACAGCGCGGCTTCTTCTCGTCGTTCCAGTACGTCACGCTGATCGGCGGCCAATTGCTGGCGGTGGTTGTCGTGGTGGTGCTGCAGCAGGTGCTCGACGAGGCCGAGCTCAAGAGCTGGGGCTGGCGCATTCCGTTCGTCATCGGCGCCATCGCCGCGGTGGTCGCACTCATGCTGCGCCGCACGCTGACCGAAACCGCCAGCACCAAGACCCGCGCCGCCAAGGGCGCCGGCTCGATGCGCGAACTGTTCACGAACCACAAGCGCGCCTTCTTCGTGGTGCTGGGCTACACGGCCGGCGGCTCGCTGATCTTCTACACCTTCACCACCTACATGCAGAAGTACCTGGTGAACTCGGCCGGCATGTCGATCAAGACCGCAAGCAACGTGATGACGGCCTGCCTGTTCATCTACATGTGCATGCAGCCGCTGTTCGGTGCGCTGTCGGACCGCATCGGCCGCCGCACCAACATGCTGCTGTTCGGCGCACTGGGCGCGCTGATGACGGTGCCGGTGCTGAGCAACCTGCAAAGCGTGAGCAGCCCTCTGGTGGCCGGTATGCTGATCATGCTCGCGCTGGCGGTGGTGAGCTTCTACACCTCGATCAGCGGCATCGTGAAGGCCGAGATGTTCCCGCCCGAGATTCGTGCACTGGGCGTAGGCCTGTCGTACGCGGTGGGCAATGCCATCTTCGGCGGCAGCGCGGAATACGTGGCGCTGGGGCTGAAGTCGATCGGGCACGAGTCGTACTTCTACTGGTACGTGACGGGAATGATGGGAGTGGCCTTCCTCGTCAGCCTGCTGCTGCCGAAGCAGGCGACGTACCTGCATCACGACAAGTAAGCAGGCGCCCCGACAGAGCACCCCTGCAAACCGGGCGACAGAGGGCCCGGAAATACCCTCTGATTTCCTCGCAAGCCCCCGGACCGGACCTGCCCGTCCGGGGCCGCGTCTTCGGCACGGCGGCCATGCCGCCGCAACGTGCCGAGCAGGCGCCTCCCGCATTCGAGGGATGCTGCATCCGTCGAGAAAGCACAGACTCGGGACGGCCTCCATGGCCTGCTTTCACGACGAAGGAGCACAAGGCATGAACGAAATTCTCTCGGCGTGTGCCCAGCAGATGACGCAGCAGAATGGCGTTGCGTTTCGCGACTGGCTTTCGCTGCTGGCGCTGGTCGCAGGCATATGCACATTCATCTGGAAGCTCTACGCGGACACGAAGTCCGCCCGCTACCGGGAAACCGTCGGATTTCTCGAGAAGCGGACCGCCGGGCTGATGGCCGACTGGAAGCTCGTGCAAAAGGCTGTTGCAGAAGGCCAGGACTTTGACGATGCGGCAAAGAGCATGCTGGGCATGCTCGATACCGTGGCTCTCCTGGTCAAGAAGAAAGCCTTCGACAAAGAGCTGGTCTACAACTACTGGTGGGCGTACTTCATCGATGCGAAGAAGAACCCGGCGGTCGAGGCATGGATCAAGGCTCGCCACGATCTCGACAAGCACGTCCTGGAACACTTCCTGGAGCTCCACGCCGAGTTCAAGAAACGCTGCGAGGCGGAACAGGCTCAGGCGACGATTACCACCGCGCCCCCGCCTCCTTCCGCATAGACCCGACGAGGACCTCTCTCAGCCAGCGTGGCGCTTCGGTGCGACGTGTGCCCCGCTTGCATCCCGCCGCTTTGTTCCCCCTTGGGCAGCTGCCCAAGGGGAACAAACCGATGGACCAGAAGACATGTAGGCCGTTGATCAGCCAGTACTGCAAAAAGGCAGGCAAAAAACAAAGTCGTGGACTGCCCCCTCTAGACCAAACTCCAAGTGACAGCTGTGCAAGTATCAATGTTCTGGACTAGCCGATCCACGGACCATAGGCGCATCAGGTAGCCCGCATGAACGGCGCGCACTTTGATACGCAAGACGCCATCTGACATGTCCAGAAACGACGGGACAGATCGACTTCTGTGAAGTTTGGGACACGAGAGGTCGAGAAAAGCGATTCTTTGAGATCATGTAGCGACGGCCTGCGAAGGTAAGTGCCTCAGTTCGGATCGGAAGCCTCGTAGACCAGCACTGCAGCGGCCAAGTCCTCCAGCGCGGTACCCACAGCCTTGAAGACGGTCCGCCCGTCACTTTCGGCTCGTCCCTGAATCCTGCCCGCGGCCAGATCGGCCAACTCCCCCGCTACATCTGCGGCGGCGAACACGCCGCGCGACATGGGCCCGAGCAGTTCGCCGCTCTTGTGCAACGCTTCTTGCGTATCGACAAACAGGCGTGCGCCAGCAAAGCAGGCATCGTCGGCTTCGCGCATCTGCGGCGTGAAGCTGCCGATCAGGTCGAGGTGGCTGCGCGGCCGCAGCCACGCGCCCTGCACCAGTGGCTGCGTGGCGAGCGTGGCACAGCTCACGACGTCGACATCGTTCACCGCCTTGGCGAGGTCCGGCGCGACGGCCGCCTCGATGTTCTGCGCGCACAGCCGCGCAGCGAGTGCCTTCGCTGCGGATTCGTCGCGGTCCCACACCACTACTCGTTCGATGGGAAGCACGGCACAGTAGGCCTCGGGAACAAGACTGCCGACACGCCCGCAGCCGACGACCAGCAGACTGCGCGCACCCGCAGGCGCGAGATAGGACGCGGCCAGGGCCGATGCGGCAGCGGTGCGCCGCGAAGTGATCTCGTTGCCGTCGATCTGCGCCAGCGGCTCGCCGGTGCTTGCGTCGTACAGCACATAGGTCGAGAACAGTCCGGGCAGGCCGCGCTGCGCGTTGCCCGGGAAGATGGTCACGGTCTTGATGCCCAGGTAGCGGTCGCGCTGCCACGCCGGCATGACCAGCACGGTGCGGGGCGGGTCGTCCGCCCCGGCCTGGAGCGAATGCGTGTGCCGTAACGGCACCTCGCAGCCAGCGACGAACATCTCCCGAAGCGCCGGGATCAGGCGTTCGAAGGGCAGCGCACGGCGGGTGCTTTCCGTATCGATGATTTTCATAGGGTTGCGGATGGAATCAAGTGGATGGAAGTGCCCGCAGTCATGCCTCGAGCACCACGTCTTCGAGAGGGACGGCTTGGCAGGCGAGGCACACGGACGGGTCTTCCGGCTCACTGCCGTGCAGATGACGGACCTTGCCGGCCAGCAGGCGCACGGCGCAGCTCTCGCATTGGCCTACGCGGCAGCCGCTGGCCATTTGCAGGCCGAGCGATTCGCCAAAAGTCAGCAGCGTGCCCTGTCTGGGCGTCCACGTCGCTGGGGCGTGGCCCGAGCGCGCGAAGTTGACGGTGAAGTGCTGGTCGCCGTCGGTGGGCGGCGCAGTGGGCGAGCGGAACACTTCGCTGAAGATGTCGAAGCGCGGGACGCCCCGCGCCATCAGCCCGTCGGTCACGGCGTCCATCATGGCGGGTGGTCCGCACATGTAGAAACGGGCGCGCTGCGCGATCAGCGCATCGTCCACCACGCTTGCGTCGATGTAGCGGTTCGACTGGTAGTCGATGCCCGGGCGCTCCTGCGGCCGTGGTGCGTTGTAGTGGTCAACGACCCGCAACTGCGGCAGACGCGCGCGGTGCTGCGCGATACGCTCGCGAAAGGCGTGTGTCGTACTGTTCTGGTTCGCGTAGTAGAGCCAGATGGCCGGCCCTTGCGTGCCGTCGGGAAGCGATTCGAGAAGGCTGATGAAGGGCGTGATGCCGATGCCGCCCGCGAAGAAGACCAGCGGTTGCGGCGAGTGGCGCGGCAGCACGAAGCCGCCTGACGGCGCACGTAGCGTGAGGGTGTCGCCGACCTTCAGCGCGCAGTGCAGATGGCTCGACACGCGCCCCTCGTGCGGCGTGCCGTCGGCCGAGCGGCCGCGCTGGTGGCGCACGGCCACGCTGTAGCTGCGCCGGCCCGGCACCTCGGCCGCGCCCGTGAGCGAGTAGGCGCGCGTGACTTGCGTGCCATCGTCGAGATGCAACTGCATCTCGACGTGCTGCCCGGGGCGGTAGTCGGGCAGCTTGCCGTCGTCGACCGGCTCGAAGTGGATACCCAGCACGCCATCGGCCTCGAGCCGCAGCTCGCTGACGCGGAAGGGACGGTAGCCGGACCACTTGCGCTGCCGCCTCTCGGTAGCCGGGTCGCGTTCGATGTCGCAGAGAAAGGAGCGGTGCGGCACCGAGCCGCTCACCGGGTCGCAGCTGTCGGCGGATATCAGCGCGTTGAAGTTGCTGCCCAGTGCTCCTTCGATCGGCAGGCCGTCGCGGTCGAGCTCGGGGCAGCCCTGCCACCAGCCGAACTCGGCAACGATGACGTCGTCCGCCAGTTGAGGCGTGACGCGTGCGACGAAGCGGGCTTCGCCCACGCGCGTGCGGATGCGCATCCAGTCACCGTCCGCGATGCCCTTGGCGGCCGCCAGTACGGGGCTCAGCTCGGCCACCGGATCGGGCGCGCGCTTGCGCAGCGAAGGCAGGCTGCGGTGTTGGCTATGGCAATAGAAGCCGTTCTTGGCCGAACTCAGCACATAGGGGAAGCGGCCCTGGCGCGTGGCCTCCGCATCGCGCGGCGTGTCGGCCGGTTCGACGAAGGTGGCGACCGGCGGCTGGCCGTGGCGCAGCAGGGTTTCGGAATAGAGCTCGACGCGGCGCGTCGGGGTGTCGAAGCCGCGCACGCCGGCGGGCGTGGCGCGGGCGTATTTCTGCTCGCTTGCGTCGATGGCGCAGGCAATGCCTTCGGGCCGGGCGCGCAACTGGTCAACCGTGAGGCCGAGCGGCTCGAGAATGTGGTTCCAGCCGGCGTCGAGGCTGCCGCCGAAGAAGCCGTCACCCATGCCAAGGCGGGTGGCCAGTTCGAAGATCACATCGTTGTCTGAGCGCGATTCGCCGCGCGGCACAACCATGCGCTGGCGCAACTGCACCCAACCGGCCGCGCGGTCGTCGATCTCGAAGCCGATGCGCAGGCCTTCGCGCTCCCATGGCGTGTTGACCGGCAGCAAGATGTCGGCGTAACGGGCGGCGGGTGTTTCGAACAAGTCGCAGTGCACGTGGAATTCGAGCTGCGACAGCGCCCGGTGCGCGAGCGCGGTGTCGGCCTGCGACACGGGCAGGTTGGTGCCGAAGGCCATCATCGCGCGCACCTTGTAAGGCTCGCCTTCGAGAATCGCGCGGTAGGTGTCGCGCGCCGTCACCCAACCGTGCGCGGGGGGGCCGATCGGTCGCTCCGCAAGACCGAGCGCCTTGGCGCGCTGCGCGTCGGGCAGCAGCGAGAGCGAGTTGACGGCATTGACGCTCGGACCGACGCGAACGCGGTTCGCGCCGATGCGGTCGAAGCTGCCGCACAGCGCATACAGCGTGGCGACCGCGCGTTCGGCCTGTGTGGCGTTGGTGTGCTGGCCGATGCCAGTCCAGGCGTGGTAGGCCACGCGGCGGCAAGTGCCGAAGAGGTCAGCGACCGCGCGCAACGAGGCTTCAGCAACGCCGGTGATGCGTTCGACATCCGGCGGCGTATAGGCGGCGCAGCCCTGGGCCAGCAGCTCGAAAGCCGGAGCGCACGACAGGCGATGTGCGCCCACATCGATCTCAACCGCGCCGCGCAGGCGGAAGTGGGCTGCGTCCTGGGCTTGCGCCGCCTGCGCCGTGTCATAAGGCACCGCGCGAGCGAGTGCCTCGTTCCACGCCACGAAGCGGTTGCCCTCGGCATCGGGCCACAGGTCCTGCTCACGCAAGAAGTGTCCGTTGTCGCCGCGCACCAGCAACGGGGCATTGGTCCAAGCGCGTACGAAGTCTTCGTCGAAGCGCGCGTCCGCGATCAGCAGGTGGATCAGCCCCAGCGCCAGTGCCGCATCTGTGCCGGGTCGCACGGGCAGCCAGGTGTCGGCCTGCCGCGCGAGCGCGGTGGGGCGCGGATCGATCACCACCATCTTCGCCCCCTTCGCACGACCCCGGCCGATGGCATTGGCCTGTGCCAGCCAGGTGTTCGCGGGGTTGTGACCCCACAGCACGATCAGTTCGGCCTGCGCGTAGTCGGCCGCGGGCATGCCGCAGCCGAAGGTGAAGGCGTGCGCGAAGTCCTTGTGCCAGTTGCACACCTCGGTCGCGTAGCAGATGTTGGGGCTGCCGAAGAGGCGCACGAAGCGCTCGATCCAGTCGATGCTGTCCGTCAGTGGCGTGCCGCTGGGCGTGGTCACGGCGAACACCACCGACTCGGCGCCGCTCTCGGCCTTGATGGCGCCCAGCCGCTGCGCGGTCTCGGCCAGCGCCTCGTCCCAGCCGATGCGCACCCAGCCCGGATCCGCTTCGGTCTTGGGCCTGGTGCGGCGCATCGGGTAGCGCAGGCGGTGCGGGCTGTGCACAAGCTCGGGCGCGGCCTTGCCCTTCATGCACATCGCCTGGCCGGTGGGGTGCGAGGCGTCGGGCCGTACCGACACCAGCATGTCGTCGCGCACCTCGTTGAGCGTTCCGCAGCGCGAACGGCAGAGCGTGCAGTAGCCCTGCTTGGTTTGCGTTGCCGCCGTCGTCGTCACTTGCATCCGGAACCTGCGTGACTCAAGGCATTCAAGGAATCACCGGCGCAACATAGCTCAGCGTGCGGCCGAAGACCCACAGCATGAAGAGCACCAGCGGCGCATGCACCAGCAGTTGCAGGAAGGTAAAGCCCACGATGTCGCGTGCCTTGAGCGAGAGCACGCCCAGCAGCGGCAGCATCCAGAACGGGTTGATCAGGTTGGGCAGCGCCTCGGCCGCGTTGTAGACCTGCACGGCCCAGCCCAGGTGTACCTTCAGGTCGTTGGCCGCCTGCATGACGTAGGGCGCCTCGATGATCCACTTGCCGCCCCCCGAGGGAATGAAGAAGCCCAGCACGGCGGAATACGCCCCCATCACCACGGCGAAGCTGTCGACGTTGGAGATGCTCACGAACAGCTGCGCGATGCGGTCCGACAGCGTGATGCCTCCGTCGCCCTTGGCGGCGGTCAGCATGGCCGCGATGGCACCGTACAGCGGGAACTGGATGATCACGCCCGCCGTCGACGGCACCGAACGCGACACCGCGTCGAGAAAGCTGCGCGGGCGCCAGTGCAGCAGCAGCCCGATCATGAGGAACAGCAGGTTGTAGGTGTTGAGGCCCGAGATCGCGATCAACGGGCTCTTGGCCATGAACTCCTGCGCCAACCAGCCGAAGCCCAGCGCGCACAGGAGCAACGTGAGCAGCGGGCTGCGTTCGAACCACTCGCCGGGGCGGCGTGCGGCGGAATCGGGAGAGGCCGGCTTGGCTTCCGTGAGGTCCACGCCCAGATCCTGCGCCGTGACCGCGTGCTTCGCGTCGGGCGCCGACCACAGCGCGATGGCCACCGACACGACGATCAACACCAGCGCCATGACGACCGACTGCCACAGGAAGATGGTCTGGCTGAACGGGATCACGCCGGTGATGTCAAGAATGCTCTTGGGCAGACTGCTGGCGTTGGCCTGCAACTGCGCCGCCGACGAGCTGAGCCCCAACGCCCAGGTCGCGCCCATGCCGAGGTAGGCGGCCGCGCCGCCGGCACGGTAGTCCATGCGCAGGTCGAGACGGCCGGCCAGCGCGCGTACGTAGAGCGCGCTGAAGATCAGCGAAATGCCCCAGTTGAAGAGCGACAGGATCATGCTGATCGCTGCCACGTATGCGATGGCCTGCCGCCCTGACACGGGCAGTGCGGCCAGCTTGCGGATGAGCCGCGCGGCCGGCGGCGAGGTCGCCACCACGTAGCCGCCGATGGCCACCAGCGCCATCTGCATCGTGAAAACAATCAGGCTCCAGAAGCCGTCGCCGAAGGACTTGGCCACCGCCTGCGGGCTCGATCCGTTGAGCAGCGCGGCGCCCGCGACCACCACCACGGCGATGGCCGCGAACACGAAGGCGTCGGGAAACCAGCGCTCGGCCCAAGCCGTGAAGCGCAGGCCCAGGCGGCTCAGCAGCCCGGCATCGGCCTGGGCGTCCTGGGGTACAGGAGGGTGGATGCCGGGGCCGGCGGAAGTCTGTGATGTCGATGGCATGGGTTTCTCCTGCTACTGCTGCTGGAACTGTGGGCGTCCTCGTCACACGCCTGACATGGCGTGCTGCGCGGATGTTAGGAACTACCATCGACAATTCATAATCTCTATTTTCAATAGAGCGATATAGGGCACATCTATGTCGATAACGATCAAGCAGCTGCAACACTTCGTGGCTGCCGCGCACACGGGGCAGGTGTCCCGCGCGGCCCAGCGCTGCTATGTGAGTCAGCCGTCGCTGACCACTTCGCTCAAGAACCTGGAGTCCACGCTGAAGGTGCAGCTCTTTACGCGGCACTCCGACGGGCTGCGGCTCACGGTGCAGGGCGAGGGCTTTCTCCGGCACGCGGAGCACATGCTGCACACGCTCGAGGCAGCGGTGGAGGAAACCCGCAACTCGGTGTCCTCGGTCGAGGGGCGGGTGCAGATCGCCATCACCGACACCGTGTCCGAATACATGCTGCCGAAGATCATCGGCGCGATGCGCAGGCAACTGCCGCTGGTCGAGTTCGAGCCCGTGGAGCGCAACCGGCTCGAGATCGAGGATGGCCTGCGCAGCGGCGAGTTCGACCTGGCCGTGGTACTGGTGTCGAACCTCTCTCGCGCGCCGGACATCCGGCGCGAGAACCTGCTGAAGTCGCAGCGCCGCCTGTGGACGTCGTTCGACCATCCGCTGGTGGCGCAGAAGTCGGTGCCGCTGCGTGAGATCGCGCAGCTGCCCTTCGTGCTGCTGGACATGGACGAGCACGTGGACACCGTTGGCCGCTACTGGGGCGCGATGAAGCTCAAGCCCAAGGTCGTGTTCCGCACCAAATCGATCGAGGCCGTGCGCAGCCTCGTTGCACAGAACGTGGGTGTGACCATCTTGTCGGATCTGGTGTTTCGCCCCTGGTCTCACGACGGCGGGCGAATTCGCAGGACGGTGGTGTCGAGCGCGGTGCCCTCGATGGACCTGGGGCTGGCCTACCGGCGCGGAGCCGTTCTTTCCGAGGCCACTGCAGCCTCCGCGAGTACCTTGCGGTTGCTGGCCAAGACGCTGACGAGAGAGTCACAACCGCGTATGGACGACGAGCCGCAGTAGTTCACTCCAATCAACAAATGGCGGGCCCGGGAATACCCTCTGACCTTCCCAAAGTCTTCTTGCCTACATTTCTTGTATGCAAGACAAGGCGTTGCTTGCATGCAAAACCTAGACAAGACAGACAGGAGACTCCATGCCTCGCTTCGCCAAATCGCTTTTCGGTCAGGTGGTCATCGCGCTGGTGCTCGGCGTGCTCGCGGGGCTCTTCGCGCCCGAGTACGCCGTCAAGCTCAAGCCGCTGGGTGACGGGTTCATCAAGCTGATCAAGATGATCATCCCGGTGCTGGTGTTCTGCGTGGTGGTGCATGGCATTGCCGGCGCGGGAGACCTGAAGCGCGTGGGCCGGGTGGGCGTGAAGTCGCTCATCTACTTCGAGGTGCTGACCACCATCGCGCTGGCGATGGGCCTGGTGCTGGCCTTCGTGTTCCAGCCCGGCGCGGGCATGAACGTCGACCCGTCGAAGCTCGACCCGGCCGCGATGAGTGCCTATGCCTCAAACGCCGACAAGCTCACGAGCGGCGGCACGGTCGAGTTTTTGATGAAGCTCATTCCGACCACGGTGGTCAACGCCTTCGCCACTGGCGACGTGCTGCAGGTGCTGCTGTTCGCGGTGCTCTTCGGCTGCGCGCTCACGCTGCTGGGCGAGCGTGGCAAGCCGGTGGCCGTGGTGGTCGATGCACTCTCGCTGGTGCTGTTCAAGATCATGGGAATCATCATCAAGCTGGCGCCGCTGGGCGTGCTGGGTGCCATTGCATTCACGGTCGGGCAGTACGGCATCGGCTCGCTCAAGCAGCTGGGCATGCTGGTTGCGCTCTTCTACGGCGCGGTGCTGATCTTCGTGTTCGTGGTACTCGGGCTGGTGATGCGCATGTCGGGCTTCAGCCTGATCAAGCTGCTGCGCTACCTGCGCGAAGAGCTCACCATCGTCTTCGCCACCACCTCGTCGGACAGCGTGCTGCCGCAGATCATGGCCAAGCTGCGCCGCATGGGTATCCGCGATTCGACGGTCGGCCTGGTGATTCCCACGGGCTACTCGTTCAACCTCGACGCGTTCTCCATCTACATCACGCTGGCGGCCGTGTTCATCGCACAGGCCACCAACACGCCGATCTCGATGACCGACCTGATGACGATCCTGGCAATCGCGCTGGTCACGTCCAAGGGCGCGCACGGCGTGCCGGGCTCGGCCATCGTGGTGCTGGCCGCCACGCTGCACGCCATTCCGGCGATTCCCGCCATCGGGCTGGTGCTGGTGCTGTCGGTCGACTGGTTCATGGGCATCGCCCGCGCACTGGGCAACCTGATCGGCAACTGCGTGGCGACCGTTGCCATCGCCGCCTGGGAAGGCGACATCGATCGCGAGCGCGCACACGCAGTGCTCGACGGCCGCTACTCGCCCGACGACGAGCCGCTGGCCGAGGCCGAGCCCGTGGTAAACACCGCCACCGCCTCGAGCGCTCACTGAAGAAAAAAAAAAAAGAGACATGCCCGCCGACGTCAGCCCCACCGTCATTGCCGAACGCGTCGTCGAAGCCATCCTCGCGCAGAAGCTCGCACCGGGCGAGCGGCTCGGCGAGCAGGCGCTGGCCGAGAACTTCTCGGTGAGCCGCACGATGGTGCGCGAGGCGCTGATGCAGCTGCAGGCGCGCGGCTTCGTCGAGGTGCAATCGCGCCGCGGCTGGTACGTGGTGGAGCCTTCGGCCGAAGAGGCGCGCGATGCTTTCTCCGCACGGCGCATCGTCGAGGCCGGCATCCTCGAAGCGAGCGAGGGGCGGCCGCTGTCGAAGGTGATCCGCAAGCTGCGCGACCACATCGCCGACGAGCAGCGCGCCATCGAAGGCGCCGATGCCGCCACGCGCGCCTTCCTGCTGGCCGACTTCCACGTGTGCCTGGCCGAGCAGATGGGACACCAGCTGCTGGTCGACGTGCTGCGCGACCTCACGGCGCGCACCACGCTGGCGGCCACGCTCTACCAGTCGAAGCACGAGGCGGGGCAGTCTTGCTCGGAGCACGGCGCCATCGTCGCGGCGCTCGAAGCCGGCGACACGGCCAGGGCGCGCCGGCTGATGCTCGATCACATCGGCAATGTCGAGCGCTCGCTCGAGGTCGATGCCGCCGCCGAGCCGGACGCGCCGAGCCGGCTGCGCGCCACGCTGGCGCCTGTGGCGTTGCCGCGCGCCAAGCGCTGAAGCCGTGCATTAATACCGGTGGTAGCTATCTTTTCGATAGCAGGCATAGCCTGCCGGGCCATCGCTTCCGGCGGATTTCCTCCCCAGTCCTGTTGCGCCGCACAAGGGCGCGCCCGCTGACACGGCCGTGGGTTCCGGCTCGGCTACAGTCCGAGACAACTATGAACTCACCCCAACTCCAGCGCGGCGTGTTCCTCGCCCTTCTCGCCGCCGTGACCGCCGCCTTCCTCTGGGTGCTGATGCCGTTCTTCGGCGCAGTGCTGTGGGGGGTGGCGCTGGCGATCCTGTTCACGCCGCTCTACAAGTGGCTGCTGAAGAAGATGCGCGGCAAGCCCAATGCCGCTGCGCTGTCGACGCTGGCCATCTGCCTGTTCATCGTGATCCTGCCGCTGGCAATGGTGGGCGTGTCGCTGGTGCAAGAGATCGCGCTGGTCACGCAGAACATCCGCTCGGGCCAGATCAACTTCGCGGCCTACTTCCAGCAGATCCTCGATGCCTCGCCGCAATGGCTGCTGAACCTGGTGGAGCGCTTCAACCTCGGCGACATGGCAGCCTGGCAGGCGCGCGTGTCGGCCATCGCGGGGCAGGCCAGCCAGATCATCGCGAGCCAGGCGCTCACCATCGGGCAGAACACCTTCGACTTTGTCGTGAGCTTCTTCGTGATGCTGTACCTGCTGTACTTCCTGGTGCGCGATGGCGCGACGCTGTCGAAGACGATGCGCGATGCCGTGCCGCTGGCCAAGCCGCACACGCACTACCTGCTCAACAAGTTCACCACCGTGATCCGCGCCACCGTGAAGGGCAACGTGGCGGTAGCCATTGCGCAGGGCACCATCGGCGGGCTGGCCTTCTGGTTCCTCGGCGTGCAGGGCGCGCTGCTGTGGGCGGTGCTGATGGCATTCCTCTCGCTGCTGCCCGCCGTGGGTGCCGCGCTGATCTGGGGGCCGGTGGCCATCTACTTCCTGGCCACGGGGCATTTCTGGCAGGGCGGCGTGCTGATCTTCGTTGGCGTGTTCGTGATCGGCCTGGTCGACAACATCCTGCGCCCCGTGCTGGTGGGCAAGGACACGCAGATGCCCGACTACATCGTGCTGATGTCGACCATCGGCGGCATGGCGATCTTCGGCATCAACGGCTTCGTGATCGGGCCGGTGATCGCGGCGCTGTTCATGGCTGCGTGGAGCCTGTTCGCGGATTCGGGGCACGTGGGCAACGGCCACGAGGCGGCTGAGGGCGCGGAAAGCGCCGGAGACAAGAAAAAGGGCTGAGGCAGGCACGGGCGCCGGCCCGTTCTGTCCCCGCCCGCGCGCATTTCACGCGCGCAAACCTGCGTTTCGTCACATGGCGCTGGGCACCGCGCCCAGCCTGCGAGATCGTCGGGCCTCCAACTTCCAACGAGGCCTGCCATGCAACTTCCCGCCCTCCTGTCCCGCCCGGTCGTGCGCGCCCTGTGCACCGCCGTGGCCCTCGCGCCTTTCGGCGCCCTTGCCGCCGACCTGAGCCTGAGCGTCGCCGACGGCCCCACCGCCGAAGCCACGCTCTACGTCGCGCTGTACAACGACGCCGCCGGCTACGCCGACAGCAAGGCCGTGGCCTCGCAGACCGCGCCGATGCGCGAAGGCAAGGCCCGGCTCGTGTTCGCGGGGCTGGCGCCAGGGCGCTACGCGTTGCGGGTGTTTGCCGACGAGAACGGCAACGGCAAGCTCGACACCAACCTCATGGGCATGCCGACCGAGCGCTACGGCTTCTCGAACGACGCCAAGGGCAACCGCGCCCCGCCGTCCTTCGAAGCCGCGGCGATCAGCGTCGACGCCGACCTGCAGACCGTCATTCACCTGCACTGAGGAGGAACCCGCCATGGAACGACGCGAACTCCTGCGCCTGCTGGTTTCGGCCGGCGCCCTGCCCTTGCTGGCACCGCTGGCGCGCGCCGCCGGCACCGACGACTGGCAAGCCCAGTTCGAAGCCGCCAGCGCGCCCTGGAAGACCGGCTTCACCACGCCCTCGGGCGACCTGCCCCTGACCCGCGCCACGGTGCGCGGGCGCTTTCCCGATGCCGTTGCCGGCACGCTGTTTCGCATCGGCCCGGCCGGCCACGACCTGGGTGGCGAGCGCTACCACCACTGGTTCGACGGTGACGGCATGGTGCACAGCTTCGTGATCGACGGCGCCGACGTGCGCCACCAGGGCCGCTACGTCGCCACGCCCAAGCGCGTGGCCGAGGCGAAGGCCGGCCGCCGCTTGTTCGAGGCCTTCGGCACCATGCCGCCGAGCGTGGAATCGCCAACCTCGGCCGACAGCATCAACGTCGCCAACACCAGCGTGCTGCCGATGCGCGGCGAGGTGCTGGCGCTGTGGGAAGGCGGCTCGGCCACGCGCATCGATGCGCGCACGCTGGACACGCTGGGCGTGAAGACCTGGCGCGCCGACCTCGCGGGCATGCCGTTCTCGGCCCACCCGAAGGTCGACCCGAACGGCACGATCTGGAACTTCGGCGTGAGCTCCGGCCAGGGCCTGCTGGCGCTGTACGAGATCGCGCCCGAAGGCACGCTGCGGCGCGCCGCCGTAGTGCTGGTGGCCGACATGCCGATGGTCCACGACTTCGCCGTGACCGAGCGGCACCTGGTGTTCCTGATGCCGCCACTGGTCTACGACGGCAAGCGCAAGGAGGCTGGCGCGAGCTTTCTCGAAGCACACGTCTGGCGGCCCGAGCTCGGCATGCGCGCGCTGGTGGTCGACAAGCAGAACTGGGAAAAGCGCCAGATGCTCACGCTGCCGGCCGGCTTCCTCTTTCACGTCGGCAATGCCTGGGAAGAAGACACGCCGCGCGGCACGCAGATCCACATCGACTACGTGCGTTCGGACAACGCCGACTCGGTGTTCACGACCAACCGCGAAGTGATGCGCGCGCGCATTGTGAGAAGCACCCATCCACACCTAACCGTCGCCACGCTGAATCTCGGCACTGGGGAGGCCACGCAGAAGGCCCTGCCGCTGGAGGCCGAGTTTCCGCGCATCGACCCGCGCCGCGTGGGCATGCGCCACCGCAACGTGGTTCATGCCACGCAGATCCGCCCTGATATTCCGGGCTTCGGCTCCATCGCGCGCACCGACGTCGAAACCGGCCGCAGCCAGCGCTTCAACTATGGCGCGCAGGCCATGGTGGAAGAGCATGTCTTCGTGCCAGACGGCTCGAAGCCGGGCTGGGTACTGGGCACGGTGCTCGACTTCGGCCGGCAGAAGACGGTGCTGTCGTGCTTCGCGGCCGACAACCTGGCGGCGGGGCCGGTGGCGCAGGCCACGCTGCCTTACGCGTTGCCGCTGGGCCTGCACGGCGCCTTCGTGTCCGCCTGAAGAAGCTCAGGCCGCCCACCAGCCTTCGTCGAAGCGCCCCTGCAGGAAGGCCACGAAGCCCGACACTTTGCCCGGCACCAGCTTGGGCGAGGGAAAGACGGCGTGGATCTCCTGCTCGGGCAGCGCGTGGTCGCCGAGCACTTCGCGCACCTTGCCCGTGGCCAGCGAGTCGCTGGCCACGTAGCGCGGCATCAGCGCAATGCCCAGCCCGTCGCGCGCCGCGGCCAGCACGGCGGAAAGATTGTTGGAGCGGAAGCGGCCGGACACAGGCACTGTCACCGGCTCGCCCTTGGGCGTGTGCATGCGCCAGAACTCGTCGCCCACCACGCTGCTGTAGATGAGCGCCACATGCGCGCTCAGGTCCTGCGCCCGCTTCGGCGTGCCGTGTTTCTTCAGGTAGGCCGGTGACGCGACCATCGCCCAAGGGTTGACGCCCAGGTAGCGCGCACCCAGCGAAGAATCAGCCAGCTTGCCCATGCGGATCGCCACGTCGATGCCCTGCGCGATCAGATCCACGTAGCGGTCCTCGAAGCTCAGGTCGAGCTGCACCTGCGGATGCCGACGCATGTATTCGAGCGCCAGCGGCACCACCACGCGCCGCCCGAATGCCACCGACGTGCCCACGCGCAGCAGCCCCTGAGCCTGGTTCTGCCGCAGCTGCACGATGCTGTCGGCCTCCTCGGCCTCGCGCACGATGGTCTTGCACTTCTCGTAGTACAGCGCGCCCGGCTCGGTGAGGCTCACGCCGCGCGTGTTGCGGTTGAGCAGCCGCACCTTCAGCCGCTCTTCGGTGGCCGCTATCTGCTTGGTCACGGTGGGCTGCGTGGTGTTGAACTCGCGCGCCGCCTTCGAGAAGCTGCCGGTCTCGACCACGCGCACGAACATTTCCATTGCCAACAATCTGTCCATGGGCCGGATGGTAGTCACTTATTCCGCCATGGAATAGGTTTTATGGTCCCCAGCCGTCTTCTTCGAATGCCCCCCGCTTCCTACAGTGGGACCACCTCAAGGAGACTCAAATGGCAAAGATGACAGCGGTGCAAGCCGCGGTTCTGGTGATGGAAAAAGAAGGCGTGACGCAGGCCTTCGGCGTTCCAGGCGCGGCAATCAACCCGATGTATTCGGCGCTGCGCCAGCGCGGCAGCATCTCGCACATCCTCGCGCGCCACGTCGAGGGCGCCTCGCACATGGCCGAGGGCTACACCCGTGCCATCGCCGGCAACATCGGCGTGTGCATCGGCACCTCGGGGCCGGCGGGCACCGACATGATCACGGGCCTGTACTCGGCCTGGGCCGATTCGATCCCCATTCTCTGCATCACCGGCCAGGCGCCGCGCGCGCGGCTCTACAAGGAAGACTTCCAGGCGGTCGACATCGAGTCGATCTCCAAGCCCGTCACCAAGTGGTCGGTCACGGTGCGCGAGCCGGGCCAGGTGCCGCAGGTGTTCCAGCAGGCCTTTCACCTGATGCGCTCGGGCCGCCCGGGCCCGGTGCTGATCGACCTGCCCTTCGACGTGCAGATGGCCCAGATCGAATTCGACATCGACAGCTACGAACCGCTCAAGCCCTACAAGCCGGCCGCCACGCGCGCCCAGATCGAAAAAGCCATCGGCATGCTGAATGCGGCCGAGCGCCCGCTGATCGTGGCCGGCGGCGGCGTCATCAACGCAGATGCGGCCGACCTGCTGGTGCGCTTTGCCGAAGCCACCGGCGTGCCGGTGATTCCCACGCTGATGGGCTGGGGCGCGATCCCTGACGACCATCCGCTGATGGCCGGCATGTGCGGCCTGCAGACCAGCCACCGCTACGGCAACGCGACGATGCTGGCGAGCGACTTCGTGCTGGGCATCGGCAACCGCTGGGCCAACCGCCACACGGGCTCGGTCGATGTGTACACCAAGGGCCGCACCTTCGTGCACGTCGACATCGAGCCCACGCAGATCGGCCGCGTGTTCACGCCCGACTTCGGCATCGTCTCGGACGCCAAGGCCGCGCTCGAACTCTTCGTCGAAGTGGCTGAGGAAATGAAGGCTTCAGGCCGCCTGCCCGACCGCCGCGGCTGGGCCAAGCAATGCATCGAGCGCAAGAAGACCATGCTGCGCAAGACCAATTTCGACGACGTGCCGATGAAGCCGCAGCGCGTGTACCAGTGCATGAACAACAACTTCAGCAACGACACCTGCTACGTGAGCACCATCGGTCTCTCGCAGATCGCCGCCGCGCAGTTCCTGCACGTGTACAACCCGCGCCACTGGATCAACTGCGGCCAGGCCGGCCCGCTGGGCTGGACCATTCCCGCCGCGCTGGGCGTGCGCGCCGCCGACCCGACGCGCAAGATCGTCGCGCTCTCGGGCGACTACGACTTCCAGTTCATGATCGAAGAGCTGGCCGTGGGCGCGCAGTTCAAGCTGCCGTACATCCACATCGTGGTGAACAACTCCTACCTCGGCCTGATCCGCCAGGCGCAGCGCGGCTTCGAGATGGACTACTGCGTGCAGCTCGCCTTCGACAACATCAACGCGGGCCCCGATGCAGGCATCGAAAGCAGCTATGGCGTGGACCACCTGAAAGTGGTCGAGGGCCTGGGCTGCAAGGCCATTCGCGTGAACAAGCAGGAAGAGATCGCGCCGGCCATCCGCCGCGCCGAGGCGCTGATGTCGGAGTTCAGCGTGCCGGTGGTGATCGAAGTGATGCTCGAGCGCGTGACCAACATCGCGATGGGCACCGAGATCGACAACATCACCGAGTTCGAGCCGCTGGCCGAGACCATCGCCGATGCGCCGACCGCCGTCGCGGCCATGCTGGATTGAGACTGCAAGAAAGAAAAACGACATGCCAAAGTTCGCAGCCAATCTCACGATGCTCTTCACCGAGCTGCCTTTCATGCAGCGCTTCGAGGCCGCCGCCAAGGCGGGCTTCGAAGGGGTGGAGTACCTCTTCCCCTACCCCTTCGAGAAGAAGGAGCTTGCCGCCGCCCTGCGCGACAACGGCCTGCGGCAGGTGCTGCACAACCTGCCGGCTGGCGACTGGGACAAGGGCGAGCGCGGCATCGCCTGCCACCCCGACCGCACGGGCGAATTCGCCGAAGGCATCGGCGTGGCGATCGACTACGCGACGGCGCTCGGCTGCCCGCAGGTCAACTGCCTCGTGGGCAAGGTGCCTGCCGGCGTGAGCAGGGAGCTTGCGCACAAGACGGTGGTCGACAACCTTCGCCTTGCCGCGCGCGAGCTCGAGGCAGCGGGCCTGCGCCTGCTGATCGAGCCCATCAACACCTTCGACATTCCGGGCTTCTTTCTCACGCGCACCGAGCAGGCACTGGTGCTGATCGAAGAAGTCGGCTCGGCCAACCTGCGCGTGCAGTACGACATCTACCACGCGCAGCGCATGGAAGGCGAGCTGGGCAACACGCTCACGAAGCACCTCGCGCAGATCGGCCACATCCAGCTGGCCGACAACCCGGGCCGCGGCGAGCCGGGCACGGGCGAAATCAACTACCCATGGCTGTTCAAGCACATCGATTCGCTCGGCTACGACGGCTGGATCGGCTGCGAATACAAGCCCCGCGCGACCACCGTGGAAGGCCTCGGCTGGCGCCAGGCGCTCACGCAGAAGCAATGAACATCGCGAACCTCGAGAACATCGGATAAGGAAACCAGAGACATGACGACCCAACAAAAAATCGGATTCATCGGCCTCGGCATCATGGGTGCGCCCATGGCGGGCCACCTGCTCGACGCGGGTCACCAGCTGTTCGTGAACACGCAGGGCAACACGCCCGAGCCTTTCATCTCGAAGGCCACGATCTGCGCCTCGGCCGCCGAGGTGGCGCGCCAGGCCGACATCATCTTCATCATGGTGCCGGACACGCCCGACGTCGAGAAGGTGCTGTTCGGCGAGCCGGGCACGCAAGGCGTGGCCGAGGGCCTGAAGGATTCGCGCGGCAAGATCGTGGTGGACTGCAGCTCCATCGACCCGATTGCCACCAAGGGCTTCGCCAAGCGCATCATCGCGCTCGGCGCCGGCTACATCGACGCGCCTGTCTCCGGCGGCGAAGTGGGCGCCAAGGCCGCCAGCCTCACGATCATGTGCGGCGGCGACGAAGGCACCTTCGAGCGCGTGAAGCCGCTGCTCGACAAGATGGGCAAGAACGTGACGCTGGTGGGCGGTGCTGGCGACGGCCAGGTCTGCAAGGTGGCCAACCAGATCATCGTGGCGCTGAACATCGCGGCCGTGGGCGAGGCGCTGGTGTTCGCCTCCAAGGCCGGCGCCGATCCGGCCAAGGTGCGCCAGGCGCTGATGGGCGGCTTCGCCAGCTCGCGCATCCTCGAAGTGCATGGCGAGCGGATGATCAAGCGCACCTTCGCGCCGGGCTTCCGCATCGCACTGCACCAGAAGGACCTGAACCTCGCCATGCAGAGCGCGCGCTCGCTGGGCGTGTCGCTGCCGCAGACAGCGGGAGCCGCGCAGCTGATGAATGCGTGTGCGGCGCTGGGCTACGGCCAGCTCGACCACTCGGCGCTGGTGCGGGCTTTGGAAGCGCTCGCCCAGCACACCGTCACTCCTGACTGAGCCTCAGGGTTTCGCAGCAGCCTCCAGAGACTCTTTGAGGTTGCGCCGGCGCCATGCCCAGGTCTTGATGGCCTGCGGCAGGATGCCCAGGCACGACGCGTAGTACGTCACCTTGAAGCCCCAGAAGCGCGGGCCGATGGGAGTGTTGCGGAACAGGTCACCGGCCAGGATGGACAGCAGCGCCTCCTGCATCCGCCAGACATTGCGCGGGTTCATGAACAGACGGCGGATGGCCGGCGAGGTAATGCGGTAGATGAACCACGAGAACATCTGCGGCCCGCGCTTCATCACCTTCTCGTAGTGGCGGAAGGCCTTTTCGGCTTCCTTCGCCTCGCCCTTGAGCCAGTGGTCGGCCGCGGTGGCGGCCTCGAAGCCGCTGTTCATCGCCAGGTACACGCCCGAGGAGAACATCGGGTCGACGAAGGCGTAGGCGTCGCCCACCATCATGAAGCGGTCGCCGCGGCAGAACGCGGAGTCGTAGGCGTAGTTGCCGGTGGAGGTGGCGCCTTCCATCAGCGTGGCGTTCTTCAGGCGCTCGGCCAGCTTGGGCGCGAGCGCGATGGTTTCCATCAGGAATTCTTCGAGCGTGCCCTTGCGGTTCTTGAAGTACGCGGGCGAAGCCACCGCGCCGACGCTCACGGTGCCGTCCTTCAGCGGGATGTACCAGAACCAGCCGTGGTCGAACCAGAACAGCGTGATGTTGCCCTCGAAGCGGCCCGGCCGGCGCTCGGCGTTGGCGAAGTGGCCGAACAGCGCGGCGCTGGCGTGCTTGCGGTTGCGGCGCTTGGCGTCGAACTGGTTCGACAGCAGGGTGTCGCGTCCGCTCGCGTCGATCACGAAGCGTGGGCGCCAGGCAGTCTCGGTGCCGTCGTCGGCCTTGACCTTGACCAGCGGACGGTTGTCTGGCGTGCCCTTGCCGGCCTCCATGTCCACGCCTGTGACGCGCTGGCCCTCGAAGGTGCGCGCGCCGCGATTGCCGGCATGGCGGAACAGCAGTTCGTCGAACTCCGAGCGGCGCACGTGCACCGCGTACGGAAAGCTCTTGTCCATCGCCTCGGCAAAGTGAAAGTGGCTGGTGTGGTCATGCCAGGGCGAGACGAACTCGGCGCCGTGCTTGCGGATGCCGATGGCCTCGACCTCGGTGCGCACGCCCAGCCGGTCGAACAGCGGCATGTTCATCGGCAGCAGCGATTCGCCGATGTGAAAGCGCGGATGCTGCGCCTTCTCGATCAGCACCACGTCGTGCCCCTTGTCCGCGAGCAGCGCGGCCACCGTGGAGCCCGAAGGGCCGCCGCCGATGACCACGACATCGGGGTCGTTGCTGGTGAAAGGTCCGGATGTCATGCGCTGTTGCCCCTCATTGGTTTTGTCGTTGTTGGAGATTCCCCGGCCAATACCCTGTTAACCGTAGGTAACGATCTGCAGTTTAGCGAACCGGCCAGCCCTCCTTATCAAGCTAAAGATATAGATCCAGGCGTTTTCGGCATTCACCCTGTAAGAAGAGGCCACGCTTTTGCGGTAGCCTCATTGCCCGTCAGAAACAAGGAGACTTTCATGGCTGCACCCCTTTCCCCTGCAGAAGAAGCACTTCGCGAGGCAGCGCGCGAATACCACCGCTCGCCCGTCAAGGGCAAGATCTCGATCACCCCGACCAAGCCCCTGCTGAACCAGCGCGACCTGTCGCTGGCCTATTCGCCGGGCGTGGCGTACCCCTGTCTCGACATCGCCGCGGATCCGGCCACGGCCTCCGAATACACCGCGCGCGGCAATCTCGTGGGCGTCATCACCAACGGCACGGCCGTGCTCGGCCTGGGCAACATCGGCCCGCTGGCCGCCAAGCCGGTGATGGAAGGCAAGGGCTGCCTGTTCAAGAAATTCGCCGGCATCGACGTGTTCGACATCGAGCTGGCCGAGAACGACCCCGATAAGCTGGTCGACATCATCGCGGCGCTGGAGCCCACGCTGGGCGGCATCAACCTCGAGGACATCAAGGCGCCCGAGTGCTTCTACATCGAGAAGAAGCTGCGCGAGCGCATGAACATTCCGGTGTTCCACGACGACCAGCACGGCACGGCCATCATCTCGGCCGCCGCGCTGCTCAACGGCCTGGAGCTGGTCGGCAAGAAGATCGAGGACGTGAAGATCGCAGTCTCGGGCGCCGGCGCCGCAGCCATCGCCTGCCTCGACGTGATGGTGGGCCTGGGCGCCAAGCCCGCCAACATCTACGCCTGCGACTCCAAGGGCCTGATCTACATGGGCCGTGCGGGCGGCTTCGACGAATCCAAGGCACGCTACGCCCAGAAAGACACCGGCGCCCGCACCCTGGCCGACGTGGTGAAGGACGCCGATGTGTTCCTGGGCTGCTCGGCCCCGGGCGTGATGACGGCCGACATGGTCAAGACCATGGGCACGCAGCCCATCATCCTGGCGCTGGCCAACCCCGAGCCTGAAATCCGCCCCGAGCTGGCCAAGGCCGTACGGCCGGACTGCATCATTGCCACGGGCCGTTCGGACTACCCGAACCAGGTCAACAACGTGCTGTGCTTCCCGTACATCTTCCGCGGCGCGCTCGATTGCGGCGCCAGCAAGATCACGGAAGAAATGAAGCTGGCCTGCGTGCGCGAGATCGCCGACCTGACCAAGGCCGACATCAGCGAAGAGGTGGCCACCGCCTACGCCGGCCAGGAGCTGGCCTTCGGCCCCGACTACATCATTCCGAAGCCCTTCGACTCGCGCCTGATCCTGCGCATCGCCCCGGCCGTGGCCAAGGCCGCCGCCGCCTCGGGCGTGGCCTCGCGCCCGATCGAAGACATGGACGCCTACCGCCAGCACCTGACGCGCTTCGTCTACCAGACCGGCATGTTCATGCGCCCGGTGTTCAGCGCCGCCAAGATCGCCACCGCCAAGCGCGTGGCCTACGCCGAAGGCGAAGACGAGCGCGTGCTGCGCGCCGCCCAGTGGGCCGTGGACGAAGGCCTGGCCAAGCCCATCCTGGTGGGCCGCCCCGCCGTGATCGAGGCGCGCATCAAGAAAGCCGGCCTGCACATCCGCACGGGCATCGACTTCGAGATCGTCGACCCCGAGGACGATCCGCGCTTCCGCATCTACTGGGAAAGCTTCCACAAGCTCATGGGCCGCCGCGGCGTGACGCCGGAGGCCGCCAAGACGATGGTGCGCCGCTCGAACACCACCATCGCCGCGCTGATGATGCACCTGGGCGACGCCGACGCCATGATCTGCGGCCTGGTCGGTCGCTTCGACGTGCACCTGGAGCACATCCGCAACCTGATCGGCCTGAAGCGCGGTGCGCCGGGCTTCGCAACGCTGAACGCGCTCACGCTCGACAAGCGCACGGTGTTCATCACCGACACCAACGTGAACGAAGACCCCAGCGCCGAGTTGCTGGCCAGCATCGCGCTGATGGCCGCCGAGGAAGTGCGCCGCTTCGGCCTGCCGCCGAAGGTGGCCTTCCTGTCGCATTCGAACTACGGCACCTCCAGCCGCGGCTCGGCCCGCAAGATGCGGCTGGCGCGCGACCTGTTCGCGCAGATGGCGCCCGACATCGAATGCGACGGCGAAATGCACGGCGACGCGGCGCTGTCGGAAGAAATCCGCCGCACCGCCCTGCCCGAAACCACGCTGAGCGGCGAAGCCAACCTGCTCGTGTGCCCGAACCTCGACTCGGCGCACATCCTCTACAACGTGCTGAAGATGACGGGTGCCAACGGCATCACCGTCGGCCCGGTGCTGCTGGGCGCCGCGAGCTCGGCGCACGTGCTGACGCCTTCGTCGACTGTGCGCCGCATCATCAACATGACGGCGCTGGCGGTGGCGAAGGTCACGGTCGACAAGTAAGAGCCTTCAGCCGGTGGGTGTTTTTGCCCGCCTTCGGTGCCAAAAACGCGGCCTCGCCGCGTTTTTGCATTTGAGGGGTGCAAAGGCGCACCGTCTCGATCCACTGGAAGGGTTCGCACCAATCGCGTGCGGGCACCGTTTTTGCTTGAATGCCGAAGCATTCACCTTCCCCTAACGGATCGATCTCCGCATGAACAAGCGCCAACTGCTCCAGTCCTTCCTCGCCGCCTCGGCCATCTGCTTCGGCCTCACACCGGCCCTTGCACAGAGCCCGACGCCGATCAAGTTCCAGCTCGACTGGCGCTTCGAAGGGCCGGCCGCGCTGTTCCTGCACCCCGCGGCCAAGGGCTACTTCAAGGCGGCCGGGCTTGACGTGACCATCGACGCGGGCAACGGCTCGGGCGGCACCGTCACGCGCGTGGCCTCGGGTGCCTACGACATGGGCTTTGCCGACCTCGCGGCGCTGATGGAATTTCACGCCAACAACCCCGACAGCCCCAACAAGCCGGTCGCGGTGATGATGGTCTACAACAACACGCCGGCCTCGGTCATGGCGCTCAAGAAGAGCGGCATCACCAAGCCGGCCGACCTTGCCGGCAAGAAGCTGGGCGCGCCGGTGTTCGACGCGGGCCGCCGCGCGTTCCCGATCTTCGCCAAGGCCAACAACATCGGCGCCGTCAACTGGACCGCCATGGACCCGACGCTGCGCGAAACCATGCTGATGCGCGGCGACATCGACGCCATCACCGGCTTCACCTTCACCTCGCTGCTCAACCTCGAGGCGCGCGGCGCCAAGACGGCCGACGTGGTGGTGCTGCCCTACCCCGACTACGGCGTGAAGCTGTACGGCAACGTCATCATCGCCTCGCCCAAGCTCATCAAGGAGAACCCGGCGGCGGTGAAGAAATTCCTCTCGGCCTTTGCCAAGGGCGCGAAGGAAGTCATTGCCAACCCGGCCGTGGCCATCGAATCGGTGAAGGCGCGGGACGGCATCATCGACAGCAAGCTCGAAACCCGCCGCCTGCAACTGGCCATCGACACCGTCATCAACAGCCCTGACGCACGCGCCGAAGGCTTCGGCGCGGTCAACGCAGGCCGCATGTCGCTGATGGCCTCGCAGGTGTCGGACGCCTTCAACACCAAGACGCGCGTGAGCCCCGACGCGGTGTGGACCGCTTCGCTGCTGCCGCCCGCCGCTGAACTGAACATCCTGCGCAAGTGATGGCGGACGCATCGCAAGACGCGGCTGCAGCCCCCTTCGTCGATTTCCAGGACGTTTGGCTCGCTTACAACGAAGAGCTGCTGCGCGCCAACCACTTCGCGGTCGAGGCCATCGACCTGAAGGTCAAGCGTGGCGAATTCATCGCCATCGTCGGCCCCTCGGGCTGCGGCAAGTCGACCTTCATGAAGCTCACCACGGGGCTGAAGATGCCGTCGATGGGCAGGATCCGCATCGACGGCCAGCCGGTGACCGGGCCGCTCAAGATATCGGGCATGGCCTTTCAGGCGCCGTCGCTGCTGCCGTGGCGCACCACGGTCGACAACGTGCTGCTGCCGCTGGAAATCGTCGAGCCCTACCGCTCGAACTTCAAGGCCAAGCGCAAGGAATACGTCGAGCGCGCACGCAAGCTGCTGCAGAAGGTGGGCCTTGCGGGCTATGAAGACAAGTTTCCGTGGCAGCTCTCGGGCGGCATGCAGCAGCGCGCGAGCATCTGCCGCGCGCTCATCCACGAGCCCAAGATGCTGCTGCTCGACGAGCCCTTCGGCGCTCTCGACGCATTCACGCGCGAAGAGCTGTGGTGCATCCTGCGCGACCTCTGGACCGAGCAGCAGTTCAACGTGATCCTGGTGACGCACGACCTGCGCGAATCGGTGTTCCTCGCCGACACGGTGTACGTGATGAGCAAGAGCCCGGGGCGCTTCGTGGTCAAGCGCGAGATCGACCTGCCGCGTCCGCGCGAACTCGAGCTCACCTACACGAAGGAGTTCACCGACATCGTGCTGGAGCTGCGCGGGCACATCGGTGCCATCCGCAATACCGGCATCAGCGCGGCGCAGACGGCTGCGGCCGTGTCTCACTGAGCGGGCGCACCATGAAGAACACCAAGCAAATCGAACGCTGGTCGCCATGGCTGCTGCTGGTCGCGGTGCTCATCCTGTGGCAGGTCATCTGTGCGGGCTTCGAGGTTTCGGACTTCATCTTCCCTAGCCCCTGGCGCATCTGGACGCAGTTCTGGGAATACAAGGAAATCATCGCGGGCCACGCGTGGCGCACCTTCTGGGTCACGATGGCCGGCTTTGGCCTGGCGATCGTGGTGGGCGTGCTGCTGGGCTTCGTGATCGGCAGCTCGCGCATCGCGTACGCGGCGATCTACCCGCTGATGACGGCCTTCAACGCACTGCCCAAGGCGGCCTTCGTGCCTATCCTCGTGGTGTGGTTCGGCATCGGCGTGGGGCCGGCGATTCTCACGGCCTTTCTGATCAGCTTCTTCCCGATCATGGTCAACATTGCGACCGGCTTGGCCACGCTGGAGCCGGAGCTCGAAGACGTGCTGCGCGTGCTCGGCGCCAAGCGCTGGGACGTGCTCATGAAGATCGGCCTGCCGCGCTCCATGCCCTACTTCTTCGGCTCGCTGAAGGTGGCGATCACGCTGGCTTTTGTCGGCACCACGGTGAGCGAGATGACCGCTGCCAACGAAGGCATCGGCTACCTGCTGATCTCCGCCGGCTCGGCCATGCAGATGGGCCTGGCCTTCGCGGGCCTGATGGTGGTGGGCGCAATGGCCATGCTGATGTACGAGCTTTTCAGCGTGATCGAGAAGCACACGACTGGTTGGGCGCATCGCGGGTCGCAGAATCAGTAGACCTTGAAGCGAACCGTGGTCCGAGGTGAAACTCGGAGGTGGGGGCCAGCATGTTCGCCAATTCGCCCGCCAACACCAAGGCATGAGCATCGAAGCCGATCTCAACATCGCCGAGATTCCCTACGAATCGGGAGCGATCAAGTTCCGCTATGCGAGGGTGCTGTCGCCCGACAAGACCCGATGGGTTCGGCACGGCCTCTTCGTTGCTTATCACGAGAATGGCACGGTTGCATCCGAAGGGCAGTACGTCGACGGCAAGGAGGATGGGCTTTGGCGCGACTTCCATCCGGACGGACGGGCTGCAGCCGAGGGCCGCTATCGCGAGGGCCAGGAGGTCGGCGTGTGGCGATTCTGGAATCTCGACGGAACCGAAGAGCCGGGCACGAACTACGACAACTGACGGCCAACGGCGGTTGCCCAGCCTTGCGACAGAATCCAGGATCGATGGGAGCCACATCCACATGTTCTTTTCTCGCAAACCGAAGCAGCCTCCTTCGAGGCTCATTCAACTCCACGAGTACCTCGACATTCTCGAGGGAGGCACCGAGGATCACGCCGCAAGCGACGCGGTCAAGCGCAGTGCCGTGGAGCTTGTGCACAGCCTTCGTGAACCCCTGCGATTGAACGCATGGGAGGCTCCTGAGCTGGCGCAGGTCTTCGCCCGCCGCTCCAAGGCGGACGATGCACTGCTGGTTCATGTTCCGCTCGGCATCCCCGATTGCTTCTTCATCGCCATATTCAGGAACGGTGCGCCCGCCGCGCAGGACTACCTTCTTTTCGACATCGGCGCGGAGTACCAGCAGCCCATGCTGGATTGCCCCGATTTCGGCGTGGCGGAGGCGGCGAACGAAGCCAACATCCGTCACTGGGTCCCCTTGCTGCAAGACGATGCAGACGCGTTCGCAGTCATCGAACTGCGTGGCGGCACATACATGCAGGTGTTCGCCGATCCCAAGGGCTTTCATCTGGAGCACCAGTTGGTCACCACCGGGGCGCACTACCGCAGCACCGAGCCCGTCAGCGCCGATCAGGCCGTCGACACCCTGGTGTCCTACGCATGCGGAAAATACGAGTGGGCTTACAAGCACTGGGAGCGGCTCGAGTTGTAGGCCGCTGCGCTCGAAGGCTTTGCCGTGCAGGCCGTGTGATGGCCCTTGGTGCCGGCATCGCCTGAGCCATCAACCGAGCAGCAGCGAAGCCTCGTCGCGCCAATAGGCCACGGCGGCGAGCCAGCCTTCCCACACGCAGCCGTTGCAGCCGCGCCCGCAGCAGGTGGTGGGCTCGGGCGGCGGTGCGCGCATCGCAAGCCCTGCGGCATCGAGCAATGCCTGCACGCGCGCGATGAGCGCTTGCGCGCCGGCGAGGTTCGTGGGTTCGGGCAGCCGGTCGATGGCGTTCATGGCGGGCAGATCTTCATGCGTCAAGGTTCAGCTCCAGCCGCATCTTCGCGCCTCCCGATTCGCTCGACCCGATCGTGAGCTGCCCGCCGTGCAGGCGCGCAACCTCGGCCACGAGGTGCAGCCCGAGCCCCGCGCCGCGACCGCGCGGCACGAGCCGGTGGAACGGCGCCACCACGCGCTCGCGGTCCGCTGCCGGAATGCCGGGCCCGGAGTCGAGCACCTCGAAGCCCGATGGCTCCCACAGCCGCACCTGGATGTCGCAGCCCTGCCCGCCGTGCTCGATGGCGTTCTGGATCAGGTTGCTCAGCGCGCGTTCGAGCGAGGGCGCATCGCCGCGCACCCACAACGGTTGCGGCGCATCGACCGACAGCGTGCAACGATTCATGATCGCCAGCGGCGCGATGTCGCCCGCCACGCGCTCGCACAGCGCCTTCAGGTCGACCTGCTGCTGGTCGTGCACCGCGACGTGGTCCAACCGCTGGAGGTCGAGCAGTTGCTCGGCCAGCGTGGCGAGCCGTGCCGAGGCCTGCATCAGCTTGACCTTGAGCGGGCCGTCCTGCAGTCCTTCGAGATGGATCTGCAGCGTGGTGATCGGCGTGCGCAGCTCGTGTGCGGCGTCAGCGAGGAAGCGCTCCTGCCGGTCGTAGCCTTCGTTGAGCCGGTCGAATGCGCGGTTCACGGCGTTGACCAGCGGGCGGATCTCGCTGGCCACGTTGGCCAGCGGCAGGCGCGTGGTGCGCTCGTGCACGTCGATGCTCTCGGCATGCTCGGCCGTAGCCACCACGCCCTTGAGGCCGCGCTTCACCACGAAGGGCGTGGCCAGGATCACGCCGAGGCAGGTCACCAGCGCCATCGGCGCCACCAGAAAGAGAAAGGCGATGCCCGTGCCCTTGAGCGTGTTCCTCACCGTCAGCGGGCCGCCGGTCTGCACCATCACGGCCACCAGGCCCGCACGCGTCTCCGCGCGCTCGAAGCGGGCCTTGGGCCGGGTGTTGTCGTCCTCGGGGTTGAGGGCCATGCGCTCCATGTCGCCGAGCGCGTTGAAAAGCGCGGAATAGGCAGGCGGCACGTCGCCGCTGCGCACTTCCGAGCCGTGGGCATCGCGCGCGATGAACCAGAACGGCGGATCGGCCTTCTGCAGGCGCTGCACTTCCGCCGTCGGCTCGACCACCAGTTGCCCATCGGGGCCGCGCGCCAGCGCGCGCTGGATCACGGTGACGGTCTCCTGCCCGGTCTCGTCGACCACGCGGCCCAGCACCCAGGCCAGCCCGAGAAAGCCGCCCATCACAAGCGAGCCGACCACCACCTGCAGCAGGATCAGGCTCCAGATCAGCCGCCAGCGCAGCGAGAGCAGGCTCAGTGTCATGTCATGCCGCCATGCGGGCGGCGCAGATCAGGTAGCCGACACCGCGAATTGCATGGATCTCCACCTGCGCACCGGCCTTGTCGAGCTTGGAGCGCAGCCGCGACACATGCGTGTCGAGCGCGTTCGACTGGATCTCGTCCTTGTGCCCGTACACACGGTCTTGCATGGCCTCGCGCAGCACGGTGCGACCACGGTGTTCGAGCAGTGCCTCGAGCACCAGCAGCTCGCGTCGCGGCAGCGTGAGGCACAGCTCGCCCACATGGGCCTGCCGCGTGTGATGGTCGAAGCGTAGCTGCCCGAGCGTCATGACGAGGTTCGCGCGCACTGCTGGGCGCCGCGCCAGTGCGCGCACGCGCGCCATCAGTTCGTCCATCGAGAAGGGCTTGGCGAGGTAGTCGTCCGCACCGCCGTCGAGGCTCAGCACGCGCTCGGCCACGTCGGTCATGGCCGTGAGCACCAGCACCGCGGTGGCGATGTGGTTCTGCCGCAGGAAGGCCACGAGCGAAAGGCCATCGCCATCGGGCAGGCCACGGTCGAGCACGATCACGTCGTGCTGCGCCGACAACGCTGCCTCCTCGGCCCCGCGCAGCGAACTCGCCACGTCGACCACTGCCTGGTTCTGCCGCAGCGCCGAGGCCAGGGCTTGCGCCAGGTCGACTTCGTCTTCGACGAGCAGGATTCTCATGAGGGGTGCGGCAAGGGCTGTGTGCAAAAAAGAAGCGGGCCATTCTAGGAGAGGCCTCATTGCAGCTCATTGCAGAAAGCGCAATGTTCACGCAATGCAGCTGCATAAGCTGGAGCACTGCATGACCTCCCGCCCGGCGACTTCCTCCCTCCACCCTTTCGTACCCTGGTACGTGGCATTGGGCCAGCGGATCGCCACGCTCTGGGTGGTGAAGATGATCGGCACCACGGTCGGCATCTCGGGCTTCTTCGTCGTGTACTTCTGGGTGATGCACAACCCGCCATCGGAGCCGATGGTGATGCCGCTCACGCGGCTCGATCACTGGGTGGGCGTGAGCGACGACGCGATGGTGCTCTACGGCTCGCTGTGGTTCTACATCTCGCTGGCGCCGGCCTTCGCGAAAAACAAGGCAGAGCTCTGGGCCTGTGCGCGCGACGCCGCCATCATGGCCGCCGTCGGCCTCGTGGTGTTCTGGCTCTTTCCTACGACGGTGCCGGTGTTTGCGGTCGACTGGGCGCAGTACCCGGCTCTGCAGTTTCTCAAGGCCACCGACGTGGGTGGCAATGCGTTTCCATCGCTGCACGTCGCGTTCGCGGTGCTGACGGCCGTGCTGCTGGAGCGCCAGCTGCGCAGCGTGCAGGCGCCCACATGGCTGCGCGTACTGAACCTGCTGTGGGCCTTCGGCATCGTCTACTCGACGCTGGCAACGCGACAGCACGTGCTGCTCGACGTGCTCGGCGGCACGCTGCTCGCGGCCGCCGTGAGCTGGGCCGGTACCACACGCGACTGGCTGGTGTGGACCGAGGCCTGAGCCCCAGCACACCGGACAGTCAAGCAGCAGCGCTCGCGGCGACGGACCTGAAAACCTCCAGGGCCGTGTCAATTTCGCGCTCGCCCGTATGACGATGGGTGACGCAGCGCAGCTTGTGCCTGCCCCAAGTCCGGGCCAGCACGCCCAGCTTGCGCAGCGCGGCTTCCCACTGAGCCGCGTCGAGCCCGGTGGCGCTCACGTCGACCTGCACGATGTTGGTCTGCGGCTCGTTGGCGGAAAGCCCACGGAGCTGGCCGATTCCGTGAGCGAGGCGGCGCGCGACCGCGTGATCGTCCGCAAGCCGGCCCACCATGGTGGTGATGGCAACCAGCCCCGCGGCCGCGGCGATCCCGACCTGGCGCTGGCTGCCCCCGAGCAGCTTTCTGTGCCACCTGGCACGCTGGATGGTGTCCGTTGGCCCGGCGAGCACAGCCCCCATGGGCGCGCTCAGGCCCTTGGACAGGCACAGCGAAACGGTATCGACAAAGGCCGTGATCTCCGCAGCTGGCACGCCCAGTGCCACTGCCGCATTCATCAAACGTGCGCCGTCCAGGTGGACGGCAGCGCCCGCATCCCTGGCCACTGCAAACACCGCCTGCATGTGGGTGAGCGGCAGCACCGCCCCGCCGGCGTTGTTGTGGGAAGTTTCCAGACAGACGAGCCCGGTGCGCAGCTTGTTGCGGCCCGGCCCCAAGGCCTGCGCGAGCAAGCCCAGGTCCATGGCGCCGTCGACGCCGGCAATGCCCTGATAGAACGACCCGGTCAGCGCGGCCGCGCCGCGCTCGGTCACGTAGATGTGCGATGCCGCTTCGGCAAGCACGACTTCCTGCCGCCCGGCCTGGGCGAGGATGGCAAGGAGGTTGGCCATCGTTGCGCTCGGGACATACAGCGCGGCCTCCTTGCCCAGCAGTCGGGCGGCCTCGGCCTCCAGCTCCAGCGCGGTCGGGTCGCCGTCGAGCCCGTCGTCGCCGAGAGGAGCGGAAGCGATGCGGTCGTACATCTGCTCTGTGGGCAGCGTCACCGTGTCGCTGCGAAGGTCCACCGGCGGATACATGCTGTCCTGGGTCATTCGGCAGTTGCGCCGGTCGCTTTCACGACCTCCGCCCATTTCTTTCTCTCGCTGTTCAGGAATGTATTGAACGCTTCCGGCGTTCCGGTCCGCACATAGATGCCGCGCGCGGCGAGATTGGCGCGGACATCCGCCGAATCGAGCACCCGGTTGATCTCCGTGTTCATGGTCCGGACGATGTTCTCCGGCGTCTTCGCGGGCACCACCACGCCGTAGAGCGTGTAGTACTCGAAGCCCTTGAAGCCGCTCTCGATGAAGGTGGGAACGTCAGGCAGCGATGGATCCCGCGCTCCCGAAGTCACGGCGAGCGCCCGCAGCTTGTGGTCCTTGATGAGCGGCAGCGCCGAAACGAGGGAGGAGATGTAGAAGTCGACCTGCCCGCCCAGCATGTCCGTCATGGCCGGGCCACCGCCCTTGTAAGGCACATGCAAAACGTTGGCTCCCGCCGTCACGCGCAGGTTCTCGGCCACCAGATGCCCGACGGTTCCGTTGCCGGACGATGCGTACGCAAGTTGCTTCTTCTTCGAGCCCGCCAGCAGCGAAGCAAGGCTGTCGTACGGACTGGAGGCATTCACCACCAGCACCGACACGCCCGTGCCGACCAGCGCAACCGGCGCGAGGTCCTTCGAGGGATCGAAGCTGAGCTTCTTGTAGAGGAACTGGTTGACCGTAAGGTTGCTGGTTTCGCCCAGCACTGCGGTGTAGCCGTCGGGCGGCGACTTCGCGCCGAACTCCAGGCCGATGTTGTTGCCGGCACCGGGCTTGGTGTCGACGACGACCTGCCACTTGGCCTGCTCGCCCAGTTTGGCCGCAAGCAGGCGGCAGACGGCATCCGTGCCCCCACCCGGGGGACTCGGCGAGACCAGGTGAATGGGACGCTCGGGCACCCACGCCGCGGCGGCCGCATGCGCTGCGGCGAGCGCGAGCCCCAAGGTGCATGCCAGGCTCCTGGCGCGCGCGAGACGATGGCGTCGGATGTCGTTCATGAGCGGGTGGTTCCAATCGGGCAGGTTGAATGAATTCAGCGAATCCTAGGCCCGCCATAAAATGAGTAAAGCGAGATATACAAATATCAACTGTGAGGATTTCTCATGAATCTCACGATGCTGGTCACCCTGCGCACCATCCTCGAACAGGGCAGCTTCACCGCCGCGGCCGGCGTCGTGGGCTGCAGCCCGAGCGCGGTGAGCCTGCAGGTCAAGCAGCTGGAGCAGTATTTCGGCAAGCCGCTGTTCGACCGCTCCACCCGCGTGGTGGCGCCAACGGCCTTTGCCCATGAGGTAGTGAGCGCGGTGGGCGACTTCTCCCACCGGCTGCAGATGCTTCGCTCCCGCCCGGTGGTGGAAGTGGCGGGCCGCATCAGGGTCGGCGTGATCACCAGCATGCAGAGCGACGTGCTGCCGCAGGCGCTGCATGAGCTTCGCCGGAAGCATCCGTCGCTGGATGTGGTGGTTCCCCCGCTGAACGACAGCGACGAAATGATCTCCGAGCTGAAGGCGGCGCGGCTCGACGTCGCGTTGCTCGTCAGGCCGGAAGCCGGCGGCTCGCGCCGGCTGGTCTGGCGGGAACTGCATCGCCAGCCCTACGTGTTGCTGGCGCCGCCGAATGCCTCCGGTAAAACCGTCAGGCAACTGCTGGAAGCCTACGACTGGATCGGCTACGACCTGTCTCTTTCGGGAGGACGCGTCGCCGCGCGATACGTGCGCAGCCTGAAACCCGATGCGCGCTGCGTGATGGAGCTGCGCTCGATGGACGCCATCGTTGCAATGGTCGCCCAGGGCCTGGGGGTTTCCGTCGTCCCGCAGCCCAGGCGTCCGCTGGTCGATGCCTATGCGGTGCGCGAAGTGGGCCTGGGAAGTCGTGCTCCGTTTCGCAAGCTCTCGCTGGTCTGGCGAAACTCGGACGAAGGCAGCCGCAATGTCGAGGCGGTTGCACAGGCCTTCGCAACCGCCTTCGGCCTTCAGCGAAAGCCGTGAAAAGCCGGCATTACCAGAAGATCCAGAGGGCCAGGCCACCGAAGATGGCCCATTTCACGAGGTAGTACACGCGCTTGTCCCAAGCCTTCAGGCGCTTGCCGATCACGCGGATCTGGTAGATGTACTTGAAGGCGCGATTGATGCCGCCCGTCTTGTCGCCCGCGTCGTTGGGCGAGCTGGCGGCGGCCAGCAGGTTCTTCGCGAACCAGCGGTTCACGGCGCTGGCCCAGCGGTACTTCAGCGGGCGCTCGATGTCGCAGAACAGGATCACGCGGTCGTGGTCGGTCGTGTTCTCGGCGTAGTGGATGAAGGTTTCGTCGAACACCACGGCTTCACCGTCGCGCCAGTGATAGCGCTGGCCGTCCACGTCGATGTAGCAGCCTTCGACACCCGGCGTCCACAAGCCCAGGTGGTAGCGCAACGAACCGGCGAAGGGGTCGCGGTGGCGCACGAGGCGGCTGCCCGGTGGCAGCTCGGCGAACATCGCGGCCTTGATGGTGCCGATGCCCTTGAGCAGCTCTGTGGTGCGCGGGCACAGCACCGCGGCCGAGGGATGCGCCTCGTCGTACCACTTCAGGTAGAAGCGCTTCCAGCCGCTCTTGAAGAAGGAGTTGAAGCCCACGTCGTTGAACTGGCTCGACGCCTTGATGCTGCCGCCATTGCGCATGGCCAGCGCTTCTTCGCGGATGACTTCCCAGTTTTCTTCGAGCACGCGCATCTCGGGGAACTGCGCGGGCGACAGGTACGGCGTACCCGGCACCTTCGAGAAAAGGTACATAAAGACGTTCAGCGGGGCCAGGAAGGTCGAGTGATCAGAGAGCTGTCTGAAGAAGCGATGCCGCACCTGGCCGCGGAAATGAACGTAGAGCGCACTGAGCGCGAAGATGGCAAGAATGACCCACTTCATTTGGAAAGTGTCCTGTAAACAGCACCGGGTAGTGTAATTCTTTGCACCAAATTGGCCCTGCCCTGGTCCTTTGGCCGTGCGCCAGGCGAGGTTTCAGCTGCAGAGCATTGGCTGCGGCGTATCGGCCATGGCCAGCGGTAGCCGCACGGTGGCCAGCAGGCCGCCGTGCGCGGTTTCACCAAGCGCGACCTCGCCGCAGTGCCGGTCGACCACCGACTTGACGATGGCCAGCCCCAGCCCGCTGCCGCTCTGGCTCTGGTCGGGATTGCGGAAGAAGCGGTCGAACACCCGCTCGCGCAACGCGGGCGGAATGCCGGGCCCCTCGTCTGCCACCGTCAGAAGTGCCTGGGTGCCCTCGCGCGCCACATGCACGACCACCGTACTCCCCGGCGGGCTGTACTTGATGGCGTTGTTGATTAGGTTGTCGATCATCGAGACCAGGCTTTCGCGCTCGCCGAGCACCGGCACGCGGTCTTCGCTCACCAGTTCCAGCTCGACGTTGCGGGCGCTGGCCAGCCCTTCGATCATGGCCAGCCGGTCTTGCACCAGCGCGTCGAGCGACAGCATCACGGGTAGCGCGTTGTCCGAAACCGCGTCGCTGCGCATGAGCTGCAGCAGCTGCCCCACCAGCCGCGCCGCGCGGTCGTTGCTGCGCAGCAGATTGCCCATGAGCTCGCGCTGCTGTTCGTCGGTGCTCTGCTCTTTCAGCGCTTCCACGTTCACGCGCATGGCCGCCAGCGGGGTTCGCAGCTCGTGCGCGGCGTCGGCGATCAGGCTGCGCTCGCGCGAAGTGCTGTCGCGCACCCGCTGCAGCAGGCTGTTGATGCTCTGCACCAGCGGCTGCAGTTCCTTGTGCGGCGGCGCGTACGACAGCGGCGTGAGGTCGGCCGGCCCGCGCTCAGCGGTTTCCTGGCTCACCCGGCGCCACGGCCGCAGCGCAAGGCGCACCGACAGCCACGCGGGAAACACCAGAAAAGGCAAGCTGATGACCAGCGGCAGCAGGTAGTAGCCGCGGTACATCACGGTGACCGTCAACCGCCAGACGCTGGGCTCGGCCAGCATCACGCGAACGTCCGAGGTGGGCGAGGCCAGCGTGCGCGCGCGCCACTCGCGGTTGCCCGCCTTCACGGTCTCGACGCGGTTCGGCACGGTATTCAGAATGACAGGCACGGCCGCCGTCGAGCGGTAGATCAATTTGTCGCCCTGCCAGACCTGCAGCACCGGCGAGGTGTCCGAAGCGGCGTCGCCGTCGCCCATGGTTTCGAGCAGCGCAGCCTCGAAGGCGGCCAGGGTTTCTTGTTGCTTGTCGGGCTGGTCGGCCGTGTTCTTCGCGATTGCAATCACCGACTGGAAGATCTTGTCGAACTTCAGCAGCTCGGGGTCGTCGTAGGAGTCGTACAGCAGCAACGCGATGGCCATGGTCCACAGCAAGGCGACCACCCCCATCTGCGCCAGCAGCAGGCGCCGCATCAGGGAAGGTTGTTTCCAGTTCTTCCAGCGCTGCGCCAGCGCCTGCATCATTTTTGCGTGCTCCGCACGAGCGACTGAACGTCGATCACGTAGCCGATGCCGCGCACCGTGCGGATGTAGCCCTGGCCGATCTTCTTGCGCAGGTTGGAGATATGCACTTCGAGCGAATTGCTGCCGTTGGCCTGGCCGCCGGGCAGCACCTGCTCTTCCATCACGCGGCGCGTGACCACGCGGCCGGTGCGCTTGAGCAGCAAGGCCAGCAGGTCGAACTCGCAGCGCGAAAGCTCCACCGGCTCGCCATCGACGATCACGCCGCGCGTGGGCTCGTGCAGCGCCAGGCCGCGCATGCGGATGGTCTCGTCGTTGAAGCCGTAGCTGCGCCGCGCGAGCGCCCGCACGCGCGACAGCAGCTCGGCCAGCGCAAAGGGCTTGACGAGATAGTCGTCCGCGCCGTCGTCCAGGCTGCGCAGCCGGTCGGTCAGCGCGTCGCGAGCGCTCAGCACCAGCACCGGCAATATCTGCCGGTCGCGGCGCAGGCGGAACAGCAGGTCGAGCCCGTCGCCGTCGGGCAGGCCGAGGTCGAGCAGCACCATGTCGAAGGTGCCGCCGTCGAGGGTGCGCAAGGCGTCGTCGAGTCTGCGGACCCACACCACATCCATGCCTTGATTGGCCAGCGCGATGCGCACGCCGTTGCCCAGGTCAAGGTCGTCCTCAACAAGCAAGAGATTCATGAGCCTCCACGTGAACGAACCACTCCGTTTCCGGAATGTGGCCGGAGTATCAGCGACACGCCGGTGAAGCACTTCAGGAAATCTTCATGAATGCCGAAGCAGCCCTTCAGGTGGGGCCCGGACACTGGAGCGACTCCTCACCACACAGAAACGGAACACCGACGTGAATCGATCGCCCACCCTCCTGGCCCCTCGCGACCAGCCGGATCGCAACCGCCTCCGGCGGCGGGACATCCTCCATGCCATGGCACTGACCAGTGCTGCAGGGCTCGCCGCCTGCGGTGGTGGCGGCGGCCGCGGCGGCGTTGGCATCGGGCCCGGCATTGGCACGGATGCCAGTCCTGCTGCTCCCGCCGCTGCCGGCCCAGGTGCCAACCCGGATGCCCCCCCGAACACCAACCCGGGTGTTGGCGATGGAAGCCCAAGGAACGACAGTGGCGAAGGCAAAGTCTCCGTCATCGACCGCCGTATCAAGGTCTCGAGCTCGCCCGAAGTCTCGCTGCAGGTGCGCGACTGGCAGCCGCCCCGCAGCACCGGCCCGGTCTTTGTATTTCTGCCCGGGCTTGGCGCCAACGCGCGCAGCTTCGACGGCCTCGCACCCGCACTGGCCGCCAAGTCGCGCGTGATCGCGATCAGCCGCCGCGGCTACGGCCTCTCGGACAAGCCGCTGCCCGTGAAGACCGCCACGCAGTACTACGAGGTGGACACGCTCGTGGCCGACCTGAAGGCCGTGCTTGACGCCCTCGGCGTACGGCGCGCGGTGCTGGGCGGCCATTCGATCGCAGGCAACGAGCTCACGCGCTTCGCGGGCCTGTATCCCGAACGGACGCAGGGCCTGATCTATCTCGACACGACCTTCGATTACACGGTGGGCGCAGACAGTGGCGGCGAGGACGTACCGACGAACTCACTGCTCGAAGAACCCAAACCGAAGCCGGAGAACGGCCGCTCGCTGCAGGCTGCCATCGCCTTCTCCCGCCGCAATTCGAAGAACTGGTGGCCTGTGCTGGAAGCGAACCTGCGCGACAGCCTCGACATCCATGCCGACGGAAGCGTGAGTCTCAACACACCCAGCGAAGTGAATGACGCCATGGAAACAGCCGCCCACTCGTTCTCGCCCGACTACAAGGCCGTGCGCGCACCTTCGCTGGTCGTGACCGCCCTGCCTGCGGACACCCGCGACATGTTCCCGTGGCTGGAACTGCCGCTCGATGCCAAGACGCAGAAAGATGCCTCGGACTACGTGCGCATGATCCGTAGCGCGGCCATCACGAATTCGAACCAGCTCGTGGCGGCGCTCAACACCCCGAACCGGCTGACCCTCGACAACAGCAACCACACCGACTTCTTCATGGAGCGCGAGGCCGATGTGCTGCGTGCCATCCAGTTCATGACATGGGCTTGAGCCATGCCGATGCCTTTCAAGCGCGCAGCAGCTTGATCAACGCAGCGAGCTCCTCGCCGCCGAGCCCTGCCGCATCGGCCCGCTGGAAGAGTCCCGCGGCGAAGGCCGGAAACTCGGTGTTGATGCCCGACGCCTGCGCCGCCTGCAGGATGCGCTGCGTTGCCTCGACCGAGATGCGCATCGGGCTCTGCGAGATGCTGAAATCGCCCGACTGGATGACGGAGCCCTCGTGCTGAAGAAAGCCCGCGAAGGTCGGCATGATGCCCGCGACGATGCGGCCGTATTCCGCCACGTCGAAGCCTTCGTGCTCGGCAATGCGCGCGCCGTGGATGAAACCCAGCATCGTGCCGTAGATGGTGGAGAGCGTAGCGAGGTCCATGGCCGCCGCGGCGCTCGCCTTCTCGCCCAGGTAGACGATGCCGCCGGCCAGCACCTTCAGCCACGGCTCGGCCTCGTCGAACACGTGCTTTGCGCCGGACACCAGCAGCGGCGTATCGGGCCGGCCCATCTGATCCGGCGCGGCCTGGATCGCGCCTTCGAGATACGCAGCGCCGTGGCGGTGAGCCCAGACCTCTGCATCGCGCGCGTCCTGCGGGCTGCCGGTGGTCAGCTGTATCAGCAGGCGGCCGTCCATGGCGGCCGCGACTCCGTCGAGCGCGAGGATCGCATCGGCGCCCCGGTAGTCGTAGACGCACATCACCGCGACGCGGCTCGCACGCAACGCCTCGCCCGCACCGCGTGCGAGCACAGCGCCCTTCGCGACCAGCGCATCGGCCTTGCCGGGCGTGCGGTTCCATACCGTGACCTCATAGCCCTGATCGAGATAGAGCTGCGCGATGGTGAAACCCATCGAGCCCAGGCCCAGAACGGAAACTCGCTTGTTGTTCATGACGATTCGACTACTGTCTGTGAAGATGGTCGAATCGTAGAAATTTCGCTTCCATATGGTCAAGTACCTACAATAAAGTCAGGTACTTACCAAAACGTATGTATTGGGTATTTACGGGGCATTCCACGGATAAGAAATGAAATCTAAGAAACCCTACAACTGCGGCATCGGGCCTGCGTTCGACGTCATCGGCGGCAAATGGAAGGCCGTCATCCTCTGGGAGCTGAACGCGCAGGCCTATCGCTTCGGCGAGCTCAAGCGGCTGCTGCCCGACATCAGCGAGAAGATGCTCATCCAGCAGCTGCGCGAACTCGAAACCGACGGCATCGTCCATCGGGAGGTATTCCACGAAGTGCCGCCGCGCGTGGAGTACTCGGCAACCAAGCTGGGCGCCACGCTCAATGCGGCACTCGGGCCGCTGGCCGATTGGGGCGACCGCAATGCCAAGCGCATTGAAACCGCACGCGCGAAAGCCGAAGCGGCCAAGTAGGCCGGCACACCGGGAGCACCGAATGTCGTTGCGGAAGATTTCATCGGCCGTTCTGCTGGCCACGTCGGTGGCGTGGGGCCTCGCGCAGGCGCAGTGCGCGCCCTCGCCCATCTACGCCGGCCCGCCGATGCGCTCGGCGCCCGAAGCTGTATGGCAGAAGGACTTCAAGCGCTCCATCGACGGCGAGTTGCCTGTCGAGCTGCAGAAGGCACTCGGCGACGCGCTCGACAAGATGCTCGCGCACATTCCCGCTGCCAGCGTGGCTGTCGCGATTCCCGGCGAAGGCATCTGGTCCGCCACGCGCGGCCTGGCGCGCAAGGAACCGCCGCAACCCGTCGTGCCCGACCAGCCCTTTCAGGTCGCGAGCACCGCCAAGACCTTCACGGCCGCTGTCGTGCTGCAGCTCGTCGAGGAAGGCAAGCTCAGGCTCGACGACACCATAGACAAGTGGTTTCCCGACGCGCCGAATGCGAAGCTCACAACCATCGAGCAACTGCTGCGCCACACCAGCGGCCTCGTGAGCTTCAACGCGCTACCGTCGCTGGGAACGGCCTACCGCACGCCCGCCGACGTCATCGCACTCGGCATGTCGCAAAAGCCGCAGTTCTGCCCCGGCACGAATTGGAGCTACACCAACACCGGCTACGCAATGCTCGGAGTGATCGTCGAGAAGGTGGACGGCGCGCCGTTCGCAGACGTGCTCACGAAGCGGCTCATCAAGCCCCTTGCGCTGAAGCACACAGCCATGCGCAAGCCGGGCGTCGAACTGCCCGTCGCCACGGGCCATGCAGCCGGCCGACCAATCGACGCACCGGACCAGTACGCCACGCCCTATGCCGCGGGTGCACTGGCATCGACCACAGGCGATCTCGCGGTGTTCTGGCACGCATTGCTCGCGGGCAAGGTGCTGCCCGGCGAAGCGGTACACCGCATGTTCACCGGCATGCCCGCCATGCTCGGCCCCTATGTCGGGAGCAACGCGTTCTATGGCATGGGCGTGCAGCTCTACGACGTGCCCGACGGTCCCGGGTTGATGCTCGGGCACAGCGGCGGCATCGAGGGCTTCACGAGCATCGTGGCCTACGTGCCGGCCGACGATGTGTACATCGCCGTGTCGTTCAACGAGAAGAAGGTGCCGGCCGAAGCCGGCCTATGGGCGCTGCTGCGCGCGGTACGCACCTACCGCGTGCTGCATTGACGATGCGGCGGTAGCTCAGTCCGCCCAGCCGGTCTCGATCTCGGTCTTCACCTCGGTCATGAGCTTGTGCACAGGGCACTTGCCGGCCACGCGCAACAGTTCGTCGCGCTGCGCCGCCGTCAGGTCACCGCTCAGCCGCAGGCCCGACTTGAGGCGGTAGACGCCCTTGCGCTCCTCGCTGTCGTCGCGGTCGACCACGACCTCGATGTCTTCCACCGGAATGCCCTTGCGCCGCGCATAGATCAGCACCGTGAGCGCCTTGCAGGCCGCGAGCGATGCGTCGTACAGGTCATGCGGCTCGGGACCGGCGTCGCTGCCGCCGCCAGCGGGCGATGCATCGACCGGAATCTCGTGGTTGCGGATCTTCAGGATGTGGCGCGTGCCGGTGGTGCCGTCGCGGTGGATCGAGATCGTCATGCAGATGTCCTTGGTAGGGAGTTGCGGTTCAGGAGGAAAGCGTCTTCACGTACAGGATGGTCGTGAACCCGCTGTGCCATTCGAGATCGGGATAGCGGTCGGCCTCGCGGTAGCCGAGCGCGAGGTAGAAGCCCTGGCTCTGCGTGTTGAAGGTGTCGGTTTCGAGCCGTGCGAGCGCCACGCCGTCGGCGCGCATGCCGTCTTCCGCGAAGGCCATCAGGGCGCGGGCGATGCCCTTGCGCTGGTGCTCGGCCGGCACGTGCAGCGCATGCACGAAGTCGTGCTCCCAATGGACCATGCCGACCACCTCGCCGTCGATCTCCGCCACGAAGAAGGCCGGTCCCATCTCGTCGATGTAGCCCACGGGCTCGCCGCTCTCCTTGTAGGCCTTCGCGGCCTCGGGCGTGAGCTGCGGCAGCCAGGTGCCGGCGAAGGTGTCGTCGAGGATGGCCTTCACCGCGTCGAAGTCGTCGAGGCGCCAGGGCCGGATGGCGATGTCGGGAATGTCGTGGTTCGTGCTCATCGGTTCAGCGGTCGACGGCCAGCATCAGCGTTTCCTTGATTTCTTCCATCACCACGTAGCTGTGCGACTCGGCCGCCACCGGCAGCTTCTTCAGGATGTCGCCCAGCAGGTGCCGGTACTCGCTCATGCCGCTGAGCCGCGCCTTCACGAGGTAGTCGAAGCTGCCTGACACCAGGTGGCATTCGAGCACCTCGGGCATGTGAAGCAGTTCCTTGCGCACCTTGTCGAACACGTCGCCGGACTTGGCCGAGAGCTTGATCTCGACGAACACCAGCAGCGTCTTGCCCAGCGCCTCGGGCGACACGTGCGCGTGGTAGCCCGTGATGACGCCGTCGCGCTCCATGCGCTTCACGCGCTCGGCGCAGGGCGAGGCCGACAGGCCGATGTGCTCGGCCAACTCGGTCATGGAAACACGGCCCTGGCGCTGAAGCAGGTCGAGGATCTTGCGGTCGATTCGGTCGAGTTCGGGCATTTCACTTCGCGCGCGGCTTTGGACGATTGGCGGCAGTGTATTTCACTGCCAAACGTCTGAAAACAATGGAATCCACTGCATTGTGCACTTTAGATTCCACTCATTCCATCTGAATCAGTGAATACACCATGAAAGTCATCGTTCTCGGCGGCGGCGTGATCGGCACCACCACGGCCTACTATCTCGCGCGCTCTGGCGCCGAGGTCACCCTGCTCGACCGGCAGGCCGGCCCCGCCGAGGAAACCAGCTTCGGCAATGCCGGCCAGGTGTCGCCGGGCTACTCCACGCCGTGGGCCGCGCCGGGCATTCCGCTGAAGGCGATCAAGTGGATGTTCAAGAAGCACGCGCCGCTGTCCATTCGCCCCGACGGCACGATGTTCCAGCTGCGCTGGATGGCCGCGATGCTGCGCAACTGCTCGCCCGAGGCCTACGCGGTGAACAAGGAACGCATGATGCGCGTGGCCGAATACAGCCGCGGCTGCCTGCAGCAGCTGCGCGCCGACACCGGCCTGCAGTACGAGCAGCGCACCGGCGGCACGCTGCAGCTGTTTCGCACGCAGGCGCAGCTCGACGCGGCGCAGCGCGACATCGCGGTGCTCGAAGAATGCGGCGTGCCTTACGAACTGCTCGACCGCGATGCGCTCGCCGGCGTCGAGCCCGCGCTGGCCGGCGCGCGCGACCGCCTCACAGGCGGCCTGCGCCTGCCCAACGACGAAACCGGCGACTGCCACCTGTTCACGCGCGGCCTTGCCGAAATCGCGCGCGGCTTGGGCGTGGATTTCCGCTTCGGCCAGACCATCGACGGACTGGAAACCGACGGCAACCGCATCACCGGCGTACGCACCACCACCGGCAAGATCCTTACGGCCGACCGCTACGTGATGGCCTTCGGCAGCTACTCGCGCGCCGCCATCGCCTCGCTGGGGCTCGACATCCCGGTGTACCCGGTCAAGGGCTACTCGCTGACCGTGCCGCTGCTCGACGAATCGCTCGCGCCGCAATCGACCGTGCTCGACGAGACCTACAAGGTCGCCGTCACGCGCTTCGACAATCGCATCCGCGTGGGCGGCATGGCCGAACTCGGCGGCTTCGACCTGCGCCTGAACCCCAACCGCCGCGCCACGCTCGAGAAGGTCGTGACCGACCTGTTCCCCGGCGGCGACGTGCCGCGCGCCACCTTCTGGACCGGCCTGCGCCCGATGACGCCCGACAGCACGCCCATCGTCGGCGGCACGCGCTACGGCAACCTGTTCCTCAACACGGGCCACGGCACACTGGGCTGGACCATGGCCTGCGGCTCGGGCAAGCTGATCTCCGACATGGTGATGGGGCAGCGTCCGGAGATCCGCACCGACGGTCTTGCGATGGACCGCTACGAACAGGGCTCGTCACGCGCAACGCGCCCGAACCCGGCGACTGCTCCTGCTTGATGCGGAGGCCGCTCAGGCGGCCTTTGCAATCGGAATCACGGCACTGCTCATGCCGCGATAAACCTCCGCCTCGCCATGCTTCGCCAGCAGCTGCATCAGGTGCTTGCGAATCAGCATGCCGGGCCGATCGGACTCCATCGAATACTCCACGCCGCGCCGGCGCGTATCGACCAACGCATCGGGGTCGGTCGATTCCAGGATGTCTTTGTCCTCGCGCGTCACCGCATCGTCGAAGTCGATCAGCATCTGCGCGGTGCAGTCGGCCTCGGTGTCGTTGCGGAACAGCCATTGGCACAGCTGCATGCGACCATCGTCGATGGGCGTGAAGCAGTTGATGATGATGTGGCGCACGCCGCTCGGGTACTCGATGTCGAGCCGGCGCGAGAACGGCAGGAAGTAGGCGTTGCGCATGTGGCGCGTGGTGATCGGGTCGGTCACGCCGCTGATCGCATGGAACTTCACCGGGTTGGTCGCTTCGATGACCGTCTCGGCATAGAAGCCCGATTCGTTTTCCACCAGCTCGTACTTGCTCGGCTTCGGGCTCGCGGCCACGCCGAAGGTGGCGCGGTGCACGAAGCTGAAGTGCGAGTTGTCGAAAGAGTTTTCGAGCGCGCGCATCGGACTGGTCTGCCACTCTTCGTAGAACTGGAAGATGGTGCGGTAGCCCGGGTCGTCGAATTCGGGAATGGCGGGAATGTCGGCAATGGGCTCTTCGAGCGCCACCCATGCATAGCCATAGCGCGCGGTGCAGCGGTAGGCAGCGGTGCGGTACTCGGGCGAGATCTTGCGATCTGCTTCGTACTGCGGAATGCGGATGACCTGCCCACTGCGGTCGTACGTCCAGCCGTGGTAGCCGCACTGGATGGCGCCGGTGCCGCAGGCCTGGCCTTCGCTGTCCACGCACCAGCCCTTCGACAGCTTCGCGGTGCGGTGGCAGCAGCGATCGCGCAGCGCAGCGGGCTGGCCGTCGGAATCGATGAAGAGAACGATGTCTTCGCCCAGCAGCCTGAAAGGCTTCGGGCCCTGTGCCAGTTCGGTGAGCGGCATGACGGCATGCCAGAACTTGCGGAAGACGGGTTGTTGGGTAACGAGCATGCGCGGACTCCTTCTTTGTTGCGTGGGGACGAACGTGAAAGAGCAATTTCCTGCCTGGATGCGTGGGCATCGCGCGGCTGAACGCTTCTACTCTGCGCAACATGCCTTGCAAATTGCGCGCCCGGATTTTGCGCCCGGCCAGGCTGCCCCTCCAAGCCCTCACCCTCAATGCCCGAGCAAAATGCTCGAAAGGGCCCTTGGCATGCGTCGTGCATGACCTGCTGCAAGAGTAGAAGCGTTCAGCAGCGCACGCACCACGAACGTGCGCCCGCCCGGAAATTGCTCTTGAAACGCCTTCTGCCCTGCGCAGGGGGATTCAAGACCCGAAGCTTCCGAGGCCCCACATGCAACGTCGATCCTTCCTCGCGGCCAGTGCCGCCACCCTTGCCGCCCCTGCCGTCTTCGCTCAAGGCAGCAACGGCAAGCTCACCCCGCTAAAGTTCACGCTCGACTTCCGCATCAACGGGCAGACCTCTCCCTTCTTCCTGGCGCTGGCCAAGGGCTACTACAAGGACGAGGGGCTCGACGTGAGCATCGACACCGGCGCCGGCTCGGTCGCCTCCATCACTCGCATTGCCAGCGGCGTCTACCAGCTGGGGCTGGGCGACATCAGCTCGCTGGTCGAGTTCAACGCGCAGAACCCCGGCACGCCGATGGTGCAGGCCGTGTACCAGTACTACAACCGTGCACCGTTCGTGATCATCGGCCGCAAAGACCGCGGCGTGACCGGCGACTTCAAGAGCCTCGCGGGCAAGAAGGTCGCGGCGGCGGCCGTCGAATCGACACGCCGCGCCTGGCCGATGGTCGCGCGCAAGCAAGGCATGCGCGGCGACGCCTTCCAGTGGCAGACCACCGACTTCAGCGCACGCGACAACGTCATGGTGCGCGGCGACGTCGACGCCGCCACCTACTTCCACGACTCGGCCGTTTCGCTGTTCGCGCGCATGAAGCCCGAGGAGCTGTCGGTGCTCAAGTACGCGGACGCGGGCATCAACCTGTACGGCAACGCCATCCTCGCGAGCAGCAACCTCATCGCGCAGAACCCGAAGGTAGTGGCGGCCTTTCTGCGCGCGAGCAACCGCGCCATCGTCGAGACCTTTGCCAATCCGGCGCCTAGCATCGCGGCCATGCGCCAGCGTGAGCCCATCCTCGACGAGAAGATCGAACTCGAGCGCTGGGGCATCACCGCGCAATACGTGGGCGCGGCCGACACGCGCGGCCACGGTCTTGGCGATATAAAGAAACTCACGCTCGAACAGCAGGTCGACGAAGTGGCCGATGTCTTCGGCCTCAAGGTCAAGCCCGCGTCCGACGCCATCTTCAACACTTCAATGCTTCCATCGCGCAGCGAACGCTCCCTCCCCAAGGCATGAACTCCAACAGCGACAACACCACCACCTATCCCGCCGAAACCACGCTCGACGAACGCGACGGGCGCTACCTGCGCAAGGCCATCGTCTGGTCGCATGCAGCGCGCCGCCGGGGCAACCGGCCCTTCGGCTCGGTCATCGTCTCCGCCGCCGGAGAAGTACTGGCCGAAGCCGGCAACAGCAATGCCGAAACCGGCGACTGCACCGCCCATGCCGAAGTCAACGCACTGCGCGCGCTGGCCGGGCGCAAGCTCTCTCGCGAAGAACTCGCGGGCGCCACGATCTACGCATCGGGCGAGCCCTGCGTGATGTGCGCCGGCGCCATCTTCTGGTCGAACATCGGGCGCGTGGTGTTCGGCATCGATGCCGAGCGGCTGCGCGTGTTTCGTGGCGAGCGGCAAGACCAGCGCGATGCCGAGCTGTCGTGCCGCGACGTGTTCCGCGCCTCGCCGCATCCCATCGAATGCATCGGGCCGGCGCTGATCGACGAAGCGAGTGCGGCCCACGACGGCGCCTGGAAGATCTGAGACACCGCAAGCGAGCGCACTAGACTCGCTGCATGCCCTGGCACGCCCGTCTCCATCTCGCTTACCAACAAGAAGCCGCCCGCACCGTCGCCCGCTTTCGCCATGACGGTCCGCTGCGCATCCTGCAAAGCCTGTACCCCGAGGGCGACACCGTCTGCCACAACGTGCTGGTGCATCCGCCGGGCGGGCTGGTGGGCGGCGACACGCTCGACATCGACATCGAGGCCGCCGACGGCAGCCACGGACTGATCACCACGCCCGGCGCCTCGCGCTTCTACCGCTCCGAAGGCGAGCTGGCGCTGCAGCGCACGCGCATCCGCCTCGCGGCCGGCGCGCGGCTCGAATGGCTGCCGCTCGAAGCCATCTGCTACAGCGGCTGCCAGGCGGAGAACCGGCTCTCCATCGAGGTCGCGCCCGGCGCCGAGCTGATCGGCTGGGACGTCACCGCGCTCGGCCTGCCGAACGCCAACCAGCCCTTCGAGCGTGGCACCTACCTGCAGCACATCGAGGTGCCCGGCGTGTGGCTGGAGCGCGGGCGCATCGACGCGGCCGACCACCGGCTGCTGCAAAGCCCCATCGGCCTCGGCGGCCACCGCTGCATGGCCTCGCTGTTCTTCGTGGCGGGCTCGCCGGTGGCGCGCGCCCGGCGCGATGCCTTGCTTGCACAAGCCCGCACGCTGCTCGAAGCAAGCCCGCTGTTCGACAGCGCCGGCGCCACCAGCCCGCACCCCGAAGTGGTCGTGCTGCGGGTTCTGGCACCCGTGGTCGAGCCCGCGACGCAGCTGCTGCGGCAGGTCTGGCAGGCATGGCGCAGCGAGCTGTGGCAGCTGCCCGCGGCCACGCCGCGCATCTGGGCGACCTGAGGCCGATCTCCCTCCGATCCCCGCGCCGAGGGGCGAATCTGTAGGCACTGTCTGACGGACAGCCGCGTTGCAAAGGCGCAACCTGATTCTTTTGCCCAGCGGATGACGAGGATCGGCCATGTCTCCTGACGACACTCCCGACGCGAACACGCAGCTTCACCGGCACCTGGCGCGCTTCAACGCCGAGCGACTCAGGCTCGGCAGCCCCTCGCCCCAGTGGCAGGACGACCTCGCCCGCGAGCATGCGTGCCGCCTGCTCGAAGGCAAATACCTCGAAGCCCTGCGCGCTTCGGTGCAGGCGGCGGCAGTGGCATCGGCCGGCAACGCGGGCCACTTCATCGGCTGGTTCGAATCGCTGGCGCACACCGGCCCCGGCCAGCATCACCCGCTGTTCGACTGGCTGGCCGACGAGGCCACGCTGCCGCAGATGCGCTGGTTCCTCACGCAGGAGGCCGCGGGCGAGGCCGGCTTCGAAGACCTGCTGGCCTATACCCAGGTCAAGCTGCCGCCACAGCCCAAGCTGGAATGCGCGCGCAACTTCTGGGACGAGATGGGGCACGGCAAGCAAAGCGCCATGCACGGCCAGATGCTGGAGCACATGGTGCGCGAGCTCGACCTGCACCCGGCCATCGACACCACCGTGTGGGAGTCGCTCGCGCTCGCCAACACCATGGTCGGGCTGGCGACCACGCGCAGCTACGGCTACCACTCCATAGGCGCGCTCGGCGTCATCGAGCTCACGGCGCCCGGGCGCGTGAAGCAGGTGGCGGCCGGCATGCGCCGATTGGGCCTGAGCGGCCGCGCGCGCTCCTACTTCGACCTGCATGCAGCGCTCGACGTGTCGCATTCGCGCGCATGGAACCGCGAGGTGATCCGGCCGCTGGTCGAGGCCGATCCGGCCTGCGGGCAGTTCATTGCCGAAGGCGCGCTGATGCGCCTTGTCTGCGGCGAACGCTGCTTCGAGCGCTACACCGCCGAACTGCGGCACGCCGAGGAGGCCACCGCATGCTGAACGCGGCCGGCGTGCTGCGCCAGGTGGCGGCCACGGGCTACCGATTCACCACGGTCACCCCGCTGACCCACCAGCGCGTGCTCGCGCGGCGCGGGCGCGAGCCGGGCGCGACGCTGCGAGACATCTTCGGCTGGAACCTGTCGTTCGAAGCGCGCGCGGTGCCGCCGGAATTGCTGGCCGACATGGAGCGTGCCGGCATCGTGCGGCACACGGGCTCGCTGCTGCGCAGCACCGTGCGCATCGCCAGCCTGGGCGACGACCTGTTCTTTCATTCAGCCTATCCGACGGTCGAGGAGAACGCGGTGTTCTTCGGGCCGGACACCAGCCGCTTCGCGCGCTTTCTCCACCACGCGCTCGCCCGGCGCAAGGCGCAGCCTCATGTGCGCGTGCTGGACGTGGGTTGCGGCAGCGGCGCGGGCGGCATCGCGGTGGCGCGTGGGCTGGCGGCCATGGGCACGCAGGCGACCGTCGTGATGAACGACATCAACCCGCTTGCGCTTCAGTACACGGCCATCAATGCGGAAGTGGCCGGCATCGCCGTCACGCTCGCGCAAGGCGATGCGCTGTCGGCGGTCGAGGTCGAATTCGATCTCATCGTGTCGAACCCGCCTTACCTCGACGACGGCGCGCAGCGTGCCTATCGCCACGGCGGCACGCGGCTCGGGCGAGCGCTCAGCGTGCGCATCGCGGCCGAGTCGCTGAAGCGGCTGGCGCCGGGCGGGCAACTGCTGCTCTACACCGGCGTAGCCATGGTCGATGGCGAAGATCCGTTCCTTGCCGAACTGCAGTCCCTGCTCGCAGCACCCGGCTTCGACTGGTCGTATGCCGAGATCGACCCCGATGTGTTCGGCGAGGAGCTGGAGCGGCCGGTGTATGCGCACATCGACCGCATCGCCGCAGTCGGCCTCATTGCCACCCGCGCAACGGAGGCTGCGTGATGGCCGCCGGGCTCGACTTCGGCGTGGACACCGGCCGGCTGGCCGTGGTGCGCGAATGCAGCGTGCTGGAGCGCATGCCCAAGTGGCTCATCTGCGTGCCGCTGGTGGTGCAGTGGCTGTGGCTGTCCTTGCGCTACGGCGGCACGACCGTGCCTTCAGCGGCCAACCCGCACCTCACCTCCGGCGGGCTGGTGGGCGAAGGCAAGCTCGAATATTTCCGCGGCATGGGGCCGCTGGCGCGCTCGGTCACGGCCGACTACTGCGCGGTGTTCAACGACGGCACGGCAACCGAAGACTCGCTGCGGCACACCATGGCCAACGGCGGTCTAGCGTTTCCAGTGGTCGCCAAGCCCGACCTCGGCCTGTGCGGCTACGGCGTGCGCCTGCTGCCCGACATGGCAGCGCTGCTGGCCTACCTGGCCGTCTTTCCTCGCGGTGAAACGGTCGTGCTGCAGCGCTACCTGCCACAGGAAGGCGAGGCCGGCATCTTCTATGCGCGCGACCCCGACACTGGCAAAGGCCGCATCATCGGCCTGGCGCTGCGCTACTTCCCGCGCGTGACGGGCGACGGCCGCAGCACCGTGGCGCAGCTCGTGGCGGCCGACGTGCGCGCCCGCCGCATCGCGCGCTCGCCGCGCCACGAATGCAGCGTGCCGCCCGACAGCGTGCCCGCGGCCGGCCAGCAGGTGCGGCTGGCCACCATCGGCTCGACCCGCGTGGGCGGCCTCTACCGCGACGGCGCGGCGCTCATCACGCCCGAGCTCGTGCGCGCCATCGACGCCATCGCGCGCGACATGCCCGACTTCCGTTTCGGGCGCTTCGACGTGCGTTACCAGAGCCTGCGCGAACTCGGCGCCGGGCGCGGCTTCACCATCATGGAAATCAACGGCGCGGGCTCCGAAGCCATCGAGGCGTGGGACCCCGACACCGGCGTGGTGCAAGGCTTTCGCATGGTCTTCGCCAAGCAACGGCTGCTGTTCGCCATTGGCGCCGCGCAGCGCAAGGCCGGCGTGCGGCCCATCGGCCTGCTCGCGCTCGCACGGCTCAACCGGCGGCAGAACCGCCTGGTCGACCGCTATCCGCCCTCCAACTGAGTGAATTGCCGCACGCACATGGACATCACCGCCACGCACGCCCTGCCCCACCGTTCGCCCACGCCGCTCGCGGCCGCTGCGCCCGTGCTGGAAACCCGCTGGGCCGATTGCGAAGAAGACGTGCGCGACGCCCAGCGCCTGCGCTTTCGCGTGTTCGCGCAGGAGATGGGCGCGCGCCTCACACCACCCGAAGGCACGCCGCCCGGGCTCGACGTCGACCGCTTCGACGCCTTCTGCGACCACCTGCTGGTGCGCGCCATCGACCCGCTGCACGGCCCCGGCCCGCTCATCGGTACCTACCGCGTGCTGACGCCCGAGGCGGCGCATCGCGCGGGTGGCTTCTACACCGACACCGAGTTCGACCTGTCGCCGCTCGCGCCGCTGCGCGGCCGCGCGCTGGAGCTGGGCCGCTCGTGCGTGGATGCCGAGTGGCGCTCGGGCAGCGTCATCATGGCGCTGTGGGCAGCGCTGGGGCAGTACATGGTCGACCACGCGCTCGACACCATGATCGGCTGCGCCAGCATCGGGCTCGACGACCAGGGCGCGACGGCCGCGCGGCTGTGGCACCGGCTGTGCCGCACGCACCTGGTCGAGCAGCGCTGGCGCGTGGAGCCGCGCGTCGCGCTGCCGCTGGACAACGGGGCAGACGCCGATGCCGACAGCGACACAGCGCCTCCTGCCGCCCCGCCGCTCATCAAGGGCTACCTGCGCTGCGGCGCTCGCCTGCTCGGCCCGCCCGCACTCGACGTGGCCTTCAACACCGCCGACCTGCCGCTGATGCTGCGCGTGGACGACGTGTCGCCGCGCTACCGCCAGCACTTCTTTGGCATGACCGCGTGAGCGCGGCGGCCCCACGCGCGCGGTCCAAGCGCGCGCTGCGCTCGGTGGTTGCCGCGCAGTTCTTCAGTTCGCTGGCCGACAACGCGCTGCTGATCGTCGCCATCGGCCTGCTCATGCAGCGCCACGCGACCGGCTGGATGACGCCCGCGCTGCGGCTGTTCTTCTATCTTTCCTATGTGCTGCTCGCCGCCTTCGCAGGCGCCGTGGCCGACGCGGCGCCGAAGGGCCGCGTGCTGATGGCCACCAACCTCATCAAGCTGGGCGGCTGCGCCCTGCTGCTGTGGCAGGTGCAGCCGCTGGTGGCCTACGCGCTGGTCGGCCTTGGCGCCGCGGCCTACTCGCCAGCCAAGTACGGCATCCTGCCCGAGCTGATTCCGCAAGAAGAACTGGTCGCCGCCAACGGCTGGATCGAGGCAGGCACGGTGCTGTCGATCCTGTTCGGCGTGGCGCTGGGCAGCACGCTGGTCGGCAAGGGCCTTGCCCTGCCCGCCATCGGCGCGGTGTACCTGCTGGCCGCCGCCTGCACGCTCGCGATTCCGCACAGCCCGGCACGCGACCGCGCGGCGCTGGCGCACCCGGGCCGGCTGCTGCGGGATTTCGGGGGCTCGCTGGTGCTGCTGTGGCGCGATGCCGATGCGCGCATCTCGCTGGCCGTCACCAGCCTTTTCTGGGCCGCGTCGGCCACGCTGCAGTTTCTGGTGCTGCGCTGGGCGGCCGAGCGGCTGGGGCTCACCCTGTCGCAGGGCGCACTGCTGCAGATCGCGGTGGCCATCGGCATGGCGGCTGGCGCCGTCGGTGCCTCGCGCTGGTTCCCGCTCGGGCGTGCGTTGCGCGCGCTGCCGATCGGCATTGCGCTGGGCGCCGTGATATTGCTCATGACGCTGGTGACGCAGCCCGCCGTGGCCGCCGCGCTGCTGGTGGTGATCGGCACGCTCGCGGGCCTGCTGCTGGTGCCGATGAACGCGCTGCTGCAAAGCCGCGGGCTGCTGTACATGCACCCGGGCCAGTCGATCGCGGTGCAGAACTTCAACGAGAGCCTGGCCTCGCTGGCGATGCTGGGGGTGTACGGCGCGCTGCTGTATTTCGATGCGCCGCTGCTGCCGACGCTGGCAGGCTTCGGCGGCTTCCTGGTGCTGGCCATGGGTGCGGCCCTCCTCTGGTCGCGCCGTCAGCGGCCGCAGGAGCGCTTCGGATACAGTCCCGCACCTAACCGCCTCTCGACCCGCAGCCAGAGTGAATCTCCGAAAATCCGCCAATAGCCTGGTCGTTCGTCTCCTCGTGATGGGTCTGGCGATGGCAGTCGTGGGCACCGCCGCCAGCTACATCCAGCTCACCCGCTTCCTGCGGGAAGACCTGACGAAATCAGTGGCGACGCAGCAGATGGCGCTGGCCGCCTACGTGGCCCGCGATGTCGACAACTACCTGGACGAACGGCTGTCGTTCCTGGAGCGCCTGGCTGGTGCCCTGCCGCCGGAACTCCTGGCGCAGCCCGAGCAGCTGCATGCATGGCTGGCGGAACGCAGCGCGCTGAGCGCCCTCTTCCCCCTCGGCCTTGTGGTCACCGATGTCACCGGCAAACGACTCGACGGGCTCGACAGCGCCGTACAGCTGGAAACGGGCGGTCCGGAATTCACAGCCGCATCCGCCGGGAAGCGCGCGGTAGGCCGCCCACGGTCCACGGCTTCTCAGCACTCGGCCCTGCCCATGGCCGCACCCATCCGCAACGGTGCCGGCCAGGTGGTCGCCGTGCTGCTCGGCACGGCAGACCTCTCGGCCGACGGCCTGCTCGACCACCTGCAGGAGGGGCGCGTGGGCCAGGCCGGCGGCATCCTGGTGATCTCGCCGCGCGACCGCATCTTCGTCGCCTCCACGGACGTCTCGATGTCCCTCACGCCGACCCCGCCCGACGGCGTGAACCCGCTGCACGACCGGGCCATGGCGGGTTTCCGCGGTAGCGGGACGACACGCAACGCAAAGGGCATCGAAGAAATCTCCGCTATTGCCTCGGTGCCGAACAGCGGCTGGTTCGTGGTGGCGAGGCTACCCGTGTCGGAAGCGCTGGCCCCGGTGTCGCGCATGCAGACCTTCATCCTGCAGCAACGCGCGCCCGCCGTGACGGCGGTGCTCGTCGTGATCGGCCTGATCATGGCGTGGTTGCTGCGGCCACTGCTGCGCGCCGCCGACCAGGCCGACCGCATGACCCGCGGCGAGCTCGCGCTGACGCCGCTGCAGGTGGTGCGCAACGACGAGATCGGGCACCTGACGCAAGCCTTCAACCGGCTGCTGGCCAAGCTGCTCGACAACCAGGAGGCGCTGGCTCGCCTGGCCCACCACGACACGCTGACAGGCTTGCCCAACCGCAAGCTGCTGGACGAGCGGCTACAACAGGCGCTCGTCCATGCCAGGCAGCGCGCGCAGCAGGTAGCCGTGCTCTACCTGGACCTCGACGGGTTCAAGGACCTCAACGACACCTTCGGCCACGAAGCGGGTGACAAGGCCCTCGGGGAAATCGCACACCGGCTGCGGGCCCTGGTGCGGCACACAGACACGGTGGCGCGCATCGGCGGCGACGAATTCGTGCTGCTGGCCACCGACTTCGAAGAGCCCGCGGAACAGGCCGCATTGACGCTGGCACGGCGATGCATCGACGCGATTGCCCAACCGCTGCAGCTGGAGCATTCAAGCATGGTCATTGGCGTGTCGATAGGCATCGCCCTGGGCAGCGGCAGCGAAACGCCGCAAGACCTGCTCGCCACGGCCGACAAGGCCATGTACCGGGCCAAGCAGGGCGGGCGCGGCAGCTACGCAATGATGTAGGCGACAGCAGGAGCCCTACGCCGGCATATCGCTACGCGGCAGCCGCAGGTGCTTCTTCAGCGTCTCGAACACCTGCCGCGTGACCGGGTTCACCACATGGCTGCGCACATAGAGGTAGTAAGCCAGGTCGGGTAGCCGCGGCATGCCGTCGCCCGCGCCCAGCACGCGCAAGCCCGCGTCGAGCTGCTCCACGCCGCGCGCCGTCACGCCCAGCCCCGCGCGCAATGCGGCCTTGATGCCGATCAGGCTCGACGAGGTGTAGCGCGGCGTCCAGGCCACGCCCGCCGCGTCGAGCGCCTCGTGGCCGATGCGGCGGAAGATGCTGGGCCCGTCGGCCATGATGAGCGGCACCGGCTTCGTCGGGTCGTGCACGTAGCTCGCGGCGCACAGCCACACGGTGGGCGAAGTGCGCAGCACCACGCCTTCGAACTGCGAGTGCTCGTCGGCGCGGTTGGAGATGATCATGTCGACCTCGCCGCTCTTGAGCGATGTCATGAGATAGGGGCTGCGGCCGATGTGGATGTCGAGCTGCAGCAGCGGCGAGGTGCGCGCCACCTCGGTCAGCAGCAGCGGCAGCATGGTCTCGGCCACGTCGTGCGGCGCACCGATGCGCAGGTTGCCTTCGAGCTGCCCCTGCCGCAGGCTGCGCAGCGCCTCGTCGTTCAGCGCCAGCATGTGATGCGCGTAGGTGAGCAGCCGTTCGCCGTGCTCCGTGAGCCGCTTCTGCCGCCCCTGCTTGGCGAACAGCGGATGGCCGATCTGCTCCTCCAGCCGCTGCATCTGCTGCGTGATGGCCGACTGCGTGCGCCCCAGGTGCACGGCCGCCGCCGCAAAGCTGTTGAGGCTGACGACGGCCGCAAAAGAGCGCAGCAGTTCGAGATCGAGCGTGGGCATACATTAATTTTATTGATGTGTTTCCTGCTCTGCTTGGATTGTTGCGTCACGCCCCCGTCACTACAGTGAATGCACACCAAACAGGCAACCCCACTGGAGAAACTGCATGAGCACCCCTTCCGAGCAACGCCGCCAGGCCGTCGAGGCGTCCATCGCCGACATGAAGAAAGCCATCGGCGGCGCTGAAGCCACCCGCGAAAAACTCGATGTGGTGCTCGATTCGCTGCAAGACCTGGCCGCGCACACTGAATACTGGGGCGCCGCCGACTTCCCGCCGCCCGAGGCCGGCGAGCACCAGGCCCGCTACCTGATCGCCGAAGACCCGGACCAGAGCTACGCGCTGTACCTGAACGTGATGCGCCCGGGCAAGAAGATCGTGCCGCACAACCACACGACCTGGGCCTGCATCGCAGCCGTGGAGGGAACCGAGCACAACCGCGTGTACGAGCGCACCGACGACGGCAACGTGCCGGGCGTGGGCAAGCTGAAGCAGACCGAACTGGTCGTCGTCGCGCCGGGCAAGGGCATCGCGCTGATGCCTGAAGACATCCATTCGGTCGAGATCCAGGGCGAGCAAGTGATTCGCCACCTGCACATGTACGGCCGTGCGCTCGAAACGCTGAACCAGCGCACCGCCTACGACCTGGCAGCAGGCACATACCAGACCATGGGCATCGGCGTACAGACGCGCCGCTAAGCGCTCCCTTTCCGGCTTTCCTTTTCCTCATGCGGGCCGCGCGCTGCGGCCTCGCAGGACTTCGTTCGTCCCAACGACTTGTTGCTCTCATGACCTCCTTCATCGACCCGAAGACCCTCAAATCCTGGCTGCACGACGGCGGCGAAATCGCGCTGCTCGACGTGCGCGAGCACGGCCAGTACGGCGAGGCGCATCTGTTCTACGGCATTCCCCTGCCCTTCAGCCGGCTGGAAATCGATGCGCCGCGCCTCGTGCCGCGCCGCGGCGTGCGGGTGGTGGTGTACGACGAAGGCGATGCCGACGTGGCCGAACGCGCCGCCGCGCGGCTGGCCGTGCTGGGCTACACCGACGTGCACGTGCTGCAAGGCGGCGCCCGCGCATGGAAGGCCGCGGGCTACGTGCTGTTCGCGGGCGTCAACCTGCCTTCGAAGACTTTCGGCGAACTGGCCGAAGAGGTCTATCACACGCCCCGCGTCAGCGCCGACCAGCTCGCCGAGATGCTGGCGCGCAAGGACAAGGTCGTGGTGCTCGACGGCCGCCCCGTCAGCGAGTTCCACAAGATGAACATTCCCAGCGCCACCTGCTGCCCCAACGGCGAGCTGGCCTACCGCGTGCGCCAGCTGGTGCCCGACACCACCACGCCCATCGTCATCAACTGCGCGGGCCGCACGCGCAGCATCATCGGCGCGCAGACGCTCATCAACCTCGGGCTGCCCAACCCCGTCTATGCGCTGGAGAACGGCACGCAGGGCTGGTACCTGGGCGACCACACGCTGGAGCATGGCGGCACGCGGCGCTATGCGGACGACAGCGGCAACACCGACCTGCGCCCCGCCGCGAAAGCGCTGGCCGCCCGCTTCGACGTGCCGGCGGTGAACGCGCAGACCGTGCAGCAATGGGCCGCCGATACAAGCCGCAGCCTGTTCCTGTGCGACGTGCGCACGCCCGAAGAATTCGCGGCCGGCAGCCTGCCCGGCGCGCAGCACACGCCCGGCGGCCAACTGATGCAGGCAGGCGACCAGTACTTCGGCGTGCGCGGTGCCCGGCTCGTGCTGTTCGACAACGACGGCGTGCGCGCACCGACCATCGCGAGCTGGCTGCGGCAGATGGGGCATGACGCGAGCGTGCTCGAGGGTGGGCTGGCGAGCGGCCTGTCGCTGGCGCCCGCTGCCGCTCCGCAAGCGCCCGCACTGGCCACCATCGATGCGCAAGCCCTTGCCGCGCGCATCGAGCGCAACGAGGTGGCGGTGATCGACCTGCGCGGCAGCATGCAGTTTCGCGCCGGTCACATCCCGCAGGCGCGCTGGTCGATTCGCCCTCGCCTCGCGGCCGACGTGAAGAGCGAGACCCGCCAGCTCGTGCTGGTCGCCGACGATGCCGCGCTTGCGGCATGGGCTGCCGCCTCCGAACTCGCAGGCCACTCGCCCGCGCCGCTGCTGCTGGCCGGTGGCATGGCCGCATGGCGCGCCGCAGGACTGCCCGTCGAGGCCACGCCCGCGCTGCCCGCCGACAGCGACTGCATCGACTACCTGTTCTTCGTGCACGACCGGCACGACGGCAACAAGGAAGCCGCGCGCCGCTACCTCGCATGGGAGACCGGCCTCGTCGCGCAGCTCGACGCGCAGGAGCGGGCCGCCTTCCGCCTTCCCACCGCCGCATCGCACGCCTGAGCCCGGCTTTCGCTTTCTGTTCGTCCTTGTCCGTTCTTATTCCAGGAGTTCCGTCATGTCGTTCGCCAGCCGCATCCCGCACCTTGCCCGTTTTGCCGTCGCCGCCGCATGGCTCGCGGCGCTCGTCTTGCAGCCAGCCACAGCCGAACCGCTCGCGCCGCGCAACGGCTATCCGTCGCAGACGGTGAAGTTCATCTCGCCCTTCCCGCCCGGCGGCGGCAACGATGCAACCGCGCGCCTCGTGACCACGCGCCTGCCGGAAATCATGGGACAGGCGGCAGTGGTCGACAACCGCGGCGGCGCGGGCGGCAACATCGGCGCCAAGGCCGTGGCCGACGCCAAGCCCGACGGCTACACCGTGCTCACCTCGCAGGTGTCGATCATGGCCGTGAACCCCACGCTGTATGCGGCGCCCGGCTTCGACCCGATCAAGAACTTCATTCCCATCACGCAGATCAACGCCGCGCCGCTCGCGCTGGTGGTGGATGCCAACTCCCCGCTCAAGACCTTTGCCGACCTCGCCACCAAGGCCAAGGCCAGCCCCGGAAAGGTGACGTATGCAACGCCGGGCAACGGCACGCTGTCGCACCTCGTTGGCGTGGTGCTGTCGAAGGACGACGGCATCGCCATGACGCACGTGCCCTACAAGGGTGCCGGCCCCGCACTCACCGACCTGCTCGGCGGACAGGTCGATGTGCTCGTGACCTCGACATCTTCGGTCGCGGGTCTGGTGCAGAACGGCAAGCTGCGCGTGCTGGCCGTGACCAGCCCGCGCCGCATCGGCGTCTTCAAGAATGCACCGACGCTCGAGGAGCTGGGCTACGCCGGTGCGCGCTTCGAAGACTGGTACGGCTTCTTCGCACCGGCCGGCACACCGCCCGAACGCGTGGCCTACCTGAACGAAGCCATCGTGCGCACGCTGCGCATGCCCGAGGTGACCAAGCTCGTGAACGACGGTGGCAGTGAAGTGGTGGCCAACTCGCCCGAAGCCTTCGCCGCGCAGTTGCGCCAGGACATCGACCGCTGGTCGCGCATCGTCAAACTTTCCGGTGCGAAGGCAGATTGACGCACCATCGAGGCTTGGCCAACGCTTGAACACCATGTCCAACTCGCACAAAGACTCCCCCGGACTCTCCCTCGACACCCGGCTCACGCGCACCGGCAAGGCGCCTTCCTATGCCGGTGGCGCGCCCGTCAACACACCGCTGATGCGCGCGAGCACTGTGCTGTTCGACAGCGTGGGCGCAATGCGCGACGCACGCGCGCGGCGCGACGACGAACGCATCTTCAGCTACGGCGCACGCGGCACACCGACCACCTTCGCGCTCGAAGACGCAGTGAGCGAACTCGAAGGTGCCTACCGCACGCGGCTCTTTCCGACCGGCCTCGCGGCCATCGGCATGCTGCTGCTGTCGTACCTGAAGCCGGGCGACCATGTGCTGATGTCGGACAGCGTGTACGAGCCCACGCGCAACCTCGTGCATTCGTTTCTGGAGCCATATGGCATTCGCAGCTCGTTCTTCGCGGCGGACGGCAGCGGCATCGAAGGACTGTTCGAGCCGAACACGCGGCTGGTGTACGCGGAGTGCCCTGGCTCGCTGGTCTACGAAATGTGCGACCTGCCGAAGCTCGCCGAACTGACGCACGCGCGCGGCGCGCTGCTCGCGGCGGACAACACCTGGGGCTCCGGCGTGCAGTACCGGCCTCTCGAACTCGGCGCGGACATCTCGACGATGGCCGCCACCAAGTACCTCTCGGGCCACTCGGACGTGATGATGGGCACCGTCGCCACGACCGAAGCCGCATGGCGCCCGCTGAACGAGCGCTGCGATGCATTCGGCATGACCGTGAGCCCCGACGACGCCTGGCTGGTGCTGCGCGGCATGCGCACGCTGTCGGCTAGGCTGCAGATGCACGAGCGGCATGCGCTGGAAGTGGCGCATTGGCTTCAGAAGCGGCCTGAAGTGGCCACTGTGTTCTGCCCTGCCTTGCCGCAGCATCCGGGGCACGATATCTGGAAGCGTGATTGCAGCGGCACGAACGGGCTGCTTTCCATCGAGCTGCAGCCCGGCATCGAGAGCGCCGCGGTCGAGAGCTTCGTCGATGCGCTCACGCTGTTCGGGCGTGGCTCATCGTGGGGCGGCTATGAAAGCCTGGTGGCATGGACCAACATGCGTGCGGCGCGCAGCGTGACGGACTGGAGCAAGCGCGGGGCGGTTGTGCGGTTGCACATCGGGTTGGAGGCGCCGGAGGATCTGACGGCGGATCTGGCGCGTGGGTTCGATGCGATGAGTGCTCCGGCGCAGAAGGCATAGCACTCGACCGAAAAGAAGCTCTGAATTCTTCAGCTAGCGAACTTCAGAAGTAGCTGAGGATTCTTGGCCAATGCGGAACGACCGGTCGACACCAGCAACGAATAAGTGATTGCGAGCGCAGCGACAGGTCTGTCTTCGGGATGAACAGCATCGACTATTCGCTGAGCGCATGAGCGGAGCACCGTCGCCATCCCCAGATCGGAAAAATGTTCGGACAGCGTCATGAAGCCGCTGACCACGAGCGCAGAGTCTTCTGGAAGCACACGGGCATAGCGCCAGCCCTTGGCCTCGATGCTGCCGACGATCTGATCCAGACCTCTTCGCTCGCCAAAGAAGATCGCACGCACAGCCATGAGGAGAAGCAACGCGGCGTAGCGTGTTGCTGCCGATTCGTCGATCCTGGTCGGAAGGTAGCCCTTGAATTTGAAGGTGCCTTCCGCCGCCGCGACAGGCAGTTGTGCTAACTCCGAGGCAAGCGCCGCAAAGCCGTTGGCCTGACACCATCGCTTCAGCGTGGGGAGCGGAGCAAATTCGAACTCGCTCGCGATCGCGTCCAGAGCATTCTTGATTCCGTTGTCCCGCTGCAAGGCCTGTTCGGCCATTTCACGCAGATAGGGATGCGGGCTGTCGACGAGTTCCTCGAGGTCGACCGGGCTGGGACGAAGCCGCGCCTGAGGCAGTTGCTCTGTCGGAAACACCAGAAGCACGCCGAGTTTCTGGTGATCGAAGACGAGGTCGGTTGCGGCAAATGAATGGATGGGCATCGGCGCCAGACTCGGTTTCGTTGGTCAAGAGAGTGCGTTCTTCATTGCCTGTAGGTACTTCCTGTCTCAACGCGCCTCTTCCGCCTTGGCCGGGGTACGGCTAGCCACAGCTTGCGTGAAGAGCAGACTCTCATCCGGCACCTGTTTGAACGGAACGAAGATCGGCTCCCCGTTCTTCGGGCCATACCCCACGGCGCCACTCTCGACGATCGCCCCGGCAATCGCGCCACCCAGCGCACCGGCAATGCCGGCCTGTCCGACCGAGAGCCCCGGAGTTTGCACAATGGTGTTCACGATCACGCCGTTCACCATCGTGCCCTGATCCCGGAACTTCGGCAGGTAGAACAGGCGCATAGGCGGATATGCGCCGTTGTCCTTCGCCAGCCAGAAACCGCCCACAGCCAGCGGCTCCTCCGTAGTGCCATCGGCATTCTGCTGGCCGCCAAGCACCAGCAGGGCACCGTTGCCGAAGTAGTACCGACCGGCCTTGTCTTCCATGGTGGCCTTGTAGGTGCCGGGCAACAAGCCGTGGTAGTACCGCACGCCGGGCGCTGCGCCTGCGATGGCGGAAAACATCAGCTTCTCGTGGAGTTCGATGGAATCCCCGGAGATGCGCTTGAGATTCGGGTCATGCGATGCGCAGCCTGCCAGCGCCAAGGCAGTAGCAACCAGCAGCGCCACGCATGAAATCAATGCTCCCGCACGCATTGCAAAGCGGAAGGCGCTGCGCCCCACTCCCTCGTTGTGTACTTCTCTCTGGACCATCACTCCGCTCCACTCGTTGGTGACGCAGGAGTCTACGGTGCAGAGGCGTCGGGAAAGAAAGATCATCAGCGCCATTGCGCCAGCGTCTGCCGCACCTCTTCGTCGCTGGGCGCCTCGAACGATTCGTACCAGGCACCGACGGCGAAGAAGGGCTCTGGCGTGTGCAGGCACACCACCTCGTCGGCATGGGTCATGGCGGGGCTCATGCTGCCGATGCCGGTCAGCGCTGACGGGTCGGCCGGTGTCTGCAGCGCATGGCACGCGAACGCACTGCCCAGGGGTACGGTCACGATGACCGAGACCGCACCAAGTGCCCTTGCAGCAATCACCGCTGCGCGCATCGACAAGCCGGTTGCGAGTCCATCGTCGACCAGCAGAGCCGTCATGCCATGCAGGTCGAGCGGCGCGCGATCGCCCCGGTATTCGCGCTCGCGCCGCTGCAGTTCGCGCTGCTCCCGTTTCAATGTGCGCGCCATACCAGGCGCTTCTTCGCCCGTCACGCGAATGCCGCCGACTGCAATGGCGCCGGCGGCGTATTCCTCATGGCCGGGCAGGCCTAGTTTGCGCACGACCAGCACGTCGAGCGGCAGGTGCAACGCGCGTGCCACTTCGGCACCTACTGGCACGCCACCTCGCGGCAGTGCGAGCACGATGCAGCGCTGTGCATCGCGGTACTGGCTCAGCAATAACGCCAGTTGCCGGCCGGCATCGGAGCGATCCTTGAACATCGCATCCCTCTTCGTTCGCGCTTCATTCGCGGTTGCCCGGCGCGTGGGCGTCGTTGCTTTCAAGAACGGTCTCGGACCGCATCCCCGCGCCGCCGCCACCACCGCCGCCTTTGGCACCACCGCCTCGTCCACCGCCGGCCCCTTCGCCACGATCACCACGCGCAGGCGTGCCTTTCGCCCGCACGGGGCCCTGCCTGGGAATGCCCAGTTCTGCAGGGACTGGATCGAGGTCTAGCACGTCGCGGATGAATGTTCGCAGTGCCACAACCAGTTCTGCAGTCTCGACCGTGCGGCCCGCAACCATGTCGCTGGCCGCCTTGGCGGCGAGGCGCACGTGCGTCTCGGTGCCCAGCAGGATCACGTCGGACAGCGCGGCTTCCACTGCATCGCGGATGCGGCGACGGCGGTCCGATGCGGACACGTCTGCATGAGCAGCCGCATCCTCTGCCGCCGCAGCCCCGGCACGTTGCCGAAGCTCACGCAGATGGCTGGGGTCAACGGCAAGGTCGCCGGTGAACGAACCACCCAGCACCTTGTAAGCCGCGATGAGCGTCTTCAACCGCTCGTTGATCTGCCGGTTCTGGCGTTCGCGCCGCTGCTGCACGCTGTGCATCACGAGCAGGCGTATGCCGACCGCCACGACAGACACCAGCACCAGGCCCATCAGGGTCGTGAGCAGGCCTTGCCAGGAACTGAAATCGAGCACGTTGCGCATGGAGGACGGTCCTTGTGTCGAGGGCGACAGCATGCCCTCGTCGCCACGCGCCATTGTGCGACCAGTGCGCAAGCATGGCCGCGATCAGGCACTACGCATTCAGCCACAGGCGTTCTTCCCCGCGGGCGAGGCGCGCAGCCGGTTCAGAAAGGTCAGCTGCACCTTCGCCGTTTCGCTGCCCTGCACCGCCGCGCGGCGCATCCACATGCCCGCTTCGCAGCGATCGGCCTTCACGGCCGTGCCGTAGAGCGCGGGGCCGGTCATCAGCACCATGCCGAGCATCTCCTGCGCCTCGGCGTGGCCTTCGTTGGCCGCCTGGCGCAGCTCCTCGAGCATCGAGCGATAGTCGCGCGCGGCCTGTGCCTCAAGGGCCAGTTGAAAGCGCTGCTCCGACTGCAGCTCGACGCCCGCATTCGACGACGGATGCGCCGCACTGATCGCCGCCGCCAGCAGCAGCACGCCCGACAGCAGGACGCGCCAGCGCAGCGACAAGCCGGTGATCTGGTTGAGTTCGGATGGCATCGATGTTCTCCACGAGTGACGTTGGAGACATCGTCGCGCCGCGGCGCCGAAGAAAGAAGCTGGAATTAGCGCAGGCGGGCTCAGGCATGGCCTGAGCCTGGGGGCTTCTCGCTCAGCAGCAGCGCCCCTTGCCTGCCCCGTAGCGCGCCTCCAGCCGCTCGCGGAAGAAGGCCTCGTAGCTCATCGGCGGCCGGTCAGGGTGGGTGGCCGCCATGTGCGTCAGGTAGGCGTCGTAGTCGGGCAGCCCGACCATGAGCCGCAGCGACTGCTTGAGCGAGCGCGCAAAGTAGCGCCCGGCTTCCGGCAATGCGAGGCCCATGGCGTCAGTGGGCAGCCGTTGCGGCTGCTGCGCCCACGGGCTCGAACGGCGTCTCTTTGGTGGTCGGCCGGTTGGCCGCGCGCGCCGCGAGGCAGGCCTTGATGCTGTACACCAGCACGCTCAGCACCACGAAGATGAAGAGCGCGCACAGCGCCGCGTCGAGACGGTCGTTGAACACGATGCGCGACATGGCTTCGGGCGTCTTGGCCGGTGCAACCAGCACGCCGTTGGCGATGCCGTCGGTGTACTTCGCGGCGTGCGAGAGAAAACCGATCTTCGGGTCGGCCGAGAAGATCTTCTGCCAGCCGGCCGTGAGCGTGCACGCCAGCAGCCATGCTGCCGGCGCAATGGCCACCCACGCATAGCGCTCGCGCTTCATGCGGAACAGCACGACCACGCCCAGCATCAGCGCCACGGCGGCCAGCATCTGGTTGGAGATGCCGAACAGCGGCCACAGCGTGTTGATGCCGCCCAACGGATCGACCACGCCCTGGTACAGGAAGTAGCCCCAGGCCGCGACGCACAGCGCCGTGGCAACGAGGTTGGCCGGCAGCGAATCGGTGCGCTTGAGCGCGGGCACGAAGCTGCCCAGCAGGTCTTGCAGCATGAAGCGGCCCGCGCGGGTGCCGGCATCCACAGCCGTGAGGATGAACAGCGCCTCGAACAGAATCGCGAAGTGGTACCAGAAGGCCATCATGGCTTGCCCGCCGATCACCTGGTGGAGGATGTGGGCCATGCCCACGGCCAGCGTCGGTGCGCCGCCTGCGCGGCCGAGGATGGTGGTTTCGCCAACGTCCTTCGCGGTCTGCACCAGCATCTCGGGCGTGATCACGAAGCCCCAGCTCGACACCGTGGCAGCCACCTGCTGCGCGGTCGTTCCGACCAGCGCGCCGGGGCTGTTCATCGCAAAGTAAATGCCCGGCTCGATGCACGAGGCCGCAACCAGCGCCATCACCGCAACGAACGATTCGGCCAGCATGCCGCCGTAGCCGATGAAGCGCGCGTGGCGCTCGTTGTCGAGCATCTTGGGCGTGGTGCCCGAGGAGATCAGCGCATGAAAGCCCGACACCGCGCCGCAGGCGATGGTGATGAAGAGAAACGGGAACAGGCTGCCCGACCACACCGGGCCGTTGCCCTGCGCGAACTGCGTGATGGACGGCATCTGCAGCGTGGGCATCACGAACACGATGCCGATGGCCAGCGCGATGATCGTGCCGATCTTCAAGAAGGTCGACAGGTAGTCACGCGGCGCCAGCAGCAGCCACACAGGCAGGCTCGCGGCGATGAAGCCGTAGCCCACCAGCATCCACGTGAGCGCCTTGCCGTCGAAGGTGAAGAGCGGCGCCCATTCGGCGCTCTGGCTCACGGCCTGCCCGCCGAAGATGGCGAGCATCAGCAGCACGAAGCCGATCAGCGACACCTCGCCGATGCGCCCCGGTCGGATGTAGCGCAGGTACACGCCCATGAACAGCGCCACCGGAATCGTCGCAGCCACCGTGAAGGTGCCCCACGGCGATTCGGCCAGCGCCTTCACCACGATCAGCGCCAGCACCGCGAGGATGATGATCATGATCATGAAGGTGCCGAACAGCGCGATCATGCCGGGCACCACGCCCATCTCCTGCTTGACTAGGTCGCCCAGCGAGCGGCCGTCGCGCCGCGTGGAAATGAACAGGATGATGAAGTCCTGCACCGCACCGGCGAACACCACGCCGGCCAGGATCCACAGCAGGCCGGGCAGGTAGCCCATCTGCGCGGCGAGCACCGGGCCCACCAGCGGACCGGCCCCTGCGATGGCCGCGAAGTGGTGGCCGAACAGCACGTTCTTGTCGGTCGGCACGTAGTCGAGGCCGTCGTTGTGGCGGTGCGCCGGCGTCTTGCGGTTGCCGTCCAGGCCCAGCACCTTGTCGGCGATGAAGAGGCTGTAGTAGCGGTAGGCGATCAGGTAGGTGCAGATCGCGGCGGCCACCACCCAGAGGGCGTTGACGCTTTCGCCTCGGGTCAGGGCCACGGTGCCTAGCGCGAAAGCGCCGACCACGGCCACGACCAGCCACACCAGATGGCGTCGGATGCTGTGCATGCGGATGTCTCCTCGTTATTGACCCGAGGAGTTTTGCCGGGCTGCGGCGCGGGCGCATCCGTCGGACTGCGCAGGGCGGGCGCGTGGCTTTGCGTAATGGAAAACCCGGATACGGCAAGCGCCGGGCCGCTGTGCAATGCCTGCGGGCCTACATGCATGAACCGGACCACGCGCGAAGATCGAGCCCGTCATCAGGGAGCGAAAAGATAGAAGCCATGGACACACAACCACGCTGCTGCATCGCAGGTGGCGGTCCTGCCGGCATGGTGCTGGGCCTTCTGCTGGCCCGGGCCGGCGTGCCCGTCGTCGTGCTGGAAAAGCATCTCGACTTTCTGCGCGACTTTCGCGGCGACACGGTGCATCCGTCCACGCTGGAGATATTGCACGAGCTGGGCCTGCTCGAAGCCTTTTTGCAGCGCCCGCACGACCGCATCGAGGAACTGCGCGCCACCATAGAGGGCCGCAGCATCCCAGTGGCCGACTTCACGCACCTGCCTGCGCACAGCAGGTTTCTCGTGCTGATGCCGCAGTGGGAGTTTCTGGACTTCATGTGCGACGAGGCCCGGCGCTACCCGGGCTTCGAACTGTGGACAGATGCCGAGGCCATCGGCCTGCTGCAAGACAAGGGCCGCGTCAACGGCGTGAAGGTGCGGCGCGGCCGCCGCGCGGGCCAGCCGCAGGATGTCGAGCTGCACGCCTCGCTGGTGGTGGCGGCCGACGGGCGGCACTCCGCGCTGCGCGATGCCGCCGCGCTGCCGCACATCAGCTATGGCGCGCCCATCGACGTGCTGTGGATGGCCATTCCCAGGCAGGCCGGTGACCCATCGGCCACCGCGGGCCACGTCGCGGGTGGGCGTTTTCTGGTGACGCTGAACCGCGGCGACTACTGGCAATGCGCCTTCGTGATACCCAAGGGCGGCCACGATGCGCTGCAGGCCCGGGGCATCGGGGCATTCCATGAAGCGATCGGCAAGATCGCGCCCTTTCTCGCCGCGCGGCTGCCTGAGGCGCTGCCCGATTGGGACGCGGTGAAGCTGCTCGAAGTGACGGTCGACCGCCTCGAGGCCTGGTCATGCCGCGGGCTGCTGTGCATCGGCGACGCCGCGCATGCGATGTCGCCGGTGGGCGGCGTCGGCATCAACCTCGCCGTGCAGGACGCCGTGGCTGCCGCGAACCTGCTGGCCACTGCGCTGGCCGGCACAGCGACCGAGAAGGAGATCGACACCCTGCTGCCCCAGCTGCAGCGCCGCAGGGAATGGCCCGTGCGCGTGACGCAGGCCGTGCAGCGCCTCATACAAGACCGAGTGCTGATGCCAGTGCTCCACGGCGAGCTGACGGCCACGGTTGGGCACGTGCCCTGGCCGCTGCGGCTGCTCGCACGCTGGCCGCTCCTACGCAGGCTCCCGGCACGGGCCGTGGGAATGGGCGTGCGGCCCGAGCACGTAACTTCGCTGCGCACAAAATGAAAAAGCTGGCATTTCGTTACACAGCCGAGGCCGGGCGAGGCCGCCAGGCAGGCCTTCGAGAGAGGGCCCTGTTGTAGACTGCGAGGTTTTTCGAAGAGGTGCGTTCAAGCGCGTTCAGGAGGTTATGGGGCAAGTTTCAAGGCGCACAGGTTTCAACGGCTCGGCGCTCATTCGCTTGCTTTCACGACTGACCGACATCGACGCTCGCGAACCCGCGCAACCCACCGCTGACCGATTGAGCCAGTGGTTCGGCTGGACCGATGCCATCTCGCTGTCCGCAGCGCTCGATGGCGCACCGGCAACAACACAGGCCAGTACGCGCGCTCCCCGCAACACCGAAGAAAGCGAATGCCAACGCGTGCGAACCGCGCTGGCAAACGCCATCGTCGAAGACACCACCTTCGGCACCAGCAAGGACGCAACGCCCGACTTCACCCCCTATCGCCGGCGCTACCTCGCCCGGCAACAGGCGATGGAAGCAGGCGTCGGCTCTTTGCGCAGCCGGCTGCGCTCGGCGCTGGCGGCAAAGTCGCCGTCCATGGCCCGGCTCGCGTCCGTGGACGTGGTCATGGCGCAGGTGCTGGAGGCGCGAGAGCACAGCCTGCTGTCGGCCGTGCCGGGCATCCTCGAAAAGCACTTCGAGCGCCTGCGCAAGGCCAGCCAGGCACCCGACGTGCCGGACCTGCCGGACGGCGAACCAGAGACAGATAAAGACAACGGTGCCCAGCCCGACGAAGCGTGGCTGGCCGTGTTCCGCAAGGACGCCCAGGACGTGCTGCTCGCCGAACTGGACTTTCGATTTCAACCGGTCGAAGGGCTGCTCGAAGCCCTTCGCACCCAGGCCACCAGAACTACATGACCCGATTCCTTCAATACGCTGTCTTTGTCGCAGGCCTGGCCGTCGTTGGCTGGGTGGGCGCCGGATACATCGGCACGAACCCGCTGGCGCTGGCCGTTACCGTGATCGTCGGCGCGTTCTACATCATGGGCGCGCTGGAGCTGCACCGCTTTCAGCAGGCCACGGCCACGCTGACGCATGCCGTGGCAGACCTCTCTTCCCCGCCCGAGAGCCTCGGCACATGGCTCGGCCAGCTGCACCCTTCGCTGCAGAACGCCGTGCGCCTGCGTATCGAGGGCGAGCGCGTCGGCCTGCCCGGCCCGGCGATGACGCCCTACCTTGCCGGCTTCCTCGTGTTGCTTGGCATGCTCGGCACCTTCGTGGGCATGGTGGTCACGCTCAAGGGCACCGGCCTGGCGCTGGAGAGCTCGACCGACCTGCAGACCATTCGCGATTCGCTCTCCGCCCCCGTGAAGGGCCTGGGCCTTGCCTTCGGCACCTCGGTTGCAGGCGTGGCCGCATCGGCCATGCTGGGCCTTGCCTCGGCACTGAGCCGGCGCGAGCGGCTGCAGGCCGGGCAGATGCTCGACACGAAGATCGCGACCGTACTGCGCGTCTTCTCGCTCAGCCATCAGCGTGAAGAGTCGTTCAAGCTGCTGCAGCAGCAGGCCCACGCCATGCCCGAGCTGGTCGGCCAGCTGCAGGCCATGATGCACGCGATGGAGCGGCAGACCCAGGCGCTGAACGAACGCCTCGTCAGCAGCCAGGACCGCTTCCACAGCAAGGCCGAAGCCGTGTACGGCAGCCTCGCCACTTCCGTCGACCAGTCGCTGAAGCAGAGCCTGACCGAAAGCGCACGCGTCGCCAGCGCGGCGATACAGCCTGTCGTCGAGGCCACCATGGCCGGCATCGCACGCGAAACCGCCACGCTGCACGACACCATTTCGCAAACCGTGCAACAGCAGCTCGATGGCCTCTCGAGCCGCTTCGAGGCCACCACCACCCGCGTGGCAGACACCTGGAAGACCGCGCTCGCCGAACACCAGCGCACGACCGAAGCGCTGTCGCAAGACCTGCGCGGCTCGCACGACCATTTCGCGCAGACCTTCGAACAGCGCTCAGCCGCGCTGGTAGACAGCGTTTCCGCCCGCCTCGAAAGCACCGTGAGCAGCGTGTCGGACACCTGGGGCAACGCGCTCGCGCAGCATCAGCGCGTCAGCGAGAAGCTGTCGGGCGATTCGCACCAGGCCCTGTCAGCCGCAGCCGCCACTTTCGAGCAGCACTCGGCCTCGCTACTGAGCACCGTGGACCAGGCGCACACAAAGCTGCAGACCGACATGGCATCGCGCGACGAGCAACGCCTCTCGGCGTGGACGCAATCGCTCACGGCCATGGCCGCGTCGCTGCAAGAGCAATGGCAACAAGCCGGCGCGCACAACGCAAGCCAGCAGCAACAGCTGCTCGACACCATGGCGCAGACCGCGCGCGACATGTCCGCGCAGACCGAAGCGCATGCGAAGAGCACCGTCGCAGAGATCGCCCAGCTACTGCAAGCCGCAGCCGAAGCACCGCAGGCCGCGGCCGAAGTAATGTCCCAGATGGCATCGCGCGACGAGCAACGCCTCTCGGCATGGACGCAATCGCTCACGGCCATGGCAGCCTCGCTGCAACAGGAATGGCAGCAGGTCAACGCACACAACGCAAGCCAGCAGCAGCAGCTCTTCGACACAGTGGCGCAGACCGCACGCGACATGACGGCACAGAACGAGGCGCATGCGAAGAACACCGTCGCCGAAATCGCGCAGCTCCTGCAAGCCGCTGCAGAAGCACCGCGGGCCGCAGCCGAAGTGGTGACCGAGCTGCGCCAGAAACTCGCCGACAGCATGACGCGCGACAACGCAATGCTGGAGGAACGCAGCCGCATCCTCGAAACGCTGGCCACCCTGCTCGATGCAGTGAACCACGCGTCCACCGAACAGCGCACAGCCATCGACACGCTGGTGTCCGCATCGGCGGACCTGCTGGAGCGCGTCGGCAGCCGCTTCACTGAAAAGGCCGATGCCGAGTCCGAGAAGATGGCCGCCGTTGCCGCGCAGATCACCGGCAGCGCCGTCGAAGTGGCCAGCCTGGGTGAAGCCTTCGGCCTCGCAGTGCAGATGTTCAGCCAGTCGAACGACAAGCTCGTGGGCCACCTGCAGCGCATCGAAGGCGCGCTGGGCAAATCCATTGCGCGCAGCGATGAACAGTTGGCCTACTACGTGGCGCAGGCCCGTGAAGTGATCGACCTGAGCATCATGTCGCAGAAGCAGATCGTCGAAGACATGCAGCAGATCGCCAGCAGGCAGCAGCAAGCGCCGGTGGACAGCGAAGCATGATGCGCGAAGAGCTCGACGCCAGCTTCGACGAGCCGGGCGTGCCGGTGTGGGCGGTGTTCGGCGACCTGATGGCCGGCCTGCTCGGGGCCTTTGTGCTCATCCTGGTGTGCGCGCTGGGCATGCAGCTGGAGCTTGCGTCGAAGCTGGAAACTGAAGTCAAGCAACGGCAGGCCGAGGCCAAGCGCCTGCAGACGCTCGAACAGGCCCTTGCAGGGCCGCTCGCGGCCGGCCGCGTGACGCTGGCCAACGGACGCATCGGCATCAACGGCAGCGTGCTGTTTGCCTTCAACTCCGCGGAGCTGCAGCCCGAAGGCCGCCAACTGCTGAAAAGCCTTGCCGCACCGCTGACCGCGTACCTCAAGTCGCGAGACGAGATCCTGATGGTGAGCGGCTTCACCGACGACCGGCAGATGCGCGACAACGCGCGCCAGTTTGCAGACAACTGGGAGCTGTCGGCCCAGCGTGCGCTGACGGTGACGCGCGCGTTGATAGAGGCCGGCATTCCGTCGTCGTCGATCTTTGCGGCCGCATTCGGCTCCGAGCAGGCAGTGGCGTCGAATGCAGATGCCGACGGGCGCTCGAAGAACCGGCGTGTGGAGATGGCGCCCACGCCGCGCCCTTCCAACGCCAACACGAAGCCCCGTGACTGATCAAGAGACTTGCCGCGACACCGGCGCGATGGTCGCCGCGGCGCTTGCGCGTGGCGATCAGCGCTTCGACCCTGTGCGCTTTCGTGTCATCGAGGCGATGGCCAGGCGCGCGACTGCGCACGGCGGTGACGCGCGGCGCATGCTCGACGACAAGGTGGTCGCACTGCTGGTGGCGTATGGCGAGGATCTTCAGAAAGCAGCGCCTGCGGACGTTGCGAAGCCGCAAGCAGCAACACCTGAACGTGGCGCGCTCGCCGAACTCATCGACCACATCGCCCAGCACGCGCCGGTCATGGATGACAGCCCGGCCGCAACAGGCAAGGCGACGCCCGCCACCTCTTCTGCCTCGTCGCCCTCCACCGAGCTGAAGTCGATCCGCTACTTCAAGAGCACCTGGTCCAAGCTCAGCGCCGACCGGCGTCTGACGCAGTCACTGGCAAAGGTGCCCGAGAACGCCGGCCCCCTCAACTCGCATCACCTCGTGCACCGCTCGCTCACGCTGATGCGCGACCTCTCGCCGGAGTACCTGAACCGGTTCATGTCGTATGTCGATGCTCTGTCGTGGGTCGATCAGTTGAATGGCGCTGCTGCAGCAGCAAGTGCGGCGAGCCCGCGCGCCGAAAGCCCGAAGAAGAGCGGTCGCGGCAAGGCCAGCTGAGGCCGGAGTCAACCGAAGCGGAGCCCTCACCTCAGGGCTTGTTCTTCAGATGCGAAGTCAGGCGCTCGAACTCGTCGGCAAACGATGCAACGGCGGAACGAGGAAGCACGACCGCCTGCATCTCATCGGTAAAGAGATAGTGGTTCACGTCGTCTTCCTCGCGGGGCCATGAAGCCCGCCCACAGAAGTTCTGACCGCATCGTTGCGGACTGGATCGTCAGCGCGCTGTCCGTGATGCTGACGGTCTGGGGCGAGAGAAACGTGCCATTGGGGGCGAACATGTGCTTGCGCCAGAGCGCCTGGGAAACATGGGGCAGCGACACCAGCAGCAGGAAGACGATCATCACAAGGTACGCCATGAACCGGAGATGCGGCAGTTCGACGTAGTCGTCCAGCACGCGCACGTACGCCGCGACCAGTAATCCGACGCCCACCCATACCGCCGCGCGCAACATGAACAGGGTGGACGACAAACCCGGCTTGCGGCCAACGCGGCGTCCGACGACCTTCTGAAGGCGCGCGAAGTCTGTCGGAGTGAGGGTGAACGATGCTGCCGACATGCTTGCCGGACTCAAGGCCGCCGCGCCTGCACCGTCTGGCGCGACCAATACACGCCATCCAGCCGATCAAGCCGCACCACGCCGCCAGTCGATGGCGCATGCACGAAGCGCCCTCCGCCCACATAGATGCCCGCATGCGACGGCGTGGATGAGCCGAAGAGCACGAGATCGCCCGTGCGAAGCTCGGACATCGACACCGGGCTGCCGAAGCCGCTCATCCGCGCCACGGTGCGCGGCGGCGATTCGCCCACGCTGTTGAGATACACGTACCCGATGAGCCCGCTGCAATCGAAGCCGCCATCAGGCGTGTTGCCACCATAGCGGTACGGCGTGCCTACAAGGCCGAGCGCGTGAATTGCGATGCTGTTCGATTGTTCGTCCGTCAACGTGCTGCTGACGGCGGGCCCCGGCCCTTGTCGTGGCCCCGATGGGCTTGCACAGCCCAGAACCAGAAGGCAGGCCCCCGTGAAAAGGAGCCGAAGCAGCCACTGCTGCAATGTGCGGGATTGTTGCGTTGTTGGCACAGGCGCGTCGTACATGTCGGATGGCTGAGCTCGTGAACGTGCACGAACTCTAGCGCGGAATGTGACGGCTTCCTGAAGATGAGGCCCTCCGAGGCCCGCGCTGCTGCGCCGACGCAACGGAGGGAAGAAAAAGCGCTTACTGGCCTGCTGCAGGCGTGTTGACAGCGTCTTTCAGCGCCTTGCCGGCGGTGAACTTGGGCGCCTTGCTGGCCTTGATGGTCATCGGCTCGCCGGTCGACGGGTTGCGGCCCGTGCGCTCGGGGCGGCTTGCAACGGCGAAAGTGCCGAAGCCGATCAGTTGTACCGTGTCGCCGCTGGCGAGGGCGCGCGACAGGTTGTCGATGGCGGAGTCGAGCGCGCGGGCGGCGTCAGCCTTGCTGAGGTTCGTGTCCGTGGCGATAGCGGCGATGAGGTCGGTCTTGTTCAAAACGGGGGTTCTTTCTTCAATCAGTAAAACGGTTGGGGGAAAAGTCCGTGACGCGAAAACGCACCGGGCTCGAACTTTAAACGCCCCACCGGGGGATCGAGACACGCATGCGTTTCAAAAGTGAAACATCGTGATCGATGCACGATGGTGCACGAAACTCGAGCACAAAACCCGATGGAAAGTACCAACGATGTCAGGACGCCCTGCAGCTGAAGTTAGCCGCGTCGTTCATCGAAGCACCCGCCGCCCCCGTGAACATCGGCCATGCCGGCCAACGGCACATCGGCCGCGAGCGGTTGGCGTTCTGGTTGTTGTCGACCGAGGGAATCGTTTCAGGCGCCTGCCCCTTCTCGACCCAGTTGTCGAGCACCGCGAGCCCGTCGTAGCCGAGCCGGTACGGCCCCATGCCGTGGCCGAAGCCCGGCACGCTGTAGAAGCGAATGAATGAATCGACACCCGCCTGGCCGAAGGCGGCGACCTGGCGGCGGTAGTAGTCCTCGGTGTTGTAAGGGCTGATGAAATCGTCCGCCGTGCCATGCGTGAGGATCAGCTTGCCGCCCCTGGCGCGGAAGGCTTCGAGGCTCACCGTCGTCACGTCGGTGATGCTGCCCAGCTGCTGCAACCGTGCCCTGTAGCGCGCCGGCTCGTAGCGAAGCGCATCGAGCGACGGGTTGCGCGTGGCGAAATACTTGGCGTGCGCCGCACCAATGGAGAACAGCAACGCATCGGTGGTGGCCGGCGGGTTCGATGGCACGCGCGATGCGCCAAACGACGACACCGAGAACACCGCACCTTCGAGCACCGGCCAGCGCGGAAACACCTGCTGTCCCGCAACCGCAAACCCCGCGTCATAGGGCGATGCGATCTGCCGCACGGCCGCGATCTGCGCATCAGACAGGCAGAAGTCGCCGTTGTCCACGCCACCAACGCAACGCAGCGTGGCCTTCACCTTGTCGATGTTGAAGACCACGTTGCAGGCCGCGACATTGCCGATGATCCCGTCCTTGGCGCCATCGAGCCCGTCGCAGGCGGCATACACCGCGTTGACGAGCAGCGTCTTCTTGGCCGGGTTCATCCAGCCCGCGCCGCCATTGGCATACAGCGCCTTGCCGACATGCAGCGACGCCAGTTGCAGCATCGTGATGTTGTACGCCGGGTAGTTGGCAATGGCCCCGTCGTAGTCGGCGGCATAGCGCGCCGCGGCATCGAGCGCCTCGTGCCCGCCCTGCGATCCACCAATGAAATAAAAGCGCCGTGGCGCCGCACCATAGCGCTGCCGGATGATCTCCAGCGCCACGTCGTGCGTTTTCTTCACCGACTGTTGGCCGTAGTTGAGAAGCGCCTCTTCGTTCAGCGCGAAATTGCCGTCGAAGTTGCCCGTGCCCTTGTGCCCACCGTCGCTGCCCAGCGTGGCATAGCCCTGGCGCAGCGCGTTGGGTGTGCCGTTGGGCTGCGCGGTGTAGGCGCCCAGGCCGGTGACGAGCGTGCCGTCATAGCCGCCACCGCCCATCTGCAGCGCACGGCGGTTCCATGCGGTGGGAAGGTTGACCTGGAACTCGAGGCTGGGCGCCGATGCACTGACGGGTAGCACGACGCCCTTGACCGCGCAGTACTCGCCATTGGGGTTGTCCGCGGCATTGGCGGGGACGAAGCTCGCAGATTGAACGACAGCGCCCGAGCTCGGCTTGCCGATGGCGGAGGCCGCGATCTTCATGTCTTGCAGCGCCGTGCATGCGGCTTGCGCCTGGGCCGTCTGGGCGGGCGTGATTGCGGGCTCGCTGACAGAGGCGCATCCGGCGAGTGCGGCTGCGGTGGCCAATGCGGCCAGGCTGAACGATGCGCTGCGCCTGCGGGAATCTGGAGTTGCCATTTGTCGCCTGTCTGAGTTGTTGTCGAACGGGCGGCAATGCGCCCGGGCCGCATGTTGAGCCATTGGCCGCGCTACCGCCGGTACAGCCGATTGCCAATCAACCCACCGGCAACGACACAAAGTGCCTGCACGAATATGGCGATCATGAAGGAATCGGAGAGATCGTACTCACTGCGTGCCACGTTCATTTCATGCCAATGGCCGATGGCGACCAGGATGACGTTTGAAATGAATCCAAGCAGCAGTGCGCCTGCGGCGATGAAAAGAATCCGAAGAGCTACGTTCATGGCGCGTACGCTGTATTCACTGGAAGCCGAAGACCAACAGCAAGTTGTTCGCGGGCATCGCATGCCGCTCGCGCAACGTGAGACCTGATCGGTTCGCCTCTGCTGTTACGTCCTCAATGCGACGAATTCCCCATGCGGGATTTCGGGCGCGCAAGTCTTCGTCGAATGCCAGGTTGCTCGGCACCGTTGGGACTTCATCTTCGAAGTAAGGCCCGTACGTGATGAGCAACCCGCCAGGAAGCAGATGCCGCGCGGCCCCTTGCATCAGGGCGGCGCATGTGGCCCAAGGTGCGATGTGCAGCATGTTGGCGCAGTAGATCGCGTCGAACTTCTCTTCTTGGGTGAACGCGGGGCCCTGCGATGGCCATTGAGGGGCCATCACATCGAGTGGGAGTGGTGGGCGGAGATTGGGTAGCTCGGCTTCTGCGACTCGGCTTGCGAGTGTGGGGAGCATGCGGGCATCCGCGTCGGTGGGTTGCCAGATCCATTGAGACATTGCTGCGGCGAACAAGGCGGCGTGCTGGCCTGTTCCAGATGCGATCTCCAGCACGGTGCCATGCTCGCCGAGGATGCGAGTCAATGCATCGAGGATGGGCTGCTTGTTGCGGTCGGCTGCAGGGCTGTAGAGAAGGTCTGACATTCGAGTAGTACCTGGATGAGAAAGCTTGAAAACACTGGGGTAAGGATATCGAATGCTTGCCGGTCGGTCGACGATGTCTGCATTGCAGGGCGGATTCAACCGGTCGATGCAACACATTCGCTGAACATCTCAGCGGGTGTCTGGAAACCGAGCGTCTTGCGCGGCCTCTCGTTCAATTGTCTCGCGATCGCGTTGAGCTGGCGCTGTGAGAAGCCTGCGAGGCTCACGCCCTTGGGCATGTACTGCCTAAGCAAGCCATTGGTGTTCTCGTTGCTTCCGCGTTGCCATGGGCTTTGCGGATCGCAGAAGTAGACCCGGATGTCGGTGGCCATCGTGAATTTCTTGTGCGCGTGCATCTCCGTGCCTCGATCCCAAGTCAGTGACTTGTAGAGCTCCTGCGGCAGTTTGCGGGCGTTCTTGATGAGTGCATTGACGACCGTCTGCGAGTCCTTTCCATCCAGCTTCACCAACATCACGTATCGCGTTTGACGTTCAACCAATGTCGCGATCTGGCTGTTGCCACTGCCAAAGACCAGGTCGCCCTCCCAGTGACCAGGCACTGCTCGGTCTTCAACGCAGGCGGGCCGCTCACTGATCGAAACAGCATCGACGATCTTCCCGTGAATTGCCGTCTTCTGCGTGTAGTGGCGTGACCGGCGCATTCCACGGGTGCGCCGCAGGTGCTCCAACAACTCTTTCTTCAAGGCGCCACGCGCTTGAATGAACAGACTGCGGTAGATGGTCTCGTGTGACACGTGGTGGCTCTCGTCGCACGGATAAGTATGCCGGAGCCAACCTGCGATCTGTTCCGGCGACCAAAGCACGCGCAGCTTGTCCATCACGATGCGAGCCAATGTGCGGTTCTCACTCAGCTTGCAACGCTTGGGACGTCGCGCTCGATCCCAAGTCGCTTCATCGGCCAGGCTGGCACGGTAGCCATCGCTACCACCGTTGCGCTTGATCTCTCGACTGATCGTCGATGGTGCTCGCCCCAGTCGCGCTGCAGTGGATCGAATCGACTCGCCTGCCACCATCGCCCGCGAGATCTCCTCGCGCTCGGCCAACGTCAATGCAGTCGATGCGCGCGATCGCTGAGGCGGCCGGAATCCGCCCGTTTCCGCAAGTATTCGATGGATCGACGTGTGAGGCCGATCGAAGAGTTTGCCGATCTCATGCAACGTCCAGCCTTGCTTCCAGCGCTCCCACATCAGTGCCTTCTGACTGCCTGAATAGTAGATTCTTGGTCGCCGCTTCATCTGCAACACTCCTTCCGCCTATGCGGTGGTTAGTGTGTTGCATCGACCGGTTGAATCCGCCAGCGATCGCGGTCTGTCGTGCGTCTGCAATTGACGTCCGCTTCTTGCCAGTGAACTGCCCTTCAACGCGGCTGCTCCGACTACCAGCGGGAAGAAAAGCTAGCCACAAAAGCCGGGGCGATTCAGTTCGCCCTGTGCTGTTAGCCTTACATGGTCGGCAGGGCCCCTGCCACGCCAACTCCGGCCATCGTGCCCAATTTTTGAAGTGAACTCACCATGACTAGCCCGCTGTACAACGCCTCCGTTCCCGTCATGCAGCAGATGCTGCGCGCCCTGTCCGACGTGCTCAAGAAGGCCGAAGACCAGGCGACGCAAAGAAATATCGATCCAAATGCGCTGCTGCAGGCGCGGCTGTTCCCTGACATGTTTCCGCTGGTACGTCAGGTACAGATCGCCGCAGACTTCTCCAAGGGCATTGCCTCCCGCCTGGCTGGTGCCGAGGTGCCGTCCTGGCCCGACACCGAGGTCAGCTTCGCCGACCTGCAAGCGTTGATCGCCAAAGCTTTGGCCCATATCGGCTCCTTCAAGCCTGAGCAATTTGATTCCAGCGAAAGCCGCGAGATCGTATTGCGCCCCGGCACCCCCAAGGAAAAGAAGCTGACCGCAAGCGCATATCTTTTGCACTATGGACTGCCGCAGTTTTTCTTCCACGTGACCACCACCTATGCCATCTTGCGTCACAACGGTATGGAGATCGGCAAGCGCGACTACATGGGTGCCTACTGACCCAAGACAGACAGGCGTTCGGCCACTCTGGCCACTGCCGCTCGAAGTGCAAACGTGCACGGCAACCCCAATGTGTTGACGCGCGACATCGGCACCTCATCACTGGCGCAGGGTTGCGTGGGGCAATTCACCACGGTGCAGGTCGAGCGCTACGATGTCGTGCTGCCACCGATTCGCGCCTTTGAGCCACCAATGACGGTCCTCCGAAGGGCCTTCATCACCCGATGAAGGCGCCTTGTAGGCGCCGCCCTAGAGCCTGGGCCTGCCGGCACTCGAACGCGGTGTTCAACGGCCAGCGTACGGCAGCGACGAGTGATGCACGACGATGCGCAGCTTGCCGGCACCGTCCTTCACGAAAGTCCAGGTCTTGTCGACCGTGGTGACCTTGCCGTCCGGGTCAGTGAACAGCACGTTACCCAGCGTGCTGGCCACGTCGCCGTGGATGAGTACGGCAGTGTTGGCAATCTCGCATTTAGTCCAGCCCTTCAGGGCGAAGCCGGTGTCGTTGGGAAAGGCAGGGTTGCCGCCCACGAAGTACGCCAGCGCGCCGTCGCGAGCGGTGCGGAAGGTCTGCGGCGATGTCGTGAGCGTCGGCTTGAACAGCACTGCGCCCAGTTGGTAGGCGTAAGCGCTGTCGATGACCTTCTCGGCCAGCGCCCTGGCGGCCGGCTGCCCTCCGCTGGAATTCGCAGCGCTGATGTCGACCAGCGCCTTGCACCAGGCCTGCTGGGCCCCCAGGACTTCCGCTTCCGTGATGCTCCGGTCGACGACTTTCTCCTTGGCGGCGGCCGGCAAGATTGCCCCTGCGATCAGGAGGCTGGCGATGGCGCTGGGAATGAATTTTTTCATTTGGGTCTCCAATTGAAGTAGTTGGATACCGGAGCGGCCGGTGGGTCGAGCCGAGACCCAAAGTGCATCAATACGACATGCACAAGGCATGATGCGCCGGCTGATTTGCCCTGAGTAAAAGATGCAAATGAAATGAATGGTTGTGCATTCGCGAGATAGCCAGGCGTGCAGGCCAGACTGAGGGGCGCATCCGCTCGATCTGTGAGCGCCACAACCGATAGGTGGGCGCGTCATCCCTGAGCTGCTGCTACCCGCGAGGCAGCCTTGCCACCTTGATCAACGGGCGGCGATCATGAACACGACTCCATCGGCGATAGTTCCCAACGTGCCGTTATGTGCAAGTGACAGAGCGAGAGGCTAGGAAACTTAGCCGTGCCAATGCGAGCAGCGGATCGCGCTGCAAAAGTTCCCACGATGGAAGTGCGGCTCCTTGTCGGCCATGACGTCTGCCTTGACGTTGCCGAATGTCGAGCCGGGCTTGTGCTTGATACCGTCGTAGAAGGCCTGGATGATGTCCTCCTTGAACCTGGCAGTGCGCGGGAATGCGCTTGTTACCGCGTGGCGTTCAGCTTCCGAATAGTCAGCGTATGTCAGTCCCAGCACATCCATCTCGACGCCGGCGGTCACCAGCGCGACGACAGGATGCATGTGCTGTGGCACACCGGGCGTCGTATGGAGCGCGATGGCGGTCCACACGGTGTAGGCGTCCTGCTCAGGGATGCCGTGGCTGCGCAGGAAGGCGCGGGCAGCATGTGCCCCGTCTACCTCGAAGCGCTCATCCTGGCTGCTGTAGCCCGGCACCAGACCGATGTCATGGAACATTGCACCGGCATAGAGCAGCTCGCGGTCGAACTTCAGGCCGCGCTTGACGCCGGCCAGTGCACCGAATTGGTACACGCGACTCGAATGGTTGAAGAGCAAGTCCGTTTCGTTGTCGCGAATGAACTCCGTGATGGCTCTCGCCAGCGTGGAGTCGGGGATGGCGGCGTCTTGGGCGGATGACATGGGGTTCCTTCGCTGAGTGGTCTGAAGAAGGATAGGATCGTCGTGCCACGTCTTAAATCAGCGTGGCACGTCGATTTAAGACATTTCAAGACCGGAGCGGCCATCGGTGACCAAGAAGTTGAAGACGATCGTGCTGCTGGCATTTCCGGGTGTGCAGCTTCTCGATGTGTCGGGTCCGCTGGACGTCTTTGCCGAAGCGAATACGCAGGCGCAGCGGGAGGTGTACCGACTGGTCGTCGCCGCCGCTGCCTCGGGTCCCCTGCGCAGTTCGTCCGGCGTGCGATTGATGCCGGACTGGACCATCAACCAAGACGCTGACGAACCCATCGACACCTTGCTCGTCGCTGGCTGCCCGAACCCCGTTGAACTGCCGGTGTCTGGCAAGGTGCTCGACTGGCTCAGGCAAAGTGCGCCGGGCACGAGACGCTACGGATCTGTCTGCAGTGGCGCTTTCGTCCTCGCGGCAGCCGGCTTGTTGAGCGGAAAGCGGGTCACCACACACTGGGCCGTGGCCGAGCAGCTCAGCGAGCGATTCCCTGACGTGGTGGTCGAGAAGGATGCCATTCATGTGCGCGACGGGCGGCTACGCACGGCTGCTGGCGTCACCGCGGGGCTCGACCTGGCACTTTCGTTGGTAGAAGAAGATCTCGGGCATGACATCGCGATCCGGGTCGCGAGCCAGCTTGTCATGTTCTTCAAGCGGCCCGGCGGCCAGGTGCAGTTCAGCAGGCAAGGCACAGCTGCGCCTGTCGGTCGGGCGGCGCTGCAGGATCTGCAGCGTTGGGTCGCCGCGCAACCCGCGCTCGATCACAGCGTCGCACGCCTGGCCGAACGCATGCATTTGAGTCCTCGACACCTTTCGAGGCTGTTTCGCGTGGCGGTGGGGATCACGCCGGCGACTTGGGTGGAAGAAGTGCGCGTAGGCACCGCGCGTCGCCTGCTGGAGCAGGGAGACTTGGCGCCCAAGCAGGTTGCGGCGAGCTGCGGGTTCTCCGATGCGGACGTCTTGCGCAGAGCGTTCATACGGCAAGTCGGCGTCACGCCCGCAGAGTACCGCAAGCGATTCGCCGCTATCCCACGGTGATCAACTCCGGCCGGGGCTTCAGACGTCGTTGCTCTCGGCTTGGATTCGCCCTGCGGGCGCTGAGGTCGGTGTAGATCCGCAGTTCGGTGGCCCCCCAGATGCCGGTCTGCGCAGTGCATTGCGTGCAATATGCAACTGCAAACACATCAATTCCATTCAAGTCGGATCTCCTCGAAGATCGCGTTTCTCCAAGCGATCACGAAGAGAACACGATGACTGAAACCCTCACCCAACACCGCGACGTCCCGAGCGCCATCGCTGCGCCATGGTCGCCAGAAACCACCGCAGCATGCGTTTCTTGCGTCGTGCGTTCGCGCCGGGCCACGCGCGCATTCAAAGCCAGCCCTCTTCCTCGGGAAGCCGTGGAGGAGATCCTGACCGAGGCAGCCTGCGCCCCCAGTGGCGCCAACATCCAGCCCTGGCGCGTGTACGTGGTCAGTGGCGAGGTGAAGGACGGCTTGACCCATGCGCTGGTCACCGCGTCACGCGCCGGCGTTGCGCCAGCACCGGCGCATTTCCCTGAACCCTTGCCCGACATGTTTCGCAACCGGCTGCAGGACTTCGGTGCCCGCTACTACGCATCGCTCGGCATCGAACGCTCCGACACCGCTGCGCGCACGCGCCAGACCGAGCGCAACTACGCCTTCTTCGGCGCCCCGGTCGGCCTCATCTTCAGCATCGACCGCCGGTTGAAGCCACACAGCTGGATCGACCTCGGCCTGTTCGCGCAGACCGTGATGCTCGCGGCCAAGGCACGCGGCATCGACACCTGCCCCCAGGTGGCCTTCGCGCAGTTCCACGAGCCGATTGCGTCGTATCTGCAGATGCCGCAGGAAGAGATCACCGCGTTCGGCATGTCCATGGGATACGGGGACACGCAGGCCCCGGTGAACCGGGCTGCCATGCCCCGGGTTCGCTTGCAGGATTTCGCACAGATCCTCGGGTTCGCCGGCTGAACCCCTGCAACGCCACCCATCATTTTTTCAAGGAGAAGCTCCATGCATGCTTCCTGGCTGCTCGCCATCACGCTCACCGCCGGAGCGACCGGCTTGTTGACGACCCCTGCCGCGAACGCACACGGCGCGGGCGAAAAAGTCACGCCCGCGTTACAGCAGCAGATTGCGAACATTCCCGGAAAGTCGCTGGTTGCCGTGGTCGTCGACTACGCGCCCGGCGCCGGTTCGCCCTCCCATGTGCACGCGAAGTCCGCGTTCATCTACGGCTACGTGGTCTCGGGCGCCATCGAGTCGCAGGTGAATGAAGGCCCCAGGCAGATCCTGCGTGCTGGAGACAGTTTCTATGAACCTCCCGGCGCACGGCACACCGTCAGCAGGAATGCCAGCAAGACCCGGCCCGCAAAACTGCTGGCGGTGTTCGTCGTGGACAGCGACGACACGGCACTCACCACCCCCATTCATTAACCGACCAAGAGGATCACGACCATGAGCAACCGCATCGACTACAACACGGTCGCCCCGGCTGGCGTCAAGGCGCTGGGCGGCGTGTATGGGTACATCTCGAAGAGCAGCCTGTCGCCTGTTCTCGTCGACCTGGTGTACCTGCGCGTTTCCCAAATCAACAACTGCGCCTACTGCCTGGACATGCACACGCGCGATCTGCTGAAGAAGGGCCAGCCCATCGAAAAGATCGCCCTGCTGCAAGCATGGCGCGAGGCAGGCGCGCTCTTCGACGCGCATGAGCGCGCTGCTCTGGCCTGGGCTGAATCGGTGACCCGCGTGGCAGAGACCGGCGTGCCCGACAGCGATTTCGCCGCCGCTCGTTCCGTGCTCGGCGAGCCCGAACTCGTGGACCTGACGATCGCCATCGGTCTGATGAACACCTACAACCGGATGGCGATCGCGTTTCGCAACACGCCCCAGGCCCTGGCCGCCCTGTGATGCGGGGCCACTGTAGCGGCGCGCACGCACAAGCGACATCCACCAGCACAAGGACCACGCCATGACGCACTCAGCCATCCCTGGGGTGTACATACCCGACAGCCAGCTCGCGCGGGAGATGACCCAGTTCATCCGCGACACCGAGAGCGATCTGCTCTTCCACCACTCCGTGCGCGTGTATTGCTGGGGCTACCTGACCGGGGCCCGCACAGGCTTGAGCTTCGATCCGGAGCTGCTCTACGCGGCGTCGATGTTCCACGACATCGGCCTCACCGCACGTTACCGCGACAGCCAGCTGCGTTTCGAAGTGGACGGTGCGAATGCCGCACGGGAATTCCTGCGGGGCCACGGCGTGCGCGATGCCGACATCGAGACCGTCTGGAACGCCGTTGCGTTGCACACCACGCCGGGCATACCGCAGTTCATGCGCCCGGAGATCGCACTGGTCCAGGCCGGGGCAGGCATGGACGTGGCGGGCCGCGGCTACGACCAGTTTTCCGAGGCCCAGCGCGCGGCCGTGGTCGCCGCCTCTCCGCGGGAAGCAGACTTCGCGCAGGGCATCATCGACGCCTTCTACGAAGGCATGCAACACCGCCCGCTCAGCACCTTCGGCACCTTCAACGACGATGTCCTGGCTTTCAAGGACCCCGCCTTCCAGCGCATGGACATGTGCAGCATCATCCTGGCTTCGGACTGGACCCGCCGAACGGGCTGCCAGGCGGCAGGCGGCTGCCCGCACCACGACCACCCACACCCCCCGGCAAATGGCTAGGCCACCTGTTGCGCCACCCGCGCGATGCTTTCCTGCAGCCACACCTGCGCGGGGTCGTGGTCATTGCGGCTGTGCCAGACCGCGCGGAACGTGGACAGCGCGGTTGGATAGGGCGGCTCGCGCACCAGCAACTCGCCCGCACCTGCCAGACTGCGCGCCAGCGACGACGGCATCATGGACAACATGTCGGAGCCGCGTAGCAAGGCCGGAATCGCCAGGGAATGCGGGACGGTCGTGCGATACCGCGGCGCCAGGCCCTCGGCCGACAACGCCTCTTCGAGCGCATGGCGGTCGAACATCTCGGCCTGCCGCGCCAGGCCACGCTCCAGGATGAAGCCGCCGACGGCGCCCTCCTCCTGGCCGCCCACAGACACCGTCACCAAGGGATAGCGCGCCAGGTCGCGCAGTGCCACCTTGCGGCGAGAAGCCGGGTGCCCCTTGCGCATGACGATCATCTCGCCCTGCGTCATCAAGGTCCGCGCGCTCAGGCGCGACGGCACCTGCGCGAAGATGCCCACGGCGATGTCGATCTTGCCGACGTCGATCTGCTCGGCGAGATCGAGGCGCGTGGACGGCCGGACCACGAGGTCGATGCCGGGGGCCTCCACCGCCATGAGCCGGCTCAGCTCCGCCACCATCACCGCCGTCAGGTGGTCGTTGGCGGCCACCGCGAAGCGGCGTGTGGACTTGCCCGGGTCGAAGGGCTCCACCCCCAGCGTGGCCTCGATCCGGCGCAACGAGTCGCGCAGCCCGTCGGCCATCGCCGCTGACCGTGCCGTGGGCACCATGCCCTTGGACGTGCGGACGAACAGCTCGTCGCCCACTACCTCGCGCAAGCGCGTGAGCGCGTGGCTGACTGCCGACTGGCTCAGGTTCAGGCGCTTTCCCGCACGCAGCAGGTTGCGGTCTTCATAGACCGCGTCGAACACCTTGATGAGGTTCAGGTCGATGCGTCCGATGCTCATGGTGCGCGTCTCCGATATTGCACGGCGTGCATTGTGCTCTTGCAAAACGGGCGATTCCGTTCATGGCGACGGATGACGATCATGGAGCCCTCAACCCCTTGCAACCTCGCGGAGCCCCCCATGAACCCACTCTCACGCCGGCGCTTCGGTGCCCTCGGTCTCGCCACGCTGGCCACCTCGGCACTGCCGACCATGGGCTGGGCGCAAGCCCCGGCGCCGCCGCGACGGATCATCGTGGGTTACCCCGCAGGAGGCACGCTGGACCAGACTGCGCGCCGCGTGGCCGAGGCATGGCGCAAGCAAGGCATCACCACCATCGTCGACAACCGGCCCGGCGGCGCGGGCCGCCTGGCCAACGCACAGCTCAAGCGCGAGCGCGCGGACGGCAACACCCTGCTGTGCACGCACACCTCGGCGCTCAGCATCTACCCGCACGTCTACACGAAGCTTGCGTACGACGCGGCGGCCGATTTCGTGCCCATCACACCGGTCGTCTCGGCGACCTGTGCCCTGGCCGTCAGCAACGCCGTCCCCGCGACCGTCAAGACCCTCGTCGACTACGTGCGGTGGGCGCAACAGGCTCCCAGCCGCGCTATGTTCGCGTCGCCGGCGGCGGGCTCCATGGCGCACTTTCTGGGTTTCCAGTTGTCCGAGGCGGCGGCGCTCAAACTGCAGCACGTGGGCTACCGGGGTTCGGCGCCGGCCATGAACGACCTGCTCGGTGGTCAGATCCCCGCGTACCTGGGCTTTGTCGCCGACTTCCTGCCGTACCTGCAGAGCGGCAAACTGCGCATCCTGGCCGTGAGCGGCGACAAGCGCTCGCGCGCCATGCCTGGCGTTCCGACCTTCGCCGAGCAGGGCTACCCCGCGATCACCGGCGTCGAATCCTACGGTGTCTTCGCTCCCCCCGGCACACCCGAAGCCGTGGAGAAGAAGCTGTACGACGACGTGCTCGCGGCCAGCAAGGACCCGGCCCTGGTGGCGGGCTTCGAGGAGGTCGGGATGGAGCTGTTCACGCTCACGCCCAAGGCCTACGAAAGCCACATCCGGACCGAACGCGACAAATGGGGTCCGGTCGTGCGGGCCTCCGGCTTCACATCAGAGGAGTGACCATGAGCAAGCACGACAGCAACCAAGACCGGGAAGAACTGATAGCGCGCAGCATCGCCTTCCTCGGCGAAGTGAAGGACATGACCGCGGGCACAGACGTCGAGCGCTGGCTGAACCAGACCCATGGCCCAGGCAGCGAGGTGTACGAGCAGCTCGCGCGCCTGGTGAAGGCCGGCGTGCGCGACGGCTGGGCCGCCAACGTCGAGATCACCGGACCGCACTACCGGCGCAGCCGCCTCGTGGAGCCGTCGGAGCGCACGCACTGGTTCAGCATCACGGCCGTGTACATGGACAGCACGGCCAACACGCAGGGCACCCCGGGCAACACCTTTCGCGGGCAGTACCACGCGCATCCCTATGGCGAGCTGAACATGGTGGTCCCTCTCAACGCCGGCGCAGCGCTGGCAGGGCCCAACGGCTGGTGCGAAGCGGGCTGGACGGCGCCCGGCCCGGGCAGCCACCACTACCCGGAAGCCCGCGGCGGCGCGGTCATCGCCTTGTTCTACCTGCCTGCCGGGCGCATTGCATACCACGCGCCACCGGTCGAAACGCAGGCCGAGGAGCGGCAATGACGCAGGGCGACATCGCGCACACCACGCGCGTGGTCGACGGTGTACTGCGGGGGCGGCGCAGCCTGCGCGCCTACAAGCCGGACCCCGTTCCGCGTTCCCTGCTGGAAGAGATCCTGGACGTGGCATCGAGCGCGCCCAGCAACTCCAATACCCAGCCATGGCAGGTGCACGCCGTCGCCGGTGCGCACCTGGCAGCACTGGGCGCCGCGTTAGTGAGCGCCTGCCGCGAGAACACGCTTCCGCCATCCCCGCACTTCCCCGACCCATTGCCCGACGAATACGCCCAGCGGCAGCGCGATTTCGGTGCGATCTACTACCAGACGCTCGGCGTGGACGTCGCCGACATGCCCAGCCGCATCCGGCAGACCGAAAAGAACTTCGTGTTCTTCGGCGCGCCGGTGGGCCTAATCTTCACCATCGACCGGCGCCTGGCGCCCCACAGCTGGCTCGACCTGGGCCTATTTGTCCAGAACGTGATGATCGCCGCCGCAGCGCGCGGCCTGGGCACCTGTCCGCAGGTGTCGTTCGCGCGGTTCCATCCGGTCATCGCACAGCACCTGGCCTTCACGGAGCACGAGCTGACGGTGTGCGGCATGTCGCTGGGCTACCCCGATCGCGATGTGCCTGTCAATCAGGTGGCCACGCCGCGTCGGGCCGTGCATGAGTTCGTCAGCTTCCAGCACTTCGCGGATCCATGAGCGCGCCCAGAACGGCGGCCGAGCGCAGCGTTCGTCGGGCATACGCACATCGGAGACTGGTGCTTGGCATGGTGCCTGTGGCGCTCCGCGGATTGATATCGCCAACCGCCGGACCCTTGCAATTGTCCGCTGGCGTGCACTCAAGGTCGCGGCGGTGACCGACCGCAACGGGCGCAGAGCGATAGTTCACCAGCTGCGCGAGCAGCCGTTCGCGTGATCTAGCGGTGAGCTTTCGCTGATTGACCGGTTACGGGGGTACAGCGGACCGACGCGCTTGGCGAGCGTGAATGTCGGGTTTCGCAAGCGACGGTCATTCAGATCTGAAAACTCAAGGTCAGCAGCCAGTCTAGACCGGCCGTCGCGGATAGACGACTGTGATGGGTCAGCCTCACTATGACCTGGCAGCGGAGCACCAAGCCGCTAGCGCTCCCCCGACGATGGGCATGTCTCAGACATTAATGCGCTGTCTCGGACTTTAATGTCCGAGACAAGGTGCCTTATGAAGCTCGGACGTGAGGATTGCTCGTCAGCATCATAAAGTCCGAGACAACTGCAGGATGCAGCTTGGCGGGGGGCGCAAAGTCGGCAAATAAGTCGGAGACGCCATCGCCGGAGCTCGTTCGGCCAGTTTTCTAAAGCACATGGCAAGCCGTCGGCCAGCTTGCGAAACTCGTCAGGCGTCAACGACAACGAGCGGATCGCCAATGGCATAAAAATGCCCGCCGGCGATGTAGTGCAGGCTGCGCATGGCCGGATCGGCAGTCTCGAAGTTCCAATGGCCGTCCTTGAACACGCGCGTATCAGACCAGGCTCCGACGATCTCACCGATGAACAGGTCGTAGGTCTGCTGGTTGTGCGGCTCGGGCACGACCTTGCAGGCCAGCCAGGCCGAGCATCCGGCAACAAAAGGCAGGTCGTGGCCATCCATCGCGAAGAGTTCGACGCCGCTCTTCGACATCTTCCCAGGCTCATCGGACAGGCTGCGATGCCCCACCTGGTAGGTAAGGGCCAGTCGCGCAACGGTGGGTACCTGGATCACGAAGGTGCCGCTCTTCTCGACGAGTTCTCGGGTCTTGGCAATCTTGTCCAGCACGACGGTCAGCTTGGGCGGTTTGTAGTCCAGCGCGCAGGCCCAAGCCGCCGCCATGACGTTGTCCACGCCACCGTGGCGCGCCGAGACCAGGACCGTAGGACCATGGTTGAGCAAGCGATAGGCCTTCTCCAGCGGCACCGGAGCGACGTGTTTGTCCATGAGGACTCCTTTGTTCAGACATCTGGTGTCTTCGTTGTCAATGAAAGCCGAGTCGTGCAGCACCAATCAGATCATCCGGTCCGAGGTCACGACACGAACACCAAGCTTCGGGCGGACAGCCGCTTCGAGCAGCGCGCTGGCGATCTGCGGGGCCGGGTTGAGGCGCCAGCGCCTGGGCAGCAGCGGCCCTGCCAATGTCAGTCCCATCACCATCATCCGTTCGCCGAAGCGAAACTCGTCCCGATGACCGCCGATGACACCGGGCCGCACGAAAGTCAGTGATTCGAAACCCTGGCCGGTCAGCGCTTGTTCCAACTCGCCCTTGACCCTGTTGTAGAAGAAGCGCGAGCCGGCATCCGCGCCAATGGCTGAATTCAGCATATAGGTCGGCGTGCCATGCGCACGCGCCAATCCGGCGACGGTCAGTGGATAGTCGAAGTCCACGCGGCGGAATGCTTCCTCGGAGCCCGCGGTGCGCATGGTGGTGCCCAGCGCGCAGATCACCGCATCCGCCTGCCACCAGTCGGCGTCCTGCGGCAGACGATCGAAATCCACCTGCGGATTGAACAGCTTCGGGTGCGCCGTCAATATTCGCCGGGAGGGCGCGACCACCGCTCCCACGCGCGGATCAGCCAGCGCGAGTGTCAGGACGTGGCGCCCGACCAGACCCGTAGCGCCGACCAGCAATAGTTTCATAGGGGATGCCATGAATGCGCGCCGGTGCTCAGGCGCGTGCAAGACGCTGCACCGACTCGGCCACCGGGGTGTCGCCCTGGGTCAATTCGATGATGACGCGGCTCACTGCCGGCTGCTCGATGATCGCCAGCAGCGTGGCGGCCACGTCATCGCGCGCCACCTCGCCGTAGGGGATCGCCAGCCCAGTACGAACCTTGCCGGTCCCTGGCGAGTCCAGCAGCGTACCGGGACGAAGGATGACCCAGTCCAAATCGGTCTCGGCCAGATGCACATCAGCGAGCTTCTTGACGGACATGTAGTTCTCGAAGGTCTCGGAGATCTCCTTGCCGCGGAAGGACTCGGGAAAGGCCGAGACCAGGAGGAAGCGCTTGATGTCCGCCTGCTTTGCGGCAGCCACCGCCAGCTCCAGCCCGCGTCCGTCGATGGCATTGGTCATCGCCATGCCCCCTTTGCCTCCGGCGCCTGCGCAGAACACCACGACGTCGCTAACTCCCATGAGTCGCGCCAGTTCGTCCACCTCGAGTTCCTGCAGGCTGCCGAGCACCGGGATCGCGCCGAGGCCCTTCAATTCCACTGCCTGCTCCGGACGGCGGTACAGCGAATGCGGTTCGTGGCCGCGCGTGGCCAGCAACTGCGCAAGGCGACGGCCAACCTTGCCGGCGCCGCCGACGATGAAGATCTTCTTCATGGGGTGCTCCTTTCTTCTTGACCTGGTAGAGCGGAGTGCCCGTGGCACTCTGTGGCGATCGCTCGTGAAGCTCAGGGAGCGACGTGCGTGTGAAAGATCTTGCTGATCACAGTCCACTTGCCTTCGACCTTCAGCAGATGGAAGAAATCGGTGAAGCAGAAACCGGAGACATCGTTGGTGTCAATGCGGGCGCTTGCGGCGGTGCCGACGATCTCGATGCGGACAATGGCACTTTGCGCTTCAGGCGACGGACGGAAATCCTTGTCGATACCGTCGAACAGATTCTGGATGGCTCCGCCTGAGAGCTTGCCGTCGGCGCCCATGCTGAACATGGTTGCCTGCTCGCTGAAAGCGGGCTTCATGATGCTGCTCTTGGCCTGCTTGCAGCCTTCGCTGTATTTGTTCAGCACCTCGACGATGGCGTTGTACTCGGGGACGTAAGTAGGTTTGTTCATGGTTTCACTTTCGGTCGAGGTTGGGGAATTTATGAATCGGGAGGAAGAAGATGCGCTCGGCGTTTGCAGCGTCACCGGCAGGATCACCGGGTGTGCTTTTCGTCATGAGATACCGCAGCTGTGCCATGAGCTGCGGGTTCCTTGCCTTTGAAATTACCTGCCCAGGTTGGCCTTGAGCTCTTGCGACGCCTGCGCGATCGCGCTGCGGGGCGCCGGCAGATGGCTGAACGCGTTCGACAGCCCAAAATCGTGAATCATGCCGTTGTAGCGCACCGACTTCACAGGCACGCCCGCGGCATCCAGCTTGCGGCCGTAAGCCTCGGCTTCATCGCGAAGGACATCGAATTCGGCGGTCTGGATCAGCGTCGGCGGCAAGCCCTTGAGCTGCTCGGTCGTCGCCTGCAGCGGCGAAGCGTAGATCTGCTTGCGTGCCTTGGCGTCCGTCGTGTAACTGTTCCAGAACCACACCATCAAGTCCTTCGTCAGGAAGTAGCCGTTGGCAAACTCCTTGTATGACGGCGTGTCGAAGTTTGCATCCGTCACCGGGCACAGCAGTACTTGCGAACGCAGTGCAGGTGCGCCTTTCTCGTTCGCCATCAAGGCAACCGCGGCGGCCAGATTGCCGCCCGCGCTGTTGCCTGCTACGGCGAGGCGCTTGCCGTCGACGTTGATCTCCTTGCCATGTTCGGCCACCCAGGTGGTCGCGGCATAGGCTTGCTCGATGGCAACGCCGTATCCCACCTCAGGCGACAGGGTGTAGTTGACGAAGACCGCCACCGCGCCCGAGCCTGCCACCAGGTCACGCACCAACCGTTCGTGCGTCGGGAAGTCGCCCAGCACCCAGCCGCCGCCGTGGAAGTACATGAACGCGGGCAGGGTCTTCTGTTTGCTGCCTGCCGGGCGCACGATGGTGAGCTTCAGGTCGCTGTCATTGACGCGGATCGTCTTCTCGCTGACGTCAGCCGCCGGCAAGGCCACCTTGGGGCCAGCCTGCGCGCCCACCAGCGCGGCGCGGGCCTCGGCCGGCGTCATGGTGTCGAGCGTCTTGCCGCCTTCAAGGGATTGCAAGAATTTTGCGACGTTGTGTTCGACGCCGGGCAGGTCGGCTGCAGAAGCGTTACCAACCGCCAGGGACAGGACGGAAACGGCGAGAGCGGAGGTGAGGCTTGTCATACTCTTTTCTTCTTAGCCTGGTTAAGGTGCCACGTGGGTTTGGAAAATCTTGCTGATCACCGTCCACTGGCCATCGACCTTCAACAGATGGAAGAAGTCGGTGAACGAGACGCCCGACATATCGTTGGCGTCGATGCGGGCGCTGGCCGCCGTACCGACGATCTCGATGCGGGTGATCGCGGCCGTCGCGTCGGGAGACGGACGGAAATCCTTGTCAATCCCCTCGAACAGGATCGGAATCGCACCACCGGTCAGCTTGCCATCGGGGCCTACGCTGTACATCGTCGCCTGGGGGTTGAAAGCGGACTTCATGATGCTGCTCTTGGCCTGCTTGCATCCCTCGATGTACTTGTTCAGCAATTGGGAGATGGCTTGGTAATCGTGCACGTACGTCGGTTTGCTCATGGTGTTTCCTTGGTTGGCTTGTGGGCGGCTTGGCGAGTCTGCGGCTTGGGCGGTTGTGCCCATGCCGACAGCGATCGCCGCGAAAATCAAAGTCTTGATGAAAGTCGTCTTCACTCGGTTGCTCCTGATGGAGTCGCAATGACTCGTTGATTCCAGATCGGATATTGGGTTGGCAACCAACCTGCTCAGTCCACCAGCGCAGGCCAGTCGGTATAACCTTTGGCGCCGTTGCCGTAATAGGCATCACGTGGGGCAACAGCCAGTTCAACGCCCTCTTTCAACCGACGGACCAAATCGGGATTGGCAATGAATGGGCGGCCGAAGGCGACCGCATCAACCTTGCCTTCCAACCGGCGATTCACCGCAAGGTCGAGGTCATAGTTGTTGTTGCCGATGTAGGGGCCATTGAACCGTGCGCGCAATGCGTCGAGATCGATGCCTTCGGGCACGGATCGCGAGGTGGCCGTGGCGCCCTCGACAAAGTGCATATACGCCAACTGGAAGCGATTCAGTTGCTCGATCAAATGGCCATACGTCTGCATGACCTGGCTGTCCAGAGGCGTGTTGCCCGCATCCGGCGTCACAGGGGAAAGCCGAATACCGACGCGGTCGTGGCCCCAGACCTCGACCACCGCCGCAGTGACTTCTAATGTGAGCCGGCTGCGATTTTCAATCGAGCCGCCGTATTCGTCGCCACGCTGGTTTGTGGAATCGCGCAGGAACTGGTCTAGCAGGTAGCTGTTGGCCGAATGCACTTCCACACCATCGAAGCCAGCGCGCTTTGCGCATTCCGCGGCGTGTCGGTATTGCTGGATGATGCCGGGAATCTCGGACGTTTCCAGTGCGCGCGGCATCGAGACATCCAGCATTCCCTTTTCGGTATAGGTCTGCCCTTGCGCCCGAATCGCCGAAGGTGCCACTGGAGCTCCTCCGTCCGGCTGCAGGTCCACATGCGAGAAACGACCTACATGCCACAGTTGGCACACGATCAAGCCACCGGCTGCATGCACCGCGTCTGTCACTTTTTTCCAGCCCGCTACCTGTTCTTCCGTCCAGATGCCTGGCGTCAACGCGTAGCCCAGCCCCTGCGCGGAGATGTTGGTCGCCTCGCTGATGATCAAGCCCGCGCTGGCCCGCTGTGCGTAGTAGCGCGCGTGCATGTCGTTGGGCACGCCATCGGGACCCATGCGACTGCGGGTGAGCGGCGCCATGACGATGCGGTTTGCGAGCGCCAGCGCACCCATCGCCACTGGCGAAAAAAGATCGCTGGAAGAACTGCTGAGTGTCATTTTGTATTTCCTTTTGGCAATCACGTTGCATGAAGAATTCATGCGATACCAGCAGTGTGGACGCCGGAGATAATGACGTAAATAGTCATAAGCAGAAATACAGAATGAACAAAAAGCTCACAATCCAAAACGCGGTGCCTGCTGGCCGTGCGGGGGTAGCGCCCGCCGCGCCACCGATACATCTTCCAGGGCTTCTGACGTTCGAGGCGGCGGCCCGGCACTTGAACTTTGCGCGGGCTGCGGCGGAATTGGGCGTCACGCCCACCGCCGTGTCGCGCACCATCAAAGCCGTGGAAGCGCAGTTGAATGTGCGGCTGTTCAACCGCACCACGCGCAGCGTCAGCTTGACCGAGGCGGGTTCGTCACTGAACTCAAAAATGGCACCCGCGCTTGCACTGATCAGAGACTCTTTGTCAGAAGCTTTGCTAGCGACCGATCAGCCGTCCGGCACCGTGCGGATCAATTCCTCATACGTCGCATACCGTATGTTTATCGAACCCCATATAGACGCCTTCCTGGCGAATTTCCCGTTGGTCCATGTCGAGATATCGTTGGACAACGTGCTCGGCGATATCGTCAATGCCGGCTTTGACACCGGCATACGAATGGGCAAGAAAGTGCAGAACGACATGGTGGCCATGCAGTTGGGATCGGCACAAAAAAGAATCGTGGTAGCCGCCCCGGACTATTTTCAGGGCCGAAAGGAACCCAAGTCCATCGATGATCTGCTGAACCACGACTGCATTCGACAACGCTATTCCGTGGGAGGCCGGTGGTTTGAGTGGAAGTTCGATTCGGCGGGGCAAATGATTCAGATCGACGTGCAGGGGCGTCTTCTATTTGACGAAATGAGGTCTGTCGTTGATGCGGCGGCACGAGGGCAAGGCATTGGTTTCGTTTTCGAGGATTTTGCTAAGCAGGAGTTGGCCAGCGGCCAGTTGCGGCAAATTCTGAAGCGGCACAGCGGGATGGACGACGCGTTTCATCTGTACTACCCACATCGCAAGCACATGCCAGGGAAACTGCGCGCATTTGTTGATTTCATGCTCAGTGCCAATGCCAAATGACGTCGATCGCTTGCAACGCTGAACTGCAAGGCTTGAGACTTGCAGCCGTCGCCTATGCGAGACGATCCTTTGCGGTCTCCCGTACCGTCAGCAATGCGAGCAAGCTGAAGATCGCCGCTGCGATCAGCAGGATGGCGGGGGACTTCAAGTTGCCAGTGGACGCAATCAAGCTTGTGGCTACATACGGCGTCAGGCCCCCACCGAGGATCGCGCCGATGTTGAAGCTGAATGCCATCCCGGTGTATCGAATGCGCGTTGGAAATTGCTCGGCATAGGTCGGATAGCCGACCGATTGCACGATAGGCAAAGGCAAGGCAATGATGAACATGGCCAGCGCCGCTAGGCCGATGCTTTGCTGGTCCATGAGGATCATCATGGGCCACACGAGAAGCATGTAGCCCAGAAAGCCGATGCCCAGGACCCGACGACGCCCCCAACGATCCGAGAGGCCGCCCCAGAACGGCATGAGGATGGCCATGGTCACGCCGACTGCGGCCATGATCCAGTAGACGGTCGTCTTGTCGTACTTCAGGTAGGTGGTGAGATAGATGTTCATGAACACCAGGCCCACCCAGTAGCCGACGTTCTGGCCGAACGCCAGCGCGGTCACTTTCAGCACCTTCGACGTATGCTGGGTCAGAACTTCGCGCAGTGGGGCTTTGGTCGGCTCGTTATGGGCTTGGAATTCCTGGAATGCCACAGATTCCTCGACGCGGCGCCGTACGGCGGTCGACACGATCACCATAGGTATCGCCAGCAGGAACGGGATTCTCCAACCCCATTGCTGCATCTGGTCGGCGCTCAGCAGGGCTGAGGTCAGGCCGCAAGCAGAGGCCGCCAGTGCGCCGCCCACTGCAACACCCACCGGCGTGAAGGCACCGTAGAAGCCCCGCTTCCCGGGAGGCGCCGACTCGGCCACGTAAGCAGCGGCACCTGTGACTTCGCCGCCAGCGAAAAAGCCCTGCACGAGGCGGATCGCCAACAGCAGGATGGGCGCGGCGATGCCGGCGGTCGAGGCCACGGGCAAGAGACCGATGGCGGCGGTCGCAATGCCCATGCCGATCACGGTGACGAGCAAGATGCCGCGTCGGCCGATACGGTCACCCAATCGACCCAGAACAATGCCGCCAATGGGGCGCATCAGAAACGCGCTGCCGAAGACGGCAAGAATGGCCAGGAGCGACGCGGTCGCATCGGTGCTCGGAAAGAACAGGGGGCCGATGGTCGCGGCCATGTAGCCGTAGACACCGAATTCGTAGTACTCGATGGCCGTTCCCACCGATGCGGCCAGGGCCGCTTTGCGCGCAGTCGTCCGGGCAAGAGGGTCAGTCGTCGCATCACTGGAGAAGGAATGCGCCGGCAGTGCGCCCGACCCATCGGTCGAGCCCAGCGTGTGAGAGGTGTTCATCTTTTCTCCATCATGTGGGGAGGGATTCAAATTGCCTTCGAGAAGGCGCGGCTCGTCTCGGACGACGCGTCGTCCGTTTCGAATGGGTTCAAACAACTGAGGTGTTGCCAGCGGCAGGGCTGGATGAAATGCGCTGCCGCGACAGCGTCAACTGACGAGGAAGCGCGCGAGGACGACGTCTTCTTCAAGCAACGCCCCCTCGTCGAAGAAGAATTCGGCGACGAATCCCGCTGCGGGCGCTTGCAGCGGAATCTCCATCTTCATGGACTCCATGATTGCGATGTCGTCCCCCGCAGACAGGAGTGCATTCGGCGCGGCGACGATCTTCAAAAGCGTGCCGGCTGTGTCCGTGCGAATTTCGATTTCTTGGCTCATGCGTGGGCTCCAGGGGTAAGGGGGGACTTCGGCCGAAGGGCGGTGGCGCGCTGGCTCACAGGGCGAATGGACACGCCCTCGGCTTCGAGTGCCTGGCGGATCGCACGCGCGAAGCTCGCCGCATTGGGTTGGTCGCCATGAATGCACAGCGTGTCCGGCCGCACAGGCACGTCCACGCCGTTGATCGACCTCACCACGCCGGAGCGAACCATGCGCAACACCTGCGCCACGGATTGCTCGACGTCGGTGACCATGGCTCGCGGGTGCGAGCGCGGCGTCAGGGTGCCGTCGTCCTGGTAGCTCCGGTCCGCAAACACTTCTTCTGCCACGACGAGTCCCGCGTCTCGCGCGCTGCGGACGAGTTCTGAACCTGCGAGGCCATAGAAAACCAGTTGCGGATCGACGGCGCGCACGGCGTCGGCAATCGCGCGCGCCATCAGCGGATCGCGTGCCGCCATGTTGTAGAGCGCACCGTGCGTCTTGACGTGCGCCAGGCGAGTCCCTGCGGCCTTGCAAAAGGCTTGCAGCGCGCCGATCTGGTAGAGCATCAGGTGGAACAACTCATCTCGCCCCAGTTGCATGGGCCGCCGCCCGAATCCCTGGAGATCGGCAAACCCGGGATGTGCGCCGATCGAGACGCCACGGGCTATCGCGAGCTCGACGGTGGCGGCGATGGTCTGCGGGTCTCCGGCGTGCATGCCGCAGGCCACGTTGGCAGAGGTCACATGGTCCAGCACCGCCGCGTCGTCGCCGAGCCGGTAGACCCCGTAGTTCTCACCCACGTCGCTGTTGAAGTCAATGGGCGCCACGGCCTGCCTCCATCGTCCGGAAGAGCTCGCCCTGCGCAACCGCGAGCCGTTGCGCTGCATCCAGCGTGATCCACTCGAAGCGCACATGCTCGCCCGCCATGACCTGCGCGAGGCTGGGCAGATCCACAGTCGCAATGTTCGCGATGCGGGGGTATCCGCCCGTGGTCTGGCGATCTGCCAGCAGCACGATGGGAAGTCCATCCGGAGGGACCTGAACGGTTCCGAAGCTCACGGCTTCCGATTGCAGCTCCAGCGACTGCAAAAGGCGCAGAGGTTCGCCTTCCAGCCGGTAGCCCATGCGATCGGAACGCGGACTGACGCGGAAAGCCTGCTCGGCCATCGCCCGGTGCGCAGAGGGCTCGAATGCCTTCCACTCCCTGCCTGCGACGATCCGAAGTGGCGCCCCCGACGGACGCTGCACTTCCTTCGGGAAAACGAATCCGTTTGCATCGAGCGACAAAGTTCCTGTTGTTGCATGGGCAAGCCCGATGCGATCACCCTTTTGAAGCGGACGACCTTGCGCGCCGCCGAATCCGCCGCGAACGTATGTGCTCGCGCTGCCCATGACCGGCTGGAGTGCATAGCCGCCAGCGACTGCGATGTATGCACGCAGTCCGCTTGCGCGCTTGCCGAAGGAGAGCAGGTCGCCTGCAGCCACGGAAACTGGCGTGCAAAGTGGCAATACCTTCCCACCCAGGGTGGCGCCCAGGTCTGCGCCGCACACCGCAACGACCGCAGCCGCATCGAATTTCAGCGTGGGGCCAAGCAGTGTGACTTCGAGCGTGGCTTGAGAGGGCGCATTGCCGACCAGCATGCAGGCCAGCCGGTGCGAGCGTTCATCCATGACGCCGGAGACCGGAATGCCGTGGTGCTGGTGGCCGGCGCGCCCCAGGTCCTGAAAGGTCGACAGCGCACCGGGCTTGAGGACTTCGATCGTCATCACTTCGCTCCCATGGCTTCGAACTCGTCCACCGAAATGGGAACGAAACGAACGCGGTCACCCGCCTCCAGCAAACACACCGGATCGCGGGTCAGGTCGAAAAGCATCAACGGGGTTCGACCGATGAGATTCCATCCGCCGGGGAGCGTGAATGGATAGATCACGCTCTGGCGGTTCGCCAACCCGATGGAGCCGATCGGCACGGCTGTTCGGGGTTGCGCGCGCCTCGGTGGTGCCAGTCGTTCGTCGAAGGTGCCAATGTAAGGATGGCCCGGCGCAAAGCCGACCATTTGAACCTCGACATCAGCGCCGGCATGCAGATCGATCAATGCGCGAGACGACAGTCCACATGTTTCGGCCACAGACTCGAGATCGGGGCCGTGGTCACCGCCGTAGCAGACAGGAATCTCGACGAGGCGCGTGGAAACCGAATCGCTGCATTCGAACCCTTCAAGCACCGTCGAGATATGGCGTGCCGCGGCTTGGTAAGGCGTCTCTCCAAGCGTTAACAAGCACTGAATCGACTCTGGCCGATAGTGAATCCCAACGGTCGTCATTGCAGACACGATATCCGTCACGCCCGGAATGCCGGCTTCGCGCAATGCGGCCGCAGCGGTTGCCGACCACCGGCTGCCGGCGCCGGGAGCAACCAGGCGGGTCTCCACCACAAGACAGCTGTCGCCAGAAGGCGCGATTCGCCACGGCAGCTCTTTTTCGGCGAGCGCTTCGTGACCGCTCATGATGTGACTTTCGGCGAAGCGCTATCGCTCGCAAGCTCGCTCAAGTTGGCCAGCAGTGCCTGCTTTTCCCGATCGACAAAATTCGTGTCTACTGTGCCGGCCTCGAAGGCCGGATGCCGGATGACTTGCTGCAGGAAAGTCGTGTTGTGGCGAATGCCCGCTATGTCGATGGATTGCAGTGCCGCGTCCATCCGTTGCAGTGCCTCGGCACGCGTCGACGCCGCAGTGATGATCTTGGCGATCATCGGGTCGTAGAACGGGCTGATCGAATCCCCTTGGCGTACGCCGGTGTCCACGCGAAGGCCGTCGATCCCTGAAGGCAAGACAAATCGTTCAAGCAGGCCAGGCGATGGAAGAAAGTTCTTCAACGGATTCTCTGCATACACCCGGCACTCGATCGCGGCGCCTTGACGGTGAATTGCCGCTTGTGGTGTGTGCTCCAGAAGTCCGGCAGCCAGGAGAATTTGATCGCGCACCAGGTCCCGTCCAGTCACGGCTTCGGTGACACCATGCTCAACCTGGATGCGGGTATTCATTTCAAGGAAATAGAAGGCCTGGCTGTCCTCGTCCAGGATGAACTCGACAGTCCCGGCTCCGCGGTACCGCTGGCCCGCGGTAAGCGAGACGGCACAGGCGAGCATCCGCTCGAGTACGTCGGGTGCCAGGTTTGGCGCGGGGCTCTCTTCCACGATCTTCTGGAACCGTCGCTGCACCGAGCACTCGCGCTCAAAGAGGTGAACTGCGGTGCCGTCGCCGTAGCCGAAAACCTGCACCTCGATGTGCCGGGCGCACGCCACGAAGCGCTCCAGATAGATCGAGGCGTCGTTGAAGGCCTTCAGCGCTTGCGACTGGGTTGACGAAACGGCCGCTGCCAAGGTGGCAGGCGAGTCCACTCGTTTCATCCCGATGCCGCCACCGCCGCCGGCCGCCTTGACCAGCAAGGGGTAACCCACACGCGCGGCTTCAAGCGCCAGCAGTTCCACACCTTCGCCAGGAAGAAATGCGCGACTGCCTGGGAGAACAGGTACTCCGCACTGGTGAGCGATGCTGCGCGCCCGGTGCTTGTCGCCCATGTCCTCGATGGATTCCGGCGTGGGGCCAATCCATGCAATGCCATGACGTTCCGCAGCCCTGGCGAAGGTGGTGTTCTCGGAGAGAAAGCCATAGCCCGGATGCACCCCCTCGGCCTTGTACTGCAGGCCGGCATGGAGAACCGCATCGACATTCAGATAGCTCTCGCTCGCAGGCGCCGGTCCGATTCGGACGGCGAAGTCCGCCATTTCGCAATGCAGCGAGCCGGCGTCCGCGTCCGAATGGATGGCGATGGTCTGGATGTCCAGCTCGCGCGCCGCCCGGATGATGCGGCAAGCGATTTCGCCTCGATTGGCGACCAAGATTCTTTTCATACTCTGGCTCCTGTTTCGGTGGGTCGAAACGGTGCTCGGCTCATCATGTGATCCGCAAGAGATCTCATGGTGCGGCGCCCCGGTGCACATCAAGAACATCGAAGGAAGCTCGCGCTCACGCGCTGAGATTTCCTCGTGACATCTCGCATGTCTTCATCGTTCTCTCAGTGTTTTTTCTTACTGAGGTGGCGAAGTTTATGAACGTGCAACGTCAAAGAAAAACAATATAAATTCGTGCTTAACACCGAGAAATTCGATGAATGGACGCCACCGGATTGACTGCCTTTCGTCGATGCTTTATTGACCCGACGATCGATATTTGCGATGCTCACCCGGTGATCAGCGAACTCAAAACCTTCATCGCGGTGTGCAAGCACGGCACCTTTGCCGCAGCCGGAGACCGCATCGGACTCACCCAGTCTGCGGTGAGCAGCCAGATCAAGCGGCTTGAAGAGGCGCTGGGTTTCGAACTGTTCGATCGCACAGGGCGCTCCGCCACCCTGAACGTCGCAGGTCAGACGACCTTGCCGCGCGTGGAAGAGATCTGCGCGCTGTTTGCAAAGCTTGGAGAGCTTCCCCAGGACAGCACCACCAGCGGATTGCTGCGAATAGGCTCGATCGCCTCGGCGCAACCCACGTTGATGGCGCGTGCGCTCGAGAGGCTGCGCAAAGCCTTTCCCTTGGTACGTGTCCACGTGTCGCCTGGTGTTTCGATGCATTTGATGGATGACCTTGACGCCGGCAAGATCGATGCGGCGGTGATCATCCGTCCCCCTTTCGGCATGCCTTCCGATCTGACGTGGCAAGCGCTGATACACGAGCCTTATGTGCTTGTCGTACCCAAGGCGACGCCGGTGACGAGGGACTGGCGTGCATTGATCCAGGCGCAACCGTTCCTGCGCTATGACAGGGCTTCATTCGGCGGGCGGATGGTCGAGGGATTTCTTCGCCGCGAGGGGCTCTCGGTCAACGATGCGATCGAGATCGATGAGATCCCGGGCTTGATCCACCTGGCCTCCAAAGGGCTGGGCGTTGCGCTTGTGCCCTTGGTCGAGGCGCATCTCCCCCTGCCCGCAGGGGTGCGTGTCGTATCGCTGGGGGAGTTCACCTTCTACAGGGAGATTGGCCTGCTTCAACGCAAGCCAAGGGTGAGCCCACCGATCGTGGCCCATTTCGCGCAGCACTTGCGCGATGCAGCCGAAGCGCAGACCAGCGACCCGCTCGTGAGGAAACTTCGCCGCGCAAATGCAGTGGACAGGTCGCGCACGCCGTAGAGACGACTCTCGATTGCGCCGGCCGGCCAAGCTCGTGCCGGGCCGTGTGTGGCCCCGGCGCGATGCTCAGAATCAGCGCGTTTCGTAAGCTTCCAGCGGCTTGTCCGACGGGGCAGCCCAAGCGGCCTTGGTCATGGCGTTTGCTGGCAACCCCACCTTCGAGCCACTCGGAGGGATCGGCTGCATGAACCACTTGTCGTAGATGCGCGCGACTTCGCCGCTTTTGGCGAGTGCCAGGATGCTGTCGTCGACGACCTTCTTGAATGCCGGATCGCCCTTGCGGAACATGATCGCGATGGGCTCCACACTGAGAACCTGATCCAGCAGCTTGTACTTCTCGGGCTCCTTGCTCTTGGAGATCAGCGTTGCCAGGATCTGGCCGTCGGCGACAAATCCCTCAGCGCGGCCGCCTTCAAGAAGCAGGAAGCCCTCGCTGTTGTCCTTGGACAGCACCTCGGAGACGCCGGCCACACCGTCGCGCCCGAGCTTTCGCAGCGCTTGCACGGATGTGCTGCCGGTGGTGGCTGCGACCGTCTTGCCAGCCAGTTGCGTGGACGACGAGATGCCAGAACTCGTCTTGACAGCGATTCGAATGCCCTCGACATACAGCGTGGGCGCGAACGCAACATCCTTCTGCCGCGCGGCATTGTTGGTCGTGGTCCCACACTCGATGTCCACCGTGCCGTTCTGGACGAGGGGAATCCGGTTTTGCGGCGTCACGAGCTGGTACTTCACATCGATCTTGTCGAGCTGCGCCGCCTTCTTGATGTCGGCAATGACTCGCTCACAGATCTCGACATGAAAGCCTGTGTACTTTCCAGGCCCGAGCGTGAATGACATGGCGCCAGAGGCATCGCGTACGCCCATCGTGATGGAGCCTGACTCCTTGATCTTGCCCAAGGTTTCGGACTGGGCCGAAGCCGATGCGCAGACGACGACCAGCATGGCCGCAAGTGCCACGGCCGTGATGTTGCTCTTGATCATGGCGGTCTTTCAGCGTGCGAACAGCGAGCTCAGGTCCGCGAAGGACTTCATCTCGATGGCATTGCCAGAGGGGTCCAGGAAGAACATCGTTGCCTGCTCGCCCGCCTCGCCCTTGAAGCGGATGTAGGGTTCGATGACGAACTTGGTCTGGCGCGCCACCAGTTTGTCGGCCATGAGCTGCCACTGATCCATGGGAATGATCGCGCCAAAATGGCGTACCGGCACGTCGTGGCCATCGACAGCACTGCTCTGGCGGTGGCCGCATTCGTCCGGTGCCAGGTGCGCCACGATCTGATGGCCGTAGAAATCGAAGTCGACCCATTCAGGCGCACTGCGACCTTCCGGACAACCGAGCAGTTCGCCGTAAAACGCACGAGCTTCAGCGATGTCGCGGACGGGAAACGCCAGGTGGAATGGAATGCGGGTCGTTGCGGTAGACATGGAAATTTCCCATCGGGAGAGTTGCAGTGGGTGCAACTTTAGGGACGGCTTTCGATTACCGAAAGTGATTTATTTCGCTACTGAGCAACATGAAAATCGATTGATAAAAGAATAGGCATACGGCGATTGACCAACCCATGTCGTGCGGTGCGAGGTCCACCTCGTCCCCTCAGCTGCTGGAGGCGTATCGATGCGCTGCCGGATGCCTCGATTGCGGCGCAAAGCAGACATTCAGCGGGCCGCGCCGACTGACCGCAACCAGTCGAGGCTGTGTGGAAACAGCTGCATTGATGGGGCGCGCCAGATCCGTTGGGCCGGCGGACTCAGTTCCAACCGGAATTCTCGGCCGTCTCTACAAGACGCGAGTCGGCTCCTACGACTTCATC
>NZ_JBVASX010000012.1:0-202849 GCF_057814215.1 Variovorax sp. F042
TTTCTACCTGATCGACCACCGACAGCTTAAAAGCCAGCGTGTAGTCCCGCTGCGTGCGTTTGATGCCTGATTCCATTGACTCGCCTTTTCTGAGGGAAAAGGTGTCAACCCAGGTCAGGACGGGTCAGTGCAAACAAAAAAGCCCGGCATGCCGGGCTTTTTGCTTGGTGGAGAAGGCGAAGAAAGGCTTCAGGTCCAGCCTGCATCGACCACATAGTCCTGCGCTGTGCACATGCGCGAATCGTCCGCCGCCAGGAACAGCGCCATCGCCGCAATGTCCTCAGCCATCACGCGGCCCGGCAGGCATTGCGCCGCATCGATCTCCGCGCCCGATTCGGGCTTGACCCACAGCTTGATCTGCCGCTCTGTCATCACCCAGCCCGGCACGATCGAATTCACGCGAATGCTCTGCTTGCCCAGGTCGCGCGCCAGCGAGCGCGTGAGGCCGCGCGCCGCCGCCTTGCAGGCCTGGTACACCGGATAACCCTTGCCCTTGATCATCCAGCTGATGGAGCCGAAGTTGACGATCGAGCCGCCGCCCAGCGCGCGCATGTCGTCGGCCACAGCCTGCGCCGCGAAGAACTGGTGCTTGAAGTTGACGGCCACGAGGCGGTCGAAGTCATCGCTGGTCACGTCGGCCATCTCGTGGCGGCGGTCGTTGGCCGCGTTGTTCAGCAGCACGGCGATCGGGCCGAAGCGCTGGCGCACTGCGTCGATGGCGGCGGCGAGCGCGACTGTATCGGTCACGTCGCACGGTACGAACAGCGCCGGGTGCTCGCCTTGCAGCTGGGCTGCGAGCGCATTGCCGGCAGCCGCATCGAGGTCGCAGAAACCGACCTTCGCGCCCTGCGCGTGAAAGGCCCGCACCAGCGATTCGCCGATGCCGCTGGCGCCGCCGGAGATGAACACGGTGCGCCCGGCCAGCGAGGGATAGCGGGCGGTGTAGGGCGAAAGTTGTGATGCGTTGGTCATGTGAATGCAGCAACAGCGGTGAGGAGAGGCGGCAAGCGTACCGGATGCATGTGCCCCTGCCGGGCGCGGGGCCGCCGGCCGGCGTATGGCTTACGGCGAATGGGCAGCGCGGGCCTGTGTGACTACGCTTGCCCGCATGACGAAGACCTTTCCCCGCCGCGCCCTCCTTGCGCTCTCGCTTCTCCCTGCCGCCCTGGCGGTGCGCTCAGTTCGCGCCCAGGCGCCGGCAGCGCCCGTGCAGCTCTTCAAGGTGGTCTCGCCGCGCGACGAGGTCGTCGTGGGCGTCGATGCGGCGCAGCTCGGCGCGGGTTCCAACCCCGCCGTGGAGCGGCTGGCCGCGCAGCTCGCGGCGAAGGGCCAGCTCACGCTCTGGCAGTACGCCTCGCACAAGGACGCAAGTGGTGCGCTGGTGCAGGCGCCGCTCAAGCAGATCGTCGTCTTCAAGAACGAGCTGCTGCGCATCGAGCCCTATGCGACGCCGCTGCCGATCCAGCCCTTGAAGTAGCGGCCGGCGGCCCCGGGCGTCAGACGCCTCTTGCGCGCTCCGACTTGAAGCGCGCGCGAAACTCCGTGAACGTGCCCGCGTCCAGCGCCTCGCGAATCTCGCTCATCAGGTTCAGGTAATAGTGCAGGTTGTGGATGGTCGTGAGCATCGGCCCCAGCATCTCGCCGCAGCGGTCCAGGTGATGCAGGTAGGCGCGGCTGAAGCCCTCGCGCCCGCCGTCGTTCCAGCTCACGCCCGAGGTGCCCGCGCAGGCGTGGCATGTGCAGCTCGGGTCGATCGGCTGCGGGTCGCTCTTGTGGCGCGCGTTGCGCATCTTCAGGTCGCCGAAGCGGGTGAAGAGCGTGCCGTTGCGCGCATTGCGCGTGGGCATCACGCAGTCGAACATGTCGACGCCGTCGGCCACGCCCTGCACCAGGTCTTCCGGCGTGCCCACGCCCATCAGGTAGCGCGGCTTGTTCGCGGGCAGCCGGTGCGGCGTGTGGCCCATGATGTGCAGCATCTCTTCCTTGGGCTCGCCCACGCTCACGCCGCCGATGGCATAGCCAGGAAAGTCCATGTCGACCAGCGCCGCCAGCGACTCTTCGCGCAGGTTCTCGAACATGCCGCCCTGCACGATGCCGAACAGCGCGTTCGGGTTCTCGAGCCGCGCGAACTCGCCCTGGCAGCGCTTGGCCCAGCGCAGGCTCAGCTCCATCGAGATGCGCGCCTCGGCCTCGGTCGTGATGTGGCCCTTGGTGTCGTAGGGCGTGCACTCGTCGAACTGCATCACGATGTCGCTGTTGAGGATGGTCTGGATCTGCATCGAGACCTCGGGCGTGAGGAACAGCTTGTCGCCGTTGACGGGCGACGCGAACTTCACGCCCTCTTCGCTGATCTTGCGCATCGCGCCCAGCGACCACACCTGGAAGCCGCCCGAGTCGGTAAGGATGGGCTTGTCCCACTTCTCGAACTGATGCAGCCCGCCGAAGCTCGCCATCACGTCGAGGCCGGGGCGCATCCACAAGTGGAAGGTGTTGCCCAGGATGATCTGCGCGCCCATCTCTTCCAGGCTGCGCGGCATCACGCCCTTGACGGTGCCGTACGTGCCCACGGGCATGAAGATCGGCGTCTGCACCTTGCCGTGGTTGAGCGTGAGCGTGGCGCGGCGCGCGTGGCTGTCGGGGTCGGTCTTGAGGAGTTCGAAGTTCAGCATGTCATTCAGTCCTTGGTCCGTGCGAGCAGCATGGCGTCGCCGTAGCTGAAGAAGCGGTATTGATGGGCGATGGCGTGGGCATACAGCGCCATCACGCGCTCATAGCCCGCGAAAGCCGAGACCAGCATCATCAGCGTGCTCTTGGGCAAATGAAAGTTCGTCACCAGCAGGTCGACGTGCTCGAAGGCGAAGCCCGGCGTGATGAAGATGCGTGTGTCGCCCGTGGCCTCGCCGCTCTTGGCCCACGACTCGAGCGTGCGCACGGTGGTCGTGCCGACCGCGACGATGCGTCCGCCCCGCGCCTTGCACTCGGCAATGGCGCGCTGCGTGGCCTCGGGTACTTCGTAGCGCTCGGCGTGCATCGTGTGTTCGGCGATGTTCTCGGTCTTCACCGGCTGGAAGGTGCCGGCGCCCACGTGCAGCGTGACGTTGGCGCGCTGCACGCCGCGCGCTTCGAGCTCGGCCAGCAGGCCTTCGTCGAAATGCAGCGCGGCCGTGGGTGCTGCCACCGCGCCGGGCACGCGCGCGAACACGGTCTGGTAGCGGCTTTCGTCGTCGGCCGAATCTGTATGCGTGATGTAGGGCGGCAGCGGCACGTGGCCGCAGCGGGCCATCAGTGCGTACGGGTCTTCGCCCGCGTCGCTCTCGAAGCCGAAGCGGAACAGCGCACCCTGCTCATCGGGCCAGCGGCCGAGCAGCGTGGCGCGAAAGCCGCCGACCATCTCCAGCGTGGTGCCGACAGGCGGCTTCTTGCTGACCTTCATGTGCGCCACGACCTCGTGGCCCTGCAGCACGCGCTCGACCAGCAGTTCGAGCTTGCCGCCGGTCGGCTTCTCGCCGAACAGGCGCGCCTTGACCACGCGCGTGTCGTTGAAGACCAGCAGGTCGCCCGCGCGCAGCAACGAAGGCAGGTGCTTGAAGATACGGTCGACCGGCGCGGGCCCTGTGCCGTCGAGCAGACGGGAGGATGTGCGTTCGGTGGCCGGGTGTTGCGCCACCAGATCGGGTGGCAATGCGAAATCGAAATCGGAGAGCGTGAAGGCGCGCATGGTGCTTGAGGGCCGGACGGGCCCGTGCCAAGGAGGCATGGGGAAAAGAAAAAACAGGGCGGGAGCCGGGCAGAATTGTCCCATGCCCGCCGCGTCCAAGCCCGAACCGCCCGAAAAGACCGCAGCCGCGCCTGCGGCACCGGCGGCACCAGGTTCGGGCCTGAGCCTCGTGCAGCGCGCGCTGCGCAAGCTCGGCCTCGTGCGCGACATCGACTTTGCGCTCTACCTGCCGATGCGCTACGAGGACGAGACGCGCATCGTGCGGCTCGCCGACACGCGTGACGGCGACATGGCGCAGATCGAAGGCGTCGTCACTGAATGCGAGGTGGTGTACCGCCCGCGCCGCCAGTTGCTGGCGACCATCGACGACGGCAGCGACACGTGCCAGCTGCGCTTCTTCAACTTCTATCCCTCGCAGCAAAAGCAGCTGGCGATCGGCGCGCGGGTGCGCGTGCGGGGCGAGATGCGCGGCGGTTTCGTGGGGCGGCAGATGATGCATCCGACCGTGAAGGCGGCCGGCACCGCGCTGCCGAATGCGCTCACGCCGGTGTATTCGACCGTGGCCGGGCTGGCGCAGCCTGTGCTGCGGCGCGAGGTGCGTTCGGGCCTTGCCCGCGCGGTGCTCGACGAGACGATTCCCGTGCAGATCGGCCTGCGCGGTGCGTGGGACCTGCGCGCCTCGCTGAGCTTTCTGCACTACCCGACGCCCGACGTGGCGATGGCCACGCTCGAAGACCACAGCCATCCGGCCTGGCAGCGCATCAAGGCCGAAGAATTGCTCGCGCAGCAGCTGTCGCAGCTGCAGGCCCGGCTGGAGCGCGCGGCGCAGCGTGCGCCGGTGCTGCCCGCGCCTGCCGAGCCGGTCGCTACCTCGCTGCACGCGCAGCTGCTCGCGGTGCTGCCCTTCGGCCTTACCGGCGCGCAGCAGCGCGTGGGCGAAGAGATCACGCGCGACCTGGGGCGCGAGATACCGATGCACCGCCTGCTGCAGGGCGACGTGGGCTCGGGCAAGACCGTGGTGGCGGCGCTCGCGGCGGCGCGCTGCATCGACGCGGGTTTCCAGTGCGCGCTGATGGCCCCCACCGAAATCCTCGCGGCGCAGCATTTCGGCAAGCTCGTCGGCTGGCTCGATCCGTTGCTGGCCGAGCGCGGCCTGCGCGTGGCGTGGCTCACGGGCAGCCAGAAGAAAAAGGAGCGCGATGGGATGTCCGCCGCCGTCGAAAGCGGCGAGGCGGCGCTGGTCATCGGCACCCACGCGGTCATCTCGGAGAAGGTGCGCTTCAAGAATCTCGCGCTGGCCATCATCGACGAGCAGCATCGCTTCGGCGTGGCGCAGCGCCTGGCCTTGCGCGGCAAGGCCGGCGGGCATCTGGAGCCGCATCTGCTGATGATGAGCGCCACGCCCATCCCCCGCACACTCGCGATGAGCTACTACGCCGACCTCGACGTGTCGACGCTCGACGAGCTTCCGCCCGGCCGTACGCCCATCGTCACCAAGCTGGTGGCCGACCACCGGCGCGATGAAGTCATCGACCGCATCCATGCGCAGATCGCGCAGGGCCGGCAGGTGTACTGGGTGTGTCCGCTGATCGAGGAGAGCGAAGCGGTTGACCTGCGCAACGCGACCGAAACGCGCGACGAACTGGCCGAGACGCTGGGCGAGCCCATCCAGGTCGGCCTGCTGCACTCGCGCATGCCCACGGCCGAGAAGCAGGCGGTGATGGCGGCATTCACCGCCAACGAAATCCAGGTGCTGGTGAGCACGACCGTGATTGAAGTGGGCGTCGACGTGCCGAATGCCTCGCTGATGGTGATCGAGCACGCCGAGCGCTTCGGCCTCTCGCAGCTGCACCAGCTGCGCGGCCGCGTGGGGCGCGGCGCGGCGGCCTCGGCCTGCGTGCTGCTCTATGCGCCGGGCGACAGCGGCCGCGTCGGCGAGGCGGCGCGTGCGCGGCTCAAGGCGATGGCCGAGACCAGCGACGGCTTCGAGATCGCGCGGCGCGACCTGGAGATTCGAGGGCCCGGCGAGTTCCTTGGCGCGCGGCAGTCGGGCGCACCGTTGCTGCGTTTTGCCGACCTCACGACCGACACGCTGCTGCTCGACTGGGCCCGTGAACTTGCGCCGGTCATGCTCCGCAAGCACCCCGACCTGGCCCAGCGCCACATCGACCGCTGGCTCGGCACCAAGGCCGAGTACCTGAAGGCCTGAGGAAGATCAGGCTGCAGGACGGCGCGTGAAGGCCAGGATGAGGCCGAAGCCGACCATCATGCTGCCGCTCACCCGGTTGAACCAGCGCATCGCGCGGCTGCCGTCGGCCAGCCGGCGCATGCGCGCACCGAGCATCGCGTAGAGCGCGATCGCGACCAGCTCGAACACCAGGAAGGTCACGCCCAGCAGCACATAGCTGGAAGCGTAGGCGCCCGGCACCACGAACTGCGGAAAGAAAGCGGTGAACACCAGGATGGCCTTCGGGTTGCCCGCCGCCACGGTGAACTCCTGCCGCGCCAGCGCGCGCATGGAGGGCGGCGCGGATGCGTCGCGCGACTGCACCTCGGCCGTCGGCGCCGGGGCGCGCAGCAGGCGGATGCCAATCCACACGAGATACGCCGCACCGATGTACTTGATGACATCGAAGGCCAGCTCCGACGCCACCAGCACCGCGCCCATGCCCAGCCCCGCGATGGCGATCATGATCGCGAAGGCCACGAGCCGGCCGCTGGCCGCGATCACCGCCGGCGACACGCCGTGCTTTGCGCCGTTGGTCACGGACAGCAGGTTGTTGGGGCCGAAGGCCATGTTGATGGCGAAGCAGGCCGGCAGGAAGAGCAGGTAGGCAGACAGGGTCATGGCGGGTCCGTCGGCGGGGCGTTGCAGGGGCTGCCATTATTTCAGCTCATCCCGAGAAAGCCGCGGCGAATGCCATGACAACGAATTCCCCTCTGAAGATACGTAAGGCCGTGCAGGTCGATCTCCCCGCCATGCTGGCCGACGACGTGCTCGGCGCAGCGCGCGAGCGCCTGGGGTTCGAGGCCACGCACGAAGGCATGAAGCTCGAACTGGCGGTTGCCTAGTTGTCGATGCCGCTTTCCGGCATCTGCCGCGCGTAGACCGCGAGCACGATGCGCTCGGAGTGAATGAGGTAGTCGTTGAGCGCCACCGCTCCCTCGGCGAACTTGCCGGCCTCGATGAGTTCGAGCAGCTTCGTGTTCATGTCCACGTAGGGCGCGTGCAGGAACTCCGGGTCCTTGAGCAGGCCGAAGGCCAGCCGAAGCTCGACCAGGATGTGCGCGAACAGCACGTTCAGCCGCTCGCTGTCGGCCAGCTCCACGATGCCCTTGTGGAACTCCATGTTGGCCGTGCCCACGCCCAGCCAGTCGCCTGCGTCGCGGCATTTCAGCGCCATCTCGACCGCCTCGCGCATGTGCTTCTTGGCCGGATGCCGCGGGTAGGCCTGCGCCAGCGCCTGGCATTCGATGAGGCGGCGCACCCGGTAGATGTCGATGATCGACGCGATGCTCGGCACCGCCACGAACACGCCGCGGTTCGGCGAGTGCTTGAGCAGCCCTTCCTTGGTCAGCGTGCGGAACACCTCGCGCAGGGTGTTGCGCGAAATCTCGAAGCTGTCGGCCAGCGCGGCCTCCGACAGCCGCTGCCCCGGCGAGAACTCGCCCTTCACGATCTTCTGGCGGATGAGCTCCGCAACCCTGTCGTTGAGCGTCTGCGCGCCGGCGGCTGGCGAGGCAGGTGAAGTCGGGGAGGCCAGTGGAGTCATGCCGGAAGGGGGTGGAAGGAGCGGGGAGTCCGGGCGTTTGTAGCAGGTTTTCCCCGCCGGACGGCACCCGCGCGGCCGCCGCCCGATGCACCAAGTGTTGACACGCTCAGGGTTTTCATGGGGTTAATCAAGCACTGTTGTTGGGCACACTCACACAAATTGTTCAACAATTTATGAGAAATGAGTGATTCAGATGATTTGAATTGCTCATTCATTGGCACGCAGTTTGCAAGAAGCGGCTTGCCGGCGCTCCCGCGCAAGGTGTCTCCGAATCCAGAACCGAAAGACCAACATGACTCCTGACATCCCTCATCTGTGGCCGCTGATCGGCGTCGCCGTGATCATTGCGGGCTTCATCCTGCGCTTCAATCCGATGCTGGTGGTGATCGTCACGGCCATCGCCACGGCGATCGCCGCGGGCTTCGGCCCGATGGCGATCCTCACGGCCATCGGCACAGGGTTCATCAAGACCCGCAACCTGCCGCTGATCATTCTTCTGCCGCTGGCGGTGATCGGGCTGCTCGAGCGCCACGGCCTGCGCCAGCACGCGCAGAACTGGATCAGCCGCATCAAGTCGGCCACCGCCGGGCGCCTGCTGATCGTCTACCTCGCGGCGCGCGAACTCACGGCGGCAGTTGGCCTCACCAGCCTGGGCGGCCACCCGCAGATGGTTCGCCCGCTGCTCGCTCCCATGGCCGAAGGCGCCACCGAAACCCGCTACGGCAAGCTGCCCGACCGCATCCGCCACAAGCTGCGCGCCTATGCAGCGGCCACCGACAACGTGGGCCTGTTCTTCGGCGAAGACATCTTCGTGGCCTTCGGCGCCATCGTGCTGATGAGCACCTTCCTGCACGAGGCCGGCATCGACGTCGAGCCGCTGCACATCGCGCTGTGGGGCATCCCGACCGCGATTGCCGCCTTCATCATCCACGCCTGGCGCCTGCGCCGGCTCGACCAGTCGCTGGCACGTGAACTGGGCGGCGCACCGGCGTCCGATGCGCCCGCCGTTCCGGCCACGCAGGAAGGCCGCTGATCATGATTCTCGCGATCCAGCACCTCTACATCCTGGTCGGCCTGATCCTCGCGATCACGGCAGTCATGACGCTGGCCGACCGCCAGCACCCCAAGCGCTACACCAGCGCGCTGTTCTGGGGGCTCTATTCGCTGGTCTTCCTGGTCGGCGACAAGCTGCCGCCCGCCTGGGTCGGCGTGGGCGCCATCGGCATGGCTGTTATTGCCGGCCTGCGCGGCGTTGGCGCGGGCAAGCACAAGGAGCCCACGCCGGCCGAGTACGAAACCAGCGCCAGGCGCCTGGGCAACAAGCTCTTCATGCCGGCGCTGGCGATTCCGCTGGTCACGGTGATCGGCACCGTGCTGATGAGCAAGGTGAAGATCGGCGACGCCTTCCTGCTCGACCCCAAGAACACCACGCTGGTGAGCCTGGGCGTGGGCTGCGTGGTGGCGCTGGCGCTGGCCTGCTGGCTGACGCGCGAGACGCCGGTGCAGGGCATGCGCGAGTCGCGCCGCCTGACCGACGCGCTGGGCTGGGCCGTGGTGCTGCCGCAGATGCTGGGCATGCTGGGCCTGGTGTTCTCCGACGCGGGCGTGGGCAAGGCCGTGGCGTACATCACCACGAGCTACATCAACATGGACATCCGCTTCGTCGCCGTTGCGGTGTATGTGCTGGGCATGGCGCTGTTCACCATCATCATGGGCAACGGCTTCGCGGCCTTCCCGGTGATGACGGGCGGCGTCGGCGTGCCGGTGCTGGTGGGCGTGTACCACGGCGACCCGGCGGTGATGGCGGCCATCGGCATGTTCTCGGGCTACTGCGGGACGCTGATGACGCCGATGGCGGCCAACTTCAACATCGTGCCGGCGGCGCTGCTGGAGCTGCCCGACAAGAACGCGGTGATCAAGGTGCAGATACCGACCGCGGCCGCGCTGCTGGTGGTCAACATCTTCCTGATGTACTTCCTGATGTTCCGCTGAGGCGCCGAGCATGACGAAGACCACCGATGGCGCGGCGCCCCGCGTGCTGCTCGCGGGCTTCGAGCCTTTCGAGAACGATCCCGTCAACCCCGCGTGGGAAATCGCGCGCTCGCTCGACGGCTGGGCCTGCGAAGGCACCGTGGTGCAGGCGGTGCAGCTGCCCTGCGTGTTCGGCCGCGCCATCGACACGCTCGACGAAGCGCTGGTGGGGCCGCCCCCACGGCTGGTGCTGTGCATCGGCGCGGCAGGCGGGCGCACCGAGATCTCGCTGGAGCGCGCCGCGCTGAACGTCGACGACGCACGCATCCCCGACAACGCCGGCTACCAGCCCATCGACACCGAAGTGGTCGCGGGTGGGCCGGCGGCCTACTTCTCGACGCTGCCGATCAAGGCCATGGTGCGCGACATGCGCGCGGCAGGGCTTCCATCGGCGGTTTCCAACACTGCCGGCACCTTCGTGTGCAACCACATCTTCTATGCGCTGATGCACCGCATCGCGACGAGCCCGGCGCTCGCACACACGCGCGGCGGATTCATCCACGTGCCCTACCTGCCCGAGCAGGCGGCCTCCAAGCCGGGCGTGGCCAGCATGGCACTGGCCACGCAGGTCGAAGCCTTCCGCGTGGCGATACGCACCGCGCTCACCGTGCGCGACGACGTGCGCGAGACCGCCGGCCGCCTGCATTGATGACCCTGGGACCAACGATGAACATCGACTTGAACAGCGACCTCGGCGAGAGCCTTGGCGTTTGGCGCATGGGCGACGACGCCGCCATGCTTTCTCTCGTGAGCAGCGCCAACGTGGCCTGCGGCTTCCATGCGGGCGACCCGGCCGGCATTCTGCGCACGCTGCGCCAGGCGAAGGAGCGCGGCGTTGCCGTCGGCGCTCACGTGTCCTACCGCGACCTCGTGGGCTTCGGGCGCCGCAACATGGACGTCGACAGCGCCGACTTGCGCGCCGACGTCATCTACCAGATCGGCGCACTCAAAGGCCTTGCCGCCGCCGCCGGCACCACCGTGCGCTACGTGAAGCCGCATGGCGCGCTCTACAACACCATCGCCCACGACGAGCGCCAGGCGCGCGACGTGATCGCCGCCATCCGCGAGATCGACCCCGGCCTGTGCCTGGTGGCGCTGGCGGGCTCGCCGCTGCTGGGCTGGGCGCGCGGCGAAGGCCTGCGCGCCGTGGCCGAAGCCTTTGCCGACCGCGCCTACACGCCGCAGGGCACGCTGGTGTCGCGCCGCGAACCCGGCGCGGTGCTGCACGACGCCGACGAAGTGGCCGCGCGCATGCTGCGGCTGGCCACCGATGGCACGGTCACGGCCATCGACGGCAGCACGGTGCGCATCGAAGCCGAATCGGTCTGCGTGCACGGCGACAGCCCGGGCGCGGTCGAGATGGCGCGGCAGGTGCGCGCGCGGCTCGAACAGGCAGGCGTGACGATCCGCTCCTTCGTGGATTCAGCCGCATGACGATGCGCTTCCTGCCGGTCAATTTGAACGCCGTGCTGGTCGAACTCGACGACCTGCCGCAAACCCTCGCGCTGCTGGCCTCGCTGCGCGCCGAACCCATCGCGGGCATCGAAGAACTGGTGCCTGCGGCGCGCACGCTACTGATCACTTTCCGCCCGGCCGCCATCACGGCCGACGAACTCGTGCGGCAGGTCGGCGGGCGCAGCCTCGACGCGCGCGAGACGCGCATCGACAAGCGCATCGAGATTCCCGTGCGCTACGACGGTGAAGACCTGGCCGAGGTGGCCGGTCTGCTGGGCATCGCGCCCGAGGAGGTGGTTCGCCGCCACACCGGCAGCGACTACACCGTCGCCTTCACCGGCTTCGCGCCGGGCTTTGCTTATCTCTCGGGCGGGCACCCGAGCCTGAATGTGCCGCGCCGCACGGTGCCGCGCACGCGCATTCCGGCGGGCGCGGTCGGCCTTGCGGGCAGCTTCAGCGGCGTCTATCCGCAGGCCAGCCCTGGCGGCTGGCAGATCATCGGCATCACCGATGCGCCGATGTGGGACCTGGCGCGCGAGACGCCAGCGCTGCTGCAGCCGGGCGACACGGTGCGCTTCGTGGATGTCACCGGATTGCCGCAGGCTGTGCCTGTGGCCGTGGCATCCGCGCCTTCGCAGCCCGCTGCCGTGGAAGGCGGCTGCGCCTTCGAGATTCGCGCTGCGGGCCTGCAGGCACTGCTGCAGGACGGCGGCCGGCATGGCCAGGCCGGGCAGGGCGTGTCGGCCTCCGGCGCGATGGACCAGCGTTCGCTGCAGGCGGCCAACCGGCTGGTCGGCAACGCATCGGACATGGCCTGCGTGGAGATTGCCTATGGCGGCTTCCAGCTGGTTTGCCGTGGCGACGCGGTGGTGGCGATCACGGGTGCGGACGGCCCTGTCACGCTGACCCGTGCCGATGGCGCGAAGTGGCCGCTGCAGCGCTACCAGCCCATCGCGCTGGCCGATGGCGACGTGCTTGCGCTCGGCGAGCCGCAGGCCGGCATCCGCAGCTACATCGCCGTGCGCGGCGGCTTCGACATCGCGCCCGTGCTGGGCAGTCTCTCGACCGACACGCTGGCCCGCGTCGGCCCGCCAGCCATTGCCACGGGCGACGTGCTGCCCGTGCGCGCGGTCGCCACCGGCGCCGTGGTCGGTGCGCCCGAAACGCCGCCGGCGGACCTGCCCACCGTGCAGGAAGAAGTCGTGCTCGACATCGTGTTCGGCCCGCGTACCGACTGGTTCACGCCCGATGCGGTCGAACTGCTGTGCAGCCAGCCGTGGGTGGTCACGCCGCAATCGAACCGCGTCGGCATCCGGCTCGCGGGCGAGGTGCCGCTGGCACGCGCCAATCACGCAGAGCTGCCCAGCGAGGGCACGGCGCGCGGCTCGATCCAGGTGCCGCCCAGCGGCCAGCCCGTACTGTTCCTGGCCGACCATCCGCTGACCGGCGGCTATCCCGTGATCGCCTCCGTCGCCACCCACCACCTCGACCGCGCGGGGCAGATTCCCGTGAATGCGCGCGTCCGCTTCAAGTCGATGGCCGCTCCTTCCGGCTTCGTCGAAACCTTTGCACCGTGAGAGCCTCCCGATGAAAAAACTCCTGATCGCCAACCGCGGCGAAATTGCCGTGCGCATCGCACGCGCCTGTGCCGACCACGGCGTGCAATCGGTCGCGGTGTACGCCGACGCCGACCTGAATGCGCTGCACGTTCGCATGGCCGACGAGGCCTACGGGCTGGATGGCAACAAGCCCGCCGACACCTACCTGAACATCGGCAAGCTGCTGGCGGTGGCCGCGCGCAGCGGCGCCGATGCGGTGCACCCGGGCTACGGCTTTCTCTCGGAGAGTGCGGCGTTCGCGCAGGCCGTCATCGACGCCGGCCTCACGTGGGTCGGCCCGTCACCGGCCGCGATCGCGATGCTGGGCGACAAGGTGCAGGCCCGCAAGCTCGCGATGAAGGTCGGCGCGCCGCTGGTCGCGGGCACGGCCGATCCGGTGAAGAACGGTGGCGAGGTGCTTGCCTTCGCCGAGAAGCACGGATTGCCGGTCGCGATCAAGGCCGCGTTCGGCGGCGGTGGCCGCGGCATCAAGGTGGCGTGGCGGCTCGACGAGGTTGAAGGCCTCTACGAATCGGCGGTGCGCGAGGCGGTAACGGCCTTTGGTCGCGGCGAGTGCTATGTCGAGCAGTTCCTCGACCGCCCGCGCCACGTCGAGGCGCAGGTGCTGGCCGACACGCACGGCAACGTTGTGGTGCTCGGCACGCGCGACTGCTCGCTGCAGCGGCGCAACCAGAAGCTGGTGGAAGAGGCGCCCGCGCCCTTCCTGAGTGACGAGCAGCGCGAACGCATTCACCAGTCGGCGCGCGACATCTGCGCGGAAGCCGGCTACACGGGCGCCGGCACGGTCGAGTTCATGCTGAGCGCGAGCGGTGCGATCTCTTTTCTCGAAGTGAACACGCGGCTGCAGGTGGAGCACCCTGTGACCGAGGAAACCACGGGCATCGATCTCGTGATCGAGCAGCTGCGCATTGCCGAGGGGCTGCCCTTGTCGATCAGGCAGACGCCGGTGCCGCGCGGCCATGCCTTCGAGTTCCGCATCAACGCCGAGGACGTGGGGCGCGGCTTCATGCCTTCGCCCGGGCCGGTCAAGGTGTTCGATGCGCCTTCGGGCCCAGGCGTGCGTGTCGATGCCGGTGTGGCTGCCGGCTCGCAGGTGCCGGGCACCTTCGATTCGCTGATGGCCAAGCTCATCGTCACCGGCGCCACGCGCGAGCAGGCCATTGCGCGGGCGCGTCGTGCGCTGAAGGAGTTCCGCATCGAGGGCCTGCCCACGGTGCTGCCGTTTCATCGTGCCGTGATGGCGCACCCGGACTTCGTGTCCGGCGATGCATTCAAGGTGCACACGCGCTGGATCGAGACCGACTTTGCGAATGGCGAGGCCGCAGCTATGCGGCCGGACCCGTTGCCCGATGCAGCCCTGCTGCGTACGTCGATCGAGGTGGATGGGCGGCGGATGTCGCTGGGCCTGCCTGCCGTGCTGCTGAGCGGGCTGTCGGCGGCCGCTGGCGGCACGGGCGCTGCACCGGTTGAAGCGGCAGCAGTGGTGGACGCCGCTGCAGTGGCCGCGCCGGTCTCCGGCACGGTGCAGGGCTGGAAGGTCGCTGACGGCGACGAGGTCGCAGCGGGCAGTGTCATTGCCGTGATGGAGGCGATGAAGATGGAAATGCAGGTGCTCGCGCATCGCGCCGGACGCATCGCGTTCTCGGTCGCTGCGGGCGGCTACGTGGCGGCCGGCGCCGCCATCGCGACCATCGGCTGAGGCCATGAGCCAGCCCCTCATCACCCGCCGGACCTTCGCACTGCTGGTGGGCGGTGCGGGCGCCTTGTCTTGCGCCGCATCTGCCGCTCCCGGGGCGACGGTGTGGCGGCTGGCCACCGGCTATCCGGCGGAAAACTTCCACACGGCCAACCTGCTGGCCATGGCGAAGGAGGTCGAGCGCTCGACTGCAGGGCAACTGCGCATCGAGATTCACGCCGGCAATTCGCTGTTCGCGCTGAACGCGATCCGTGCGGCGGTGCAGGACGGCAAGATCGAGGCCGGTGAAGCCATCATGAGCAGCCTTGCTGCCGACGTGCCGCTGGCCGGCGCCGATTCCGTCCCGTTCATCACCAGCAGCTATGCCGACGCGCAACGGCTCTGGCGTATCCAGCGTCCCCTGATCGAACAGGCCTTCGCCGAGCGCGGGCTGCGCGTGCTCTACGCCGTGGCGTGGCCGCCGCAGGGCCTGTATTCGACCAAGCCGCTCGGCGCGATGAGCGACCTGCGCGGCATGCGGATGCGTGCCTACAACGCCACCACCGCGCGCATCGCGACGCTGATGGGGGCGATGCCCGTCGACGTGCCGGCCACCGAACTCGACAAGGCGCTGGCGGATGGCCGCATCGACTGCATGATGACCTCCGCCGTCACGGGCGTGGAGAGCCGGGTGTGGCAATCCATGCGCTTCTTCTACGAGATCAATGCCTGGTTTCCCAAGAACCTCGTGTTCGTCAACGACAAGGCCTGGAGCGCCCTCGAGGCGCCTTCGCGCGATGCGTTGAAGGCCGCCGCTGCAGCCGCCGAACTGCGCGGTTGGGCGAACAGCGCTGCCGCAGCAGCACGCTCCATGGACGAATTGCGGCGCAACGGCATGAAGATCGAGCAGGTGTCCTTCCTGTTCAACCGTGACCTGCAGCGCCTTGGCGAGCACTTCTCGCTGGACTGGGTCAAGCAGGTGGGCGTGGTCGCCAACGGCGTTTTCATTCCGTATTTCGACAAGCGGTGAGGCGGCGAACAGAGGGAAGACCCTACTCGTCGCTGAAGAAGTTGCTGCACCGCAACATGCTTTTGTAGCGGTTTTTTTTCGCAATACGACTAAAGATTCCCAATTCCGGAAACCGCGAATTGGGTGATCGCTTTGCGATGAAATCTTTCGCGCTCAAAGCTCCACGTGAAATGTTTTCACCCGGAAAGCTGTCTCTGAAATTGTTGAAACAGCTTGTACATTGATTCGGAGTTTGCGATTGTTTCCTGAGGGATTCGATCGCTGCCGATTCAATTCAAGACGTGGAGAAGTTCATGAGCACGGTCGATCCCCAGGGCGCCGCATCTGCCCTTACCTCGGGTCAGATGGCGATGTGGCTCGGCGCGAAATTCGCCTCGCCCGACACCAACTTCAATCTCGCCGAAGCCATAGAAATCGACGGCTGGATCGACCCCGCCGTCTTCATGGCCGCCATGCGGCAGGTGACCGAAGAGGCCGAGGCCACGCGCCTGAGCTTTGCCGACACCCCGCAGGGGCCGCGCCAGATTGTCGCGCCCGCTTTCATGCGCGAAATGCCTTACCTGGATTTCAGCGGCGCAGAGGATCCGGCCGCCGCCGCGCAGTCGTGGATGCACGCCGACTTCAGCCGCAAGGATGACCTGGCGCGGGACCAGCTCTGGATGTCCGCGCTGATCCGCATCGCGCCCGAGCGCCACATCTGGTACCACCGCAGCCATCACATCGTGCTCGACGGTTTCGGCGGCGGCCTGGTTGCGCGCCGCTTCGCCGATGTCTACACCGCCCGCATCAACGGCACCGAGGTGCCCGAGGCTTCGCGCATTGCGCCCATCTCGCAACTGGCCGAGGAAGAGAAGGCCTACCGCGAGTCCGGCCGCTTCCCGCGCGACCGCCAGTACTGGACGGAACGCTTCGGCGACGCGCCCGATCCGCTGAGCCTTGCTTCGCATCGCTCGGTCAACGTTGGCGGGCTGCTGCGCCAGACGGCGCACCTGCCGGCCGCCAGCGTGCGGGCCCTGGCGGACATCGCGCAGCAACTGGGCACCACGCTGCCGCAGATCCTGATTGCCACCACCGCGGCCTACCTGTACCGCGCCACCGGCATCGAGGACATGGTGATCGGCATTCCCGTCACGGCGCGCCACAACGACCGCATGCGACGCGTGCCCGCGATGGTGGCGAACGCACTGCCGCTGCGGCTCGCGATGCGCCCGGACCTGCCGGTGCCTGAGCTCATCAACGAAGTGGGCCGGCAGATGCGGCAGATATTGCGGCACCAGTCGTACCGCTACGAGCACCTGCGCAGCGACCTGAACATGCTGGTCAACAACCGGCAGCTGTTCACCACCGTGGTCAACGTCGAGCCCTTCGACTACGACTTCCGCTTTGCCGGGCACGCCGCCAAGCCGCGCAACCTGTCCAACGGCACGGCCGAGGACCTGGGCATCTTCCTGTACGAGCGCGGCAACGGGCAGGACCTGCAGATCGACTTCGACGCCAATCCGGCGGTCTACACCGCGCAGGAGCTGGCCGATCACCAGCGCCGGCTGCTCGCCTTCATGACGGCGGTGATCCGCCAGCCCGACCAGGCCATCGGCCACATCGACCTGCTGCAAGCCAGCGAGCGCGAGCAACTGCTGGTGACGTGGAACGACACGGCCCATGCGGTGCCCGACACCCATCTCACCGCGTTGATCGAGGCGCAGCTTGCCGCCAACCCGCAGGGCATTGCATTGCGCTTCGCCGGCGAGGACATGCGCAACGACGAGCTCAACCGGCGCGCCAACCGCCTCGCGCATCTGCTGCGCGCACGCGGCGCGGGCCCGGAGCGCACCGTGGCGCTGGCCATTCCGCGTTCGCTGGACCTGATGGTGGCCTTGCTTGCCACGCTGAAGACCGGCGCCGCCTACCTGCCCGTCGACCCGGACTTTCCGCAGGACCGCATCGCCTTCATGCTCGGCGACGCGCAGCCGGTGTGCGTGGTTACCACCGCGGCGCTCGCGGAGTCGCTGCCGGCTGGCGCCCCGAAGCTTCTGCTCGATGTAGCGCAAACGTTTGCGGATCTGGCGAATTGCGCCGAAACCGATCCCGCCGTCGCGATCGATTCCTCGCACCCGGCCTACGTGATCTACACCTCGGGCTCGACCGGAAAGCCGAAGGGCGCGGTCGTGTCGCACCGCGCCATCGTCAATCGCCTGCGCTGGATGCAGGACCGCTACGGCCTGCAGGCCGATGACCGCGTGCTGCAGAAGACGCCGTCGAGCTTCGACGTGTCGGTGTGGGAATTCTTCTGGCCGCTGATCGACGGCGCCACGCTGGTGCTGGCAAAGCCGGGCGGCCACAAGGACGCGGCGTACCTCGCGGGGCTGATCGCAGACGAAGGCATCACCACGATCCACTTCGTGCCGTCGATGCTGGAGGTTTTCCTGCTCGAACCCATGGCCGCCAATTGCACCTCGCTGCGGCGCGTGATCTGCAGCGGTGAGGCCTTGTCGCCCGCGCTGCAATCGCAGTTCCAGCAGATCCTGCCGTGCGAGTTGCACAACCTCTATGGGCCAACCGAGGCCGCTGTCGACGTCACTTCGTGGGAGTGCCCGCGCACGCCCGAAGACGAGCCGTCGTCGAAGAGCGTGCCTGCCGTTCCTACCGTTCCGATCGGCGGCCCGATCTGGAACACGCAGATGCACGTGCTCGACAGCGGCCTGCAGCCGGTGCCGCCCGGCACGACTGGCGAGCTGTACATCGCAGGCATCGGCCTGGCGCGCGGCTATCTGAACCGCCCGCTGCTGAGCGCCGAGCGCTTCATTGCCAACCCGTACGGCGAACCCGGCAGCCGCATGTACCGCACCGGCGACCTCGCGCGTTGGCGCGCCGACGGCAGCCTGGACTTTCTCGGCCGTGCCGACCAGCAGGTGAAGATCCGCGGCCTGCGCATCGAGCCGGGCGAGATCGAATCGGCGCTGCTGCAGCATCCGCAAGTCGCACAGGCCGCGGTGATCGCGCGTGAAGACGTGCCGGGCGAGAAGCGCCTTGTGGCCTACGTCGTGGCGGCCGATGCGGCCGACCCGCAGGCAGCCGAGCTGCGCACCCACCTCGCGCAAACGCTGCCCGAGTACATGGTGCCCTCGGCCTTCGTCGGCATGCCGGCCTTGCCGCTGGGCCCCAGCGGCAAGCTCGACCGCAAGGCGCTGCCGCCGCCCGAACTGCAGGCGGCCACGCCTTATGCCGCGCCTCGCACGCCCACCGAACGCATCCTCGCGGGGCTCTGGGCCGAGACGCTGCACCTGCCGCGCGTCGGCATCAACGACAACTTCTTCGAGCTCGGCGGGCACTCGCTGATGATCGTGCAGCTGATCTCGATGATCCGCCAGCAGTTCATGATCGACCTGCCGCTGGACACGCTGTTCCAGGTCTCCACCATCGCCGGCCTCGCGGAGCTGCTGGACCAGGCCTCGCAGGCGCGGCCCAGCCTCACGCCGATGCCGCGCCCGGCGCGCATTCCGCTGTCGTTCGCGCAGCGCCGCCTGTGGCTGATGAACCAGCTCGAGAACTCGAACCCGGCCTACAACATGCCGCTGGCCCTGCGCCTTTCGGGCGTGCTCGACCGCGATGCGCTGCAGGCCGCGCTGGACGACCTGGTGCAGCGCCACGAAAGCCTGCGCACCATCTACCCGAACGAAGACGGGCTGCCGTACCAGCAGATCCTCGATGGCGCACAAGCGCGCGCGCTGCTGATCGAAGCCGACAGCAGCGAAGACGAGATCGCTGCCCAGTTGCACGCCGCGGCACGCCTCGGTTTCGACCTCGGCAACACGGCCCCCTTGCGCCCCCATCTGTTCAGGCTGGCCGCCGACGAGCACGTGCTGCTGCTGCTGACGCACCACATCGTCGGTGATGGCGCCTCGCTGCTGCCGCTGGCGCGTGACCTGAGCATCGGCTACGCCGCACGCAGCGAAGGCAAGGCGCCCGGCTGGTCGCCGCTGCCGCTGCAATATGCCGACTACGCGCTGTGGCAGCAGGAACTGCTCGGCAGCGAAGACGACGCCGAGAGCATGGCCGGCCGCCAGCGCGAGTTCTGGCGCGAGACCCTGCGCGACCTGCCGGAGCGGCTGAGCCTGCCGGTCGACCGTCCGCACCCGGCCGTTCCCAGCTACCACGGCGACGTGGTGCCGGTGCAGATTCCGGCGCATGTGCACGAGCGCATGCTGCAGCTGGCGCGCGACGGCCAGGCCAGCGTCTTCATGGTGCTGCAGGCCGCGCTCGCGGGCTTGCTGAACCGGCTGGGCGCGGGAGACAACATCGTCATCGGCACGCCGGTTGCCGGCCGCAGCGATCATGCGCTGGACGACCTGATCGGCTGCTTCGTCAACCCGCTGGTGCTGCGCACCGACACCTCGGGGCAGCCGGGCCTGCGCGACCTCGTCGCGCGGGTGCGGGCCACCAACCTTGCCGCGTATGCGAACCAGGAGTTCCCGTACGACCGGATCGTGGAGCTGCTGCGGCCGCAGCGTGCGGGTGCCAACCTGCCGCTGTTCCAGGTCATGCTGGGATTCCAGCAGGGCGGCAACCGGTTGTCGTTCAGCCTGCCCGGCCTGTCGATCACGCCGCAGCCGGTGGCCGTGGACACCGCCAAGTTCGACCTGTCCTTCATCCTCGACGAACTGCGCGGCGCCGATGGTCTGCCGGGCGGCATTGCCGGCGGCATCCAGTACAGCACCGACCTTTTCGACCGCAGCACCGTCGAAGCCATCGCGGCGCGACTGGTGCGCCTGCTGGAGCAGGCCTGCGACGCGCCCGACGCTGCGCTGGGCAGCCTGGACATCCTGAGCGACGAAGAAAGTCAACGCATGCTTGCCGACTGGAGCGGCAGCACGCTCGACATCGCGCCGCTCTCGCTGGCCGCCATGGTGGAGTCGCACGCCGCCGAGCGTCCGAATGCACCGGCGGTGGTGCTCGACGGCGCGACCGTCAGCTACGCCGCGCTCGACGTGCGGGCCAACCGGCTTGCGCACCTGCTGCGGGGCCGGGGCATCGGCGCCGGCGCCATCGTTGCGACGGTGTTGCCGCGTTCGCTCGATCTCGTCGTGGCGCACCTTGCCATCGTGAAAGCAGGCGCGGCCTACCTGCCCATCGACCCGAATCACATGGCCGGGCGCAGTGCCTTCGTGTTCGGCGAGGCGGCGCCCGCAGGCGTGCTGACCCATGCATCGCTGCTGCCGGAGCTGGCCGGCATTCCGCATTGCCTGGCGCTCGACAGCGACGAAACGGTCGCCGCACTGGCGATCCAGTCTGACGACCCCGTGTCGCAGTCGCGAGCGGTCGATGCGCGCGATGCCGCCTACGTCATCTACACCTCCGGCTCCACCGGCCTGCCCAAGGGCGTGGTGGTGCCGCATGCCGGCCTGAGCAGCCTTGGCGCATCGATGGCGCAGCGCTTTGCCATCGGCCACGACTCGCGCGTGCTGCAGTTCTCTTCCAGCGGCTTCGACGCTTCGGTGATGGACCTGCTGATGGCCTTCCACGCTGGTGCCGCGCTGGTGGTGCCGGCGCCGCAGCAGCTGCTGGGCACGGAACTGGCCGAGCTGCTCGAGCGCCAGGCCGTGAGCCATGCGCTGATTCCGCCCGCCGCGCTGGCAACCCTGCCGCACGGCGAATTCCCGCACCTGCAGACGCTGGTGGTGGGCGGCGATGCCTGCCCCGCCGCGCTGGCCGCGCGCTGGTCGCAAGGTCGTCGCATGATCAATGCGTACGGCCCGACGGAGATCACCATCTGCGCGAGCACGAGCGCGCCGATGAATGCCGAAGAGCAGCCCTCCATCGGCCAGCCGGTCTGGAACACGCGGGTGTACGTGCTCGACGACAGCCTGCAGCCGGTGCCGCCCGGTGTCGCGGGCGAGCTCTACATCGCCGGCAGCGGGGTGGCGCGCGGCTACCTGAACCGCCCGCTGCTCAGCGCCGAACGCTTCATCGCCAACCCCTTCAGCGAACCCGGCAGCCGCATGTACCGCAGCGGCGACCTGGTGCGCTGGCGCAGCGACGGCAGCCTCGACTTCCTGGGCCGCGCCGACCAGCAGGTGAAGATCCGCGGCTTCCGCATCGAGCTGGGCGAAATCGAATCGGTGCTGCTGCAGCACCCGCTGGTGACGCAGGCGGCAGTGATCGTCCGCGAGGACGTGCCGGGCGAGAAGCGCCTCGTGGCCTACGTGGTCGCTGCGGCCGATCCGCAGCCGATCGAGTTGCGCGCCCACATGGCGAAGGCGCTGCCCGACTACATGGTGCCCTCGGCCTTCGTCCACCTGCCGTTCCTGCCGCTGACCCAGAGCGGCAAGCTCGACCGCAAGACATTGCCGGCGCCCGAGCAGCAGGCCGCTGCGCCATACGCTGAACCCCGCACGCCCACAGAAAGGCAACTGGCCGTGCTCTGGGCCGAGACGCTGCACCTGGAACGCGTCGGCATCCACGACAACTTCTTCGAGCTCGGCGGGCATTCGCTGATGGCCATCCAGCTCGGCATGCGCATCCGCCAGCAGGTGCGTGCGGACTTCCCGCACGCCGAGGTCTACAACCGACCGACCGTCGCCGAACTCGCCGCGTGGCTCGACGACTCTGCCGGCACGGCCGAGGCGCTGGACCTGTCGCGCGAACTCGATCTGCCCGCGCACATCCGCAGCCAGGATGCTTCGCCGCCGCTGGCTGCAAAGCGCGTGTTCCTGACCGGCGCCAGCGGCTTCGTCGGCAGCCACCTGCTGGCTGCGCTGCTGCGCGACACATCGGCCTGCGTGGTCTGCCACGTGCGCGCCGTCGACGAAGAGGCGGGCAAGCGCCGCCTGAAGCTCACGCTGGCCCAGCGCCAGCTCGGCGCGATCTGGAACGACACGCGCATCAAGGTCGTCACCGGCGACCTCGGCAAGCCGCTGCTCGGCCTCGACGACAGCGCCGTACAACTGGTGCGCGACGGCTGCGACGCCATCTACCACTGCGCCGCGCAGGTCGACTTCCTGCATCCTTATGCCAGCCTGAAGCCCGCCAATGTCGACAGCGTGGTCACGCTGCTCGAGTGGACGTCGCAGGGCCGGCCCAAGAGCATGCATTACGTCTCGACGCTGGCGGTGATCGACCAGAACAACAAGGACGGCACGGTCACCGAGCAGTCGGCTCTTGCTTCCTGGAGCGGGCTGGTCGACGGCTACAGCCAGAGCAAATGGGTCGGCGATGCGCTGGCCCGCGTGGCGCAGGCACGCGGCATGCCGGTCGCGATCTACCGGCTGGGGGCGGTCACCGGCGACCACACCCACGCGATCTGCAACGCCGACGACCTGATCTGGCGCGTGGCGCATCTCTATGCCGACCTGGAAGCGATTCCCGACATGGACCTGCCGCTCAACCTGACGCCGGTGGACGACGTGGCGCGCGCCATCCTCGGCCTTGCGGGCCAGCAGGCGTCGTGGGGCCAGGTGTTCCACCTGATGAGCCAGGAGGCGCTGCGGGTGCGCGACATTCCCCCGGTGTTCGAACGGCTCGGCATGCGGCTCGAACCGGTGGGGCTCGAGCCCTGGCTGGAGCGGGCGCATGCACGGCTCGCCGTGGGGCAGGACCGCGACCTTGCGGCGGTGCTGGCGATTCTCGACCGCTACGACACCTCGGCCACGCCGCCGCAGGTCAGCGGCGCGGCCACGCATGCACAGCTCGAAGCCATCGGCGCGGCGATCCGCCCGGTGGACCGCGAGCTGCTGCAGCGCTACTTCGTCGACCTCGGCATCGACACCAAGGCACGCCGTGCCCTGGAAACCAGCGCTTCATAGGAGACTCGACATGGCACGCTATCTCATCGCGGCAACCGCATTGCCGGGACACGTGTTGCCGATGCTGGCCATCGCCCAGCATCTGGTGAACCTCGGGCACGAGGTGCGGGTGCACACCGCGAGCCGGTTCCGGGCGCAGGCCGAGGCCACCGGCGCGAGCTTCACCGCCTTCGACGCCGCGATCGACTTCGACTACCGCGAACTCGACCAGCGCTTTCCGCAGCGCCAGCGCCTGCCGTCTGCGCATGCGCAGCTGTGCTTCGGCCTGAAGCACTTCTTTGCCGACGCCATGGCCGCGCAGCGGGCCGGCCTGGGCGCGATCCTGCAAGACTTCGAGGCCGACGCCATCGTGGTCGACACGATGTTCTGCGGCACCTTTCCGCTGCTGCTGGGGCCGCGCGAGCATCGCCCGGCGATCGTTGCCATCGGCATCTCGGCGCTGCCGCTGTCCAGCTGCGACACGGCCTTCTTCGGCACCGCGCTGCCGCCGTCGTCCACGCCGGAAGGGCGCGTGCGCAACCGGGCGATGAATGCCAACCTCAAGCAGGCGATGTTCGGCGAGGTGCAGCGCTACTTCGATGCGTTGCTGACGTGCGCGGGCCTGCCCGCGCTGCCGGACTTCTTCATCGACGCCATGGTCAAGCTGCCGGACCTGTATCTGCAGCTGACGGCGGCGTCCTTCGAATACCCGCGCAGCGACCTGCCCGCCTCGGTGCGTTTTGTCGGCCCGCTGCTCGCGCCCGCCAGCCGCGACTTCACGCCGCCCGACTGGTGGCACGAGCTGGACGACGGCCGTTCGGTCGTGCTGGTCACGCAGGGCACGCTGGCCAACCAGAACCCGGCGCAGCTGATCGGTCCGACCTTGCAGGCGCTGGCCGGGGCGAAGGACATCCAGGTCATCGCCACCACCGGCGGCCCGCTGCCGGCCGCGCTGAACATGGCGGTTCCGGCCAACGCGCGCGTGCTGCCGTTCCTGCCCTACGACCGGCTGCTGCCCAAGGTGCATGCGATGGTGACCAACGGCGGCTACGGCTCGGTCAACCATGCGCTGAGCCTCGGCGTGCCGCTGGTCGTGGCCGGCGCCACCGAGGAAAAGCCCGAGATCGCCGCACGCGTGGCGTGGTCGGGCGCGGGCATCAACCTCGGCAACGGCCAGCCGAGCGCACGCCAGATCGGCGACGCCGTGCGCAGGCTGTTGAGCGAACCCAGCTACCGCCAGCGTGCGGGCGTGCTGCGCGAGGACTTCGCGCGCCATCACGCATTGACCGAAATCACCACGGCCCTCGTGGCGCTGCGCGAGGCAGCGCCCGAGTCCGTGGAAATGGCTTGAACGCCTGAACCCATTCAAGGAAATCGACCATGAGCAATCCGTTTGACGACAAGAACGCCACCTTCCTGGTGCTGGTGAATGAAGAAGGCCAGCACTCGCTGTGGCCGAGCTTCATCGAGGTGCCCGCCGGCTGGCAGGTCGCGCTGGCCGCGACCGACAGGGCGGCCTGCAGCGCCTTCATCGAGGCGAATTGGACCGACATGCGGCCGCGATCCCTTGCGGCCATGGACCTCGATGCCGCCAAGGCATGAGGGTGTTTGCCCTGCATCGGCGCGGCGCTGCCTGGGCGTATGCGTCCCGGTTCCGGTCGCCTGCTGCCGATGACGTGAACAAGGAACGCACCGAGCCAGTGGGGGGAGGGGCCAGCGTTCTTGCGAAGACGCCTGGAGCAAGAAGGCAACAACAGAGCAGGCCGCGCCAGCGATGAGCGTCCTCTCCGTCTGGCCGTATTTCGTGCTCGTGCTGGTCGTGCTCGGTGCGCTGGCGCTGCCGGTTTTCCGCGCGGCCGACGAACCGCCGCAGCGCGACCAGCGCACCGCGACGCTCGACGGGCTGCGCGGCTTTCTCGCGCTGAGCGTGTTCGTGCACCACCTGACGGTGACCCACGGCTACATCGAGCGCGGCGAATGGACGTTTCCACACTCGGGCTTCCACACCCTGCTCGGGCAGGTCGGCGTGACGGTCTTCTTCATGATCACCGGCTTCCTGTTCTGGGGGAAATTGCTCGACGCCAAGGGCAGGCCGGACTGGACGAGCCTCTACATCGGCCGGCTCTGGCGCATCGGGCCGATGTACCTGGTGGCGGTGGGCCTGATGTTTTTCATCGTCGCCTGGAGAACCGGGTTCGAGCTCAAGGAGCCGGCCTGGTCCGTGCTGGGCGAGATGCTGCAGTGGCTGGCCCTTGGCATCGTGCCGATGCAGCCCGACATCAACGGCTATGACGGGACAAGGTTCATCCTCGCGGGCGTGACCTGGACGGTTTTCGTGGAATGGCTGTTCTACGGATCGCTCCGGCTGATGGCGCCCCTCGCGCGCGGTGGGCGGACGCCGCGCTTCGTCGCCGGTGCCTTGCTGCTGTGCCTGCTGGTGCTGACGTTCTCCGCGCTTTCGCCGGACGGATCGCTTTGGCAGCCGACGCTTTTGCTTGTGGTCGGCGCCCTGGCGTGGGTGCTGGCGTCGTTCCTCATGGGCATGCTGTCGGCTTGGCTGATCCGTCGCGATGGCGCGAGCATGGCGAGGCTGCGACTGCCGGAATGGGCGGCTTCGTTGCTCGCACTGGCCTGCCTGGGCGCCGTGTTCCTCTGGTTCGAGCACATGGTCGGCCCCATTCAGGCCTTGCTGCTCTGGGTCTTCTTCCACCTGGTCTGCCGCGGCAGCACGCTGTTCGGCCTGCTGGCCACGCGTGCGACCCGGCGCATGAGCACGGTGAGCTACAGCATCTATCTGCTGCAGGGGCTCGTTCTGACCGTGGTCTTCGCGGCACCGCCGGTGCGCGATTTCGCGATGACCGGCGCGCTGCAGTACTGGCTGGTGGGCATCCTCTGCGCGCTGCTGCTCGTGGCGGCCTCGGTCGTCAGCTACCGCCTGGTCGAGAAGCCGGGTATCGCGCAAGGCAAGCGTGCGCGATCGGGCCTGCGCCGGCTGCCCGCCGCACAGGGCGCCCGGCCCTGAGGGGGGCGGATCTGCGCTCTCCAAGACCCCAGGCCTGCCGGGTCACGCACCCTTGCGCATAATTGACGCAAGCTATGACTCTCACCGAACTCAAATACATCGTCGCAGTAGCCCGCGAACGGCACTTCGGCAAGGCGGCCGAGGCCTGCTACGTTTCACAGCCGACCCTCTCGGTCGCGATCAAGAAGCTCGAGGACGAGCTCGAAGTCAAGCTCTTCGAGCGCAGCGCCGGCGAAGTGACCGTTACGCCGCTGGGCGAGCAGATCGTGCAGCAGGCGCAGAGCGTGCTCGACCAGGCGGCCAGCATCAAGGAAATTGCCAAGCGCGGCAAAGATCCGCTGGCAGGTCCGCTGAACCTGGGCGTGATCTACACCATCGGGCCGTACCTGCTGCCCGACCTCGTGCGCCAGGTGATCGCGCGCACGCCGCAGATGCCGCTGGTGCTGCAGGAGAACTTCACTGCCAAGCTGCTCGAGATGCTGCGCGCCGGCGAGATCGACTGCGCCATCATGGCCGAGCCCTTTCCCGACACCGGCCTCGCGATGGCGCCGCTGTACGACGAGCCCTTCATGGCGGCGCTGCCCAACAAGCACAAGTTTGCCGATCGCGAATCGATCACCTCCGAAGAGCTGCAGAGCGAAACCATGCTGCTGCTGGGCACCGGTCATTGCTTCCGCGACCACGTGCTGGAGGTGTGCCCGGAGTTCGCGCGCTTCTCCAGCAATGCCGAAGGCATCCGCAAGAGCTTCGAGGGCTCGTCGCTCGAAACCATCAAGCACATGGTGGCCTCGGGCATGGGCGTGACGCTCGTGCCCCGCCTGTCGGTGCCGGCCGAGGCGATCAAGCCCAAGGTCAAGGGCCGCAAGGAGCCCGAGCAGATGGTGCGCTATCTGCCGGTGCGCGATGCGCACGACCGCGACCCGCCCACGCGCCGCGTGGTGCTCGCATGGCGGCGCACCTTCACGCGCTATGAGGCGATTGCGGCGCTGCGCAACGCGATCTATGCGTGCGAGCTGCCGGGCGTCAAGCGCCTGTCGTAGATCGCTGGGATAGAGTCACGCTGTTGCGAAGCCGCGTGCCGGCTTTCAGAATTCAGGTGTTCTCCCCTCCAAATTGAAGAAAGACCTCCCGCCATGGCCAAAGACTCGAAAAAATCATCGTCCGCCTCCTCCGCCGGCAAGGTGCCCAAGAAGGGCGGTGCGGTGGTTGCGCAGGAGTCGGGCAGCCGCAATGCGCCGATCATCAACATCGGCATCGAGCGCCAGGACCGCGCCGCCATCGCCGAAGGCCTGAGCCGCGTGCTGGCCGACACCTACACGCTCTATCTCACCACGCACAACTTCCACTGGAACGTGACGGGCCCGCACTTCAATTCGCTGCATGCGATGTTCATGGGCCAGTACACCGAACTGTGGGGCGCCACCGACGTGCTGGCCGAGCGCATTCGCGCCCTGGGCCACTACGCGCCGGGTTCGTATGCCGAGTTCAGCAAGATCGCCACCGTGCCCGACGTGCCGCAGACCCCGCCCAAGGCGATGGAGATGGTGCGCATCCTGGTGAAGGGCCACGAAACCGTGTCGCGCATTGCGCGCGAATTCATTCCTGTCGCCGAAGAAGCCGGCGACGACCCGACGGCCGACATGCTGACCGCGCGTTGCACGGTGCACGATCAAACGGCCTGGATGCTGCGTTCGCTCCTTGAAGACTGAGTCCGCTCCCCCCGTCACTGCGCCCGCGCCTCCCCGCGGGCGTTTTGCGTTGTACCTCGACCTGATCCGCTGGAACCGCCCGGCGGGCTGGCTGCTGCTGCTGTGGCCCACTCTCGGCGCGCTCTGGTTCGCGGCGAGCGGCTGGCCCGGCTGGCACCTGCTGGTCGTGTTCACGCTCGGCACCTTCCTCATGCGCAGCGCGGGCTGCTGCGTCAACGACGTGGCCGACCGCGACTTCGATCGCCATGTGAAGCGCACGGCGCAGCGGCCCGTTACCAGCGGCGCGATGTCGGTCAAGGAAGCGCTTGGGCTGGGCATGGTGCTGGCGCTGGCGGCCTTCGGCCTGGTGCTCACGACCAACCGCACGACAGTGCTGTGGTCGTTCGCGGCGCTGGCCATCACGCTGATCTATCCGTTTGCGAAGCGCTTTGTCTCGGTGCCGCAGGCGGTGCTGGGCATCGCATTCAGCTTCGGCATTCCGATGGCCTTTGCCGCGGTGCAGTCGACCGTGCCGGTCTTTGCCGCATGGCTGCTCGCGGGCAACCTGTTCTGGGTGCTGGCCTACGACACCGAGTACGCGATGGTCGACCGCGACGACGACCTCAAGATCGGCATGAAGACCTCGGCCATCACCTTCGGCCGCTTCGACGTGGCGGCAGTGATGGCGAGCTACGCGATCTTCCTTGCGGTCTGGACCTGGGCCGGCGCGAGCCGTTCGCTGGGCGTGCTGTTCTACGTGGGCATTGCCGTGGCCGTGGCGCAGGCGCTGTGGCACTGGCGGCTGATTCGCGACCGCACGCGCGAAGGCTGCTTCAAGGCCTTTCGCCTGAACCACTGGCTGGGCTTCACGGTGTTCGCCGGCGTCGTGGCCGGCTACGCCGTTCGCTGAGAGCGCGCATGCTGGAGCGACTGAAGCAGAAGATCGGCCAGGAGGGCTTCTCTGAATGGCACCGCATCACGCAGGAGATGGTCGATCGCTATTCGGAACTGTCGGGCGACGGCGAAGGCGAGTGGATTCACCTCGACCCCGAGCGTGCGGCGCGTGAGGCGGACTACGGCGGCACCATCGTGCAGGGCTTCTTCCAGGTCTCGCACCTCATCCGGCTGACCGGCGAAGCCATGCGCACGCTGCTGCCCTTCGATTCGAACCATGCGCTCAACTACGGCTTCGACCGCCTGCGCTTCGTGCGGCCGATGCCGGTGGGCGCGCGCTTCAGGGCACGGGTGCGCATCGCGGAAGTGACGCCCAAGCCCGGCGACAGCTTTCTGCTGAAGGAAGAAGTCTGGCTCGAGCTGGAGGACGGCACCGTCACGCTGGCCGCCGAATGGCTGTTCTTCCTCGGGCCGCGCGCGCTGCCTGAGGCCTGAAATCAGTCGCGGCCGAATTCCTCGCCCAGCTCGGCGGCGCGCTTCTGTGCCGCGCGGATCGCGGTCTTGAACTGTGCCTTCACGTCGGCTTGCTGAAGCGAGGTGATGGCCGCGTAGGTCGTGCCGCCCTTGGAGGTCACACGCTCGCGCAGCACCGAGGGAGGCTCGGTCGCGCTGTGCGCCAGCGCCGAGGCGCCGGTGAAGGTGCCGATGGCCAGCCGCTGGGCTTGGTCGGGCGTGAGGCCCATCTCGACGCCGGCTTCGGTCATCGCCTCGATGAAATAGAACACGTACGCCGGGCCCGAGCCGGACATGGCGGTCACGGCGTCGAGTGCCGGTTCGGCGTCGACCCAGATCAGCTCGCCGGTGGGCGCCAGCAACTTCGCGACCGTCGAGCGGTCGGTGCTCTCGACGCCTGGCCGGGCGAACAGGCCGGTCATGCCCTTGCCCACCAGCGCGGGCGTATTGGGCATGGCGCGCACCACGCGTTCCGTGCCCAGCCAGCGGGCGATGCTGCCGGACGGAATGCCCGCGGCCACGCTCAGGTGCAGGGCGTCTTCGGCAAAGTCGCGCACCGCGCGGGCGGCTTCGGCAAAGGTCTGGGGTTTGACCGCCCACACCACCACGCCGCAGCGCGACAGGGCCTCGCCCGCCTCGGCCTTCGCGACGATGCCGAAGGACTGGGCCAGCTTCGTGCGGGCCTCCTCGAAGGGCTCGACCACCTCGAACGCATCCGCCGGGGTGCCTTGCTGGATCAGCCCGCCGATGATGGCGCTGGCCATGTTGCCGCCTCCGATGAAGGCGACGGGGGGCAGCGGCGCGGGGCCGGTGCGGGGCAGGAAGGTCACGGCGATGGTCATGGTCGGTCGGCGTATTCGAAGGCTGCGAACTGGGTGATTTGAAGCGGATTGAAATTGTCGTCGCTCACGACCACCAGCATGCGCTTGCCGTTCGGCAGGGGCGGCCCCCAGCACATGCCTTCGGTGTTGTCGAGGCGGGACAGTCCGAGTGCGGCGAAGTCGGCCACCAGCGTCCTGGCGGCCGGCCGGTGGTTGCCTGGTGCCAGCGTGTCGACCGCGAGCACGTCGCTGGCAGCGCGGGTGTCGATTTCGTAGAGGCGCAGCGAATTGCCGGCGCCGGTGGCGTAGGCGCGCTCCAGCACCAGCATGCGGTCGGCGTCGAGCATCAGGATCTCGCTCACGCCGTTATCGGCGTAGCTGCCGGGAATCAGCGGGCGCAGCGGGATGGCGTCGGGAATGTAGGCGATCTGGCGGTCGGCCTGGCCGGTTTGCAGGTCGATCCGGGTGAAGCGGCAGGGGCCGCCGGGCGCGCCGGTGGTGGGCTTGGGGCCGTCCTGGATCAGGGCGTTTTCCATTGCCAGCCAAGCGAAGCGGCTGTCGGGCGTGAGGGCGACGCCTTCGAAGGTCAGGTTGTCGCGCGGGCCGCGGCGCAGGGCCGGGTCGGGCCGGAACATCGCCGGCATCGGGAATTCGCGCAGGAAGCGGCCGTCGCGGGCCGATTCGTACAGCGCGGGGCCGAAACCGCGGGCGATGTCGCCCTCGCTGGTCCAGAGCAGGGTGTTGGTCGTGGGGCGCAGCCGCAGGGCTTCGGGGTCGGGCACGGGAAGCCCATCGACCGCGTGGCGACGATCCGGCCAGGGTCCGCCGCCGGGGCGTTGCAGCTGCACAACGCCCGTCGGTTCGGGCTGTTGCGCGGCCTGTGGGTGGGGCCAGCGGGCGATGTAGTAGCGCACGGGTGCCAGGTCTGACCGGTCATCGCTGATGAGCAGGTACTCACCTCGGATCGGGTCGTAGTCGATGCCGGAGAGGCCGCCGACCACGGTGCCTTCTATATGAAGGCGGTGCGGCCAGCGCGCCTCGCCAATGCGGCGCAGTCGGCCAGGGTCCGGATTCGGAGTCGCGCTCTTGCAGCCGGCCAGGCCCAGCGCTACCAGGCTGGCCCCGCCCGCCAGCAGGTGACGACGCTGGAGCAATGGGGGCGAAAAGGGTGGTTTCAGGGGCTGGCGCACGCCCCGGAGTCTAGTGGCAGCGCGAGATGGTGTAATGGGGTTGTTGACATCGGCATTAGTGCGTGCAACAATCGCGGGCTTCGCTTCTAAAAGGCGAAGCTTTCAGCCCAAAGCGGAAGTGCCTCGAGTGGTTCGAGGCATGGACGACGGGCCCAAGACTGACCGCGGTGCTTCCCTCCTGGATGCACATCGGTACAAGTTGGGAATATCAAGAAATGATCCAAACTGAATCCCGGCTCGAAGTGGCCGACAACACAGGCGCGAAATCCGTCCTGTGTATCAAGGTGCTCGGTGGCTCCAAGCGGCGTTATGCCAGCGTGGGCGACGTCATCAAGGTCAGCATCAAGGAAGCCGCTCCGCGTGGTCGCGTCAAGAAGGGCGAGATCTACAGCGCAGTGGTGGTCCGCACCGCCAAGGGCATCCGTCGCGCAGACGGCTCGCTCGTCAAGTTCGACGGCAACGCAGCAGTGTTGCTCAACGCCAAGCTGGAGCCTATCGGCACCCGCATCTTCGGACCGGTCACGCGCGAACTGCGCACCGAGAAGTTCATGAAGATCGTGTCGCTGGCACCTGAAGTTCTGTAAGGACAACAACGCCATGAACAAGATTCGCAAAGGCGACCAGGTCATCGTGTTGGCCGGTCGTGACAAGGGCAAGCGCGGCACCGTGTCGCTCCGCAAGGACGATTCGCACGTGCTCGTCGAAGGCATCAACGTCGTCAAGAAGCACACCAAGCCGAACCCGCTCAAGGGTACGACCGGTGGCATCGTCGAAAAGTCCATGCCCATTCACCAATCCAACGTGGCGATCTTCAATGCCGCGACCGGCAAGGCCGATCGCGTGGGCATCAAGATCACCCAGGGTGCTGACGGCAAGCGCGTGGCTGTTCGCGTCTTCAAGTCCAGCGGCGACGAAATCAAGATCGCCTAAGAGGTACTCACATGGCACGTCTCCAACAACACTATCGCGAAAAGATCGCGAAAGACCTGACGGAAAAGTTCGGCTACAAGTCGCCGATGCAGGTTCCGCGCCTCACCAAGATCACCCTGAACATGGGCGTGGGTGAAGCAGTCGCCGACAAGAAGGTTCTCGACAACGCTGTCGCCGACCTGACCAAGATCGCTGGCCAGAAGCCCGTGGTTACCAAGTCGAAGAAGGCTATCGCCGGTTTCAAGATCCGCGAAAACCAGCCGATCGGCTGCATGGTCACGCTGCGTGGCGTGCAGATGTATGAGTTCCTGGATCGTTTCGTGACCATCGCGCTGCCGCGTGTTCGCGACTTCCGCGGCATCTCCGGCCGTGCGTTCGACGGCCGTGGCAACTACAACATCGGCGTCAAGGAACAGATCATTTTCCCCGAGATCGAGTACGACAAGGTCGATGCCCTGCGCGGTCTCAATATCAGCATCACGACGACGGCCAAGACCGACGAAGAAGCCAAGGCGCTTCTCGCTGGTTTCCGTTTCCCGTTCAAGAACTGAGGTGATCTGTGGCTAAAGCATCTTTGATCCAGCGCGAACTCAAGCGCGACAAGCTGGTTGCCAAGTTCGCTGCGAAGCACGCGGAACTGAAGGCAATCTCCAACGACGTGAAGAAGAGCGACGAAGAGCGCGCTGCAGCCCGCCTGGGCCTGCAAAAGCTCCCGCGCAACGCGAACCCCACGCGTCAGCGCAACCGTTGCGAAATCACCGGTCGCCCGCGTGGCACCTTCCGTCAATTCGGTCTGGCCCGCGCCAAGATCCGCGAACTGGCTTTCAATGGCGACATCCCCGGTGTCACCAAGGCCAGCTGGTAAGCCAGGCAGGAGCAAACAACATGAGCATGAGTGATCCCATTGCCGACCTGCTGACGCGTATCCGTAACGCGCAGATGGTGGCGAAGCCCACCGTGTCGGTCCCGTCTTCCAAGGTGAAGATCGCGATCGCACAAGTCCTGAAGGACGAGGGCTACATCGACGGCTTCCAGGTCAAGACCGAAGCCGGCAAGAGCGAGCTTGAAATTTCGCTGAAGTACTACGCTGGCCGTCCGGTCATCGAGCGCATCGAGCGCGTGAGCCGCCCTGGCCTGCGCGTCTACAAGGCCAGTGCTTCCATTCCGCAGGTTCAGAACGGCCTCGGCGTTGCGATCGTCACGACCCCCAAGGGCGTGATGACCGACCGCAAGGCTCGCGCCACCGGTGTCGGCGGCGAAGTTCTGTGCTACGTCGCCTAACCGAGACATCGAGGAGTTACTGAAATGTCCCGAGTAGGAAAAATGCCGATCACCATCCCCGCAGGCGTGGATGTGTCGATCAAGGAAGACCAGATCAGCGTCAAGGGCACGGGCGGCACGCTCAGCCTGTCGCGCAATGCACTGGTGAAAATCGTCAGCAATGACGGCAAGCTGAGCTTCGAGCCCGCAAACGAGTCGCGTGAAGCGAACGCGATGAGCGGCACGATTCGCCAGCTGGTGAACAACATGGTCGTCGGCGTCACGAAGGGCTTCGAGAAGAAGCTCAGCCTGATCGGCGTCGGCTACAAGGCTGCAGCGTCCAACAACAAGCTGAACCTGCAAGTCGGTTACTCGCACCCGGTCAACATCGACATGCCGCAAGGCATCACGGTGGCCACCGCGACCCCGACCGAAATCGTGATCAAGGGTGCTGACCGTCAGCGCGTTGGTCAAATCGCCGCTGAGATCCGCGCTGTTCGTCCGCCAGAGCCCTACAAGGGCAAGGGCATCCGCTATGCGGACGAGAAGATCGTGATCAAAGAGACCAAGAAGAAGTAAGGGGCAGCAAAATGATGTTGACCAAAAAAGCACAGCGTCTTCGCCGCTCGCGCCAGACCCGCATTCGCATCGCGACGCAGGGCGTGGCCCGTCTGACGGTGAACCGCACCAACCTGCACATCTACGCGACCGTTATCTCCGACGACGGCACCAAGGTGATTGCAACCGCATCGACGGCAGAAGCCGAAGTGCGTACCTCGCTCGGCGGTTCGGGCAAGGGCGGCAACGCCGCTGCAGCCACCGCCGTCGGCAAGCGCATCGCTGAAAAAGCGAAGGCTGCCGGCGTCGAGAAGGTCGCCTTCGATCGCGCAGGTTTCGCATACCACGGCCGCGTCAAGGCGCTGGCCGAGGCCGCCCGCGAAGCCGGCCTGCAGTTCTAACCGGACACGAGATTCAAAATGGCAAAGATTCAGGCAAGAACGCAGAACGAAGGCCCCGAGGACGGTTTGCGCGAGAAGATGATCGCGATCAACCGTGTCACCAAGGTGGTGAAGGGTGGTCGTATCCTCGGTTTCGCAGCACTCACCGTGGTCGGTGATGGCGATGGTCGCGTCGGCATGGGCAAGGGCAAGTCGAAGGAAGTGCCCGCTGCAGTGCAGAAGGCCATGGAAGAAGCGCGTCGCAACCTGCTGAAGGTTTCGATCAAGAACGGCACGCTGCACCACCAGGTGCAAGGCCACCATGGCGCTGCGACGGTCGTGATGTATCCGGCTCCCAAGGGTACCGGCATCATCGCCGGCGGCCCGATGCGCGCCGTGTTCGAAGTGATGGGCATCACCGACATCGTGGCCAAGAGCCATGGTTCGTCGAACCCCTACAACATGGTTCGCGCCACGCTCGACGGGTTGAAGAACTCGACGACGGCGGGCCAGGTGGCTGCCAAGCGCGGCCTCACCGTCGAAGAAATCTTCGCTTAAGCGCAAGCCGAAAGAAGCATTCAAATGACGACGCAACAACAAACCCTCAAGGTCCAATTGGTCAAGAGCCCGATCGGTACCAAGGAATCGCATCGCGCGACCGTGCGTGGCCTCGGCCTGCGCAAGCTCAACAGCGTGAGCGAGCTGCAAGACACCCCTGCGGTGCGCGGCATGATCAACAAGATCAGTTATCTGGTCAAAGTTCTGTAAGAGAGACTGATATGGAACTCAATGGCATCAAGCCGGCGGATGGCGCCAAGCACGCCAAGCGCCGCGTCGGCCGCGGTATCGGCTCCGGCATCGGCAAGACCGCAGGTCGCGGTCACAAGGGCCAGAAGTCGCGCGCAGGCGGTTTCCACAAGGTCGGCTTCGAAGGCGGTCAAATGCCGCTGCAGCGTCGCCTGCCGAAGCGTGGCTTCAAGTCGCATCTGCTGAAGTTCAACGCCGAAGTCACGCTGACTGCCCTCGAGCAGCTCGGCCTGGCCGAAGTGGACGTCCTGGCGCTGAAGCAAGCCGGCCTCGTTGGCCAGCTCGCCAAGGTCGTCAAGATCGTCAAGACCGGTGAGCTCACCAAGGCCGTCAAGCTGACGGGCGTGGGCGCAACGGCTGGCGCCAAGGCTGCGATCGAAGCGGCCGGCGGCAGCATCGCCTGATCACCATCGGACTGAAAGAAGTTCTTCGTGGCAACTAACGCGGCAACGATCGCAAAAACAGGCAAGTTCGGCGACCTCCGCCGTCGGCTCGTCTTTTTGCTGCTCGCGCTCGTGGTCTACCGGATTGGCGCGCACATTCCTGTGCCGGGTATCAACCCGGACCAGCTGGCGGCGCTGTTCCAGGGCCAGCAGGGCGGCATTCTGAGCCTGTTCAACATGTTCTCGGGCGGGGCGCTGTCGCGCTTCACCGTGTTCGCGTTGGGGATCATGCCGTACATCTCGGCGTCGATCATCATGCAGCTGATGACCTACGTGCTTCCGACCTTCGAGCAATTGAAGAAGGAAGGCGAGGCCGGCCGCCGCAAGATCACGCAGTACACGCGCTACGGTGCGCTGGGCCTGGCTCTGTTTCAGTCGTTCAGCATCGCGGTGGCTCTCGAGTCGTCGGCCGGTCTGGTCATCTCGCCTGGTTTCGGCTTCCGCCTGACCGCCATGGTGAGCCTGACGGCAGGTTCGATGTTCCTGATGTGGCTCGGCGAGCAGATCACCGAACGCGGCCTGGGCAACGGCATCTCGATCCTGATCTTTGCAGGTATCGCGGCCGGTCTGCCCAACGCCATCGGCGGCCTGCTGGAGTTGGTGCGTACCGGTGCCATGAATGTCATCGTCGCGCTCTTCATCGTCGCGGTGGTGGTGCTGGTCACCTACTTCGTGGTGTTCGTCGAACGCGGTCAGCGCAAGATCCTCGTGAACTATGCGCGGCGCCAGGTCGGTAACAAGGTCTATGGCGGCCAGTCGTCGCACCTGCCCTTGAAGCTGAACATGGCCGGTGTGATCCCGCCGATCTTCGCTTCGTCGATCATTTTGCTGCCCGCAACGGTGGTTGGCTGGTTCAGCACCGGTGAAGGCGGCTTCCGCTGGATCAAGGATGTTGCCGGCGCTCTGCGTCCAGGCGAGCCGATCTACGTGCTGCTGTACGCTGCCGCGATCGTTTTCTTCTGCTTCTTCTACACGGCACTCGTGTTCAACAGCAAGGAAACGGCCGACAACCTGAAGAAGAGTGGTGCATTCATTCCTGGCATTCGCCCGGGTGACCAGACCGCTCGCTACATCGACAAGATTCTGGTTCGCCTGACGTTGGCTGGCGCGGTGTACATCACCTTCGTCTGCCTGCTGCCCGAGTTCCTGATCCTGAAGTACAACGTGCCGTTCTACTTCGGTGGTACCTCCCTGCTGATCATCGTGGTCGTCACGATGGACTTCATGGCCCAGGTGCAAAACTACATGATGTCCCAGCAGTACGAATCGCTGCTGAAGAAGGCGAACTTCAAGACATCGTAGGGCTGTGTTTCAGTATTGAGTCCGGGCGGTAGACCGCCACGTTAAACAGTTTTAGGAGAATGAAATGAGAGTTTCGGCTTCGGTCAAAACCATCTGCCGTAATTGCAAGGTCATCCGCCGTAAAGGTGTGGTGCGTGTGATTTGCACCGACCCGCGCCACAAGCAGCGCCAGGGTTGATTGAAGAGTATTAGAGGACGCACATGGCACGTATTGCTGGCATCAACATTCCGCCGCACAAGCACGCTGAAATCGGCCTGACCGCCATCTTCGGCATCGGTCGCACTCGCGCCCGTCAGATCTGCGAAGCGAGCGGCATCGAATATTCGAAGAAGATCAAGGATCTGACCGACGCCGATCTCGAAAAGATCCGCGACCAGATCGCTCTGTTCACCATCGAAGGCGATCTGCGTCGCGAGACGACGATGAACATCAAGCGTTTGATGGACATCGGCTGCTATCGCGGCTTCCGTCACCGTCGCGGCCTGCCGATGCGCGGCCAGCGCACGCGCACCAACGCCCGCACCCGCAAGGGTCCGCGCAAGGCTGCGCAGTCCCTGAAGAAATAAGGATAGAACAGCATGGCTAAAGCACCTGCAAACAACGCCGCACAGCGCGTTCGCAAGAAGGTTCGCAAGAACGTCGCGGACGGTATCGCTCACGTGCACGCTTCGTTCAACAACACCATCATCACGATCACCGATCGCCAGGGCAACGCCCTGTCGTGGGCTTCGTCGGGTGGCCAGGGCTTCAAGGGCTCGCGCAAGTCGACGCCGTTCGCTGCGCAGGTGGCTTCCGAAGTGGCCGGCCGTGCTGCTGTCGAACAAGGTATCAAGAACCTCGACGTCGAGATCAAGGGCCCGGGCCCCGGTCGCGAATCGTCGGTGCGCGCACTGGCTGCGCTCGGCATCCGGATCAATTCCATTGCCGACGTGACGCCCGTTCCGCACAACGGCTGCCGTCCCCAGAAGCGTCGCCGCATCTGATCGTCAGTCCGCAAGGCGCAGCCAGCTTTGAATAGCGGCTGCGCATTTGTTTTTTAACTAAGCCCACCGCCATCCGCGTTTCGCCGATGGCTCCCGCAGGCAACTGCGGCAGATGACACAAAGGAAAAATCGTGGCACGTTACCTCGGCCCCAAGGCCAAACTTTCCCGCCGTGAAGGCACCGACCTGTTCCTGAAGAGCGCCCGCCGTTCGATCCAGGACAAGGCCAAGTTCGACTCCAAGCCCGGCCAGCACGGTCGCACCTCGGGTCAGCGCACTTCCGACTACGGCCTGCAACTGCGTGAAAAGCAGAAGGTCAAGCGCATGTACGGCGTGCTCGAAAAGCAATTCCGCCGCTACTTCGAAGAAGCTGATCGTCGCCGTGGCAACACCGGCGCCAACCTGCTGTTCATCCTCGAATCGCGCCTGGACAACGTCGTCTACCGCATGGGCTTCGGCTCGACCCGCGCCGAAGCGCGCCAGCTCGTGTCGCACAAGGCGATCACGGTGAATGGTCAGTCGGTCAACATCCCGTCGTACCTGGTCAAGACCGGTGACGTGATCGCCGTGCGCGACAAGTCGAAGAAGCAGAACCGCATTGTCGAAGCGCTGCAACTCGCCCAGCAAGTCGGTATTCCGGCTTGGGTCGACGTGAATGCCGACAAGGCCGAAGGCACGTTCAAGAAGGTGCCCGATCGCGACGAATTCGCCGCCGACATCAACGAATCGCTGATCGTCGAACTGTATTCGCGTTGATTTTTTCTACCCGCTTGCGCGTCTTTGCGCTGGCGGGAGATTGATATTGTTGTTCACGTTCCTGCTCCGCGCTTCGTCGCGGATCAGGTGCTTCACCAGCCTTACCGGTGTAACGAGCCGGGGGTATTGAGAGGAAGTCTGCATGCAAACCACCCTGCTGAAACCCAAGACCATCCAGGTCGAGCAACTTGCCCCCAACAAGGCCAAGGTCACGCTCGAACCTTTCGAGCGCGGCTACGGCCACACGCTCGGCAACGCGCTGCGTCGCGTTCTGCTGTCGTCCATGGTCGGCTACTCGGCCACCGAAGTCACGATCGCTGGCGTTCTGCATGAGTACTCGTCGATCGACGGCGTGCAGGAAGATGTCGTCAACATCCTGCTGAATCTCAAGGGCGTGGTGTTCAAGCTCCACAACCGCGACGAAGTCACGCTGAGCCTGCGCAAGGACGGCGAAGGCCCGGTCCTGGCGTCGGACATCCAGACCCCGCACGACGTCGAAATCATCAACCCTGACCACGTGATCGCGCACCTGTCGCAAGGCGGCAAGCTCGACATGCAGATCAAGGTCGAAAAGGGTCGTGGCTACGTGCCCGGCACGATGCGCCGCTACGCCGACGAGCCGACCAAGTCTATTGGCCGTATCGTTCTCGACGCGTCGTTCTCGCCCGTCAAGCGCGTGAGCTACACGGTCGAAAGCGCCCGTGTCGAACAGCGTACCGACCTCGACAAGCTGCTGGTTGAAATCGAAACCAACGGTGCGATCACCGCCGAAGACGCCGTGCGCGCATCGGCTAAAATCCTGGTCGAACAGCTCGCCGTGTTTGCGCAGCTCGAAGGCGGCGAACTCGCTGCATTCGATGCACCCGCACCGCGCAGCGCGCAGCAATTCGATCCGATCCTGCTGCGCCCTGTCGACGAGCTCGAGCTCACCGTGCGTTCGGCCAACTGCCTGAAGGCCGAAAACATCTACTACATCGGTGACCTGATTCAGCGCACCGAAAACGAGTTGCTCAAGACCCCGAATCTGGGTCGCAAGTCGCTCAACGAAATCAAGGAAGTCCTCGCTTCGCGCGGCCTGACCTTGGGTATGAAGCTCGAAAGCTGGCCGCCGGCTGGTCTCGACAAGCGTTGATTTGAATTTTTGAAATAGGCTCCCTTAAAAGGGCCAGTGCACCGGGCAGTACCTGATACGGCTGCCTGTTTTTATAAAGTAAAGGAAAGCACCATGCGTCACGGACACGGACTCCGCAAACTCAACCGCACCAGCTCGCACCGCCTTGCGATGCTGCAGAACATGATGAATTCGCTCATCGAGCACGAAGTCATCAAGACCACGGTCCCCAAGGCCAAGGAACTGCGCCGCGTCATCGAACCGATGATCACGCTCGCCAAGAAGCCCACGCTGGCCAACAAGCGCCTGGCTTTCGACCGCCTGCGCAGCCGCGACAGCGTCGTCAAGCTCTTCGGCGAACTCGGCCCGCGTTTCGCCGCGCGTCCGGGCGGCTACACCCGCATCCTGAAGATGGGTTTCCGCGTGGGCGACAACGCTCCGATGGCACTCGTCGAACTGGTCGACCGTCCTGAAATTAAAGAAGAAGCAGCCGAGCAAAACGCTGCTGAATAAGCTATAATTCCATCTTGCCGCGCGATGGAGCAGCCTGGTAGCTCGTTGGGCTCATAACCCAAAGGTCGCAAGTTCAAATCTTGCTCGCGCAACCAATTTAAAAGGCCCTTTGAATTTCAAAGGGCCTTTTTTCTTGGCCGGTAAATGAATTGAAAAAGCCCTCGCAAAGAGGGCTTTTTTGTTTCCGGAATTTGCGCGCTCGCCTAGTCTTAACCGTGCCAGGCCGAGCAGCGGATTACGCTGCAGAAGTTGCCCCGGTGGAAGTGCGGCTCTTTGTCCGCGATCACGTCCGCCTTGACGTTCCCGAACGTCGTCTCCGGCTTGTGCCGGATGCCGTCGTAGAAGGCCTTGATGATGTCTTCTTTGAAGTGTTCGGTGCGCGGATGCGCATGCACGACCTTCGTGCGCTCGACCTCGCTGTACTCCTTGTAGGTCAGGCCCAGCACGTCCATCTCGACGCCGGCCGTGACCAGTGCCACCACCGGATGCATGTGCTGCGGGATGCCCGGCGTCGTGTGCAGCGCGATCGAGGTCCACACCAGGTCGATGTCCTGCTGCGAGATCCCGTGCCCGTACAGGAAGTCGCGCGCCACGTTCGCGCCGTCGACTTCGAAGCGCTCGCGCGCGCTGCTGTGCTTCTTCACCAGCCCCATGTCGTGGAACATCGCGCCGGCGTACAGCAGCTCAGGGTCGAAGGTCAGCCCGCGGCGCTTGCCGGCGAGCGCTCCGAAGTAGTAAACCCGGCTCGAATGGTGAAAGAGCAGCGGCGGGGCCGTGTCTCGAACCAGTTCCGTGATCTCGTGTGCGAGCTTGCTGTCGGGGATGCGCACCCCTTCGATATCCGTCGTCGTCAAAGTCATTTGGATTTCTCCTGTGAAGTTGAGACAACTTTAGGAGTAGGCTGTGATGGCTTTAATCGACGTAATACGGCGAATTCAGACATTGTCCGTCCGAAAGCGCCGCAGATCCATGAAAGCTCCGAAGACCGTCGCCATCCTCGCCATGCCCGGCGTCCAGTTGTTGGACGTGTCCGGCCCGCTCGACGTGTTCGCCGAGGCCAACCTGCAAGCCCGCGCGCAAGCCTACAGGCTGCAGGTGATCGCAACCCGGCGAGGGCCCGTGCGCAGCTCCTCGGGTGTGCGGCTCATGCCCGATGCAGTGATCGGCGATGCAATGGACGAACCCATTCACACACTGCTCGTCGCGGGCTCTCCGCACGCGGCCGACGCGGTGTCCGATGCCAACGTGACCACGTGGCTGAGGAAACTCACACCCAAGATGCGCCGTTTCGGCTCGGTCTGCAGTGGCGCCTTCGTGCTGGCCCAGGCCGGGCTCCTGAACGGCCGGCGCGTCACCACGCACTGGGCCGTGGCCGATCAACTCGCGCAGGACTTCCCCTCTGTCACCGTCGACGCCGATGCCATCCACGTGCGCGATGGCCGCCTGCGCACAGCTGCAGGTATCACGGCGGGCCTGGACCTGTCGCTCGCACTGGTGGAGGAAGACCTCGGCCGCGACATCGCAATGAAGGTTGCCGCGCAGCTCGTGATGTTCTTCAAGCGCCCTGGCGGCCAGATGCAGTTCAGCCGCAAGGGCGAGGCCGCGCCCACCGGCCGTTCGGCCCTCCAGGAGGTCCAGCGCTGGATCTCGGCCAACCCTGCCGAGGATCACGGCGTTGCGAATCTCGCGGCGCGCATGGGCCTCAGCGAACGCCACTTTGCGCGGCTCTTCAGGCAGGAGGTCGGGGTTACACCCGCAGCGTGGGTGGAAGACGTTCGCGTGGCCGCCGCGCGCCGCCTGCTGGAGGCTGGAGACGCGGCACCCAAGCAGGTGGCATACGAATGCGGATTCGCCGATGCCGACACGCTGCGCCGCGCGTTCCAGCGGCAGGTCGGCATCACGCCCGCGGAGTACCGCAAGCGTTTCGGGGCGGCGTCAGTCAGTCTGGAATGACCGCCGTTACCTCGATCTCGACCTTCGCGCGGTGCTCGACCAGCGCCGCCACCTGCACGCAGGTCATGGCCGGGAAGTTGCGGCCCATCGCATCGCGGTAGACGGGGCCGAGCTCGGCGAGCCGGCTGCTGTATTCGTCGCGGTCGGTCACGTACCAGGTCATGCGCACCATGTGCTCAGGGCCCGCACCGCCTGCGCGCAGCACCTCGGCGATATTGCGCAGCGCCAGGCCGCATTGGTCGATGAAGTCGTCCGACTCGAACTGCTGCTGCGCATTCCAGCCGATCTGTCCGCCGACGAACAGCGTCGTGCCGCGCGCGGCAACGCCGTTCGCATAGCCTTTGGGAGGCAGCCAGCCTTCGGGCTGCAGGAGTTTGTGGATCATGATGTTGTGTTGAGTTGTCTCAGTTTGAATCGCTGGAGCTTGCCGGTTTCGGTGCGTGGCAGCACCGGCACGAACTCGATTTCCCGCGGGTATTTGAAAGGCGCGATCGTCGCCTTCACGTGGTCCTGCAGCGCCTTCACGAGGGCTGCGTTGCCCTCGTTGCCGGGCTTCAGGACACAGAACGCCTTCACGATCATGCCGCGGTCGGCATCGGGCTTGCCGATCACGCCGCACTCGGCCACGGCCGGGTGCTTGAGCAGCGCGTCTTCGACCTCCGGACCGCCGACGTTGTAGCCGGCCGTGATGATCATGTCGTCGGCGCGTGCCTGGTAGAAGAAGTAGCCGTCGTCGTCCTGCACGAACGAATCGCCCGGATAGTTCCAGCCGTTCTTCACGTAGTCGGCCTGGCGCGGATCGTCGAGATAGCGGCAGCCCACTGGGCCCTGCAGCGCGAGTTTGCCGACCGTGCCGCGCGGCACCTCGTTGCCTTCATTGTCCACCACCTTCGCGGTGAAGCCCGGCACTGCCTTGCCGACCGCGCCGCGGCGCACGTCGTCGCCCGCAGCCGAAATGTAGATGTGGAACACCTCGGTGCCGCCGATGCCGTCGAGCATCTCGATGCCGGTGGCGTCCTTCCACAGTTGGCGCGTGGCGTCGGGCAGGGCCTCGCCGGCACTTACGCTGATGCGCAGGCTGGGCATGCCGTGCTGCTTCACGAACGGCGCCATCTGGCGATAGAACGTCGGTGCCGTGTAGCAGATGGTCGCGCCGACCTCGTTGATGAGCTTCACCAGCCCCTCGGGCGTGAACGGCGCGTCGGGAAAATAGACCGAAGCCCCCGCCCACATCGGGAACACCAGCAGCCCACCGAGGCCGAAGGTGAAGGCCAGCGGCGGCGAGCCCACCACGATGTCGTCGCTGCGCGCGCGCAGCACATGGCGCGGCCAGGTCTCGCACATCGCGAGCACGTCGCGGTGTGTGGTGACGGGCGCCTTCGGCTTGCCCGTGGTGCCCGATGTGAAGGCCAGCAGCGCGATGTCGTCCGATGCCGTAGGGCAGGCCTTGAACACACCGCTCTTCTTCGCCGCGCGTGCAGAGAGCGAGTCATCCGCTTCAGGCTTGTTGAATGCAATCACCGTGGCGAGCACCGGATGTGCCTGCTGAGCGATCACGAGTTCGTCGAGCAGGCGCCCATCGCACAACGCGGCCACGGGCTGCGCCTTCTCGATGATCTCGCCCAGCTCCTTCGCGCGCAGCAGCGGCATCGTTGCCACCGCGATGAGCCCGGCCTTCACCACCGCGAGCCACGACAGCGCCATGGCCACCGAGTTGCCGCCACGCAGCAGCACGCGATTGCCCGGCACGAGCCCGAGATCTTCCGTCAGCACCTGCGCGATGCGATTGACCTCGACGGCCGCTTGCGCGTACGTCAGCGTGCCCTGCGGCGAACGCAGCATCGGGTTGTCGCCGAGGCCCTTGGCCACCGCTTTGTCGAGCAACTCCTTGACCAGGTTCAGCTGGTCGGGCAACTGCAGCTCGGGCAGTTCGTAGCGAAAGACGGGCAGCTGCGCGGCAAGCGGCAGGCGGTCGTGAACGAAGCGGTCGACTTGGGCAGACACGGTGTTTATCCCCGCAGAACAGATTTACCGATGATCAGTTGTTGGACTTCCGTCGCGCCCTCGTAGATGCGCAGCGAGCGGATGTCGCGGTAGAGGCTTTCAATCTTCGTGCCAACCTTCACGCCGAGGCCGCCGTGCATCTGCAGCGACATGTCGATCACGCGGCTTGCGTTTTCGGTGGCGCACATCTTGGCCATTGCGGCTGCGGCAGAGACGTCGCCCACTGCCGGTGCACCGCGTTGCTCTGCATCGTCGCGCATCCATGCAGCGCGGTACGTGAGCAGCGCAGCGCTGTCGATCAGCGCGGCCATCTCGCCGAGCTTGGCCTGCGTGAGCTGGAAGTCGGCCAGCGTCTGGCCGAACATGCGGCGGCTCTTCGAATGCGCAATGGCTTCAGCCAACGCGCGACGACCCATGCCGAGCGCAGCAGCCGCTACCGAAGCGCGGAAGATGTCGAGCGTGCGCATCGCGAGCTTGAAGCCGCCGTTGAGCTCGCCGAGCTGCGCCGAGCGCGGCACGATGCAGTTTTCGAAACGCAGCGTGGCGAGCGGATGCGGCGCCATCACGTCGATGTGCGCAGAGGTGTCGAGGCCGGGCGTCGCTGCATCGACGATGAAGGCCGTGATGCCGCGCGTGCCACCGGTGGGGTCGGTCTTCGCGAAGACGCAGTAGAAGTCGGCGATGCCGCCGTTGCTGATCCAGGTCTTCTCGCCGCTGAGCTTCCAGCCGTCGGTGGTTGTTTCGGCGCGCATGGCCATCGCGCCCACGTCGGAACCCGCTTCGGGCTCGCTGAGCGCGAAGGCCGCGATCTTGCTGCCCTTGGCAACCGCCGTCAGGTAGTTGGCGTGCTGCTCCGGCGTGCCTGCAAGTGTGATCGCCCCGCTTCCGAGGCCCTGCATCGCGAACGCGAAGTCGGCAAGCGGCGAGTGAAAAGCAAGCGTTTCGCGCAGCAGCACGAGGGCACGCGAGTCGAGCCGTTCGAGCGCGCCGCCGGACGTGCCCGGCACGCAGTAGCGCAGCCAGCCGCCGGCGCCGAGCCGCTGAACCCAGTCGCGGCAGGCGGCACGGTCATCGCGCTCGTCGACTTCCTGCGCAGCGGCCCAGGGCAGCAGGCCGTCGGCGAGCGCGCGATGCGCATCGTCGAAGAACGGCAGCGCAAGGTGCGCAGTCGATGGCGGGGCGGGTGCTTTGGTCATCATCGCGTCAGTCTCCGCCGAACACCGGCTTGCGCTTGGCCGCGAAGGCTTCGTACGCGCGCTTGAAGTCTTCCGTCTGCATGCAGATAGCTTGTGCCTGCGCTTCGGCCTCGATGGCCTGGTCGATGGTCATTGACCATTCCTGCGACAGCATGGTCTTCGTCATGCCGTGCGCGAAGCTCGGGCCTTCGGCCAGCTCGCGCGCAACCTTCGTGGCGGCTTCGAGCAGCGCATCGCTTTCATGCAGCGCGTTGAAGAAGCCCCAGGCGTGGCCTTCCTGCGCCGTCATCGCGCGGCCGGTGAACAACAGCTCCGATGCGCGGCCCTGGCCGATCACGCGCGGCAGCAGCGCGCAGGCGCCCATGTCCGCACCGGCAAGACCCACGCGCGTGAAGAGGAATGCAGTGCGCGTGGCGGGCGAGCCGTAGCGCAGATCGCAGGCCAGAGCGATCATCGCGCCGGCGCCGGCACACACACCGTCGATGGCTCCGACGATGGGCTGCGGGCACGCGCGGATGGCCTTCACCAGATCGCCTGTCATGCGCGTGAACTCCAGCAGCTCGGGCATGCGCATGCCGGTCAGCGGGCCGATGATCTCGTGCACGTCGCCGCCAGAGCAGAAGTTGCCGCCCGCGCCGGTCACGACGATCGCCTTCACGTCGGTCGCGTAGTTCAGCGCGCGGAACAGGTCGCGCAACTCGGCATACGAGTCGAACGTGAGCGGGTTCTTGCGCTCCGGCCGGTTCAGCGTGACGGTGCCGACGCCGGCCTCGTAGCTCCATGCGAAGTGCTCGGCCTTGTAGGCTGCCTTCGCTTCGAATTGCGCGCGCATGGGGTTGCCTGCGCCGATGTAGTGCTTCATTCGGTCTCCACGATCAATTGGTTGTGTGAGTGTTCCTTGACCTTGCCGAGCAGCTTGTGGAGCTGGGAGATCTCCTTGCCGCTGAGGCCCGCGAAGGCTTCGACGATCCAGTCTTCGTGCTGCTGCGCCATTTCGTTGAAGAGCTTGCGCCCGCGCGGCGTGAGGCGCACGCGCCAGGCGCGGCGGTCGCCCTCGACGTTGATGCGCTCGACCAGCCCTTCGGTCACGAGCTGGTCGGTGATGCCGGTCACGTTGCCGCCCGTCACCATCATGCGGCGCGAGAGCTCGTTCATCTTGAGACCGTCGGGCGAGCGTTCGAGCTGCGACATCAGGTCGAAGCGCGGCAGCGTGGTGGCGAACTGCGAGCGCAGTTCGTTGCGCACCTGCTTCTCGATCAGCTGGGTGCAGGTGAGCAGCCGCAGCCAGAGCCGCAGTGCTTCGGGGTGTTCGCTGTGCGCGCGCGCTTCGAGGTCCATGTCAGTGCGTCTCCTCGCCGCTCTGGGCGGCCATCGCGGCATTCGCTGCCGCTGCGAGCTGTTGCTGCTTGGCGATCTCGCGGTACATCTGGTCGCGTCCGCTCAGGTATTGCTTGGGCCAGTCGACGTCGCGGCTCTGCAGCTTGGCGGCTTCGTGCAGCGTCCACGCCGGGTCGGCCAGGTGCGGACGCGCGACGGCGCACAGGTCGGCGCGGCCGGCGGCGATGATGCTGTTGGCCTGGTCGGCGTCGGTGATGGCGCCGACCGCGATGGTCGAGATGCCGACCTCGTTGCGGATGCGGTCCGAGAACGGCGTCTGGTACATGCGGCCGTACACCGGCTTCGCGTCGCGCGTGGTCTGGCCGGAAGACACGTCGATGAAGTCGGCGCTGGCTTCCTTGAAGAGGCGCGCGATCACGATTGCATCGGCATCGGTGTTGCCGCCGGGCGCCCAGTCGTGCGCGGAGATGCGCACGCTCATGGGCTTGTCTGCTGGCCACACGGCGCGCATGGCGCGGAACACTTCGAGCGGATAGCGGCAGCGCGCTTCGATGTCGCCGCCGTACTCGTCGGTGCGCAGGTTGGTGAGCGGGCTGATGAAGGCCGACAACAGGTAGCCGTGCGCGCAGTGCAGTTCGAGCCAGTCGAAGCCGCATTCGACGGCGCGACGAGTGGAGGCGACGAACTGGTCGCGCAGCGTGTCCATCTCGGCCCGCGTGATGGCGGCGGGCAGCTGGTTCTGTTCGCCGTAGGGCAGCGCGCTCGCAGCCAGCAGCGGCCAGTTGCCGCTTTCAAGCGGTTCGTCGGTGCCTTCCCAGCCCACGCGGGTGGAGCCCTTGGGGCCGCTGTGGCCGAGCTGCATGGCGATCTTTGCGCTCGACTGCGTGTGCACGAAATCGACGATGCGCTTGAACGCTGCCTGCTGCGTGTCGTTGTACAGGCCCGTGCAGGCCGGCGTGATACGGCCTTCGGGCGTCGGGCTCGTCATTTCGACGAACACCATGGCGGCGCCGCCGAGAGCACGTGCGCCCAGGTGCACGAGCAGAAAGTCTTGCGGCACGCCATCGACCGCGCTGTAGGTGGCCATCGGCGACACCAGGATGCGGTTCTTCAGCGTGAGCCCGCGCACCTTGTAGGGCATGAGCATCGGCGCCATCGCCTTGCCGCCCGCAAGCCATTGCTCGTAGCCGCCGAGCCATTGCGTGTCGCGCACGCGCAGGTTCTCGTGGCTGATGCGCTGCGAGCGCGTGAGCAGCGAATAGGCGAACTGCTCGATCTCCATGCCGGTGTAGCGCGGCACGTTCTCGAACCACTCGGTGGAGTTGCGCGCGGCGTTCTGGATCTTCAGTACCTCGACGCTGCGGCGCGCTTCGTAGCCTTCGAGCACATGGTCGACCGTGCCGCCCTGCGCGAATTCGTTGGCCAGGTCGATCGCGTCTTCCAGCGCGAGCTTGGTGCCAGAGCCGATGGAGAAGTGCGCCGTATGCGCGGCGTCGCCCATCAGCACCACGGGCACCGAGCGGCCTTCGACGTCGATGCGGTGCGTCCAGCGCTCGCACACCACGCGCGGAAAGCGGATCCAGTTGGCCGAGCCGCGCAGGTGCGTGGCATTGCTGATGAGCGAGTGGCCACCGAGGTACTTGGCGAACAGTTTCTCGCAAAAGGCGATGGCCTCGGGCTGCTCCATCCGGTCGAGGCCATGGGCCTTCCAAACGGCCTCGGGCGTCTCGACGATGAAGGTCGATGTCTTGTCGTCGAACTGGTAGGCATGCGCCTGGAACCAGCCGTGCTCGGTCTGTTCGAAGGCGAAGGTGAAGGCGTCGAAGGTCTGGTGCGTGCCCAGCCAGACGAAGCGGCAGTTGCGCAGATCGACGTCGGGCTTGAACACGTCGGCGTAGCGCTGGCGGATGCGGCTGTTGAGGCCGTCGCTGGCAATGACCAAGTCGGCCTTGTACTGCGCGGCAATGGCCTGGTCGTCGGTGGCGTCGGTCTCGAACACCAGATCGACGCCAAGCGCGAGGCAGCGCTCCTGCAGGATGTTCAGCAGCCGCTTGCGGCCGATGCCGCAGAAACCGTGGCCTCCCGAGCGCACGTGGCGGCCCTTGAAGAACACCTGGATGTCGTCCCAGTGATGGAACTCGTTGCCGATGAGCGCCGCGGTGTCGGCGTCGGCCGCGCGCAGGTTGCCCAGCGTCTGGTCGCTCAGCACCACGCCCCAGCCGAAGGTGTCGAAGGGGCGGTTGCGCTCCACCACGGTGATCTGCAGCGCAGGGTTGCGCGCCTTCATCAACAGGGCGAAGTAGAGACCCGCCGGCCCCCCGCCAATGCACAGGATGCGCTGGAGGTCCGAAGCCGGAGCGGATTTGAGCGGGCTGATGCTGTTCATGGTTCAATAGTTTAGACATAAACAATTTCATGTCAATCCCGATTCGCACCGGGCGCCCGGCGTGCCGCTCGCGGCCCCCGCTGACACGGGTAGTCATGCAAAAACTTGGAAAAATCAATACCATGGGCCCCATGCAAAACTTGATACCCAAGATCGAGTCGCAGCTGGCTTCGCTGCCTGTCCCCATCGCGCTGGAGCTGCCAGATGGCCGGCGCGTTGCCCAGGCGGGAGCCCGCGTCACCCTGGCCTTCAAGGAGTGGACGGTGCTCGCCAAGCTGGCGGCCCGACAGGTGGGAGCCATCGGCGAGGCGTATGTCGAGGGCAAGGTGCAGATCGAGGGCGCCATGCGCGACCTGATCGACGCCACCGTCGGCATGCTGCCCGGCAACCCCGCCGAAACCGACACCGGCTGGTGGAGCCGCCTGCAGCACCGGGCCAAGTCCCACGGTTCGCATTCGCTGCGCAAGGACGCGGCCCAGATCGAGTTCCACTACGACGTCTCCGACGACTTCTACGCGCTGTGGCTGGACCCGCGCCGCGTGTATTCATGCGCTTACTTCCGCACGCCCGACCTCACGCTGGCGCAGGCGCAGGAAGCCAAGCTCGACCACATCTGCCGCAAGCTCATGCTGCAGCCGGGCGAGCGCTACCTCGACATCGGCTCAGGCTGGGGCGCGCTGCTGCTGTGGGCGGCCGAGCACTACGGGGTGGACGCCACCGGCATCACGCTGTCGAAGAACCAGCATGCCTACGTGCAGCGGCTCATCGAGCAGAAGGGCCTGCAGGGCCGCGTGCGCGTCGAACTGCGCGACTACCGCGAGCTGTCGGTCGACCAGCCCTTCGACAAGATCTCGTCGGTCGGCATGTTCGAGCACGTGGGTGCGGCCAACATGCCGACCTACTTCCGCAAGATCCATTCGCTGCTGAAGCCGGGCGGCCTGGTGATGAACCACGGCATCACTTCGGGCGAGCTCAACTACCGCCAGCTGGGCGCCGGCATGGGCGACTTCATCGAGAAATACATCTTCCCCGGCGGCGAGTTGCTGCACGTGACGCACGTGCTGCGCGAGACGGCCGCGGCCGGCCTGGAGATGGTCGACACCGAGAGCCTGCGCCCGCACTATGCGCGCACGCTCTGGGCCTGGTCGGATGCACTCGAGGCGCAGCTCGACACCGCGCGCGAGGTGCTGCAGCGCAACGGCGGCCGCCAGGCCGAGAACGCCGAGCGCGTGCTGCGGGCCTATCGCCTCTACCTCGCGGGCTCGGCCATGAGCTTCGAGCAGGGCTGGATCTCGCTGCACCAGATGCTGTCCACCAGGCCCGACGGCAAGGTCGAGCACGGCGTTTTGCGCGGCGCGCAATCGGTGTACCCTTTTGCCCGTGACTACATCTACAAGTGAGTGAAAACACCATGCTCTATCGATTCCAGTCCCGAGCCTCCCCCGACTTCGTGATGCTCGAAGTGCATGCGCGCCAGTTGCTGGACATCGTCGGCAAGTCGGCGGCCCCGCAGGGCATCATCACGGTCGAGCAGATCCCCGGCGCCATCGCGGCCATCGAAGCCGCGCTGGCGCGCGAGGGCTCCAACGCCCACAACAACGACGACTACGCCGTCGAAGGCCACGCCAACGAGGCCGAGAAGCAGCATGTCGGGCTGCACCAGCGTGCAATCCCGCTGCTTCACATGCTCAAGGATTCGCTGGCCGAGAAGAAAGACGTGACCTGGAAGACCTGAGCTCCGTCAGTCGACTTTCGCGCCTGAGTCTTTGACGACCTTCGCCCACTTCACGTGCTCGCTCGCAATGAGCTTCGTGAAGTCGGCGGGTGAATTTCCGCTCGGAATCGCGCCCTGCGCGAGCATCTTTTCCTTGATGGCCGGCGTGCCCAGCGACTTGGCCACTTCCTGCTGAATCCGGTTCACGATTTCGGGCGAGGTGCCGGCCGGTGCCAGCAGCCCGAACCACGAACTCGCCTCGAAGCCCTTGAGCGACGGGCCTCCCACTTCTTCCACGGTCGGAATGTCCGGCAGGGCAGGCGAACGCTGCGCGCTCGTCACGGCCAGGGCGGTGAGCTTGCCTGCCTTGATCTGCGCCATCGACGAGGGCAGGTTGTCGAACATCACGTCGGCGTTGCCGCCCACCATGTCCAGCAGCGCCGGGCCCGAGCCCTTGTACGGGATGTGCGCCATGAAGGTGCCCGTCATGCTCTTGAACAGCTCCCCCGCCAGGTGGATCGACGTGCCACTGCCACTGGAGGCCATGTTCAGCTTGCCCGGGTTGGCCTTGGCGTACTTGATGAAGTCCTGCACGTTGCGGATGTTCAGCGTCTTGGCCTTGTCGGCGTTCATCTCCATCACGTTCGGCACGGCGGCCACCAGCGTGATGGGCGCGAAGTCCTTGATCGGGTCGAAGGGCAGCTTGGGGTACAGCGCGCGGTTGATGCCGTGCGTGCCCACCGTGCCCATCAGCAGCGTGTAGCCGTCGTTCGGCGCGCGCGCCACGATCTCGGCGCCCACGTTGCCGCCCGCGCCCGCACGGTTGTCCACGATGAACTGCTGGCCGAAGGCCTTCGACAGTTCGGGCGCCACGGCGCGCGCCAGGATGTCGGTGGTGCCGCCAGCCGCAAAGGGCACGACGATGCGCACCGGCTTGGTCGGCCAGGTGCCTTGGGCCCACGAAGGGGCGGCCATCAGGGTCAGGGCGGTGGCTACGGATGCGGCCAGCGCGGTGCGGCGACTGGGCTTGAAGAGAGGGAAAGAAGAAGTCATGCGCGCGTTTGTACAGGTGCGCGCCACGGGCGTCGCGGGTGAAAACCCCGTGAGCCGGTGGGTCGACGCACGGTCGGCTCAGGCGACCTGCATGCGCTGCGCAAACCGCTCGTTGCGAAAACGCTCCAGCACGAAGTCGATGAACACGCGCGTCTTCGGCGGCAGCAGCTTCTTGCTCGGGTAGTAGAGCCACACGGCGCCCGCGTCCTGGTGCCATTCGGGCAGCAGCCGCAGCAGTTCGCCGCTGCGCAGCCCGCGCTCCACGAAGGGCATCGGCAGCATCGCCACACCCAGCCCCATCAGCGCGGCATGCGCGATGGCTTCGGGGTCGTTGAAGATCGCGCGCGGCCGGGGCAGATCGACCGTGACCTCCTCTCCGCGTGCCTGCCGCAGCGTCCAGCTGCGCAGCCGCCCCGTGGGCGAGGAGCGGCGCAGCAGGGTGTCGAGTTCCACCAGATCCGAGGGGTGTCGCGGCCGCTTGCGCCCCTCCATGTAGCGCGGCGACGCCACCGCCACCACGTGGATGCGCGCCAGCTCCCGCGCCACCAGCCCGGCCGACAGCTCGATGCCGCCGCCGATGGCAGCGTCGAAGCCCTCGCCGACCAGGTCGACCTGCTGGTTGTCGAAATGCCAGTCCGGCAGGATGGCCGGGTAGCGCGCGAGAAAGTCGCCCATCAGCGGCAGCACGTGCTCGCGCCCGAAGGCCTGGCCCATGCTCACCTTCAGCGTGCCGGCGGGCTGACCGTCGTCGGTGTCGATGCCGGCCACGGCCTCCTGCAGCGTGGCCAGCGCGGGGCCGATCTGCGCCAGGAAGCGCTCGCCGCCCTCGGTCAGCGTGAGGCTGCGCGTGCTGCGCTGGAACAGCCGCACGCCCAGCCGCGCCTCGAGCCGCGCCACATTCTTGCTGACCGCGGCCGGCGTCAGCCCCAGGCGCCGGGCGGCGGCCGAGAAGCTGCCGCCCTCCGCGCTCTGCACGAAGGATTCGAGGTGATTGAGCGGTTCCATGGCCGCATTTTCATTCTCATCTTCAACTTTAGGTTGAATTTGATTGCGCCAATTGATGGCTACCGCCGAGGGAATGAAATGCCGACACTGAAGGTCTTCTTTCTCCCGTCCTCCTTCAACTGATCGGAAAAATCATGACTTCCAGCACTGCTTCTTCTTCCCCCGTCCTGGCCGGCAAGGTCGCCTTCGTCACCGGCGGTTCGCGCGGCATCGGCGCCGCCATCGTGCGCCGCCTGGCACGCGACGGCGCCGCCGTGGCCTTCAGCTACGCCAGCTCGGCCGCCCCGGCCGACGAACTGGTGCGCAGCATCCAGTCCGAAGGCGGCCGCGCCCTCGCGCTGAAGATCGACAGCGCCGACGCTGCCGCGCTCACCGCCGGCATCGACGAAGCGGCCCGCGCCTTCGGCAAGATCGACATCCTCGTGAACAACGCCGGAGTGTTCCTCGGTGGCACCCTCGACGACTTCTCGCTCGAAGATTTCGACAAGACGCTGAACGTCAACGTGCGCGCCGTGTTCGTCGCGGCCAAGGCGGCCTCACGCCACATGGGCGAAGGCGGCCGCATCATCAACATCGGCAGCACCAACGCCGAGCGCATGCCCTGGCCGGGCGGCAGCGCCTATGCGATGAGCAAGTCGGCGCTGGTCGGCATGGTCCAGGGCCTGTCGCGCGACCTCGGCCCGCGCGGCATCACGGTCAACAACGTGCAGCCCGGCCCGGTCAACACCGACATGAACCCGGTCGACGGCCCCAACGCTGCCGCCATGCACGGCCTGATGGCACTGGCCCGCCATGCCCATCCGGAAGAAATCGCCGGCATGGTCGGCTACCTGGCCAGCCCCGAAGCCGCGTTCGTGACCGGTGCCAGCCTGAACATCGACGGCGGCTTCGCGGCCTGACTGTTGCTCGCCAGGCCGGTCCCTTCTTCTCTACTTATTTTTCTTATTAGAGATAGTAGTAGTAGATAAGGGTAAACCCCCGCTGTGGAAACTGTGCTTTTTTCCATGGCTGACAACGACTTGCGCTGCCTGCTTCGCTGTGCGCACCTCTGCTTTCGGGGCTGCCTAGAAAAAGGAACAACTTAAGGGCGATCGGGCCGGCGGTGGACAACCGGTCCCTTGTGCCAAAACTTTCCCCAGAGTTTTCCCGAACGTGTCGCGGCGAACAGTCGCACGACCGATAGCGGCCTCGATTCCTACGCCACTGAAAGACGCCTCGGCAATCGGTTGCAGGACGAGCGCCCGACCTGTGCCGCGGGCCTTCGATCCGCGAACGCGTGTGGCATCGTCCTGTCCTCCTTCCGCTTGCTCGCGGCCATCCACCTGCCAGGAGGCACATACCATGATCAAGATCGGCATCGTCGACGACCACGCCGTCGTTCGCACAGGCCTGAAGGCGTTCTTCTCTACATTCGTCGACTTCCGCGTTGCCGGCGAAGCAGGCACCGGTCGCGAAGCCATCGATCTCGTGCGTACCGCCGACCTCGATGTGCTGGTGATGGACCTGTCCATGCCCGGCCAGAGCGGCATCGATGCGCTCGCCATGGTGCGCGCCAAGGCGCCGGACCTTGGCGTGCTGATTCTCAGCGGCTACCCGGAAGAGCACTACGCGGTGCACCTGATCCGCCAGGGCGCCTCGGGCTATCTCAACAAGGAATGCGAGCCCGATGAAATCGCCAAGGCGATACGCACGGTCGCGCTGGGCCGCCGCTACATCTCGCCGTCGGTGGCCGAACTGCTCGCGGGCCAGCTGGAGCGCAAGGACAACGCGCCGCCGCACAAGCATCTGTCGGAGCGCGAGTTCCAGGTGTTCCTGAAGCTTGCCAAGGGCGAATCGGTGGGCGCCATCGGAGAGGCGCTGTCGCTGTCGGTGAAGACCGTCAGCACCTATCGCACGCGGCTGATGGAGAAGATGAACCTCTCCACCAACAGCGACCTGACCTACTACGCCATCAAGACGCAGCTCATCGACTGAGCACGCGGCGCGTGACCTCCGGCATGCGCGGATCCGACGGAGCTCGCCTATCCTCGGGGCTTTCATCCGACCCGACCCGCGTCCCATGCGCTTCCGATCCATAGCCCCGACACCCGCCGCGAACATCGCGCAAACCGCCATCGACGTATCGCCAGACCGGCCGGCGGCAGGGGGCTGCGGATGCTGAGCCCCGCGGCCCGGCGCCGGACCGTCATTGCGCTCCTGGTCGCCGGGGCGTTCGTCGCGACTGGAGTGTCCGTGTACGGGGCTGCGACCTATCTCAATCTCAATCCGTCGCGGGAAGTGGGCTCGGTGGTCGACGAGTTCAACGGCGTGAAGGTCTACTACAACGGCGGCGTCAACAACTCCGAGGGACGCAACCTGTTCCGCGATGGCTACAACCTGGGCATCAAGTACCAGTGCGTGGAGTTCGTCAAGCGCTATTACTTCGAGCGTTTCGCCCACCGGATGCCGGACCCCTATGGCCACGCCAGAGATTTCTACGACCCGGCCACACCGCACGGCGCCCTGAATGGCAAGCGCGGGCTGCGCCAGTACCGGAACGCGCAGTCCGAGCCGCCGAAGGTGAATGACCTGATCGTGTTCGCGCCCACGCTCTTCAACCCCTACGGGCACGTCGCCATCGTGGCCGGCGTGACGGACCGCGAGATCGAGATCGTGCAGCAGAACCCCGGGCCGTTCTCGCACAGCCGGGCCCGCTTCGCGATGGATGCCGCCGAAGGCCGCTGGACGGTGGCGGGCGGCGTGCTCGGCTGGCTGCGCCCGGACGGCGGTGGCAGCGCTGCCGGCAAGCCTGCATAGTTTTGCCACCCCTCGACCTTCTTCGAAGACCGGCCAGATGACCACAGTGCAGCAGCAAATCGGCATTTCAGTGGCGGCGGATGTCGCCGTTTCCGCGCTGGCAATGTCGCCGCCTTCGGCCGATGCCTGCCTGGTCCTGGCCCATGGTGCCGGCGCGGGCATGGCACATCCGTTCATGAACGCGGTGGCCGAGGGGCTCGCGCAGCGGCGCATCGCCACGCTGCGCTACCAGTTTCCCTACATGGAACAGGGCAGGAAGCGCACGGACGCGCCGGCCCTGGCGCATGCCACGGTCCGCGCGGCGGTGGCATGCGCGTGCGCGCACTTCGGGGGGCTTCGCCTCTTCGCCGGCGGCAAGTCCTTCGGCGGCCGCATGACCTCGCAGGCCCAGGCGCTGGCGCCGCTGCCGGACGTCGAAGGGCTGGTCTTCCTTGGCTTTCCGCTGCACCCGTCGGGCGCGCCGTCGATCACGCGCGCCGCGCATCTGCAGGACGTCGACGTGCCCATGCTCTTTGCACACGGCCCGCGCGATACGCTGGCCGAGCCGCGGCAGTTCGACGCAGCAATCCAGGCGCTCGGGCCGATGGCCACCGTGCTGGAGATCGACGGTGCCGACCACTCGTTCCACGTGCTCCGGCGCTCCGGGCGCACCGACGAGGAGGCGCTCGACGAACTGCTCGACGGCATCGCCGTGTGGGCGCAAGCGTGGCGCCTCGGCTGAGCCGGGCCGCCGATGCTTCAGCCGGCCATGGCCGTGCGCTTCACGAAAAGGCCGGGACCTCCCGGCCTTTTTCACGCGCGCCTTCGCCCGGATAGCGCACGCATTGCAGCGCCTCGAAACCCTTCTGCGTGACCGCCAACACTTGCACCACGCGCAGGCCCGGCATCTTCGCGATGTCCGCGGCCGAGGGCACCAGCGCGAGCACCAGTCCGGCTGCACGCAGTTTCAGGACTTCATCGATGTCCTTGCGCGAGGACATCACCATGGGTAGCCGCGTGGCGGCAATCTGCCTGAGCATGAGCATGTCTGTGAGCATTTCTTGTCTCCTTGTTCATCGGCGACAAAGGCCGGGAGAGCGTTCGGAATAAGGCCTCCCGCCAGGCGGGAGGGATGCGAAAGATACCGGGCCGCACACGCCCGCAACGTAGGACCGCATCCCGCGACAAGGGTCGCAATGCGCTCCGGGAATTCCCGGATGCCCAGAGCCCCGCCGCGATGGGATAGTTAGTTCGCCCTTCAAACTAACTAATTTCTTACACGGCTGATCCCTGCGGGGCGCACCAACATTGGAGAGACATCGATGCAACTGAAACACACCCTGGCCGCCATGGCCTTCGGTCTTACGGCCGTGGGCGCGATGGCGCAGACCGTGGTCGGCGTGAGCTGGTCGAACTTCCAGGAAGAACGCTGGAAGACCGACGAGGCTGCCATCAAGGCCCAACTGGAGAAGCTCGGCGCCAAGTACATCAGTGCCGATGCGGGCGGCTCGCCCGAGAAGCAGCTCGGTGACATCGAGGGCCTGATGTCCAAGGGCGCCAAGGCGCTCATCGTGCTGGCGATGGACAAGGACGCCATCCTGCCCGCCGTCACCAAGGCCACGCGCCAGAAGGTGCCCGTGGTGGCGTACGACCGGTTGATCGAGGCGCCCGGCGTCTTCTACATCACCTTCGACAACGTCGAGGTCGGCCGCATGGAGGCGCGCGAAGTCTTCAAGGTCAAGCCCAAGGGCAACTACGTGATCATCAAGGGCTCGCCGAGCGATCCGAACGCCGACTTCCTGCGCGCAGGCCAGCAGGAAGTGCTCGACGCCGCCGTCAAGAAGGGCGACATCAAGATCGTCGGCGACGAATACACCGAAGGCTGGAAGCCCGAGGTCGCGCAGAAGAACATGGAGCAGATCCTCACCAAGAACGGCAACAAGGTCGACGCGGTGGTCGCGGCCAACGACGGCACGGCCGGCGGCGCGGTGGCTGCGCTCACGGCCAAGGGCATCCGCGGCATTCCGGTGTCGGGCCAGGACGCCGACTTCGCAGCGCTCAACCGCATCGCGCTGGGCACGCAGACCGCCACCATCTGGAAGGACTCGCGCGAACTCGGCCGCGAAGCCGCCACCGCCGCCGTGGCGCTGGCCGCCGGCAAGCCGGTAGACAAGGCCGCGCCCTGGGCCGGCGGCGCCAAGAAGATCTCGCTGTCCTCGCGCCTGCTGACGCCGGTGCCGATCACGCGCGACAACCTCGACGTGGTCGTCAAGGCCGGCTGGATCAAGAAGGACGAGCTTTGCAAGGGCGCCTCGGGTGCGAGCGCGCCCGCCGCCTGCAAGTAAGCCGTAGCAACGGACGCGCCGGTCGCGCGTCCATCCGCGCAACGCTGCCGCCTCGGGCTGGCCCATCACGGGCCCGGCCAGGGCAGGTTGCGCACCTGTAGTCCCTGGGGGTTTCAAGAATGAGCAATCCAACACCGGGCTGGTGGCGCCGCACGGGCATCGACCTGCGGCTGATATTGATGTGCGTGCTGCTGGCCGTGATGGCCGTGGTGTTCAGCGTCATGTCGGGCGGCGTGTTTCTGTCGCCCGAAAATCTCTACAACGTCGCGCAGCAGACGGCCGTGGTCGGCATCGTGTCGACCGTGATGGTGCTGGTCATCGTGGCGCGCCACATCGACCTGTCGGTCGGCTCGGTGATGGGCTTCGTCGGCGTGCTGATCGCGTACCTGCAATACACCTCGGGCTGGTCGTGGCCCACGGCCTGCCTCGCGGGGCTCGCGGTGGCGCTGCTGGTGTCCATCTACCAGGGCTGGCTCACGGCGGTGCTCGGCGTGCCGTCGTTCGTGGTCACGCTGGGCGGTCTCATGTCGTTTCGCGGCGCGGCCTTCCTGGTGGCCGACGGCAAGACGCAGCCGGTGAACGACGAATTCTTCCAGCGCCTGGGCGGCGGCTACGACGGCGGCATCGGCGTCACCGCGAGCTGGGTGCTCGCTGCCATCGTGGCGCTGGTGCTGTTCGGGCGCATGCTGCAAAAGCGCCGTGCGCGCCAGCGCTACGACATGCCGACCGAGGCGCTGTGGCTCGACGTGCTGATCACCGCGGTGCCGGTGGCGGTGGTGATCGCCTTCGCATGGGTCATGAACAACTACCAGATCTCATCGAAGAGCGAGCCGCAGGGCATTCCGATTCCGGTGCTGATCTGGGCGGTGGTGGCGATCGTGCTGTCGTTCATCGTGCACCGCACGCGCTTCGGGCGCTATGTGTTCGCGATGGGCGGCAACCCCGACGCGGCAGCGCTGGTGGGTATTCCGGTCAAGCGCGTCACGCTGATGCTGTTCGCGCTGCTGGCGGTGCTGGTCACCATTGCGGCCATCGTGTCGATCGCGCGGCTCAATGCGGGCACCAACTCGCTGGGCACGGGCATGGAGCTGTACGTGATCGCGGCGGCCGTCATCGGCGGCACGGCGCTCGCGGGCGGCAGCGGCTCGATCTTCGGGTCGGTCCTGGGCGCGCTCATCATGCAGTCGCTCGACAGCGGCATGCTGCTGCTCGACGTGCCCATCGGCAAGCGCATGGTCATCATCGGGCAGGTGCTGATCGTGGCCGTGGTGTTCGACGTGCTGTATCGCCGCAAGTTTGGGGAGAACTGAAATGGCAGACATCGACACCTCCAGACCCCTGGTGGAACTGCGCGAAATCCGCAAGGCCTTCGGCGGCGTCAAGGCCGTGGACGGCGTGAGCGTCAATCTCTACCCCGGCGAAGTGGTCGCGCTGCTGGGCCACAACGGCGCGGGCAAGTCCACGCTGATGAAGATGCTCGCGGGCGCCTACCCCATCGACTCCGGCGACACGCTGATCGCGGGCGAGAAGGTCAACATCCGCACGCCCGCCGAAGCGCAGGGCCAGGGCATCGAGACCATCTACCAGACCCTCGCGCTGGCCGACAACCTCGACTCGGTGTCGAACCTCTTTCTCGGCCGAGAGAAGATGACCCCGTGGCGCACGCTCGACGATCACTTCATGGAAGTGCAGGCGCGCAAGGTGTTCCACCGCCTCAACAAGAACTTCACCAACATCCGCGTGCCGGTGCGCAGGCTCTCGGGCGGGCAACGGCAGGTGGTGGCGATCTCGCGTGCGCTGTACTTCAACGCGCGCATCCTCATCATGGACGAGCCCTGCGCGGCGCTCGGCCCCGAAGAAACCGCGATGGTCGGCGGCCTCGTGAAGCAGCTCAAGGCCGATGGCGTGGGCATCTTCCTCATCACGCACGACATGCCCGACGTGTTTTCGTTGAGCGATCGCCTCGCGGTGATGAAGAACGGCAAGCTGGTCGGTACCTACCGTACCGCCGACGTGACCGAAGACGAAGTGCTCGGGATGATCATTGCCGGCAAGCGGCCCGAGGGCAAGGAGCAGGCCCATCACGCCGACACCGCCGCGCTCGCCTGATGTTGTCGTGAAGACGATAGGCGACCAGCAACTGCTCAAGCGCATGAACCGCAGCGTGCTGCTGCGGCTGCTGCGCGCGCAGCCCGGCCTGTCACGCGCGCGGCTGGCCAGCGAGAGCGGCCTCACCAAGTCGACCGTGAGCCTGCTGGTGCGCGAGCTGATCGACGAAGGCTGGCTCAGCGAGGCCGGCGCCACCGTGGCCGACGGGCTCGGCCGGCCTTCGACGCCACTGCAGATCAATGTCGGCGTGCGCGCGCTGATGGGCGTGGAGATTGCGGTAGAGACTGTGCGCCTCGTGTGCGTCTCGCTGCAGGGTGAGGTGCTTCACTCGAACACCCACGCACTCACCGACGGCTCGCCGGCCGGCGTGTGCGCGCAGGTCGCGCGCATGGCGGCCGCCGCGAATGCGCAGCTGGAGCAATTGGGCCTGCGCCTGTCGAGCATCGGCGTGTGCGTGCCCGGCGCGGTGGACGACTGCACCGGCGTGGTCCGCTTCGCGCCCAACCTCGGCTGGCGCAACGTGAGCCTGCTGCCCGCGCTCGAAGAAGCCTTTGCCGCCATTGGCCTGCCTGGCGTGACCGTGCAACTGCAGAACGACGCCGATGCCGCTGCGCTTGGCGAATACGAGTTCGCGGCGGGCGAGGGCGAAGACCCGCTGGTCTTCGTCAACTGCGACGTGGGCGTGGGCGCTGGCGTGGTGCTGAACGACCGGCTCTTCACCGGCGCGCAGGGCATGGCCGGCGAGATAGGCCACACCATCCTTGAACTCGACGGGCCTCTGTGCTCGTGCGGCCGACGCGGTTGCGCCGAGGCCTTCTTCGGCTCGCGCGTGCTGGAGCGCAAGGGGGTCGACCTGCCGCGCGCCGCCGCCTTCTTCGGCGTGCTGCTGCAGAACCTGTGGGTCACGTTCAACCCGCGCGCGATCGTGCTCGGCGGCAAGGCGTGCGCCGAGCATCGCGGCTTTGCGCAAGCGGCGTTCGAAAGCATGAAGCGCCACGCCGACGATGCCGGCATGCCCGCGCCCGACCTGCGCACCGCGCGCTACGGCGCGCTGGCCCCTGCGGTGGGCGCAGCTGCATTGGCGCTGCACGAATACCTGCGGCCGTTGCAGCCCGATGCGAAGGCGCGTCGCGCGCGTGCGCTGGCCCGCGCCGCGGCCTGATCAGTCCGCGGCGTCTTCTTTCCAGCCGCGCAGCCGGCGATAGAGCGTGCCGCGCGACACGCGCAACTGCCGCGCCGCCTGCGACACATTGCCGCCGTGCGCCACTAGCGTTTCCTCGATCAGCTTGCGGCTGTGCTCGCGCAGCGTTGTCTCGGCATGGGGCTCGGGCTCGCAGGCTTCGGCAGCAGGCATCTGCGCATCCTGTTCGATGGCCAGCGGCGTGGCTTCGCCGGGCATCGCCACCGCATGCCGGAAGTCCACGCCATCCGCGCCCTTCAGCCGCGCCTGCACCCACACGCCTAGCCCGCTCGCCAGCCGCAGCGGCTGCGCCGCCTCACGCCGCCCAAGGCGCAGCAGGCTCGCAAGGTCATGCCCCAGCAGGCATTCGACATCGCGCTCGTCCGCCGCTTCGGGCAACCGCCCCAGGAGCCGCGCGCCCGCGTTGTTGAGCCACGCGATCGTGCCGTCGGGCGCGATGCCGGCCAGCGCCTCGAGCGGCGTGCCCAGCAGCGTGGGGCTGGCCTGGAAGCGCAGGATCAGGTGGTCGCGCGACTGCGCCTGCAGCAGCCGGTTCTCGATGGTCGTGGCATAGAGCGCCACCATCGATGCCGCATCGAAGCCGAAGCGCCGCGCCTCCGCCGTGAGGTCGAGCACGCCGGCCAGTTGCCCCGTCACGTCGCGTATCGGTGCTGCCGCGCACTGCATCTGGCACAGCACGTCGAAGTAGTGCTCCGCGCCGTTGACCGTGCAGGCCTGGCCGGTGCTCGCCACGATGCCCGGTGCCGTGGTGCCGACGATGCGCTCGGAGATGTTCACGCCCACGCGCGCGGTCTTGCACAGCACCGGCTGGTGCGCCATGGCGGGCTGCTGCGTGACGTGCACCAGCACGCCCTCGCTGTCGGTGAGGATCACGCGGCAGTCGGTGCCCGCGAGCGCGTGCTCCATCTGCACCAGCTCCTGCCGTGCCACCTCGAGCAGTTCGCGGTTGCGCGCGAGCGTGGCGTGCAGCCGGCTCGGCGTGACCGCGTCGAAGGGCACGATGCGCTGGCGGTCGGTGTGCGTGCGGCTGCAGCGCATCCACGACTGGATCACCGCCTCGCCGACGAGGCCCGAGGGGCGCACGCCTTCCTCGAAGAACTGCTGCCGCGCGAGCGCCACGCGCTGCGCGGGCGTGCTGGCAAAGAGTTGGCGCGGCGCATCCGCCGTGCCGATTCTTCTTCCGTCGAGGGCCATGGTGTTCGCTGCCTCCCGCAAGGGACCGAGTCCGGGACCAACGCTGAATGTGTTCCGCAATGGAACAGCGCCGGACTGGGGAAATCCCGAAGATGAATGCGAAGCCCGCACAGACCATCCTTGAGCCACAAAGGAGACCTGCGATGAAAAAAACACACTCCGGGCTGCTCGTGCTCGCCGGCGCTTTGCTGTGCCTGGGCGCAAACACGGCGGCCACGGCCCAGAGCGCACAGGACCGCGCGGCAGCCGCCACCAAACGCGTGGACGGCAGCTTCATCCGCGCCAACGCGGCGCAGAAGAAAACACCCGACTGGCCCAGCGTCGGCCTCGACTATTCGGAGTCGCGCTTCAGCCAGCTCGACCAGGTGAACGCCGGCAACGTCAAGCAGCTGGGGCTGGTCTGGTCGTACAACCTCGAGTCGACGCGCGGCGTGGAGGCCACGCCGCTGGTGGTGGACGGCATCATGTACGTCACCGCCTCGTGGAGCGTGGTGCATGCCATCGACACCCGCACCGGGCAGAAACTGTGGACCTTCGATCCGCAGGTCGATAAGTCCAAAGGCTTCAAGGGCTGCTGCGACGTGGTGAACCGAGGCGTTGCGATCTACGAAGGCAAGGTCTACGTGGCGGCCTACGACGGCCGCCTGATCGCGCTCGACGCAGCCACCGGACAGAAGGTCTGGGAGAAGAACACCATCGAGGGCCAGAAGGGCAGCTACACCATCACTGGTGCGCCGCGCGTGTTCAAGGGCAAGGTCATCATCGGCAACGGTGGCGCCGAGTACGGCGTGCGCGGCTTCGTCACCGCGTACGACGCGAAGACCGGCGACCAGAAGTGGCGCTGGTTCGTGGTGCCGGGCGACCCGGGCAAGCCCTTCGAAGACGAATCGATGGCGCGCGCTGCCAAGACCTGGGACCCGAGCGGCAAGTACTGGGAAGCCGGCGGCGGCGGCACCGCATGGGACAGCTTTGCCTTCGACCCCGAACTCAACCTGATGTACGTGGGCACCGGCAACGGCTCGCCATGGGCCGCCAAGGCGCGCAGCCCCAAGGGCGGCGACAACCTCTACCTGGGCTCGGTGGTGGCGCTCAACCCCGACACCGGCAAGTACGTGTGGCACTACCAGGAGACGCCCGGCGATAACTGGGACTACACCTCCACGCAGTCGATGATCCTGGCCAACGTGAAGATCGACGGCAAGGCCCGCAAGGTGCTGCTGCATGCGCCGAAGAACGGCTTCTTCTTCGTCATCGACCGCACCAGCGGCAAGTTCATCTCGGCGAAGAACTTCGTCGAAGTGAACTGGGCCACCGGCTACGACAAGAACGGCCGGCCCATCGAGATTGCCGCCGCGCGCCAGAACGAGAAGCCCGGCGACAGCATCCCCGGCCCCTTCGGCGCGCACAACTGGCACCCGATGTCGTTCAACCCGCAGACCGGCTTTGCCTACCTGCCAGCGCAGCACGTGCCGATCAACCTGATGGACGACAAGGACTGGAAGTTCGACCAGAACGCGCCCGGCCGTCCGCATGCCGCGCTGGGCTGGAACACCGGCAAGTTCGCCAACGTCGAGCCGCCCACCAGCAAGCCCTTCGGCCGCCTCGTGGCGTGGGACCCCGTCGCGCAGAAGGAAGCGTGGGGCGTCGACTACGCATCGCCATGGAACGGCGGCACCCTCACCACCGCCGGCAACCTCGTGTTCCAGGGCACGGCCGATGGCCGCCTGCTGGCCTACAACGCGAAGACCGGCGAGAAGCTGTGGGAAACGCCCACCGGCACCGGTGTGGTGGCCGCGCCCTCGACCTACATGGTCGACGGCAAGCAATACGTGTCGGTCGCGGTGGGCTGGGGCGGCGTGTACGGCCTGGCGCAGCGCGCCACCGAGCGGCAGGGCCCGGGCACGGTCTACACCTTCGCGGTGGGCGGCACGGCCAAGATGCCCGACTTCGTGCAGTACCGCATGGACAAGCTGGTGCAGGGCGTGAAGTACGACCCCGCCAAGGTCCAGGCCGGCACCATGCTCTACGTGAGCAACTGCGTGTTCTGCCACGGCGTGCCCGGCGTGGACCGCGGCGGCAACATCCCCAACCTCGGCTACATGGACCCGGCCTACATCACGAACCTGGACAAGTTCATCCTCAAGGGCCCGGCCATGGCGCGCGGCATGCCCGACTTCACGGGCAAGCTCTCGGGGGACGACATCGAGAGCATCAAGGCCTTCATCCAGGGGACGGCGGACGCCATACGCCCGAAGTAGGGAGGGCCGCTCTCTCCTTGGCTACCGGCCGCCGTACCAGTACTGGGTGCTGGCGGCCCAGGTCGAATCCGGGTATTTCGCGTGCAGGGTCTGAAGGCCCTTGCGCGACCAGTCGCCCACCGCCTTGTCCGGGCAGGCGTAGCGCGCCATCTTCACCGCGACCGATAGCGCCTGCGGCACCAGCGGATCAGCGCGGTTGCGCTGCATCAGCGCCAAGCTTTCCTGGGTGAAGTAGATCGAGTCCTGCGGAATGGCGCGCAACTTTGCGACCAGCGCGGCCTGTTGCGCGCGCTCTTCTTGCGGCAGGAACTCGGGCATCTCGAAATCGGCAGCCGTGGCGGCCTGCGGGCCGGTGGTCATCACGCCGAGCGGGCGGCACCACTTGCTGTAGCTGCCGGTGGCCATGCTGCGGTCGTACGCCGGTTCGAGCCAGGGCTTGAGCGGCGTGGGCCGGATGCCGTCTGCCACGGGCCAGTGCGGCGGCAACAGCACCTCGGTGGTGCTTGCCATGCGCTCCAGCAGCAGGTGACGCCAGGCGGCGGTGTCAGTGACCGACAGCGCCATCGAGCGGCGGATGCCGGCGATCATGTCCGGCCCCTTGGCGGTAGCCCCCTGCGACGGTGACGCGATACGCATCTGCGCAGCGCGGCGAGCGCTGGCGTAGTCCTCGGCCAGCACGGCGCGGGTCCATGCGGTCTCCAGCAGGGAGTCGCGCAGCGCGGGCGAGAGCGCCGGGTCGGCCGCGAGCCGCAGCCACATTGCGAGCGGCGCGCGCGTGTTCAGGAAGCGCGTCGCGTCGTCGTCGAAGGTGCTGGCCAGCGGCACCGCATTGGGTTTGGCTTCCATCGCCTCGGGGTCGCGGCGAGCAACCACCAGGCGGATCGCCAGGCGGCGCCATTCCTCTTCCGACGAGGCCGTGGGCAGCAGCAGCGCCTTCACGAGGTTCTGGCCCGAGAGGCTGTGTGCGATCAAGGGCGAATCGGCTGCATCGGCGATCAGTTCGCGTGTCTCCTTGAAGCGGCCCTGGGCAAACAGGCGCTGGGCGCGCAACTGGGTGGCGGCGAAGCGTGCGGGGTGGTCTTCGGGCACGGCCGCCAATGCGGCCTGCAGTTCGGCCTCGCGCTTGTCGTCGGTGGCGGTGCTCACGGGCACCAGGCTTGCCGCGGCCATCAGCCAGGCGAGGTCGTGCGTGCGCTGGTAGTTGCTCCAGCTGAACTTCTCGCGCCACTTGTCCTGGGCGGTGATGCCGCTCGCCGGACCGTTGAAGCCGCGCACCGTGTTGAGCCACTGCACGAGATCCGACTTCTGATCCGGGCCGGCGTACGAACAACCGGCCATCATGCAGTAGCGGAACTCGTGGTTCAGCAACAGCAGCCTGGCGGCGGCGACATCGGGTGCGCCCATGGTCTTCAGGCTGTCGGCCAGGCGCTGCAGGCGCGTGCCGGGCGTGAGGTAGCGGATGCGCAGTGCCTCGGCCAGCCGGTGCACCGACGGATGCAGCGCCTGGAGGCGTGGGTTCTTCAGCAGCGGCAGCGCGATGGCATCGACCGCTTTGGTAAGTTCGGCCTGCTGCTTCAGCGCCTCGGGGCTTTCCTTGCCGGCGTCGTCCCGTTCCGAGAAAGACGGCTCGCCGCCCGGGTTCTGCCGCGCCAGCACGCGCAGCCGCATGTAGGCCGCGAGGTCGCGCCAGGGGCTGGCCTTGTCGGCCGCGATCTCGGTGAACGCGGTGTCGGCCTCGTCGAGATCGTCGGCGTAGAAGCGCTGTGCGGCCAGCTGGTAGGCATGGTCGGCCTGCAGCCAGGCGGGGGCGCGGGGTGGCAGTTCGGGGATGGTGCCGGGCTCCTTGTTGCAGGTGTCGAACACCGCGTCTTGCGCCTGCAGCCAATGCCGCACGTAGGGGGTGGCCGCCTTGTCGCCGGCGGCACGCGTCATGCGCTGGGCCAGCGTCTTCGTGGCATTGCGGAAAGCGTCGCCGTAGAAGCAGTTGGGGCTCGCCTGCAGGCTGTTGGCGTTCCATTTCGGCTGCTGCTGCGAAGGCGCCAGCAGGGCAGGCCTGTCGCGGGGCGACTGGGGATCGAGCTTCGCATTGGCGTCGTCGCGCGCTTTTCGCCATTCGATCCAGGCGTCGTCCGTTTCGGCCATGCCGTTGTCCTCTCGCGGCAGCTTCTCCAGCAGATCGGAGAAGGCCCGCACGGCGTCGGAAGAGAACGGCTGGCCGTGCAGGCGCCAGTACCAGAGCACCTGGTAGGGCACGAGGTAGTCGGTGTAGTAGCCCGCGGGCCGCTCGACGAACTCGCGCACCGGCTGGTCGGGCCGGGTGGTGGCGAAGAACAGGTCCTCGGGGTCGCCGCCGCCGCTGGCATGAGCCGCGAGAGTGCTGCCGAGCAGCGCAGCCATTGCGAGCAGCCTGGCGCCGGCGCGCATCGCGTTTGCTGTTGAAAGAATCATTTATGCGAATCCCTGTTGCCGAGTTGTTCGAAGTCTTCGTTCTTCCATGCGCCCGCGTGGAACACGTAGCGCCGCTTCACGCTGCCGAGCACGGGCCATGCCTCGCCGAGCATCAGCCCCGCCGCGTCGCGGCAGGCCGGCACCGTGGCCGCGCCCGTCGCGTCGAGCCGCTGGCGGATGCGCGCGGATTCCGCCCCCATGCGGAAGTACATCGGCACGATCTCGTCGAGCAGGCCGGGAGGCAGCCACGCGTCGCTCATGCACCATGAGGCGAGCGCCGTGGCCGAGAGCCGCACGCCGCCGGCGCGCACCGGCTGCAGCCGCCGCAGCAGTGCGACATACGCCTCGCGCTGGCTGCGGCGCGCCTCGAAGTCGAGCTGCACCCAGCCCGATCGGTTGCCGTGCTTCGCGGCATGTTCGATGGCGGCGGCAATGGCCTCCTGCTGCGCGTCGTTGACGGGCGAGGGCGCGAGGTTGTCGAGTGAAACATGGACCACCGGCACCACGGTGGTGGCGCGCGGCGCGATGCGCAGCGGCCACTGACGCCAGCTCGTGCGGCTGCGCTCGCCGCTCAGCTGCACCGTGGCATGCAGGTAGGCCACGCCCGTGCCTTCTGGCAGCGCGGAAAAAAGCTGGGGCCGGTCCCAGACCCACAGCAGCGTCTGCGGCTGGGCCATGCCGTCATGCGCCAGCAGGGCCAGGAAGACCGGAAAGGCCGCGCTGCGAAAACGCATGGGAGAGGGCGAAAGGGGCGGGAGGGTGGAAGAAAAATTCCGGCCAGCATAACGAAAAAAGCCGCCTGGCCCGGGGGGCGCAGGCGGCCTTGCGGCTGCTTGTGGCTGCGGTGAATCGATCAGTCGGCGTACACGCCGGCAGCCTTGATGATCGGACCCCACTTCGCGATTTCAGCCGAGACGAACTTCTTGTGCTCCGCCGGCTCGACGCGCTTGTCGGTCGTGATCACGGCGCCCAGCGCTTCTTCGCGCTTGATGAAACCCGGGTCCTTCATCGCGGCCTTGATGGCCTCGTTGAGCTTCTTCAGCACCGGCGCGGGCGTGCCCTTGGGCGCGTACATGCCGTGCCAGATCGTCACTTCGAAACCCTTCAGGCCCGACTCGTCCAGCGTCGGCAGGTCTTTCAGCGCGGGGGTGGTCAGGCGCTTGGCGGTGGTCACGGCATAGGCCTTGACCTTCTTGGCCTCGATCTGCGACGTGGTGTTGGTCGTCTGGTCGCACAGCAGGTCGATCTGGCCGCCCAGCAGGTCGGCGATGGCCGGGGCCGTGCCCTTGTACGGCACGGGCGTCATCTCGACCTTGATCGCGCTCTGGAACAGCAGGCCGCACAGGTGCGACGCAGCGCCCAGGCCGGCGTTGCCCAGGTTGATCTTGCCCTTGTTGGCCGCGATCCAGGTCGTCAGCTCCTTGTAGTTGTTGGCGGGCAGGCCGGGCTTGCCGATCAGCGTCATCGGCACTTCGTTGACCATGCCCAGGTATTCGAAGTCGGTCTCGACGTTGAAGGGCAGCTTGCGATACAGCGCCGGCATCGTCGACATGCCGATGTGGTTCAGCAGCAGCGTGTAGCCGTCGGGGTTGGCGCGCGCCACCTTGGCGGTGCCGATGGAACTGCCCGCGCCCGCGGTGTTGTCCACCACGATCGTGGTGCCGAGCGTCTTCTGCATGGCCTCCGCCAGGTCACGCGCGACACGGTCGGTCGGGCCGCCGGCTGCGAAAGGCACCACCAGCGTAACGGTCTTGCCCGCGGGAAAGTCCTGGGCGTGAGCACCGGCGGCTGCGGCGGCAATCGCCGCGAGGGCGAACAGTTTCTTCATGTCGTCTCCGGGAGGGGGTAATAAAAACGCCGCGATCTTAAAGGCTGACTGCTGCCTGACCTATAGCGAATAGCCCTTAGGTTCGCGTCGTCATCCGATACCCTTGCTTCTTCCGCGCATGCCACCGCATGCGCCATGTAAAGCGAGAAAAAGCATTCCCATGACGACGACCCCTTCCCCCGCAAGCGCGCAGCGCCTGCCGCGCGATCTTGCGCTCGTCACCGTGGCCATCGATGCCGCGATGGTGCTGGTCAACATGGCCATCCAGCTCTGGCCCGATTCGCCCCACGGCGAGCAGCTGCGCAGCACCTATGCCCTGCCGGGCGTGTGGATACCGATGGTGTTCAGCATCGGCATGGCCTGGGTGCTGGCGGCGGCACTGGCCTGGAGCCATGGGCGCAACGCGCTCGAAAAGCGCGGCGTTGGCAGCGTGGCCCGGCTGCCGCACCCTCGCATCCGCTACGCCGCGGTGTACATCGCGGTGCTGGTGCTCAACTTCTACTTACTGAGCCCGCTCTTCTACGAAGTGCAACTGCTCTTCATGCCGGGCGGCCGCCTGCATGATCTCTTCGGCTCGACGTCCATGAGCGCGGCGATGGCGCCGTTCACGGTGCTGCAGTCCGTCGCGCAGTTGATCTTGCTCGTGCTCGGCGTGTGGGTCTCGGCCTGGTTCGCGTTGAGGGCGGCCAGTGCAGCGCCTTCCGATGCGCAGCAGCAGGACGGCGATGAAGCCATCGGTGCATCGCCACGCCGTGCCGTGGCACTGGTGGGCGCCGCGGTGTTCGCATCGCTGCAGATGTGGAGCGGCGTGGTCGTGAGCCGCTGGACATCCGTCGCGCGCGGCATGGATGGGCTCGAACTGCTGATCGCCTGGATGCTGCCGCCATTGGTGGCCTTCGCGCTCGCGTTCTGGGGCGGCTGGCTGGGCGCCAATGCCGGGCTCGCGCGGGTGCGGCCTTTCAGGGCCGTGGCGGCCGCGGTGCTGGCCTTCGTGCTGGTGCAGGTCAGCTGCATCGCCATCGCATTGGCCTGGGTGATGCTGGCGACCTGGTCGCACAGCTTCGACAACGCGGGCGGACTCATCGGCTTCGCCCTGGCGCTCGTGCTGGTCTATTCGGTGCTCGTGGTGGTGTTGATGCGTGCCGCCACGCGCTGGCTGTACCGCCGTTACTGACTGGCTACTTGTAGCTGCGCGCGTCCTCGATCACCTTGCCGTCGTTGGGCAGACCGCCCGCACCCACGACGACGACCTCGCCACGCAGCTTGGTCACTTCGCGGATCACCGCGCTCACGCGGGCCTCGAGCCCTTCGGGCACCGCCCCCGCGCATTCGAGCTGCAGCGTCATCTTGTCGTCGCCCATCTCGCCGGACACGATGAGCCGCGCGCGCTGCACTTCGGGAAAGCGCCGCGCGATCTCGGCCACCTGCGAGGGATGCACGAACATGCCGCGCACCTTGGTGGTCTGGTCGGCGCGGCCGAGCCAGCCCTTGATGCGCTTGTTGGTGCGGCCGGTGGGGCAGGTGCCCGCGAGCACGGCAGAGAGGTCGCCGGTGCCGAAGCGCACCAGCGGGTAGTCGGGGTTGAAGGTGGTGACGACGATCTCGCCGACCTCACCATCGGGCACCGGGTCGCCGGTGCCGGGCCGCACGATCTCGACCAGCACGCCTTCGTCGATCACCAGCCCTTCGCGCGCGCTGGTCTCGTAGGCGATCAGGCCCAGGTCGGCAGTGGCATAGCACTGCGTGCCTTTCACGCCGTGCGCGGCAATCCAGTCGTGCAGGCTGGGTGGAAAGGCTTCGCCGGAGACGAGCGCCTTGGTGAGCGAAGGCAGCTTCTGCCCTTTCTCCTCGGCCTTCTCCAGCAATATCTTCAGGAAGCTAGGCGTGCCCGCATAGCCTTCGGGCTTCAGGTCGACCATGGCTTCGAGTTGCTGCTCGGTCTGCCCGGTGCCGCCCGCAAACACGGTGCAGCCCATGGCACGTGCGCCGCTTTCCATGATCGAGCCGGCGGGCGTCATGTGATAGCTGAAGCTGTTGTGAATGAGCTCGCCGCTGCGAAAGCCCGCCGCATGCAATGCCCGAGCGGTGCGCCAGTAGTCGCGCGCTTCGCCCTCAGGCTCGTAGATGGTGCCGGGGCTCGCGAACACGCGCGGCATGCGCGGGCCGCGCACGATGGTCGAGAAGCCGCCGAAGGGGTCGTCGGTGCGGCGTGCCTTCTGCAGGTCGAGCAATTCCGATTTGCGCGTGACCGGTAGTTTCGCCAACGCCTCGCGTGTCGTGATGTCTGCGGGCTTCACGCTGGAGAGGATCTTTGCGAATGCGGGTGCTGCTGTCTGGGCCTGTGTGATCTGTTTTGGCAGCGCGGCCAGCAGGTCGCGTTCGCGTTCGGCCGGGTCGCGGATCTCGAGCTTGTCGTAGTGGTCGGTCATGTCCGTACCCTTTGTCTTTCAGTTCGGTTTTTCGCCACGCTGGCGTTCGTTCGGGGTGCGTGCGAATGGCACCGGGTGCTCCCCTCCGAGAATGTCCCCTGTCGGCGTGATCGCACCCCGAGCAGCGACACATGAATACATCAAGCCAGCCACCTCTTGCGCCGCTTGTAGCTCTTCACATCGCGAAAGCTCTTGCGATCCGCACCGCCAACGCCAAGGTAGAACTCCTTCACGTCCTCGTTCTCGCGCAGGCTCTTGGCCTCGCCATCCATCACGATGCGCCCGTTCTCCAGGATGTAGCCGTAGTCGGCGTAGCGCAGCGCCATGTTGGTGTTCTGCTCGGCCAGCAGGAAGGTCACGCGCTCCTTGGTGTTGAGGTCTTTCACGATCTCGAACACCTCTTCCACGATCTGCGGCGCCAGGCCCATAGAAGGTTCGTCGAGCAGCACCATGCTCGGGTTGGCCATCAGCGCGCGGCCGATGGCGCACATCTGCTGCTCGCCACCCGATGTGTAGGCCGCCTGCGAAGTACGCCGCGTCTTCAGGCGCGGGAAATATGCGTAGACCTTCTCCAGCGTCTGCTGCACCGCCGCCTTGCCATCGGTGCGCGTGTAGGCGCCGGTCATCAGGTTCTCTTCGATGGTCAGGTGGGCGAAACAGTGGCGGCCCTCCATCACCTGGATCAGCCCGCGCTTCACCAACTCGGCGGGCGAAAGCGCCTCGATGCGATCCCCGCGCAGCTCGATGGTGCCTTTGGTGACAGCGCCGCGCTCACCCGCGAGCAGGTTGCTCACCGCGCGCAGCGTGGTCGTCTTGCCCGCGCCGTTGCCGCCGAGCAGCGCCACGATGCCGCCGTCGGGCACCGTGAGCGACACGCCCTTGAGCACGAGGATCACGTGGTTGTAGATGACCTCGATGCCGTTGACATTGAGAAGGATGTTGGGTTCGCTCATGGTGTGGTCCGAAGCATTCGCAAGAACAGCGCGTGCAGCGCAGTGCTGTTCTTGCGAATGGCGGCTCTCGCGAGCCGCCACGGCACGCTCAGTGCATCAGGACTGGCAATCCGCTGCCTCGCGGCGCGTCAGCTTCTTCTCGCCCGCGTACTTGTCGGCAGCAGACTTCACCATCGGCTTGATGATCTGGTCGTCGGCCTGGTACCAGTCGGACATATCGCCCCACTTCGCGCCGTCCCAGGTGTGCACGCGCGCCCAGGTCGAGCCCATGTGGTCCTGGCACGAAGTGCTCACCGGACGCATCACGCCCGAGAAGCCGAGTGCGTCGAGCTTCTTCTGGTCGAGTGCCAGGTTCTCCATGCCCCAGCGCACTTGCTCGCCGGTCATGACCTTGCCCTTGCCGAAGCGCTCCTGCGCGCGCTTCACGGCCTCGACGGTCAGCATCTGGATGATCACGCCGCGCGTGTAGAGCACCGAGCCCACTTCGTCCTTCGGCCCTGTGCCCTGGCCCTTGTCGTGCACCTGCTTCAGGATGTCCTGGATCACCTTGGGCTGCGTGCCCGAGGTGTTCAGCGCCAGCGCGTGGTAGCCCTTGGCATTGGCGCCCACGTCCTTCACGTCAGGCTCGGCACCGGCCCACCACACGCCGTACATCTTCTCGCGCGGGTAGCCCGTGGCCACGGCCTCTTTCAGCGCGGTGGAGTTCATCACGCCCCAGCCCCACAGCAGCACGAAATCAGGGCGCTGCTGGCGCACCTGCAGCCAGGCCGACTTCTGCTCCACGCCGGGCGCGGTCACCGGGATCAGCGACAGTTCGAAGCCGTTCTGCTTGGCGCGCTCCTGCAGCAGCGGAATGGGTTCCTTGCCGAACGGCGAGTCGTGGTACACGAGGGCGATCTTCTTGCCCTTGAGCTTGTCCATGCCGCCTTCGGCTTTGCCGATGTGCTGGATCAGGATGTCGGCCGCGGTCCAGTAGGAGCCCATCAGCGGAAAGTTCCACTTGAAGACACCACCGTCCTGCGAGGCGGCCAGGCCGTAGCCCAGCGTGATCAGCGGGATCTTGTCGGTCGGCACCTTGTCGGTCAGCGCGAAGGTGATGCCGGTGGCTTGCGGGTCGAACAGCGCAACGCCCGGGCGGCCCTTCAGGCGCTCGTAGCATTCCACGCCCTTGTCGGTGGCGTAGCCGGTCTCGCATTCTTCGTATGTGATCTTCACGCCGTTGATGCCGCCGGTCGCGTTGACCAGCTTGATGTAGTCCTGCTTGCCGTTGGCCCAGGGCGTGCCGTTGGGTGCATAGGGGCCCGTGCGGTACACCAGCAGCGGGAAGAACTGCTCCTTGGCCTGCGCATTGGCGAGCGATGGCGCGAGCAGGGCGCCGAGGGTGCTGGCCACCAGGGCGGCGGTCAGAGCGAGCGATTTCAGTTTCATGCCTGTCTCCTTTGTGGGCACCTCGGTGCCGGGTTTTTTACGAACGGGAACTAACTCATCAATCAGTGAGGGAAGGGCCAGAGCCGCAGCTTCTCTTTGGCCGTGGACCACAGCCGCGCAAGACCGTGCGGCTCGACGATCAGGAAGAACACGATCAGCGCGCCGAAGATCATGGTCTCCAGGTGCGAGGCCAGCGCGGTCGAAATCGAGAAGCCCAGCCACCCCGGCAGCTGGTTCAGAAACAGCGGCAGCAGCACGATGAACGCGGCGCCGAAGAAGCTGCCCATGATCGAGCCGAGCCCGCCGATGATCACCATGAACAGCAGCTGGAACGAGCGGTCGATGCTGAACGCCGCCGGCTCCCACGCACCCAGGTGCACGAAGCCCCACAGCGCGCCGGCCACGCCGACGATGAAGCTGCTCACCGCAAAGGCAGTGAGCTTGGCGTACACCGGGCGAATGCCGATCACCGCGGCTGCCACGTCCATGTCGCGCATTGCCATCCACTCGCGGCCGATGGCGCTGCGCACCAGGTTCTTTGCCAGCAGCGCGAACACCACCACGAAGAGCAGGCAGAACAGATACTTCTGCACCGGCGATTCGATCGGCACGCCGAACACGTTGAGCCCCGCCACGCTCACCGAGCCCGACGAAGAATTGTTGGTGAACCACTGGATGCGCAGGAAGGCCCAGTCGGTGAAGAACTGCGCCGCCAGCGTGGCCACAGCAAGGTACAGCCCCTTGATGCGCAGGCTCGGTATGCCGAACAGCACGCCGATCACCGTCGCGCACAGGCCGCCCAGCAGCAGCGATGCGATCAGCGGCATGCCGTCGATGCGCACCTGGAAGTTGTAGGCCGCGTACGCGCCCACCGCCATGAAGGCACCCGTGCCCAGCGAGATCTGGCCGCAATAGCCAACCAGGATGTTGAGGCCCAGCGCCGCGAGCGAAAGAATCAGGAAAGGCGTGAGGATCGCGCGCATCCAGTAGTCGGACACACCCAGCGGCACCACGACGAAGGCCACGAGCAACAGCACCAGCATCGCGATGCGATCCTGCGCAATCGGAAAGATCTGCTGGTCGGCCCTGTAGCTCGACTTGAACTGACCGTTTTCTCTGTAGAACATTGCTCAGACCCGATCGATGATTTTTTCGCCGAACAGGCCTTGAGGCCGAACGAGCAGGAAGACCAACGCCAACACATAGGCAAACCAGATCTCGATGCCGCCACCGAGCATGGGGCCGAGATAGATTTCAGACAGCTTCTCGCCCACGCCGATCAGCAGGCCGCCGATGATGGCGCCCGGAATCGAGGTGAGCCCGCCGAGGATCACCACCGGCAACGCCTTCAGCGCCACCAGCGAGAGCGAGAACTGCACGCCGAGCTTCGATCCCCAGATGATCCCGGCCACCAGCGCCGAGAAGCCGGCCACCGACCACACGATCACCCAGATGCGCTTGAGCGGAATGCCGATGGACTGCGCGGCCTGGTGGTCGTCGGCCACAGCGCGCAGCGCGCGGCCCGTAGCCGTCTTCTGGAAGAAGATGGCCAGCACCACCACGAGGCCGGCCGCCACCAGCGCGGCGATCAGGTCTTCCTGGCTCAGCAGCAGCCCGCCCTGGAAGGTGCCTTCGAGCACCATCAGCGGTTCCTTGGGCATGCCCACGTCGATCTTGTAGATGTCGTTGCCGAAGATCGTCTGGCCCACGCCGTCGAGAAAGTAGGCGATGCCCAGCGTGGCCATCAGCAGCGTGATGCCTTCCTGGTTCACCAGCTTGCTGAGCGCGAGCCGCTCGATCAGCCAGGCCACCACCACCATCACCGCCATCGCGGCAATGAAGGCCAGGATGTTCGCGAGGATCTGGCTCTGGAAGCCGAACCACAGCGGGAACCACTCGGAGAAGCGCGCCATGGCCAGCGCAGCGAAGAGCACCATCGCGCCCTGCGCGAAGTTGAAGACGCCCGAGGCCTTGTAGATCAGCACGAAGCCGATGGCGATCAGCGAATAGAGCATGCCGACCATGAGGCCGCCGAAGAGGGTTTCAAGAAAAAAGCCCATCGTGTTCTTTCGTGATCAGTGCTCGACGCCGAGGTAGGCGCGGATCACGTCTTCGTTGTTGCGCACTTCATCCGGCGTGCCGTCGCCGATCTTCTTGCCGTAATCCAGCACCACCACCCGGTCGGAGATGTCCATCACCACGCCCATGTCGTGCTCGATCAGCACGATGGTTGCGCCGAACTCGTCGTTCACGTCGAGGATGAAGCGGCTCATGTCCTGCTTCTCTTCCACGTTCATGCCGGCCATCGGCTCGTCGAGCAGCAGCACCTGCGGCTCCATTGCGAGCGCGCGGCCCAGGTCGACGCGCTTCTGCAGGCCGTAGGGCAGGCGGCCCACCGGTGTCTTGCGGTGTGCCTGGATTTCGAGGAAGTCGATGATGTGCTCGACGAATTCGCGGTGCCGCAGTTCCTCGCGCTCGGCGGGGCCCCAGCGCAGGGCTTGTGCGAGCAGGCCGCTCTTCATCTTGAGGTTGCGCCCCGTCATGATGTTGTCGAGCACGCTCATGCCCTTGAACAGGGCCAGGTTCTGGAAGGTGCGCGCCACGCCCATCTCGGCCACCTGGCGCGAGTTCATGTGCTTGAAGGTCTGGCCGCGGAAGGTGATGGAGCCCTGCTGCGGCCAGTACACGCCGTTGATGCAGTTCAGCATCGAGCTCTTGCCCGCGCCATTCGGGCCGATGATTGCGCGCACCTCGTGCTCGCGCACGTTGAAGCTGATGTCGGTCAGCGCCTTCACGCCGCCGAAGCTCAAGGAGATGTTCTGCACGTCGAGGATGACCTCGCCTGTCTTCCGGGTGCTCATGCCGCCGCCTTCACGATGGGAAACGTCTTCGCTTCGACGACTTTCAGCGTGGCGCTGACAACCCCCGTGCGTCCGTCCTCGAACTTGACCTGGGTCTCGATGTACTGCTCGGTCTTGCCGCCATAGAGCGCGGCCACCAGCACCGCGTATTTCTCGGCGATGAAGCCACGGCGCACCTTGCGCGTGCGGGTCAGTTCGTCGTCGTCGGGGTCGAGCTCCTTGTGCAGCACCAGGAAGCGCGCAATCTGCGTCTCGCCCATGCCGTCTTCGCTCGCGAGGTCGGCGTTGACCTTGGCGATGCAATCGGCCACCAGCGCCAGCACGTCGGGCTTGCCGGCCAGGTCGACGTAGCCGCCGTAGGCGAGACCGCGGCGCTCGGCCCAGTTGCCGACGGCTTCGTAGTCGATGTTGATGGCCGCGCACACTTCGTCTCGCGCGTTGCCGAAGCACACGGCTTCCTTGATCTGCGGGAAGAACTTGAGCTTGTTCTCGATGTAGTTGGGCGCAAAGATCGCGCCGCTCACGAGACGGCCCACGTCCTTGGCGCGGTCGATGATGCGCAGGTGCCCTTCGCTGTCGAGCACGCCCGCGTCGCCGGTGTGGAAGTAGCCGTTTGCATCCAGCACTTCGGCCGTGGCGTCGGGGCGCTTGTAGTACTCCTTGAGCACCGATACGCCACGCACCAGCACCTCGCCGTCTTCCGCGATCTTCAGCTCGATGCCCGGCGCGGCCGTGCCCACGGTCTGCAGCTTGACCTTGCCGTCCTGCTGCAGGCACACATACGCGCAGGTCTCGGTCTGGCCGTAGAACTGCTTGAGGTTGACGCCGATGGAGCGGTAGAAGCGGAACAGGTCGGGCCCGATGGCAGCGCCAGCGGTGTAGGCCACGCGGATGCGGCTCATGCCAAGCACGTTGCGCAGCGGTCCGTAGATCAGCAGGTTGCCCAGGCCGTACATCAGGCGGTCGCCGGTGCCCACGGGCGCTCCGTTCAGGATGTCCGCGCCCACGCGCCGCGCCAGCGCCATGAACTTCGCATAGAGCCAGCGCTTGGGCGCGGCCGCGTCTTCCATGCGGATCGACACGGCCGTGAGCAGCCCTTCGAAGGTGCGCGGCGGGCCGAAGTAGTAGCTCGGGCCGATCTCGCGCATGTCGTTCATCACCGTCTCGGCCGACTCGGGGCAGTTGAGCGTGAAGCCGCCCACCAGCCATTGCGCCACCGAGAACAGGTGGTCGCCCACCCACGCCATCGGCAGGTAGCTCATGATGTTGTCGCCGGGGCCGAGCTTGTCGGTCTGCACGCCGCCGCGGCCGGCAGCGATGAAGCTCGCATGCGTCTGGCATACGCCCTTGGGGCGGCCGGTGGTGCCCGAGGTGTAGAGGATCACGCCGACATCCGTAGCCTCTCCGCTGGCCACCGCGCGGTCGTAGTAGCCGACGTTGGCCTTGTCGAACTCGCGGCCCAGCGCGCGCAGTTGCTCGTAGCTCATCAGGCCCGGCTGGTCGTAGTGACGCAGGCCCTTGGGGTCGTCGTAGATGATGTGGCGGATGCCGTGCTGCTGGTCTTTCTGGAGCTCGCGGCATTCGAGCAGTTTGTCGACCTGCTCCTGGTCTTCGACGATCACGAAGTCGATGGCCGCGTCCTGCAGCATGAAGACCATCTCGCTTGCCACCGCATCCTGATACAGCGGCACCGGCACGCCGCGCAGGCTTTGCGCCGCGACCACCGCCATGTACAGGTGCGGCCGGTTGGCGCCGACGATGGCCAGGTTGTCGAAGGGCTTGAAGCCGAGGCTCGCGAGACCGCAGGCCATTTCGCGCACTTCCTGCGCCACGGCGTTCCAGGTCCAGGTTTGCCAGATGCCGAGATCCTTCTCGCGCACGGCGGGCGCCTCGGGTTGGGCGTCGGCATGCGCGAGCAGCAGACGGGGGAAGGTGGGGGCGGTTGTTTGCACAGTGGGCGGATCGTAGGTCTCACTTTGACGCCCGGTTGTCGTTCCAACGACAATCCTAGGGACACTACTCCCCGGAGTTTCCCGATGCCTCACGGCAATCTCAACCACAACGTGCTCGGCGGTTCGATCAAGGATCGCGTGCGTCCCGCCAATGCCGCGGAGCTCGAAGGCATCCCCTGGCTGCCCACGCTCACGCCCGCCGAGCGCCGCCGCGCCGAAGCCGCGCTGGTGGTGGGCGAGGCCGAGCCCGGCGACCTGGTGTGCCGCGTCGGCCGCTCGCCGACCTACTGGTTCGGCGTGGTCGAGGGGCTGCTCAAGATGAGCAACGACAACGCCGACGGCGGCTCGGTCACCTACACCGGTGTGCCGCCAGGCGGCTGGTTCGGCGAAGGCACGGTGATGAAGCGCGAGCCCTACCGCTACAACATCCAGGCGCTGCGGCGCAGCCTGGTGGCGGGGCTGCCGATCGAAAGCTTCCACTGGCTGCTCGACCACTCCATCGGCTTCAACCGCTTCGTGATGAACCAGCTGAATGAACGGCTGGGCCAGTTCATCGCGGCGCTGGAGATCGACCGGCTCAACAACCCCGACGCGCGCGTGGCGCGCAACCTGGTGTCGCTGTTCAACCCGGTGCTGTACCCGGGCGTAGGCGAGGTGCTGCGCATCACGCAGCAGGAGCTGGCCTACCTGGTCGGCCTCTCGCGCCAGCGCGTGAACGAGGCACTGAACGGCCTTTCGGCGCAGGGCCTGATCCGCGTGGAGTACGGTGGGCTGCGCGTGCTCGACCTGCCGGGCCTGCGCGCGACCGCGATGTCGAACAGGAAGAACGCCTCGGCGGAAACGGAAAACACATGACCCTCAAAGACCAGCTCCAGGTGGTGCCCGCGAACGCGGAAGCCGCTTTCATCCCACCGTCAGAGGCGCCGAAGACGAAGGCCGAGGACAGCGGCCCGACGCTGCAGGAGGCCATCGAACGCAACGAGGCGTTGAACGAGAAGCTCGATGCGCTCAACGAAATACTGGCCAAGCCGCTCAGCGAAATTCTTGCCGACCGCGAGAAGTCCGAAGAGGCCGCGCTCGCGTGGGACCGCTTCGGCGCGATGTGGATGCTCTCGCAACGCGCGATGCGACGCGTGGCGCTCGACCTCGCAGCGCAGCTCGGCGTGAGCGAGGAAGAAGTCGTCGCGCGTGCCATGGCCAATGCCAATGCAGTACTCAACGGCGCAGACGAGGTCGACCTCGACGGCACCATCGCTCCTGCGCAGCTGCAGCACATCGCCCGCCACCGCAACTTCCTGCGCAAGCAGTTCCGTACCGGCTGAGCACCAAGGCCTCTCGATACCGCTTAACCTCCCCGCCTTCGTTCAAGAAAGAGCTTCCCGATGACCGCTTCCCACCTCACCCTCATCACCGGCGCCTCGCGTGGCCTGGGCCGTGCCATGGCCGAACAGCTGCTGCAGGCCGGCCACACGGTGCTGGGCATCTCGCGCAAGCAGGATCCGGCGCTTGCCGAAGTAGCCAAGGCCGCCGGCGCCGAACTCGTGCAATGGGAGCAGGACCTGTCCGACCCCGTGGCCGCATCGGCCCGCGTGTCGGCATGGCTCAAGACCATCGACGCGCAACGCTTCGACAGCGTCACGCTCATCAACAACGCCGGCACCGTCGGCAACCCCGCGCCGCTGTCGAGCGCGGTGGAGGCCGAGCTCTCGCTGGCCCTGCGCATCGGCCTCGAAGCGCCGATGCTGCTGACGGCAGCCTTCCTCGGCGCGACCCGCGAATGGCGCGGCGCACGCAAGGTGCTGAACATCTCGTCGGGCCTGGGCCGCAACGCCATGGGCAGCCAGGCGCCCTACTGCGCGGCCAAGGCCGGCATGGATCATTTTTCGCGCGCCGTGGCGCTCGAGGAAGCGAATGCACCGAACGGCGCGCGCATCGTCTCGCTTGCGCCCGGCGTGATCGACACCGACATGCAGGTGCAGCTGCGCAGTGCGTCGGCCGAGAAGTTCCCGGACCGCACGCGCTTCGTGAGCATGAAAGAGGACGGCCGGCTCGACAGTCCCGCCACTGCGGCGGCCAAGGTACTCAAGTACCTGGCGCGCGAAGACTTCGGCAACAACCCCGTGGCCGACGTGCGCGACCCTGCCTGATCGAAACGAAGGACACGCACGCCATGGCCACCGCCAAGTCGATCGACACCATCGAGTACAAGCTCTTCCCGTCGCCGAGGAACGTGCACCGCATCGTCTTCGAGCACCAGGTCTTCGTGCCGTACCCGTACGCACTGATCGTGATGGACGAGTTCTACTTCAAGGGCCGCTACAGCCTGTTCTCGGCCTGCAGGCTGAGCGACGGGAAGATGGGGCAGGTGGCGACGTTCGAGGATGCGTCGGACGTCGCCATCTTCAACACGAAGTTCGTGCCGGACTGAACTGCGACTACTGCATCGCGAACCGGTCGCGCTGCGCCTGCGCGCATTCGCCCATCACGTTCAATGCGCGCTCCACCGTGGGCGTGCCCATCACGAAGGGGTTCGCCGCGCCGGCCGGCTGCTGCCGCATCGCCGCCATCTTGGCCTGCGAGCTGTCGACGTTCGAGTGGTTCGACAGCATCACGTCGATGCCTTGCGCCTTCACCAGGGAGTCCATGCGCCGGGTGGACGCGATGTAGCTGTCCAGCCGAGGCACGTCCTTGCCGAAGTTGAAGCCTGTGCCGCCCCAGAGCATGGCGCGGTGCTTCCTGCCGTTCTCGCTCACGTCGAACACCGGCGAGAGCGTGCCCATGGTGTGGCCCGGCGTGAGGTACAGCGTGACGGTGGTGTCGCCCAGGGTGACGCGGTCGCCGTCCTTTGCCGAGATGTCGCCCGCGCCGCGCTTGGGCGGCGCGCCCCAGATGGGCGTGGCGAACTCCAGCTTCGTCTCGGTCATCGTCCAGTCGGCCTCGCTCATCACCACGCGCGCGCGGTACTTCTGCGCGAGGTAGGGCGCGCCGCCGTAGTGGTCGCCGTGGCCGTGCGTGACGATCACGTACTTGATCTGCGCCGGGTCGAGGCCCAGCTTGCGCATGCCGCCTTCGATCAGCGCGGCGGCCTCCACCTGGTTGTTCAGCGCATCGATGAGGATGATGCCGTCGGAGGTCTTGATGGCCCAGGCACTGACCCAGTCGGCGCCCACGAAATACAGGTTGTCGAAGGCCTTGGCGGGCGGTGGCGCCGGCTTGTTGATGAGCAGGGGGAGTCCCTTGTCGAGCTCCTCCTGCGGCGGACGAGTGGCTGGGGCGGGCTTGCATAGCGTGAGCAGCGGACCGAGGTCGGTGCCCGCGGCCTGCGTGGCCGCCGCGACGTGGGCGGCCACGGTTGCGTCGGAGGGTTTCTGCGCGGGCGTCTGTGCGCAGCCCTGGACGAGGGCGACAACCGCCGCGCTGGCAGCTGTCTTCAGGGAAAAGGAAGGAACCATCGGTGTCTCCATGCCGTCGTTGCGGCTTGTTCTGGAGACACCATTCTGCGGCGCGCAGGCTTATTCGATTGTCGCGCCCGAGGCTTGCACGATGCCCTTCCACTTCTCGTAGTCGGTCTTCAGCAGCGCGCCGAACTGCTCCGGCGTCATGCTCTGCGGCTCCGCGCCCTGCGCGATGATGGCCGCCTTCATTTCAGGCGTGGCCAGCAGCTTGTTGATATCGGCATTCAGCAGCGTCACCACGTCCTTCGGCGTACCGGCCGGCACGAAGATGCCATACCAGGTGCTCACGTCGAAGTCCTTGTAGCCGAGCTCGGCCACGGTGGGCGTGTCGGGCAGCGAGGTGCTGCGCCTGGCCGAGGTGACTGCCAGCGGGCGCAGCTTGCCTGCCTTGATCTGCGCCATGGCCGAGGGCACCGACGACACCATCAGGTCGACGTTGCCCGCGAGCACGTCCATCATGGCCGCGTTGGAGCCCTTGTAGGGCACGTGGCGCATCTTGATCTTGGCGGCGCTGTTGAAGATCTCGCCGGCCAGGTGGATGGTGGTGCCGTTGCCGGGCGAGCCGTAGGTGACGGTGTCTGGCGCGGCGCGCGCGGCTTTCACCACGTCGTCGAGCGTCTTGAACTTGGAGTTGGCCTGCGTGACGATCACCACCGGCGTGTAGGCCACGTGGGCCACCGCGGTGAGGTCTTTCACGGGGTTGTAGCTCAGGTTCTTGTAGAGCCAGGGCGCAACGACCATGTTGTCCTTCTGGCCCATCACGATGTCGTAGCCCGTGGGCGCGGCGCGCGCGGCCTCGGCGATGCCGATGGTGCCGCCGGCACCCGCGCGGTTGTCGGGCACCACGGTCCAGTGATTCACCTCGGTGAGCTTCTGGGCCACCAGGCGCGCCAGGATGTCGGTGCCGCCACCGGGCGGGAAGGGCACGACCATGCGGATGGGCTTGGCGGGGTAGGCCGCGGTCTGTGCATGAGCGGTGGCCGTGAAGGCCAGGGGGAATGCCAGCGCGAAGGCCAGCTTGCCGAGGTGTCTGCGGATCATGGGTTGTCTCTTTGTCGGGGTCGATTCGGGGTTGCAGTCGTTGCCGTCGTCACTGCACCGGGGGTGCAGTGTGCCGGAAGCCGGGTAAGAAGGATTTCTTCATTTGCGATGGGGCTCGTATCGACTTGCGGGGTGCCATTTTCCGATGCCTTGACAGGGCCCTGTCCGACGCAAATACTGCACCGTATGGTTGAGTATTTTTGGCAAGCCCGGCATGCGTCGATGGCACGCCGGGCCTCCCCGAAGGAAACCCAGGAGACTCGCATGCTCGGAAACATCAACGCAGTGGCCAATCTCGCGGTGAAAGACCTCGCGGTGGCCCGCCGCTTCTACGAAGACACGCTGGGCCTGTCGCAGGTCGATGCGGAGGGCGATGAAGTCATCGTCTACCGCAGCGGCAACACGCGAATCAACGTGTACCGCTCGCAGTTCGCCGGAACGAACCAGGCGACGGCCGTCACCTGGCAGGTGGGCGAAGACATTGAGCGCCTCGCCGCTGCCCTCAAGGCCAAGGGCGTGCGCTTCGAGCATTACGACATGCCCGACACGAAGCGCGTGGGCGACCTCCATGTCATGGGCGACATGAAGGTCGCATGGTTCAAGGACCCGGACGGGAACATCCTGAACCTGATCAACGGCTGATCGATCAGCCGAAGTTCTTCGCCGCGAAGTCCCAGTTCACCAGCTTGACCAGGAAGGTCTCGACGAACTTCGGGCGCAGGTTGCGGTAGTCGATGTAGTAGGCGTGTTCCCAGACGTCCACCGTCAGCAACGCGGTGTCTGCAGTGGTCAGCGGCGTGCCCGCGGCGCCGGTGTTCACGATGTCCACCGAACCGTCGGCCTTCTTCACGAGCCACGTCCAGCCCGAACCGAAGTTGCCCACGGCCGACTTCACGAAGGCTTCCTTGAAGGCGTCGTAGCTGCCCCACTTGGCTTCGATGGCCTTGGCCAGCGCGCCGGTGGGAGCGCCGCCGCCCTGCGGCTTCATGCAGTTCCAGAAGAAGGTGTGGTTCCAGATTTGCGCGGCGTTGTTGTAGATGCCGCCGCTGGACTTCTTGATGATCTCTTCGAGCGTCAGCGACTCGAACTCGGTGCCCTTTTGCAGGTTGTTGAGGTTCACCACGTAGGCGTTGTGGTGCTTGCCGTAGTGGTACTCGAGGGTTTCCTGCGAGTACTCGGGTGCCAGCGCATCGAGGGCGTAGGGCAGGGGTGGGAGCTTGTGTTCCATCGTGGTTTCCTTGTGGTGGTTGCTGAAAAAACAGAGTCAGGCATTCGCCTTGGGTTCGACCCGGTAGGCGCACCTTCGCGCGCCCGCCAGTACGTGCTCGACGCGGCTGACGCTCACGTCGGGCCCCAGCACTTCGTCGAAGAGTTGCAGCTCACTGCGGCAGAAGCCCGTGCAGGCCTGCGCCGCGGTGCAGATGGGGCAGTGGTTCTCGATGAATAGAAACCCCTTGCCCTGTTCGTCGGGCCGGAACTCGGCCATGTAGCCCTCGCGGCTGCGGATTTCCGCCAGCCGCTCCAGCCGAGCCTTGAGGCTGCGCGCGCCGCGCATGGCCTCGGTGTAGTTGGTGCGCATGGTGGCTTCGCGCGCGCTGATGAGCTGGTCCATGCCCTTCTCGCCGAACACGCTGATGACGGCGCTGATCATCTGTACCGTCATCTCGGCATGCGTGTCGGGAAAGCGCTTGTGGCCCTCCCCGGTGAGCCGCCAGATCTGCGTGGGCCGGCCGCGGCCGCTGGAGCGGCTCTCGGCGTCGACCAGGCCTTCGGCTTCCAGCTTGGCCATCTGCTGGCGCACCGCCTCAACCGTGACGTTCAGCACCTTGGCGATGTCGGGAATGCCGAGCGCGCCGCGGGTCTTGAGCGTCGAGAGGATGCGGTCTGCCGGCTGGTGCGGCATCCAGGTGGGCTTGGCATCGGGGGCGGACATGGCGGATTCGGTCGTAGGGAGGAAACAGCGCCATTGTCAGGTGGTTGGCACTCCCTTCGCAGCGGCGGGTGCTTGCCAGCCGCCGCCCAGCGCCTTGTAGAGCGCGACGAGGCTGGTGTACGAGGCGGTTTCAGCCTCGGCCACCGCGTCTTGCGCGCGCAGCAGGGTGCGCTGCGCATCGAGCACGCTCAGGTAGGGCGCGGCCCCTTCGCGGTAGCGCACCTCGGCCAGCTCGGCGGCGCGGCCGCTGCGGGCGGAGGCTTCCACCAGCCGCTGCAGGCGCAACTGGTTCTGGCCGTAGCCGGTGAGGGCGCCTTCCACGTCCTCGATGGCGCGCAGCACGGTCTGCTCGTAAAGCGCACGGTCGCCTTGGGCGCGGGCTTCGGCGCCACGCACGCGGGCCTTCACCGAGCCCAGCCGGAGAGCCGGCCAGCTCACGCCCGGCGTCACGCTGAAGGCGCGGCTCGGCGAACTGCCCAGGTCGGAGCCCCGCAGCGCGACGAAGCCCAGGAAGCCGCCGATGTCGAAGCGCGGATACAGCTCGGCCGTGACCGCACCCACGTCGGCCGTGCTGGCCGCCAAGCCGCGCTCGGCGCGCAGCACGTCGGGCCGGCGGCGCAGCAGTTCGGCCAGGTCGCCGATGGGCAGGCGCTTGTCGAGCACGCGCAGCTGGCGCGGCTGCAGCATCGGCTCCAGCTCGCCGGGGCGCAGGCCGGCCAGCACCGCGACGCGGTAGGCCGACTGCCGGCGTGTGGTTTCGAGCGCGGGCAGCTGGCTTTCGGTGGTTGCCAGGTTGGCCTGCGCGCTTGCCAGATCGCCTTCGAGGCCGCGGCCGGTCTGCACCTGCGCCTCGGTCACGCGCAGGCTCTGGCGCAGGCTGTCGAGCGTGCTGCGCGTCACGGCAATGCGTTGCTCGGCGCCGCGCATCTCGTAGTAGTTGCGCGCCAGCTCGGCCACGGCAACGATGCGCACCTGTTCGAGATCGGCGGCGCTGGCCTCGGTGCGCGCGGTCGCTGCCCCGTCGAGCCGCTTCAGGCGGCCGAACAAATCGATTTCCCACGAGGCGTCGAAGCCCGCGCGGCTGCTCTGCGACAGCGAACGCACATCAGGCTGCGTGCCGCTGTTGCCTTGCGCAATGCTGCGCGTCTTGCTCGCAACGGCGGTCACGACCGGCAGCCGGTCGAGCTCCGCCTCGGTCTGCGTGGCGCGGGCTTCGAGCAGCCGGGCCTGCGCGATGCGGATGTCGTGGTTCTCGGCCAGTGCGCGGTCGATCAGCGCGTCGAGCTGCGGATCGTCGAGCTGGCGCCACCAGTCACGCTGCACCGCGTCGTCGGCGAACAGCGAGCGCTCGGGCGCAGTGATGGCAACGGGTGCGTCGGCCGGCGCCTTGTAGTCCGGCCCGACGGCGCAGCCGGCCAGCACCAGCATGCTCAATGCGAAGGGAGCGGCGTAGGAAAAGAGTCGGTTCATGGTCATGCTCCTTCGGCCAGCGCATCGAGTTCGGCCGCGCGCTGCGAGTGGCCCGCCGCGCGGTGGTCGCGCGCCAGCAGCGTGTACATCGTGGGCAGCACGAACAGCGTGAACAGCGTGCCCACCAGCATGCCGACCACGATCACTAGGCCGATGCTGAAGCGGCTGTTGGCACCCGCGCCGCTGGCAAACAGCAGCGGCACAAGGCCCATCACCATCGCGGCCGTGGTCATAAGAATGGGGCGCAGCCGGATGCGTGCGGCCTCCTCGATCGACGCGCGCCGGTCGAAGCCCTTGTGCACCTGGATCTCGTTGGCAAACTCCACCATCAGAATGCCGTGCTTGCTGATGAGCCCGATCAGCGTCACCAGCCCGATCTGCGTGTAGATGTTGATGGTGCCGAAGCCCAGTGCCAGCGGCACCAGCGCGCCGCAGATCGACATCGGCACGCTGATCAGAATGATCAGCGGGTCGCGCAGGCTCTCGTACTGCGCGGCCAGCACCAGGTAGATCACCACGATGGCGAACACGAATGCCATCACCAGCGCCGAGCCCTCCTGCGTGAACTGCCGTGCGTCCGACTGCCAGTCGTAGCTGAAGCCGGCCGGCAGCTTCTTCGCCTCTTCGCTCAGGAAGGCCACCGCGTCGCCCATGGTCACGCCGGGCATCGGAATGGCCTGGAAGGTAGACGCGTTGAGCTGGTTGAACTGCGTGAGCTTGTTGGGCCCCACGCTGGTCGACAGCTGCACCAGGTTGGCCAGCGGCACGGGCTGGCCGCTGGCGCTCTTCACGAAGTAGCGCGACAGCGCTTCTGCCGACAGGCGCTGCTCGCGCGGCGACTGCGGAATCACGTCGTACGAGCGGCCGTCCATGCCGAAGCGGTTGACGTAGTTCTCGCCCACCAGCACAGCCAGCGCGTCGCCGATGGACTTCATCGTCACGCCCATGCTGTTGGCCTTGGCTCGGTCGACGCGGATCTCGACCGTGGGGTTGTTGAATTCCAGGTCGCTGTCGACCACGGCGAACTTGCCGCTGTCGCGCGCCGACTTCTTCAGCGCTTCCATCGCCTCGAACACGGTGCGATGGTCGCCCGCGCTGCGAATGACCATCTGCACCGGCAGCCCGCCGGTAGAGCCCGGCAGCGAGGGCAGCTGGAACGCGAAGACGCTGCTGCCTTCCACGTCATTCATGCGGCCCTGCGTGTCGCCCTGGATCTGGTCGGCGTTGCGCTTGCGGTCTTTCCAGTCGGACAGCTGCACGCCGCCGATGCTGTTCGACACGCCGTCCGAGCCGTTGATGAGCCAGCGGCCGGTGTTCTCGGGCAGCGTGGCGAACACCTCGTCCCACTTCTTGCCGAACTTCTCGACGTAGTCGATGTTCGCGTGCTGCGGCGACTTGATGGCCGTGAGCACCATGGCCTGGTCTTCACTCGGGGCCAGCTCGCGCTGCGCCGCGTTGTAGAGGAAGGGCAGGCTCACCAGCACCAGCGCCGCGAACGTGCCGGTCACCCAGCGGTGGTGCAGCGACACGTCGAGCAGCCGGCCATAGCCCGTGGCGAGCCGGTGGAAGAAGGCCTCGGCAGCGCGCGCCATGCGGCTGCCTGCGGTGTCCTGCGGCAGCAGGAACGAGCTCATCACCGGCGACAACGTGAGCGCGATCACGCCCGACACCACCACCGCACCCGCCAGCGTGAAGGCGAACTCCTTGAAGAGCGAACCGGTGAGCCCGCCCATGAGCCCGATGGGCGCGTACACCGCGGCGAGCGTGAGCGTCATCGCGATCACCGGGCCGGCCACTTCGCGCGCGCCTATCAATGCGGCCTGCACGCGCGACTTGCCTTCTTCTATGTGGCGGTGCACGTTCTCCACCACCACGATGGCGTCGTCCACCACCAGCCCGATGGCCAGCACCATCGCCAGCAGCGTCAGCAGGTTGATGCTGAAGCCGAACAGCAGCATCAGCGCGGCGGCGCCCAGCATCGACAGCGGAATCGTCACCACCGGAATGAGCACCGCGCGGATCGAGCCCAGGCACAGGAAGATCACGATCACCACGATGGCGATGGCTTCGAGCAGCGTGTGCCGTACCTCGTCGATGGAAGCCTCGATGAAGCGCGCCAGCTCGAAGGGCAACTGCACTTCAACGCCCGGCGGCAGGTTCTGCTTGATGCCGGGCAGCAGCTCGCGGATGCGCTTCACGATCACCAGCGGGTTGCCGTTGGGCGCCGCCTGCAGGCCGAGGTAGATCGCGGGCACGCCGTCCATCGTCGCGCTGCTGTCGGCGCTTGCAGCGCCCAGCTCCACCGTGGCCACGTCGCCCAGGCGCACGATGGCGTCGCCGTCTCGCTTGATCACCATGTCGCGGAACTCGGCCACGTTCACCAGGTCGGTGTTCACGCGGATGTTCGACACCACGTACAGGCCCTTCACCTGGCCGGGTGCGGCCTGCACGTTGTTCTGGCGCAGCGCGTCGGCCAGTTCGCCGGCCGAGATGCCGCGCGCGGCCATGCGGTTAGGGTCGAGCCACACGCGCATGGCGAGCGTCTGCCCGCCCGACACCTCGACGCCCGATACGCCGGTGATGGAGGCGAACTGCGGCTGCACCACGCGCGAGAGGTAGTCGGTGAGCGCCGGCATCGGCATCGTCTTGCTGGAGAAGCCGACATAGGCCACAGCGGTTGCCTCGCCCGACGACTTCAGGATCACCGGGTCGAAGGCCTCGGCCGGCAACCGGTACTTCACCTGGCTGACCTGCGCCATGGCTTGCGTGAGCGCCTGGTTGGCATCGGCGTTGAGCTTCATGCGCACGCTGATCACGCTGCGGCCCAGCGTGGAAGACGACGAGAGGTAGTCGACGTTCTCGATGGTCGCCACCGCCTGCGCGATCGGCTGCGTGACGAAGCCCTGCATCAGCTCCGGCGAAGCGCCGGGGTACTGCGTGGTGATGGTGAGCGTGGTGCTCTCGGTCAGCGGGTACTGCCGCACCGGCAGGTCGCCCAGCGCACGCGCGCCGAGCAGCAGGATGAGCGTGCTCACCACCAGCGCCAGCACGGGGCGGCGCACGAAGAGGTCGGTGAACTTCATGACTTCGATTCCTGCGCGACGGCCAGCGTGTCTTTTGCAGTCGGCATCACGGCGGCGCCGGTGTACAGGCGCAGCTGGCCGGAGGTGACGACCTTGTCGCCGGGCATCAGGCCTTTTTCGATGACGACCAGGCCGTCCTGCCGCTCGCCGGCTTTCACGAACACCTGCTGCGCCGTGAAGCCGTCACCCTTCTCGGCGGGCCGCACCACGAAGACCGAGTCGCCGTGCGTGCTGTAGGTGATGGCCGTCTCGGGCACGGTGATGGCGTCGGCACGCGCCGGCAGCGCGACCTTGCCGTTGACGAACATGCCCGGCGTGAGGGCGCCGTCGGCGTTGTCGATAGTGGCCTGCAGGCGCACCGTGCGCGTGTCGCTGCCGATCTGCGGCTCGATGGTGCTGAGTCGGCCCTGGAACACGCGGCCCGGGTAGGCATCGACCGAGAGCGCCACCTGCTGGTTGCGCTTGAGCACCGGCAGCGCTGTTTCGGGCAGCGTGAGGTTGGCGAACAGCGTGCGGCTGTCGGTGAGCGACACCAGCGCATCTCCGGCCCGCACGAACTGGCCGAGGTTGACGCGGCGGATGCCGAGCACGCCGTCGAACGGCGCCTTGATGCGCTTCTGCTCCAGCAGCGCCTGCACGCGCCGCAGATCGCCGCTGGCCTGGTCGAAGGCGGCCTGCGCCTGTTCGAGCTGTTCCTGCGTGGCCGCCTGCTGCGGCACCAGGCGGCGCGTGCGGTCGAGCAGTGCCTTGGCATTGGCGCGCTGGGCCGTCAGGCGCTCCAGGTCGCCCTGCTCGGGTGCGTCGTTGAGCTGCACCAGCAGCTGCCCCGCGCGCACTTCGCCGCCGGGCGTGAAGAGAATCTTCGCGACGCGGCCTTCCACTTCCGCCGGCACTTCGACCTGCCGGTTGGCCTCCAGCGTGCCGATGCCGCTGAGGAAGCGTGCCACCTCAGTCTTCTGCGCGGAGGCCACCGCCACCTTGGCCGGCGGCCTGCCGCCACCCTCCGCATGCGCCGGCGTGAGCTTCGTGACGAGCCCGTAGCCGGCTCCCCCAATTACCAATGTCGCGAGGCCGGCGCCTAGCCACGCCCTTGATTGCTTGTTCATTACGACGTCCATTATTAATCAAAGAAAATACTTTGATTATTAAAAGATGCCGGTGGCCTGTCGATGAAGGCGTGGCAATGGCCGTCATAGGCCGGGGCTATTTGTGCAAGGCTGTGCATGTCGAGTTCTCCAGGGTTGCGCGGGGATTCCCGCTGACCTCAAGAAGACGCGCCACCCACCCGGGTTGTGACAACCCGGTGCCTTGCTATCTGTCTATCTGTAGTGAGTCGCCATGAAATCGATGAAGGCGCGCACCGCGGGCTGCACGTGCCGCGTGCGCGGATAGAGCGCCGCATAGGTGCGCTGACCGAGCGTGACCTCCGGCAGAACGCGCACCAGCGCACCCGCCTGAAGATCGGCGCGCACCGTGTGCCATGTCAGCGCCGCAATGCCCAGCCCGCATTTCGCGGCCGAATACAGCGCGGTGATCGTGTCGCACGCGAAGCGCGCATCCGGCTTGAGCGTTTGCTGTTGGCCGTCGCGCAGGTGGAGGGTCCAGTGCGCAGGGCTTTCCGGCCCGTTGTGCTGCAGGCACTGGTGCTGCGACAGGTCTTCCGGCGTGCGGGGCAGGCCGTGCTCGGCCAGATAGCGTGGCGCGGCGACCAGCACCATGTCGGAGACGGCCAGCGTCCGCGCCATCATCGAGGCATCTTCCAGCTCGGCGCTGATGCGCAGCGCGACGTCGATGCCTTCGGCGACCAGCTTGGTGAAGCGGTCGGTGCAAACGACTTCCAGCCGGATGCCTGCATGCCGCGCCTGAAAGGCCGGCAGCCAGTCGGGCAGCTCCAGCGTCGCGATCGAGAGCGGCATGCTTACCTTCAGTGTTCCCGAGGGCGCCTTGCTATCCGCCGCCGCATCGGCATGGGCCGCATCCAGTCGCGAGAGGATGTCCGTGCAGGCGGCGAGATAGCGATGCCCCGCTTCGGTCAGCGTGATACCGCGCGTGTCGCGCCGCACCAGCTGCGCGCCGAGCGACGCCTCCAGTGCCTGCAACTGGCGCGACAGGCTGGAGTGCGTGGTGCCCAGCGACTGCGCCGCCGACGAAAGGCTCTTCGCCTGCGCGATGCGTTGAAAGGCGCGCATCGCCTTCACCTGATCCATGCGCCGCCCTCCCGCGGGTTCTTTAGATTTCTCGCATTTTCAGGCAACCGGCAATGCCAGGATCTGCGCGGTGGTCAGCACCTCGCCGAAGGTGTCTTCGATCTCGGCCAGCGCTGCGCGATGCAGGCTGTCGTGCGAAACGGTGTCGCCGTTCTCGCGGAGGATCGACCGGGTGGCCGTGGCATCGGACGACACCACCACGTCGAAGCCCTGCACAGCGGCGTCGCGGGCCGCACCAGCCACGCATGCGTGGGTCATGAGCCCGGTGATGACGAGCGTCTGCACGCCGGCTGAGCGCAGGCGCTGTGCGATGTCGGTGCTGGCGAACACGCTGACGGTGGTCTTCTGCACGACCGTATCGCGCGCCCTCGGTTGCATGTCTGCGTGGAACTTCACGGTGTCGCCACCTTGGGCGAATGTCGCGGAGCCTGCCGGTGCCACGTGCTGTATCTGGAACACGGGGAAAGCGTGCCGGTCCGCCCACGCCAGCAGGCGCTTCGTGCGGGCGACGGCATCCGATGCGTCGGCAATGGGCATGCGGCCGGTGAAGTATTCGTTCTGGAAGTCGATCACCAGCAAGGCGGTGGCCTTGCCGTTCAATTGCTGCAGAGGTTTCGCGCCCGACATGGCGCGAAGGGTCGGCGTCGGTGCGGGGGAAGACGCGGGTGCGGCAGCGGAAGTGCCGACGATGCCGGCCGCGCAGGGCACGGCCAATACGCTCATGAGTCCGCGGCGAGAGAGTCCTGACATGGTTGCTGTTCCTGGAAGAGATTCATCAAAAGTGATGAGGAAGTCTAGGAACGGCAGCGGACAGCGACTAGGCCGGCACGGCGACAAGTGTTGTGCGGCTTGCGCACACCGCCGCCGGACGCGGATGCAATTCAAGCCGCGTCGGGCATCCGGCTGATGAGCTTGTCCAGCGTGATCGGATAGTCGCGCACCCGTATGCCCGTCGCGTTGTGGATCGCATTCGCCACCGCCGCACCCACGCCGCAGATGCCGAGTTCACCGACGCCCTTGGCCTTCATCGGCGAAGAGATCGGATCGGTCTCGTCAAGGAAGATCACTTCCTGGTGCGGGATGTCGGCATGCACCGGCACCTCGTAGCCGGCCAGGTCGTGGTTGACGAAGAAGCCCAGGCGCTCGTCCACGGCGAGCTCTTCCATGAGCGCGGCTCCTACCCCCATGGTCATCGCGCCGATGACCTGGCTGCGCGCCGACTTGGGGTTGAGGATGCGGCCCGCGGCGCAGACGGCGAGCATGCGTCGCACCCGTATCTCGGCAGTGAATGCGTCGACCCCAACTTCCACGAAGTGCGCGCCGAAGGTGGACTGCTGGTATTGCTTGTCGAGGTTGCCGAACTCCAGCACGTCTTCCGCGACGATGCTCTCGCCGGCCGCGATACCGGCGAGCGGCACGCTGCGGCCACTGGCGCGCACCATGCCATCCGCGAAGACGGCGCCGGCGGAGTCAAGGCCCGCCCGCTGCGCGACGGCCTCCCGCAGCTTGGTGCAAGCAGCGTAGACGCCAGCCGTCGAGCAGTTGGCGCCCCATTGCCCGCCGGAACCGGACGACGCGGGAAAGTGCGAATCGCCGAGCCGCACGACCACGCGTTCGAGCGGCACGCCCATCATCTCGGCGGCCGTCTGCGCAATGATCGTGTAGCTGCCGGTGCCGATGTCCGTCATGTCGGTCTCGACCGTCACAACGCCGCGCGCATCCAATGCCACGCGCGCAGCCGACTTCATCACCTGGTTGTTGCGGAAGGCCGCCGCCACACCCATGCCGACGAGCCATCGGCCGTCGCGCACGAGGCCGGGCCGCGCGCTGCGCTTGTTCCATCCGAAGCGCTCGGCACCCGTGCGCAGGCACTCGATGAGGCGGCGCTGCGAGAAGGGGCGGCTCGGGTTGGCCGGGTCTACCTGCGTGTCGTTGAGCACGCGGAACTCGATGGGGTCGATGCCCAGCTGCTGCGAGATTTCGTCGACGGCAATCTCCAGCGCCATCAGCCCCGGCGCCTCGCCCGGTGCGCGCATCGCGTTGCCTTCGGGCAGGTCGAGCAGGGCCAGCCGGGTGCCGGTGAGCCGGTGTTCGCCCGCGTAGAGCAGGCGCGTCTGCTGCACTGCGTTCTCGGGCTTGCCGTCCACTAGGTTGCCGGACCAGCTTTCATGGCCGATGGCGGTGATCTTTCCCTGCGCGGTGGCGCCGATGCGGATGCGCTGGATCGTCGCGGGCCGGTGCGTGGTGTTGTTGGCGATCAGTGGGCGCTGCAGCGCGACTTTGACCGGCCGGCGCGCAATGCGCGCGCCCAGCGCCGCCAGCAGCGTGTCCGCCCGCAGGAACAGCTTGCCGCCGAAGCCGCCACCGATGTAGGGAGACATGAGATGGACCTTGTCCTTGGGCATGTCCAGCGTCTTCGCGAGCTCGCCGGTGGTCCAGTCGATCATCTGGTTCGAGGTCCACACGGTGAGCCTGTCTCCATTCCACGCGGCGATGGTGGCTTGCGGCTCCATCATGGCGTGCGAGTGGTCGGGCGTGGTGTAGGTCTGGTCCAGCCGCACCTCGGCCTTGGCGAATGCGCTGGCGAAGTCGCCGACGGTGTTGTCGCGGTTGATCGTCTTGCGGTCCGTCGAAGCCTTCGCGTCCGCGAGGCCGAAGCTGCCTTCGGCGCGTGCGTACTTCACCTGCACGAGCTGCGCCGCGGCGCGCGCCTGCTCGAAGGTCTGCGCCACGACGAGCGCAACGGCCTGGTGGTAGTGGTCGATGACGGGGCCACCGAGCAGCCGGGCCGTATTGAAATTGCCCTTGCCCAGCTTGCCTGCGTTCTCGTGGGTGACGATGGCGATCACGCCCGGCGCGGCCTTCGCGCGGCTCAGGTCGATCGAAACGATCCGGCCCTTGGCAATGGCCGATCCGACGATGTAGCCGTAGGCCTGATTGGCCACAACGTCGTGCCTCTCGTATGCGTAGGGGGCAGTGCCCGTGGTCTTGAGCGGACCGTCGATGCGGTCCACCGGCTGGCCGATCACCTTCAGCTGGTCGATGGGGTTGGTGGTGGCGGGGGTGTCGAACTTCATCGCTCAGCTCCTGGCTTGCGTCAGCACCGCATCGAGCGTGCGCTCGACCAGCGATACCTTGAAGGTGTTCTGTGAAGTGGGCTTGGCGCCGGCAAGCAATGCCGCGGTCACGGCCCTGGCGCCGCGAGGCATCTCGGCCTCCGCCGCCTCGACGCGCCACGGTTTATGTGCGACGCCGCCCACCGCAATGCGGGCACTGCCATCGCGCTGCACGATCGCACCTACCGAAACCAGCGCGAAGGCATAGGAGGCCCGGTCGCGCACCTTCTGATAGATGTGCCTGCCGCCCACCGGTGCGGGGAGCTTGACCGACGTGACCAGCTCGCCGGGGGCCAGCGCTGTTTCAACATGCGGCGTAGCGCTGGGCAGCTTGTGGAAGTCGGCGATGGGGATGGTGCGCCGCGAGCCGTCGGCGCGGATGGTCTCCACCGTTGCGTCGAGCGCACGCATCGCGACGGCCATGTCGCTGGGATGCGTCGCGATGCATGCATCGCTCGTGCCCACGATCGCATGCTGCCGGGTGTATCCGCCGATGGCCGAGCAGCCGCTGCCGGGCTGGCGCTTGTTGCAGGCCTGGTTGGTGTCGTAGAAGTAAGGGCAGCGCGTTCGCTGCAGCAGGTTGCCCGCGGTCGTTGCCTTGTTGCGCAACTGGCCCGAAGCGCCGGCGAGCAGGGCGCGCGACAGCAAACCGTGGTCGCGCCGCACGCGGCTGTCGGCGGCAAGATCGGTGTTGCGCACCAGCGCGCCGATGCGCAGGCCGCCGTCGGGCGTGCTTTCGATCTTGTCGAAGCCCAGGCCGTTGACGTCGATCAGGTGAGCGGGCGTCTCTATCTCCAGCTTCATGAGGTCGAGCAGGTTGGTGCCGCCCGCGATGAAGCGCGCACCCGGCACCCTTGCCGCCTTCATGACGGCCTCCGTCGGCGAAGACACGCGCTCGTAGGTGAAGGACTTCATGCCGTTCTCCCCGCGGCCACTTCGGTGATCGCATCGACGATGTTGCTGTAGGCCCCGCATCGACAGATGTTGCCGCTCATGCGCTCGCGCAGTTCCACCACCGTGACTTGGGGTCTGGCCGTCAGGTCGGCACTCACGTGGCTGGGGATGCCTTCGCGAATCTCATTCAGCACGGAGACGGCGGAGCAGATCTGCCCCGGCGTGCAGTAGCCGCACTGGTAGCCGTCGTGCTTCACGAAGGCAGCCTGCATCGGATGCAGCGCGCCCGGCTTGCCCAGGCCTTCGATAGTGGTGACCTTGGCGCCTTCATGCATTACCGCCAGCGTCAGGCACGAGTTGATGCGGCGGCCGTCCACCATCACGGTGCAGGCGCCGCATTGGCCGTGGTCGCATCCTTTCTTGGTGCCGGTCAGGTGCAGGTGCTCGCGCAGCGCATCGAGCAGGGTGGTGCGGTTGTCCAGTGTCAGGACGTGTGTCTTGCCATTCACTTCAATGGTCGTCTTCGACAGGCCGGAGAGCTTTGGCGCGGGTGTCGTCGCCGCGTTGGCCGCTGGAGCCTCCGCGACCACTGCCGCCGAAGCGGCCCCGGCAATCAGCAGATCGCGCCTGGAGATGGTGGTGGGTTCGTCGGGGGTATTCATGCCGTGCCGCGTGCCTTTCATCTCGAACAACTGCAATCCGCCAATGTAGGCCGGTACCCCCGGGCCGAACTAGGCGGAACGGCCTTGATGCACTGACAAGTTGCTCTTGATAATCGACGGCCACACTGGAGGCCTTTATGCCTATCAATGAACTGCGTTCCATCGCCACATTCGCCAGGACGGCCGAACTCGGCAGCCTGCGACAGGCCGCCGCGGCGCAAGGGATGACGCCGCAAGCCGCCAGCCAGGCCCTGGCCCAGCTGGAGCAGCACCTGGGTGTGCGGCTGTTCCATCGCACCACGCGCAGCATGGCGCTCACCGACGAGGGGCGGCAGTTTCTTGAAGCCGCGCAGCCCGCGCTGCTCGGCCTGCAGCGTGCCCTGCACATGGCGCGCCGGGCAACCGACGAGATTGCCGGGCCGCTGCGCATCGTGGGGCCGCGATCGACCTTTGCGCCCGTTTTCTGGCCCCTGCTCGACGAGTTCTGCAGGCTTTACCCTGAAGTGCAGCCCGACGTGCAACTGGACGACCGCATCGGCAACTGGGTGGAAGACCGGGTCGACGTGGGCTTTCGCGTCGGCCCGTCGCCGGCCGAGGGCGTCATTGCGCGAAGGCTGTTCGGTCTCCAGCTCATCGTCTGCGCGGCCCCGTCGTACCTTGACCGCCATGGCGCGCCCGACAGCCTGAACGCGCTGGCTGCGCATCGCTGCAGCGGCTTCCGTCTCCCCAGCACGGGCAAGGTCATGCCCTGGTACGTGAAGGTCGGGGAGGATGTCGTCGAGCATCACATCGTTCCGGCACTGTGCGTCAACGACGAAGCGCTGGAAACCGAAGCGGTGCTGGCCGGGCATGTCATCGGTTCGATGACCAGCGTGAGCGCCAGCGCGCACATCCGGGCCGGGCGGCTGATACCGCTGCTGAGCGAGCACGCCGCCGACCGTTCGGCCGTGTTCGTCTACTACGGAAGCCGCGCGGCCCAGCCCGCGCGCGCCAAGGCATTCATCGACCTGGCCATCGAGCGGCTGACCAACAACCCCGCCTACCTGCTGACGGCGGAAGAACTGCGCTCCGCGGAATCCGCAGGGCGGCTTGCGCATGCACGTCGTTAGGGTGAGTCGACATTCAATCCGATGCGCTAACCTGTGCCGCCGATGAACGACGTTTCCCGCCCTGATCCCGACGCCCTGCTGGCCCAACTGCGAAACGACGAAGCGCGCGCACTGCGCGGCAAGCTGCGCATCTACTTCGGCGCCAGTGCCGGTGTCGGCAAGACCTGGGCGATGCTGAGTGCCGCGCAGCGCGAGCGCGCCACCGGCCGCGACGTGCTCATCGGCGTGGTTGAGACCCACGGCCGCAGCGAGACCGCCGCGCTGCTCACGGGGCTCGACACACTGCCGCTGCGCGAGCTTGACTACCGCGGCCGCACTCTCGCCGAATTCGATCTCGATGCCGCGCTCGCCCGCAAGCCCGCCGTGCTGCTGGTCGACGAACTGGCTCACACCAACGCCCCCGGCTCGCGCCACGCCAAGCGCTGGCAGGACGTGCAGGAACTGCTGGCCGCTGGCATCGAGGTGTGGTCTGCCCTCAACGTGCAGCACCTCGAAAGCCTCAACGGCACGGTCGGCGCCATCACCGGCGTGCGCGTGCACGAGACCGTGCCCGACACCGTGCTCGACGAGGCCGACGAGGTGGTGCTGGTCGACGTCACACCCGACGAACTCACGGCGCGGCTCGCGGCCGGCAAGGTCTATCTGCCGCAGCAGGCCGAGCGCGCCGCGCAGAACTTCTTTCGCAAGGGCAACCTGATCGCATTGCGCGAGATTGCGCTGCGCCGCACCGCCGAGCATGTGGAAGACGACGTGCGCGGCTGGCGCGTGGAGCAATCGGGCGCTGGCGGCAACGGGCAGGGCCGCGAGCTGCAGGCCTGGAACACCTCGGGCGCGATCCTCGCCTGCGTGGGCCCGCATGAAGGCGCGGCGCAGACGGTGCGCACGGCCGCTCGGCTCGCGGGCCAGCTCAATGTGCGCTGGCATGCGGTGTATGTCGAGACGCCCAGGCTGCAGCGGCTGGCCGCGGCGGAGCGCGATCGCACTCTTGCTGTGCTCAAGCTGGCGGAAGAACTGGGCGCGGCCACTGCCGTGCTCACCGGCTCCGATGTGGCGGAGCAGCTGGCCGAACAGGCACGCCGGCTCAATTGCGCGACGCTGGTGCTGGGGCGCGCCGAACCCGCCACCGGCTGGCGCCGCTGGTGGCCCCCGGGAGCGCAGCCGCTGGCGCGTGCGCTGGCCCAACGCGCACCCGCGCTCGACATCATGGAAGTGGCCCGCGCGGAAAGCTCGCGCCGCCTGTCGCGCACCCAGCTGGAGGGCATGCGCATCGACAGCGACGATCACGAGAAGGCGCCCACCCACTGGCCCGCCTACGCATGGGCCGCTGCCACCAGCATCGCGCTCACGCTGATCTGCACGCCGCTGGCCCACGTGCTGGAGCTGTCGAACATCGTCATGCTGTTCCTGCTCGGCGTGGTGGGCGTGGCGATGCGCTTCGGGCGCGGGCCCGCGGCGCTGGCGGCTCTGCTCAACGTCGCGGCCTTCGACTATTTCTTCGTGCCGCCGCGCCTGTCGTTCGCCGTGAGCGACGTGCAGTACGTGCTGACCTTCGCGATCATGCTCGGCGTCGGCCTGCTGGTGGGGCAGCTCACGGCGGGGCTGCGCTTCGCGGCCGGCGTGTCGGCCAGCCGCGAGCGGCGCGCGCGTTCGCTGTTCGAGCTCACGCGCGAACTGTCGGCCGCGCTGGAAAGCTCGCAGGTGATCACGCTCGGCACCGCCGCTGTGCAAGGTCACTTCGGCGGCGATGCACTGGTGCTGGTGACCGACGCGGCCGATCAGCTGATGCTGCCTGCCGACCCTCCCAAGGGTTTCGACCCGCAGGTGGCCGACTGGGCCTTCCGCCATGCCCAGCCCGCCGGCCTTGCGACTGCCACGCTGGCGGCGCAGGCCTGGCACTACGTGCCGTTGCAGGCGCCGATGCGCGTGCGCGGCGTGCTCGCCCTGTCGCCCGCGCAGCCGCGCTGGCTGCTCATTCCCGAACAGGCGCAGCAGCTCGACACGCTGGCGCGGCAGATCGCGATTGCGCTGGAGCGCGTGCACTACGTCGAGGTAGCCCAGCAGGCGGTGGTTGAAATGGAATCGGAGCGCCTGCGCAACGCCCTGCTCGGCGCCATCTCGCACGACGTGCGCACGCCGCTCACCGCGCTGATCGTGCTGGCCGAATCGCTGCAGACCCTGCCGCCCGAGGAGCACGGCAACACCGCGCGTGCCATCGTCGCGCAGGCACACGAACTGCATGCGCTGGTCAACAACCTGCTCGACATGGCGCGGCTCGAAAGCGGCATTGCGGGCGGTGCGGTGAACCTGCGGCGCGACTGGCAGTCGGTGGAGGAGGTGGTGGGCTCTGCGATTCGCGCAGCGCGCACGTCGCTCGGCAACACCGTCGTGCAGACCGCGCTCGACCCCGAGCTGCCGCTGGTCGAGTTCGACGCGGTGCTGATCGAACGTGTGCTGGTCAACCTGCTGGAGAACGCCACCAAGTACGGCGCGCCACCCATCGTGGTGGGTGCGCGGGCCGAGCCCGGCACGCTGGTGCTGACGGTGCGCGACCACGGCCCCGGCCTGTCTGCCGCGCTACTGGGCCACGAGCAGAAGCTGTTCGACAAGTTCACGCGCGGCGAGGTCGAATCGGCCACGCCCGGCGTGGGCTTGGGCCTTGCGATCTGCAAGGCCGTGGTGAACGCGCACGGCGGCGAAATCGCCGCGGGCAATGCGCGCGACGGCGGTGCAGAATTCACGGTCACTTTGCCCCGCCGCGAGCCTCCCGAACCGGCAGAAGCCCAACTCTGAACCCATGCCAACCCCCATCGCCATCGTGATCGAAGACGAGCCGCAGATTCGCCGCTTTGTGCGCGGCGCGCTGGAGGCCGAAGGCTGGGTGGTGCATGAGGCTGGCACGTTGCGCGATGGACTGGCGGCGGCCGGCACGCGGCAGCCCGATCTGCTGGTGCTCGATCTGGGGTTGCCCGATGGCGATGGCGTCTCGCTGATTCGCGACGTGCGTGGTTGGTCGGCGGTGCCGATCATCGTGCTGTCGGCACGCACCGACGAAGCCGACAAGATCGCCGCGCTCGACGCCGGCGCCGACGACTATCTGACGAAGCCCTTCGGCACCGGCGAATTGCTGGCGCGGGTGCGAGCCAACCTGCGCCGTCCGCGAGCGGCAGGTGGCAACGGCAGCGAAGAACCTCCCGAGGCGCTGTTCCGCTTCGGCGAGATCGAGCTCGACCGCGCCGCGCGCCTCGTGCGGCGTTCAGGCGTCGAGGTGCATCTGACACCTACCGAGTACCGCCTGCTGTCGGTGCTGGTCGCGAACGCGGGGCGCGTGCTGACGCAGCGTCAACTGCTGCGCGAGGTGTGGGGGCCGTCGCACTCCGACCAGAGCCATTACCTGCGGATCTACATGGGGCATCTGCGGCAGAAGCTGGAGGCCGATCCTGCGCAGCCCCGGCATCTGTTGACTGAGACGGCTGTGGGGTATCGGTTGGTGGTGTAGCTGCACGCAAGGGGATGCCTCAGAGGCAGCCCCACAGATATACGGACTTGTTCCTGGCGAGCGCCTCGGCTGCGAGCCTCCGGAGGTCTTCCATGACCGGATGCAGCTCGGTGGGCTCGCACGCGAGTTCTTCCGTGTTTGCCCATCGCTCCAGCACGGGGGCCAACGATGCAGAGTCGACTTGGGTCAACAGTGTCGTCAGTTCATCGGGAAATCGATTGAGCCACGCATCGTTGTCTTCGCCGAGTTCGACGTACTCGAGCATGTGCCTGTCGACGTCCCACTCCTTGCCTTCCATGATGGCCCAGAGCGTCGTGATCTCGATGTCGGTGAATCGCTTGTACTGGACCGGCTCCAGCAGTTCCTCGATCTCGTCGCCCTCATCGGGTTCCTCGATCCGGTTGGCATAGCGCAATGCCTCTTCGGGGCTGGCGACGAAGAAATCCGAGAGTATTCCCATCTTCTGTTCCTCAGCAAGCTGAATGATGAGCCTGGATTACACCCTGCTTGCCCTTCGCCAGTTTTACGGATCGATGACGTTCGTCGAGGGAAGGGGTTGGACGCAGCGCTTGTACAGGCCGATCAACGAGTGCCCTGAACGATCACGCCGTCGGCGTGATCGCACCCCCGCCAGAAAACCTTCTCAGCCCGCAACACCCTTGTTCGGATTCAGCAAGAACTTCTCACCAGTAGCCTGCTTCCCATAAACGCCGATCGCATCGAGCTGCAGCGCCTCGACCAGCGACACCTCACGCGTGTAGTGGCTGGCAAACGTCGTCTTCAACTCCGCAACGACACGCGCCTTCAAACGCTGGGTGCCCGCATCGCCGAGCTTCCCGAGGAACGGGAACAGCAGCCACCCGCCCATGCCCCAGGCCATGCCGAAGTTGCGCACAAATTCCGTGGGAGCGCGGTCGAGGCCGCCGTAGATGTACACCTGCTTGTGCGTGGTCGAGCCGTAGCGGCTGTATTCCTTGGCGGTGCGGTTGATGGCCGCTTCCATGCAGCCGAGGATCTGCCCTGCGAGCTTGCCGCCGCCGGTGGCGTCGAAGGCCAGCGTGGCGCCGGTCTCGACCAGCGCCTGCGTCAGGTCTTCGAGGAAGGTGGGCGAGGTCGCGTTGCACACGTACTTCGCGCCCAGGCCGCGCAGCAGGTCTTCCTGCTCCTGCTTGCGCACGATGTTGACGAGGGCGATGCCGTCCTTCTGGCAGATCTTGTTGAGCATCTGGCCCAGGTTGGACGCAGCAGCCGTGTGCACCAGCGCCTTGTGGCCTTCCATGCGCATCGTCTCGACCATGCTGAGCGACGTGAGCGGGTTGACGAAGCACGAGGCGCCTTCGGCTGGCTTGGTGCCGTCCGGCAGTTCCAGGCACTGCGCGGCGGCAAGGCAGCGGTACTGCGAGTACATCGCGCCGCCGATGGCCGCCACGGTCTTGCCGAGCAGGGCCTGCGCGGCCGGCGACGAACCGGCTTTCACCACCACGCCCGCACCTTCGTTGCCGACCGGCATCGACTGGTCGAGCCGTGCCGCCATCGCGGGAAGCACACGCTCGGGCACGGTGGCGGTGACGACGGGGCGTTCGGCCGTGCCGGAGGCCTTGGCCGTGCTCATGTCGGCTGCGCCGAACAGCAGGCCCAGGTCCGACGGGTTCAGGGGCGACGCCTCGACGCGAATCACCACTTCGTGGGCCTGCGGTTCGGGAATCGGGTCGTCGTGCAGCGAGAGTTCGAGTTCGCCGCTGGCGCGAATGAGGGAGCGGATTTGCAGTGCCATGGAAGAGCCCTTTTCAGAAGGTTCGCAGATGGCCTGTGGCCACGGGGCGGCCAGTATAGGAGCGGGGGTACGAAAGGCGCTGGCGCCTTCAGGACACCACGGGCACCACCGGGGCATGGGCCAGCGCCTGGCGCATCTTCACCGGGTCGAGCCGCTCGATGTAGCGCGGAATGTTGCGCCACAGCGTGTGATAGCCGTAGCCGCCGCGCAGCATTTCGTGGCGCGCGCTGTCCTTGTCCCAGTCTTGTACCGCCATGCGGTACACCGCCGCGACCACGCCGGTGCGGTCGGCGCCGTGCATGCAGTGGATGAGCACCGGGCCGTGCTTTTCGGCCTCGCGAATGGCGAGTAGCGCGCGCAGCACCTTGGCGTCGTCGATGGACCAGGTGTTGATCGGCACGCGCACCAGCCGGATGCCGCTGCCCGCGAACACCTTCCTGTCGTCGTTGAAGGAGCGCAGGCTCACCACCGTGTGGATGCCCAGCGATTGCAGCGCCGCCATGTTGGCGCGCCGCGGCTGCGCGCTGCGGTACAGCGTAGGCGTGATGCGGTGCAGGTTCTCGACTTGCAATGCGTCCAGCGGATCGGCCCAGTGGCCGGGGCGCGGGTCGGCGATGCCTTCTTCTGCTGCCGCTGCAGCCTTGCCGTGTTTCTTCTTCGTCATTGCTGTCGTTGCTTCTGGCGAGGCCAGTGCCGCGTTGCCAGTATCAGGGCCGCCACCGCGAGCCCGCCCCAGTAGTCGACCGGCGCACCCCACATCCAGTGCTTGTGCCAGAACGCATCGACCGGGTTGAAGCGCGCCCAGCCGAAGGCCGGGTTGATGAGGAACCAGCTGAAGTCTTCGCAGACCCAGAACACGATGAGGCCCGCTCCCGCCAGCCCCACGTCGCGCCAAGTCCAGCGCCCGTTGAATGCCAGCGGCGAGAAGAACACCAGCGCCATGAAGGTGAACACCCAGGCGTGATAGCCCGTCATCGCGCGGCCGCCCCAGAAGATGTCGAGCCAGATGCTGTTCTCGATGCGCCAGGTCGGCAGCGACGTGGCCCAGCCCGCGCCGCCTTCGATCTGGATCTCGGCATTGGCGAAGAAGAAGGCCATCACGACCACCCAGGCGAGATAACCGAGCGTGCGGGCCACGCTCGTCTTTTCGACGGCGCCGCTCACGCCTTGGCACCCAGCACGTGTTGCAGCACCGCGCGCGCCGCCTGCGGCTTGCCCAACGCCCGGCTGCGCGCAGCCATGGTCGCGAGCTTGGCGGGGTCGGCCATCAGGCGCGCCACCTTGTAGTCGAGGCCGATCGCGTCGTAGGCCAGCCAGGCCGCGCCTTCTTCCATCAGGAAGCCGGCGTTGTGTTCTTCCTGCCCGGGAATCGGCGAGATCAGCAGCATCGGCTTGCCCAGCGCCAGGCATTCCGAGACCGTGAGGCCGCCGGGCTTGGTCACCACCAGGTCGGACGCGGCCATCATCTTGTGCATTTCGTTGGTGAAGCCGATGGCCACCACGCGGCCCGGATAGCGCCTGGCCAGCGCTTCGAGCTTGCCATGCGCTTCCACGTTGCGGCCCGCCACGGCGATCACCTGGAAGTTGCCTTCCTTGCCGTCATGGCCACCCAGGCCGAGCACGCGCTCGACCATGCTCGGCAGGTCGCCGACGCCGGCACCGCCCGACGCCATCAGCAGCACGGGGCGCGAAGGATCGAGGCCGAGTTCCGCCGCGCAGGCATTGCGCGCCAGCGCCGGCACATCGGGTTCGGAAAAAGCCGGCATCACCGGAATGCCGGTGACGTGGATCCGCTCCGCCGGAATGCCCCGCGCGCGCAAGCGGAAAGCAACCTCTTCCGTCGCAGCAAGGTAGCCCGCCATGCCCGGCACCAGCCACATGTTGTGCAGGTCGTAGTCGGTGATCTGCAGCCACACGGGATATTCGATGCGGCCGCGATTGCGTTCGCGCATCAGCAGTTCGGCCGGCAGGAAGTGCGTGCAGACCACGGCATCGGGCTTTTCGCGGCGGATTTCGCGCACCAGTGCGCCGGTGCTCAGCCGCTCGATGCCGCGGCGCAGGCGCTGCGATGGCGCGTGGTGCGGCGTGGTGTCGGTGCGCTGGTGCAGGTACGACCACAGCTCGGGGGCGCTGTTCACGAGCTGGATGTACCAGTCGGTGTAGACCTTGCGGAAGCCGCTGGCCACGTGGGCCATCGCGTCGATGTGGACCGCCGTGCAGGGCGGGACTAGGTTCTGGGCGGTGGCGGCAAGCGCCTGTGCTGCACGCACGTGGCCGTTGCCGGCGCTCACGCTGAGGATCAGGAGTTTGGTCATGGATTCGGCGGTCTGGGCGGATTATGGCTATGCCGTGTGGCACAGGCCTTTGAGGCTCTGGGGCGCGATCACGCCGACGGGGTGATCGTTCAGAGCACTGGTTGATCGGCCGGCACAAGCGCTGCGCTCATGTGCGAATGGCACCGGGTGCTCCCCGCAGCGAAATAAAGGAGGAGGCCGCAGGCCGGGGGACATTCGCGGAGGGGAGTACCCGGTGTCATTCGCACCCGCCCCGAAGGAGCGACCCGAACCGCCTCAGAGCGGCGCGCGAGAGGTGACGAACCGGTTCACCCCGATGGCAGCCCGCTCGCGTATTGCATCGAACGTGGTGCTCTCGACAATGCGCCCGTTCTCGAACACCGTCTGCAGCAGGTCGACCTGACCTGCCGCAAGCGTCTCCTCACGCACGGTGTTCTCGACGCCGTTCGCATCATGCACCAGCGCAAGCCGACCCTTCTTCGAGGCCTTGCTCACATCACCCACCGGCGACTTGTACACGTCACGCCATTCGCCGTTCACCTGCATGGCCGAGCACTTCATCGCCCACTGCATCGTGTCGCGATTGACCTGCTGCAGCAGCCCGCCACCCATGCCGAAGGAGATGTTCTCCGTCGAGAAACCGTTGTGGAAGAAGTTCGACAGGCACAGCCGCAGCGAGTCGAGGTTCACGCCGTCGCCCTGGATGATGCGCACGTTGTTCAGCACCCGAAAGCCCTTGGCATTCGTCGTCGTGCCGAAGCGATCGGCCAATATCTGCGCCACCTTCAGCGTGGTCTCGGCCGGGTCGCCCGAGTCGGGTCGCACCACCAGCGTTGCGCCAGAGGCCACCACCTTCGCCTTCAGCTCGCCGCCCCAGATGCGCGCGCAGGCATTGAAGATGTCGTAGCTGTCGCTCACCACCGCAAAGGTCGCGCCGGGCTTGCCGAACTGCTCGACCATGTTGCTGTACGCGTCGGCTTCATGCTCGCGGCCCCAGCCCGTGATGGTGCTGTGCTCGGCCGCGGGAATCGAGAAGCCCGCCACGTCGCAGTCGTAGTACCGGCGCGCGGCCACCAGCGCGGCCAGCGTGTCGGTGCCCATGAAGTTCACCAGGTGGGCCATGCCGCCGAGCGCGGCCGATTCGAGACTCGACACCCCACGCGCGCCGAAGTCGTGCAGCCTGAAGGCGATCTGCCCTTGCGGGTCGTCGCAAGTCGCTTCGAGGTACCGCAGCAGTGTGGTGCGCGCGGCAGCCGAGAGCGTGGCGACCGTGGTGGGGTACCAGATCGCGCGCAGCAACTCGGTCTCGAGAAAACTCGTGACCCAGAAGAACTCGGGGTCCGTGTTCTCGATGGTGGCCAGCACGTTGTGCACCGGCAGCACGCTGCCTTCAGGCACCGCGCGGATGCGCACCGGCATCAGCCCGCCATGCTTCTCGATCAGGCGCAGCCAGCCTTCGCGGTTGAACGGCTCGCCGTGCGCGGCCATGAGCAGGGCGGCTTCTTCCACGTCGTCGCGCGTCACCGGCGTCTGCAGATATTCGCGCAGATAGGCCTGCAGGCCGAAGAACAGCGAGTGGCTGAAGATGCCGCCGCGCGACTCGATGTAGCTGTACACCGTCTGCGTGCCGGGTGGATATTGCATCCAGTGCGACACCTTGTAGGAGTCGGTGCGAAGCAGCAGGTTGTTGCCCAGGGGCGAGGAGGTGAGATTGCGGTTCATGTGAAAGCTCCTTTCACGTTGGCACCCGTCAACCAGGTGCCGTTCTTGCTGACAAAGCCTGGTCGTTCAGTTCTTGCCCAGGCCACCCAAAAAATGATTCGCGATGAAGAAGTGGTCTTCGTAGACGTGGTCCTGCATGTCGAGGAACTCGGCGATCGGCACCCATCGCACCTCGGCCGCGTCGTCGTCGGCACGCACGTCTGAAAGGCCCGTCCACTGGTTGTGCGCCAGCTCGAAGAAGAAGCCGTGCGTGATCGTGCGGCCGCGCTGCGAGCGGTCGGGCGCGTCGAACACGTGGCTGGCCTTCATGCTGCCGTTGAGCACGGGCACGGGCACCTTGAGGCGGGTTTCTTCCTTCAGCTCGCGGATGGCCGCGTCCTGCAGGCGCTCGTGCTGACCGACGAAGCCGCCGGGCAGCGCCCAGGTGCCCTTGCCGGGATGGAACTTGCGCTGCACCAGCAGGATGTGGCCGGCTTCGACCACGATGGCGTCGACGGTGGTGTAGATCGGCGGAAAGTCGCTGCCCGCATAGCGGTACTTGTCGCGGTAGTCGACGAGGAAGGCACGTTCTTCGCAGAGATCGGCGTAGTCGGCCGTGGTGGTGAATTGTTCGAGAAAGGCTGCGGTGCCGTCGGGCAGGTCGGCGCGTGCGAGCTGGCCGCGGTTCTCGGGGTCGAAGTAGAGGCCGCGCACGTCGGTGGCGTTGAGGCTTTCCACGCTGTTCTGGCCGACGAACTCCCAGTGCGGGAAGAGCTTGAGGTAGTAGCTCGATGCGTCCTTGAGGTGGCCCACCAGCGCGACCTTGGCCTTGGCGGGTGCATGGCCGTCCTGCACGATGAGCCGTTCGACCGCCGACTGGATCGACGCGATCCAGATCTGGTCGTTGTAGGGCGAGTCGCCCACGCCGACCACGCTCACGCGCATCTGCTCGGTGCCGCGCAGGCAGGCGCGCACCATGCGTTCGCGTTCGTCGAAGGTAAAGGGGTTCTTGACGCTGCGTGGCTTGCGGTCGGAGCCGACCACCACGATGACCCGATCGGCGGCGCGAAGGCCTTCTTCGATGAGTCGTTGATGTCCGAAATGAACGGGCTGGAAACGCCCGATGACGATGGCGTATTGAAACTTGCGTGTGCTCACTTGGGAATCCCCCAAAAAGGGCGCGATCAACTCGCGCTTGCGTTCAGGATAGCATCGGTGCCGCACATTGATCAAGCCTCCGATGACCGAGCCCTCTTCTCCCCCTACCGATGCCGTTCGCCTCAACAAGCGCATGGCCGAGCTCAAGATGTGCTCGCGCCGCGAGGCCGACGAGTGGATCGCCAACGGCTGGGTGAAGGTCAACGGCAAGCCGGCCGAGATGGGCGTGAAGGTCACGCCGTCCGACCGCATCGAGATCGACAAGGCCGCCAAGGGCCAGCAGGCGAACCAGGTCACCATCCTCATCAACAAGCCCATCGGCTACGTGAGCGGGCAGGCCGAGGACGGCCACGAGCCGGCGGTCACGCTCTTCACGCCGCAGAACCGCTGGGCGGAAGACAACGCGCGCTTCTTCTTCAGTCCCCAGCAGCTGCGCGGCCTGGCGCCGTGCGGGCGGCTCGACATCGACTCCATCGGCCTGCTGGTCATGACGCAGGACGGCCGCATCGCGCGCCAGTTGATCGGTGAAGACTCCGTGATGGAGAAGGAATACCTGGTGCGCGTGGCCTATCACGGCCTGGGCCAGCCCGCGCCTACCGGCCAGCTGGTGCGCATGGACGACGACGACCCCATCACCACCAACGTGCAGGCGGTCTTTCCGCCGGCCATGCTGGCCAGGCTGCGACACGGCCTGAGCCTCGATGGCCAGCCGCTCAAGCCGGCGCGCGTCGAATGGCAGAACCCCGAGCAGCTGCGCTTCGTGCTCACCGAGGGCAAGAAGCGGCAGATCCGCCGCATGTGCGAGCTGGTCGGCCTGAAGGTGGTGGGCCTGAAGCGCGTGCGCATCGGCAAGGTGATGCTCGGCAACCTGCCAGTGGGCCAATGGCGCTACCTCGGGCCGCACGAGAAGTTCTGAGCCTGCGCGCGCTGAACCGCGCCACACTGGCGCGGCAGATGCTGCTGGCACGGCGCAGGCTGACGGTGACGCAGGCCGTCGAACGCCTGGCCGGCCTGCAGGCGCAGGCGCCCAACCCACCCTACATCGGCCTCTGGAGCCGGCTCGAAGGTTTCCGGCGCGAGCAGCTGACCGAAGCACTGCAGAAGCGCCGCATCGTGCGCATGTCGACGATGCGCGCGACCCTGCACCTGATGACCGCGAGCGATGCGCTGGCGTGGCGTCCGCTGCTGGAGCCCGTGCACCAGCGCGGCCTGCTGGGCAATCACAAGAAGGCGCTCGACGGCATCGACCGCGCGGCGGTGGTCGAGGCAGGGCGTGCGCTGCTCGCTGAGCGGCCGCACACCGGCGCCGAACTCGGGCAGGCCCTCGGCGTGCGATGGAAGGGCCGCGAGACCGTCTCGCTGGCCGGCCTGATCCGCAACAACGTACCGCTGGTGCACCTGCCGCCGGCCGGCACCTGGAACTCGCACCAGAGCGCGCTGCTGCAGCCCCTCGGTGCTTGGCTGGGCGTTCTCGATGCTGTCCCGGCCACGCAAGACGACCTGCTGCTGCGCTACCTTGCCGCCTTCGGCCCCGCCACGCTGGCTGATGCCGGCGCCTGGTCGGGCCTCACCGGCTGGAAGGCCGTGGCCGAGCGCCTGCGGCCGCAGTTGCGCGTGTTCACGGGCGAAGACGGCCAGGAACTGTTCGACCTGCCCCGCGCGCCGCGCCCTGACGCCGACACGCCCGCGCCGCCGCGCCTCGTGGCCGAGTGGGACAACCTGCTGCTCTCGCACGCCGACCGCAGCCGCGTGCTGAGCGAGGCGCACCGTGCCCGCGTGTTCACCGTCAACGGCATCGTGCGTGGCACGGTGCTGCTCGACGGCTTCGTGGCGGGCGTCTGGAAGATCGAGCGTGCGAAGAACACCGCCACCGTGGTGCTGGAACCGTTCACGCGCTGGTCGAAGGCCGACCGCGTAGGAGTGGAGCAAGAAGCCCTCGACCTGCTGGCCTTTGCCTCGGACGGCGAGGGCGAACACCATGCCGTGCGTCTGCCTTGAACGGGCCATGACCAGGCCATGACCCCGTGGCGTACCCGCCGTCTAAGCGTGCCCTAAGTATTCGTTTCTACGCTGCGCCACGGCGCAGACACTTCCGATCATCCCGGTCGCGTGCTACCTTGCGGCCGAAGGAGTCGCCGCGATGCGCGTTCTACTGGTGGAAGACGATGAAATGATCGGGCGCAGCCTGAAGCAGGCGCTCGAGGGCGCGGGCTGGTCCGCGGACTGGGTGCGCGACGGCGAACTGGCGCAAAGCGCGCTGGGTGACGGTGGCTACACCTGCGTGCTGCTCGACCTTGGCCTGCCCAGGCAGGACGGCACCGAAGTGCTGCGCCGCGCGCGCGAGCGCGGCGATGCCACTCCCGTGCTGGTACTCACCGCGCGCGACGGCCTCGACGACCGCATCCACAGCCTCGACCTCGGCGCCGACGACTATCTGCTCAAGCCTTTCGAATTCCGCGAGCTGCTCGCGCGCATGCGCGCCGTGGTGCGCCGCCGCGACGGCGCCGCGCATTCGCTGGTCGGCAGCGGCTCGTTGCAGCTCGACCTCACCACGCGCGAAGTGGTGGTCAACGGCGCGCGCGAAGCGCTCACCGCGCGCGAGTTCGCGCTGCTGCATGCGCTGCTGGAGCGGCCCGGCGCCATTCTTTCGCGCGAGCAACTCGAAAACCGCATCTACGGCTGGGGCGAGGAAGTCACCAGCAACGCAATCGACGTGCTGATCCACGGCATGCGCCGCAAGCTCGGTGCGGACGCGATCCGCAACGTACGCGGCCTGGGCTGGCGCGTGGCTGCATGACCGGAGCTCCGCGCAGCGGCGGCCGCTGGTGGCGGCCACGTTCGCTGCGCACGCAACTGCTGCTGTGGCTCATCACGCTGCACCTGGGCGCGGCCGTGCTCACGGCGTGGTTCTCCTTCGAGGCCTACGGCAACCTCGTGCACAACGCGCTGGACGACCAGATGCGCCTGGTGGCCGAGTCGTACGAAGGCAGCGACCCGCAGAAGCTGCCGCACCCGATGGACGGCGAGGCCGCCTTCTCGCGCGGCGCTTTCATCGTGCAGATCTGGAGTGCCGACGGCCAGACGCTGCGCGCCACCTCGTGGCCCGTGCTGACGGTGCCCTTGCAACCCCAGCCCGGCTTCAGCGACGTGAACACGGGCGCGCATGCGGGCTCCGACTGGCGCGTGTTCACCGCCAAGCCCGGCACGCGCGCCGACCAGCCGCGCGTGCAGGTGCTGCAGAACGAGGACTACCGCCGCCGCCGCGCCCTGCGCCGCGCAATGTTCGAAGGCCTGCCGATCGCGCTGCTGCTGCCGCTGGCGCTGCTGATCCTGTGGATCATCGTGTCGGCGGCTTCGCGCTCGCTGCGCGCGGTGGCGCGCGACGTGGCCTCGCAGGACGAGCGCAGCCCCACCGAGCTGTCGCTCGCGCGCGTGCCCGACGAGATCGCGCCGCTGGTGGGCGCCTTCAACAACCTGCTGACACGCGTGCGCAATGCCTTCGCCACGCAGCGGCGCTTCGTGCAGGACGCGGCCCACGAGCTGCGCACGCCGATGGCCGCCATCGGCCTGCAGATCGAGAACCTGCGCGCGCACGTACCGGCCGGCGAGGCCACCGAGCGTTTCAACCAGCTCGAGGCCGGCGTCACGCGCGCGCAGCACCTGATCGAGCAATTGCTGCATCTCTCGCGGCAGGACGCGCCACAGAGCCTCGGCAATGCGCGCGAGCGCGTCGACATCGAAGTGCTGCTGCGCGAGAGCGTGAGCCAGCTGATGGTGCTGGCCGATGCGCGGCGCGTGGACATCGGCTTTGAGGGCAGTATTGCCGCGGTGGTGTTCGCGCCCGCGGCCGAACTGCGCAGCGTGTTCGACAACCTGATCGACAACGCGCTGCGCTACGCGCCCGAAGGCGGCGTGGTCGACGTGAAGCTGCACGAGGTCGATGGCCACGCGGTGGTCGATGTGCTCGACAACGGCCCCGGCATTCCGCAGGCCGTCATCGGCCGCGTGTTCGATCGCTTCTTTCGCGTGCCCGGCGCTGTGGCGGGCGGCAGCGGGCTGGGGCTGGCGATTGCGCGTACGGCGGCCGAGCGGCACGGCCTGCGCATCGAGCTGCGCAATCGCACTGGTGGGCCGGGGCTGATGGCGCGCGTGCACCTGCCCGTGCTGCCGGTGTAGCGAAGGCCTGCCGGCACGCGAGGCACCTGCGGTCCAAAGTTTCAGGAAAAAGCGTGCTGCTCACGCGTGCGTAACTCTTCCCTCACATTCACCTCAGTCTGCGTGCCTAGAGTGCATTCAGGTCCTGCCACGCGCAGTTCGCGCGATGGCACGTGACCGGGGACAACCTGCAATCAGGAGAACACGTCATGCGCACTTCCTTCAAGCTTCTCGCCGTCGGTTCCTTTGCTGCGCTGGCAGCCATGGGCGCCGTCACCGCATCGGCCGAAACCACCGATGGTTCGGATTTCCATCCGCTGCAGATGAATTCGCCCGCGAACCCGGACGTCCAGGCCGGCGCGATGGCCGCGGCCCGTCCGAGCGGCACCGAGCCAATGGGCCAGTCGACCAGCGCACCCGCGATGAGCTCGACGATGCCGGTGGCCGACATCCAGGCCGGCGCCTATGGGGCGTCGCACCCGACCGGCACCGAGCCGATCGGGCAATCGACTTCACTGCCGATGGTGAAGTCGGGCAGCGGCAGCTGAACTGAAGCTGCGCTGCCGGTGATGACGACGATCAGCGATCAGTCGTCGTTGCCGTTGCTGAGTAGCGCGCGGTAGATCACCGCGCCGATGATGGCCCCCGCAATGGGTGCCGCCCAGAACAGCCACAGTTCCGACACCGCATAGGACGGCCCGAACAGGGCCGGGCCCGTGCTGCGCGCTGGGTTCACCGAAGTGTTGGTCACAGGGATCGAGATCAGGTGGATCAGCGTGAGGCACAGGCCGATCGCAAGACCCGCGAAGCCGCCGGCCGCGCGCTTGGCGGTGGAGCCGAGGATCACGATCAGGAACACGGCAGTCATCACCACTTCGCACAGCAATGCGGCCGTCATGCCGTACTTGCCGGGTGAGTGCTCGCCGTAGCCGTTGGTGGCGAAGCCGCCGATGTCAGCGCCCGGCTTGCCCGTGGCGATGAGGTACAGCACACCGGCCGCCGCGATGGCGCCGAGCACCTGCGCCACGATGTAGCCAGCGAGCTGCGAGGCCTTGAAGCGGCCCGCGGCCGCAAGGCCGATCGACACGGCAGGGTTGAAGTGCCCGCCCGAGATCGGGCCCAGTGCATAGGCGCCCGTCACCACCGTGAGACCGAAGGCCAGCGAGACCCCGAGCAGGCCGATGCCGACACCCGGAAAGGCCGCTGCCAGAACTGCGCTTCCGCAGCCTCCGAGCGTGAGCCAGAAAGTACCAATGAACTCGGCCGACCATTTTTTGTAGGTACTGTGTTCCATAACTCTCCATCCTGAAGTTGAGAAAGCGCGCAATGCACGAGGCCGTGCGCGGGCGGATTCTAGGAACGCCAGGAGGGGGCGTCGAGCGTGTAATTCGTACTAACGGAACCTGTTCACGGATGGCGCGGCTTTTGTGCAGCGCCGCAACTGCGTTGCGTCTTCGTTCAGAGCGTCACGACGATCTTTCCGAACGCACCGCGCTCGAGGTGATCGAGCGCGGCGGGCAGCGCATCGAAGCCGTACTGCGCGGCAATCACCGGCTTGAGCGCATTCGCATCGACGGCGCGCACCAGGTCTTCGAGCGCGCGACGGTGGCCCACGCCGATGCCCTGCACCGTCACGCGGCCCAGCACCATCGCGTAGAACGACGCGCTCAGCGTCTCGCCCCCGAGCATGCCGATGATCGACACGCGCCCGCCCTGCCTCACGGCCTGCAGCGAGCGGTCGAGGTTGGGGCCGCTCGCGAGTTCGAGCACGTGGTCGGCGCCGCGGCCTTGCGTGAGCCTGCGCACTTCGGCGGGCCAGTCGCCGTCGCGCGCCAGCACGTGCGTGGCGCCGAGTGCGAGCGCCTGTGCGCGCTTGTCTTCGCTGCCCGTGACGACGATGGCCTGCGCGCCATGCAGCCGCGCGATCTGCAGGCCGAACAGCGCGACGCCGCCGGTGCCGTGGATCAGCACCGTCTCGCCCGCGCGCAGCGCACCGGTCTCGGCGAGCGCGAACCACGCGGTGAGGCCTGCGCACGGCAGCGTGCTGGCTTCGGCCAGGCTCAGCGTCGTGGGCGCGGCCACGGCCCAGGCGGCGTCGAGCAGCACATGCGAGGCGAGCATGCCGGGGCCGGGTCCGCCGAGCAGCGTGGCCTCCGCGTGCCAGTGGCTGTCGATCCAGCCGCCCCAGAAGGTGTTGACGACTCGGTCGCCGACGGCGAAGCGCGTCACGCCGGGGCCGATGGCCGCCACGGTGCCCGCCATGTCGGAGCCGGGTGTGAAGGGCAGGTCGAGCGCCATGCCCATGCCGTCGCGAATCATCAGCAGGTCGCGGTAGTTGAGCGACACCGCGCCGACCTTCACGAGGATCTGGTTGGCGCCCGGCACGGGCAGCGGCGCTTCGGCCTGTTCGAGGTGGGCGCGGCCGAGCGTGGGGAGTTGCCAGCGGCGCAGCGTTCGAGGTTCCTGCATGAAAAGACTCCGCGAAAGGAAAAAGAAAAAAGAGGAGCCTTCATGCTATTGACGATGCCAGGTACCCGGTGGTGGATAATTTTCCTTTCACTGGTGCTTGAAAGTCTCCAATGGGCCAACGTCTGCAAGGCATCGAGGAATTCGTCGCGGCGGCGGAGGCGGGCAGCTTCGCGCTGGCCGCGCAGCGCCTGCATGTCACGCGCTCGGCCGTCGCCAAGAGCATCGCGCGGCTCGAAGCGCGCCTGAACACGCGGCTCTTTTTGCGCACCACGCGCAGCCAGAGCCTCACCGAGGAAGGCCACGGCTACTACGAGCGCTGCCGTCGCGTGCTGGCTGAGCTCGAGGCGGCCGAAGCCGTGACCGACGCCGCGCGCAGCACCGCCTCGGGCCTCGTGCGCCTGAGCATGCCGGCGATGCTGGGCCGGCTGAAGGTCGGGCCGCTGCTGCTGGCGCTGGCGCGCCGGCATCCGCAGCTGTCGCTCGAACTCTCGTTCAATGACCGGCGCGTGGATCTCGTGGAAGAGGGGCTCGACCTGGCCATCCGCAGCGGCGAACTCGCCGACAGCGCGGAACTGGCTGCCCGGCCGGTCGGCATGCAGTGGATGGCGCTGTGCGCCTCGCCCGCCTACCTGGCCGAACATGGGCATCCCGCGAACATCGACGACCTGAAGGAGCCGCACGAGGCCGTGCTCTATGCGCGCGACGGCCAGATCTCGTCCTGGCGCTTCCATGACACCGAGGGCCGTCTTGTCGACGTGACGCTGCCTTCAAGGCTGCGCTGCGACAGCGCCGAGGTGCTGCTCGAAGCCGCCATTGGCGGCATGGGCCTCGCGCGCCTGCCGGCCTGGCTCGCGGCCGATGAGCTCGCGGCAGGCACGCTGGTGCGCGTGTTCGACGAGCCGCGGCCCTTCGGCTTCGCGCTGCACGTGATCCGCCCGCGCAGCCGCTACCTGCCGCTGAAGACGCGGGTGGTGATCGACTGGCTCGCCGAGCACCTGCCGCCGCTGCTGGCCGCGCGCTGAAGCGGACGCTATCCTGCGCGTTCAAACAACGAACGAGGAGATCCGCGCATGCATCCTTTTGCCGTCCGACACATCGCCACCGCCGCATGCATTGCCACGGCGGCCCTGCTGGGGGTGTCGAACACCGCGGCGCAGGGCACCGTCAACGCGCTGTGCAGCACCGACGCGGGCTGGTGCGAGGCGGCGGCCACCGCCTTCACGCGCGAAACCGGCATCAAGGTGCAGCAGGCCCACAAGGGCACAGGTGAAATCGGCGCGCAGCTGCGCGCGGAAGCCGCCAACCCCAAGACCGACATCTGGTGGGGTGGCACCGGCGACCCGTTCCTGCAGGCCGCCGAGCAGGGCCTGCTCGAACCCTACCGCCCGGCCTACATCAACGACCTGCACGACTGGGCGGTGCGCCAGTACGCGCTGTCGCAGAACATGGTGGGCGGCTTCTACACCAGTGCCATCGGCTTCGGCTTCAACACCGACCTGCTCAAGAAAAAGAAGCTGCACGAGCCCAGGTGCTGGGCCGACCTGATCAAACCCGAATACAGGGGCGAGATCGAGATCTCGCACCCGGCATCCAGCGGCACGGCCTACACCATCATCGCGGGCCTGGTGCAGCAGATGGGTGAAGAAGCGGCCTTCGAGTACCTGAAGAAGCTGCACCGCAACGTCACCAGCTACACCCGCAGCGGCCAGGCCCAGGCGCCCAACGTGGCCAAGGGCGAGGTGGCCATCGGCGTGAGCTTCATCTTCGGCTTCGAGCGCTGGCGCTACGACAAATTTCCCGTGAAGACGGCCGCGCCCTGCGAAGGCACGGGCTACGAGATCGGCGGCATCGCCCTCGTGAAAGGCGCGCGCAACAAGGAGAACGCCAGGCGCTACTACGACTGGCTCATGAGCCCCGCGGGCCAGGCCATCGGCGGGCAGTCGGGCAGCCTGCAGTCGCCGGCCAACAAGACCTTCAAACCCGACCCGCGCATCCCGTCGATGGCCGACGTGAAGCTCATCAAGTACGACTTCGAGAAGTATGGCAAGGCAGCCGAGCGCAAGCGCCTGATCGACCGCTGGACGCGAGAAGTGGAGTCACAGCCGAAGTAGGGCTCGCCCCCAGGCTTCGCGCACTTCGTGTCGCTGCGCCAACCCCCTACCGGGGGCAACACCAGCGGCCCGGCAAAGCCGGTTCCGCGGTGTTTCTGGAAGGAGCCCTTCAGGACGTGCAGGTCTTGTTGTGAGACGCGTGCATGCCCTTGGCCTTGGCATCGGCCTCCGTCAGGTACTCGCCCTTCTTGGTCTTGCCGTAGTAGCGGTCGCCCATGCAGTGATAGACCTTGGTCTCGTCGTTCGCCCACACCTTGCCTGCGCCGCCACCGGGCGCGGCCGCCATCTTCGTGAGGTCGGGCGAGCCCGGCGTCCTGGTGGCCGTGCCGGTGCTCGGTGCCACGCCGGTCTTGTCGACCTTCGCCGACTGGGTCTCGACCGCGGGTGCGGGCGCAGCCGCTGCGGCCGGCGCAGTTGTCGCCGCAGCACCGGCAGCAGCCGGCGCGGCCTTGCCGAACCAGGTCTTGATGCCCTTGTGACCGCGGCAGGCACCGGACTTGGTGTCGGGCGATGCGTAGCTGCCGTCCTTGCATTGCACGGTGGTGCCGGCGGGCGCATCGGCCGGAACCTGTGCCTGCGCGCCGAGCGAGGCGAGCCCGAGGAAGGCTGCGACGCACAGCATGCGGGATTTCTTGTTGTTCATGCAAAGCTCCTGGAGGGGTGAAGGAAAAGATCCACCGCGCAGCTTTGGCGAGCGATCCCAGCGCCAGCTGACTTGCACGCCGGAAAGAGCCAATCAGGGCGAACTGGCCGTGAAGGTGACTTGTCCGGTGTAGGTGCCGGCGGTGCGGCTGGCCAGGTTTGCGTACGAGAAGGTCCAGGTCGCGGTGCGCTGGGTGACGAGGTTGGCGAAGCTGGTGCCCACGACATTGACCGTGGTGCCCGTGCCCGAGTTGGGAATCGGCGGCGCGGGCAGGTTGCTGTCGCTGCTGGCGATCGTGATCTCCGACAGCGGGATCGTGTTTGCCCCGCTCGTGAGCGGCGCGGTCGCGGCTGCCCGCAGCGTGACCTGCCCCGCATTGCTGCGCACCTCGACCGGCAGCGCGTTGCCGCTCGGCGTGACGCTGAAGGTCGGCGCCGCGCCGCTCCAGTTCACGGGCGTGTTGTTGCCCGCGACCGGCGTGGTGGGCCCGCCCGGGATCGACGGCGTCAGCACGAAGCTCACCGTGCTCGTGGTGCCGCCCGGCGTGGGCCACGCGCCGTCGCCGATGCGAAAGAAGATGAACTTGTCGATGGCGATCGTGAAGTCGAGGTTCACCAACCCGGTGGTCAGCGGCACCGAGGCGCTCGGGCCGACGGTGCTCGATGCGGCGTGCGTAGCCCCCATCGGCGCCATGCCGACGGCCGTGGCGAGCAGGCCCGAGAACGTGCCTGCCAGGGGGCCTATACGGTGCGTCACTTGAGCTCCATGTCCACCTTGAAGCTGCCCTTGTCCCAGTCCAGCGTACCGCTGGCCTTGACCGGGTAGGCGGGCTGCGGCGCGGGCTGGCCGCTCTCGCCCTTGGGCACCAGTGCCAGCGTGCGTGTCTGGCCCGGCAGGATGGGGGTGCCTTCGGGCACCAGTTCGAACGCGCGGCCCTTGCTGTCGGTGGCGTCCAGGCTGCCTTCGAGCCGGCCGTGCGCGTCGCCCGTGTTGCTCACGGTCACCAGCGTGCGGCGTGCGCCGTTTGTTTCTCCGCTGGCAATCTGCTTGATTTCGAGCTTGGGCTCGGCGCCGTTGAGCATGACGTACACCGCCACCGCGATGCGGCCCGTGACCGGCAGGCTCAGGCTGGCGCCGCCGCTCTGGATGATGGTCTGCTGCGCGGGCTCCGTGCCCTCGATGGCGATCATGAAGCGGCACTCGCCGCGCGGCGCGTCGGCCGGCGGATCGACCTGGAAGCGGAACGCCTTCTTGCTGCGCGCCGGCACCGAAACGCTGCGCCGCTCCAGCACCACCCACGGCCTGCAGCTGCCGGGCAGCAGCTCGTCGTGGTAGCCGATGTTGCCTTCGGCCGAATAGCTCCAGTCGATGGTGCGCATCGTCACCTCGGTGGCGGTCGGCGCCAGGTTGTGGATGTCGAGCGACTGCCCCAGGCGCGCGCCGGCCTTGCCCGAGAGTTCGAAGCGCGACGGCGTGACGGCCAGCTCGAAGGGCGCGGCTGTTGCTGCGCCGGCCGCTGCCAGCAGCAGGAGGACGAGAGAAGAGGGAGAGAGAAAAACGTTCATGGCAGGGTTTCGATTTCGAAGAACGACTCGAAGCTCAGCGCCGAGCCCGAAGGCATGCGCAGCTCGCGGGGGTCGACGCGCAGCGTCAACTCGAAGGTCTCGTTCATCCAGGGCGCCTGGACCACGCCGTTCCACACCTGCACCCGGTCGCCGGGCCGGCCGCTGCCGCTTGCGAAGGCGCCGTTGCCACGCCATTGCACCTGCATTCCGGCCGGCGAGCGCAGGCCCGCGACCATCGACGGAATCACATAGAAGATGCGCGCGCGCCGGCCCACGTGGGGGGCAGTGGCCAGCCGGTACTCGATGCGCCCGAGGGGCAGCACGACCATGTTGCCGTCCATCCCCTGGGCGTTGCTGAAATCGCTGCGCACCTGTGCGCGCGGGGAGGCCGAATCGTCGAGCCGGGCGACCGCCGCCCATGCGGGGGCGAGCGCTGCACCGCAGAGCAGCAGTGCAGCGGCTGGCCATCGGTGAAAGCGCAGGGAGGTCATTCCATCGAGGCCGTGAAGCGCACGGTGCCCTTGTAGTTGCCGCCTGGGTACACCACGTCGTTGTCGTAGGAGAACTGCAGCCGCGTGGCAGTCACGTTGCGCGACAGGTAGGTCCAGGTGCCGACGCCCAGGACGCAGGGCAGGCCGAGCAGGCCGACGCAGAAGGTGGCGTTCGCGTCGTAGCTCGCGATCGACTGGTTGGCGGCGGCGGTGAAGCGGCCGTTCTGGATGTCGCCAGAGGCGGCGTTGCTGTTGTTCGTGGCCACCCAGCTGATCTTGCTGAAGGGAATGGTCGTGGCGCCGCAGCCGCCCGACTGGCAGGTCAGCGCGATGGAGGAATCGACGCGCAGCGTCACCGGCCGCGCCACCGTGGTGTTGGCTATGGGGCGCACCGGCATCACCCAGACGTCGATGGTCGGTGTGCCGGTCACGGCCGTGGGGGTCAGCCCGGCGTTGGCGCCGGTCACGCTGAAGGCCACCGTGTCGATGGTCGCGCCGGGCGATCCCACGCGCAGGGTCAGGCCGTAGCTGCTGCCCGTGTCGGTCACCGTGGTGATGACGGCGTGGGCGGGCGGGGCGAGGCTCGCCGCCGCCACGAGCGCCGTCGTGGCGATCGCCTGGCATCGGCGGCTGCGCGTCATCAGATGCCCTGGGCTGTGTACGTGATGGTGTTCGTGTACGTGTTCGCAGCCCAGCCGGCGGGCGTGCCACCCAGCGAGTAGGCCCAGGTGCCGGTGGCGACCGCGTTCGAGGGGAACGAGGTCGAGGCGCAGGCGCCGAGGTTGGCGCCCGGGTGCGGCAGCGTGCCCGTCGCGGTGACGGTGAAGTCCGCGTTCGTCGGGCCGCCCGTGAGGGGCGCCCAGGCGCCCATGGCGCAGTTGATGGTGCCGGCGCCGGCGTTGGTCCAGGCGTACACGGTGAGCGTGCTCGCGGCGGACGTGGTCGTGACGGTGGGCGCCGCGCCGTTCCAGTCCACGTTGGTGTTGTTGCCCACCACTGGCGTAGTGGGCACGCCCGGAATGCTGAGGGCTGAAGTCCAGGTCACTGTGTCGACCGTGGTGTTGGTCGAACCGACGCGCAGCAGGATCAGCTTGGGCACCGTCACGCTCAGGTTCACCTTGGCCTGCGCCGTGATCGTGCCCGTGCCGGAGCCGTACTGGCTCTCGGCCATGGCGGGTGCTCCGGCAAGGGCGAGGCCTGTGAGCGAGGCGGCCAGCGCGAGGCGGGCAATGGGTTTTCGGGTCATGAAGTCTCCTTGGGGTTGTGTATGCGGGGAAAAAAATCGAAAGGTCGGTGTCGTGGTTCATTCGCCCACCTTGACCACGGGAATCGCGGCAGTGGCCTGGCCACGCAACGGCACGTTTACGCTCGTCCCCGTGTCGCCGGTCGCGCCCCAGGGCAACGGCACGCTTTCGAGCGTGAGCGTCAGTTGATGCCGGCCGGTGGTTACCAGCGGAAATTCGAAGCGGCCGTCGCGATCGGTGATGGCGCGGTAGCGGCCGTCGAGCAGCACCTCGACGCCGGCCACGCCGCCTTCGCCTGACTGCTGCTCGCCGTCGCGGTTGGCGTCATAGAACACGCGGCCCGACACGCTGCCGCCGCCCGCACCCTCGCCGCGCATGCCCGCCGCCCGGTAGGCCGTGCCCGCGCTGCCCTCCCAGCGCAGGTAGACGTAGGCGGTCTTCTCATTGCTGCGATAGAGATTGGGTGCGGAATAAGAGGTCGGCAGCAGCGATGCGCGCGCCTGGTTGAAGTTGGCCATGAAGCCCACGCGCCAGCCCGCGCCCAGCTCCTTCTCGGCCATGAGCGAGCCCGACAGGCCGCGGCTGGTGTAGAGGCCGCCGCTTTGCGAGGTGTAGCGCAGGTTGCCGCCGACGTTGAAGCCGCTGTCGATCCAGTAGCGGAATTGCAGGCCCGCCGTCGGGTAGCTGCGGGTGGTGCCGCCGCTGCTGTCGCGCGCATGGCCGAGGGTGGTGGTGAGCTCGGGGCGCATCGTCTCGTAGCGCCCGCCGATCCAGTCCTGCTCCCACTGCACTTCCTGGCCGGTGGCGGCGCTGTCGCCGAGCACGATCAGCTCGTTGCGCCGCACCGTCAGCGTGAAGCGGCTGCGCGGCCAGTCGAAGAAGCGGGTCTGGTAGAAGGCGCTGCCGTAGAGGCTGCGCCCGTCGCCGCTACCGGCGGAGCTTGTGGTGCTGCCGTCTTTCAGCCCGTCGTAGCGCGTGCGGTACGCGCTCAGGCTGCCGCCGACGGAGTTGTAGCGGTCGAACAGGTATTGGAAGTTGCCGCTCGCGCCGAAGCGCCGGTAGCCCGAGAGATGGAAGCTGGTGTCCGGCGCCGCGCGCTCGTAGTCCAGGCCGGCGCCCCAGCTCATGCGGCTGGTGTTGCGGTCCACGCGCCAGTACGCGCCGCGCGTGCCGGTCGCCAGCGCGTAGTCGCCGAAGTACAGGTTGGGCCGCGCGGTGTAGATGCCGAATTCATGGCGGTACAGGCCGGTGCGCGCGCTCGCCTCGATGAAGAGGCCCTGCGAGTTGCCGGTCGCCACACCCGGCGTGGGCGAGTTGACGCGGCTGCCGACCAGTGTGGCGCGCGCCTTGAAGTCGCCGTCGCGCACCACCTCGCGGCCGTAGCCGATCGACGTTGCCCAGCTCGTGACGTCCTTGCGGCCGATCCCCATCGCCGTGATGGGGTCGATGTAATAGGCCGGAATGTCGCGCGCCTGGTCGAGCTGGAACGAGGCGAACCATGGATCGCCCAGGCGCAGCGTGGCCCCGAGCCAGCCGAGCGTGCCCTGGCTCTTCTCGAAGCCGGGGTACGGCCCGCCAGTGAGGTTGCCGCGCTGGCCGATGCCGGCGCGCACGTCGAGATCCGTGCTGAAGATGCGCGTCGAAGCGCCGCGCACCGTGGACGAGCCCAGCGTGAGCCTGTAGTTGCGCGCCAGGCCATCGGTGACTTCGCTGTAGATGTCGCCCACGGCGGTGTCGGTGAAGGTCTGCGTGGTCAGCGGAAAGCCGAGGTTGCGCAGCGTGAAGCGGCCGCTGGTTGCCTCGCGCGCATAGCCCAGCGAGCCGATGCCGATGCCGCTCGCGCTGTTGTCGCCACCCAGGTGGCGGCCGTCGGCCTGCAGAACGAACTCGCCGTAGTTGAGGGTTTCGCGCCGGTACTCGAAACGCTGGCCGAACTCGGTCGCGCGCTGGCGGCCGTAGCCGGTGGTCGTGGCGTCGCCGAAGCCGATGCGGCTTTCCACCAGCCAGGCGCGATAACCCTGCGGCTGCTCGGCTTCGGGCGTTGCGTCGGCTGCCGCGGTATCGGCATCGAGAGTCTCGAAGCGGTCTTCGTAGGCCTTGGGCGCGGAGTCGACGAGCGCCTTCAGCCGCGCCTGCTCCGCCTGTGCACGGTCGAGGGTCTCGATGCGTGCGTCAGCCACGGCCTGGGGTTTCTGGGGCTCGGCCTGCGCCTGCGCGCAGGACAGCCATGCCAGGGCGGTCGTGCATTCGAGCCACACGAGCACGCCCCTCGGATGCCACAGGGCTCCGACGGGACCAGGTACGGTCCACGGCGTTGTTCGAATCATCTGGCGACATCCCTGTTTTGTCTCCCGGGTGTTGCGGCCCTGTTCCGGATCAACGCAGGATATTTCAGAAGTGTTGACGACCGTTAATATTTCGTGACCCGGAAGGCTTCCCCGGGCGAGAACGTTGGTCTTACGCCTTCAGGGGTGCGCAAAATGGAGCCTTTCGACCCCGTTTGCCTCTTGATGAGGTCGAAAGACCACCCATTTGAAGAAGTTGGCACAGCGTCACCGCATGGACGCCGTGCCCGGCATAGAATTTTTTGGCTTCGATATTTCTCTTTCCATGGCTGATTCCTCCAAAACCAAACTCCCCTTCCAGGCTGAAGTCGCGCAACTGCTGCACCTCGTCACGCATGCGCTGTATTCGAACAAGGAAATCTTCCTGCGCGAGCTGATCTCGAACGCGTCGGACGCGTGCGACAAGCTGCGCTTCGAGGCGCTCGACCACCCCGAGCTGTATGAAGACCAGCCAGAGCTCGACGTGCGCCTGAGCTTCGACAAGGCCGCGCGCACCATCACCATCACCGACAAGGGCATCGGCCTGTCGCGCCAGGAGGCCATCGACAACCTCGGCACCATCGCCAAGAGCGGCACAAAAGACTTCATGAGCAAGCTCAGCGGCGATCAGAAAGCCGACGCTCAGCTCATCGGCCAGTTCGGCGTGGGCTTCTACTCGGGCTTCATCGTGGCCGACAAGATCACCGTCGAATCGCGCCGCGCGGGCCTGCCCGCCGACCAGGGCGTGCGCTGGGCCAGCGGCGGCGCCGGCGACTTCGAGGTGGCCGACATCACGCGCGCAGAGCGCGGCACCAGCATCACGCTGCACCTGCGCGACGACGCTGACGAATACCTCAACGCCTGGAAGATCAAGCAGATCGTCGGCAAGTACTCCGACCACATCTCCCTGCCCATCCTGATGGAAAAGGAAGAGTGGAAGGACGGCGAGAACGACCAGCCCGGCGACATGGTGAAGACCGGCGAGTGGGAAACCGTCAACAAGGCCAACGCCCTGTGGAGCCGCCCCAAGAAGGACATCACCACCGATCAGTACGAAGAGTTCTACAAGAGCATCAGCCACGACTATGAGGCCCCGCTCGCCTGGAGCCACAACCGCGTGGAAGGCAGCACCGAGTACACGCAGCTGCTGTACATCCCGGCCAAGGCCCCGTTCGACCTGTGGAACCGCGACAAGAGCGCGGGCGTGAAGCTCTACGTGAAGCGCGTCTTCATCATGGACGATGCCGAGGCGCTGATGCCCAGCTACCTGCGCTTCGTCAAGGGCGTGATCGACTCCGCCGACCTGCCGCTGAACGTGAGCCGCGAGCTGCTGCAGGAAAGCCGCGACGTGAAGGCGATCCGCGAAGGCAGCACCAAGCGCGTGCTCGGCATGCTGGAAGACCTGGCGAAGAAGCAGAAGACCGCGCCCGAGAGCGGCGAAGGCAAGATCGACGTGGGCTCGGGCGAATCGGTGCCTGCACCCGATCCGACCGAAGGCGTGACCGATGTCGTCGACAAGAACACGCCCACTGCGGCCGAAACTGCTGCCGCGGCTGCCGATGAATCCGGCAAGTACGCCAAGTTCTACGCCGAGTTCGGCGCGGTGCTGAAAGAAGGCCTGGGCGAAGACATGGGCAACCGTGACCGCATCGCCAAGCTGCTGCGCTACGCCTCCACCACCACCGATGCGGTGAGCGTGAGCTTCGCGGACTACAAGGCCCGCATGAAGGAAGGCCAGGACGCGATCTACTACATCACGGCCGACACGCTCGCCGCCGCCAAGAACAGCCCGCAGCTCGAAGTCTTCAAGAAGAAGGGCATCGAGGTGCTGCTCATGACCGACCGTGTCGACGAGTGGGCGCTGAACTATCTGAGCGAGTTCGACGGCACCCCGCTGCAGAGCGTGGCCAAGGGCGCGGTCGATCTCGGCAAGCTGCAGGACGAGTCCGAGAAGAAGGCCGCCGAGGAAGCTGCCGAGTCGTTCAAGCCCATGCTCGAGAAGCTCAAGGAAGCGCTCAAGGACAAGGCCGAAGACGTGCGCGTGACCACCCGCCTGGTCGATTCGCCCGCCTGCCTCGTGGTGCAGGACGGCGGCATGAGCACGCAGCTCGCGCGCATGCTCAAGCAGGCCGGCCAGCCCGCGCCCGAACTGAAGCCGGTGCTCGAAGTGAACGCCGAGCATCCGCTGGTGAAGAAGCTCGAGGGCTCGTCGCATTTCGACGATCTCGCGAACATCCTGTTCGACCAGGCGCTGCTCGCCGAAGGCGGGCTGCCGGCCGACCCGGCCGCCTACGTGAGGCGCGTCAACGCGCTGCTGGTGTGAACGACCGGCCGCGCGTCCCTCGTGCAGCAGCCGTCGTTCCGGCGGCGCTGCTGTTGCTTCTGACGGGCGGCTGTTCTCACTATCACGTCGGCATTCCGCTGGTGCCCGGGCTCTCGCTGGGGCTGGGCGCCACCAAGGACGGCAATTTCTCGGTGGGGCTCAACACCGGCTTCGGTCCGCTCGGTGCGGGCGTGGCCGTGAACAACGGCGGGCAGGTGTCGGGCTCGGCCGGCGTGGGTGTCGGCGTAGGGCCGGTGGCCACGGGGGTCAGCAAGGGCGCTGTGCTTTATGACCCCAAGGCCGCGCCTGCGGCTCCCGCTGCTGTGGCGGTCGCTCCGCCCGCTGCACCTGTGGCACCTGTAGCACCCGTGGCTTCGGCGCCGACCCCTGCGGGAACGCCGGCGACGGTTGTCCCCGTGCGCTATTCGACACCTGCCGATCCGTTCACGCCCATCGCCACTCCTGCTGCTGCGGCCCAGGCACCTGCTGCCTCCTCGGTGGCACGCACCGCGGCACCGGCCCGGCCGCCCCTCGTCAAGATCACGCGTCCGCCCCCGGAGCCTCCGGCGCCCGCCGTGAACATCAAGTACCGCACCCCGGCCGTGGCTGCCGCTGCGGCCTCGGCCCGCGAAACCGGCACGCCCGGAAACCCCGTCGCGCCCTGATCGACGCGCCTTTCACACGAACACGCGACCCGGCCTAACATCGCGGCTGGTATCTCCTCCGGAGACAGTCGTCCATGACCCGTCGACCGCTGCTGCTGCACTTCTTGTCCATAGCCGCCCTCGCGGCCACGGGACTGCCCCGCGCAGCGAAGGCGCAGGCCGCATACCCCGCCAGGCCCATCCGCTGGATCGTGCCGTACCCCGCAGGGGCCGGCGCCGACATCGTCGCGCGAACCATCGGCACGCAGCTCGCCATCGACGCAGGCCAGCCGGTGATCATCGAGAACCGCGCAGGCGGCAACACCGCGCTCGGCGCCATCGAGGCCGCGCGCGCCCCGGCCGACGGCTACACGCTGCTGTCGGCCGACAACGGCACGCTGGTGTTCAACCCCGCGCTGTATCGCAACCTCAGCTACAACCCCTCGCGCGACTTCGCGCCCGTCACCCTGCTGGGCCGGCTGCCGATGGTGCTGCTGGTAGGCCCTTCCAGCGGCGTGAGGGACGCGCGCGCCTTCATCGACGATGCGCGCGCCTTTCCCGGCAAGGTCAGCTTTGCCTCGGCCGGCACCGGCAGTCCGCAGCACCTGGCGATGGAACTGCTCGAACGCGAGGCAGGGCTGGAGATGGTGCACGTGCCCTACCGCGGCGCCGCGCCCGCGCTGGCCGACGTGGCGGGCGGCCAGTTGCCGGTGCTGATGTGCGACCTGGCCGCGTCGCGCCGCTTCATCCAGGGGGGCAAGCTGCGCGCGCTGGCGGTGGCGCACCCGCAGCGGCTGAAGGAACTGCCCAACGTCCCCACCTTTGCCGAGCTAGGCATGCCGCGCGTCGAAGCTGCCGCGTTCATGGGCCTGGTGGTGCCCGCCAACACCCCGGGCGAGATCGTGATGCGGCTGCAGCAGTCGGTGGCCAGCGCCATCCACAACCCCGCCGTGCTGCGCAAGCTTGCCGAGTTCGGTGTCGAGCCGGTGGGCGATGCGCCTTCGCAGTTCGCGGCGCTGCTGCAGGGCGAGTCGGCGCGCTGGCATCCGCTGATCCGCGATCTCAATCTCTCGCTCGACTGAGCAGGTCCTTTACGGCAACTTTGCGCATGTGCCGAGCCTTCCTCACTTTGAACTAAGAGTCGCTGCCTAGATTGGCGCATCGCACAGAAAAGGTCGGCGAGGCGGGTTGCAAGGGGCAGGCCGGTCCTCCCGAGACCCATGACCACGAGCCGGTTCCACCACGTCATTTTTGCGGACGACTTCTTCCGCTCTCCAGCCAACGGGCTGCAGTATCACGCCGCCAACCGGCGCTTCCTCCGGGGCTTCTTCGACACCGCGCTGGGCCGCCTGGGCCTGCCGGTGCGCGAGATCACGCCGCTGTCGGAAGGCGGCCGCATCGACGTCGAGCGCCTGATGGACCGGTTGGAGCTGCCCTGCACCCCAGCCGGCTGGGCGCGCGCCTGCATCGCCAACCTGTTGCCGCTGGCCGGGCGCGAGGGCCTGCCGATGTTCGACCCCGGCTGCCTCGTGATCGGCTGGGGCCTCACGCCCGCGCTGCAGCAGTGCATAGACCGCAGCGGCGCGAGCTACCTGGACATCGAGATCGATCCGCGCCGCTTCACCGAGCATCTGCACTTCTGCGCGCGCACCAATGACCCCGTGATCGAAGCCGCGCTGCTGTCGCGTCGCGTGGACGAAGAGCTGTTCTGGAACCACGCGAGCGCGCTCAAGGGCCGCTTCGCGCGCCACGGCGCGGCCTCGCTGTTCGATCCGCGGCTGCGCGTAGGCCTGTTCTTCGGCCAGAGCCTGGTCGACCTGTCGCTGGTCAGTGGTGGACGCACCATGCACCCTGCCAGCGTGATCGCACCGCTGCGCGAGCTGGCGAACAGCGTCGACTTGCTGGTCATCAAGCCGCACCCTTATGAGAATGCGTTGCACGACCTGGCGCCCATTGCGCGCGCCATTCCCAATGTGGCGTGGACAAAGGAGAACACGTACGCGCTGCTGTCGGCTGCCAATGTGCATTTCGCATCCAGCCTGTCGTCGAGTGTGCTGACCGAGGCGCGCTACTTTCGCAAGCCCGCGCACGCGCTGATCCGCGCCGACCGCAATGGGGCCGGGTTGCTGCCCGAGACCTGCTCTGACTGGATCCCCGTGGGCGCCGCGTTGGGCGCGATGGATTTCATGGCCGCGGCCTGCGGCGCCGACGACAACAACAATGCCAAGCCGAGCCTCACGGCCTGGCCCGCAGCGGCGATCGACCGCGCCTTCCTCACGCGCTGGGGCCTCGACGACCAGACACAAGGCCTGCCCGAAGTGGCCGAGCTGCAGATGGGCCGTTCCTACCTGTTCCATCCCGGCAGCCCCGCGATGAGCTGGCTCAGTCACGGCTGGGCGGGCTTCGACGGCGATGGCGCGCGCAGCGAGGGCGAACTGGCCTGCCTCGTCATTCCCTTGCCTTCGCTGGCGCAGTCACCTGTGCTGTCGCACCAGCGGCCGTACCGGCTCGAGGTGAGCATCGACTACCGCAGCAACGCCAAGGCCACCAGCGTGCTCGCCATATTCGACGGCACGGTGCTGCCGGGTCAGCGCGGCACCGGCGCACGGCGGCGCAGTCTGGTGTTCGAGATCGAACCGACGGCGGGACGCAAGTGCCTGGTGCTGCAGTTCGTCGTGGCCGCCGGCACGGGGCGCCGCATGGCCCAACCGGCTTTCACCATCAGGAAGCTGCAGGTGTCGCTGCGCATGGGCCGGGGAGTGATCTCCGCGCCGCCGAAGACAACAGCGAAGCCGTGGTCCGAGATGCATCCGGTGCGTGCGATGACGCGGGTATTTCGCGCGTTGATCGATACGGCGCGTGGGGTTATCGGGTAGCTGTCGAGGAAAGGCCGTACAGCAGCGTAGTCCAGTGCCGGAGCCGTTCGATGGCCCCCTGTCGCCCCGCAGTGGCATCCGCCACGCTAGCCGGCAGTGCAAGCAATTCGCCGGCCGCGGCGGCAACTGCCCGTGCAAACTTCGGCGCATCGCCGCGCCACACCACCACACGGTGCGCCAGACCAAGCTGTGCCGCGCGCCCCGCGTTGATCGCCTGCTCCGGCTGGTCGGTCAGCAGCAGCAGGATCGGTTTGCGGTAGACCGCCGCGATAGACAGCGCCGCCATGCCCGGTGCCGAAACGATGAACGCGCTGTGCGCTGCCGCCTCTATCCAGTGCTCGTCGCGCGCATGCCAATGCGGCCGATGGGCATAGCCTTCGCCGACGAGATGTGCTGGCACGCCCGCGTCGGCAAGACCCTGTTCGAGGCCGTCGGCCAGTGCCGGCTCCTGGAAATGCGGATTGAGGTACACGGCAGCCGCGCGCTGCGCCGCTTCGCTGTGGTCCACCGCATCGACCACCGCGACCGGCGTGGCCAGCCGGTGGCGGCCGTGGCCGTCGTGCTGCGGCTCGCCATAAGCGAAGTCGTGCTCGATGCGCGCGAGGCTGCGGTCGATCTGCCACGCCACGATGCCGCCGAACAGCTTCGCAATTGCGCCGGGCATCCGTCCCTTGAAATTGGTTTCGAGCGCGCGGCGCAGGCTGGCGCCGTACACGTGCACGACCTTGCGCCGCCAGAACGGCAGCCAGCCCATCAGCAGCAGCGCGGGGTGGAACGAGTCGTTCACCACCAGGTCGGCTTCACGAAAGCGTGCGCGCAGCCGCCACACGTCGCGCAGCATGCGTTCGGGGCGGAACATGTAGTGCGCCACGTTGCGGTCGGTTTCGCGGCGCAGCATGTTCTGCTGCGTGTCGAACTGCACGGCGTAATGGCGCGAGAGCACTGGCGCATCGATGTCGAAGCCGGCGAGAAAGCGCGCGCCTTCGTCCGAGGTGGTGAGCACCTGCACCTGCGCGCCGGCTGCGCGCAGCGCATGGGCCAGCAGCTGCGCACGCATCAGGTGGCCGCGCGCGTCCGCGGTCGCGAGGTAGAGGATGCGCGGCGGCATCGCTCAGGCGTGATGCTGCTGCACCGGCCGCGCTGCGCCGGGGCGCAGCCGCAGCGCCACGCCGGCGATCCACATGCCTAGTGCGCCCGTGACGCCGAAGCCGCGCTCGGTGTCGCGCACCTCGCGCATCAGTTGCGCGAGCCGCGCCTGTTCATGCGGCGCCACGCAGCGCTGCAAGGTGTGGCTGCACAGACGGATGTGGCGGTCTTCATCAATCAGCACGCGCGACAGCAGCGGGTGCAGCGCATGTTGCGGGCCGATCAGCGCGCAATGGCGCTGCAGGATGCGCGAGGCCATCTGCTCGGCCGCAAGGCCAATGGCATAGGCCGGCACCAGCCCGCCGTGCGCAAAGTGCGGGGCATGGCGGCGAATGAGCGCCTGCCAGCGCGCGAGCTTGCGGCGGCTGAACCAGTCGGGCTGCGGCGCCTCTTCGGGTGAAGCTGCCGCCTGCGCGTTGCCGCCGCGCTCGACGATGGCCTGCGCGAACAGCCGCGCATGGTGTTGCTCATCGGCCAGGTGCTGGTCGAGCTGGCGCGCCAGCCACTCGGGCGGGGCAATGCGCAGCTCGCGCTGCAGGGCCTGCTCGGATGATTCCTCGCCCACCAGATAGAAGCGCAGCAACAGCATCTCACCAGCATTGCTCGCATGCAGCTGGCGCAGTGCGGCGCGCTTGACGTGGTGCACGAGGCGGGCCTGCAGGGCCGGCCAGCCGCGCAAGGTGGGCGCAGAGAGGCAGTCGAAGCCGGCTGCGATGTCGTCGGCTGGCTCAGCGGCCATCGGCCTTGGCCTTCGTGGTCTGTGGTGTCTGCTGCTGCCAGCCCAGCACCAGCCCGATGAAGCTGTCCTGCAGGAAGGCGCGCGCGGCGGCATCGGCACCCGCGAATTCGCGTTGCTGGCCGTCGTAGCGCACATAGCCCTTGCCGTTGGCGGCGCCGAGCACGAGCTTCTCGTTCTTGCGGAAGCCGCGCTGCAGCAACGGCTGCAGCAGCGACTGCGATTCGAGCCCGTACAGGAACATGTCGCGCTGCACCACCTGGTGCGGGATCTGGCCGCTCAGCGCCTGCAGCTCCAGCGTCCAGTTGCCCTGCTGCATGGCCTCGGCCAGTTGCATCCCCCTGGCGGCCGGCGCATGAAAGCGCGCGCGCGCTACCGACTTCGAGGCCTTGCTCAGGCCGAGGCCGATGGTGATGTCGGCGTCCCTTGCGCCATTCGTGCGGTTGTCTTCCACCTGCACCAGCACGTTGGCCAGGCGCGCGGTCAGCGAAGGCTTGGCCAGCGCCTCGACGACCTGGTCGGCTGTGAGCAGCACATGGTCGGTGGTCGCCTCGTTCACCACCACGATCTGGTATGGGTCGATGCGGATGTCGCTGAACTCGCCGCCCATGGGCGAGTGGGCGTGGCTGCTCACCGACCATTCGCTGCCCGAACGGCTCACCAGCGCATGAAAGGTCAGCGGCACGCGCTGGCCGCTGCGCGCCCGGCCGGAACCTTGCAACAGCACGTCGCCGACGATGGTTTTCTCGTTGTAGCTGCGCGTGTTGACGAAGCGGATGGTGTGCGCGGCGCTGTCGAGTGCGGCGCGCGTGTCGGGGTCGTCGAGGGCGAGGCGGTTGCAGTCGTTGCCGGGGCCCGCGAGCGCGGCGAAGGGGCAGCCGGCGTCGGACTTGAAGTTGAAGACGCCGCGGCCGACAAAGTCGGCTGCACTCGCCAGCGTGAAGGCGCCGGCGAGCGCGAGGCCGAGCGTCAGCTGGCGAGCGATGAATGAAGAGCGAATTGGCATGTTCTTGTCTTGTTGTTCTTCTGGAAGAGAAGGAAGGCGCGAAAGGCGTTCAGGGCCGGTGATACGAAAGCGCCTGCGCGTCGGCGTTGGTGCTGCCCGTGGTGTGCCACCCGATGCCGCGCGCGAACGCACCCAGCATGTCGACCGCCGAGAAGCCGAGGATCAACGCCACGCCCGCGAGCCAGCGCAGCCCGCGCAGCGGCGGCAGGTCTTGGTGATTGAGCGCCTTCACGCTGAACCCCAGCCGGGTGAACAGCACGGCCAGCGGCCCGATCGGCCCGCTCTTCGCAAGCCACTGCCAGCGCGGCGATACGTAGCTGCGCAGCAGGTGCGGCGTGAGCGAGTACGTGTCCTGCCCGCGCATCCAGCGCAGCTTGAGCGCCTCGGCGCGCGTATCGGGCAGGCGGTGTTCGGTGTGGGCCTGTGCCGCGTAGTGGATCGGCACGCCCGCCGCCTTCAGCCGCATGCCCAGCACCTGGCAGTGCGCGCGGTACACGCCGTCGAGCGCCTGGTAGCTGTGCTGCTCGAACACGTCGCGGCGGAAGGCCACGTTGTTCGCGTAGAAGTTGCTCGTGGCGCCGGCATGGTCCGCGTTGGGGAAATACATGAAGTCGATGGTCGTGAGCGCGGTGCCGACCACGTTGGCCGCGTAGCTGGTGCGGCCAGCCACCACGGCGGGCGCGTCGCTTCGGGTGAACGGCAGCAGCATCTGCAGCAGCCAGTCGTCGTCGGGCAGGCAGTCGGCGTCGGCGAACACCACGTGCGTGCAGCGTTGCGCATCGGTGGCCTCGAAGCCGACGTTCTTGGCGTCGTAGTAGCCGGTAGCGGCGTCGATGCGCACGAAGTCGACCGGGCAGCCTGCGAGCTTGCTCACGGCCTCGCAGGTGGCCGGGCTCAGCCCGTCGTGCGTGACGACCACCTGTGCGAGCGCGGTGAGCGGCAGTTTCTGCTTCGCCAGCAGGGCGACGAGGCGCTGCAGGCTGGTGCCCGCTTTGGCCTCGGCATCGGCTCCGCCGCGCAGGTTGTTGGTCTCCAGGACCAGCGCGCAACGCGCGGCAACTTGATCGGGCATCATCGAATTTTCCTGTCCGGACATTGTTTTGAAGGCTTGCATCCTGCTTTTATCGCACAACCGCGCCCGCCACCAGTGCCGTGCGCCATGGGCTCGCCCATGAAAGTCAGCATCTTCGGCGCCGGCTACGTGGGCCTGAGCTTTGCCGCCTGCCTGGCCGAAGCGGGCCACGAAGTGCTGTGCGCGGACGCGGATTTGGCGCGCATCGAAGGGCTGCAGCGCGGCCTGATGCCCTTGCATGAACCGGACCTGGAGGCGCTGGTGGTCGCTGGCCTGGCCGCCGGAACGCTGCAGTTCACCGCCGACGAGCGCACGGCCTGCCTGCATGGCGACGTGCTCTTCATCGTGGTGAACACGCCGGCCGATGCCGAAGGCTGCGTCGACCTGCGCCATGTGATGGCCGTGGCAGCAGGCATCGGGCGGCACCGTGACCGCGAGGCGGTGGTCGTGTGCAAGTCGACCGCGCCGGTGGGCACTGCCGACCAGGTCGAGGCGGTATTGAGCGGCGAGCTCTCGCAACGCGGCGCGCGGCTTCGCATCGCGGTGGCGGCGAACCCCGAGTTCCTGCGCGAAGGCTCGGCCGTGCGCGACTGCCGGCGGCCCGACCGCGTGGTGATCGGCAGCGAAAACCCGTGGGCCGTCGACCTGCTGACCCGGCTCTACGAACCCTTCATCGAGGACCCGACAAGGCAGTTGCTGGTGATGGACCGCCGCTCGGCCGAGCTCACCAAGTACGCGGCCAACGCCATGCTCGCCACCCGCATCAGCTTCATGAACGAGATGGCCCGCCTGGCCGAGCATGCGGGCGCCGACATCGAGATGGTGCGACGCGGCATCGGTGCCGACCGGCGCATCGGGCCCGACTTTCTGCAAGCGGGCGCGGGCTATGGCGGCTCGTGCCTCGCGAAGGACGTGCGGGCGCTGAGGTACGCGGCCGACCGCGACGGCCATGCGCTTCGCATCCTCTCGGCGGTCGAGGCCACGAACCACGAGCAGAAGGGCCGGCTGTTCGACCTGATGACGCACCACTTCGAAGGCCGCATCGCGGGCAAGACCATCGCCGTGTGGGGCCTGGCCTTCAAGCCAGATACCGACGACATGCGCGATGCGCCGAGCCTCGTGCTGCTGGAGCGGCTGTGGGCCGCCGGTGCGCGCGTGCAGGTATACGACCCGGCGGCAATGCCGAACGCACGCGGCCTCATCGGCGAGCGCGATGACGTGCGCTGGTGCGACACGGCGCAAGAGGCCCTGCAGGGCGCCGATGTGCTGGCACTCGTTACCGAGTGGGCGGAGTTCCGGCGGCCCGATTTCGCGGGCATCGCGAAGGCACTGCGCACGCCGGCGATCTTCGATGGCCGCAATGTCTACGACGCCGCGGAGGTCGAGTCTGCGGGCATCGCGTACTACGGCATCGGCCGCGGCCGATCATCACTGCTCCATTGAGTCGTCCAGCGGCAGGAAGGCATCGCCCGGCGTGAGTGGCGCATGCCGGTAGCTTGCCGGCGTGCGGCTCAGCTTCACCGGCGCGCCGATGCCGCGATATCCGCCGGGCATCTCCACCACCATCTCGCGGTGCAGCGTGTGCGGATGCTGCAACGCGGCATCGACTGGCAGCACTGGCGCGGCGGGCACGCCGGCCGCCATCAGTTGCTCGACCAGCGCGCGGCCATCGAAGGCCGCCATCGCCACCTCGAGTTGCTGCTTGAGTCCGTCGCGATGCACCGAGCGAGCGCCGGCCGTGCGGTAGAGCGGATCGTCCGCCAGATCGGGCAGCCCGATGCAGCGGCACAGGCTGGCGAACTGCCGGTCGTTGCCCACGGCCACGAACACCGGGTCGGTGCCGGTGGCCAGCGCGTCGTACGGATAGATGTTCGGATGCGCATTGCCGGTGCGGCGCGGCTCGGTGCCGTCCATGAACCAGTTGGCCGCATGCGGATGCAGCAGCGACAGGCCGCTGTCGTACAGCGCTGCCTCCACGAACTGCCCACGCCCGCTGCGCTGGCGCTCCTGCAGAGCGAGCAGCACGCCGATGACTGCGTTCAGCCCGGTCACCATGTCGACCACCGGCAGGCCCACGCGCAGCGGACCGCCGTCGGCTTCGCCGTTGATGCTCATGATGCCGGTCATGGCCTGCACGGCGGCGTCATAGCCCGGCAGCGCACCTAGCGGGCCGTCGGCGCCGAAGCCCGACACGCGGCACCACACGAGGCGCGGAAAGCGCTGCGACAGCGTTTCGTAGCCGATGCCCCAGCGTTCCATCGTGCCGGTCTTGAAGTTCTCGATCAGCACGTCGGCTTCGGCCACCAGCGCGAGCAGTGCAGTGCGGCCTTCTTCCGTCGAGAAGTCGAGGTGCTGCACGCGCTTGTTGCGGTTGAGCCCGTGGTAGTACGAGGCCACGCCTTCCCTGAAGGGCGGGCCCCATGTGCGCGTGTCGTCGCCCTGTGGCGGCTCGACCTTGAGCACGTCGGCACCGTGATCGCCGAGGATCTGGCCGCAGTAGGGGCCGCCGAGGATACGGGAGATGTCTAGTACTCGGATGCCTGCCAGGGCGCCTTTTGGGGCTTGTGTCATTTCGGTGCTTTCGGTTGTTCGTTCTTTCGGGGTGCGTGCGAATGACACCGGGTACTCCCCTCCGCGAATGTCTCCCGTCGGTGTGAGCGCGCCCCGGACAACGCAGCTGCATCAATCCAGCTGCGCCCCCGACTTCTTCACCACGTCCTTCCACTTCACAGACTCGCTACCAATGAACTGCCCCAGCTTCTGCGGCGAAGTGTCGGCCGAAGCTTCGAGGCCTTGCGCCGCGAACATCTGCTTCACCTTGGGCGAGTTCAGCACTTCGGCGAAGGCATGGTTGAGCTTGCTCACGCGGTCGGCTGGCGTGCCGGCCGGCGCGACGATGCCGAAGAACACGCTCACGTCGTAGCCCTTGTAGCCCTGCTCTGAAATCGTTGGCACGTCGGGCAGCGCCTGCGAGCGCGCGACGGTGGCCACGCCCAGTGCGCGCAGCTTGCCGGCCTTGACGTAAGGCAGCGCGGTGAGGATGTCGGTGAAGGTCATGCTGACCTGGTTGCCCAGCAGGTCGTTGAGCGCGGGGCCGGTGCCCTTGTAGGGAATGTGCTGCAGATCGGTGCCCGCCACCGAGTTGAAGAGCACGCCCGCGAGGTGCGACGACGCGCCGTTGCCAGACGATGCATAGCTGAGCTTGCCGGGGTTGGCCTTGGCGTAGGCCACGAGCTCCGGCACGGTCTTCACGGGCAGGGCGGGGTTCACCACCAGGATGTTGGGCAGGTAGCCGACCTGGATCACCGGCGCGAAGCTCTTCACCGGGTCGTAGTTGATCTTGCGGTACAGGCTCGCGTTGATGGCCAACGGGCCCGAGGTGCCGAACAGCAGTGTGTGGCCGTCGGCCTCGGCGCGCGCCACGTATTCGGCGCCGATGTTGCCGCCGGCGCCTGCGCGGTTCTCCACGATCATGGGCTGGCCGAGGCGGTCCTTCATCTCGGCGGCCAGCGTGCGGGCCATCGCGTCGGTGGGGCCGCCGGGCGGGAAGGGAACGACCAGCATCAGGGGCTTGGTGGGGAAGGCGTCGGCGGCTTGCGCTGCGGGCATTGCTGTCAGCAGCGTGGCGCAGGCGGCCAGCAGGAAGGGGAAGCGTTTCAAGGGATGTCTCCGTTTTTGTATGAGGGGAAAAGAGGCTCAGGCCGGCACGGGCGCGGATTGAACGGTGGCGGCATTCCAGTCCGCGGGCATGGCATCGGGCGAGAGCGGATCACGCGGCAGCACGCGGTGCAGCAGCACCAATTGCGCCCAGCGCATGCGCGGTGCGGAGCCGCTGTGTGCGGCCTCCCAGGCCATCGCGATGGCGCTGGTGCAGTGATAAAGCGCCGATGCGGCCTGCCGCGCGAGCACGTCGCCGCCTTCACGCGCGGCGGTTTCGGTCAGCGCTGCGGCGCGGTCGAGTGCATCGCGCAAGGCCTTCGCAAAGCCAGGAGCGAGCGCCGCATCTCCCAGCTGCTTCGCGCAGTGCGCGCGCAGCACCGGCAGCGAGCCTTCGCGCTTCACCGCGCGAATCACGTCGAGCGCCACGATGTTGCTCGTGCCTTCCCAGATCGAGCCCAGGTGCGCATCGCGCACGAGGCGCGCGTCGCTCCATTCCTCGATGTAGCCGCAGCCGCCGCGCACTTCCATCGCGTCGCCCGTGACCTTGCGCGCATCGCGGCAGGCGCGGAACTTGATGAGCGGCGTGAGGATGCGCAGCAGCGCATACGCGTCGGGCTCGGCCGCGTCGGAACGCGCGAGCGCCAGGGCCGTCTGGCACACCATCGTGCGCGCCTGCTCGGCCGGCAGGCGCAGCTTGTCGAGCTGGCGCTGCATCAGCGGCATCTGGTCGAGCGTGCGGCCGAAGGCGCGGCGCTCGGATGCGATGAACTCGGCCTCGGCCACCGCACGGCGCATCAGGCCGGCAGCGCGCACGCCGTTCGACAGGCGCGAGTTGTTGACCATGTCCGCCATCTGCACGAAGCCGCGGCCCGCTTCACCCACGAGGTACGCGACCGCGCCTTCGAGGCGGATCTCGCCGCTGGCCATCGAGCGCGTGCCCAGCTTGTCCTTCAGCCGGATGATTCGGTAGTGGTTGAGGCCGCCATCTTCGAGCCGGCGCGGCAGCAGGAACAGCGACACGCCCTTCATGCCGGGCAAGCCGTCGTCGGCGCGTGCCAGCACCATCGCGAAGTCGGCATCGGGGTTGGAGCAGAACCACTTGTCGCCGGCAAGGCGCCAGCTGCCGTCGGCTTCCTGGTGCGCCATCGTGGCGGTGGCGGCAATGTCGGAGCCGGCGGCCTGCTCGGTCATGAACATTGCGCCTTGCGCCAGCTCGTCGAAGTCGAGAGAGGTCAGGCGCGGCAGGTACTTTGCGAGCAGCTCCGGGCTGCCGAACTTCTTCAGCGTGCGCGTGAGGGAGTCGGTCATCGACACCGGGCAGCACAAACCGAACTCGGCCTGCACGAACAGGTAGGTCAGCACGTACTTGACCAGCGGCGGCATCTTGCCCTTCCAGCCCAGCGTGTCGTCGCGATGCGAGATGGCGGCCAGGCCGAATTCGCTGAGCGCGAGGCGTTCCATTTCGACGTACGCGGGGTGCTTCACGACCTTCTGCTCGTCGAGGCCGGTGCGCGTGCGTTGCTTCAGCACGGGCGGGTTGCGGTCGGCGGTGCCGGCCAGCTCGTCGAGCAGGCCGCCCGCGAGGTCGCCCAGGCGCTCGAAGTGCGGCTGCATGTGGCGGCGCAGGTCGTCGGGCAGGTAGAGCGCGAGCAGCGCGTGCAGCTCGGCGTCGGTGGTGAACAGGTTCTGGCCGTGGCGATCGGGGATCGGATGGGCGTGCTCTGCGGACATGCGCTTTGTCTCCATGGTTTCCTTGGTTTGGCGCATTGTTGAAGCCGCGACGATCCGTGTCTAATATCGATTTGGTCTTGTTCGATTCGATCTGACTATCCATGGAACTACGGCACCTGCGCTACTTCTCCGTGCTCGCCGAGGAACTGCACTTCGGGCGGGCAGCGCGGCGCCTGTCGATCTCGCAGCCGCCGCTGTCGGTGGCGATCCGGCAGCTGGAAGACAACGTGGGCGCGCGGCTGTTCGAGCGCAACAGCAAGGAGGTGCGGCTCACGCCCGCCGGCGAGGCGCTGCGCATCTCGGCGCGGCGCGTGCTGCTGCAGGCGGAAGAAGCCGCCATCGAGGCGCGCGACGTGGCGCTGGGCTCGGCCGGGCGACTGCGCATCGGCTTCGTGGGCGCGATGCTGTACCGGGGCCTGCCGCAGGCGCTGCGTGCCTTCCAGGCGAAGCACCCGGCGGTGCGCATCACGCTGAGCGAACTCAACTCCGGCGTGCAGATCACCGAGCTGCTGAACGACCGGCTGGACATCGGCTTTGCCCACACGCGCCGCGTGCCGCTCGAACTGCAGCACCGGCTGTTGCTGTCCGAACCCTTCGTGGCCTGCCTGCCGGCTGGGCATGCGCTGGCGCGCAAGCGGGTGCTGGCCCCGGCCGACCTGCGCGAGCAGCCCTTCGTGCTGTTCTCGCGCGAGGCTTCACCCGACTATCACGAGCGCATCCTGTCGATCTGCGCCGACGCGGGCTTTCTGCCCGAGGTGCGCCACGAGGTGCGCCATTGGCTGGCCGTGGTCTCGCTGGTGTCGCAGGGCATGGGCGTGGCGCTGGTGCCGCAGGCGATGCGGCATTCGGCCCTGCGCGGCGCGGTGTTCAGGCCGCTCGATCGGGTGGTGGCGCAGTCGGAGGCCTATGGCATCTGGCGCAACGGACCGGCCAATGTGTTGGTCGAGCGGCTGCTGCAGGGCGTGGTCGACGCGCAGCCGGCCGCCGCCGTGCCGCCCCAAGGCGGCCGGGCCTCCTCCTTGGGGGGTGGAGAATTACACGCAGCGAAGCGGAGTGAAAAGCCGGAGGGCCGACATTTCTAGGCGTAAAGGGGCTCTTCGGCCATCTGCTCGCACTGGTCTTCCAGCACGAGGATCTGCCCCTTCCAGTAGTCGCTGGAGCCGAACCACGGAAAGTTGATCGGGAAGATCGGGTCTTCCCAGCGCCGCGCCAGCCAGGCGCTGTAGTGGATGAGCCGCAGCGTGCGCAGCGGCTCGATCAGCGCCAGCTCGCGGCGGTCGAATTCGCGGAACTGCTCGTAGCCGTCGAGCAGGCCCGACAGTTGCGACGTGCGCTGTGCGCGGTCGCCCGACAGCAGCATCCACAGGTCTTGCACCGCGAAGCCGGTGCGCGCGTCGTCGAGGTCGACGAAGTGCGGGCCGCCGCCGGGGCGGTCGGTGGGCGTCCACAGGATGTTGCCGGGATGCACGTCGCCATGCAGGCGCAGCTTGCGGGGCTTGAAGTCGGAGGCCGGTGGCTGCAGCGCGAGGGCGGTCGCGCGAACCATGTCCAGCGCCTCGTTGCAGATCTTTTCCCAGTCGCGCTGCATGTCGAGCGGAATCTTGTCGTTTTCCAGCAGCCAGTCGCGCGAGTCGAGGCCGAAGGTCTGCAGGTCGAGCGCGGGGCGGGCCTCGAAAGGCTTGGTGCTGCCCACGGTATGGATGCGCGCCAGAAAGCGGCCCACCCACTCGAGCACCTCGAAGTTGTCGAGCTCTGGTGCGCGGCCGCCGCGGTAGGGGCTCACGCTGAAGGCGAAGCCGGCGTGGTGATGCAGCGTCTTGCCTTCGAAGGCCAGCGGCGGCACGGCCGGCACTTCGCCGGCGGCCAGTTCGAGCGAGAAGCCGTGCTCTTCGAGGATCTCGGCTTCGCTCCAGCGGCCGGGGCGGTAGAACTTGACCACCACGGCACTGCGATCCTCCAGGTAGACTTGGTAGACCCGGTTTTCATAGGAGTTCAGGCCTGTGAGCCGGCCGTCGCCGTACAGGCCGAGCGTCGCGAGCGCGTCGAGCACCACGTCTGGCGTGAGGCTCTCGTAAGGATGTGTGTTCGCGGGCGCCGCGGAAGAAAGGGTCATGCGGCGATTGTCGCCACACGGCGCCCCGCGGGCTCACGCGCTTGCAGGTTGTTTGTAAAGAGAAAGGATATGGCCCGTGCGCGGGTCGCCCTTGCCCGCGAGCACCTGCGCGTAGGCGGCCTGCACTGCCTCGCCGCCATCGTGGTGTTCGGCGTGCAGCCAGGGGGCCTTCGCATTGGTGACGGTGGCCAGGAAGTTGTGCCAGGCCGCGACCATGCGGCGCCCGAATTCGTCGGGGCCCCATTCGGTGGTGCGCTTCTTGATCTGCGCCGGTGCGAAGAACAGCGTGGCGCGCGGGCCCGACAAGTCCTTGCCCGCGCCCTTGGTCGCAAGCTGCTCGACGTGCGTGCCGCCGATGGAGCTGCTGTATGCGAGATTCGTGAAGCGCTCGTGGATGGCGTTGCGCAGCGCGCCGTTGCCGGCGAAGTCGACGTACACGCAGGGCGTGTCGGCCGCGATGGTGTCGAGTGCGTCGTAGGTCACCACGCGGTCGTAGCAGCCGAGGCTTTCGCAGAAGGCCACGTTGGAGGGCGAGGTCAGGCCGATCACCTCGATGCCCTCGCGCTGGTGCAGCTGGAAGGCGGTGCCGTAGGCCGTCTTGCTCGATGCGCTCGACAGCAGCATGGTCTTCGCGCCGAAGAAATCGTTGTCGGCCATGAAGTCGTCGATCAGCCACGAGGTGATGAACAGCGGGCGCAGCAGGGCCTGGGTGTCTTCGGTGTCGGCCGTATAGAGCGCATCGCTCGCGCAGCGGAAGTACTGGTTGTAGACGGCGGGCAGCTCTGCGCGGTGCGGCGCCACGTCGGTGAAGCGCTCGGGCGAGAGCCGCCCGGGGCTCAGCACCGCGGCTGAAGCCATTGGCCAGTAGCCGTAGAGCCGTTCGCCCACCGCCACGCCCGGGTGCAGCGACTGCACCACGCTCGCAAAACCCCACACGGGAATGCTGCCCCAGCCCTCTTCGCCGCTCGGGAAGAACTGCCAGTAGCTCATCGCGTCGCCGAAGGCGGCATACGTGATGTTGTTGGAAGTGAGCGCAAAGCTGTCGATGCGCACGCGCACCTGGCCGTCGGCGAGCGCTTCGTCGGTGGCGGTGTGCAGGCGCGTGGTGGCGAGCTGGTCTTTGCGGATGAGGAAGCTGGTGGTGCTCATGAGCGAGGCTCCTGGCAGTTGGTGTCCAGCTACGTTAGCCAAGCTTGATGAAAGGCGCTATCTCGCGGCGGGTTTTGGCGTCACCCGTGAGACATCGGCGGGCATGAAAAAAGCGGCCCGGCTTGTGGCCGGACCGCTTGTTCGCGTGTGCTCGGGGAGCTTAGGCGATGGTGAGTTCGACGTCGATGTTGCCGCGGGTGGCGTTCGAGTAGGGGCAAACCTGGTGAGCGGTGTCGACCAGCTTCTGCTTGGCATCTGCATCCAGGCCGGGCAGCGTGATCGCCAGCTTCACGGCGATGCCGTAAGCCGCGCCGCCGTTCGTCGGGCCAAGGGAAACGCTGGAGTCGATGGCGACGTCTTCAGGCACCTTCACGCCGATCTTCGGGCCGACGGCCTTCATCGCGCCGATGAAGCAGGCGGCATAGCCGACCGCGAACAGCTGCTCGGGGTTGGTGCCGGGCTTGCCGGAACCGGGCGAGCTCAGCTTGACGTCGATGGCGCCATCGCTGGACTTGCCTGCGCCGTCACGGCCGCCGACGGTGTGAGCTTCTGCGGTGTAGAGAACTTTGTCGAGCTTGGTGGTCATGGTGATTCCTTTGGTGATGATGAAGTGGAGGGAGGGTGGTGAAAGGCTTCGTTCTTTCTTGATGGGATCGACCGAAGCGGGAGAAAAATGTTGCGCTGCGTCAGGCTGCCTTCTTGATGCGGTCGCGCAGGGTCTGGATCTGCTGGGTGAGCGAAATCAGTTCGGGCACCGAGCATTCGGTGGCGGCCATCAGGCAGGCCGGCACGTTGGATGCGCGGCTCTTGAGCCTGCGGCCGGCGGCTGTCAGCGTGATGTGCACGCGGCGCTCGTCGGTCACGTCGCGCACACGGGCCACGTAGCCGTTGGCTTCGAGGCGCTTGAGCAGCGGCGTGAGCGTGCCCGAGTCGAGCGAGAGCTTCTCGCCGAGCTCGGAGACCATGAGGCCGTCTTGCTCCCAGAGGGCGAGCATCACGAGGTATTGGGGGTAGGTGAGCTGCAGCTTTTCCAGCACCGGCTTGTAGAGCCGCGTCATGGCCAGGGAGGCGGAGTACACGGCGAAACACAGCTGGTTGTCCAGCTTGAGCATTTCGTCGGCGGGGACTGGGGTGGAGCGCATGAGCTGAATTGTAGCGAGCAATTAGATTGTGTGCAATCTAATTTGCAAGCGTTGGTTTCAACGGAGGCTACAGTCTGCCGGGAACGGGCATTCTGAACCTGCAAGGCCAGTGAATCCAACTTTCATGTCCGCCTGTTGACCCGGCCCCTGGGGCAGCCCTTAAAAAGAGAAGAACGTCGAAAAAGGTTCTCTTCATGCAATCCACCGCTCGCTCTTTCAGTCCATCCGAAGCCGCGAGGCGGCTCGGTGTTTCGGCCAAGGCCTTGCGGCTCTATGAGCAGCGCGGGTTGGTGGAGCCTGGTCGTACTGCGGCAGGGTGGCGGGAGTATGGCCAGAAGGAGATGGCCCGGGCCGCCGAGATCGTCGCGCTTCGCGCGCTCGGCTTCAGCCTTGCGCAGGTGGAGCGGGCGCTGGAAGGCAATTCCCAGGGACTGGAGCCAACGCTGGCGGCGCACCAGACAGCGCTGGAAGCGCAGCTTCGCCAGCTTGCTCGCACGGTCGACAAGGTCCGTGGCTTGCGAAGCGAACTGGCGCAAGGCCGGACGCCGAGCATCGGCGAACTCACAGGCCTGCTGGCACCTGCTGCAGAGGTCCGCATCGCATTCGAACTGCCGTGGCCATGGGGCGGGGAGCTCTTTGAGCTTCGCGACATCCGCGCCCTGAACTACATCATTGGTCCGCTAGGCAGCGGCAAGACCCGGCTGGCGCAGTGCCTCGCCAATGCATTGCCCAACGCCGCCATGCTGGGCCTGGAGAGGCTTGAAGATGACGAGGTGGCAGCAGCAAAGTCGCGGCTGGATGGCGATTCCCTGCTGAAGTCCCGCGTCGACGAAGCCCTGACCTGGCTCGTGGAAGACGGCGCCACGCCGTCGGATGCCTTGATCGCATTGCTCGCGGGGCTGCAGGCCGACGGGCCGGACGCTCTGGTCATCGACATGATCGAACAAGGCCTCGACCACGCAACCCAGGAGGCATTGATTGCCTGGCTGCGCCGCTGCGGGCCCGGCGTGCGGCCCCTCTTCATGCTCACCCGCTCCTGCGCCATCCTCGACCTGACTGCCGTCGGCCCGGACGAAACCATCATCCTCTGCCCCGCCAACCACAGCCCGCCGACCCAGGTGACGCCCTATCCCGGCGCGCCCGGCTACGAGGCGGTTGCCACTTGCCTGGCTTCGCCTGAAGTGAGGGCCCGGACCGCGGGAGTCATGCAGCTGCAGGTGATGAAGAGATCCAGCCTCACCCCTTGAACCGCTTGCGCGTCAACGCCAACGCAATCCAGAACGCCACCACCGCATACACAGCCAGCACCGCCGCGTGCAGCCACCAGTCGGTCGGCCACTGGTCCATGAACAGCGGCCGCACCAGTGCCACCGCATTCGTCAGCGGCAGCCACGCCGCCACGGCCTTGACGGCGGAGGGCAGTTGCTCGAGCGGAAAGAACACGCCGCTCAGGAACATCATCGGCGTCATGAACAGCGTGAAGTAGTACGTGAAGAAGTCATAGCCCTTCGCCAGCGCATTGAAGATCAGCGCGATCGACGAGAAGGTGATGCCCGCGCCGATCAGCACCATCCACGCGACGATGAGCTTCGGGCTGTGGCTGATGCCCAGCCCGAGCATCACGAACAAGATGGCCGTCACGGTGAAGATCGACTTGAACGCCGCCCACAGCATCTCGGCCATCACGATGTCGTCGAGCCCGACGGGCGCGTTCATGATGCCGTCCCATGTCTTCTGCACGTGCATGCGCGAGAACGCCGAATACAGCGCCTCGAAGCTCGCCGCGTTCATCGCGCTCATGCAGATCGACCCGCTCGCCAGGAACAGGATGTAGGGCACCTTCACGCCGTCGACCGACACCTGCCCCACAAGCGCGCCCATGCCGTAGCCGAAGGCCACGAGCCAGATCAGCGGTTCGGCGATGTTTCCGATCAGGCTGGGGATGGCGAGCTTGCGCCACACCAGCAGGTTGCGCAAAAACACGGGCCACCAGCGCAGCGAGATTTCGGGCGGGCGCCACACTGAAGGCGAAGGAGGCGCGGTCGCTGCAATCGGTGCGGTCGTCGTTGTCGTCGTGTTCATGATCTAGCCGTCCTCGCGAATCTGGCGGCCGGTGAGCTTGAGGAAGAGGTCCTCCAGATTCGCCGGCCGATGAAAGGTGCGCAGGCCGCTGTGCTGCGTCAGCGCATCGAGCAGCCGCCGCGCGTCCTGCGTGTAGAAGAACACTGTCTCACCGCTGACTTCCACGCGTGCCGCCATCGCCTTCAGCTCGGGCGATTCCGCCAGCGACAGTGCGCCGTTGCCATACACCTCGACCACGTCGGGCTCCAGGTGCTCGGCGATCAGATCGCGCGGGCGGCCTTCGGCGATCTTGCGGCCATGGTCGAGCACCAGCAGGCGCGAGCACAGGCGTTCGGCCTCGTCCATGAAGTGCGTGGTCAGCAAGATCGACTTGCCCTGCTGCAGCAGCACCTGCAGCCGTTCCCACATCAGGTGCCGCGCCTGCGGGTCGAGGCCGGTGGTCGGTTCGTCGAGCAGCAGCAGCTTCGGGTCGTTGACCAGCGCACGCGCCAGCGACAGCCGCCGCCGCATGCCGCCCGAGAGCTCGCCCGGCTTCGCATCGGCCTTGTGCGACAGCGCCGCGAACTCCAGCAGCTGCGGCACGCGTGCACGCACATGCGCCTTGCTGAAGCCGAAGTAGCGGCCGTACACCACGAGGTTCTCGGCGCAGCTGAAATCCGGGTCGAGCGTTTCGAACTGCGTGACCACGCCCAGCTGCGCCTTGATGGCCAGTGCATCGCGCGGCATCTGCAGCCCCAGCGCGGAGATGTCGCCGCCGTCGGGCGCGGTGAGGCCCAGGCACATGCGGATGGTGGTGGTCTTGCCCGCGCCGTTCGGGCCGATCACGCCCAGGCATTCGCCGGGCGCGATCTCGAACGACAAGTCGTCGACGACCGTGGTGTCGCCATAGCGCTTGCGCAAGTGGCTGGCGTGAAAGAGAGGTGCGGGGGAAGGGGAAGAAGATGTGGGCGGCACACAACCATTCTGACGCAGTCACCTGAAAATCACGGGCGCTCCAAGCCCTCGATAACCCGAGTCGAACCACGCCCCGGCGGCCTCACAATCGACGCCCAGTTGCATTGCGCGGTGGGAGGCCCAAGGATGCTGCGTTTCTGGTTGGTGCTGTCGGCTGCGCTGCTGCTCAGCGCCTGCGCACCTTTTCATCGGCCCCTGGCGGCTGCGGACCGCAGCAAGGTCCAGGAAGTCGACGTACGCGTCGTCGTCGCTCAGGAGAGCTTCATGTTCTCCGCACAGCCCCCGGGCGTGAGCGCGGCCACGGGCGGCGGGCTGATCGGCGCGCTGATCGACTCGTCGGTGCAGCAAACGCGCCAGAAGGAGATGAGCGCCGAAGTGCAGGCCATCGTCGGCCCGCTGCTCGACTACGACTACCGCGTGGAGGCGGGCAAGGCGCTGACCACGCTGCTTGCCGAGCCGAGCTCGTTCCCGCTGAAGATCCGCTCCTCGCAGGTGCTCGCGGCGATGCCGCTGAAGGCCGAGCAGGAGGCCCGCATCGCTGCCACGAAAACTGGCCCCGCCTACATGGTGCTGTTGCTGCAATACGCGCTGGAGCCAGGCCTCGGTGCCTTCACCACGCGCACCTCGGCCCTGCTCTGGCAGGACGGCCGCAGCGAGCCGAGCTACCGCGCCTCGGCCATCTTCCAGACGCCCATCGGCGGCACCGCGCGCGCTGCCGTGCTGCGAAGGCTCACCGCGAACGACGGGCAGGTGCTGCGCGGCGTGATGCGCGAGTCGATGGCACAGACCCTGCATGCGGTCGCGCTGGACATTGCCGGCGCCCGTTCAGGTGGCGTTAAGACTGCGCGATTCAACGTCAACGGTTCGTGGGTGACACTGGCCGGCCAGAGCTTCGACGAGCAGCCCGGCCGCGTGCTGTTCCGCGACCAGGACGGCGCCATGTATTCGGTCAGGAACACCGCCCCATGAGGCCACGCCAAGGACTTGCCATCGCCACCACTCTGGCCATACTCTGCGCCATGCCCACTCTCTCGCATGCCGTCACCGAGAGCGAGCCGCTCCCCATGGTTTTCGAGCCCGCGCCCGAGCCGGCCGAACGCCCCAACAGCGTGCCGGCCGTGTCGCTGCGACTCGCGCGCGGCTGCACGCTGTACCTGCCGTCGATCGAAGATGCGCGCAGCAACAAGGCCAATGCCGGCAACCTCACCGTGATGCTGCCGACGGTGCATGCCACGCCCCGGTCCGTGCAGTCGCTGCGCAGCGGCGACGCCACCGGGTGGACGCGCGGCGGGCTGCAGTCGACGAGCCGCTACGGGTTCCAGACAGTGCTGGGCGCACCGCCCGCGAGCGCCGGTGCCAGGCAGGTGACTGCGGACGTGGCCCTGCGCCTGGCCCACGCGTGGTCGGTCGATCTGAACCTGGTTTCGCACGTCGTGCTCAAGGTGAACTACCGCCTGCCCGGCGGCGAGACTGTCTTGCGCCAGTACCACGGCATGGGGACGCGCACCAACTGGGCCAGCGCCAATGGCGAGTTCATGTCGGTGCTGAATCTCGGCCTCGAAGAGGCGGTGCGCGGCATGGCGAGCGATGCCGCCGCGCTCTGCGATGGCCTGCCTTTGCCTGCGCCGGTGGTCGTGCCATGAAGAGCAGGCTGGAACTTCACCTGACCTGCGATGTGCCGCACGAATCGCAGATCCCGTTCTTTGTCGCGGTGTGCGAGCAGATCGGGCTGCGGCCGCTGCTGATCGACCATCACCGCGACAACGGCGGCGAGCGAAATCGGCAGCTCTCGGCTACCGCCTGGTTGCGCGCCGATCTCGAAGAAGCCAAGGCCGAAGCGATGGCGCTGGCGCAATGGCTGGCGCGGGCGGGCATGGCCGTGCTGGGCGTGAAGGTCGATGCGCCTGTGCAGGACGCAGATCAGCTCGACTGCGACGGCCAGTATTTCGAGTGGCGCGGCAAGCTGCGCCAGCAGCAGTGCGACATGTCTGCGCTGCAGCAGCTGTGCGAGGCGCACGGCGCGCAGTTGTCGCGAGACAGCCTGCGTGAGGAAGCCTGCACCTGCTTCGTGACGCTGCGCAGCTGCGAATCCCTGGAGGAATTCACGTCGCGCGTATCGGCCGTGACCGGACAGCTCGAGCGCGACGGCTGGCCGGTGCTGAAGCAGGACTCGGAAATCTGCCTGCTCGACAGCCGCGAATTGCCCCGCAACTGCAGCTGCAATGACATCTGCACCTAGAGCCTGAGCCCGCTGAACTCCATCTTCATCCACTCGATGAACGCCCGCGTGCGCGCGGGCAGCAGCCGCGCATTGGGATAGATCACGCTCACCGGCCGCGGCGGCGGCTCGAAGTCTTCCAGCACCAGCTTCAGCCGTCCCTGCGCCACGTGCGGCATCACCTGGTACGAGAAGAAGGTGCCGAAGCCCATGCCCGCCGCGCACGACTCGATGGCCGGCGCGAGGTGATTGAACTCCAGGCGGTTGTTCGGCGTCACGCTGATCGTCTTGCCGCCTTCGTGGAACAGCCACTGCGCCGGCGCATCGACGCGGCCTCGCACGCAGGGCGCGCCGTTCAGGTCGCGCGGATGCGTTGGCGTGCCGTGCCGCGCCAGGTAGTCGGGGCTCACGGCCACCACGCGGCGGATGGTGCCCAGCGTCTGCGCCACCAGCGACGAATCTTCCAGCGGGCTGATGCGAATGCCCACGTCGATGCCCTCTTCGAGCAGGTTCACGGTGCGGTCGTACAGCCGCACGCTGCAGCGCACTTTTTCGTAGCGCTGCATGAAGCGCACGATGGCCGGCGCCACGTACATGTGGCCGAAGAGCACCGGTGCGGTGATGGTGAGCTGGCCCGCCGGCTCGCGCGCCTCGGCCTTCAGCGCGAGGTCGGCGGCGTCGGCCGCGAGCAGCACCTCGCGTGCGCTCGACAGGTAGTGGCGGCCTTCCTCGGTGAGCGATAGGCGGCGCGTGGTGCGGTGGAACAGGCGCACGCCCAGGTGCGCCTCCAGCGCGGCGAGCGAGCGCACCACCGCGGGCAGCGAGGTGCCGAGCGCCTCGGCGGCGCGGGTCAGGCTGCCCTGGTCGGCAATCTGCACGAAGGTCTGCATGGCCTTGAAACGATCCATGGGGGCGATTAAACCGGAAAACGCAGCAGTCAAATACAGGAATGGCTATTCATTCATTTGCCGCAAGAGAGAAGAATCGGGGCACTGTCCCAGCCATCTCGAAAAAGGAACGCCTCCATGAACGCCGCAGTCGCCAATCGCCCCGCCCAGCCCATCAAGCTCTACGGCACCACGCTCTCCGGCCACGTGCATCGCGTGCGGCTGTTCCTCACGATGCTCGGCCTGCCCTTCGAGAACGTCGAGATCGACATGCGCAAGCGCGACAACCGTGCGCCGGAGTTCCTGGCGCGCAACCCCTTCGGCCAGGTGCCGGTGATCGAGGACGGCGACCTTACGCTGGCCGACTCCAACGCCATCCTGGTCTACCTCAACGAGCGTTATGCGTCCGACCCCGCGCGCTGGATGCCGCGCGATGCCGTCGGTGCGGCGCGCGTGCAGCGCTGGTTCTCGGTGGCGGCGGGGCCGCTGGCGTATGGCCCGGCGGCCGCGCGGATCATGGCGCTGTTCGGCCACACCACCGACCCGACGGAGACCGTCAAGCGCTCGCATGCGTTGCTCTCGGTGATGGAGATGCACCTGCAGCAGCAGCCCTTCCTTGCCGGTCCCGCCGCCACGCTGGCCGACATCGCGAACTACGCCTATGTGGCGCATGCGCCCGAAGGCAGCGTGGCGCTCGATACCTACCCGAACGTGCGCGGCTGGCTCGAGCGCGTGGAAGCCTTGCCGGGCTTCGTACCAATGGTGCGCACGCCCATCGGGCTTGCGGCGGTCGCATGATCGCCGCGCCGTTCCACGCCGGCGAGCGGGCGTTGCAGGCCCTGGCGGGCTCGCGCGAGCAGATGGAGGTGGCCGGGCCGCGCGTCATTCGCGACTACATGCCCGACCAGCACCGCGAGTTCTTCGGGCTGTTGCCGTTCCTCGTGGTCGGCAGCCTTGACGCGGATATGCAGCCCTGGGCCAGCGTGCTCGCGGCACCTGCCGGCTTCGCGCATTCACCAGATGCCACGCACCTGCGCGTCGATGCGCTGCCCGCGTCGGGCGATCCGCTCGTTGGCCAGTTGAAGCAGGGCGCCACGCTGGGCCTGCTCGGCATCCAGCCGCATACGCGGCGGCGCAATCGCATGAACGGTACGGTCGAGGCGCTCGATGACGCGGGTTTCATGGTCGCTGTGCAGCAGAGCTTCGGCAACTGCCCGCGCTACATCCAGGCGCGCGAGCCGGTGTTCGTTTCGCCGCGTGCCGATGCGGCGCCGCAGGCGCAATGGCTCGACAAGCTCGACCTGGCGGCGCACCGCCTTATCGGCAGTGCCGACACGCTGTTCATCGCCACCGCCTATCCGAACGAGGTTGCGGCGGGTGACGAGGCCGATGCGAGTTCGCACGGCGTCGATGTGTCGCACCGCGGCGGCCGCCCGGGCTTCGTGCGCATCGACGGCGATGACGTGCTCACCGTGCCGGACTTCAACGGCAACCGCTTCTTCAACACGCTCGGCAACCTGGCGGCGCATCCGCGCGCGGGGCTGCTGTTCGTCGACTTCGACAGCGGCGATCTGCTGCACGTAGCAGTCACGGCAGAGATCGTTTGGGACGGGCCCGAGGTGGCTGAATTTGAAGGCGCGGAGCGGCTGATGCGCCTCCACGTCACGCATGCCCTGCGTCGCCCGGCGGCGTTGCCGCTGCGCTGGGGCGACGCGCAACTGTCGCCCCACCTGGCGGGCACGGGTCAGTGGAACACGGGAATGCGCCCGTTGACCGACGGCCGGTAGCTCCAGCCGCGCAGGCGCTGAGCATCGAGGTCGGGCGCGCGGCGCAGCAGGGCGTCAAGGCCGGCCGCGGCCAGCGTGCACGCCAATGCCTGGCCGGGACACGCATGCATGCCGTGGCCGAAGCCGAGCATGCGGCGCTTTGCACGCACGAGCATGAAGTTGTCGGGATTGGGGTTGAACGCCGGGTCGCGATTGGCCGACGCCAGCAGCACCAGCACCGCATCGCCTGAGGCCAGCGGTGTGCCGGCGATGGTGACGGCTTCGGCGGCAAAGCGCCGTGTGTTGTGTACTGACGGATCATGCCGCGCGGTCTCCTCGACGATGGCCTGCAGGCCATCGTGTGTACGGGTCGAGGGGCGCAGCGAAGGCTCGCGCATCAACGCGATCAGGCTGTTGCCGACCAGGCCTGCCGTTGCATCGCAGGTCTGGGATAGCAGGCCAGCCACGTTCGCCAGCAGCGAGCGTGACAGCGTTGCGTCGCCCGCACTTTCGGCGAGCACGGCGGCGAGCAGCGTGCCGTGCCGTGGCGACTTGCCTGCCACCAGAACTTCAAAGCGCGTCATCAATTCGCCCGCCGCGGCGCTCGCACGCTGCAACTGCTCGGGCGTGGACAACGGCGACAGGCAGGCCACGAAGTCGCGCATCCACCGGTCCACCTGCGGCAGCGCGTCGTCGGCAAAACCCAGCAGGTGCGCGACGGCCTGCACAGGCATCGAGAACAGCGCGTCGGACAGCGGCTGCTGCTGCGGCACCCGCAGCGCTATCTGCAGGGCTGCCGCGTGCACCGCGTTCATGTCGAGCCCGGCCAGTGCGCGTTGCAGCGCGGGCCGGTGCGCCTGGTGCGCCACGCCGTCGTTCATGCGCACCAGATGGCCGAAAACCTCGCCGGCCGCACTGCCCACGATGGCGCGGGGCACCGGCTCGGCGGTCGGCCGTACACGCAACGCACCGTGCGCGAGCAGCACCTCTTCGATCACGTCCGCGCGGCTCGCGACCCAGAGGCGCAGCTTCTCGTTCCAAGCGAGCGGCGGCCCGTCGCGAAGGGCGGCGTAGTACGGATAGGGATCGGCATGCCTGACGGCAGCGACCGGGTCGGCGGGCATCTCGGCGAGGGTGGGGCTGTTGCTTTCGTTCATGGCATCAGTGTGCGATCGAAGCCGCCGCCACACTTCGTCCGCGAACGAAGTGTCGGATGCGGCGCCGTCTTACGATGGGCGCATGGACACCACTGCTTCATCCGCCGATTTCCAACTGGCCCGCCTGGCCGGCGCCATTGCCGAACCGGCGCGCGCCCGCATGCTGAGCTGCCTGATGGACGGCCACGCGCGCACTGCCACTGAGCTCGCCACCGTGGCCGAAGTGGCCGCGTCCACGGCGAGCGCGCACCTCGCGCGCCTGAAGGACGAACGGCTGGTCGATCTGCTGGTGCAGGGCAAGCACCGCTACTTCCGCCTCGCCAACGACGACGTCGCCGCCGCGCTCGAAAGCCTGATGGTGGTGGCCGGCGCGCCGCGCACGCCAGAGTTCAAGCCGAACACGCCGAGCCGCCTGCGCAGCGCGCGCACCTGCTACGACCACATGGCGGGCACGGCGGGTGTCGCGCTGCACGACAGGCTGCATGCGCAGGGCTGGCTCAGCGGCCTGCAGAGCGGCTCGTACGAACTCACGTCCGAAGGCGCGATCGCGCTGGAGAGCCTGGGCGTGGAGGTCGATGCGGTGCGGCGCTCGCGCCGCCGCTTCGCCTGCGCCTGCCTCGACTGGAGCGAGCGCCGTCCGCACCTGGGCGGTGCGCTGGGCGCTGCATGGCTGCAGCTGTCGCTGCGCCGCGGATGGGTGAGGCAGGAGCTCGACGGGCGGGCGCTCACGCTCACGCCGAAGGCGCAGCGCGAAATGCCCGAGCTTTTCGCGTGATGCTTCGAGCGATCAGGCCTTCAGCTTGAGCAGATAGATCAACGGCCCGGCCATCGCCGTATCGAGATCGAGGAAGCTCTCGAAGTCCTTGCCCGCCATCCAGTACGCGTCCCAGTTGTTGCGCTTGATGGTCTTCTGCCAGACATCGGCCGTGGTGGCGCGGCGCACGGCTTCGAGCAGCACGGCCTTGCGCTCGGCCGGCACCTTCTTGCCGGTGAGCACGCCGCGCCAGTTGGCGAGGTCGGCGTCCACGCCCTGTTCGCGCACCGACGGAATGCCCTGGAACGGCCGCTTCGACGACACGCCGATGGCGCGCAGCTTGCCGCTGGCCAGGTGATCGCTGAATTCGCTGTAGCCCGAGATGCCGGCGGCCGCCTTGCCCGTTTCGAGCGCCTCGACCACCTGTGCGCCGCCGGGGTGCGGCAGGTAGACCAGAGCCCCCGCGTTGCCGGCCACACGCGCCAGCATGCCGGCGTACATGTGGTCCACGCCGCCGGCCGAGCCGCCGGCGATGACCGTCTTTGCGGCATCGGCGCGCAGTTGGGCGATCAGGTCCTTCGGGGTCTTGATGGGCGAGTCGGCCTTCACCGCCACCACTTCGTAGTCGCTGGTGAGCCGTGCCACCGGCGCGACCTGCGCCATCGTGACGGCGGGCTTCTGCAGCGCCACCGCGCCGACCATGACCATGCCGCTCATCAGCAGGGTGTCGGGGTCGGCGTCGTATTTCTCGACGTATTTCGCCAGGCCGATGGTGCCGCCCTTGCCGCCGATGTTCTCGTAGCTGATGTCGCCCACCGCGCCCGACGCGATCATCGCGGCGCCGAGCGCGCGCCCGGTCTGGTCCCAGCCGCCGCCTTCGTTGGCGGGAATGACGATGCGCAGCTTGGTGGCGAGCTGCGGTTCGGCCGCGCTGGCCATCGTGGGCCAGAGCGCTGCGGGCATTGCGCCCGCGGCAGCTGTCGATGCGATCCATGCCGCAAGGCTGCGGCGAGAGAGGCCGGTCGGCACGAAATGCGACATTTTGTTTCCAGTTCCCTGTAAAAGTAACCGGATGATGTCCGAAAAACGTGTCAATCCCTTGCCTTCGTGGCCTAGGGAAAACCCGCAGGAGCGGGCGCTCTCAGGCTTTCAGCTTGAGCAGATAGATCAGCGGGCCGGCCATTGCGGTGTCGGTTTCGAGGAAATTCTCGAAATCCTTGCCCTCCATCCAGAAGGGGTCCCAGTTGTTCTGTTTGATGGCTTTTTGCCACACATCGGTGGCGGTGGCGCGCCGCACCACCGTCAGCAGCGCCGCCTTGCGGTACGGCGGCACCTTGCGGCCGGTGAGCACGCCGCGCCAGTTGGCAAGGTCGGCTTCCACGCCCTGCTCGCGCACCGAGGCGATGCCCTGGAACGGCCGCTTCGACGACACGCCGATGGCGCGCAGCTTGCCGCTGGCCAGGCCCTCGCTGAACTCGCTGTAGCCGGAGATGCCGGCTGCGGCCTTGCCGGTTGCCAGCGCCTCGACCACTTCCGCGCCGCCGGGGTGCGCCTGGTAGACCAGCGACTGCGAGGCGTCGGCCACGCGCGCCAGCATGCCTGCATACATGTGGTCCACGCCGCCGGCCGAGCCGCCCGCGATGACGGTGTTGGCTGCATCGGCGCGCAGCTGTGCGATCAAATCCTTCGGCGTCTTGATGGGCGAATCGGCCTTCACCGCCACCACTTCGTAGTCGCTGGTGAGGCGGGCGATCGGCGCCATGTTGGCCATCGTCACGGCGGGCTTCTGCAGCGCGACCGCGCCGACCATGACCATGCCGCTCATCAGCAGGGTGTCGGGGTCGGCATCGTATTTCTCGACGTACTTCGCCAGTCCGATGGTGCCGCCCTTGCCGCCGATGTTCTCGTACACCACGCTGCCGACCGCGCCTGACGCCAGCATCGCGGCGCCGAGCGCGCGCCCGGTCTGGTCCCAGCCGCCGCCTTCATTGGCGGGAATCACGATGCGCAGCTTGCTGCTCACGGGTGCATCGGCGGCGGAGGCGGTGCGCGGCCACAGTGCGGCATGTCCTGCGCCGGCAGCTGCAGCCGAGGCCGCGATCCATGCAGAGAAGCTGCGGCGGGAGAGGGGAACGGAACGCGACTGGGTCATCTTCTTTCCGGTTGCTGTGGGGTAAACCGGATGATGTCCGCGAAACGGCGCAATCCCGCGCGATGGCGGGCAGGACAAACCCTGAGGGCCCGACCTCTGTCGGGGCCCTCCGGAAGCCCTTCTTCTTACTGGAACGCCACCTCGGCAAAGCTGCGCAGCTTGCGGCTGTGCAGCCGCGTCGAGCCCTCTTCGCGCAGGATCTCGATGGCCCGCATGCCGATGCGCAGGTGCTGCTCCACGCGCTCGCGATAGAAGTGGTTGGCCATGCCGGGCAGCTTGATCTCGCCGTGCAGCGGCTTGTCGCTCACGCACAGCAGGGTGCCGTAGGGCACGCGAAACCGGAAGCCGTTGGCCGCGATGGTCGCGCTTTCCATGTCGAGCGCCACCGCGCGGCTCTGGCTGAAGCGGCGCTGCGGCTGGTTGCCGGGCAGCAGTTCCCAGTTGCGGTTGTCGGTGCTGGCCACGGTGCCTGTGCGCATGATCTTCTTCAGGTCGGGCCCCTCGTAGCGCGTGACGTCGGCCACGGCCTTCTCCAGCGCGAGCTGGATTTCCGACAGCGCCGGAATCGGCACCCACAGCGGCAGCTCTTCGTCGAGTACGTGGTCTTCGCGCACGTAGGCGTGGGCCAGCACGTAGTCGCCAAGCTGCTGCGTGTTGCGCAGGCCGGCGCAGTGGCCCAGCATCATCCACGCATGCGGGCGCAGCACCGCGACGTGGTCGGTGATGGTCTTGGCATTGGCCGGGCCGACGCCGATGTTGACCATGGTGGTGCCGCTGCAATCCTCGCGCACCAGGTGGTAGGCCGGCATCTGCGGCAGGCGCGGTGGAGCGGTGCCCTGGCTGCCGTCGAGCAGGTGGCCGTAGGTGGCGCTCGAACCTGCGGCAAGCCCGCGCCGGCGCGTGACCACGTTGCCGGGCTCGATGAAGGCGACGTACTCGCTGTTCTCATCGGCCATGGCCTCGTGGCCCAGGCGAACGAACTCGTCGATGTAGAACTGGTAGTTGGTGAACAGCACGAAGTTCTGGAACCACTCGGGCGCGGTGCCCGAGTAGTGGCGCAGGCGGTGCAGCGAGTAGTCCACCCGCGCGGCCGTGAAGAGCGACAGCGGCTGTGCCTCGCCGTCGCGCGCCTCGTAGGTGCCGTTGGCGATGCCGTCGTCCATCACGCCCAGGTCGGGCAGGTCGAACACGTCGCGCATGAGGGCGCGGCGCTCGGCGCTCATGGTGCCTTCGATGTGGTCGTTCTCGGCAAAGGAGAAGTGGATCGGAATGGGCTGTGTGCTGGTGCCCACCTCGAGCTCGACCTGGTGGTTTTCGAGCAGCAGGCGGAACTGGTCGAGGTAATAGCGCGAGAACAAATCGGGCCGCGTCAGCGTGGTCTCGTAGCGGCCCGGGCCGGCAACGAAGCCGTAGCTCAGGCCGGCGTTGGCCGGCGGCGTGTGGCGCGAGACGGTGTGCGTGTGCACCCGCACGAAGGGGTAGCAGGCCCGCACCCGGCCCGGCAGCGCCTCGCCGGCAACGAAGCGCAGCATCGATTCGCGCAGATGGGCGAGGCCGCCCTGGTAGATGGCCTTGACCTGTTCGAGTGCAGCGGCGGCATCGGTGAAGCGGGCGGGAGCGACAAAGGTGGGCATGTAGGGCATGCCGTCATTGTGCAATGCGCCCGCCGCTTCAGCCGGAGGCAGTCATGCCAGCAGGCAGGCGAGAACTTTCGTGAGCATGTCTTCCACATCGGTGGCCTGCACCGCGCCGGGCAATGCCACATCGCCATGCATCACGAACACCGGCTTGCCCCACTTGAGCCCCAGCGCCATTTCCGACAGCGTGCCCATGTTGCCGCCGATGGCGACCAGGCACACGCCGCTGCGCGCGACGATGCCGTTGCGCATCTCGCCCATTCCCGTGGGGATGGCCACGCTGAGCCATTCGTTGGCGTTGCGGTCGTCGTCCTCGGGCAGGATGCCCACGACGATGCCGCCGGCCTCCACGGCCCCGCGCGAAGCCGCGGCCATCACGCCGCCGCGCCCGCCGCAGACCACGGACATGCCCGCGCCGGCCAGCGCATGCGCCACCGCGTGGGCGGCCTCGCATTCGGCCGGGCCGCCGTCGCCCGGGCCGATGATGGCCACGGGCTGGCGGTAGCGCTCGGGCCCCCGCTGCTTTTGCGCGAGGCGCGTCAGCGCCTCAGTGACTGGCGCCGACAGCACCACGCTCGCGCCTTCGCGTAAAGACATCGCCCACTCCCATCACGATCACACACACCACCATCAGTACCAGCGACAAGGCCGCCGCCACCGCGAAATCGGAACCGCCGTCGCCCACCTGCGCGAGCAGCATCAGCGGCAGGATGTTCAGCTGAGTGCCCACCAGCGCCAGCGCCGTGCCGTAGGTGCCCATCGCGATCGCGGCCACCATGCAGGCGTTCGACAGCACCGAGGGCATCACCTCGGGCACCACCGTGTCCCAGAAGGCACGCGCTTTCGAAGCGCCCAAGGTGCGCGCCGCCTGCGCCGGGCGCAGGTCGAGGTTGGCGAACACCGGGTACAGCGACAGCGCCACGCGCGGGATCAGGTAGTAGGCATAGGCAAAGCCCAGGCCCGACACGCTGTAGATCCAGCTGCCGATGGCGGCCGGGTCACCGCCGAGGCCCGCGAGCAGCTGCGTCACGAAGCCCGCGCGGCCGAAGGCCAGGATGAAGCCGTAGGCAATCACCAGCCCCGAGAAGGCCAGCGGCAAGCCCAGCAGGGTCATCATCCATTGGCGTCGGCCTTCGGGCTGGCGTGCCAGTTCGATGGCGATGCAGGTGCCCACCAGCGCCGAGATCGCGCCCGCCGCGAGGCCGAGGCCCAACGTATTGCGCAGCGCGCCCAGGAACAGCGGGTTGCCGAACAGCCGCCCGAAGGCGCTGCCGCCCTCGGCGAAGGCTTCGGGCAGCAGCGCCGCGAGCGGCACCGCGAAGAAAAGCGCCATGAAGGCCCATGCGGGCCAGGCGCCAAAGCGTCGCATCACGGCCTGCTTACTTGCCCAGCGCGGCCTGCGCCCAGAGCTTGTCGACTTCGGCCTTGCGCTCGGAGGCCTTCACCACGTCGAGCGGCTTGATTTGCGGCGCGGCCGGCATCTTGGCCGCCACGTCGGCGCTCAGCGGCGTGCCCGGCACGGCGGGCCGCACGAAGCCCTGCGCAAACAGCGACTGGCCGGCCTCGCTCATGATGAAGTTGAGCCACAGCTTGCCGGCGTTCGGGTTCGGGCCGTTCTTCACGAGGCTGATGGCGTAGGGTGCGGCCACGCTGGCTTCCTTGGGAATCACGACTTCCACCGCGTCGCCCATGCCGTCGACGTGCTTGGCCTTGAGGCCGTCGTTCTCGTAGCTGATCCACACCGGGATCTCGCCCTTCAGGAACTTGGCGTACGGCGTTGTGCCTTCCACGCGCAGCACATTGCCGGCCGAATGCAGCTTGCCGAGGTAGTCGGTGCCGGGTTGCACGTTGTCGACGCTTCCGCCGTTGGCGTAGGCCGCTGCAAAGGTCAGTACCTGGCCGATACCGGTGGAGCGCGGGTCGAGGTAAACCACCGTGCTCTTGAACTCGGGCTTGAGCAGGTCGGCCCAGCCGGTGGGCACGGTCTTCACCAGCTTCTTGTTGACCAGGAAAGCGATGTTGAGCGTGTGGATGGTGAACCAGCGGCCCTCGGCCTCGCGGAACACGGGCGGCAGCTTGTCGAAGTTGACGGGCTTGAAGGGCGCGACCACGTCCTTCTTCGCGGCGTCGACGGCCGAGGCGGCGAAGTAGTAGGCGGTGTCGGCCTGCGGGCGGCGCTTGGTCTTTTCGAGTGCGACCACGGTGGCGGCGGAGCCGATGTCGTTGTAGGTCAGCTCGATCTCGGGGTAGCGCCTCTTGAAGTCGCGGAACAGCGACTTCCAGTTGGCCCATTCGGGGCCGGTGTCGAAGGAGACGCACAGGCCTTCCTTCTGAGCCTCGGCGTACAGCGCCTTCTCGCCTGCGTAGAGCTCGGGGCCGTCGAAGGCGAAGGCGGTGCGTGCCGCGAGGGTTGCCAATGACAGTGCGGGCAGTGCGCCGGCGGCCTGGATCAGATGTCTGCGTTGCATGGTGGCTCCTTGAAGGAAAGGGTCAGTGGTCAAGTAAACGAAGGTGTTCGGGCGCGATGGCGATGGCTTCTGCAGCCGGCGCTGCCGACTCGGCAAGGAATGGCTTGCCCGCACCCGGCACCTCGAAGTCGTAGCGCGTGAGCGCACCCAGGTAGCGCTGCGCGCCGGTGCGGCCCGCGAGGCGGTTCACGGCGTCGGGCGCCGGGTCGGCTCGGATGTGTTCGGGGCGCACCAGCACATGCAGCGCGGTGCCGAAGGGGCGGTGGCCGGTGTCGGCGAAGACTTCGGCAAAGCCCAGGTCCAGCCGGCCGGGCGAGGCCACCTTCGCGGGCAGGATCGTCGAGAGTCCGACGAACTCGGCCACCGCGCGGCTCGCGGGGTTTTCGTAGATCTCGCGCGGCGTGGCGATCTGCAGCAGCCGGCCGTCTTTCAGCATGGCCACGCGGTCGGCCATCACCAGCGCTTCTTCCTGGTCGTGCGTGACCAGCAGCGTGGTGGCGTTGAAGCGTTGCTGTATCGAGCGGATCTGGTCGCGCAGATGGCCGCGCACGCTGGCGTCGAGGGCCGACAGGGGCTCGTCGAGCAGCAGGGCGCGCGGGTCGATGGCCAGCGCGCGGGCAAGGGCCACACGCTGCTGCTGCCCGCCCGAGAGCTGTGCCACGGCGCGCTGCGAGAAGTCGCCCAGCCCCACGATGTCGAGCAGCTCCTGCGCGCGCTTGCGCCGCTCGGCTGTTGCCAGCTTGCGCAGCTTGAGCCCGTAGGCCACGTTGTCGAGCACGCTCAGGTGCGGAAAGAGCGCATAGCTCTGGAACACCATGCCGATGTGGCGCTGGTGCACCGGCGTGCGCGACATGTCTTCGCCGCCGAGCATGATGCGGCCGGTGTGGCCCGTCTCCAGGCCCGCCACCAGCTTCAGCAGCGTCGACTTGCCCGACCCGCTGGGCCCGATCACCGCCACCAGTTCGCCGGTGCGCACGTCGATCGACACATCGTGCAGGCCGTGCGTGCTGCCGGGGTAGTTGTAGCTGACGTTGTCGAACAGAAGACTCATGTGCGCTGCTTTACAAGGGAAGAAGAAAGAAGCGCCGACGCACTGGCCAGCACAAGAAGGATCACCGTGGCCGCGCAGGCAAAGCCCGTGGCGCCGTAGAAGGCCTGCAGCAGCACCACCGGGTAGGTGCGGTTCTGGAAGCTCGTGAGCAGGTTCGACACGCCGAACTCGCCCACCGAAATGGCAGCGACCATCACCAGCCCGCTGATCAGGCTCTGCCGCAGGCTCGGCAGCACGATGCCGGTGAACTGCTGCCAGCCCGAGGCGCCGAGCGTGGCGGCCGCCTGTTCGAGCCGGCCGAGGTCGAGGTGGCGCAGGTCGGTGAGCAGCGTGTTGGTGAGGTAGGGCAGGGTGAGGATCGCGTGCGCCGCGATCAGCAGCGGCATCGAGCCCAGCCAGGGCGCGAGGTCGGTGTTGAACACGATCATGTAGCCGAAGGCCAGCGTAATGGCCGGCACCGCCACCGGCGTGGCGCTCACGATGCGCGCCGCCAGGCTGCCGCCGCGCCGCGCGCCGTGATACAGCGCATAGGCCAGCGGCAGCGCCAGCACGGTGTTGATGGCGCAGGCAGCCATTGCCACCACGAGGCTGCTCACGAAGGCCTTGCGAAAGGAGGTGTCGAGCCAGAGGTCGACATACCACTGCCCCGTGATGCCCGTGGGCAGCAGCGTGTTGGTCCAGTTGCCGCCCACGCTGCCTACCAGCAGCAGGGCGATGGGCAGCAGCAGGTACAGGCCGTAGATGAGCGAGATGCCGCGGATCAAGGTTGTCTCCAATGTCATGGACACCCGGCATACTTTCCGGATGCGCTACTGTCCGCGCCGAGCATGCCGCCGCGTTGCCTCGAATTCTAGGAACCGCATGCGTACTTATGGGTGAAAGTTGGATGACGACACTTGAGCAATCGGAAAGCGTTTTTCATGCAGCTTTCACGAAGCGGAGCCATGCATGAAGCGCGACTGCCCCACCATCCAGGAGCTGCTGGCCTTCGACGCCGTGGCGCGCCACCAGAGCATCACGCTGGCGGCCGGCGCCCTGTGCATCACCGTGAGCGCTGTCAGCAAGCAGATCGCGGGGCTGGAGGCCTTCCTCGGCCGCGAGCTGCTGCAGAAGAATGGGCGCGGCGTGCAGCTCACGCCGCAGGGGCGCGTGTACTGGCAGAAGATCTCGGGCGGCCTGCGCGCCATAGAAACCGCGACTTTCGAGGCGCGCTCGGGCGATGCGGGCGCCGGGCTGCTCACGCTGGCGAGCGTGCCCACCTTCCTTACCAAGTGGCTGATTCCGCGCCTGCCCGCCTTCAGCCAGAAGAGCCGCCACGTGATGCTGAGCTTCAGCCGCCACCTGGAGCCGAGCGACGGCATTCCGGCGGGCGTGGACGCCGCGATCCGATACGGCCCCGACGGCTGGCCCGGCGTGGTGTCCGAATACATCGCGGGGCGCGAGTTCGTGCTGATCGTGGCGCGGTCGCTGGTCGAGGGGCGGCACCGCATCGCGCAGCCCGCCGACATCGTCGGCCACACGCTGCTGCATCACGAGGGCGCGCCCAGCGCCTGGCGCCAATGGGCCGCGCAGCACGGCGTGCCCGAAGTGCAGATCGTGGCCGGCCCGCGCTTCGCGCAGTATTCGGCGCTGATCCAGGCGGCGCTCAACGGGTTGGGCATCGGCCTCGTGCCGAAGCTGCTGGTGCAGGAAGAACTCGCCGAAGGCTCGCTGCTGAGCCCCTGCGGCACGCCGGTGAGCGTGAACCAGGGTCACTACCTCTGCTATCGGCCCGACCGGCTCGACCTGCCGGCCTTTGCGGCGTTTCGCGAATGGCTGCTGGACGAGGGGCTGAAATCGCGCGGCGTAGAGACCGAGGCATGATCGCCGCGACAACCAAGGAATCGAACCGATGAAAGTCGCAGTCATGGGCGCCGGCGCAGTCGGCTGCTACTACGGAGCCATGCTGGCGCGTGCCGGGCATGAGGTGGTGCTGGTCGGTCGGCCTTCGCACGTGGAGGCCGTCAACGCCAAGGGGCTCCGGCTGGAGACCAAGGCCTTCGACGAATTCGTGAAGGTGGCTGCGAGCACCGAAGCCGATGCGGTGCAGGGCGCGGACCTCGTGCTGTTCTGCGTGAAGTCGACCGACAGCGAAGCGGCCGCCGCGCAGATCAAGCCGCATCTCGCGCCCGGCGCACTGGTGCTCACCTTGCAGAACGGCGTGGACAACGACGAGCGCGTGCGCTCGGTGCTGCCGGCGAACGAGGTTGCCGCGGCGGTCGTCTACGTGGCGACCGAGATGGCGGGGCCGGGCCATGTGAAGCACCACGGGCGCGGTGAGCTGGTGATCGCGCCCTCGCGCATGAGCGAGCAGGTCGCGCAGCACCTCGTCGCCGCCGGCGTGCCCACGCAGATCTCGGGCAACGTGCGCGGCTCGCTGTGGGCCAAGCTGATCCTCAACTGCGCCTACAACGCGCTCTCGGCCGTCACGCAGCTGCCCTACGGTGTGCTCGTGAAGGGCACAGGCGTGACCGACATGATCCGCGACGTGGTGGCCGAGTGCCTCGCCGTGGCCAAGGCCGAGGGCGTCGTGGTGCCAGGCGATACCGACGCCGCCGTGCGCGGCATCGCGCAGAGCATGCCCTCGCAGTATTCGTCGACCGCGCAAGACCTCGCGCGCGGCAAGCTCAGCGAGATCGACCACCTCAACGGGCTGGTCGTACGGCGCGGCGAGGCGCTGGGCGTGCCCACGCCGGCCAACCGCGTGCTGTTCGTGATGGTGAAGCTGCTCGAGGGCAAGCAGCAGGCGGTGCGCGCCTAGCCGGGCATCGGCTCGCGCATCGTCACGAATTCTTCAGCGGCCGTCGGGTGAATGCCCACGGTGCTGTCGAAGATCGCCTTCGTCGCACCCGCACGCATCGCCACCGCGAAGCCCTGCACCACTTCGCCCGCGTCCGCGCCCACCATGTGCAGGCCCACCACGCGGTCGCTCGCCTTGTCCACGATCAGCTTCATGAACGTGCGCTCGCTGCGGCCCGACAGCGTGTGGCGCAGCGACTTGAATTCGCTCGAGAACACCGTCACCTCGCCGAACTTCGCACGCGCGTCGAGTTCGCTGTAGCCGCAGGTGCCGATGTTCGGGTGCGTGAACACGGCAGTGGGAATGAATTCGTAGTCGAGCCGGCGCTTGCCTTTGCCGAAGAGCTCGTCGACCACCACCATCGCCTCGGCCAGTGCCACCGGCGTGAGCTGCACGCGCGTGGACACGTCGCCCACCGCGTAGATCGACGGCACCGAGCTGCGGTAGTGCGCATCGACCGCGATCGCGCCGCGCTCGTCGAGCTTCACGCCCGCTGCTTCGAGGCCGAGCCCCTGCGTGTTGGGCACGCGGCCGGTGGCAAAGAGCACCGTGTCGGCCTCGATCTGCTGGCCGCGCGCCAGCGTGACCGTGAGTCCGTGCGGTCCGCGCGTGACCGAGGCGGCTTCGCAGTTCAGCCGGATGTCGACGCCGGCCTTGCCCATCTCGTTCGCCAGGAACTGCCGCACGTCGTCGTCGAAGCCGGTGAGCAGGTGCGCGCGGCGGTGCAGCTGCGTCACCTTGGAACCCAGCCCGTTGAAGATCGATGCGAATTCGCAGGCAATGTAGCCGCCGCCCACCACCAGCAGGCGCTTGGGAAACGGGTCGAGGTCGAACATCGCGTCGGAGGTCACGATGTGCTCGCGGCCCGGAATGTCGGGCACGAAGGGCGTGCCGCCGGTGGCCACCAGCAGGTGGCGCGCGGTGTGGCGCCGGCCGTCGATTTCCACCGTGTGGGCATCGACCAACTGCGCCCATCCGGTGACGAGCGTGACGCCCGAGTTCTTCAGCAGCGAGGCATAGATGCCGTTGAGCCGCGTGATCTCTTTTGCGCGCTGCGCCTTCAGGTGCGCCCAGTCGAACTGCGGCGCCCCGTGCAGCTTCCAGCCGTAGCCCGCGGCTTCCTCGAAGGACTCGGCATAACCGGCCGCGTAGCTGTAGAGCTTCTTGGGAATGCAGCCCACGTTGACGCAGGTGCCGCCGAGCTCGGCGGCCTCTGCGATGGCGACGCGGGCACCGGTGTGCGCCGCCATGCGAGCGGCGCGAACGCCCCCGCTGCCGCCGCCGATGACGAAGAGATCGAAGTCGAATGTGGGCATGAAAGGCTTGCTCCTTGGCCGCCGACTGTAGCGGCGGGGCGAAGGCAGCGCTTTCAGCGGGGCTTGCGGTGGGGCGTTCTCAGCGCGAGTCCGGCGAGGTCCAGAGCTTGCGCGGATCGTCGCTGCGCTGGCCTTGCGGCTGCGGTTGGGGCGCGATGCCGCGCTGCTGCTGGAGCGCGCGCAGCTGGGCCTCCTGCGCCTGGCGCATTGCGTTCTGCTGGGCCTGCTGTTGGGCCTGCACCTGCTGCTGCGCCTGCGCGGCGCGCAACTGCATTTCCTGTTGCTGGCGGAGCATCTGTTGCTGGGCCAAGGCCTGCTGCTGGGCCGCGCGCTGTTGCTGGAGCTGCATCTGCTGCATTTGCTGTTGTTGAAGCAACTGTTGCTGCTGCTGGGCTTGCGCCTGGGCGGCGCGCTGCTGCATTTCCTGCTGTTGACGCAGCGCCTGTTGCTGCTGGACCTGCAGTTGTTGTTGCTGCTGTTGCTGTTGCCAGCGCTCCTGCTCGCCGCGCTGGCGCCAGTCTTGTTGCGCCCGCCAATCCTGCTGTTGGCGCCATTCCTGTTGCTGACGCCCGCCCTGCTGGCGCTGCCATTCCATCTGCTGTTGTTGCTGCAGTTGCTGCTGTTGTTGAATCTGTGCGGCCTGCGCCGCGCGCTGCTGCATCAACTGCCGCTGTTGCGCCTGCTGGAACTGGACCTGCTGTTGCTGCCGCGCCATCAGCGCCGCCGCCGGCGGCATCACGGCAGCGGGCCGGCCGAAGCCGCCGCCGAAGCCGTTGATGGCGATGCCCGGCGTGGGCGCCACCGGCCCGCGCGAGAAGCGGTCGTCCGGCAGCCGCACCAGGTCACGCCGCCCGAAGCTGCCGCGGCCGAAGCGGTCGGCGGGCAGCACGGTCACGGCGCCCGGCATCTGCTGGTTGGCATAGAAGTCGTTGCGGGCCTGCCGGTTGTAGATGGCCATGCGGTTCACCTGGTCCACATAGCGCTGGCTCGCGTGGTAGCCAGGGCGCCATTGCTCGCCCGGGGCCAGCGGGAACCAGCCCACGCCGTTGCGGCCGTTGCCGATCTGCACGCCAGCATTGGCACCGCCACCCACGAAGCCCACCAGCGCGGGCGAATACACCGGCCGCCCGTTCGGACGCCCCGGCACCCAGCCCCAGCGCGGACCCACGCGAGCCCAACGGCCGTAGTGGAAGGGCGCGAAGCCCCACGGCGCGGCGTCGACCCAGGTCAGCCCCCAGGGCGCGACATTGACCCACTGGCCGTCGCGGTACGGCGCCCAGTCGGCATCGACGTTGCGCGGGAACCAGACGTCGCCATAGGTGGCGTCGCTTTGCCAGTCGCCGTAGTTGTCGAGCTGCTGGTAGCCGACCACCTCGCGCGACACATAACGTGCGGAGACCGACTGGTCTTCGAGGCGGTTGCGCTCGGCCACCCAGGCTTCAAAACCGCCGGTCTGCTGCGGCACCCCGCCCACGGCCGAAAGGTCGCGGCCCGACACGGTGAGCTGCTGCCGCGCGCCCAGCGATTGAGATTGGCCGTTGTCGCCGTAGAGCGTGACGCGGCCCGAGGCCACGGCCACCCAGGTGGTGCCGGCGGCTGGATCGGATGCGATGCGGTATTCGCCCGGCTCGTCGATCACCACCGCGAGGTTGCCAGTGTCGACCTCGACGCGCTGGCCTGCCAGCTCGTCGCGCACGCGCAGCTGGAGGTTGCCCTGGTTCGAGGTGATGCGCGCCGTGTCGTCGTCGAGTTCGGAGAACTCCACATGCGTCTGCCCGTCGAGCCGCAGTGCCGCCGAGCCGATGTACAGCTCGGCCCGCGCGTTGCGGTCGGTCCAGAGGCGGTCACCGGTGGTGATGGGGCGGTTGGGCTGCGCGTCGTACCAGCTGTCTTCGCCGGCAGGCGCGAAGCTCACCGTGCCCTGCTGGAAGTTGAGGCGGGCGACGCGGCCCGGCGGGTCTTGCTGCGCGCTGGCCGCGAGGCCGACGCACAGCAGCGCCAGGCCGAGCAGCCATCGGCGCGGGGCGGAAAGCATGGAAATGGCGGGTTGGCTCATGGCGTTGTTCTCTGATCCTCGGGACGATGCGAAAGCGCTGTGTTTGTAACGCGCGAGAATCCGCTGCCGCTGTCACCGCCTGCCCACTGCTTGGTGAAGCGCGCGTGCAATCGGCAACCGGCTGTAAGGAGGGATACCCATGAAAAACCAGAAAAACGCATGCCCCACGAGCGTCGCGCGCTCCCGAAACAATAGCGTGACTGCGCTGTGCCTGGTGGCTGCGGCAACCCTTGCGGCCATTCCTGCGACCGCCATTGCCCAGCTGGCGCGCAAGCCGTCTTACTACCAGCAGCAGAACCAGCCGCAGTCCGAAGGCCCGGCCGCGCAGCTCGTGCCGCGCCCTTCGGTGCCGTCGTCGCTGCCCGTGCTGCGCAGCCAGGGCGACTTCGACCAGATGGCGCGCGTCTACGACCCCGGCACGCCCATGCAGCTCGCGCACGTTCTGTTCGCCATCGACCGGCAGGCCAGGCCGGCGCGCATGTACTACATCGACACGCCGCGCTACCAGCTGCACGTGCGCTTCCTGCGCGACACCCGGCTGGTGCCGAGCACCGCCAAGCGCGAGATCGACCGCAACTACCTCGTGCCCGACCGCCGCTTCCTGTTCGGCACGCTGAGCTGGCAGCAGAACATCGGCACCTTCACCTACGAGTTCTGGGAAGGCGACCGGCTCACCGCGCCGCTGCTGCGGCAGGCCGACGCGCAGGTCAAGGCCAGCTTCTTCGCGCCCGTGAAGTTCAAGACCAACTCCACGCTGCACGAGCGCGTGGCGAAGGAAGCCGGCATCGACTCCGTGAGCCAGGAGGCGCTGATCCGCGAGCAGCCTTTTCTGCCGCTGAACCTGGGCACCGCCACCGGCCGCGTGCGCATCGTGGATGATGAATCCGGCATCAACGCGCTGCTGCCCGACGACATCGCCGTGCTGCGGCAGGTGCCTATCAGCCTGCCGCCGGTGGCGGGCGTGCTGACCGAACGGCCCTCGACTGCGCTCTCGCACGTCAACCTGCTGGCCAAGGGCTGGGGCATTCCGAACGCCTATGTGCGCGACGCCGCCACGGTGCTGAAGGCGCACGCGGGCCAATGGGTCGCGTTGAAGGTGGCTGCCTCGGGCTACCAGGTGCGCCGCCTCACGCCTGAAGAGATCGCGGCGCTGCCACCGCGCGCCGTGCGCACAGCGTCCACCGGCGCCACGCCCGGCAGCGCGCGCGCCGTCAAGCCCGACCTGCGCGAAACCCGCCTGCTGCCGCTGGCGTCACTGCGTGCGCGCAACAACGCGCAGTGCGGCACCAAGGCCGCGAACCTCGGCGCCATGCTGGCCGCGCACATTCCGGGCACCTCGGTGCCCGACGGCTTCTGCGTTCCGTTCGCGCACTACGACCGCTTCATGCGCGCCAACGGCCTGGCCGAGCGCATCGCGCGCATGCAGCGACAGCCCGGCTTCGCGAGCGATCCGAAGATTCGCCAGAAGGCGCTGGCGCAGTTGCGCGACGAGATCGTGCAATGGCCCGTCGATGCCGCCACCGCGGCGGCATGGCGTGCCGCGTGGCAGTCGCAGCTGGGCGGTGGAGGCGTGTTCGTGCGCAGCTCGTCCAACTCCGAAGACCTGCCCGGCTTCAGCGGAGCGGGGCTCTACACCACGGTGCCCAACGTCAAGACCGGCGACGCGCTCGAAGTTGCGGTGAAGAAGGTCTGGGCCTCGGTCTTCAACCCCGAAGCCTGGGAAGCCCGCAGCGCCGCGGGCTTCGGCGCAGAGTCGGTACTGATGGGCGTGTTCGTGCAGACCGCCATCGACTCGACCAACGCCGGCGTGATGATCACGCGCGACCCCTTCGACGCGGGGCATCCGCACGTCACCTACATCTCGGCCAAGCGCGGCATCGGCATCCGTGTGGTCGAGGGGCAGCGCGTGGCGGAGCAGGTGATGTATTCGAGCTGGTCGAAGGCCATCCAGGTGCTGAGCCGATCGGCCGAGGAAACCTCGTTGCAGCTCGACAAGGAAGGCGGCGTGAAGGAAGTGCCGGTGGAAGCTGGACGCAACGTGCTGACGGATGAGCTGGTGGTGCGCCTGGCGAACGTGGGCGCTGCGGTGAAGCGCACGTTCAACGCGGTCGATCAGGACATCGAGTGGGCGACAGTGGGAGACAGGATCGTGCTGCTGCAGGCACGGCCGTATGTGGAGCGGCGACGCTGAGCCAGCGTTGCGCAGGCTCTGGTCGCCGCCCACCGGCGTCGGCGCTCAACCGTACAGATACTGCGGCAGCCAAAGCGTCAACCCCGGCCAGATGTACATGAACACCATGCACAGGATCACGATCAGCATGTACGGCATCATCCCCGCGAAGATCTGGTTGATCGTCACGTGCGGTGGCGACACTCCCTTCAGGTAGAAGGCCGACATCGCCACCGGCGGCGAGAGGAATGCCGCCTGCAGGTTCACGAACACCAGCACGCCGAACAGCAGCGGGTCGATCTGGAAGTGCGCGAGCAGCGGCAGGAAGATGGGCACGAAGATCACGATGATCTCGGTCCACTCCAGCGGCCAGCCCAGCACGAAGATGATTGCCTGCGACAGCAGCAGAAACTGCAGCGGCGTGAGGTTCATGCCCATCACCCACTCTTCGATGATGCGCTGGCCGCCCAGCAGCGCGAACACCGCCGAGAACAGCGCCGAGCCCACGAACAGCCAGCAGACCATCGAGGTGGTCTTGAGTGTGAGGAACACTGCCTCCTTGGTCTTCTTGAAGTCGAGCGTGCCGGCGTGCCAGGCCATGAGAAAGGCGCCGGCCGCACCGACCGCGGCCGACTCGGTGGCGGTGGTAATGCCGAACAAGATCACGCCCAGCACCACCAGCGTCAGCGTGGCCAGCGGCATTACCGACGACACCAGCATGCGCAGGATCTCGAATTGCTCCGCGTCCATGCGCCAGTAGTACCAGGCGAGCAGTGCAAGCGTGAAGAGGCTGACCAGCAGGAAGCCTGTGTAGAAGGCTTCGGGCACTGCGGCGGTCTTCGGTGCATCGACGGCTTCGCCTAGTTGTTGCAGGCCACCTTCCGCAGCAGGCGGCGCTGAAGGGGCCTCGCTGCCGGGTGGTTCCTCGACGCCGCCGGGAGGCTCCTGCAGGCCGCCTTCCGATGCAGACTCTTTCGGCTCGTCGGACGTGGGTGGTTCAGCGAGCCCGGTGCCGGAGGCCTCGGGCGATGCAGCAGCGGCCGGGGCTTCGGCCTTCTGCGTCGCCTGTTGCTCCGCGACCGTCGGTGCGTTGTTGTCCTTCTGCGAGTAAATAGTCACGTACCACCACACCGAGCCCAGCGTCGCAACTGCGAGCGCCAGCGGCACCAGCGCATTCAGCAGGCTGCGCAGCAGCAGCCACCAGGTGATGCGCACGCCTTCCGCCGCGCCGCGCATGGCACGCGCGGGCGACACCACGGCCGCGAACAGCGCCGGCAGCATGCGCGGCGAATAGCTCGCCGCAATGTGCGCAACCCACGGCGTGACCGGCGCGCGCTGCTGGTCGGGCGGCAGCTTGGGTGCCACCTTCGGCTGCAGCAGCGCCCAGCCGATCACGTAGAGCAGGTAGAGAAATGCGAGGAAGAAGCCCGGGAACATGGCAGCCGCATAGAGCTTGACCACCGACTGCCCGGCCACTGCCGCGTACACGATGATCATCACCGAGGGCGGAATGAGAATGCCGAGCGTGCCGCCCGCGGTGATCACGCCAGCCGCGAGCCGCGTGTCGTAGCCCGCGTTGAGCATCGGCCGCATCGCGATCACGCCCATCAGCACCACCACCGCGCCGACCAGGCCGCTCGCGATGCCCCAGAAGGTGCAGACGATCAGCGTTGTCACAGCCAGCGAGCCCGGCACGCGGCGGAACGCGAGCTGCACGCTGTGGAACATCTTGTCCACCAGCGCGCCGCGCTCCATCACGTAGCCCATCAGCACGAACAGCGGTATCGAGAGCAGCGTCTCGTTGGTCATGGCGCCGAAGGCGCGCTGCACCATCAGGTCGAAGACCTTGTTGTCGAGCCAGGGCGAGGCAGGGTCGTAGAAGGCGATGAAGCCGAAGAACATGCCCAGCCCCATCAGCGTGAACGCCGTGGGAAAGCCCAGCATGATCACGACCACGATCAGCCCAAGCATCAGGAGGCCGAGTGCGGGTTCGCTCATGTCGCACCTCCAGTCGTGTCGCTCTTGCGCTGCTGCGCGGCCTGCTCGATGGCCTTGGCCTTGTCGATCACCTCGCGCTTGTCGGCTTCATCGACGTAGCTGCTGCCGGCGAGCTGCTCGCCGACCACGTCCATTTCTTCCGCGTCCTTCAGGCGCGGCGTCCACACGCCGGTCTTCAGGCACAGCGCGCAGCGCACCATCTCGGCGATGCCCTGCAGCAGCAGCACCGCGCCGGCCACAGGAATCACGAACTTGAACGGGTACACCGGGATCGGGTCGGCGTTGAAGGTCTGCTCGTGCATTGCCAGCGATTCGCCGAAGTAGGTCCAGCCCGACCATGTGAGCGCCACCACGCCGGGCAGGAAGAAGAGCGCGAACAGCACGAGATCGAGCGCGGCCTGCGTGCGCGGCTTCATGCTGCCGTAGAAGAAGTCGCCGCGCACATGGCCGGCCTGTGAGAGCGTGTAGGCGCCGCCCATCATGAAGAGCGTGCCGTAGAGCATGTTGTTGGCGTCGAAGATCCAGGCGGTGGGCGCGTTGAGCGCATAGCGCTTGAACACCTCGCCGCACACCAGCAGCATCAGCGCCACGATGAGCCACGAGAAGGTCTTGCCCACGACCATGCTGAACCGGTCGACGGTGTGGAGGAAGCGTTGGATGGTCATGAAGGCACTGGAAAACAGCAAAGCACGCATCGGAAAGCCAGCCATCCGGAGCGTTCCGTATGGCCGGCGCGAACTGTCACCGAGAGATTCTTCAGGCCTTCTTTTTACTGAAGTAGTGGTTGTAGGCCATCTTGAAATCGACGCCGTAGTCGTTCTGCCACTGCAGCGCACGCTCTGCGAACACGCGCTGCGACTCCAGCACCTTCTTGAACAGCGGGTTCTCCTCGGCCTTCTTCGCCACAGTCTTGTCCCAGGCCGCGAGCTGCGCGCGCAGCACCGCGTCGGGCGTCTTGTAGAACTTGATGCCGGCCTTCTTCATGTCGGCATAGTCCTGCGAGTTGCGCTGCACCGCCTTCCAGCTCATGTCGGCGCTCGCGGCCTGCACCGCGTAGTCGATGATCGAGCGCAGCTCCTGCGACAGCGCGCTGTACTTGCCCTTGTTGAACAGCACCTCGAACTGCTCGCCCGACTGGTGGAAGCTCTGCAGCATGCAGTTCTTCACCACGTCGGGGAAGCCCAGCGTGCGGTCGCTCGACGCGTTGTTGAACTCGGCCGCGTCGATCAGCCCGCGGTCCAGCGCGGGCACGATCTCGCCGCCGGGCAGCGGGTTCACCGCCGTGCCCATCTCGGTGAACATGTCGACCGCCAACCCGACGGTGCGGAACTTCAGGCCCTTCATGTCCTCGACCTTGGCCACCGGCTTCTTGAACCAGCCCAGCGGCTGCGTGGGCATCGGGCCGTAGAGGTACGACACCACTTCCATGTTCAGGCTCTTGTAGATCTCGTCGAGCAGCGCCTTGCCGCCGCCGTAGTTGTGCCAGGCCAGCACGGTGTTGGCATCCATGCCGAAGCCCGGGCCCGAGCCCCACAGCGCGAGCGCCGAGTTCTTTCCGTAGTGGTAGGCCACCACGCCATGGCCGCCGTCGAGCGTGCCCTTGTTCACCGCCTCCAGCAGCTGGAAGGCGGGCACCACGGCGCCCGAGGGCAGCACTTCGATCTTGAGGCGCCCGCCAGCCATGTCATTGACCTTCTTGGCGAAGTCGTTGGCGTACTCGTGGAAGATGTCCTTGGCGGGCCAGGTGCTCTGGAAGCGCAAGGATGTGGTCTGGGCCACGCTGACCATCGGCACCGACATGGCGCCTGCGGCCACGGCTGCACCCTTGAGGAGGTTGCGGCGGCGGGGTGATTTGCTGTCTGTCATGTTGTCTCTCTCCAAAACAAGTTCTGATGACGAAGAAACCCTGCCCGCCCCTTGGAGTTATGTTTGGCAGGTCCAAGCCGCATCTTTGGCGCGCAGGAAAACGTGACAAACAGGGTTTTCACGAACTGGTGAAAAATTCCACCATCCGGCGAGGGCATCGGGCAACGTAAAGACGGCCGCTGCCTGGGAAGTAACCCTATTCATTTGAAGGACGCAAAGAGATGACTGAACCAGTTGGGGAAAAAGGCTATGCCGGCGACGTGACGCCCGAGCAGGCCGCGCAGTGGATGGCCAGCGGCGAGGCCGTGCTGGTCGACGTGCGCACCGACGCCGAACGCGAATGGGTCGGCTACGTGCCCGGCGCCGTGCCTCTGGCCTGGAAGCAATGGCCGGGCATGGCGATGAACGCCGCGTTCGACGACGGCATCCGCGCCGCCGCCGAAGGCAAGAAGAAGCTGGTGCTGCTGTGCCGCAGCGGCGTGCGCTCCATCTCCGCCGCCAAGCGCGCGACGGAACTGGGTGTTGAGGCCTACAACATCCTCGAAGGCTTCGAGGGGAACCCGGACGAGCAGGGGCATCGTGGGCAGATTGGCGGCTGGCGCAAGCGTGGGCTGCCTTGGAAGCAGAACTAGGGATTCCTGTTCGGGGCGCGCTCACGCCGACGGGGGACATTCGCGCAAGGGAGTACCCGGCGTCATTCGCATGCACCCCGAAAAAAAGGCCCACCGAAACCGGTGAGCCTTTTTTGATCCAGCCGTGGTCAGAGCGCCGGAATCCGCAGCTTCTGCCCCGGATAGATCTTGTCCGGACTGCTCAGCATCGGCTTGTTAGCCTCGAAGATCGCGTTGTACTTGTTGGCATCGCCGTAGTACTTCTTCGAGATGGCCGACAGCGTGTCGCCTCTTACCACGTCGTGGTACTGCGCGGGCGGCGCGGCCGGGGCCACGAGGTTGTTCTCCACGCTCGTCACGTTGGCAACGTTGCCAGCGGCCAGCGAGGCTTTCTCGCTGGCTTCCTGCGAGGGCGCCTGGCCGGCAAGAGTGACCACGCCGCTGCTGGCCGTGTAGGTCACCTCGAGGCCCGTGAGGCCGAGGTTCTGCGTCTCGATGTAGGTCTTGATGGCGGCTGCCGCAGCCGCATTGGCGTCGGGCGTGGCGGCCTGCGCCGACGATCCGCCGAACAGTTTCTCGCCCGCCTCCTTGATGAAACTCAGCAATCCCATGGCTTTCTCCTTGTGCGGTGGTGGATGGAATTGGCGAATGTAGCGGCGGAACACCGAGGGCCGGCGTAGGCCCAGGCCGCGTGTGTCAGCGACGCGCCAGCAGGAATAGACACAAAGTCGCAATAATCCCGCGCATGTCATCCCCCTTCCTCGCCATCGACATCGGCAACACCCGCCTCAAATGGGCGCTCTACGACTCGGCCCGCCCCGGCGCCGCGTTGCAGGCGCAGGGCGCCGAATTCCTCGACCACATCGAACGGCTGGCCGACGGCCCCTGGGCCGACCTGCCTTCGCCCGGCTCCATGCTGGGCTGCGTGGTGGCCGGCGACGCGGTGCGGCGGCGCGCCGAAGAACAGATCGTCGAGCGCTTCGACTGTACTCCCCGCTGGGTGATGCCCAGCGCTGGCGAGGCCGGCATCGTCAACGGCTACGACCATCCCACGCGCCTGGGCGCCGACCGCTTCGTGGCGATGATCGGCGCGCGCCACCGCATGCTGGCCGAGAGACCCGGGCAGCCGCCGCGGCCGATGGTGGTGGTACTGATCGGCACGGCCGTGACCGTCGAGGCGATCGACACCGAAGGCAAGTTCCTCGGCGGCCTGATCCTGCCGGGCCACGGCATCATGCTGCGCGCGCTGGAGTCGGGCACGGCGGGGCTGCACGTGCCCACCGGCGAGGTGCGCGAATTCCCCACCAACACCAGCGACGCGCTCACCAGCGGCGGCACCTACGCCATTGCCGGCGCGGTCGAGCGCATGGTGCAGCACGTGCGCTCGCACTGCGGCATGGAGCCGGCCTGCTACATGACCGGCGGCGCGGGCTGGAAGATGGCGCCCGTCATGAACGGGCACTTCGAGCTGGTCGAGAGCCTGATCATGGACGGGCTCCTGGTCATTGCCCGCGAGCGGGCTGCCGCCTGAGGCTCAGGGGCGCATCAGCGCCTCGGCCATCGCCTGGAACGCGGGCAGCGTCAGCGGATCGTTCGCGCCGTTGGCGGCCACCGGGTGCGCCGCATAGCGAACGATCACCATCTCGGCCTTCGGGTCCACATAGATGCTCTGGCCGTGGATGCCGCGCGCCATGTAGGCACCGTGCGGGTTGTGCGACACCCACCACATGTCGCGGTACGACCAGCCCTTGAGCAGCGGATAGCCGGCCTTCACGAACTTCGCCGGGTCGCCGCCGCGCTGGATGTCTTCCACCACCGCCTTCGGAATCGCTTGCTGCCCGTTGGGTGCACGGCCGCCGTTGCGCATGGTCTCGCCGAAGCGCGCGAGGTCGCGCAGCACTGTGTTGAGGCCACCGCCGCCCGACTCGGTGCCGATGCGGTCGACCATGAAATACGCGTCCTGCTCGGCGCCGATGCGGCGCCAGATCTTCTCGCTCAGCAGATCGGCCAGCGACTGGTTGCTGGCGCGGCGCACGATCCAGGCCAGCACTTCTGCGTTGACGGTCTTGTAGGCGAACGCGTCGCCGTGCTCGCCTTCCTTCTTCAGCGTGACCAGGAATTCGTAGAACGACTTGGGGCCGGTGTAGTTCTGGCCCTGGGTGAGCATGCCGCCGGCACGGGCGTAGTCCCAGATCTCGGCCTTGGGGTCGGCGTAGTTCTCGGAGTAGTGCACGCCCACGGTCATGTCCATCACCTGGCGCACGGTGGCGTCGCCGTAGGCCGTGTCCTTGAGCTCGGGAAGGTACTTGGTGACGGGCGCGGCCGGGTCCAGCTTGCCCTCGTCCGCGAGGATGGCCGCCAGCGTGCCCACGAAGGACTTGGTGACCGACATCGCGATGTGCGGACGCTCGGCCGTGAGCGCGCCGAAGTACTTCTCGTAGACCACCTTGCCGCGGTGCAGCACCAGGATGCCGTCGGTGTAGGTGCCGGAGATCATCTGGGCGAAGTTGAGCGTTTGCTCACTGCCTGTACTCCCAAGAGGCTTGAACGTGACAGCCTCGATGTCGAAGCGCGGCGTTGCCGCCGGCAGCGGGCTGGCCGCGCCGTTGCCGCGCCACACGTTGGCGGTGGGTACCGTCTCGCGCACGTGCGAGAAGCTCCAGCGCGTGCGCGGAAACACGCCGCCGGCCGGGTTGTCGAAGGTGATGAGCTTGTCGGGCGCGGGCGGGAAGCCCTTCATCCAGCCCAGCGCATCGACCGAGGTTGCCGCGGGGTCTGGCAGCGCGGGGGGCGTGGGCGTCTGGGCGGAGGTTGTGTTCACGGCGAGCAGGGTGAAGGCGGCGGCAAGCGCCGTGCGAATGAAGAGGGGCATGTTGTTGTTCTGGATGAAGAAGGGGATCAACGGCCGCTGAACCGCGCCGGGCGGCGCTCGATGAAGGAGCGCACGCCCTCGGCGGCGTCCTCGCTGTTCGACAGGAGCTTCTGCGTCTCGATGAACTCCGACACCGCTGCCAGCGGCCCCTGCTCGACCGCCTTGATCACATTGAGCCGCGTGGCCACCACCGCCAGCGGCGCCTGTGCCGCGATGCGCTGCGCAATGGCCAGCGCCGCATCGAGCTCTTGCCCGGCCGGCACCACCTTCTGCACGAAGTTGAGGCGATAGGCCTCGGCGCTGTCGAACTCGTCCGCCGTGAGCAGATGCAGCATCGCGTTGCCCACGCCCGCGCGCTCGGCCATGCGCAGCGTGGCGCCGCCCGTGGCCATGATGCCGCGCTGCACTTCCATCTGCGAGAAGCGGCAGTTGTCGGCCGCCACCACGATGTCGGCGCCCAGCATCAGCTCGATGCCCACCGTGAAGCAGATGCCTTTCACCGCAACCACCATCGGCTTGGTGCGGCGGCGGTAGTCGGGCAGGCCGAAGTCGTGCGGCTCCACCATGCCGGCCGGAATGGCCTTCTCGCCGCGCTTCATGTACTCGGTGACCGCCGGCAGGTCGAGGCCCGCCGTGAAGTGGTCGCCGAAGGCATGCAGCACGCCCACGCGCAGGTTCGGGTCGTCGTCGAGCCGGGTGTAGGCCTCGGCCAGCTGCTTGAACATCGGCGGCGTCCAGCCGTTGCGCTTGGCGGGGCGGTTGATGCCGATCAGCAGCACGTGGTCGAGCACCTGGGTGTCGATGCAGCCTTCTGCCGGTGGGGTGGTGGGGGTCGCAGTCATCGGTCTTGTCTCCGTGTTGTTGTTATGGCTGCGCGGCTCAGTACGTGTACACGCCGCGGCCGGTCTTGCGGCCGAGCTGGCCGGCTGCCACCATTTCCTTCAGCAGCGGGCAGGGGCGGTACTTGGAATCGCCGAACTGCTCCAGGTACACCTCCATCACGGCCAGGCACACGTCCAGGCCGATCATGTCGGCCAGTGCCAGCGGGCCGATGGGCTGATTGCAGCCCAGCTTCATGCCGGCATCGATGTCTTCCGCCGTGGCGATGCCCTCGGCCAGTACGAAGAAGGCCTCGTTGATCATTGGCACCAGGATGCGGTTGACCACGAAGCCCGGCGCGTTCTTCACCGTGATCGGCGACTTGCCGAGCGTCTCGGCCAGCGCCTTCACCGCGTCGTGCGTGGCGTCGCTCGTGAGGTAGCCGCGGATCAGCTCCACCAGCGCCATCATCGGCACCGGGTTGAAGAAGTGCATGCCGATGAAGCGGTCAGGGCGCGAGGTGGCGGCCGCCAGTTGCGTGATCGAGATCGACGAGGTGTTCGACGCGATGATCACCTCGGGCGCCAGCATGTCGTCGACCTGCTTGAGGATCTTGAGCTTGAGCGCGTGGTTCTCGGTGGCGGCCTCGATCACCAGCTGCGCGCTCTTCAGGTCTTCGTAGTTGGTCGAGCCCTGGATCAGCGCCAGCGCGGCGGTCTTCTGCTCGGTGGTGAGCTTTTCTTTCTTGATCAGGCGGTCGAGGCTGCCCGATACGGTGGCCAGGCCCTTGTCGACCGCTGCCTGGGCGATGTCGACCATCACCACCTTCACGCCGGCCACAGCGCAGGCCTGCGCGATGCCGTTGCCCATCGTTCCGGCACCGATGATGCCGACAGTCTGGATAGCCATGAGAGAACTCCTTGAAGAAAACAAAAAGGGGGTGCACGCAGCTGGCGCCACGGCAAAACATCGATTGTGAAGCAGCCCCGCAGCCGCGCCGTTGCCGTGTGCGACACCGGCGGCCCGCCGGTGGCTTACAGTGCGGCGGTTGCTTTTCCCTGCTCGTTTTCCCGCTCTTTTCGACCCTCCGACCATGACCACCCTCGGCACCCCCCTTTCCCCCTCTGCAACCCGCGTGATGCTCCTGGGCTCCGGCGAACTAGGCAAGGAGGTGCTGATCGCCCTGCAGCGCCTCGGCGTCGAGACCATTGCCGTCGACCGCTATGAGAACGCCCCCGGCCAGCAGGTGGCGCACCACGCGCGCACCATCACCATGAGCGACCCCGAGCAGCTCAAAGCGCTGATCGAGGCCGAGAAGCCCACGCTGGTGGTGCCAGAGATCGAGGCCATCGCCACGCCCATGCTGCAGCAGCTCGAAGACGCCGGCGTGGTGCGCGTGATTCCCACGGCCCGCGCCGCCCGCCTGACGATGGACCGAGAAGGCATCCGCCGCCTGGCCGCCGAGACGCTGGGCGTGCCGACCAGCCCCTACAAGTTCTGCGACTCGCTGGCCGAGCTGCAAGCCGCCATCGATGGGGGCATTGGCTACCCCTGCATCGTCAAGCCCGTGATGAGCAGCTCCGGCAAGGGCCAGAGCAAGATCGACGGCCCCGCCGACGTGCAGAAGGCCTGGGACTACGCCATGGCCGGCGGCCGCGTGAGCCATGGCCGCGTGATCGTCGAGGGCTTCATCGACTTCGACTACGAGATCACGCTGCTCACCGTGCGCGCCAAGGATGCCGGCGGTGCTGTGCAGACGCAGTTCTGCGATCCCATCGGCCACGTGCAGGTGAGCGGCGACTACGTGGAAAGCTGGCAGCCGCACCCCATGGCGCCCGCCGCGCTGCAGAAGGCACAGCAGATCGCACAGGCCGTGACGGCCGACCTTGGTGGCCAGGGCCTCTTCGGCGTCGAGCTGTTCGTGAAGGGCGATGAGGTCTGGTTCAGCGAAGTCAGCCCGCGCCCGCACGACACCGGCATGGTCACCATGGCCACGCAGTGGCAGAACGAGTTCGAGCTGCATGCGCGCGCCATCCTCGGCCTGCCGGTCGACACCACCCTCAAGAGCCCGGGTGCCAGCGCGGTGATCTACGGCGGCGTGGATGCCACCGGCATCGCCTTCGACGGCGTGGCCGAGGCGCTGCAGGTGCCTGGCAGTGACATCCGCCTGTTCGGCAAGCCCGAGAGCTTCCTGAAGCGCCGCATGGGCGTGGCGCTGGTGCACGCGGCCGACATCGACACGGCCCGCAAGCTCGCCAAGGAAGCCGCCTCGCGCGTGAAGCCGCGCAAGGCATAGCCAGTTTTCGCAAGCCGCGCCGCAACGGCGCGGGCATGGTCGAGTGGTTCCACCGGAGACACCATGCTGCACCCCCAGGCTCGCGCCTTGCTCGACTTCATCGAGGCGCGCGGCATTCCGCCGACGCACACCCTGTCGCCCGCCGACGCGCGGACCTTCTACCGTGAACGCCGTGTCGCCACGCAGCCGCTGCCGGCCGAAGTGGCCGAGGTGCGCGACCTGGCCGCCGACGGCCCGCACGGCACCATCCCGGTGCGGCTCTACCGGCCGCTCGGCTCCGGCGCAGGCCCGCTGCCGGTGCTGGTGTACTACCACGGCGGGGGCTGGGTCATCGGCGACCTCGACACGCACGACGTGCTGTGCCGCGAGCTGGCCAACGGCGCAGGCTGTGCGGTGGTCGCGGTCGACTACCGCATGGGCCCGGAGCACCGCTTTCCCGCCGCGGTCGACGACGTGCTGGCCGCTACCCGGTGGGTGTGCCGCGAGGCCGCGGCGCTGGGGCTCGATGCGAACCGGCTCGCAGTCGGTGGCGACAGCGCCGGCGGCAACCTCGCGGCGGTGGTGTCGATCGCCGCGCGCGATGCTGGCGACCTGCCCATTGCCTTCCAGTTGCTGATCTACCCGGCCACCGACATGCGGCGTGGCCATGCCTCGCACCAGACGAACGGCCAGGGCTATCTGCTGACGGCAGACACCATCCGCTACTTCCACGACCACTACATCACCGACCCGGCGCACGACCTCGACTGGCGCGCCTCGCCGCTGTTGCACACCGACCTGTCGAAGCTGCCGCCCGCACTGGTGCTCACGGCTGGCTACGACCCGCTGCGCGACGAAGGGCTGGCCTATGCGGAGGCGCTCACGGCCGCGGGCAACCGCGCCATGTACGTGTGCTTCGAGCGCCAGATCCATGGCTTCGTGCCCATGGGCAAGGTGCTCGACGAGGCCAACACCGCAGTGGCGCTTTGCGCCGCCGAACTGCGCCGCGCACTGGCACCGGCCTAGGGAAAGTCCCCGCGCAAATCGATATCGCGCGGGCGGCTCGCGCCGCTACGATCCAGCCAACAAAGACGCCACCCCGCAGTGGCAGTCCACCGATGCAGGAGACAAACACCATGCAGCGAACGAGGACGACGCCGCCCGAGCGCGGCGCCGCACGGCAGGGGGAACGCCTGATGTGGCTCACGCCGCATCGCGTGTTCTATGCCGGCCTGCTCGGCGCCGCCGCCGAGCGCACGATGGGCGGGCACGGCGTGTACGTGTCGCCCGCCGGCGCGCCGCCCAACCGCATCCGCATCGGCGGCGGGGCGTGGATGACCGGTGAATTCATCGTGGTGCCGCCGCACGTGCTGCACCAGGTGGAGAGCGCGCACCCGCTGATCTTCAACCTACTGATCGAGTCGGAGTCGGTCGATCCCGCGCGCATGCCGGCCTTTTTGCAGCACTGCGGCCCGGTCGAGGCACCGGCCTTCGTGCAGCGCTTGCGAGAGGCCCATGCGCACCTGCTGGCGGCCTCGGCGCGCGGCATGAGCTTCGAGGGCTTCGACTTCGATGCGATGTTCTTCGGCGAAGCGCTGGCGCCGCGCGCGCTCGATGCGCGCATCCGCAAGGTGGCCGACGCCATCAACGCCGACCCCGCGACGCCGATGTCGGCCGAGGAGTGCGCCGCCTCGGTGCACCTGTCTTTCTCGCGCTTCCTGCACTTGTTCAAGCAGGAAACGGGCATGGCCTTTCGCGCCTTCCGCGCATGGAAGCGTGCGCGCAGCCTGCTGCGCTACGTGCAACAGGGCAGCACACTGACCGACATCGCGCTCGACACCGGCTACCCCGACTCGACGCACTTCAGCCATTCGATCCGCCAGGTCTACGGCCTCAAGCCCAGCGACATCGTGGCCGGCTCGCGCCGCCTCGCGCTGCATGACGCGGCCGGCGGCTTCAGGCAGTAGGCGCGGCGCAGGGGCCCCATGCAGATCCTTCAACTCCTGCTGTCGGGCATTGCGCAAGGTTGCATCTACGGCCTGATCGCGCTGGGCTTCGTGCTGATCTACAAGGCCACCGAGACGGTGAGCTTCGCGCAGGGCGATCTGATGATGCTCGGTGCCTTCGGCGCGTTCGCCGGCATGTCGCTGTTCGGCATGCCGTTCTGGCTCGCGGCGATCTTCGCTGTGGTGGCGATGGCGGCCTTCGGTGTGCTGCTCGAACTGGTGGTGATACGGCCCATCCTCGGGCAGCCGCAGTTCTCCATCGTGATGCTGACCATCGGCATCGCCTACGTGGCGCGGGGGCTCATCACCATGGTGCCGGGCATCGGCACCGAAACCCACACGCTGGCCGTGCCCTACAAGGACCAGATCTGGAAGCTGGGCGAGCTGGTGGTCAACCTGGAGCAGCTGGCGATCATCATCGCCACGGCCATCCTGTGCGGGCTGCTGTTCGCGATGTTCCGCTACAGCAAGCTGGGCATCGCGATGCAGGCCTCGTCGCAGAACCAGCTGGCGGCCTACTACATGGGCATTCCGGTGAAGCGGCTCAATGGGCTGGTGTGGGGGCTCGCGGCAGCGGTCGCGGCCATTGCGGGCATGCTGCTGGCGCCCATCACCTTCGTGCACGCGAACATGGGCTTCATCGGGCTGAAGGCTTTTCCGGCGGCGGTGGTGGGGGGCTTCGGCAGCCTGCCGGGTGCCATCGTCGGCGGGCTGGTGATCGGCATCGTCGAGTCGTTCGCGGGCTTCTACTTGCCCGACGGTTTCAAGGATACGGCGCCGTACATCGTGGTGCTGCTGATGCTCATGATCAAGCCGAACGGGTTGTTCGGCGAGAAGCTGCGCAAGAAGGTCTGAACATCCCATGCGCTTCATCTTCAAGACCAGCTACGACCAGGACATCCGCCTCGCGCGCCACGGTGGGCATGTGTTCTGGTATGGCTTGCTCATTGCGTTCCTCATCGTTGCGCCTTGGGTCATCGACGAGTACTGGCTGGCGCAGCTGACCTTCGTGCTGATTTACGGGATCGTCGGGTTGGGGCTGATGCTGCTGGCCGGCTTCACGGGGCAGTTTTCCATCGGGCATGCGGCGTTCCTCGGCACGGGTGCGTATACACAGGGCGTGTTGACGAACCTGGGTGTGCCGTTTCCGCTGGCGCTGGTGGCGGCTGCTGCGTTGTCGGCGGCGGTGGGCGTGGTGGTCGCGCTGCCAGCGTTGCGCGTGAAGGGCATCTACCTCGGCATTGCGACGCTGTCGTTCGGCTTCATCGTCGAGGAGGTGTTCGCACGGTGGGAGAGCGTGACGGGCGGCAATGCGGGCTTGCACGTGAAGTCGCCGCAGCTCTTCGGCTGGTCGCTGGGCTCGGGCGACGGGTTCTACTTTCTGTGCCTGGTGGTGGCGGTGCTGAGCACGCTGGGCATCCTGAACCTGCTGCGCTCGCCGACGGGGCGGGCCTTCGTCGCGATTCGTGACTCGGAAATTTCGGCGCAGAGCATGGGCATTCACCTCGCGCGCTACAAGACGATGTCGTTCGCGATCTCGGCCGCGCTCGCGGGGCTGGGCGGGGCGTTGTATGCGCACAAGCTCAGCTTCATCTCGCCGGACCAGTTCAGCATCCTGCAGTCCATCGACCTGCTGCTGATGGTGGTGATCGGCGGGCTCGGTTCGGTGCACGGCGCGTTCCTGGGGGCGATCTTCCTGATCGCGATGCCGCAGCTGATCTCCATTGGCAAGGACTGGCTGCCGGCGGTCATCGGCCAGGCGCCGGGGTTGCAGGGGCTGGTTTATGGCGTGGTGCTGATCGCCTTCGTGCTGTTCGAGCCGCTGGGGCTGTACGGACGCTGGCTGAAGATCCGCACCTGGCTGCAGCTGTTTCCGTTCTACCGCAGGGGGCTGTTCAAGCGGCAGAAGTCGTTCACCAAGTCGGACCGGTTGCGATGAACGGCGACATTCTTCTCTCCGCGAAAGAGCTGAGCGTGCGCTTCGGCGGTGTGCTGGCGGTCAACAAGGTGAGCTTCGACGTGCGGCGGGGCGAGGTGTTCACGCTGATCGGCCCGAACGGCGCGGGCAAGACGACGGTGTTCAACCTGATCAGCCGCATCTACACGCCGACCACGGGCGAGATCACGTGGCATGGAGAGGAGGGCGGCCCGATTGCGCTGACGCAGCAGGCGCCACATGCGATTGCTGCGCTGGGCATTGCGCGTACTTTCCAGAACATCGAGTTGTTCGAGCATGCGACGGTGCTGCACAACCTGCTGATCGGTCGCCACACGCACCGGCAGACGGGGTTCTGGAGCGAGGTGTTCTTCACGCCCGCTACCCGGCGCGCGGAGATTGCTGCGCGCGAGAAGGCGGAGCAGGTGATCGAGCTGCTGGATCTTCAGCATCACCGCGATTCGATGGTGGCGGGGCTGCCCTACGGCGTTCGCAAGGTGGTGGAACTGGCGCGTGCGTTGTGCACGGAGCCGAAGTTGCTGCTGCTCGATGAGCCGTCTTCAGGCCTCAATGTTGAAGAGACTGCGGATATGGCGTTCTGGATTCAGGACATTCAGCATGAGCTGGGGGTGTCTGTCTTGATGGTCGAGCATGACATGTCGCTTGTTTCCAAAGTGTCTGATCGCGTGCTCGCTATGAACATGGGCGAAGTGCTGGCTACTGGGTCGCCTCGCGAGGTGCAGGCGGATTCGCGTGTTGTCGAGGCTTATCTTGGGACTGTGGATGACGTGAGCAGTTTGAGGAGGGCGGCGGCATGAGTGCTTCGTTCGCTACCTCCTTGGGGGCGCCCGGTATGCGGTGCGGCGCGGTCGCCCCCACTATGCCGGCCCTTCGGGCTCCCTTGCGGTGCTCGCCTTCCGCGGGGTCCCGCCCAAACTCGCTTCGCTCAAACAAGGGCGGGTCCTTGTCCGCGGAAAGCTGCGCTCCTCAGCGGCACAGAGGGGGCGCCCACACCGCACCGCACACCGGGCTTCGGCAAGGAGCCCATGCATGAGCGACGCAGTACTCCAACTCCTGAACGTGGAAAGCGCCTACGGCCCCATCAAGGCCATCAGAGGAGTGAGCCTGAAAGTCCGTCAGGGCGAAATAGCAACCGTGCTTGGCTCCAACGGCGCGGGCAAGACAACGATCTTGAAGACCATCTCGGGAATCATCGACCCCCGCAAGGGCAGCATCGAATTCCAGGGCAAGGACATCACCGCCAAGGACCCGGCCTACATCGTCCAGCAGGGACTGAGCCATGTGCCCGAGGGGCGCGAGGTGTTTCCGCTGCTGTCGGTGAAGGACAACCTGCTGATGGGCGCTTACACCCGCAAGGACCGCGACGGCGTGGCGCGGGACATGGAGACGGTCTACACCTACTTCCCCATCCTGCGCGAACGGGCCACGCAGGACGCGGGCCTGCTGTCGGGTGGCCAGCAACAGATGCTGGCCATCTCGCGCGCGATCATGGCCGCGCCGCATCTCATTCTTCTGGACGAGCCCAGCCTTGGCCTGAGCCCGAAGCTGACGAAGGAGATCTTCGAGATCGTCGTGCGCATCAACCGCGAGCGCGGCACCACGATCTTGCTGGTCGAGCAGAACGCCAACATGGCGCTCAACGCGGCCGACCATGGCTACGTGCTCGAGAACGGCCGCATCGTGATGGAAGACTCCTGCGAACGCCTGAGGGAGAAGGAAGACATCAAGGAGTTCTACCTCGGCGTGAAAGATGACGGCGTGCGCGGCGAGCGGCGCTGGAAGAAGAAAAAGACCTGGAGGTAGCCACCATGCAAGGACTCTGGGAACTCAACACATTCGAACCCCGGCTCGACATCGTCGTGCCCGGCGACACCATTCCCGCGATGTTCTGGAATGCCGTGAAGCAGCGCGGCGACAACATCTGGATGCGGCAGAAGGAGCTGGGCATCTGGCGCAGCTGGAGCTGGCACCAGACGGCCGACGCGGTGCGCGAGATCGCGGCCGGGCTGCAGGCCATTGGCTTTGCGCCGGGCGAGTGCGCGTCGATTTTGTCGAACACCGTCATCGAATGGGTGCTCGCCGACCTGGCTGTGCTCAGCTGCGGTGGTGTGTCCAACGGCATCTATCCGACCGACGCGGCTTCGCAGGTGCACTATCTTTGCGAAGACTCGCGCACCACCGTGCTTTTCGTTGAAGACGACGAGCAACTCGACAAGGCGCTCGAAGTGCGCGCCGGCCTGCCGGGCCTGCGCTGCGTGATCGTGTTCGACATGGAAGGCCTGCGCGACCTCGACGATGCGGCGGTGATGAGCCTCGACGTGCTGCGCACCCTCGGCCGCGCGCACCTGGCCGCAGACCCGCAGGCCGTCGAGCGCACGGTGGCCGCCTGCCGGCCCGAAGACCTCGCCATCCTCGTCTACACCTCGGGCACCACCGGCAAGCCCAAGGGCGCGATGCACAGCCATGCGGGGCTCGTTTACACCGCGCGCGGCTACAACACGCTCATCGCGCAGGACGAGAGGGACGAGCGCATGTGCTTCCTGCCGCTGTGCCACATCGCAGAGCGCATGGGCGGCGAGTACTTCGCGATGTATACCGGCTCGATCCTCAACTTTGTCGAGAACCCCGAGACGGTGCCCGAGAACGTGCGCGAGATCGCGCCCACCGTGTTCACGGCAGTGCCGCGCGTGTGGGAGAAGTTCTATTCGGGCGTGATGATCGCGCTGAAGGAGGCCAGCCCGCTGCAGCAGGCCGCCTACAAGTGGAGCATTGGCGTTGGCGAGGAGATCGCCAATCGCGTGCTGGCGGGCGAAGACGTCGGCCCGGTGCTGAAGTTCAAGTTCAGGCTGGCGCGTGTGCTTGCTCTGGACAACGCGCGCAAGCTCATCGGCATTCACCGGTCGCGCTTCCTGGTGACGGGCGCGGCGCCAATTTCGCCCGAGCTGGTCAAGTGGTACCTCGCGCTCGGCGTGCCGATGCTGGAGGTGTGGGGCATGACGGAGTCGTGCGGCGCTTCTACCGCCGTGCCGGCCACGCGCATCAAGCCGGGCTCGATCGGGCCGGCCACGGGCTACAACGAGGTGCGCATCGACGCTGCCACCAGCGAAATCCTGGTGCGCGGCCCCAATGTCTTCATGGGTTACCTCAACCTGCCCGAGAAGACCGCCGAGACCATCGACGCCGAAGGCTGGCTGCACACCGGCGACGTGGGCGTGATGGACGAGGACGGGTATTTCCGCATCACCGACCGGATGAAAGACATCATCATCACGGCGGGTGGGAAGAACGTGACGCCGAGCGAGCTGGAGAACGAGCTCAAGTTCAGCCTCTACATCACCGATGCCGTGGTCATCGGCGACAAGAAGCCCTACCTCACGGTGATCGTCATGATCGACCAGGAGAACGTCGAGAAGTTTGCGCAGGACCACGACGTGCCGTTCAGCAACTACGAGAGCCTGACGCGCACGAAGGAAGTGCAGGATTTGATCCAGGGCGAGATCGATCGCGTCAACGCCAGGTTCGCGCGTGTCGAGCAGATCAAGAAGTTCTTTCTGCTCGAAACGCAGCTCAGCGCCGAGGACGAGGAGCTCACGCCCACGATGAAGCTCAAGCGCAAGCTGGTGCAGACCAAGTACGCCGAGCGCATAGAAGCCATGTACCGGTGATTCGTTTTTTCCGTCAACCCGAGGAGACAACCGCATGAAGCTCAAGACACTGACGACGCTGGCCGTGCTGGGCCTGATCGCGACGCTTGCGTCCGCTCAGCAGCAGGGCGTGAGCAAGGACGAGATCCGCATCGGCACAATCCAGGACCTGTCGGGTCCGCTCGCGGGCTTCGGCAAGCAGGCGCGCAACGGCATGCAGCTGCGGGTGGACGAACTCAACGAGCAGGGCAGCCTCAACGGCCGCAAGCTCAAGCTGTTCGTCGAAGACTCGGGCTACGACCCGAAGAAGGCGGTGCTGGCTGCACAGAAGCTGGTGAACCAGGAAAAGATCTTCATCATGGCCGGCCACATCGGCACGGCGCAGAACATGGCGGCGATGCCGGTGCAGTTCGACAAGAACGTCGTCAACTTCATGCCCATTACCGCGGCGCGCGAAATGTACGAGCCGCTGAACCGGCTGAAGTATTCGTTCGCTGCCACCTACTACGACCAGATCCGCCTGGCCCTGCCGAAGATGATCAAGGACAAGGGCGCCAAGAAGGTCTGCACCATCTACCAGGACGACGAGTTCGGGCTCGAGGTGCAGCGCGGCGCAGAGGCGGGCCTGAAGGCCGCGGGCATGGAGCTGGCCGAGAAAACCTCGTTCAAGCGCGGCGCCACCGACTTCAGCTCGCAGGTCGCGAAGATGAAGGCCGCCAATTGCGACCTCGTGGTGCTCGGCACCATCATCCGCGAGACCATCGGCACCGTGGGCGAGTCGCGCAAGACCGGCTTCAACCCGACCTTCCTGGGTTCGAGCGCGTCCTACACCGACCTGATCCACAAGCTGGGCGGCAAGGCGATGGACGGCGTCTACGCCACCATGACGGTGCAGAACCCCTACACGGACGAGCAGTCGCAGCCGCTGCGCTTCTGGGCCAACAAATACAAGACCAAGTTCAACGAAGACCCGACGGTGTTCTCGGTGTACGGTTACGTGATCATCGATTCGTTCATCAAGGCGGCGACCAAGGCCGGCCCGAACCTCACGACCGACAGCTTCATCAAGGCCATGGACAGCATGACCTTCGAGCCCGACATGTTCGGCAGCCCGAAGAGCAGCTACACGGCCACCAAGCGCCTGGGCAACGACCAGTCACGCCTGTCGCAGATCAAAGACGGCAAGTGGGTCGTGGTCTCCGACTATGTGACACCATGACGGGACCATGCCCAATTACTGGTTGATGAAATCCGAGCCCGACGAGGTCTCGATCGACGATGCACTCGCCGCACCCGGCGCCACTGTGGCGTGGACCGGCGTGCGCAACTATCAGGCACGCAACTTCATGCGCGACGGCATGAAGGTCGGCGACGGCGTGCTGTTCTATCACTCGAGCTGCCCGGAGCCGGGCATTGCCGGCATTGCGCGAGTGGCCTCGGGCATCAAGGCCGATCCGACGCAGTTCGACGCGAAGTCGCCCTACTACGACGCAGGCTCGAAGAAGGACGACCCGCGCTGGCTGCTGGTCGACGTGCAGGCGGTGCGCAAGACGCGGCTGCTGGCGTTGCCAGAGTTGCGCGCAAAGCCCGAATTGGCCGAGCTGATCGTGCTGCGCAAGGGCAACCGGCTGTCGATCACGCCGGTAGAGTCGGCGCACTGGAAGATCATCGAGAAGATGCTGGCCTGACGGCTCAGCCGATCTTGTTCAGGATCGGGAACAGCTTGCCGAGCCCGTCGGCCATCACCTCGACCGCGAGTGCCGCAAGAATCAGCCCCATCAGCCGCGTCATGATGTTGATGCCGGTCTTGCCGAGCACACGCGCGATCGGCTGTGCGAGCGAGAAGGCCAGGGCGGTGGCCAGCGCCACCACCACGCCGTAGCCCACCAGAATTGCAAGCTCCCACAGGTGCTGCGCCTTGTCGGCGTAGATGACCACGGTGGAGATGGTGGCCGGGCCGGTGAGCAGCGGAATGGTGAGCGGCACCACCGCGATCGACGCGCCCATCGACGCCTTCACCTCGGTGGCGCGCAGCTCCTCGACGTTGGTCTTGCTCTCGGCCGGCTGGGCGTTGAGCATCGACAGCGAGCTCATGAGCAGCAGCAGGCCGCCACCGACCTGGAAGCTCGCGATGGAAATGCCGAAGAAGGACAGCAGCTGCAGGCCCAGCAGCGCGCTCACCGCGATGACCACGAACGCGCTGAAGGCCGACATGCGCACCGTGTGGCGGCGCTGCGCGTCGCTGTAGCCCTGCGTGTAGTGGATGAAGAAGGGCACGATGGCCAGCGGGTTGACGATGGCCACCAGCGTCACCAGCGGCTTGATCAGGTCCATGGAGGTGCTCATGGTCAGCGGCCTCCGGTGACGTCGAGCAGGGCCATGGTGGTGTAGCTGGCCTCGGGCGAGAGCAGCCACAGGATGGCGCCGGCAATCTCGTCGGCGCTGCCGGTGCGCTGCATGGGTACGGTGGGCGCGAGGTCGGAGGCGCGGTCGGGCATGCCGCCGGAGGCGTGGATCTCGGTGTCGATCAGGCCGGGGCGCACCGCGTTGACGCGGATGCCTTCGGCGGCCACTTCCTTGGCCAGGCCGATGGTGAAGGTGTCGATGGCGCCCTTGCTGGCGGCGTAGTCGACGTACTGGTCGGGCGAACCCAGCCGCGCGGCGCCGCTGGAAATGTTGACGATGGCGCCACCCGTGCCGCCGTACTTGGTGCTCATGCGCCGCACGGCCTCGCGCGCGCAGATGAAGCTGCCGATCACGTTGATGCGGAACATGCGCTCCAGCCGCGCCACGCTCATGTCGGCGACGCGCGCCTGCACGTCGACCACGCCGGCGTTGTTGACCAGCGCCGTGAGGCGGCCGAACCTCGCGTCGACCTTCTGGAACATGGCTAGCACCTGCGCCTCGTCGCCCACATCGGCCTGTACCGCCATGGCGGCGCCGCCGTTTGCGCGGATGGTGCGCACCACCTCGTCGGCGGCCAGCGAATTGCTGGCGTAGTTGACGGCCACCGCATAGCCGCGCTGCGCGGCGAGCAGGGCGGTGGCGGCGCCGATGCCGCGGCCGCCGCCCGTGATCAAGAGCACCTGGTCCAAAACCTACCTCCTGCAGAGAAACTGCGTGTCAGTTAAAACCGTCGGCTTGGATTACATCATTGGGGCACGCGCATGAGCACCAGCAAGACGATTGACTACTACTTTGCGCCACAGAGCCCGTGGACCTATCTGGGGCATTCCCGCTTTGCGGCGATTGCTGCGGTCGCGGGCGCTACGGTGCGCGTGCGGCCTATCGACATGGGCAGCGTGTTTCCTGTGTCCGGCGGGTTGCCGCTGGGCAAGCGCGCGCCGCAGCGGCAGGCCTACCGGCTGGTCGACCTCGCGCGCTATTCGAGCTATCTCGGCCTGCCGCTGAACGTCAAGCCGAAGTTTTTCCCGGTGGCCAGCGACGACGCGGCGCGGGTCATCATCGCGGTCGACATGCATGACGGCACCGAGGCTGCCATGCGCATGTGCGAGGCGGTGTTCGCGGCCGTGTGGGTGCAGGAGCGCAACATCGGCGACCCGAAGGTGCTCGATTCGCTGATCGTCGAGTGCGGGCTGTCGCCCAAGCGTGGCGAGCAGTCGCTGAGCCAGGCGGTCCAGGAGCGCTACGAGGCCTACACGCAGGAGGCCATCGACATCCAGGTGTTCGGTGCGCCCAGCTACGTGATCGACGGCGAAATTTTCTGGGGGCAGGACCGTCTCGACTTCGTCGAACGGGCGCTGCGCCCATAACCCGGCACTTACTTATTTGCCATCAAGGAGCAAGACAACATGGGTCAATTCATCGATCTCAAGGCCAAGGACGGCTTCACCTTCCCCGCCTACGTGGCCGAACCGGCGGGCAAGCCGCGCGGCGCGGTGGTCGTGGTGCAGGAAATCTTCGGCGTGAACTCGCACATCCGCTCGGTGGCCGACGGCTATGCGGCCGAGGGCTACCTGGCCGTGGCGCCGTCGACCTTCCAGCGCGTCAAGCCGGACGTGGAACTGGGCTACTCGGACGACGACATGAAGAACGGCTTCGGCCTGAAGACCGCTGTCGAGGCGCTGCCGGCGCCGGGCGTGCTGCAGGACATCGAGGCGTCGATCGCCTACGCGTCGAAGGCTGGCAAGGTCGGCATCGTGGGCTACTGCTGGGGCGGCCTGCTGGTGTGGCGCTCGGCGGCGCTGCTGCCGGGCCTGGCTGCTGCCGCGCCTTACTACGGCGGCGGCATGACCTCGCCGGAAGAAACGGCGCGTCAGCCCAAGGTGCCGGTGCTCGCGCACTTCGGCAACCAGGATCACTGGATTCCGCTGGACACCATCGAGTCGTTCAAGAAGGCGCATCCGGAGGTGGAAGTGCATGTGTATCCGGTCGGCCACGGTTTCAACTGCGATCAGCGCGGCTCGTACAACGCCGACGCGGCCAAGCTGGCGCGCGAGCGCACGCTGGCGTTCTTCGCGAAGCATCTCGCCTGAGCCTGCGTTCGTCCTCCAATGAAAAAACCCGGCACTGCCGGGTTTTTTCATTTCATGAATGGCTCGGCTTGCGTGCCGTGGCGCCCGGGCCGACTCGGGTCTGAAGGAAGTCGAGCAGCGCGCGCAATGCAGCGCTGTTGTGGCGCCGCTGCAGGTAGGCGGCCGACAGCCACACGTCCTTGCGCGCGTAATCCTGCAGCACGGGCACCAGCTCGCCGTGGTCGAGGTGTGATTGCACGAGGATCGACGGCAGGTAGATCACGCCGAAGCCATGCATGGCCACGCGGATCAGCGGCGCGCCTTCGGTGCAGTCCATGCGGCTTTTCACCGGTACGTCGATCGGCGTGCCGTTGTCGTCGAAGCGCCACGCGGGCTGCTGGCCCTGCGCCGAGAACGTGAGCGCGTCGTGGCCCGACAGGTCGCGCGGATGCTCGGGCTTGCCGTGCTTTTTCCAGTAGACCGGCGAGGCGCAGACAACCATGTTCATGAGCCGCAGCTTGCGCACGATCAGGTTCGCGTCCTCGATGGGGCCGCTGCGCAGTTCGACGTCGATGCCTTCCTCGGCGAGGTCGACGGCCCGGTTGGTCAGCTGCAGGCTGATCGTCACGTCGGGGTAGTAGCGCATGAAGTCGGCCAGCAGGTTCGGAAACTCGCCGCTGCCCATGCCGTGCGGGGCCGAGATGCGCAGCCGCCCGCCGGGCTGGCTGGCGCGGTCCTGCAGCTCGGACTGGGTCAGTTCGACCATCTCTAGCATCGGGGTGCTGCGGTCCAGCAGCAGCTGGCCGGCATCGGTGAGGCTCACGGAACGGGTGGAGCGGTTGAGAAGACGCACGCCGAAGCGGGTTTCCAGCTCGGCCACATACTTGCTGACGGTGGCCTTCGACATGTCGAGCCTCTTGGCTGCCTGGGAAAAGCTGCCGTGCGAGGCGACTTCCCGGAAGGTTCTGATCAGATCGAGACTGTCCATGTGAATGAGTCCATTGTTTCCGTTTTGGGAACGCGATGGTTCGATTCTCCCGGGTTTTTCCTAACCAGCTTGGGCGACACTTCGGTTACTCGCCGACGTCGCCAGCCCGGTTGGACCGTTGGAAGGAACTGAAATGAAGACCCCGAACATCATTGCCGCTGCCGTCCTGTTGCTGCTCGCCGCCTCCGGCGCGCAGGCGCAGGGTGCCCAACAGGGCTTCGAGCCGGTGCAGCCGCTCGAGGCCGTCACCAGCCGCAGCGATGTGGTGGCCGGCGCCGATGCTGCGGCGCGCGGTGGCAATGTCTACGGCGACGTCGTGGCGGCGCCGCTGGTCTCGCGGCCGAGTTCGCTCGACCGGGCGTCGGTCCGCGCCCAGGCCGTGGCTGCCGCCCACGCGCCGAACCAGAACCTGGACCGCCGCGCCTTCGTCAACAGCGAAGTGCCGCCGCAGTTCCAAGCCTCGCAGCGATAAGCCGGAAGTCTTCTCCTGCAAGGCCGGGCCGGTGCAAACCGGGCCCGGCTTTTTTCTGCTGGCATGCCTTGATGTCGGCATTGTTTCAATAGAGGAAACACCGTGTCTCTGAACAGAGTGTTTTGGCATGGCAGTTCGCCCGGAAACTCGCCGCACAGGCAAGCGAACCAGCAAGCCTGGTGGACGAACCATCCAACGAACATCCTAGGAGAACTGAATATGAAGACCTCGCAAATCCTCGCCGCTGCCGCCCTGACCCTGCTGGCTGCCGTTGGCGCCCAAGCCGAAACGTACCAAGGTGTGAACACCGCCGTCTCGACCAAGAGCCGTGACGAAGTCAACGCCGAAGCCGTGCGCGCCGCATCGGCTCCGAACCAGAACGTGACCCGCGGTTCGCGCGGCCCGGAAACGGTCGCCGTGTCGAAGGACCGCGCAATCGTCCAAGCCGAAGCCGTTCGCACCTCCTACGCTCCCGACCAGAACGTGACTGGCGGCTCGCGCGTCAACAGCCGCGTCATCTCGACCATGCAAAACCCGATGGACGCTCGCGTTCAGGCCGAGCAAGGTTCGGGCGCTGTCGCCAAGTAATTGAAGCGGTCCCTCGGGGCCGTCGAAATGCAAAAGGGCCACGCGAAAGCGTGGCCCTTTTTCTTTGGTTGGCGATTCCGGGATCAGCGCGTACGCGCGAGATAGCGCTTGCGCCAGAAGATCAGCACCAGCACCACCGCGATGACCAGCATCGACGTCATCGCGATCCAGAAGCCGTCTGCCTTGTGCACCAGCGGGATGAATTCGAAGTTCATGCCGAAGATGCCCGCGATGAGGTTCAGCGGCAGGAACACGGCGGTGAGCACCGTCAGCACCCGCATGATGTCGTTGGCGCGGTGGCCCTGGACGCTGAAGTGCATCTGCACTGCAGTCTCGGCGTTCTGCTCCAGTCGGTGCACGTGGTGCACCACGCGCTCGATGTGCTCGAGCACGTCGCGGCTGCGGATCATGATGAGTTCGCGCTCGCGCTGCTCCGTCTCGCCCTTGGGCACGGGGAGCGTTTCGAGCGAGTCGATCCAGTCCTGCATGGCGGCGCGCTGGTCTTCGCAGATCTCGTCCAGGTGGTGCAGCGACTGGCGCGCCTCCATCAGCGCACCCCAATTGGTGAAGCGGCTGCGTGGGTCGATCAGCTCGGTCTGCCAGTGATCGAGCTGCTTGGTGAGTTCGCGTCGCAGGTCGAGGTAGCCGTCGACGATCTGGTTGATGACGCGCAGCATCAGGTCCGAAGGGCTGGTTGGCAGGCGGGCCGAGGTGGCGCGCACGTCGAGCGCAGGGGCGCCGCGGTCGTCGGGCGAGGCAGCCGCCAGCAGGCGAGTGGCGAAGGCGTCGCGCACCGCGCCGTCTTCCGGGTGCACCGACAGCAGCACGCGATCGAACACCGCGAAGCCGACCGGGCGGGTGTCGACTCGACGCAGCACGGGCGGGCCGCTGCGGGGCAGGGGCGGGGCCTCGCTGCCATTGCCCTTGCCGTTGCCCAGCGCCGCCTGGCCCTGTCCGTTGGCCAGCCGCCGGAACACCAGCACGTCGTACTGCGAGGTGTAGTCGTAGTGGGAGGGTAACTGGTCGTTGAGCAGGTCGGCCACGTGCAGGTCGACCAGTTGCGTGAGGCACAGCGTCTGCAGGATCTGCTGCACCTCGGCCAGCGAAGCCCGGAATTCCTCGCGTGTGAGCGAGATCCAGAGGTAGCCGCCGGTGCCGCACGCGCCCGGTACGGTCAGCGGCGCCAGCGCGGCGTGCTCGCTGACCTGCGAGCGGTTGATTTCGAAGATGCGCATGCCGGCGCTGTTACTTCTGCAGCAGCCGCGCGGCGTCGAGCGCGAAATAGGTCAGCACGCCATCGGCGCCGGCGCGCTTGAAGGCCAGCAGGCTTTCGAGCACCACGGCGTCGTGGTCGAGCCAGCCGTTCTGGGCGGCGGCCTTGAGCATCGCGTACTCGCCGCTCACCTGGTAGGCGAAGGTCGGAACATGGAACTGGTCCTTCACGCGGCGCACGATGTCGAGGTAGGGCATGCCGGGCTTCACCATCACCATGTCGGCGCCTTCGGCGATGTCGATGGCGACTTCGCGCAGGGCCTCGTCGCTGTTGCCAGGGTCCATCTGGTAGACCTTCTTGTTGCTCTTGCCGAGCGTGGCGGCCGAGCCCACGGCGTCGCGGAAGGGGCCGTAGAAGGCGCTGGCGTACTTGGCGCTGTAGGCCATGATGCGCGTGTGAATGTCGCCGCGGGCTTCGAGCGCGGTGCGGATGGCGCCGATGCGGCCGTCCATCATGTCGCTCGGCGCCACAATGTCCACGCCGGCCTGCGATTGTGTGAGCGCCTGCTTCACAAGCACTTCGACGGTCGCGTCGTTGAGGATGTAGCCGGTGTCGTCGAGCAGGCCGTCCTGGCCGTGGCTGGTGTAGGGGTCGAGGGCAACGTCGGTCATCACGCCCAGCTCGGGGAAGCGCGTCTTGAGGGCGGCCACCACGCGGGGAATCAGCCCGTCGGGGTTGAAGGCTTCGCGGCCATCGGGCGTCTTGAGGCTGGCGTCGATCACCGGGAACAGCGCCATCACCGGGATGCCGGCCGCCACGCACTGCTCGGCCACGGGCAGCAATTGGTCGAGGCTCAGGCGGTCCACGCCGGGCATCGAGGGGACGGCATCGCGACGTTTCTCGCCTTCCTGAACGAACACCGGGTAGATCAGGTCGTTGACCGTCAGCGCGTGTTCTCGTACCAGATTGCGGGTGAAAGCGTCGCGGCGCAGGCGCCGCGGCCGCCCGGCGGGGAACATGGCCAGAGGGGAAGATGATGACGTCATATATACAAAATTGTGCCTGAAGCGATCTTTCACAGACCTTCTCTCCGAGTGTCCAGTTGTCTGACAACTACGGAAATTCGTAGAACCAAGGTACTCAAATTTTTGCTTCAAATGTCAAAGAAAGTGCCTCAGTCGCTTGAAACCTTGTTTCGTCTTTGTTAAATTCTGAAGCGGGCGGCTTGCCGCTCCCCGCTTTTCCTCCCTGAGCGGGTGCCTTGATGTGTGACAGCAAAAGGGCTTCCCAGCCCGACGTGAAGACGTCGGGCTTTTTTTTGTCTGTCGTACAGGGGCATCGCCGCAAAAGAGGGGTCGGCGAGAGGGGCGCCACTAAACTGCCGCCATGCTCTGGGTCAAATCTCTTCACATCGTCTTCATTGCAAGCTGGTTCGCGGGGTTGTTCTACCTGCCCCGGATCTTTGTCAATCTGGCGATGGTGCCGCCCGAGTCGGTGGCCGAGCGGGAGCGGCTGCTGTTGATGGCACGCAAGCTCATGCGATTCACGACTTTCCTGGCGGTTCCCGCGCTCGGCTTCGGCCTGTGGCTGTGGCTGGGTTATGGCATCGGGCGCGGCCCGGGCAACGGGTGGATGCACGCCAAGCTGGCGCTGGTGTTGGTGGCCATCGGCTATCACCACGGCTGCGGCGTGCTGCTGCGCCGTTTCGTGGCGGGCGAGAACCGGCGCAACGACCGCTGGTTCCGCTGGTTCAACGAGCTGCCGGTGCTGCTGCTGCTGGGCATCGTGATCCTGGTGGTCGTCAAGCCGTTCTGAGCCCGGTGCACACGGTGGAGAGGCCGCACAAGTCCGCCGCGCTCCCCCTGGCGCTCGCGTACGCGGCGCTGATCGTCTACGCCAGTCTCTATCCGTTCGCCGACTGGCGCGACCAGGGGATCGCGCCGTGGGCCTACTTGTTGGCGCCCTGGCCCAAGTACTGGACGGGCTTCGATTTCGCCATCAATGTGGTGGGCTACGTGCCCTTCGGCTTCCTGTGCGCCCTGGCGGTGCTGCGCACGCGCCCGGCCACCAGCGTCTGGCATGCGGTGCTGCGCGCCACCGTGGCGGGAGCGGCAATCTCGTTCGCCATGGAGACGCTGCAGAGCTACCTGCCCGCGCGCATTCCCTCCAACGTGGACCTGGGGTTCAACACGACGGGTGCGGTCCTTGGTGCCGTGCTGGCGGCGGGGCTGGAACGGCTGGGCGCGGTTGCCCACTGGAGCCGCGCGCGTTCGCAGTGGTTCGCCGAGGACTCGCGCGGCGCGCTGGTGTTGCTCGCGCTGTGGCCTTTTGCGCTGCTGTTCCCGGCGGCCGTCACCTTCGGGCTGGGGCAGGTGTTCGAGCGGCTCGAAGTGGCGATCTCCGAATGGCTGCTCGACACGCCCTTCATCGATTGGCTGCCGCTGCGGCAGTTCGAGCTCGAGCCGCTGGTGCCGGCGGTGGAACTGCTGTGCGTGATGCTCGGTGCGCTGGTGCCGTGCCTGCTGGGCTATCTGGTGGCGCGCTCCGTGGTCCAGCGCGCGGTGCTGCTGCCGCTGACGCTGCTGGCCGGCATCGCGGCCTCGGCGCTGTCGGCGGCATTGAGCTATGGGCCCGAGCACGCATGGGCGTGGCTGGGCCTGCCTGTGCAGGTCGGCATGGCCGCGGCGTTCTTTGCTGGCGTGCTGTTGCTGTTCGCGCCGCGCCGCTTGTGTGCGGCGCTGCTGCTGGTGGGGCTCGTGCTGCAGCTGAGCCTGCTGAACCAGGCGCCCGAGAGCGCGTACTTCGCGCAGACGCTGGCTACCTGGGAGCAGGGGCGCTTCATCCGCTTCCACGGGCTGGCGCAGTGGCTGGGCTGGACCTGGCCCTTCGCGGTGCTGGCGTACGTGGTGGTCGCTCTGTCGCGCCGCGGCCGGCCCAATGCCGCTGCGACGGCCTGAACGTTTGAAGGTATCGACACGGGGCCAAGGGGCGGTCACTAAAATCTGCCGATGCCCAGCTCCTCCCCTGCCGCGCCGTCCGGCTATTACGGCCGCCACATCTTCTTCTGCCTCAACGAGCGCAAGAACGGCGAAGACTCCTGCTCCATGCACAACGCGCAGGAAGGCTTCGACCGCTGCAAGGCGAAGGTCAAGGAAGCGGGGCTATCCGGGCCCGGCAAGGTGCGCGTCAACAAGGCCGGCTGCCTCGACCGCTGCGCCGGCGGGCCGGTGGCGGTGGTGTACCCCGAGGCCGTCTGGTACACCTTCGTCGATGGCGATGACATCGACGAGATCGTCGAGTCGCACCTGAAGAACGGCCAGGTCGTCGAGCGGCTGCTGCTGCCTCCCGATGTCGGACGCTGAACTTTTCCGCCGACCCTCCGCTCGTACCTTGCGCCAATGAATTCCCAGACCGAAAAGATCAGCCTCCAGGGCGCCGCCGGCGCAATCGAGGTTCAGCGCGACCAGCCTGCCGGCACCCCGCGCGGTATCGCAGTAATCGCCCATCCGCATCCGCTGTTCGGCGGCACGATGGACAACAAGGTGGTGCAGACGCTGGCACGCGCATTCGTCGCCAGCGGGTGGACCACGGTGCGCTTCAACTTCCGCGGCGTGGGCGCCAGCGAAGGCGTGCACGACGAAGGGCGTGGCGAGCTGGAAGACATGCTGAATGTCGTCGGCCAGCTCGCGCCCGAGGGGCCGCTGGCGATCGCCGGATTTTCCTTTGGCGCGTTCGTTGCGACCGGTGCCGCCGCAAGGCTCTGGACCGAACGCGACATCCGCCAGATCGTGCTGGTAGGTACGGCCGCCGCGCGCAACACCGTGGCCACGCTGCCGGCCGAGGCGCACGAGCGCATGCTGGTGGTTCATGGCGAAGCCGACGACACCGTGCCGCTGTCCGCCGTGATGGACTGGGCGCGGCCGCAGTCACTTCCTGTCACAGTCGTCCCCGGGGGCGGCCACTTCTTTCACGGACAATTGCCGCTGCTCAAAAGTCTCGTGGTCCGCCATCTGCGCGCGGACATCGCTTGAAAGCCTCGCAGGCTTGTTTTCGTCTCTTTCCAAACTCCCCATGAATCGTTTTCTTGGCGCGCTCCGCGCGCTGGTCTTTACCGCCGCCGCATCCGTCAGCCTGATCGCCGCCGCCCAGGTGCCGGCTCCGCCTGAAATCGCCGCGCGCAGCTACCTGCTGCTTGACGTGACCGCGAACCAGATCCTGGCCCAGAAGGACATCGACAGCCCGGTCGAGCCGGCTTCGCTCACGAAGCTGATGTCTGCCTACCTGGTGTTCGATGCGCTGCGCACCAAGAAGATCACGCTGACCCAGACGCTGCCGGTCAGCCCGCGCGCCTGGAAGATGCCCGGTTCGCGCATGTTCATCGACCCCAAGATGCAGGTGCCGGTGGAAGACCTGATCAAGGGCCTGATCGTGCAGTCGGGCAACGACGCCACGGTGGCGCTGGCCGAAGGCGTGGGCGGCACGGTCGAGCACTTCGTCGAGATGATGAATGCCCAGGCCAAGGCGCTGGGCATGAAGAACACGAGCTACAAGAACCCCGAAGGCCTGACGGCGCCCGGCCACACCACCACGGCTCGTGACCTGAGCATTCTGGCGACCCGCCTGGTGCGCGACTTCCCCGAGGAAGCCAAGTACTACGCGATCAAGAAGTACCGCTACCCGGGCACTCCGTCGACCAACGACACCAATCGCAATCTGCTGCTGTTCCGCGACCCGACCGTCGACGGCCTGAAGACCGGGCACACCGAGGCGGCCGGCTACTGCATGATCGCCACCGCCAAGCGCGATTTCCCCAACCTGACCGGCGGCCGCCGCCTGCTGTCGATCGTGCTGGGAACCACGGGCGAGACCGTGCGCGCCAACGAGTCGCAGAAGCTGCTGAACTGGGGTTACACGGCCTACGACGCCGTTCGCCTGTTCGACGCCGGCCAGCCGGCCGCCACCCCGGCCGTCTGGAAGGGCAAGGCGAACACGCTGAAGCTGGGCCGCCCGGAAGCCATCGTGGTCGCGGTGCCCGCCGGCACCGCCAGCAAGATCAAGACGCAGGTGTCGCGCCCCGATCCGCTGGTGGCGCCGTTCACCAAGTACCAGGCCGTCGGTTCGCTCAAGGTCACCCTGGACGACCAGCCGGTCGCCGACGTGCCCCTGGTCGCCCTGGAAGCCGTCGAGCAGGCAGGGATATTCGGCCGCGCATGGGATGCCGTGCGGCTCTGGATCAAGTAAATCCGCAGGGGTGACAAGGCGGTTGGCGGTCGTCCACCACGGTTGACCTTGCCGTTTCAGACTCGTTTGCTATACTCGTGGGCTTTTCGGAAATTTCCGAAGGGTTTCACGTTTTCGTTATTCCCGGCTTCCTTGCCTTGCGTCACGTCAAGGACCAAGGGCGGTTTTGCAACCAGGGCCGGGTTGTTTTGGGACTAATTCATTCATGCCAACCATCAATCAACTGGTGCGTCAGGGTCGAACGGTCGAAAAGATCAATTCGAAGAGCCCTGCCATGCAGAACTCGCCGCAACGTCGCGGTGTCTGCACCCGCGTCTACACCACGACGCCAAAGAAGCCCAATTCGGCGCTTCGTAAAGTTGCCAAGGTCCGTCTGACCAATGGCTTCGAAGTCATCTCCTACATCGGCGGCGAAGGCCACAACCTGCAGGAACACAGCGTCGTGCTGGTTCGCGGCGGTCGTGTCAAGGACTTGCCCGGTGTGCGTTACCACATCGTGCGCGGTTCGCTCGACCTGCAAGGCGTGAAAGACCGTAAGCAGTCGCGTTCCAAGTACGGCGCGAAGCGTCCCAAGAAGGCTTAAGCCTTCCTGTCGTCAAAAAACAAACGGTGTTCGGTTGCCTTGGCGGGCACATCGAACGAAGTGACCCACTGTCGGGTCGAGTAAGTGAGAGTCCTGACTGGCTCTCGCGGTGCCGGAAACGGTGCCAACTGAAGCAAAGAGGTTAGAAAAATGCCACGTCGTCGCGAAGTCCCCAAACGTGAAATCCTGCCGGATCCCAAGTACGGCAATGTCGAGCTGTCCAAATTCATGAACGTGATCATGGAAGGTGGCAAGAAGGCGATCGCCGAGCGCATCATTTACGGTGCTCTCGACTTCATCGAAAAGAAGAACCCGGACAAGGACCCCCTCGAAGCTTTCACCGTTGCCATCAACAACGTGAAGCCGATGGTCGAAGTGAAGTCGCGCCGCGTTGGCGGTGCGAACTATCAAGTGCCGGTCGAAGTCCGCCCTGTCCGTCGCCTCGCCCTGTCGATGCGCTGGATCAAGGAAGCTGCCCGCAAGCGCGGTGAAAAGTCGATGGCCCTGCGTCTGGCCAACGAACTCATGGAAGCCACGGAAGGCCGTGGCGGCGCCATGAAGAAGCGCGACGAAGTGCACCGCATGGCGGAAGCCAACCGGGCGTTCAGCCACTTCCGCTTCTAAAAATCAAACTTCGCTTGGGCGTTGGGTGCTGAGTGTCGGGCGTTGTGCCCGTGCTCGGGGCCCAGCGCTCAACGCATTTCAACCCGAAAGTAAATCATGTCCCGCAAGACCCCCATCGAGCGCTACCGCAACATCGGCATCTCCGCGCACATCGACGCTGGCAAGACCACGACGACCGAACGTATCCTGTTCTACACCGGTGTGAACCACAAGATCGGTGAAGTGCACGACGGCGCCGCCACGATGGACTGGATGGAGCAAGAGCAAGAGCGCGGTATCACGATCACGTCCGCTGCCACCACCTGCTTCTGGAAGGGCATGGCTGGCAAGTTCGACGAACACCGCATCAACATCATCGACACCCCCGGCCACGTGGACTTCACCATTGAAGTCGAGCGCTCGATGCGCGTGCTGGACGGCGCCGTCATGGTGTACGACGCCGTCGGCGGTGTGCAGCCCCAGTCGGAAACCGTCTGGCGCCAGGCCAACAAGTACAAGGTTCCGCGTCTCGCGTTCGTCAACAAGATGGACCGCACCGGCGCCGACTTCCTGCGCGTGCGCCAGATGATGGTGGACCGCCTGAAGGCCAACCCCGTCGTGATCCAGATCCCGATCGGTGCCGAAGAGCACTTCCAGGGCATCGTCGACCTCGTGAAGATGAAGGCGATCATCTGGGACGAAGACAAGGGCGTGACGTTCCAGTACGGCGAGATCCCCGCCAACCTGGTCGATGTCTGCAACGAATACCGCGAAAAGCTCGTCGAAGCGGCTGCCGAAGCCAGCGAAGAGCTGATGAACAAGTACCTCGAAGGCGGCGAGCTGAGCGAGGAAGAAATCAAGAAGGCCATTCGCCAACGCACCATCGCCGGCGAAATCCAGCCGATGCTGTGCGGCTCGGCCTTCAAGAACAAGGGCGTGCAAGCCATGCTCGACGCCGTCGTCGAATACATGCCCGCACCGACCGACATTCCCCCGGTCAACGGCCTGGACGAAGACGAAGCGCCTGTCATCCGCAAGGCTGACGACAACGAGAAGTTCTCGGCCCTGGCATTCAAGCTGATGACCGACCCGTTCGTGGGCCAGTTGACCTTCGTGCGCGTCTACTCCGGCGTGCTGACCAAGGGCGACAGCGTCTACAACCCGGTTCGCGGCAAGAAGGAACGTATCGGCCGTATCGTGCAGATGCACGCCAACAACCGCGAAGAAGTCAACGAAATCCGCGCTGGCGACATCGCTGCCTGCGTGGGCCTGAAGGAAGTCACCACGGGCGAAACCCTGTGCGACCCGACGGCGATCGTGACGCTCGAGCGCATGGTGTTCCCGGAATCGGTGATCTCGCAGGCCGTGGAGCCGAAGACCAAGGCCGACCAGGAAAAGATGGGCATCGCCCTGCAACGCCTGGCTCAGGAAGACCCCTCGTTCCGCGTCAAGACCGATGAAGAATCGGGCCAGACCATCATCGCCGGCATGGGCGAGCTCCACCTTGAAATCATCGTGGACCGCATGAAGCGCGAATTCGGCGTGGAAGCCAACGTGGGCAAGCCGCAAGTGGCTTACCGCGAAACGATCCGCAAGACCGTCGAAGAAGCCGAAGGCAAGTTCGTTCGCCAGTCGGGCGGCAAGGGCCAGTACGGTCACGTCATCCTGAAGCTCGAGCCGCAGGAAGCCGGCAAGGGCTTCGAGTTCGTCGACGCCATCAAGGGCGGTGTGGTTCCTCGCGAATACATCCCCGCGGTGGAAAAGGGCGTCGTGGAAGCGCTGACGCAAGGCGTGCTGGCGGGCTACCCCGTCGTGGACGTCAAGGTCACACTGCACTTCGGCTCGTACCACGACGTGGACTCGAACGAAATGGCGTTCAAGATGGCCGCGATCTTCGGCTTCAAGGAAGGCGCTCGCAAGGCCAACCCCGTGATCCTCGAGCCGATGATGGCCGTGGAAGTCGAAACGCCTGAAGACTACGCCGGCAACGTGATGGGCGACCTGTCGTCCCGCCGCGGCATGGTGCAGGGCATGGACGACATGGTCGGTGGCGGCAAGGCCATCAAGGCCGAAGTGCCGCTGTCGGAAATGTTCGGCTACTCGACCACGCTGCGCTCGATGTCGCAAGGCCGCGCAACGTACACGATGGAGTTCAAGCACTACGCCGAAGCTCCCCGTAACGTCGCCGAAGCCATCGTGGCCGCCCGCGCCAAGTAAGTATTCAATTTCGAATCTGTCTGCGACCGTGTGCCCCTCGCTGCCCGTGGCGAGGGAACCAGCAATGCGGTGCAGACATAAAACCCAATCACGGGCACTGCTCTTTCAAGGATTGAAAAATGGCAAAAGGTAAATTCACCCGCACCAAGCCGCACGTGAACGTGGGCACGATCGGTCACGTTGACCACGGCAAGACGACGCTGACGGCTGCGATCGCGACGGTTCTGTCGGCCAAGTTCGG
>NZ_JBVASX010000013.1:0-189242 GCF_057814215.1 Variovorax sp. F042
ACATCCACCGAGGTGTTGTCAGCCGTGGCCGGTCCCGTCCCGACGGTCGTGCCTTGCGTTCCTCCCGCCGAACTGCAGGCGATGGCCGCACCCGTGGCCACGCAATCCGCCGCGGCCGGCATTGACATCGTGGCCAGAGCCAGTGTCACCGCTGCGCCTGCCGCGCCGGCAACGGCGTGTGCTTTCGAATGACCGCGCCCCAGTTCGGATGCAACGGTCCAGAGAGCGAGTGCGTCGTTCCAAACGACGCGGAATACCTTATTCATATCGTGAGTCCTGATGGTCGAGAGCGAATGGCGCACTGGCATGAACTGCGTGCGCGGCACGGGTGTGGCTGGTGCTGTGTGCCTGCCCGACCCGGGGGCGGACTCTAGTGCAACTGATTGCAAATTCGCTAAACAAAAGTTCGCGAATGCCCGGCGCAATTCGATTTCGGCCATGAACGCCAACTCGTTCACATTTGTTTGCTTTTATTGGCCTTGAAAATGGAATTCACTCGCTCATTTTCCATGGCAATCGCCTCGCGTCATCGAGGCGCGAACGAGAGCTTAAAGAGGCTCACGCCTCCGCCAGCCACATCGCCTTCATCGTTCTCGCAACCCCCCAGTACTGTTGATCTCCCCTTCGAAGTGCCCCAATTTTCCATGAGTCCTTGATCTGCATGCAGCACGCAACCTGCCTGATGAACAACGGCCGAAAGACATTGCGGCGGGTCAGCCCTCGATGGAAACTCGGATCAATCGAGTGCGGAAACTCACAGCCTGGCCAGCGAAGCCTGCAGCCGGCGGTAGCCATAGCAACGGTGGTTGCGCTCGAAGATGTCGGTGAGGGTTCGACGCACCTCGGCGTACTTGTCCGCAGCATCGAGCCGGGCTCGCTGGTAGAAATAGGAACTGCGTGCCAGGCCCACTCCGTCGAGCAGTTCCACGAGGGTGTATGTCTCAGGGCATCAACCAGCAACATCAATCGTCGGATGTCGCGTCGCAGGGCTTCGAGTTGGCGCTCCAGGTCCTCCCGTTCCGGGCCTGGCGGTAGATCGTGTTGGCGCTTCATGGATGCTGGGACCTCACGGTCGACTAGCTGGTTCTTCCAGTACAACGTTGGCCTGCACACGCCCAGCTCTTGGGCCACGGCTTGTGCACTCTCCTGGCGCGTGCACAACCCGATGACAGCTGCCTGCTTCATCGCTGGCGGCCGCGCTATCGCGTTAGATCGACCGACAATGCGCACGTGCAGCTCGGGGTGCGATTCGTGAATCCAGGAACGCAGCGATTCGCGTACCGGATAGCCCAACGCCTTGATGGTGAATGCAATGCAGCGTCCATGATTGTCCGCGCCGAAGTAGAACTGAGCCACCGGGGGTGCGGATAAAAACTTGGACTGGTTTTATGCCGCAAGTCCAAGACTCACCCTGTATTCGATCGGGCTGAGGGCCCCCAGGGAGATCTTGATCCGCTTCTCGTTGTACCAGCGGATGTACGAGTCGACCATTTCAATGAACTGCTCGATGGTCGTGCCCTTCCAGTCCCGAGGATAGAACAGTTCGTTCTTGAGGCGACCGAAGAAGCCTTCGCGAGCCGCATTGTCCGGAGAACAGGCCTTGCGGGACATCGAGCGGATGAGGTTGGCATCGCTCATTCTCGATAGCCAGCCTGGCCAGCGGTAGTGGCCGCCGCGGTCGGAGTGGACCACAGGCCGGTCAGCGGTGTCCGTCACCGTCTCGATGGCTGCATCCAGCATGGTGTTAACCAGCTCAGCATCCGGGCTCGTGCCAATGGTCCAGCTCACTACCATCCCGTCGAAGCAATCGATGATCGGCGACAGGTAAACCTTGCCGGCGGGGATCTGGAACTCTGTGATGTCCGTGAGCCACTTCTCATTGGGTGCCGCAGCCTGGAAGTCGCGGTTGATGATGTTCTCTGGTGCTGGACTGATCTCCCCCAGGTACGAGGCGTATCTGCGCTTCTTGTGCATTGGAACAACCAGGCGCTCCTGCTTCATCAGCCGCTGCACCACCTTCTCCGAGATGTTGACCTGCTGCCTGGTCAAAGAGGCCTGCAGCCTGCGGTAGCCGTAGCAACGGTGGTTCGACTCGAAGATCTCGGTGATGGACTGACGCACTTCGAGGTACTTGTCACCCACCGCTGCGCGGGCCCGATGGTAGAAGTACGAGCTACGTGCAAGACCCAACTGTCCAAGGAGCTCTGGCAAGTCATAGTGCTCCTTGAGGGCGTCAATCAGCAGTGTCTTCTCCCGGTTGGACAGGAGCTGCAGATCGACGCCCAGGCCTTTTTTTAACAGTTCATTGGCCTTGTTCAAGAGGTCCTGCTCAAGGCGCAGTTGCCTGACTTCGCGGCGCAACGCCTCAACCTCGCGCTCGAGCTCGTCGCGCTCTTGAGCCCGCGGGGACTGATTGGTGTGTTTCATGGATGCGGGTGCCTCACGTCCCAGAAGCTGGTTCTTCCAGTTGTACAACGTCGGCCTGCTCACGCCAAGCTTCTGAGCAACCACCTGCGCACTTCCCTCACGAGTGCACAGTTCGAGGACCGCCAGCTTCTTCAGTTGCGGCGGCCGAGGTGCACTGACGGCCCTGCCGACAACGCGCTGCCGGGAGTCGGGGTCCAGTTCATCAATCCAGGCACGCAGCAAATCGCGGCACGGATAGCCCAACGCCTTGACCGTGAAGGCGATGCAGCGCCCGTGCTCGGCGTAGTGTTTGACAGCCTGCTCCTTCTGAATTTGAGAATACTTCGGCTTCGAGCGCACGTAGCCGGACGACAGGTCCAGGCGCCCCTCGTACTCCTCATGCCAGCTCTTCAAAGAGTTCTTCGTTGGATAGCCCAACTGGCGGATAGTCGCCCCGGTGCGCTTGCCCAGCTTGATGTAGAGCGTGACCGCTCGGATGCGGTCTTCGTATGAATACATGAACTACCTCCAGGTAGTCCAAGTTTTCGTCCGCACCCCCATTGGCTCAGTTTCCGGTCGGCGCCAACACTGGTCGATGCGCCAGTAGAGCTCGATCACCTCGGCGTTGGCCACCCCGGGCCACGCGGTGCCCTGAGGCTGGATCGCCGGGCGGCCTCCCGGCCTCGTCATGCCCAACCCAAACGGCCGCGAAAGGTGCATCATCGTGGTGGACGAACCCACGGTGCAGACTGTTCGCGAGGCAGAGCATGGCATGGTTCAAGAAGCTTTTCTGGGTCGGCGCTGGTCTCGCCGTGGGGGGTGCGTTTGCCGTATTCGTGGTGGACGAATTGAAGACCTCCCGGCTGCAATCGGCCCTGTGGCGCGACCTCGCCAACGATGCCCGCTTCAGCGTCGACGCCGGTGCCAGCGATGCCATCCGCTTCCCTCACACCGGGCCTTATGACGAGCGGCTGGGCTACCACGATCTGCCCCACTACATCGAGCGCCTGCAGCCCCAGGGCTATGTCGTCACCCGCCAAGCCCGCATGTCGCCGCGGCTGATCGAGCTGCAGGAGTACGGGCTCTACGCGCCCTACCGCGAGAAAAACCAGGCCGGCCTGACGGTGCGCGACTGCCGCAATGCGGCGCTGCTGCACTCGCGGGTGCCCAAGCGGGCGTACGAGCGCTTCGAGGAGGTGCCGCCGCTGCTGGTGAGCGCCCTGCTGTTCGTCGAAGACCGCCACCTGCTGGACGCGGAGCCGCCGCAGCGCAACCCCGCGCTCGATCCGGAACGCTTTGCCAAGGCGGCGCTCGAGCAGGCGTTGCGGGCGGTCAGCCTGGGCCAGTCGGCAACGGGCGGCAGCACGCTGGCCACGCAGATCGAGAAGTACCGACATTCGCCGCAAGGCCGCACCGGGTCGGTAGGCGACAAGCTGCGCCAGATGGCATCGGCCTCGCTGCGCGCCTACCAGGACGGCGAGGACACGCAGGCGCGGCGCCGCCAGATCGTCGTCGACTACCTCGACACGGTGCCCTTGGCCGCACGCCCGGGCATGGGCGAGGTGCACGGCCTGGGCGACGGCCTGTGGGCCTGGTACGGGCGCGATTTCGGCGAGGTCAACCGCCTGCTCGCCGACAACGCGGAAGAAGCAGCAGCGCCCACCGACGAAGCGCTCCGACAGCAGGCCGAGGCCTTCAAGCAGGCGCTGTCGCTGATGATCGCGCAGCGCCGCCCATCGCAGCACCTGCTCGGCGACGGCGCAGGCCTGGCGCGGCTGACCGAGAGCTACCTGCGGCTGATGGCCGAGGCGGGCCTGATCACGCCCGCGCTGCGCGATGCGGCGCTGCCGCTGCCCTTGCACCTGCAGCCCCCACTGCCGCCCACGCCCCGCCCGGACTTCGTGCAGCGCAAGGCCGCGAGCGCGCTGCGCACCCACATCTCCACGCTGCTCGACGTGCCGCGTGCCTACGACCTGGAGCGCCTGGACCTCGACGCCGAAACCAGCCTGGACGGAGAGGCGCAGGCGCTGGTGGCGCGGGTGCTGGCCGGCCTGCGGACGCCCGCCGCGGCGAAGGCGGCAGGGCTGTACGGCTCCCACCTGCTCGACCCTGGTGCGGACCCGAGCCCGTTGATCTACAGCTTCACGCTGTTCGAGCGCAGCGCCGGAGCGAACTTGCTGCGCGTTCAGGCCGACAACATCGACCAGCCGTTCGACGTGAACCAGGGCGCGCGGCTGGACCTGGGCTCGACGGCCAAGCTGCGCACGCTGGTGAGCTACCTCGAGCTGGTGGCTGAGCTGCACGCGGGCTGGGCTGACTTGAGCACGGCCCAGTTGTCGGCGCTGGCGCCGAGCCCGCGCGACCCGCTGGGCGCGTGGGCGAAGCAGTACCTCCTGCGCGCCAAGGATCGCAGCCTTGCCCCGATGCTCGAAGCGGCGATGGAGCGCAAGTATTCGGCGAACCCGGGCGAGTCTTTTTTTACCGGCGGCGGCATGCATCAGTTCGCGAACTTCGAGCGCTCGAGCAACGGCAGTTCGATGACGGTGCGGGAGGGCTTCAAGCATTCGGTCAACCTGGTGTTCATCCGCCTGATGCGCGACCTGGTGCGCCACCGCATGTTCGGCGGCGCGTCTGACGCCGAGCGCCTGCTGAAGGACCCCTCCGCGCCGGGCCGGCGCGAGTTGCTCGCACGCTTTGCGGACCGCGAAGGCTCGGCCTTTCTCATCCGCTTCCACCGCAAGTACCAGCGCCAGTCGACCGCGGGCGCCGAAGCGCTGCTGTTGCGCGGCCTGAGGCCGTCGGCGCCGCGCCTGGCGAGCGTGCTGTTCACGATCGAGCCCGAGGCCAGCGACGAACGGCTCGACGCGCTTCTGGTGCAGCGGCTGGGCCGCGGCGCCGACTCGCCGCGCGCACTGGGAGCGCTGCGCAAAACCTACGCCGGCCTGTCGCTCGCCGATCGCGGCTATGTCGCGCGCGTGCATCCGCTGGAGCTCTGGCTGGTCGGTTACCTGCGGCGCCACCCGGGCGCCTCGCTGACCGAGGTGCTGGCCGCGAGCGCGAGCGAACGCCAGGAGGTCTACGCCTGGCTCTTCAAGACGCGCCACAAGAGCGCGCAGGACAAGCGCGTGCGCGAGCTGATCGAGCTCGACGCCTTCGCGCAGATTCATCGCTCGTGGCAGCGCGTGGGTTACCCATTCGCATCGCTGACGCCGTCGTACGCGAGCGCGATCGGCGCTTCGGGCGACCGGCCGGCCGCGCTGGCGGAGCTGATGGGCATCATCGCGAACGACGGCGTGCGGCTGCCCACGCAACGGGTCGGTGCACTGCACTTCGGGCGCGACACGCCCTACGAGACACGGCTGGAGCCACACAACGCGAGCGCTGAACGGGTGCTGCCCGCCGAGCTGACCGCGACGCTGCGGCGCGCGCTGGTCGGGGTGGTGAACGACGGCACGGCACGGCGTCTGAAGGGCGCACTGGTGGACGAGAACGGCCGCGCGATCGAGATCGGCGGCAAGACCGGCACCGGCGACCATCGCTACGAGCAAACCGGCCGCGGCGGACGGGTGATCTCGGAACGCAAGATCGACCGCTCGGCCACCTTCGTGTTCATGATCGGCGACCGCTACTTCGGCACCATCATGGCCTACGTGCACGAGCCCTATGCCGCTCGCTATCGGTTCACGAGCGCGTTGCCGACCCAGCTTCTGAAGTCGGTGGGGCCGCAACTGCTGCTCGTGCTCCAGCGCAGCAGGTGCCCCAGGGAATGAACCGTCCCCCCAGGCCTTGGACACTGTTTTAGGTCATGCCAGCGCAGCAGCGTACTTCGTCCGGTAGTCGACAGGACGCAATCCTCCTGTCCCGAATTTGATTCGATCCATCTTGTAGTAGCGGATCCATTCGTGACCTACCAAAGTGCCACACGCATTGCCAAAGTCGACGATGCGTAACTCCGGCTAGTGAGTCCGGGCATATTTCAACCATTTCCACTCCGGGTGTTCTTTGCCATTAGTGTCTGAGACAGCGCATTGAAGTCCGAGACGACGCACTAAGGATGGTCTGCAGAACGCGATTTTCGATCGCGGCTAAATGAATCGCGTGATGGCGAGCCATTCAGACGATCAGCCCCGGCATCGATCTTCTGCGCCTGACACCCATCACGTGGGCTTGGTGGGCCCGATTCGAGTGCTGCAGACGCACTCACCCCTCGGTCTGCATCAACCGCCTGCGCGCCATCCACAGGTTCGACAGCGCAAACAGCGTGACGATCTGCGCGGTGTTCTTCATCAAACCTCGGTAGCGAACCTTCGTGAACCCGAACTGCTGCTTGATCACTCGGAACGGGTGCTCGACCTTGGCTCGGATGCTGGCCTTCATCTTCTCCACTCGCTCGGCCACGAACTCGGGTTCGATGAACGGATTCAGCCGCCTGCGTTTGCCTGGGCGCATCGCCACGTGCCAGGTCGGCCCCGCGGCCTCCGCTCGCTTGTGCACGCCCTGGTAGCCCGAGTCACCGAATGCTGCGTGTTCCTCGCCATGCAGGAGCACACCGGCGACGTTGATGTCGCTGACGTCCGCCGCTGTACCCACCACCGTATGCACCAGGCCTGATGCGGCATCGACGCCAATGTGCGCCTTCATGCCGAAGTACCACTGGTTGCCCTTCTTGACCTGATGCATCTCCGGGTCACGTTCACCTTCAGCATTCTTGGTCGAGCTGGGTGCCGCGATCAGCGTGGCGTCCACCGCCGTTCCCGTGCGCAGCATCAGGCCCTTGGCCTGCAGGATGTCATTGACCACGCGCAGCATGTCGACGGCCAAGTCATGAGCTTCCAGCAGGTGACGGAATCGCAGGATGGTGGTCTCGTCGGGCAGACGGCTCGCGCCATCACCCAGGCCAGCAAACTCCCGATACAGGGGCACGTCGTGCAGCGCCTCTTCCATGGCCGGGTCGCTCAGTCCGAACCATTGCTGCAGATAGTGAATGCGCAGCATCGTCTCGATGGCGACAGGCGGGCGGCCAGTCTTGGCTCGCGGGCTGTGTGGCTCGACGATCTGCACCAGCGCGCTCCATGGAACCACCCGATCCATTTCATCGAGGAACTCGCGCTTGCGCGTCTTCTTCGTCGACAGGTTCAGACCCAAGCCGAGCTGGCTCGGCGGCATTACGCGTTTGGCAATCATGGGTTCAGATCATGCAAGGCTCAGGCCTGTTTTGCAGACCATCCCTAGGAATCCAACCACCGAACGCACCTTCGTCCGCCGCTGCCCGTGGCCGTGGCCCGCTCGCGGTGATCGAGGAACAGCCATAGTTCTCGCCCGAAAGACGCATCTGACGCACCTCTTCCCTCGTTGTAGTTCGTTTAATTCTGCTACAAAGTGGTGCAATCGGAAAAGCGAGCAGCGCTTGAGTTTTGGCACCCTCAAGACACATGCGCGAGGGGCCATCGCCTTTTTGATGGTGATTCAGGCCAACGAACGATTACGGGTCGTGCGCTGATCCAAGTTGCTGCGAAGGCCTTGGTCGCTCTGGGAATGGAATGTATTGATGAGCCCAGGGAACCGTGGACCAGATGCGAACGGAATAAGCTTGGGACTGTGGGTCAGGACTGTGGATCGGGATCTCGGGAACTCGTCGCCTGCGATACAGCCGGCAGGTACTTTTCGTGTCTCAGCATCCAGATGCACGCGGCCACGCGCAGCAGTCTCTCGACGCGAGCATCGTAGGAGATGCTGCGCGGATCTTCCTCACCGATCATGGCGGCGATGCAGTCCAGCGCAGCGGCCGGCGTAAATCCGACACCCGCGCGTGCCATGCTGACCGTCGTCGCCAAAACCTCTGTTCGATCCATCCCAGCCTCTCAGAAACCGGATTGCATGCACCCGCTTTTATTAACACTTTTATTTTAAATCACTGGCGCCGAGCTTGATCGCCGGATATCCCGCCGCAAAAACACGCTCAAGGAAACCATCACAGTGAGCACGCCCGACCAGAACCTCCTCATCACAAGATCGGCAGGCAGTGCTGGCACCTGATCCCAAGCAAATGCATCCTGGAGCGCCGTCCGATCACATGGAGCTCCGAGTGTGGGCACGGCATACTGAGTGTGCGGCCATCGAATCTCATCCGAATGCAGCATCCGGTTGCACCAGTCGCCCGTCCCGGTTCGGGCCCGAGACATCACGCGACCGGCGCTGCTATCGCTGCAGGGACACGATCAGGGGACATGGCGCTGCTTCGCGCCTTTCGCCGCAATCCCGGACCAACGCGGCCAATGTCGCCTCGATACGGCGCAGGTCCGCCAGCTTGGTCCTGACATCGACCAGTTTCTGTTGCGCCAGGTCACGCACGTCACGGCAGTGCGTGCCATCCTCCAGTTCGAGCAGGTGAGCCACCTCGCCGAGGCTGAATCCCAAGCGCTGCGCGGACTTGATGAATCGCACGCGCGCAACGTCCGCTTCGCCGTAGCGGCGGATGCTGCCGCTACCGAGCTTGTCCGGCGTCGGCAGCAGTCCCTTGCGTTGGTAGAACCGGATCGTCTCCACATTCACGCCCGCCGACGCGGCAAAGCCGCCGATGCTGAGATTGTCGCTTTTACTGCTCATCACTGTTGACTGCGTACTGCAGTACGGAGCTTAGGATCGTAAGCACAAACCCGTCGCATAACAAACAGCAACCGTGTTCCCACCGCAGATCGTCCAGCCCGCGTCAGTTCTTTGCGGCGAAGCGTACGAATCGCTCTTCCTGCTCAAATTTGACGAGCGCGGATTCAACCTTCGAAACCATGGTGAGAGCGAAGGCCATACCAATTTGCATTGGCCGCTGTGCGAGGCGATCGGCACCGAACCACGGGCGACCGCGCGGCGATATCCGGTCATTGCCGACTTCGATGCCAACGAATGCGTCGGGATAGAAATCGAAGCACTGACGCCTGCCATGGCAGCGACACGCGGCGATGAGGAAAGTTGGCCCATGCGGGTCGTGACCTCTCACCGTGATGCCGCTGTCGTGTACTCGGTGTTTCTGCGGCTGAACGCCGCAGGGGTCACGCGCGTTGCGGATTTTTCCAGTTGTCTCGAGGCGGTAGACTATGCGAGCGCCATCATGGCGCAGTCATGGAGCACAGGCCGTCGCTTACAGCGGGGCGGCACGATCTTCGATCTGCAATGCGTGGCCTGCGCCGAAGAGGAAGAGATGCTGTATCTGAGTCACAGTTCGCAACCCGGCATCCCAGCATGGGACAAGGACCCCGCGTCGGCATTGGTGTTCCACCGGCGCGCGACAGACCATCCTCCAGAGGTTTTGCAAGCGCTGCGCAGTAAGGCGCCCACGCACAAATGCTCGTGGCTGGCGTCCCAGGTGCTGTACTCGCGTACTGAGCAGTCGAGGCGTCCTGAAGCGGCTGGGATCCAGACAATGGAGGTTTTCATCGGGATGCCGACGGCGCTTGACCTGGACCCGTCGTTTGCAACGCTTCAGGTCAACCCCGAGTTTGTTGCCACGCTCTTGCGAATGCAGCGCCTGTGCGTGAACGCCTTGCTGTGCGAGATGCGCACGGAGACGACAGCGGTACGTTGGGGCTCGCGGGGTATCGGTGATGTTCCGAGAACGCAGCGCTGCGAACTGTTCGTGACGCCCACAACGATGCGTTTCGCACCCCCATCGTCAGATGCGAATCATCGCATCACCACCGTGACTTTGGATATCGCCGCGTTCGTGCGCGCGGTGCAGTCACATCGTTGCGAGGACGGGATTCTCGTGATCGACCTGCATGGGATTGCTACGTTGCGGGACGCCTGAGGTAGGCTAGCTTGCAGTTCGTCCAACGCGGCTTCTCGTGTAGGGCACTGCGTTAGGACAGGCGCGCATCGTGTACGGTGGTCGGCCTTCCCGGAGAACGTCCCGTCGGGCGCCTGCTTCAGTTCCAGCCAGCATGTCCACCCTTCAGGCAGGAACCCCGGCCGCTGGGGAGAATAGCGACGAGTCGCGCATGCACAGACAGGGCTGCAGATTCGTCTCGCCACGCCCTTGGTCTGGCGTCAACTGCACTGCCAGAGACGGAGACACTTCATTGAACTACTCTGAACTGTCGATTAAGTAGAAGGTTGCCCGTGCCTTCGCCATTTTTCATGTCGCTACTTGGAAGTGACCAGCGAAAGCTCGCTTAACGACCGCTTCGGGCGGAGGCTGTGTGAAAACACTTCGAGGAGTGGGACCAAGCGGAAATCACTTGGCTGAGCAACCGCTTCTTGGCTCGATCGTCCAATGCGCGATATGCTTCTAGTAGCAGTTGCTCATCAACCGACAGATCCTGTCGCAGTTGTTCGAACACCGCCTTCTGCACTGCGGCTCTGCCGGATTCCGGTGTCGTCGGAGCCGACGTTGGTATTCCGGTCAGCACATAAATCGCATCCAGCTTCAACTCCGGCTGAAGGCCGGCGAGGGCCAGCAGCTTGTCCTTGGGAAATGCGTTGCGCCGCTTTCGCTCGGAAAAAGCAGCCTTGCTCATGCCGAGGGCCTTGGCGACCTCTCCGTCGGCGGAAACGCCTAGCATCCGTTTCAGGCGCAGCAATTGCTGTTCGAACGCGTGCACTTCCATTCTTGGTGAGGTGGTCGGCGCTTGAACGAAGATCGATTCACTGGAATTCCTGGCGAGGTGCTGCACTTCATTCTCCTTCTTCGACGTCCTCGAGCCAGCCAACTGTACAGCGGCCGATGCGCGTCGACCCTACATAAGTGCCCGCCAGTGGCGATCCTCACGCGGTGCGTGCCCTTGCATGAGATTGATGAGGCACCCCGCCGATGCGTCTGTGCTTCCCTCCGGATTTCATGAGGAAGGTTTGCCCGCGCGCCGAGCGTTCACTGGCCTGCGCAAACTCGGAAGCAGCGATTTCTGTGCGCTGCTGCCGTGCTGCAATCCTCACCGCAGCACCTGCATGCCGGGTCCGCCGATGTCGACGGCCACGTGCGGCCCTGGGGGGTAGGGACTGCTAGCGAGCTGTGGCTCGGGAAAGTAGTGCCATCCACTTACGCCCCGCCCTCGTTCTGAACGGTGGACCAGCAGGCGCGAGACTCCTTCATTCACGGGACTCCAAATTGCCGTGAATGTGTCAAAGTCCGTTCATGGCCTTCTCACCGCAAAAGTAAGCAGTGCTGCGACGACCATCCATCACATCCAGGACGGTGGTCTTCGTGGCCATCGTGTGTTTGGGCTTGGTCGCGATAGATGGCTGGAACAGTTGGCAGTCTCGCCTGCTCCACCTGCGCCAGATGGGTGTGGCGACATCGAACCTCGCACAAGCCATGGCGCAGCAGGCAGACGATCAGATCCAGATGGCCGACACGGTGCTGGTCGGCCTCGTCGAGCGCATCGAATCGGATGGGACAGGGCCTGCCGAGGTCGCGAGGCTTCGCGACTTTCTCGCGCTACGCGTCGCGCAGCTTCCGCAGCTGGACGGGCTTCATATTTACGACGAGGCCGGCAACTGGGTTGCGAACTCCCGGCAGATCTGGCCGCAAAACCTGAACAACGCCGACAGAGAGTATTTCCAGTTCCATCGCGCCAATGTGAGCCGCGGGCCCCACGTCGGTGTGCCGGTGACGAGTCGAACCAACGGCCGGTCGCTGATTCCCATTTCGCGGCGCATCAACCATGCCGACGGCAGCTTTGCCGGGGTTGCACTCGCAACGATGAGGGTCGATTTCTTTGGGAAGTTTTACGACAGCCTCGATATCGGGCAGGCCGGCGCCTTGGGGCTGATACGCGAAGACGGAACGATGATCACCCGTCGGCCTTACAACCCCAGCGTGGTCGGGCGCGACATGCGCGGCAGCGACCTCTTTCAAGCCTACCGTTCGCAAGGACCGGTTGGAACAGCCTATATCCGGTCTGCGCAAGATGGGGTCCTGCGACTCAACAGCTTCCGACGCCTTTCCCACTATCCGCTGTTCGTCGCCGCTTCCCTTTCCAAGGAGGAGATCCTGGCCGACTGGTGGCGCGAAACGCTTTGGCATTCGGGAGGCGTCGTTCTTCTGGTGTTGGTCGTCGGTGCCGTCGGGTGGCGGCTGGTCAAGCAGTTCGAGCTGCAGATTCAAACGGAGGCGCAGCTGCGGCGGGCGCGAGATGCGTTGGAGACGCTGAACCAGACCCTCAATGCGCTCGCGATGGAAGACGGGCTGACCGGGCTTGCAAATCGCCGAAAGTTTGACGTCACTTTGGATACGGAATTCAGTCGTGCAATCCGGGAGGCGAGTACTCTGGCGCTGATCATGATCGATGTGGATTGCTTCAAGCAGTACAACGACATCTACGGCCACGCGGCGGGTGATGAATGCTTGCAAGTCATCGGGCGTACGGTTGCCGCTGTCGCTGCCAAGCGCCCAGGGGATCTGGCGGCTCGCTACGGCGGAGAGGAACTGGCGGTACTGCTGCCTGACACCGACGTACAGAGCGCGGTCCTCCTGGCGGAGCGGATTCGCAATGCAGTGCGCGATCTGAAGATCGCGCATGCGGGTGTGGCGAACGGCTTCGTGACGCTCAGCGCTGGTGTGGAGGCGCTCAGGCCTTCCACGTCGAGCGGACAGTCGAAGGAACTGATCGAAGCGGCCGACAAGGCCCTCTATCAGGCCAAGATCGAAGGTCGTGATCGCGTGTGTGCTGCGGCGCATCCGCCAGCTTCCTGAATAGCGCACCTGCGAGTTGGAACGCCTTCGCGCGAACCGATCAGAGCCGATGATGGTCCCCTCCAGGAGGAACCGCTTGCCGTTTGTTCCCTGGAGCGCAAGCATCACCCTGTTTGAATCAATCCTTATTACTTAATTCTGAATGAATCGTCCGAGTCAGACCTTGGCATCCTCGTGACGAATTCCGTGACGCTCCTGCGCTGCCTCTATATATTGCGGCAACGATGTAATGGCCTGAGCCAACAACTGGGGCAAGTCCAATGTCAGTGTCCATCTGGGTCAAGGTTCGCCTGCCGTTGGCGATTCTTGTGCTGGGCGTCGCGATCTCGATCGCGCTCGGTGTCTCTGTCCATCAGGAGATTGGGCGCAGCGCACGGATGCGCTTCGACGCCAACGCCCTCGACTTGGCGAGAAAAATCGAGGACCGCTTCGACGACTATGTCGCCGTCCTGACCGGGCTGCGGGCGCGGTTCAATACCCCTGAGGCCGTGACGCGAAGCGATTTCAGGAATTACGTCGCGGGGCTGAACCTGGCGAGCGCGTACCCCGGGTTTCAGGCTGCCACCTATGCACCCCTCGTTAGTGCCGACGAGAAGGGCGCTTTCGAGGCGCAGGTCCGCCGCGATGCGAGCCTCGGAGTCGGCGTGGCCTCCACTTTTGCCATCAAGCCATCCGGCGAGCGGGACATCTACTATCCGCTGCTCTATATCGAACCCCAGGCCGGCAACGAGATGCTGCTGGGCAACGACCTGGGCGCAATGCCTGATCGGGGGAATGCGCTCGAGCAGGGGCGCGACACTGGCGGGCTCGTCACCTCGGGTCGCAAGGTCCGCATTCCGGGGCGCGAGGCTGACATCGGATTGGCGATGCGGCTGCCGGTCTATCGCCCACAAACGCCGCTCGATACGCTCGAGCAGCGGCGCCGCGCCTACATGGGCTCGGTGGGTACAGGCCTGAGCATCGCCGGGATGCTGCGCGATGTGGTCAGCCCCGATCGCTCCCGGATGCTGCGATTGCGCCTTGCCGATGCCGGACCGGGCAAAGCGGCGATCGGAACGCGCGTCGAGGTCAGGTTTGTGACGCCCACGGCTTTCGACGAGCAGCAGTTGCTGTTCGACAGCGCCGCCCTGGTGAAGCCCGCAGTTGCGCTCGCCACGCCCGGGCACAGCCTCAGGCGCATGCTCGGCTTCGAGTTGGGTGGCCATTCCTGGCTTGTCGAGGTCGAGCAAGACGAAAGCGAGGTCTTCGGCCCGCTCGACAAGGCCATCCCGTGGTTCGTCGTTCTCGGCGGCCTGGCCACCAGCACGCTGCTCGCGGCCATCGTCTTTTCGCTGACCACCTCGCGCAGCCGGGCCCAGGTCCTTGCAACCGAGATGACCGGCCACCTGCGCGTCAGCGAACGGCAGTGGAAGGACGCTCAGCACCTGGCCAACCTGGGCGGCTGGACCCTCGATCCCGAGACCGGCGCCCTCGAATGCTCCGAGGAAGCCCGGCGCATCCTGGGCTTCGCGGACGATCCCTCGCCACCGAACCTGTACGCGCTGCTCTCGCGTGTGCCGGCCTCGGAGCGCGCCGCAGTCCACCAGCAGATCACATGGGCCTGCGAGTCTACGCAGCGAAGCGAATTCGAGCACCGCCTGCGTCTGCCGGACGGCACCGAGCGCTGGCTCCACGTCATCGCGCAGTCGGGAGAACACGGGGGAAAGAAGCTGGTGCGCGGCACGGTGCGCGATGCCACGCGGCCGCGCAAGGATGCGTTGCGGCAGAAGCTCGAATACAAGGTCGCGCGGCTGCTGGCCGGCGACGGCAGGACCGAGACGGTGATCGCGCTGGCGCTGGAGGCGATATGCACCGAGCTGCGCTGGGACTGCGGCGCGCTGTGGAGTGCCAGCGAGGACGGCCTGGTTCGTTGCGACGCCGTCTGGCATGCGGAAGACAAGGGGCCTGCGCTGACGCAGTTCGCCGGCGACAGCCGGTCGCGCCAATACCGGCCCGACGAAGGTTCGTTGGGTCGCGCCTTGGGCATCGGCGGCGTCGTGCGCATCGATACGCAGGCCTCGCCAGCCCATTTCGCTCGCGATGCGATGGCCCGTGAGGCGGGGCTGATCACTGGCCTCATCGTGCCGATGGCCTCTGCCGATGCGACCACAGCGCTGGAACTCTTTGGCTCCGATCCGTCCGTTGCCGACACGGAGACGTTGGAGTCGCTGCGTGTGATCGCCTTGCAGATCGCTCAGTACAGGCAGCGCAAGCTGGCCGAGCACAGCCTTCGCTTCATGGCCAGCCACGACGAACTGACGGGGCTGCTCAATCGCTCCGCGCTGCAAAGCGAGCTCGATCGCGCCATCAAGCGCAGCAACCGCAGCCAGAAGCAGTTCGCCGTGATGTTCGTCGACCTGGACCGCTTCAAGCACATCAACGACACGCTGGGCCACAGCGTGGGCGACGAGATGATCAAGGGCTGCGGCCGGCGCCTCATGGCGCTGCTGCGCAATACCGATGTCGTGACGCGCTTCGGCGGCGACGAGTTCGTCCTGTTGCTGGAGGACCTGGACAGCGCGAACGGCGCCGCCGTGGTCGCCGAACGGGTTCTCGAGCGGTGCGCCGAGCCCTTCGTCATCGAGGGGCGCGAGTTGCAGGTCACCGCCAGCGTGGGCGTGAGCATCTATCCGGAGAACGGCGGGGATGCCGAAACGCTTTTGAAGAACGCCGACACCGCGATGTACCGCGCCAAGGAGAAGGGTCGCAACACCTACCGCTTCTACGCGGCGAAGATGAATGCGCAGAGCACCGAACAGCTGATGCTGGAAAGCGCGCTGCGCCATGCCCTGGATCGTGGCGAGTTGGAGATGTACTACCAGCCGAAGATGAACCTGCAGACTCAGCGCATCGTCGGCGTCGAGGCGCTGATGCGCTGGCACCATCCGATTCTGGGGATGATTCCGCCGGTGCAGTTCATCCCGATCGCCGAGGAGCTCGGCCTGATCGTGTCGATGGGCAAATGGGCGCTGGAGAAAGCCTGCGCCGACGCGCTCGCATGGCAGAAGCACGGCCTGCCGGAGGTGTTGACCAGCGTCAACCTGTCGCCGCGCCAGTTCGAAAGTCGCACACTCATCGCCGACATAAAGGCCGTTCTGGAGTCCTCGGGCCTCGATCCGTCGCTGCTGGAGTTGGAGATCACTGAGAGCGCGATGATGGCAGACCCCGAACACGCGGTGACGTTGCTGCGGACCATCCGCGACATGGGCGTGGGCCTCGCCATCGACGACTTCGGGACGGGATACTCCTCGCTGTCGTACCTGAAGCACTTTCCGCTGTCGACGGTCAAAATCGACCGAGCCTTCATCAACGACCTTTCGCAGGATGCGGACGCGCGCGCGCTCATCGACGGGATCATCACGCTCGCCCACGGGCTGCGGATGAAGGTGGTGGCCGAGGGCGTGGAGACGCCCGTCCAGTTCAACTACCTGCACAGCCGCGGATGCGACGAAGCACAGGGCTACTGGCTGTGCAAGCCAGTGCCTGCCGACGAGGCACGGGATTTCATGGCGCGTCACATGCGCAATCGGATTGTTCCGTCGGTGGTGGCCTAAGGGCAGGCACTCGGGGCGTGAATGGAACCCGCGTTGCAAGCTACGGCCGGTGCGCAAGATGACGTCCCGAAGCGATCCGCGGATGCAGACGCCGAGCGAATTCTCTATAGCAGTGAACTCGGCCTCGGTGGAGGGGCCCACCATTGAACCTCGCCGCTGTCACGCAGTTGCGCCCGCCACTCAAGGCGCGTGATCCGTGTGCCGATGCGAGAGGAGAAGGTCTCCATATGCTCAAGCAGCCAGCACACGCTGCTGCAGTTGCTGAGCGGCGAGGGGAAGCTGCAATCCATCGTCGCAGCTTCGTTTGACGAAAACGAATCCGTGTTCAGGGAGGCGACGGCCACCTTCAACCTCCTGCACCCGTACTCGTAGTCGCCGAACCTGGCTCATTGGAAAAAAGATCGAATCTGTCAAATCCGGTGCACACAAAGTGCACACGAGCATCTCTAAGTATTTGATTTTTCTCAGGTTTCCGATTTATCCATCATCGGGGCGACCGAGATGGTTTTCTCTTTTAAATTCAATGGCTTAGCGTTGTCACTCATACACTTGGAACCCCGCCAACCGTTCGAAGACCAGGGATCCGACCTCGCTCGCCGGTCCTGTCAGCATCTGCACGGGCATCGGCTACATCAAGCCGGTAGTTTCTCACGCGGCAACGATTCAGGGGATTCGTGCGCGACAGGAGATCGCTGCCCTCGGGCAGGCGGATGAAGTAGTCCGCCTGCCCGCCGACCGGCTAGAAGTTCTTCACCGTGTCCAGTTGAGCCTGGGTCAGGCCCCGCTGGTACGCGAAGTTGGTCCGGAAATTATTGGCAATGTCCGCAAGCTGCGTATCCACTTCGGTCGCCCTTGCCGTGATGTCCGTGGCAACGAGGCCCGTGTCCGTGCCCGACATCACCAGGAAGTTCATCAGCGTGACGCTGCCGCCTGCCGGGACCGAAATGTTGAACTGGAATAGCACGTCATCGGTCCCGGCTCCAACGCCAAGTGCCGTGTCGGACCTGTAGTTGACGACATCCGCAGTGCCGAATGCAAAACCGACATCCCGATCTCCGACATTTCCACTGTTCGACTTGTAGTCCCACGTGCTCAGCGCTTTCTGGGTTGCGCCCGGCGTGGGGTAGATGATGCCCAAGCTGTCGGAGCCGAGGTTGGTCGCGTAGGACACCACGGCATCGATAGGCGCGGCGGTGGTATTGCGGAAGACATCGGTCATGCGCGCCCACAGCAGGTTGGGTTGCGTATAGAACGTGCGCTGCACCTCGAGTCCGTTGAAGGTTCTCACGCCAGTGCGCACGTTCTGCACGATCTTCGAGGCCGAAACCGTCCAGCCCGTGCCTGCGGCTTCGAAGTCGCCATTGACGACGAATTCCGTGTTGGCACCGTCCTTGACGGACACGTTGTCAATGGCCGAACCGCTAACCCATACCCGCTGCTCGAACGACAGCACCACGGTCTGGCCGACAAACGCTGCCAGCGAGGCCGAGCCCCACGTTCCGGAAACCCCATTGAGATCGACCTTGAAGAGCGTCGCCAACAGCGCGCCCGCCGTATCGCGCACAACCACCTGGCCGAACTGGCCCGGATCCGACATCGGAGCAGCGGCATTGCCTGGACTGGGAACTCCATCCCAGACCAGCGAGATCCCGGGTCCGACGGCACTGCCAAGGTTCAAGGTCTGCTGGAGACGAACCTCGGCGCCCGCGTGCAGATAGGCGTACCCACCTGTGGTTTGCAGGAAATTGGTATCCGAGGTGAAGGTCACCGCCTTGACGCCGTCCGAAGGCCCCATCTCCGGGCCCAGTGCGGTCAGTTCCGCGTAGGTCTGGTCTGAAGGGAATCCGGCCTGCACGCCGCCGACGTCCACGAGCAGATGCAAGGTCCCGTCGAACTGGTCGTCACCTCCATCCTCGATCGAGAAGTCCTCATTCAGGTCCCAGATATTGGCCTGTCCGGGCGCGATGGAACGATCACCATCGGTCGCGGCAACGGTTTGCAGGAACGCCGTGCCGGCCGGCAGGGACGTCGGCGTTGCAAGCTCGGGTGCCGTAGGTACGACAGGGCCGGGATCGGGCACCGGCGCTGGCACAGGAGGCGCCACCTCGGGTGCAGGAGCGGGCGGCGCACTCGCAATCGGGGGAAACGCAAACCCACCACTGCTTCCCCCGCCTCCTCCGCACCCGGCCAACACTGCCGCGCCCACCATCGTGAGCGAAAACTTTCTACGGTCCATTACTTTTCCTAGGTGATTTTTTGGAATGTCCCAAGCAGTCCTCGGCTTCCGGATTTCGGGCCTTGCCGATCAGACGTGATCACGCGAGCCCGGAAATGCAACAGCAATCAGGCCTCACGTAATCAAAGACATCTGGGCGAAAAGCATTCGTCCCGACACCGCCAGATGGAGGAGATCGACGTCGGTCGATCAGCTACGGCAGCTTGGCTGTGCACGCAAAAGTGCACAGATTTGATTGAATCGATTTACTTCTCTCTAGGCATCACCCGAAATAGTGATATCGGTGACATGTAAATGCGGTAGGCCACCGGCGCTGCCAAGTTGATGGCGCGAGGCGAGTCAGGGCTGGCTCTCCGGCCGCACAGTGTGGGGCTCCGACTGGCCGCACACGAGCTTCGCGCCTGACGCCTTGCCGGACTATGCGAGCGTCTGGGAGCCGGTCGCTCGCGTCATCGACGCCGCCCAGCAGGTGCAGATCATGCGTATTTCTCCCGCGGCGCTGTACGGCTGAAGACAGCCCATGGCATCCATCGCAGTGCGTCGTCCAGGCGAATAGCCCCCTCCCCGACCGACAGCGACTCTCCAGTCAGCAGGTTCTCGAGCATCACTGAGCGAACGCCTGCGGGAAGACACACCGTCGTGCCCTTCCATCTCGTCGCCTCAGGAAGCGCCGGAATCGCATCCTCATCCGCGCTGCGGCGCGAGAGATCGACGAACAACCGCCCCGCCACAACCACGAGCACCTGATCCTCATGCCTGCGCGCAAAGGCCACGACGTGCCTCGACAGCGGCCCCTCGACCGCCAGCGGCTCGTAGCTTCCTTCGCTGAACAGCAAAGGCTGCTCCCGCCGCAACGACAGCAGGCGCCAGATGAACCAGAGCTTGGCGCGGCCGTCGTGCGGCGCCTCGACCATCGAGCGCACCCGCGATGCCAGGCCAACCCCTTCCTGGCCAACCATTGCCCTCAGCGCGGCCAGCCGCCGCTGGCGCAGGGCGTAGTCCACCGGGCGCCGGTTGTCCGGATCGACCAGGCTCAGCTCGATGAGCTCGCTGCCCTGGTAGAGATCGGGCACACCGGGCGAGCTGTATTTCAGCAGCGTGAGCGTGAGGCTGTTCCATGCGCCGAACCATGACAGCGTGTCAGCCAGCCGCTGGATGTCCGCAAGGCACTCGCCCTTTTCCGGATCGGCCAGCAGCTCGCGCACGAAACGCTCGAGCGCGGCCTCGTAGTCCGCATCGGGCTGGGACCATCGCGTGCGCAACTTGGCCTCGCGGGCGGCCTTCTGCATGTATTGCCAGATGCGGCCGCTGTAGCCCGGCGCGGTGCCGGCGTCGAGCCCACCCAGAGGCAGGGTGCCGAGCAGCGTCTGGTACAGCAGGTATTCGTCGGCACGCGACGGCGCCTCGCCGCCGGCCAGCTTCTTCCGCGTGCCGCGGCACAGGCCATGCCAGCGCGTCAGCGCCAGCACCCACTCGTTGGGCATTTCGGACAGCACGTCGATCCGGTTGCGAACGTCTTCCGACCGCTTGTTGTCGTGCGTCGAAGTCGCCAGCATGGTGTGGGGCCAGCGCAGCGCGCGGTCGGCGCTCGCCGCGTGGAATGCGTCGACCTCGATGCCGAACAGGTCCGGCTCGCCGCCCACCTCGTTGAGCGAGCTGAGCGGAAAGTAGCGGTAGAAAGCCGTGTCTTCCACGCCCTTCGCCGCCACCGGCGCGCTGAACTGCTGGAAGCGCAATGCGAAGCGGCGCACCCGTTCGCCCAGCGCCGGCGAAGCGGAGGCAACCGCCTCCCCCCGCAGCGCACACCGCACGAAATCGAAGATCGACCGGTCGGCATCCCCGCTCTGCCGGGCGGCTTCGTCGACGGCCTCGTCGATGAAGCGCGCGTCCTGTTCCGACGGCCGTTCGACGATGTAGGTCCGGTAGACCGGCATGCACGCACCGACATCCGCCAGCGCGCGGCGCAGCGCATTGAGCGTGTAGTCGCGCGTGCTGCGGTGGGCCCTTGCGATGCGCAGCAGCTCGGTCGACAGCACGTTCAGCTCCGACGCGAGCGCATTGCGCATCACCTCGCGCCGGCCGGCACGCGACACCGAGGCGAAGTCTTCCATCTCGCCGGTGAAGCGTTGCCACGCGTGCACCACGCTCGCCTCGGCCGCGGTGTCGACCAGCACGCCGTTTGCCACGTTCGCAAAGCGATAGCCGGTGGTGCCGTGCACATGCCAGCTCTCGGGCACTTCCTCGTGCGCGCCGGCGATCTTCTCGGCCACCACGTACAGGGGCCGCGCGGGCCGCCCCTGCGCGTCGTGCGTGGGCAGCACCAGTCCGGCGCGTCGCGCATAGCCTTCCTGCAGCTTGCGGAAGTACTCGGCCGGGTCGTAGAGCCCGTCGGGGTGGTCGATGCGCAGGCCGTCCACCACGCCGGATGCGGCGAGGTCCAGCGCGAACGACTGCGTGGCCTCGAACACCTCCTCGCGCTCCATGCGCACGGCCGCGAGATCGTTGATGTCGAAGAAGCGCCGATAGTTGATCTCGTCCGCCGCCACCCGCCAGTGCGCGAGCCGGTACGCCTGCAGCTCGATGAGCTTGTGCAGTGCGTCGCGCGCTTCCGGCAATGCGAGGTTCAGTTCCGCCACCGACGCCACGAGCGCCTGTGCCACCGAAGGATGGCGCTGTGCCAGCCGCGCCAGCCGGGCCTTGAGCAATTCCTTGTCGCGTACGCGTTCTGCCTGTTCTTGCGCAGAGGCCGTGCCGCGCCCCGGCAGATGACCGAAAGCCGTCGACAGGCTCGCCAGCCGCCCCGACGCCGCTGCATCGCCCAGCCGCGCCAGCGCCCGTTCGAGCACCATGGGATAGCTCTCGGGCGCCAGCGGAAACCGGTGGTCGTAGTAGCCGATGGCAAAGCTGCCGCTCGCGTCCTCGAAGCGCAAGATCAGTTCGCCGTTCTCCAGCGCCTCGCCGTAGTGCACGCCCAGCACGGGCAGCAGCACCTTGCCGGTCAGCTCGACGTTGAGTGGCTGCCAGTCGATGTCGAAGTGCTGCGCGAACAGCGATGCGGGTCCGTTCTCCAGCACGTCCATCCACCACGCGTTGTCGGCGCCGAACACGCCCATGTGGTTGGGCACCATGTCCAGCAGCTGCCCGAGGCCGTTGGCCTTCAGCGCCGCGACGAAGCGCGCAAAGCCTTCCTCGCCACCGAGTTCGGGGTTGATCTCCGCATGCGCCACCACGTCGTAGCCGTGCATGCTGCCCGCGCGGGCGCGCTGGATCGGCGAGCAGTACACATGGCTCACGCCGAGCTTCGCGAGATACGGCAGCACACGGATCGCGTCGTCGAAGCCGAAGTCCTTGTGGAACTGCAGCCGGTAGGTGGCGCGAGGCACGCGAGTCGTCAGACCCGGCGATGCACTCCGCCCGGCCGATTCGACCTGGCGCGGCCGCGCCGCACGCAGGGCCTCGCCCAGCCCGCGCATGCGCTCGCCGCCGGCCAGCGCCGCAACCGGCTCAGGCAGCTTGCGCCGCCAGTTCGGATGCTCGTCCACCGTGCCGGGCATGTTGGCCTGCGCCACCACGCCCGCCACGTCCTCCAGCTGCACCATCATCAGCGCCGACGGTGCAGCCGCCAGAAAGGCGTGCGCCGCCTCCACGATGCGCGCGGACGGCATTGCGAGCCCGGCCGCCTGCGCCACTTCCTCGCGCAACAGCAGGCCCGCCTGCTGCAAGGCCTGCATCAACTCGATGCGCTCCTGCGCCCGGTCCATCAGCTGCTTGTCGAAAATCGCCGGATCGGGAAACAGGCCCAGCGCGAGCCGCTCGCGCAGGTCGTCGGCCGTCCACCAGCCAGCGAAGGTCGCGAGGTCGTGCGTGCTGATCGCGACCAGGGCGGCCGGCGGATAGGCTGCGGGCTGCGTGAAACGGCCATCGCGCTGCTTCTCGAAATACAGCAGCCGGTAAGACAGCACGTCGGCCTGCGCCAGCGCATCGCGCACCGTATCTTCGACCGTGCCGAGATCCTCGCCCACGACCATGCAGCGGTGGCGGTGGCTCTCGATCGCCACGATGGCGAGCATCTCGTCGAGCGGGTAGTAGACGTACGCACCCTCGCGCGCACCGCGGCCCTGCGGAATCCAGAACAGGCGCATGAGGCCCATCACGTGGTCGATGCGCAGCGCACCGGCGCCGCGCATGCCCGCGCGCAGCGTTTCGATGAAGAAGCGATAGCCATCGGTGCGCAGGCGGTCAGGGCGCAGCGGCGGCAGGCCCCAGCCTTGCCCGGCGGGGTTGAACTCGTCCGGCGGCGCGCCGACGCTGGCGCCTTCCGCAAACACCTCCTGCGCGCCCCAGGTGTCGGAGCCGGCGCGGTCGACCGACACCGCCAGGTCCACGTACAGGCCGACACCCATGCCGAGCGCATCGCAGCGCGCGGCCGCCCGTGCCAGTTGCCGGGTGGCCAGCCACTGGAGGTACTGGTGGAACTGCACGCGCTGCGCGTGCGCCACGGCGAATGCGGTCACCTCGGCGGAATCCGGATTCCTGTAGGCGACCGGCCATGCATGCCAGTCCCACGCGCCGCCTTCGGCTGCAAGAAAGTGCGCCTGCAGTGCTTCGAAAAGAGCGTGCTGCCGCAACGCCTCGCCGCGCTCCGCGACGAAGGCCAGAAACTCCCTGCCCGCCTCGTCGGGCGCGCCCTCCGGAGGCAGGTGCCGCGCGCAGAAGTGGCCGAAGAGCAATTCGAGCACTTCGAACTTCGCCGCGGCCACGCCCGCGTAATCCACCAGCTGCGTTGCACGCAGCGCGGCGAGCCGCGCCTGGAAGTCGGGCGAATGCACCCGCTCGCGGGCCGGGTCGCAGTCTGCAAAGCCATCCACCGCTTCCACGTCGATGTAGAGCACGTCGAGCTGCTGGCGCGACGACGGGCTGTACGGGCTCGCATTCGACGGCGTGCTCGCGAACAGCGCGTGTAGTGGGTTCAGGCCGATGATGTCCGCGCCCTGCGCTGCCATGCGCACGGCGAGTTCTTCCAGATCGCTGAAGTCGCCGATGCCCCAGTTTCGCGGCGAGCGCAGGCTGTAGAGCTGCACTGCCGCGCCCCAGACGCGACCGCCATCGCGCACTGCGGGCGGCCGGTAGCAGCGGCCGGGCGTTGCAAGAACCAGCGTCTCGCCACGCAGGCCTTCGATGCGCAACCGGTGGTAGCCCGCTTCGAGCGCCAGCGGCATTGGCAGAACGCGCTCGCACAGCCAGATGCCGTCGATGTCGATGCGGCCGGTCTCGGGCAACTCCTCGGCATCGGCCTCGCCTTGCAGTTCACGCCCCTGCTCTTCACCGAGCTGCCAGCGCAGCCGCCGCATGGACGCCGGCAGCCGCAACGACACAGACCACGCAGCGCTGCCGGCCTGCACGACCCGCACCGGCGGCAGCGCCTGTGCCCAGCGCGCGCGGTGTGCGGCCTCCAATGCGCGCCCCGCGTCGGCCGCGCCATCGAGCCGCACGCCGAACTCGGCCAGCAGCGCGATCAGGCTTTCAGCGGAAGCCTCGCGCCGCGCGCCGAAGGCATCGAAATAACCGGTGGCGATGCCGAAGTGCGCGCACAGCCGCCCGAGATCGCCCGTCACAGGGCCGCGGCCTGCTTCATCCGCCATGCAGCGCTTCCAGCGTCACGCGCACTGCGCCGCGCGCCAGGTGGTGCAACGCGCCCTCACGGCCGGTCGTCGCCCCGTCGCTGTAGACCACCTCGCCGGGTGGCGCCGTAGCGCCCTCCACAGGCTGCGCCCCGAAATGAGCGAGCAGATGCAAGCGCGCCGACTCCATGTCCCACTGCACCTGGAGCATGTCGTTCTCGCACCGGTAGACACCCGCGCCCGCCATGCCGGCCAGGCGCGGCACGATCAGGCGATGACGCAGGTCCAGCAGCTGCTGCACCTCGCTGAGCCTCGAAAAATGCGCGCGTGTCCCGCGCTCGCGCCAGCGCAGCTTCGACGCCAGGAAGGTCGCTTCGTCATTCGGGTCCGGAATGCGCGCGCGAGCGGCTTCGTCCGCGAACATCGCGAACCCGCCGAATTCCGCTCGCCGCCCTTCGGACACCGCCGCCGCAAGCTCCGGCCCGAAGTCGCAGAAATACTGGAAAGGCGTGGAGGCCGCGAACTCGTCGCCCATGAACAGCATCGGCACGTGCGGCGACAGCAGCAGGCAGGCCAGCGCCGCGCGCACCAGCACCGGATCGCCGAGCGCGTGAATGCGCTCGCCGAAGGCGCGGTTGCCGACCTGGTCGTGCGTCTGCAGGAAGGACACGAACGCCTGCGGCGGCAACCGCGTGCTCGGCTCGCCGCGCCGCTCGCCATGCCTGAAAGCCGACGGCTGCCCCTGGTAGATGAAGCCCTCGGCCAGCGCGCAGGCGAAGCGGCACACCGGGTCGTCGGCATAGTCGGCGTAGTAGCCATCGCGCTCGCCGGTGGCCAGCACGTGCACCGCGTGGTGCAGGTCGTCGTTCCACTGCGCCGTGCCGGCCACGGGCATGCCGCGGCCGTCGCGCATCAGCATCGAGGCCTGGTTGGCGTCGTTCTCCAGCACCAGGTGAACGTGGCGCTCGCGGGCCGGCCCGGCATCGAGCGCCTCGCGGATCTCGTTCACGATGTGCGGCCGCGTCTCGTCGTGAATGGCATGAATCGCATCCATGCGCAGGCCGTCGAAGCGAAACTCCTCCACCCAGTAGAGCGCGTTGTGAATGAAAAAGTCGCGCACCGCGCGCGAGCCCGGCCCGTCGAAGTTGATCGCAGCGCCCCACGGCGTCTGGTGTCCGGGGTTGAAGAACTCGGGGCAGTACGCATGCAGGTAGTTGCCTTCCGGCCCGAAGTGGTTGTAGACCACGTCGATCAGCACCATCAGCCCCAGCGAATGCGCCGCGTCGACCAGCGCCTTGAGTTCGTCGGGTGCGCCGTACGAGGCGTCGGGCGCAAACGGCAGCACGCCGTCGTAGCCCCAGTTGCGCTGCCCGGGAAAGTCTGCGAGCGGCATGAGTTCGATGGCGGTGATGCCGAGCTCGGCAAGTTCGCCCAGCCGTTCGCGCGCGGCGCTGAAGCTCCCCTCTTCGGTGAAGGTGCCGACGTGCAGCTCGTAGACCACCGCTTCTTCCCAGGGGCGGCCGCGCCATGCGCCGTCGGTCCACTCGAAGCGCTGCGGGTCGATGACCACGCTCGGGCCGTGCACGTCCTCGGGGTTGAAGCGCGACGCCGGGTCGGGCACGCGCGTGCCGTCGGGCAGCCGGTAGCGGTAGCTGTCGCCATGCCCCACCCCGGGCACGGCCAGGCGATGCCAGCCCTTGCCGTCGCGCGTCATCGGCTGCGACGAGGTTTCGCCGGCCACCGCGTGGTGTTCGAGCATGACGATTTCCGCCGACGGGGCCCAGAGCGCGAAGTCCGCGCCATCGGCATGCACCGTGGCGCCGAACGGCATGCGATGTACATGCGTGCTCATTGGCGAACCTCCGTGCTTCGCACTGCGGTGCGAGCTTGCTTGGGGCGGCCCGGCGCTGCGCTCATGGCCGCACATCCGGCCGGCTCAGCACCACGAGCGAGCGGCATTGAAGTGGATAGCTGGGCTGCGCCCATGCCGGGGCGAGCGCGGCTGCGTCCTCGGTGGCGAGCGGCGGCGTGCTGCTGGCCGTATCGACCAGCAACCGCCACGCGCCGTGCGGCATCGGCGGCAGCGTGAAGGCGATCTCGTCGTGGTGTGCATTGAGCAGCACGAGAAAGTCGTCGTCGTGCTGCACCTCGCCACGCGGCCCGCGGTCGGCAATGCCGCCACCGGGGATATACATCGCAATGCAGCGTGCGTTCGCGTCGTTCCAGTCTTCCGGCCGCATCTCCTGGCCGTCGGGCTTGAGCCAGTGAACGTCGGTCACGGTCTCGCCTTCGGCGGGCCTGCCGGCGAAGAAGGTGCGGCGCCGGAACGAAGGGTGCGCACGGCGCAACGCCACCATGCGCTCGACGAAAGTCGCGAGCGCCAGCCGCTCGGGCGTGGAGGTCCAGTCGATCCAGCCGAGCTCGTTGTCCTGGCAGTAGACGTTGTTGTTGCCCTGCTGCGTGTGGCCGCGCTCGTCGCCCGCCAGCAGCATCGGAACGCCCTGCGACAGCAGCAGCGTGGCCAGCAGGTTGCGCTTCTGGCGCTCGCGCAGGGCCACAACTTCAGGGTCGTCGGTGGGGCCCTCGACGCCGCAGTTCCATGAGACGTTGTGGCTGTTGCCGTCGCGGTTGTCCTCGCCGTTGGCTTCGTTGTGCTTGTCGTTGTAGGAGACCAGGTCGTGCAGCGTGAAGCCGTCGTGCGCCGTGATGAAGTTGATGCTGGCGCTGGGCCGCTTGCCCGACCAGCCGTACAGGTCCTCGGAACCGGTGACGCGCTTGGCCACTTCGCCAATGAGCCCGCCGTCGCCTTTCCAGAAGCCGCGCAGGCCGTCGCGGTACTGGTCATTCCACTCCGCCCAGCCCAGCGGAAAGTTGCCGACCTGATAGCCGCCGTGGCCCAGGTCCCAGGGCTCGGCGATGAGCTTCACGCGGTTGAGCGTGGGGTCCTGGCGGATCGCATCGAAGAAGCCGCCGAGGTTCTCGACCTTGCCGGCCTCGCGCGCCAGCGCCGAGGCCAGGTCGAAGCGGAAGCCGTCGACGTGCATCTCCTCGGCCCAGTAGCGCAGCGAGTCCATCACCAGCTGCAGCGCGTGCGGATGCTCCAGGTTCACGGTGTTGCCGCAGCCCGTGAAGTCGTCGTAGTAGCGGCGGTTCTCGGCGTTGGCGATGTAGTACGAGGCGTTGTCCACGCCGCGCATCGACAGCGTGGGCCCGAGCTGGTTGCCTTCGCAGGTGTGGTTGTAGACCACGTCGAGGATCACCTCGATGCCCGCCGAGTGCAGCGTCTTCACCATGGTCTTGAACTCCTTCACTTTGCCCGAGGCGCTGTAGCGCATCTCGGGAGCAAAGTAGGCCAGCGTGTTGTAGCCCCAGTAGTTCTGCAGGCCCTTCTCGGCCAGGTGCCGGTCGTTGAGGAAGCTGTGCACGGGCAGCAGCTCGACCGTGGTCACGCCCAGGCGCTTGAGGTAGTCGACCACCGGCGCGCAGCCGAGTGCGGCATAAGTGCCGCGCAGCCCGGGCGGCACGTCGGGGTGCGTCATGGTGAAGCCGCGCACGTGCATCTCGTAGATCACCATGTCCTGCCACGGCACCGAGGGGCGGCGGTCGTCGCCCCAGGTGAACGCGGTTTCGAGCACGCGGCCCTTGGGCATCAGCGGTGCGCTGTCGCGTCGGTCGAAGGAGAGGTCTTCACGCTTGCTGCCCACGGTGTAGCCGTAGAGCGCATCGCCCCAGCGCAGGTCGCCCACCAGGTCCTTGGCGTACGGGTCGACCAGCAGCTTGTGGGCGTTGAAGCGATGCCCCTCCTCGGGCTTGTAGGGCCCATGCACGCGGTAGCCGTAGGCCTGCCCGGGGCGCGCCTCGGGCAGGTAGCAGTGCCATACGCCGTCCGTGCGCTCGCGCATCAGGATGCGCTGCAGCTCCTGGCGGCCGCGCTCGTCGAACAGGCAGAGCTCGACCTTGTCCGAGTGCTGCGAGAACAAGGCGAAGTTGACGCCCTCCCCGTCCCAGGTCGCACCACGGGGATAGGGCCGGCCGGGCCACACGGCGTTGATCGTCGGATTGGTTTTTCGTGTCATTCGGGTGCGTTCAGCGGGGTTCAGCGGGGTTCAGCGGGGTGGACGGTCGTTGTCGAAACGCGTGGGACTGCTGCTGCCGACGGTGGTCACGCTCGGCGGTGCCTTGGCGTCCTTGATCTGCCGCGGCCACCAGCGCTCGATCTGGGCCTTTGCCCAATCCTTGCCGGCCAGCCCGAATGCCAGGGCCAACGCAAAAACCACGCCCGCCAGAATCACGAGGAAGCTCTCGCGCACGATGTCGCCGCCCACCTTGATCTGGTCGAGTGCGATGAGAATCACGAAGGCCATCACCGCGTACTGCGCGACCTTGCCGAAGAGCACCGCGTCCTGCATCTTCACGCCGCGGAAGTAGCTGCCCACCGCTTCGCCAACGAAGCGCGCGAAGTAGGAGCCGAAGGCCAGCACCAGCAGCGCCACGAACACGTTCGGCACGAACCAGACGATGCGCCCCAGCAGATCGGCGATGTAGCTCAGCCCCATGCCATTGAAGGCGATGAGCAGCGAAGCCAGGATCACCAGCCAGTACGTCAGGATGCCGAACAGGCTGCTGGTGTCCCCCGCCAGCCCGCCCTGGCGCAGGAAGTTGTCGAGGCCGGCGCGTTCGGTGAGCACGTTGAAGTTGATTGCGCGCAGCGCCTTCGTCACCGCGAAGCGGGCCGCCTTGGCGACCAGCCAGCCGACGAATACCACCACCAGCCCGATCAGCAGGCGCGGAATGAAGGCGCCGACCTGGTAGAGGATGGCGCGCAGCGGCTCCAGGTGAATGCCGAAATTTTCCATGGTGTGTCTTCCGTTGAAGGGGTGGCGTCGGTGGTGTCAGGCGCGGGCCGGCTGGATCAGCGCGAGCACGCCGTGCAGCGGAACCTGCGCCCATTCGATGCGGTTGCCGAGCTCGTAGCGCAGCTCGTAGAGGGCCTTGTCGAGCTCGAACAGCGAGAGCAGTTCGGCATCGAGCGGCGCGCCGTCGGGTGGCGCCAATGTGGCGCCGTAGCCGGACAGGAAGGCGGCGCGCGTCGCCCGCTCCCAGGCGATGGCCGGCGCGGCCAGCCGCTCGGCTTCGTCAGTGCTCTGCGCCACCCGGCGCAGCGCCGACCAGCGGGCGTAGTTGAACGAGCGCAGCATGCTCGCCACGTCGCGCAGGGGCGAGCTCTTGGCGCGGCGCTCCTCGAAGCTGCGGGCAGGCTCGCCCTCGAAGTCGATGATGACGAAGTCGTTGTCCTTCACCAGCACCTGGCCCAGGTGGTAGTCGCCGTGGTAGCGGCTCTTGATGCCGCCGCCTTCCACCGGGTGGCGCGCCTGGATGCCGGCGTGCAGCGCATCGGCCGCTTCCAGCAGGTTGCGCGCATCGGCCTGCGCGGTGGACGGCAGCAGTTCGAGCCGTTCGCGCAACAGCGCGAGCGTGGTCGTGGCGTCGTTCGCAGCGTGCGTCTTGAAGCTGGCGAAGTCGGCTGCGGCCAGCGGCTCGGGGTCGAAGGCGGCCGAGCCGGTGCGCATCGCGAGCGCGCGGTGCAGCTCGGCAGTGCGCCGCCCCAGCGTGGCCATGAGTGCGAGGAAACCGCCGTGCACCGCGGACACGTCGGGCATGTCACCGTCGGTGGTGGCCACATCGCGCAGGAAGCGTTCCAGGTAGCCGAGCGTGTAGTCCCAGCCGTCGCCCTGGTTGGCCATGTAGCTCTGCACCATCGCGAGCGTCATCGTGCGCCCGTCGTTGGTCATGTACTCGAGCGCGCCGAGCACCGGCACGCAGTGCGGGTAGCGCGCCACCTCGGTCAGGAAGCGGCCCATCTCCAGCTCGGGGTTGATGCCTTCGCGCACGTGGCGGTAGCCCTTGAGGAACAGGGTCTCGTCCAGCGTGACCACGGTGTTGCTGCTCACGCCGCTCGGACGGCCGACGGGCAGCGCGTCTATGTCGATGTCGGCGGCGATCTCCGCGAAGGCGGCCGTCGGCCTGAAGACCAGCTTGCCGTTCAGCGTCGGCAGCTCGGTGCCGCTTGCGATGGCGTGCACCAGCGCGCGACAGAAGGCCTCGTCGTAGAAGGCATCGCCCATCAGGCCCACCTGCGCCTGCTGCCGCACCTTGGCGAGCGCGGCCTGCGCCACGCCGGCCATGCGCTCCTCGTCACGCTCTTCCCAGGCCAGCGCAAGCGGCATGAAGTAGGTGGCGCCCCCGGCCGGGCCTTCGAGGTCGAGCAGCGACAGCATCCAGCTCAGGCCATTCACGTCCCACACGGCGTGGTCGAACAGCCGTGCGCGCTGGATGGCTGTTCCCTTGGAGGCGTACCAGCGCTGGATCTCGATGTGGCGCGGCAGCGTCTCCAGCTCGAACTGGTTGCGCATGCGCTCGGACATGCCGATGCGCCACGGCATCACGCGGTCGCGGAAGAAGCTGGTCCAGCCGTCGAAGAGCACCAGCGTGGGCCACTCCTGCAGCGCCACGCCCTGCTCGTGCCAGCTCGGCGCGTCGGCCTCTGCTGTGAGCTTGAACCAGTAGAAGCCGTACGAGGCCAGCGTGAGCAGGTATGGCAGCTCGCCGATGGGCGGGAACGGCGCGCGGCCCAGCATCTCGATCGGCACGAAGCCCTTGAACTCCGACAGGTCGAGTTCCACCGGCTGCGCGGCGCGCGACAGGTTGAACACCGTGAGGATCACGTCGCCGTCGTACTCGCTCAGGTAGGCCAGGATCTTTCGGTTGCCCGGCTTCAGGAAGCGCCGCCTGCCGCGCCCGAATGCGTGGCTGGTCTTGCGCACGGCGAGCATGCGCTTGGTCCAGTTCAGCAGCGAGCTGCTGTCGCGCGCCTGCGTCTCGACGTTGAGCGCCTCGTAGCCGAACATCGGGTCCATGATCGGCTGCAGGTACAGGCGCTGCGGGTCGGCACGCGAGAAGCCGGCGTTGCGGTCGGGACTCCATTGCATGGGCGTGCGCACGCCGTTGCGGTCGCCCACGAACACGTTGTCGCCCATGCCGATCTCGTCGCCGTAGTAGATGATCGGCGAGCCCGGCATCGACAGCAGCATGCCGTTCATGAGCTTCACGCGGTCGAGGTCGTTCTCCATCAGCGGCGCCAGGCGCCGGCGAATGCCCAGGTTGATGCGCGCGCGCATGTCGGCCGCGTACATGGTGTACATGTAGTCGCGCTCCTTGCTGGTCACCATCTCGAGCGTGAGCTCGTCGTGGTTGCGCAGGAAGATGGCCCACTGGCAGCCCTCGGGAATGTCGGGCGTCTGCGCCATGATCTCGACGATGGGGTGCCGGTCTTCCTGCGCGATGGCCATGTACATGCGCGGCATCAACGGGAAGTGATACGCCATGTGGCACTCGTCGCCATCGCCGAAATACTCGCGCACGTCTTCCGGCCACATGTTGGCTTCGGCCAGCAGGAAGCGGTTCTTGTACTCGGCGTCGATGGCCGCGCGCAGCTGCTTGATCACCGCGTGGGTCTCGGGCAGGTTCTCGTTGCTGGTGCCGTCGCGCTCGACCAGGTAGGGAATGGCGTCGAGCCGGAAGCCGTCCACGCCCATGTCGAGCCAGAAGCGCATGGTCTTCAGGATCGCCTCCATCAGCTTCGGGTTGTCGAAGTTCAGGTCGGGCTGGTGGCTGAAGAAGCGGTGCCAGAAGTACTGCTTGGCCACCGGGTCCCAGGTCCAGTTCGAGGTCTCGGTGTCGGTGAAGATGATCCGCGTGCCCTGGTAGAGCTGGTCGGTGTCGCTCCACACATAGAAGTCACGCTCGGGCGAACCGGGCGGCGCAAGACGCGCGGCCTTGAACCACGGGTGCTCGTTCGATGTGTGGTTGATGACCAGTTCGGTGATCACGCGCAGGCCCCGCTTGTGCGCCTCGGCCAGCATCTCGCGGAAGTCGTCGAGCGTGCCGTACTGCGGGTGCACATCTTCGTAGCCGGAGATGTCGTAGCCGTCGTCGCGCAGCGGCGAGGGATAGAACGGCATCAGCCAGATGGTGTTGACGCCCAGCTCCTTCACGTAGTCGAGCTTGGCGGTGACACCCTTGAAGTCGCCCATGCCGTCGTTGTTGGAGTCGAAGAAGGCCTTGACGTTGAGCTGGTAGATCACCGCGTCGCGATACCACAGCGGATCGTCGCTGGTGTCGATCTCGACGGTCTCTAGTGCGATGTGGGAGACGGGTGCGTTCATGGGCAGGCGACCTCACAGGAAGTAATCGAAGTCGCGCTCGTCGCCGTGGCGGCGACGGACCACGAAGATGTGCGCGGGCACGCTGTGGGGATCGAGCCGCACGTAGTGCCAGTCGCCCTGCCAGGTGAAGCGCTGGCCGCTGAGCAGGTCGTGCATCTGGAAGCTGCGCCCGGCCGGCACGCCCACGCTGCCGGGTTCCAGCCCGAGCCAGCCCGACTGCATGTTGTGCGGATCGAGGTTGACCACGGTGACGATCACGTTGTCGCCGTCGGGCGATTCCTTGGCATAGGCCAGCAACTGGTCGTTGTCGATGTGCAGGAAGCGCAGGCCCCTGTCCCGGTGCAGCGCCGGGTTCTCGCGGCGGATGTGGTTCACCCGCGCGATGAAGGGGGCGAGGCTTGCGGGGTCGTCGTGGTTCCAGTGGCGCAGCTGGTATTTCTCGGAATCAAGGTATTCCTCGCTGCCGGGTCCGCGCGGCAGGTGCTCGAGCAGCTCATAGGCCGGCCCGTACATGCCGTAGTTGGCTGCGAGCGTGGCGGCCAGCACCAGCCGCGACATGAACATGGCGGGCTCGCCGGCCTGCAGCTGCTCGTGCAGGATGTCGGGCGTGTTGGGCCACGCGTTGGGTCGGAAGTAGTCGACGCCGGGGCCGCTCGAGAGTTCGGTGAAGTACTCCTGCAACTCCTCCTTCGTGTTGCGCCAGGTGAAGTAGGTGTACGACTGCGAGAAGCCCAGCTTCGCGAGCCGGTGCATCACTTTCGGCCGCGTGAAGGCCTCGGCCAGGAAGATCACGTCGGGGTGCACGCGCTTCACCTCGCCGATGGCCCACTCCCAGAACGGAAAGGCCTTGGTGTGGGGGTTGTCCACGCGGAAGATGCGCACGCCCTGCGCGATCCAGTGGTCGAACACGCTCTTGAGTTCGGCCCAGAGGCCGCGCCAGTCTTCGCACTCGAAGTTGAAGGGATAGATGTCCTGGTACTTCTTGGGCGGGTTCTCGGCGTACTGCACGCTGCCGTCGGGGCGCCAGCGGAACCAGTCGGGGTGCGCCTTCACGTAGGGGTGGTCGGGCGCGCACTGGAAGGCGATGTCCAGCGCGATCTCCAGGCCGTGCTCCGCCGCGCGTGCGAGCAGGTGCCTGAAGTCTTCTTCGGTGCCAAGCTCCGGAAGGATCGACTTGTGCCCGCCTTCGGCCGCACCGATGGCCCACGGGCTTCCCACGTCGCCGGGAGCGGCTTCGAGCGCGTTGTTGGGGCCCTTGCGCTGCTCGCGGCCGACGGGGTGGATCGGCGGAAAGTACAGCACGTCGAAGCCCATCGCGGCAATGGCCGGCAGGCGCGCCTCCACGTCCCTGAAGGTGCCGTGCACGCCGGGCGCGGGGCCGGTCGAGCGCGGGAACAGCTCGTACCAGGTACTGAAGCGCGCGCGCTCGCGGTCGGCGACCAGCGGCAGCTCGACCGGGTGGCGCACCTGATGTCGGCGGTCGGGATGGCGGCGCGCCAGCTCGGCGTACTCGTCGTCGAGCGCCAGCGCCTTCAGCGAGACGACGTCGTACGCGGGGCTGGCCGCCACGGCATCGAGCTCGGTGGCCCAGCGGTTCAACGCGGTGCGGTCGGCGCCTTCGGCGCGCGCGGCGGCGGCAGCGATTTCCAGCGCACCGACCTGCGCGGCAATGCGCACGTCATCGGGGTCGACGCGCCGCGTCATCTCGCTGCGCCACGACTCGAACGGGTCCACCCAGGCGACTGCGGTGTAGACGTAGCGCCCGATCGATGGCGGCGAGAACACGGCCTCCCACACGTCGTTGCCGAGCGACTTCATCGGCACTTCGCGGAATGCGGCCTGGGCTTGGTCGTGCGCGCGCCAGCACAGCTGCACGCGCAGCACATCGTGCCCGTCGGTGAAGCAATGGGCGCGAACCCGCACCCGCTCGCCGGCCACGCATTTCACCGGGAAGCGGCCGTTGTCCACGCACGGCAGCACGGCGTCGATGACCGCGCGGACCGCGCCGTCGTCGAAGCCGATGTCGGTTCCGGCCGCTGTGGGGGCGGGCTTGGTCGAGAAAATGTTCTTCATCAGGGACGGTGCTCCAGGATCAGCGTGGACAGCGGCGGCAAGGTGATGCACACCGATTGCCTGCGGCCATGGGAACGCACGGGCGCCGCTTCGACGCCCCCGAAATTGCCCCAGCCCGCCCCGCCGAACTCCGCCGCGTCGGTGTTGATCAGCTCGCGCCAGTGGCCGCCCAGCGGCACGCCGAGCAGGTAGTTGGTGCGCGGCACCGGGGTCATGTTGCTCACCGCCAGCAAGGGCGGACTGCCGTCGCTCGCCTTGCGCAGGAAGGCGAACACGCTCGTGTCGGTGTCGTCGGCCGCGACCCACTCGAACCCCGAGGACGAAAAGTCGACCTGGTGGAGCGCGGGCGCACCGCGGTAGACGCGGTTGAGCTGGGCCACAAGGCGCTGCAGGCCGCGGTGCCCTTCCTGCTCGCAGACCCACCATTCGAGTTCGCCGTCGTGTGTCCACTCGCGTCGCTGGCCGAACTCGCCGCCCATGAAGAGCAGCTTCTTGCCCGGATGCGCCCACATGAAGCCGTACAACGCGCGCAGGTTGGCGAACTGCTGCCAGGCGTCCCCGGGCATCTTGTTGAGCAGCGAGCCCTTGCCATGCACCACCTCGTCGTGCGAGAGCGGCAGCACGAAGTTCTCGTGGAAGGCGTACACCAGCGCAAAGGTCAGCTTGTGATGGTGGTACTTGCGGTGGACCGGCTCCTGCTTCATGTAGGCCAGCACGTCGTGCATCCAGCCCATGTTCCATTTCTCGCCGAAGCCCAGGCCGTCCATGTCGGTGGGCCGTGACACGCGCGGCCACGCGGTCGATTCCTCGGCCACCGTGATCGTGTCGGGGTGCTCGCGGTACACGGCACGGTTCAGCGTCTGGAGGAAGTCGATGGCCTCCAGGTTCTCGCGGCCGCCGTGGCGGTTGGGAATCCACTCGCCGTGCTCTCGCGCGTAGTCGAGGTACAGCATCGACGCGACGGCGTCCACGCGCAGCCCGTCGAGGTGGTACACGTTCAGCCAGAACAGCCCCGACGACACCAGGAAGCTGCGCACCTCGGGCCGGCCGTAGTTGAAGATGCTGGAGTTCCACTCCGGGTGAAAGCCCTGGCGCGGATCGGCGTGTTCGTAGAGGTGCGTGCCGTCGAAGTACCCGAGCCCGTGCTCGTCGGTCGGAAAGTGCGAAGGCACCCAGTCGAGCAACACGCCAATGCCCTGCTGGTGCAGGTGGTCGACGAGGTACATGAAGTCCTGCGGCGCCCCGAAACGCGCGGTGGGCGCGAAGTAGCCGGTGGTCTGGTAGCCCCACGAACCGTAGAAGGGATGCTCGGTCACGGGCATGAGCTCCACGTGCGTGAAGCCCATCTCGTTCACGTAGGCGGCAAGCTGGTGCGCCATCTCGCGATAGTCGAGAAACAGGCCATCGCGGCGCCGCCACGAGCCCAGGTGCACCTCGTAGACCGACATGGGGGCGTCCAGCGCATTGCGCGGCCCGCGCGTGGCCATCCACTCGGCGTCACCCCATTCGTAAGAAAGTTCGCAGATGCGCGATGCAGTGGCGGGCGGCGGCTCCGCGCTGAAGGCGACAGGGTCGGCCTTGTCGACCGTGTAGCTGCCATGGCGGGAACGGATGCGGTACTTGTACGCCTGGCCGATCGCGGCATGGGAAACCTGCCCTTGCCATATGCCCGTGCCGTCGGGACTCGGTGCCAGCGGGTCGGCGTCGCCGGACCAGTAGTTCCAGTCGCCGACCACCGAGACGGACTCCGCGTTCGGCGCCCACACCGCGAACCGGGCGCCGCCCTCTTCCAGAGGGTGGCAACCCAGCAGGTCGTACAGGCGGGAGTGGGTTCCCTCGCGGAAAAGATAAGCGTCTCGCTCGCTCTGGAGTGAATGGTTCGACTGCACCGGCGCTCCTGTTGAAGGCCTGCGGAACTGTTGTTCGAAGACCGACTTCGGTTCTCGCATGGCCTGTGCCAATTTGCAGGCGTGCGGCACGCCGCGGTTACGGTCTGCGCCGCCTCGCCGTGTCGGAGAGTTGCCCGAGTCGCCCGCCGGTGCGCACGCCGGCGGGTGATAAAAAGACAGCCCCAGGCCACGATGTGTGTTCATGACCGACCTTGATGCCCCCGCGCTCGCATTGCTCGACACCTGCTCGCAGGCTTCTCTCGCGCTTCTCGAACGAAACCTGACGCCGCACGGCATCCTCGCGGCGCTTCGGACCGAGGCCGCCGAGGCCCGGCGCTACACGCGAATCTTCGGACGCGACGCTGCGATATGCGTGATCGCGATGTGCGGCAGCGGCGTGCCCGCGCTGGAACAAGGTGCGGTGGCCAGCCTCGACGCGCTCGCGGCGCAACAGGCGGCCAACGGGCAGATTCCCAAATACGTCGACCCCGAAGGGCGCGATGCCGACTTCTGGTACCTGGGCTGCATCGACGCCACCCTGTGGTGGCTGATTGCCGTGGACCACGTGCGCCGCCATGGGCAGGTCGGCCCGTCGCACTGGGCCCGCGAGGTGAGCCGCGCGGTCGACTGGCTGCTGGCGCAGGAGCACCAGCACTTCCGGCTGCTGCAGCAGAACGAAGCCAGCGACTGGGCCGACATCATGCCGCGCTCGGGCTACGTGCTGTACAGCAACGCGCTCTGGTATGAGGTCAAGCGCCGCTATGCGCTCGATCATGCCGAGGAGACGCAGCACCATTTCAACCACCTGTTCAATCCGTTCCAGCGCGACCTGCCCGAATACCACCGGGCCCGGCTGCTGCAGCACTATGCGCGCCGCGGCCGGCGCGACCCGGGCCTGTACCTCAGCTTCGTCAACCTGGCCGTGGTCGGCGACGAAGGGGACGTGTTCGGCAACGTGCTGGCCATTCAAAGCGGGCTGGCCGATCCGGCCATGGCACATCGCATCGTCGACACCATCACGCAGGCGCATGCCGGCGAGCCCTACCCCGTGCGCGTGGTGCTGCATCCGCTGTCGCGCCAGCACCCGCTGTGGCGGGCCTACATGGGGCGCCATCAGCAGAACATCGTGCACCAGTACCACAACGGTGGCATCTGGCCCTTCGTGGGCGGCTTCTGGGTGATGGCGCTCGCCAGGCTGGGCTTGCATGAACAGGCCTGGTCCGAGCTCGTTCAGCTGGCGCAGGTCAACGCGCTCGACGACTGGCGTTTCACCGAGTGGTTCCACGGCCGGACGCTGGCGCCCATGGGCATGGCCGGGCAGAGCTGGAATGCCGCGACCTTCCTGCTCGCCCGGCGAGCCTTGCTGGGCGGCGGGGCGGCTTACTGACGCCCCCGGCCAAGCCCCCGCCTAAGCAGCACTGCCCCATCCGCCTCCAAGGGCCTTGTACAGATTGACCGTGTTCACGGCCGCCTTGAGTTGCAGTTCGATCAGCTGCTGCTGCTCGGCATAGAGTTCGCGCTGCGCGTCCTGGCTGGAGAAGTAGTCCTCCATGCCGCTGCGAAAGCGCGTGCGCGAAATGCTGGCCACCTTCTCGAGCGCCTGCACGCGTGCCTGCTGCGCCTCGAGTTGCGGGAGCAGATGGTCGTCGGCAATCAGGGCGTTGGCAGTTTCGCGAAAAGCCACTTGCGCCGCGGATTCGTAAGAGGCCATTGCTGCCGCGAGCCGCGCTTCGTTGCCCTTGACGTTGGCCGACCGGCTCCCCCAGTCGAACAGGGGCAACGACACGCCCAGCACACCGGCCCAGCTGCTGTTGCTGCCATTCAGCAGCGTCGACAGCTCCCGGCTGACGCCGCCCGTGAGGGCCGTCAGCGAGATGGTCGGCAGCATGGCGGCCTTGGCCGCGCCCACGCCCGAATTGGCGGCTTCGACGCGCGCATAGGCCGCCAGCAGGTCGGGCCGACGCTGCAGCAGGCTGGAGGGCAACCCGGGCGCGACCTGCGCGGTGGAACGCTGCGGCCAGGGCCGGGCGGCGCCCGTGTCCGGCGGCACGGGTTGGCCTACCAGCACGTTCAGCCCCTGCAGATCCTGGGCGACGCGCATGCGGAACTCTTCCTGCCGCACGCGGGCGTTCTGCAACAGCGATTGCGCACGATAGACGTCCAGCTGCGCAGCACCGCCGACCGCCTTGGCGCGTCCGATCATGTCGGCATTGGCGTTCAGCGCGGCCTCGTTGGTATCGGCCAGACTCAGCAAGGCGCGGTCTGCGCGCAACGTGAGGTAGGCATTCGACACCTCGCCCACCAGGTTCATGCGCGCTGCCGCGTAGTCCTTGTCGCCGGCCTCGGCCAGGGAGCCGCTTTGCTGCGCGCTGCTCTGCTGGCGGCCGAAGAAGTCGAGCTCGTACGAGGTCACGCCGGCCTGGATGTCGAAGCTGTTGGAAACGCTCCCGTCGGACGGCAGGTTGCCGACCGGGCTGAGCGAGCCCTGCGGCGTGGTCTGCGCCCGCTGGGCATGGGCCGACAGTCCCAGTGGCGGGAACAGCGAGGCGCGGCTTCCGGCATACACGGCCCGCGCTTCGCGTGCCTTCGCGGCATAGACGCGCAGGTCGCGGTTGCGATCCAGCGCGGTTGCTATCAGCCCCCGCAGCTCGTCGTCCTGCACGAAGCCGCGCCAGTCCACGGGATCCGCGGCCGGCCGCGTCGCGCCGGCCGGCCATTGCGAAGGCATCGACAGGTCGGGCTGCTTGAGCGGCGGCGTGAAATTGCATCCGCTCACCACCAGCAGGATGCACACCGCCAGCACCAGCAGGAACAGCCGCAGGCTCAGGCGCACGAACCCTGCTTCGGGCGACCGGAAGCCCGCGCTCGCGAGCAGCGCCGACGCGGCCCGCCATGGCCGCACCTGAACGGCAACGTGGCTCGGAGGCACATTGAACACGTGGCTCACCAGGTGCTCGCGCTGCGCCTCGGTGCCGGCAAACCGCAGTTCGGCGCCGGCACGGCTGCGGCCAGCAAGGCGGGCCGGTAGCCAGCCGACGGGGTCGATGTAGACCTCCAGCAGCTGTCCGATGTGCAGGCGCTTGAACAAGCCCCCCCCCTCCATCAGTGCGCCGTCCGAAGCGATGTTGACGAAGCGCGAATCGCCCTCTCCCGCCGCGGTGCGGATACGGGTGCGAGCGCGCCAGGGGAAGCGCTCCTCCTGCTCCGGCCGGGGCAGGTCGATGCAGGCGATGAGCGCACCCAGGCAGAGGATCAGCGCAATGCCGGTCCACACGAGATTGAGCTCGTCGCCGGGCGTGAGCGCCGCACCGCGCATCACAGCCGATGCGCCCCCGCCCTGCAGCGCAACCAGCAGCCCGCCGAACACGGCGACCAGCTTCCAGTGCACGACGGTCCTGGTGCGATCGAGCCCCTTGGCCGTCACCTTGAACGGGCGACCGAAGGGCCGCAGCATCGCGCTGGCCAGCGTGCCGGTGACGGCCATCGCCGCCACGAGCTGGCTCACCTCGCTGAACACGGGCAGACAGCGCCGCTGGCTGATCCAGTAGCTGTAGGCCCAGAACATCATGAGCGGCGGCAGCCCGTAGGCGGCGAAGGCCTGCGGCGTGGCGTGAAAGACCGAGACGCCGGCATACCAGTACAGCACCGGCGCCAGCACGATCAACGCCATGAAAGGCTTGCCGAGCCAATGCAGCACCCCGTGCAGAAAATGCAGCCGCGCCGAGAGGCTGTAGCCGCTGCCGCGCAACGGCCCTTCGGGCAGCAACGCGAGCTGCACCGTGCCCAGGCACCAGCGGCTGCGCTGGTTGATGTAGTCGACGATGCTCTCGGCCGACAACCCGTTCGACAGCCGCTCGCCCAGCCAGCGCGTGACGTGGCCGTGCCGCAGCAGCAGGTAGGTGGTGTGGATGTCTTCGCACACGCTGCCGACCGGAAAGCCGCCCGCGGCAGTGATCAGGTCGCGCCGCACGATGAACGACGTGCCCACGCAGAAGGCGGAATCCGCCGCGTCCTTCGCCGGCTGCAGCACGTCGAAGAACACGCGCTGCTCGTCGACCCAGCTGTCGGTGGCGCGCAGGTTGTGCTGGATGGGATCGGCGTTGTAGTAGAACTGCGGCGTCTGCACCAGCCCGACACGGCGGTCCCCGAACAGCCCGAGCATGCGGTAGACGATCTCGCGCTGCGGCGCGAAGTCTGCGTCGAGCACAAGGATGTAGGGCGCATTGGTCACGTCCGCCGACAGGCGCAGCCCGTTGTTCAGGTTGCCGGCCTTGGCGTGGCTGTTGTCGGGCCGCCGCGCATAGTGCACGCCGCGGCGCTCGCAATAGTCGCGCAGCCAGTCGCGCCGGGTGTCGTCGAGCACCCAGACCTTCAGCTGCGGGTAGTCGATGGCCTGGGCGGCAATGATGGTCTTCTCCAGCACGGCCAGCTCTTCGTTGTACGTGCAGATGAAGACGTCCACCGCTGGCACCTGCCCGCCGCGAGCACGCAGCAGGGCCTCTCCCCGGTCGGCCAATGACTGGTTGTCGCGACGCTTCACCAGCATGTGGATGGACATCAGCGTGTAGACGATGGCGGTCATCTCGAAGCAAAGGAACACCCAGGCGAACAGTGTTTCGAAGCCGAGGTCCGAAGGCGGCATGGTGGCGACCACGCGCCAGGCTGCGTACCGCAGCAGCAGCAGCGCGGTCAGCGCGCCGAACAGCGCGCGATGGGTGATGCGATCGACCCTGGCCCAGGTCATCAGGAGCAACGCGAGCCCCGCGACGAGTGCGTTGAGCTGGAATTCCGGTGTGGCGATCAGGCTGGACATGATGGAATGACTCCCGGTGCGGCGGTCTTGCCGGTGAAGGGGTTGAAACCCGTGGCAGCCAGGGCGATCCACGCAGTGGCCCCCAGGTGCGGCCAGCGGTAGTAGTAGAAGTCCGCGCCGGCCGAGTCGGGGCCGATGGCCAGGCCGGTGGAAATGCGCGAACTCGGCGTTGCGTAGTACAGGCCGTTGCCGGCGCGTTGCGATGCGAGCAATTGCCACAGCGCCTCGGGCGCCGAGCCTGTGCGCGCCACCAGCGTGGCGGCGGCCTGCGCGCTGCCTTCGGTCCAGATGCCGTCGGGATTGCGCGAGAAGCCGTAGCCCACCTCGAAGCGATGGTGCTTCTCCATCCATTCGAGCCCGCGGGCCCAGGCACAGGAACCCTCGGGCGCTGCCAGCAGTGGCCACAGTTGCGCATCCAGGCCCGAGCTCTCGGTGGAGATGGTCGCGCCGTCTTCCTTGGTGCCGATGTTGAAACGCTGCTCCGACGGATTCCACATGCGTCCCACGAAGTCGAGCGCTGTGCGCGCCTGTCGTTGCTCCGGCCCGCCCTGCTGGCCGGCGGCACGCGCAGCCCAGGCGGCCGCCATGGCGATGTCGATGTTGTGCTCGGTGGACTTCCAGGTCTGGGCGCGCTGCGCGTTGTCCCAACCGTAACGCCCGCCGTTGTAGCCATCCACGCCGTTCGTGGCGCGCGTGTTCTGCTCGGTCCAGGCCAGCAGCTTGCGTGCGGTCGCCAGATAGGCCGGCGACGGCTCGACCTGGAACAGGTTCAGCATGAGCAACGCGGCCCAGGCCACGTTGCCGGTGGCGGTGCTCACCTGGTAGGCGTCGGCAATCCACTGCTTGCGGCCTGCGTCCCAGCGGCCGGGCAGCGCGGGCTTTTCTTCGGTGACAGGCCCGGCGCGATAGGCGTTGCGCACGCGCCCGTCGGTGAAGTTCTGGTCGTGCGCAACGGCGCGCACCACGGCATCGCCGATGCGCCTGGCGGCGGCACGGTCGCCGCAGGCCAGCAGTGCGATGCCGGCCAATGCGTTGTCGTAGGTGAAGGCAGCGCCCGCCAGCGCGGACTCGAACGGCGGCTCGCCCTGTCCGGCGTCCGTCGGCCTGTAGCTGTTGAGGAACAACGGCCCCGACGCGACGCCCGCCTGGTCGTGCGCGACCGCGCGCCGCAACCCGTCGCAGCTGTCACGTGCGAGCGCCTGCTGCGTGGCGCCGGGCTGGGCCGCCGAAGTCGCCGCTGCCGCGCAGGCCAGCGCCATCGATGCGACGGCGCACCGCATGCACCGCATCCATGCGCGGGAAAAAACAGAGATCGGCATGTCGTTCTCTTGAAGAAGAAGCGCAACGTGCCCGTGCTCAGGTCTTGAGGCTTGCGGAGACCACCTTGCCCGGCACGCAGAGACTCTGCCTGCGGGATTCGGCCTGTTGCACCCCGCTGTCCTCGATGCGTGCCACGGCATAGATGGAGCCCTGCTCGGCATAGGGGAAGGGCACGCTGTACGTGCTCTGCAGCGCCTCGGAAGCCTCGGGCAGCAATTGCTCGACACGTGCAGGCAACGCGGTGCTGTTCTCGCCGATCTTCACGTCGAGCATGGAGCCGATGCTCAACCGCTTGGCCAGCCGCGCGGGAAACACCGCGACGACGCCGATCCGGCTGCAATCGGTGACGCGCACCAGCGAGGCACCGGCAGTGACGTACGCGCCCTCGGGCGCCAGCACGGTGTGCACCAGGCCAGGCTGGGTGGCCGTGACCTGGTACGCGGCGAGCTTCTCGACGCGGCGGCGCTCATCGTCTTCAAGCTGTGTGATCTGCTTGAGCTGCTTGAAGATGGCAGTGCCGTCCTGCTGGGCGCGGTCGATGCTGTTGCGCAATGCTTCGCGCCGGCTCGAGAGCGTCTGGAACAGGTTGCTGCCCCCGGTGCCCACGAAGGCGCCCTGCCCCGCGCTCACCACGGTCTGCGCCTGCCCGGCAAAGGCCTGCTCGGCCACCGCCGCGTTGGCGCGCGCTGTGCTCAGCTGGGCCTCGGCCGCGTTCATCACCTGCTCGCTGATGGCGCCCTCTTTCAGCAATGCCTCGTTGGTGCGGACCTTGTTCTCCTGCTCGGCCACCACGCTGTGCGCCACGTCGCGCTGCCGCTGGGCGATCTGCCATGCGTCCCATGTCTGGGCTAGGGAAGCCTGGCGGTGAACCTGGGCCTCTTGCCCGACGGACCTCATCTCCTGGCTGTCGGCCTTGAACTGATTGCCCAGCTGCGACAGCTGGCTTTGCAAGGCAAGACGCTGCGTTGTCAGCGTGGTGAGGATCTCCTGGCTGACCGTGGGATTGCGCACCGTGGCCACCAGGGAGCCCGGCACCACCGCGTCGCGCGTATGCACCGCCATCTGCGTCACCACGCCGTTGATCGGCGAGGTGACCAGTCCCACGGGCGCCTCCAGGACGGCCCGCGTCGCCTGCGCGGACAGCAGCGGCTGGATCAAGGTCGCGATCATGAGCCACAGCACGAAAGCCAGCAGCGCGTAGGCCGCCAGCTTGGGAACGAATGAACCCCTCTGCCGACTTCGACCGGGCCGCGATCGGGCGCGGCGGTCGATGGTGCCGGCAATGCGCGCCGGGCGACGAAAGAGCAGATACGAAATCGGTTTGGACGCACGCATAGCCACCTCTTGAAACGTCGACGGCGCGCACCGGCAACCGTGCCGGCACATCGCCCATTGATGAAAGGGACTTGACCGAAGAACCCTGTCGAACCACGAGCCCGGAGGCCCGTTTTTTTGATGCTGCAGTGCAATAAAAGTACGTCTAAACCGCAATCCGTTCTGCTTCCGTGAGAAACAAGATGTGCGAACTTCCCATTCAGTTCGGCCGCTGAATCGGGGCAGATTCCTACATTGGTTCTAGAGTGAAGGAGATTGACAACGCAGGGCCGATCCGGCTGACCGGCGCAGTGCGTTGTTCAGGTTCTCAGGAGATTCGAGGGCGGCGCCATTTCGAGCGCCCGGCTTGCGCCGATGCCCACAGGCAGGTCTCAAGATGTGTTCGACAGGCTCACGAACAACAGCTGGTAACGATGCTGCTGTTTTCGGGCGCGTTTATCGATCCGCAGCGTTGCTTGCCTGCCGATTGAAATCGGTGCCGGTGTTGGTTTTTTATTGGCACTCGCGGGCGGGTTGCGCTGCCAACGCGAGCGTCCGATGTCAGGTCAACGCCTCGGCCAGCGCCACGGCGTCTGCGCCGGCGGGAATCCGGATCGGGCACGACGGGTCATTCGCCGCGCGCCATACAGCTTGCGCCACATCCAGCGCGTGCGTGACCGGCCCTGGCGATTGCCCCATTGCCGTGAATACGCCCTGCGCAAACTCGGCGTACGCCTGCGGAATTCCCGCCTGCATCCGGGGCTGTGCGTTCTTGCTGAAGGGAGTCTCGGGAGACCGCCCGGGCAGGACCAGGTTCACCCGCACATTGAACTGCCGGAGTTCAAGCGCGAGCGACTCGCTGAATGCGTTGACCGCCGCCTTGCTCGCGGTGTACACGGAAAGCATCGGGAGCGGCTTCAGCGTGGTGCTCGACGATACATTCACGATGACACCTGCCCTGCGTTGCCTGAACTGAGGCAGCACCGCCTGGGTCAACATCAGCGTGCCCATCGTGTTCGTCTCGAAGATTTCGCGGGCAAGCTCCATCGAGCTGCCTTCGAGAACGCCCAGCAATCCGATGCCTGCGTTGTTGACCAGCACGTCGATTGGCCCCGCGGCCTCCACGGCCTGGCGAATGCTTTCAGGGTCGGTGACGTCGAGCGCGAGCACGCGCAGGCGATCGGAACGGGGCAAAACGTCTTCGCGTGGCGTGCGCATCGTGGCGACGACATTCCAGTCGCGCTCGAGGAAGTACTTGGCGGTCTCGAGGCCGAAGCCGGACGAGCATCCGGTGATCAGAACGGTCTTCAATGGGGACTCCATCAGTGGTTGCAATACCGAGAAGATTAGGCTTCGCAGGCCGGACTTTCTACAATCCATCGTCCGCATTTATCGTTCAATAGTCCGACCATGATCGATCCGCTCACTGAGGTGGTCTCGCTGCTTCAACCGGGTGCCCAGCTCTCCAAGATCGTCAGCGGCGCGGGCTCCTGGACCGTCCGGCGTTCGGAAGCCGGGCGGCCCTTCTACTGCGTGATCGTCGAGGGGTCGTGCCGCCTCGAGGTCGACGGCCAGGAGCCGATCACCCTCCAGGAGAAAGACTTTGTACTGATCCCCTCGGCGCATGGCTTCACGATGTCGAGCCTCGAGGCGCCGACGACATCCGAAGGGATCGATCCGTCGACCGTCTCCTTCCTCGAGGGTGAAACGCGCCATGGCAATCCAGGCGGTCCGCCCGACGTTCGCTTGCTGGTGGGCTATTGCGTCTTCGGCTCGCCGGATGCGGCCCTGCTGGTAACGCTCCTGCCGGAACTCATCCATGTTCGCGACGAGAGCCGGCTGGCTGCCCTCGTGCAATTGGTGGTGGGAGAGTCCCGCGAGCAGCGGCCCGCGCGCGACGTCATCCTGTCGCGCCTTCTCGAAGTGCTTTTCATCGAAGCCCTCCGGTCCACTGCGGGAACTGCGGCATCGCCAGGCCTCGTTCGCGGGCTTGCCGATCCGCGCCTCGCGGTTGCAATCCGGCAGATGCACGAAAGCCCGACCCGGCCCTGGACAGTTGCAGCTGGCGAAAGAGGCGGCCCTCTCGCGCTCGACGTTCTTCGAGCGCTTCAGCCGCACAGTGGGTGTCGCGCCGATGGAATACCTCCTTGCCTGGCGAATGGCCATGGCAAAGAACCTGCTGCGGCGCAAGGAAGCTGGCATTGCCGAAGTTGCGCAGCGCGTGGGGTACAGCTCCGCAAGCACATTCAACGTCGCGTTCACCCGGTATGTCGGGATGCCGCCGGGGCGCTATGTACGTGCCATGTAGTTGCCCGGCGTCACGCCGAAGCAGCGGCGGAACCAGCGCGAGAAATGAGCCTGGTCCGTGAAGCCGCATTGCGCCGCCACGTCGGCCGCCGCGCACCCCTCGCGCAGCAGCGCCTTGGCCCTGCCGATGCGCGCGAGCCGCGCATAGTGCGCCGGCGTCACGCCGACGGCCACGCGGAACAGGCGATGAAAGTGCTCGCGCGACATGCCCAGCCGCCGGGCCAGCGCGCCCGGATCGATGCGGCAGGCATCCTCGGTCGCCAGCGCGTCGCAGACGGCCTCCACGCGCGCGTCGCCCGCATGCCGTTCGACCGCCACCAGTTCGCCGCTGGTCTGCGCTCCAAGAACCTGCTCCAGGAGCCGGCCGACCTGCGCACCGTCTTCCGCCAGCGCTGTGACAGCCAGTGCATCGACCATGGCCGCGTCTTGCCAGACGCTCCGGCGCAGCACACCCCGCTGGCCCTGCGGCCATCCGAAGCGCGCGCCAACCCAGACGTGCGGCACATACAGCATCACCATGCGAAAGCCCTGCGCGCTCACGCCGGCGGTGTGAAGCATGAAGGGCGCCATCAGCACCAGGTCGCCCGCCTGCGCCACCTGCCGCTCGCCGGCGCAGGTGAATTCGCAGCGGCCTTCAAGGATTGCGCCAACGCTCCACTCTGCATGCCAATGCAACTCGAAGCGCGCCTTGGGGTCGGCCGCGAACATCGCCTCGACCTGCGCGCCGTCTTCCATCGGCAGGCCGATCACATGCGAGGCGGGTGAGCTTGTACGCGGGTTCATCCCTCCAAGGGTAGCGCCCCCCGCACCGTGATGCCCATCCAGCCGGCGCTGGCGGTCGTGGCGTCCACAGGTCCGAGCAGCGCCAGCTCTTCGACCGGGTGATCGTGGAACCGCAGCGTCGCACTGCCACCGGCCCAACCCGACTCGACGCGGTCGATGATGTCGGCGCGCAGATAGCGCGGCACAGCCACGCTGCCCGGCTGCGTCAGGTCGGGCCAGCCGATGGCGCCGATGGTCGGTGCCGCCAGAAAACCCAGGCGCCCGGCCTTCTCGCCCGACAGCGTGACCGAAGCGTCGACGAGCCGTCGCTCCTTCACGCTGAGACTCGCGCCCAATTGGCTGCCGGCCGACAACGGCGCAGCCGCCGGATGGATCAGCGGCATGCTGCGCGTGAGCCAGGTCTGGCCGATCTTCTTGGGCCAGCCCTGGAGCCAGCCGCGCAGCAGCGAGATGTCCTGGTCCACGTAGATCAGCGGGCAATAGAAGCACAAGCGCGCATCGCCAACGCCCGGCTTTGCCGCGATTTCGAGCACAACGATGGTCTCGCGGTACTGCGCGTACACGGGGTCGAGCAGCTCGCGGCCATCGTCACCACAGGCCTGCCAGTCGGCGAAGTGGACGCAGCCCTTGCCGGTGGCCGTGCCGAGCTCGGCCGGCACCAGCGCCGCACCAAGCGCGGCATCGAATTCGAAGGCTACGTTGACGAGCCAGCCGGCGTAGTGCCAGGGCGGTGCCTGCACAAGCGCGCTGCGGCCGGAGGATGTGAAAGGAGGCGTAAAAGATTGCGGCATCGGATGTGGACAAGTTCAAGACCGCCGCACGATATGGCCGCATACACCGCCGCGTCTTGTACGCCAGTGATCCCGCTACGACAGATGACGGTGTTGTCCGACTCGCCCCACCCCGTCGGCAGACACAATGACCGCCTCGGCCGAGACAAGCCGAACGAACACAACGAGAAGCTCCCGGCTCCGCACGATGACCCCGATGACCCGTATCTATCTGATTGAAGACAACCCCCTGATCGCCACCACGCTGACCGACGGGCTGCAAGAATTTTCCGAATGCAATGTGATCGGCACCGCCACCACCTCCGGCGCCGCCATCGACTGGCTCAAGAAAAACCCCGAAGGCTGGGACGCGGCCGTCATCGACATCTTCCTGGCCGAAGGCAACGGGCTCACCGTGGCGCAGTACCTGCAGGAGCACAAGTCGCCGGCGCAGCGCACGGTGGTTCTCATGAACTACGCAACCTCCGAGGTGCGCGAAGGCGCGCTGTCCGCGGGCGTGGATGCGGTGTTCGACAAATCACTGCAGCTCGAAGCCTTCTACGACTTCTGCAAGACGCTGAATATCTCGCCGCGCCGTTGAGGCGGCGGTCGCAAGCGGAGCGGCTCATCGCGGCACAATCGCCCGCGTGCCGACCTTCAAACACAGCCTGACTGCCGGCCTCGCGCTGGCGTTCGCCCTTGGTGCCGCGGCCGAGCCGGTGCTACTCGTCACGTCGCCCGCCGTCTTGCAGGCCGCGGAAAAGTCCGGCGCAGGTTTTGCGCACTGGACCGGCGAAGCGCCGGGTAGCGACGGCATCGCCACCAACCAGGCCCTGATGCGCTCGCCCGCCTGGCGCTCCATCGCCGAGCCGCTGAGCGCGAGCCTCTCCAGCCTCCAGCGGCGCGACAGGCAGGCCGGCGTCGGTATCTCCAAATATCCGCACCGGCTGTTCGATGCGCGCTGGCTTGCGAGCCCCGATGCCTTCTTCGAACTGGTGGGCGTCGCCAACCGCATGGACCGGCGGCCCTTCCAGAGCAACGCATGCGGTGAGACGCGGCTGGTGTACCGCCTGGCCTATCGCACCGCCGCGATGCAGTCGCGGCTGCCGATGATGGTCAACGTCGAGCTGCGCGGCGATGCGCCCGATGCCGATGGCAGTTGCGCGAGCACAGCGAAGCGCTGGCAGCCGCCGCAAGCGTCGATGACCGACGAGGCAACGGGCCGTTGGCTGGTGTCGGCCAATGGTCCGCTAGCGCCGCAGCGCCTGGCGCTCGCGCGCATCGCGCAGGTCACGACCAACCTGCAGAGCGTTCGCTGGCCCTCGGCGGTGCGGCCCGATCTGGGCGGCCATGCCGAATACATGCTGCGCGCCTTCCGCTGGAATGCAGGCGCGAAGCGCTTCGACGTTGCACCGCTGGAAAACACACCCGACATCGCGAAGCTCAAGGCCAGCGCCCCTCTGCGCAGGGAACTGCAGCAATGGCTGCAGCAGCCCGCCAATTTGCGCGCGCTGGACGAAGCTACCTTGCAGATTCCCGAGAAATTCCTCGCGACCGAAGCCGTCTCGGTCGCGCCGCGTGGGCTCGAACGGCTGGCGAACCGCCCCTTCGAGCAGCTCTTCGCGCCAGGCGAATGGCAGGCCGTTCAGGGCAGCCGAACGCTGCAATCACCGCAGGCAGTGCTGCGCCGCCTCGACGACCTGAGTTGCGCGGGCTGCCACCAGAGCCGCGCAGTCGCGGGCTTTCACCTGCTCGGAGTAGACCGGCGCGGTGCATCGCGGACCTTCACCACGGGCAACGCGCTGGCGGTGCCGCACTCGCCGCATGTGCAAGACGAACTGGCACGTCGCGGCACCTATGTGCGGGCCTCGCTGTCGACGCCGCGGCCCGATCCGTTCCGCCCGCTGGCCGAGCCCGACGATGCGAACGCCGTGGCCGAGAAGCCGACGGTCGGCGCGCGCTGCGAACCCACCCGCATCACCGCATCCGCCAATCCATGGCTGGACCGTGCCGAGAAGCTGCCGCGCATCTCCTGCGAAGGCATGCTCTCCGTGTGCGAGAAAACCTCGGTCGGCTTTCCGGGCGGCATGTGCTCGGGCCCCTGCGATCCGGGCGACAAGAACGGCACCTGCGGCGGCATCGCGATCCTCAGCGACTTCAACAGCTGCCTCGCCGCGAAGAAGCCCTTCGGCGAATGCCTGGCGAAGCACACGCGGCCCGGCAACCTGCGCAGCTGCTCGGTGCAGCAGCCCTGCCGCGACGACTACATCTGCGCGCAGGCCGAGGGCCAGCCCGAAGGGCGCGGCGCGTGCATACCGCCCTACTTCCTTTTCCAGATGCGGGTGGACGGGCACTCCTGACGACGGTCACTTCGCTCATTCGTTCGCGGTCGGGCGCATCAGCCAGGCAGAGACGGCGGCCACCACACCGAGCACCGCGACATAGATGCCCACCGGCACGATGCTCGAATACTTCGCCACCAGCGTGGCCGCGATGATCGGCGCAAGCCCGCCGCCGATGGCCGCCGCGAACTGGATGCCGATCGAGATGCCCGAATAGCGCAGCTCGGCCGGAAATTGCGCCGCATACAGGTTCGACTGCGGCGCGAACATCAGCGGGTAGTTGATCGACAGTGCCACCACCATGGCCACGGTGTACGCCGTGAGCGATCCGCTGCCAATGGCCTGGAACAGCGGCACCGCCATGACCGCCAGCAGCAGCCCGCCGAACACGTAGAGCCGCCGCGCGCCGACCTTGTCGGCAAGCCAGCCGCTGGCCGGAATGGTGAAGACCATCACGGTCGAGCCGGCGATCAGCGCGTGCAGCGCATCGGAGCGCGAGAAGCCCAGGCGGCTGGTCGCATACGAGATCGAGAACACAAGAATGGTGTAGATCAGCGTCACCTCGGCCAGCTTGCCGCCGATGGTCAGCAGCAAGGGCTTCAGGTGCGCCACCACGACCTCGCGCGCCGGCAGCGCCGCCGTCTTCTGTTGAACCTTGACCTGCATGAACTCGGGCGACTCCTGCACCTTCATGCGGATGAACACGCCCAGCACGATCAGCACCGCGCTCGCAAGAAACGGCAGCCGCCAGCCCCAGCTCAGGAAGCTGGCCTCGGGCAACTGAGTGACCAGCGCGAAGGCGCCTGACGACAGCAGCACGCCGATGGGTGCGCCCATCTGCGGCATGCTGCCGACAAGCGATTTCCATTTGGGCGGCGCATGCTCCACGGCCATCAGCATCGCGCCGCCGAGCTCGCCGCCGAACGACAGGCCCTGCCCGATGCGCAGCAGCACCAGCAGCACCGCGGCCCACAGGCCGATCGATTCGTAGGTCGGCAAAAGGCCTATCAGCACGGTGCAGATACCCATCAGCAGCAGGCTCAGCGTGAGCATCGACTTGCGGCCCAGCCGGTCGCCGTAGTGCCCGAAGATGATGCCGCCCAGCGGCCGGGCGAGCATGCCGCTCGCAAAGGTGCCGAAGGCCGCCAGCGTGCCGACGGTGGGGTCGAAGTTGGGAAAGAAGAGCTTGTTGAACACCAGCGCCGCGGCCGTGCCGTAGGCAAGGAAGTCGAAGGCCTCGATGGCCGTGCCGACCATGGTGGCGGCGCCGATCTTCCACACGCTCTGGTGCTTTCTCTCCACGGTGGTAGCCGCTTGTGCCTGCAATGGCGAGGCGATGCTGTTCATGGCTGCTCCTGCGTGATCTGTCGCGCGAACATCGCGAAACTGGCGTTGACGATGCTGCGCTGCAGAAGGAAGTCGTGCGACTCCTTCGCCAGCACAGGATCCACCAGCTTGAGCCGCCCATAGGCCGACTGCGCGATCAACTGGTTGCGCGCCGCGCGCTCGATGAGCACCGACATGTAGAGAGACTCCTCGATGGTCGCCGTGGCGGCCAGGAAGCCGTGGTTGGCCAGGAGCACGCAGCGCTTCTTGCCCAGGGCTGCGGAGATGATCTCGCCCTCGACGTCGGCAATCGGCAGGCCGGGCCACTCGGGCAGGAACGCGCAGTCGTCGAAGAAAGGCGTGGCGTCCATGTGTGCGATCTGCAGCGGCTCGCCCGTCATCGACAGCGCCGAGACGTACGGCGGGTGCGTGTGGATCACGCAGTTCACGTCGGGCCTGCGCCTGTAGACCCACAGGTGGAAGCGCACCGCGGGGTTGGGCACGCCGCGGCCTTCGAGCACGCGCAGCGAATCGTCGATGCGCATGACCGACTGCGGGCGGATCTCGGCGAAGGCATGCGCGAGAGGTGTCGTCAGGAAGGTGCCGTCGGGCTGGCGCACGGTGACCTGTCCGGCCAGGGTTTCGGAGTGCCCTTCCTTGGCGAGGATGCGGCAGCTGAGCGCGAGCTTTTCGGCCTCGCTCCAGTTGCCGTAGCTGAGGCCGTCGAGAGACGGCGCGGGGGTGTCGTGGGTTCCTGGGCTCGTATCGTTCACGCTGTGGCTCCTTTGCATCGGCGGGGTGCGGCCAATGTAAGAAGCGGTGTGCGGTTTGCTCTTGCGCGTGGGCGCACGCGGGTTGATCCAGCGTGCCAACTAGTGGAAAGTCTTAAGTCCTGCCCAACGGATGGCCGCCTAGACTGCATCCGACTGCACCTGCTTGGCACGAAGCGTGCGGGCCAACGGCAGGAGCCCCACCCATGCACCACGACACAGCAGCATCCGGCCTGAGCTTCGCGCCCTGCTTCCGCCCGTTCTATCCGGGCGACGTGCAGGGCTACTCGAACGCACTCGATTCGCTGGTCTACCCCGGCGAACTGAGCGTGCAGGACAGCAACCCGCGCATGAGCCTCGAAGCCTGCCGCCTCGTGGGTGGCGGGCTGGCCATCAGCTTCGCCTCGACGCCGCTGGCGGTTCGCCATGACACGGCGCTGGCCTCCACCGGAGGTATGGGCGGCACGGGCGACGTGCTCGCGATGATTGCCGTCGAAGGCGAAGGCACCATCGACCAGGGCGGCCGGCGCATGCCCTTCCGCAAGGGCGACATCACCTTCCGCACCACCCGGCTTCCCTCCACCTGCACACTGACCTCGCCCGGCAAGCTGGTGATGCTGCGCTTGCCCTCCGACCGGTTCTTCGGCATCTATGCCGACCTGCACGACCGCTTCGTGCCCTCGATCGCGCAGGCCGACTCGCGCCTGGCCGAGGCCGCCCGCGCGCACATGGGGCATGTGTTTCCCGGTACGGCACAGGCTGCGCCGGCGCTGGCGTATTTTTCGGAGCAGTCGCTCGTCTCGCTGCTGGCCGCGACCTATTGCGAATCGATGGGCGAATCGGTCGCCGAAGACGCGGCCGACGGCAAGCGCCGCGAGCGCGACCGCTGGCAGCGGCTGGTAGCGTTCATCGAGGCGCACCTCGGCGATGCGGAGCTGTCGGTCGATGCGGTCTCGAAGGAGCTTGGCATTTCGAAGCGGCTCACGCACCGCCTGTTCGAGATGCAGCGCACGCAGTACGGCACGTACCTCAAGGTGCGCCGCCTGGAGCGCGCGAAGGACGAACTGCAGAACCGGCGGCTCGACCACCTGAGCGTTTCGGAGATCGCCTATCGCAACGGCTTTGGCGATGCGAGCCATTTCAGCCGCTGCTTCAGGAGCCAGTTCGGAACGCCGCCCGGGGCCTATCGCCGATCGCCGGACTGAAGGGTTCGCGCGGCCGGAGAAATATTGCTTGCCATTAGATCGCATGCGATTTAATATTCGCCCATGCCTGCCAAGCGCTCCACCGCCCAACCCGTCGACGCCCCTGCGAGCAATTCACTGGTATTGGACGAACAGCTCTGCTTCGCCGTCTACTCGACGATGTTGAGCCTCAACAAGGTGTACCGCGGCCTGCTGCGCGACCTGGATCTCACCTACCTGCAATACCTTGTCATGCTGGTGCTGTGGGAAAAGGACGAGATCAACGTCTCCGAAATCTGCACCCGCCTGTCGCTCGAGACCACCACCCTCACCCCGCTGCTCAAGCGGCTCGAAGCCCGCGGACTGATCCAGCGCGTGCGTTCGCCCAGGGACGAGCGCCAGGTCATCGTGTCGCTCACGGCCGGTGGCCGTGCGCTGCGCGCCAAGGCGCAGGGGCTGCCGGGTTGCGTCGCGCAGGCCATGGAGTTGTCTCCCGACCAGATCGGCGCGCTGCGCACCCAGTTGCTGGGTCTGCGCGCCAGCCTCGACAGGAACGCGTGATGCGCTGCCGCTTCGCCGTTCCTGTTTTTTCAGGCCAATTACATCGCATGCGATATTAATTCATACGATACAAAACTCATCTCAACCACGTCACTCAAGGAGCGCACCATGTCCGCAAACAGCAAGAACCCCACCGCCACCCCGACCCGCCGCAGCCTGCTGGTCGGTGGCGCTTCCGTCGCAGCCGGGGCCCTCGTGGGGACCGGCTTTTCCCAGGCGGCGTCCGCCGCCTCCACTTCTGCGCCGAACCAAGGCGCCATCCATCGTTCTTTGAAAGGAACACGCACCATGAGCAACACCATCGTCACCAAGGACGGCACGCAGCTGTATTTCAAGGACTGGGGTTCCGGCCAGCCCGTCGTGTTCAGCCACGGCTGGCCACTGAACTCCGACAGCTGGGAATCGCAGATGCTGTTCCTCGCATCGCAGGGCTATCGCACCGTGGCGCATGACCGCCGCGGCCATGGCCGCTCCAGCCAGCCCTGGAACGGCAACGACATGGACACCTACGCCGACGACCTCGCCACCGTCATCGAGACGCTGGACCTGAAGAACGTGATCCTGGTCGGCTTCTCGACCGGCGGCGGCGAAGTGGCGCGCTACATCGGCCGCCACGGCACCAAGCGGGTGGCCAAGGCTGCGCTGATCTCGGCCGTGCCGCCCCTGATGCTGAAGACCGCCGCCAACCCCGGCGGCCTGCCGATCGAAGTGTTCGACGGCCTGCGCGCCGCGCAACTCGCGAACCGCTCGCAGTTCTACAAGGACGTGCCCTCGGGCCCCTTCTTCGGCTTCAACCGCCCCGGCGCCAAGGTGTCGCAGGGCCTCATCGACTCGTGGTGGGTGCAAGGCATGGCGGGCGGCCACAAGAACACCTACGACTCGATCAAGGCGTTCTCGGAAACCGACTTCACCGAAGACCTGAAGAAGTTCGACGTGCCCACGCTCATCGTTCACGGCGACGACGACCAGATCGTGCCGATCGGCGCTGCCGGCCTGGCCTCGGCCAAGCTGGTGAAGAACAACAAGCTGATCGTCTACCCCGGCGCACCGCACGGCCTGACCGATACGCACAAGGACAAGTTCAACGCCGACCTGCTGGCGTTCGTGAAATCCTGATAGTCCCGACAGCCTGATGAAAAGGGGCCCGCAACCGGGCCCCTTTTCTTTTCATCGGGCGTAGATGGATCCACCTCTTAGTATTCGGGGAAAACAACACCCAGACCGAGGGCCTCGATGGACATCTTCGAAAACGTGCTGGTCATGCTGATCGCCGCCTGCCTGCTGTTGCAGCTCTCGCGGCGCCTCGCACTGCCCTATCCGTCGATGCTGGCGCTGGCCGGCGTGTGCCTGGGCGCGATGCCCTGGGTGCCGCACATCAGCCTCGACCCGCACTTGGCGCTGGCGCTATTCATCGCGCCTGCCCTCCTCGATTCAGCCTTCGACATCTCTCCACGCGAGCTGCGGCGCAACTGGATGCCGCTGATCTCGCTGGTGCTGGTGGCGGTGCTGCTGACCACGGCGGTGGTCGCATGGGCCGGCTGGGCTTTCGCGGGCCTGCCGCTGGCGGCCGCGATCACGCTCGGCGCCATCGTCGCGCCGCCCGACGCTGTGGCCGCGGCTGCGGTGATGCAGCAGTTCCGCATTCCGCGGCGCACGCTTTCGATCATCAACGGCGAGAGCCTGCTCAACGACGCAGTGGCGCTGCTGGTATTCGGCGTGGCGGTGTCGGCAGCCGGCGCCGCGCACGTGTCCATGACGAGTTCGCTGCCGATGCTGCTGGTCGCGGTGCCGGGCGGTGCGCTGGTCGGCTTCGCGTTCGCCAAGCTCAACATCCACTTCGGCTCGCCGCTCTTCGCGGGCACGCGCTCAGCCATCATCTTCCAGTTCGTGATGACCTTCGGCGCGTGGATCGTGGCCGAGCGGCTGCACCTGTCGCCGATCATCTCGGTGGTTGCCTTCGGCATGACGCTGGGGCAGTTCGCGCCAAAGCACCATGCGCCGCGCGACCGCGTGCACTCCTACGCGGTGTGGGGCGCGGTGGTGTTCACGCTCAACGTGCTGGCCTTCTTCCTGATGGGGCTGCAAGCGCGCAGCATCCTCGAAAGGCTGTCAGGACCGCAGCTGGTGCATGCCCTGCAGTTCGCCGGCCTCGTGCTGGTGCTGGTCATCGCGGTGCGGGTGGTCTGGGTGCAGATCTACGGGGCCGCGATGCGCACGTACAAGCTGCGCCTGATCGCCCAGGGGCACGACATTCCGGTGCCGTCCAGGCGCATCGGGTTGCTGGTCGGCTGGTCGGGCATGCGCGGGCTGGTGACGATGGCCACGGCCTTCGCGCTGCCGGCGGATTTTCCGGGGCGCGACCTCATCGTGCTCAGCGCATTCGCAGTCGTGCTGGGCACGCTGGTGATCCAGGGCTTCACCATCGGGCCGCTGATCAGGGCATTGAAGATCGAGCCCGACGCATCGCTCGACAAGGAGGTGTCGCTCGCGCGCACCGCGATGATGGATGCGGCGCTGTCGGCCCTCGAAGCCGAAGAAAGCCGCGAGGCCGACGCCGTGCGCGACGAATACCGCGCGGCGCGCGTGCTGGCGCAAGACGAGCGCCAGCCGCAGGCGAAGACGGCGCACGACCGGCTGCGCGCCGTGGCGATCCGCGCGCAACGGCAGGCGCTCGAAGCACTGCGCCACAGCGGGCAGATCGAGGACGACGCCTACCACCAGCTGGAAGAAGAGATGGACTGGGCCGAGCTCAACGCCATTCCTGCGAACGACGTGCGCCTGCAGAGCGTCTAGAACCCTGCGCTCAGGATTCCTCGTACCACCTGTCCTTCGCCAGCATCACCCGGTGGTGCCCATGCCCCGAGGGCATCATCGGAAAGCAGTTCTCCTGCGCCGCCACCTGCACGTCGAGAAAGAACGGCCCCTGGCTCGCCAGGCATTCGGCCAGCGCGTCTTCCAGCTCGGCCGGGTCCGACACCCGCCGCGCGCCCCAGCCGAAGGCCTTGGCCAGCGCCACGAAATCGGGCAATGCCTCGTTCCAGCTGTGGCTCAGGCGGTTGCCGTGGTTCAGCTCCTGCCATTGCCGCACCATGCCCATGTAGCCGTTGTTGCACAGCACCAGCTTCACCGGCACGCGATGCTGCACGGCAGTGGAGAGCTCCTGGATGTTCATCAGCACCGAGGCATCGCCGCTCACGCACACGGTCAGCGCTTCAGGGTGGCCGATCTGCGCGCCGATGGCGGCGGGCAGGCCATAGCCCATGGTTCCGGCCCCGCCGGAGGTGAGCCAGTGGCGCGGGCTGTCGAAGCGCAGGTACTGCGCGGCCCACATCTGGTGCTGGCCCACGTCGGTCGACACGATGGCATTGCGACCGCCGATGGCGCTCTGCAGCGACGACATCAGCTGCTGCGGCAGGATCGAGTCCTCGCGCGCTTCGAAGGCCAGGCAGTCTTCCGCGCGCCAGCGCTCGATGCGCGCCCACCACGGTGCAAGGCGCTCTGGCGCGAAGCCCTCCGCTGGCAGCAGCGCCAGCAGGCCTTCGAGGATCACCTCGCAGTCGCCCACCATCGGCACGTCCACGCGCACCACCTTGTTGATGCTGCCAGGGTCGATGTCGATGTGGATCTTGCGTGCATGCGGACAGAACTCGTCGAGCTTGCCGGTCACGCGGTCGTCGAAGCGCGCGCCGACGCACACCACGAGGTCGGCCTCGTGCATTGCAAGATTGGCTTCGAGCATGCCGTGCATGCCCAACATGCCGATGAACTTCGGGTCGGACGCGGGGAACGCGCCCAGCCCCATCAGCGTGAGCGTGCACGGTGCGTGCAGCAGGTTCACGAGCTTCGCAAAGGCCCCGCACGCGGCAGGCCCCGAATTGACCAGCCCGCCGCCGCCGTAGATGACGGGCCGGCGCGCGGTCGAGAGCAGGTCGGCGGCGCGCTGCATCATGGCCTTGGGCGGCAGCGCCATGCGGCTCGTGCGCAGGGCCCGCAGCGGCGCTGGCTCGGGGGCCTGGCCCAGGCGGTCGAGCTGGATGTCCTTCGGCACGTCGAGCAGCACTGGCCCAGGGCGGCCGGTGGTAGCGATCTCCAGCGCGCGGCGCACCAGCGAGGGCACGTCGTCGGCCGAGCGCACCTGCCGGTTCCACTTGGTCACCGAACGCGACATGCCCAGCGCATCGCTCTCCTGGAACGCCTGCGTACCGATGACGGCCGTTGCCACCTGCCCGCTGATGCAAAGCACCGGCACCGAATCGCTCATGGCATCGAGCAGCCCGGTGATGGTGTTGCCCACGCCCGGCCCCGAAGTGACCAGCACCACGCCCACGCGGCCGGTGCTGCGCGCATAGCCTTCGGCCGCATGCACGGCCGCCTGCTCGTGGCGCACCAGCACATGGCGCAGCCGCGGCTCGCCGTGCAGCGCGTCGTACAGCGGCAGCGCCGCGCCGCCGGGGTAGCCGAAGATGGTGTCCACGCCACACTCGACCAGCGTGTCGAGCAGGGCTTCGGCGCCGTTGCGAATGCGCGCTGGCGTTTCCGGGTGAAGAGAGAGGGAGGGCGTGAGGGGTAGGTCGAGCAGTCGCATGCCGTCAATTCTTCCGGTTCGGGAGCAAAATATGCTTCTTTCTTTTGGCTCTTTAAGCTCGATTAATGAAAACCAATCGGCAAACACCCGGCGACAACGAAGGATCTTTTGACAAGACCGACCTGGCGATCCTGCGCGTGCTGCTGCTCGACTCGCGCAAGACCCTGCAGGAGATCGGCAACGAGGTCGGCCTGTCGCCCACCAGTTGCTGGACGCGCATCAAGAAGCTCGAAGCCTCTGGCGTCATCAAGCGCTACACGGTCGACGTGGATCCGGCCAAGCTCGGCTATCACGACTCGGTGATCGTGCAGGTCACGCTCGAAAGCCACACCGACGAGACCCTGTACGACTTCGGCCGCGTACTCGCGACCATTCCCGAGATACAGGAGGCCTACCTGGTGTCGGGCGACTACGACTACTACGTCCGCATCGCCGTGCGCGACACGCGCGACTACGAGCGGCTGCTGCGCGAAAAGCTCTACAAGATCCCGGGCATCCGGCACAGCAAGTCGCACTTCGTGCTGCGCGTGCTGAAGGAAACCAGCGTGCCGGTCATTTGAGGGCGCGAGCGAGCTCCTTCATAGGCGGATCAGTTCCACCCGCCGGTTCTTCGCCCGCCCCGCCTCGTTGTCGTTGGGCGCCACCGGCTCTGACGCGCCCGCACCGCGCGTGGTGAAGCGGCGCGGATCCACCCCAGCCTTCACCAGCACCGCGATCACCGCCAGCGCGCGGCGCTTCGACAGGTCGTCGTTGTGCTTCGCCTCGCCCTGCGCATCGGTGTGCCCCACCACCGACAGCTTCAGCGGCGGGTTGCTGCGCATCAGCTTGGTCATCTCGTCGAGCGTGGGCTGCGACTCGGGGCGGATGATGTCCTTGTCCAGGTCGAACAGGATGCCGTAGAGATTGACGCGCCCCGTCTCCGCCAGGCTCTTCTGCATGGCCGTCGCGTCGACGAACACGATCTTGTTGTCTTCCATCGCCTTGCTCTCGACCACGCGCACGAAGGCGTGGTTGCCGACATCGGCGTTGTGTTCGGCCAGCGCGATGCTGGCGTAGACGGTGCCCGTGGGCCCGGCCTTCTTCGCCAGCAGGTAGCGGCCGCTCACCGAAAAATAGTTGCGCGCGTAGTCGCCGCGGCTGCCCAGGCGCGGCCACTCGGGGTCGTCGAAGGCCAGCGCAAAGTCGTAGGGCGTATTGGTGTCCACGCTGCCTGGCCGCGGCTTGTAGCAGGAGGCATTGGCCGTGCCGCAGGTAAAGAGCACCTCGAAGCCCTTGGCCTTCAGGCTGGACTCGTAGTTGCGCTGCACTTCGAGGAGCGAACGGTCCTTCGGCAGCCTGTAGAGGTAGAGCGTCACCTTGCCCTCGACCTTGAGCAGGTCGGGCTTGCCGCCGGCCCAGTTCTGGAACGGCTCCTTGATGAGGCCGACCTCGTCGTAGGCGGCGGCCTTGTAGCCGTCGAGCACCGCGCCCTCGTAGCGGCCAACCAGCGGGTGGTCCTTGGCGGGCTCGGCGGCGCCCGTGGCGAGCGAAAGCAATGCCATGCCGGCGAGGCTGGCCAGGAACGCGAGCGTTTTCATCGGTGCATCGGGCAGAGTGCGGCAAGAGCGGCGACGCGCTCCATGCTAGGGCGCGAGGCCGCCGCTGTGCATTCGACGGACGGCCTATGCCATTCAAGAATTTGCGGCAAGTTGCCTGGTTTGGCCGGAAAGGCTGGGCGAGGACATAATTGCGCCCGCCCGCGTGAGCGGGAGTCTGGGCTCGTCAAAAGATGGCTACAGCACGGTGCCGGCAATCGTCCGGCGCATCCACAGCACGCGAAAAGTGATTTCCGAGGCAGAAGCGATCTATGAGGCTAGGCAGCAAAGGCTGTTGGCGAATCAGCCGGTGGATCGCAAGGCTTTGGCTGGCCCTGCCGCTGGCCTTCCTGTCTTTTGCGTACGCCGATGAACTCCCGGCGGATGCGGTGCCGCAGCACGACGGCCCTGTCCACATCACGCAGGCCGAGTTGCTCTCGGTTTCCGGCACAGGCTATTCCGCACCTCCGCGGCATATCGTGGACGCCGCGCTGCCAACCGATGGCTGGAAGACTGTCAGCCTCCCCCACACAGCCCGGCGCGAACTGGTGCCCAATGCGTCGAGCGGCGAGCGAACCGTCACCGACTGGTACCGCATCGAACTGTCCGGGCTGACGCCGAAGACGCAGCAGCAGCTTCTCTACCTCCCGCGCTGGAAAACCCTGGGCAACATCGCGGTGTACGGCGACGGCGTGCTGCTCTACCAGTCGCATGGCAGCCCCATCCACAACGGCTACAACCATCCGCTCCTGCTGCCGTTGAACGCGACCGCCAATACGCCCGCCCCGGCATCTGTGCTGATTCGCGTCGACCGCCTGCGCAACAGCGGCAGCGGCTTTTCGACCCTGTGGGTGGGCGACGAGGAATCGCTGAGCTGGCGCTACCAGATCCGCCAATTGCTGCAGGTGCAGTTGCCCTTCATGGGCAGCGCCGCGTTCCTGGCGGTTGGCGCATTCGCGTTCGCGGTGTGGCTGTTCAAGAGGCGCGAATCGCTCTACCTGCTGTTCTTTGCCATCTCGGCGCTCGCCTTCCTGCGCACGCTTCACTACTACGCGGGCGGCAGCTTCATCCCGATTTCGGACGACTGGTTCGAATGGATGACAGTGGCCAGCCTGCTCTGGCTGATCGTCCTCATCCACCTGTTCTTGCAGCGCCTTCACCAGCAGCCATCACCCTGGCTGACCCGTGTGTCGGTGACCCTGGCGCTGGCCTGCAATATCGCAACGCTGCCCCATGTGTCGACGGATATCGTCAGTCTCTACCTGTTCACGCCCCTGCTCAACCTGATGGTGCTGCCCGTCGCGGTGACGATCTTTGCGGTGAACCTGCGCAAGGCGCTGCGCGCGCAACTGCCCGAGGGACGACTGGTGGCGGGCTGGACTGTCTTCGCCGTCGCATTCACTTCCTATGACGGGCTTCTGCAGAACAACCTGGTCAGCCCGGAGGCCGTGTACACCTCTCCCTACGCCATCATCAGCCTGTTCTTCGTCTTCTCGTACATCATGTTCCAGCGCTACACAGGCGCGTTCGCCGAAGTGGCCCGGCTGAACAAGGGACTGGCCCAGCGCCTGCAGGCGCGCGAAGCCGAGCTGGAGCAAAGCTACCAGCGGCTGCGCGTGATCGAGAACCAGCACATGCTCAATGCCGAGCGCCGCCGCCTCATGCAGGACATGCACGACGGGCTGGGCTCTTCGCTGATCAGCGCCATCCGCTCGGTGGAGCGAGGCGCCATGAGCGAGGCCGAGATTTCCCGCGTGCTCAAGGGCTGCATGGAAGACCTGAGGCTGGTGATCGACTCCATGGAAAACGTGGAAGCCGACCTGCTGCTCCTGCTGGCAACCATGCGCTTTCGCCTCGCGCCGCGCATCGAGAGCGCCGGCATCACGCTGCAATGGGAAGTGCAACCCGTGCCCTCGCTGCCCTGGCTGGACCCGGACGGCGCGCTGCACATCCTGCGCATCGTGCAGGAATGCGTCGCCAACGTGCTGCGCCACACGCGGGCCACCGTCATCTGCGTGAGCACCGCGACGGTCGATGAAGGCGTGAACGTGGTGATCGAAGACAACGGCGAAGGCTTCGACGTGGAAGAGGCCCTGCGCCGAAGCGGACGGGGGCTGCGCAACCAGCAGCGGCGCGCGCAGGTGATCGGTGGCACGGTGAGCTGGCAGTCCGGCAGCACCGGGACGCGCTTCACGCTGTGGCTGCCGCTGCACCGCAAGGCGGAAACCGACAAGGCCATCAGCGCCTTCTGAGCCCGCCTTCCGAGCCCGGCTCAGAGGCTCGCAACGATCTGCTCGCGCAGCCACTTGTGCGCCGGGTCGCGGTGCCGACGCTCGTGCCAGAGCATCGCCATCTCGTAGCCGGGCACTTCGAGCGGCGCCTCCACCATCCGCAGCCCGGCCGCGCCGCGCGCCAGCCGCTCGGGCAGCATCGCGACCATGTCTGTGCTGGCCAGCACCGACATCATGAAGAGGAAGTGCGGCACCGACAGCGCCACGCGCCGCGTCAAACCCTTTTCGGCCAGCGCCTCGTCCGTTGGCCCGGCGAAGCCTCCGCCGGCGAGCGACACCACCACATGCTCCAGCGCGCAGAACTGCGCGAGCGTCGGCCGGCGCTTCAGGCGCGGATGCCCTGCCCGCCCAGCCAGCACGTAGCGTTCGTGGAAAAGTACCCGCGCATGCAGGCCACGCGGCGCGCCCACGCTGGTGTGAAAGAACAGGTCGACCTCACCGCTCTCCAGCTGCCGCGCCATGCGCGAAGGCACGGCCTCCACCACGGCCAGCCGCGTGTGCGGCGCCGCGGCACGCAGCCCGGCCAGCGCCGGCAGCAGGATGGCCGACTCGGCATAGTCGGCCGCGGCAACGCGCCAGGTGGTGGTCGCCTCGGCCGGATCGAAAGGCCGAGTTGGCGCCACTGCACGGCCCAGCGATTCAAGCGCCTCGCGCAGAGGCTCGCGCAGTTCATCGGCGCGCGCGGTGGGCCGCATGCCGCGCTGCGCGGGCACCAGCAGCGGGTCGTCGAACGCTTCGCGCAGCTTGGCGAGCTGCACGCTCACCGAGGGCTGCGACAGGTTCAACCGCTCGGCCGCACGCGTGACATTGCGCTCGGCCAGCAGCGTGTCGAGCGTGACCAGCAGGTTGAGGTCAAGGCGGCTGAAATTGTTCATGGCAATTCCTGGAATTCAGACTATTCATTTCCAATATATCGCTACGAAGCCTAACCTGAGGGCATCTTCATTCGAACCCTTGTGAAACCGTGAACATCCTTCTGGTACTTGCCCACCCCGAAGCCGCCTCGCTCAATGGCGCGCTCCATCGCTTCATGCTCGAACGCCTGACGGCTGCGGGCCATTCAGTGCAGGTGTCCGACCTGTACGCCATGCGCTGGAAGCCCGCGCTCGACGCCGACGACTTCCCCGCGCGCGACACCGCCGCGCGCTTCGACCCCGTGCTCGATTCACTTCACGCATTCGAGGCCGGCACGCAAACCGCGGACATCGCCGCCGAACAAGAAAAGCTGCTGTGGGCCGACGCGGTCGTCCTGCAATTTCCGCTGTGGTGGTACTCGATGCCCGCCATCCTCAAGGGGTGGGTCGAGCGCATCTACGCCTATGGCTTTGCCTACGGCCTCGGCGAGCATTCGGACACGCACTGGGGCGACCGCTTCGGCGAAGGCGTGATGGCCGGCAAGCGCGCGATGCTGGTGGTGACGACCGGCGGCTGGGCATCGCACTACGCGCCGCGCGGCATCAACGGGCCGATGGACGACCTGCTGTTTCCCATCCACCACGGCATCCTCTACTACCCCGGATTCGACGTGCTGCCGCCGTACGTGGTGCATCGCACGCACAAGGTCGACGAGGCAGCCTACGCACGCATCACCGAGGAATTGGGTCAGCGGCTCGACACGCTGTTCACCACAGACCCGATCCCGTTCCGCCGGCAGAACGCCGGCGACTACGAGATTCCCGCGCTCACCCTGCGCGAAGACATCGCGCCGGGCAAGACGGGCTTTGGGGTGCACTCGGCTTAAGGAAGCACCGGATTGGCGAGCGCATTGGCAATCGCCGCGTCGGCATCCACACGCAGCATGAAGCGCTTCGCCACCAGATCATTGGCGGCCGCAGTCAAGGCCGCGATGTAGCCCGCCTGATCCACATAGCGCTCCTGCAGCGACGGGCGCGGATCACTTCCGCGCAGCGCCGCCGTCTTGGCAAACGCAAAGTACGACCCGAACAGGCCCGCCTGGTCGATCCTGCCCGGCTGGTTGGTGTAGTTCCAACCGGTGTTCGTGCCCAGCGGCACGGTGACGTCCAGGCTGCGGATGCCCGCGATGTCGTTGCCGTCCGCATCCACCTGCGGCACCAGGATCGCGTAGTCGCGGCCCAGGTAGGCCGGCGGCACCTGCGTGGCGATGCCGCTCTCGTCCTGCGGCCTGTAGTTGGGGCCCCAGTCCAGCAGCGAATAGGTGTTGACCAGCCCCGTGTAGCTCACGCCCGGAATCGCCGGGAACTTGACCTGCTGCGGCCGCACCAGCGTGGTGTCTGCCAGCTTCGGCACCTGGCTGTCGGGCGGTGTCGTGCCCTTGACGACCCAGTCTTCCAGGTTCTGGTACAGCGCGCGCACGACCGGAATCACGCCGGCATTGCCGTTGGTCGCATACAGCGCCCCTGCGCTTGCACCCGGCAGCGACGGGAGGCCCAGCAGATGGTGCGTGCTCGCGTAGTAGTAGATGCGCGCGTCGCCGGGCTGCACGAGGTCGGTCGTGCCCCAGGCATCGGTCAGCAGCGGCGAGCCCTGCAGGGTCCAGAACTCGGTGCCGCTGAAGCCGATGAAGAGCTTGGGACAGGTGCCGCTCGCCTCGCAGCGCGACAGGATGCCGCCGCGCCGCTGCGCCACGTCGTCCACGTAGTCCTTCGAAAGGCCGCGCGTGCCGGCCTGGCCGAAGGCCGTGTGGTCGGCGCGCACGCCACCGCCGCCGCCAGGAATGGAGAAGCGCATGTTGATGTTGGTCTGCCGCGCCGCGATCTGCGCGAACACGCCGTCGAACACCTTCTGGCCCGCACGGTCCTCGTTGAAGCCCAAGTGCACGAAGGTCTTCATGAAGTTGCCGCACTGCGAGACGCCCGAGGCAATGGTGTTCTTGATGGCAGCAGCCACCGGGTTGACCGTGCCCGCCGCATCGCTCGCGTCGCGGTGGAAGAAGCTGATCATGTCGCGCAGCGCCGCGAGGCCCAGGCCCATGACCTTCGGGTCTCTCGCGATGTAGACCAGTTCGTACAAGTAGGCCGGGTCCCATTTGTCCTTGAGGCAGACGTTCGTCTCGTCGGGCGTACCGGGGAACGGCGTGGCGGCGCTGCACTTCGCAAACTTCCACTCGCTCGCGGGAATGAGCTGGCGCGCGTCGCCTTCGTTGATGCGGCGAGTGAGCACATAGCCGGGCTTCGTGTTGTCGAGGCTCGCGGTGGCATAGGCCTGCATCGCCGCATTGAACGGGCCGCCTGGCAAGGGCAGCGAATCGTTGTTCGCTGCGGTAGGCAGCAACTCGGCGCGGTAGGTGCCGGTGATGCTGCTGCCATCGGCGTTCTTCGCGACCGGCACCTTCAGCGTGAGCTTGCCGGGCCCGGCCGGCACATCGCCCTGCCAGGCGGCCGTCAGGAACACGTAGCCGCGCGAGGCGAAGTACGGATCGAGGCTCACGATGTTGCCGCGGTTCGGCGCGTCGTAGCGCAGCACGCCGCTGGCCTTGGTCATGTCCTTCGGCTTGAAGAGCACGAAGTCCGACGTGTACTCGACCTTGCCGTTCGCATTAAGCGGCGCGAGCGACAGGTCCTGGATGATGGCGTTGCGAGCGTCCTTCGGATCGACCTCGCCGGTGAAGGTGCCGGTGATCTTCTCGTAGGCGCCCACGCTGCCGAATGTGCCGGGCACGTCTTCGGTCGCCGTGATGGCGAGCTTGTACTTGGGCGCGGTGGCAGTCACGGGCGGTGTGGTGGGTGTCGTGGTGGTGGGCGGTGGCAGCAGCACGCCACCACCTCCTCCGCCGCTTCCACCGCATGCGCTCAGAAAAAGGGCGGCCGAAGCCACCGTGGCAGCCCAAAGGCTCCAGCGTTTCATGGTTTGTCTCCTTCGTTGTGTGTCTTGTCGCGTTGCGGCGCCGGTCCCCGCTACGGCGCGCGGGCTACTCGGCCTCGATGCCGGCCGACTTCACGATGCGACCCCACTTCTGGGACTCGTTGGCCTGGAACTTCGCAAGCTCTTCGGGCGAGGTCGTGAACACCTCGGTGCCGGTCGGCTCGTAGAACGCGGTCTTCGCAGCCTCGCTCTTCGCGGCTTTCACCAGCAATTCGTTGAGCCGCTTGACCACTGCGGGCGGCGTCTTCGCGGGTGCATAGGCCGCGAACCAGTAGCCCATCTCGTAGCCCTTCACACCGGCCTCGGAGATGATGGGCACGTCGGGCGCGAGCGGCGAGCGTGCCGAGCTGGAGATGCCCAGCGCGCGCAGCTTGCCGGCCTTGACCTGCGGCAGGCCGGTGGCCGTGTCGGTGATCATCATGTTGATCTGGCTGCCCAGCAGGTCGGTCACTGCGAGCGTGTTGCTCTTGTAGGGTACGTGCAGCAGCTTGATGTCGGCCATCTGCTGCAGCAGCTCGCCCGCCATGCGGCTGGACGAGCTGCCGCTGCCGAAGCTGTACTTGCCCGGATCCTTCTTCGCGAGCGCGATGAACTCGGCCACGTTCTTCGCAGGGAACGAGGGATTCACCACCATGATCTGCCCGCCCTTGCCGAGCGCCGCGATGGGCGCGAAGTCTTTCACCGGGTCGTAGGGCAGCTTCTTGAACAGGTGCTCGTTGGCCGCGTGCGTGGTGTTAGTGGTGATGAGCACCGTGTAGCCGTCAGCGGGCGCCTTGGCGACGTTCTGCGAGGCGATGAAGCCGCTGGCGCCGGCCTTGTTGTCGATGATGACGGCCTGCTTCGTCTCCGCCGCGATCTGGTTGCCGAGCGCGCGTGCGATCTGGTCGGTGGCGGTGCCGGCCGCGAAGGGCACGACGAAGGTGATGGCCTTCTCGGGGAAGGCCTGCGCATGGCTCAGCAGTGGCATCAGGGCCAGTGCGGCGGTCAGCACGGTGAGGGGAAATCGTTTCATTGTTTTGTCTCCGGATGGAATGGCTAGGGGAAAAGAAAAGAGCTGCGGCTATGGTCCGGCCAGCAAGGGCACAAGCGCGCGAGGTACGCGGACAGGCATGTCGAGCAGCAGGAAGGACAGCGCCTTGCCATGTGCGTCGAGGTTCAGCGCGTCGTTGACGCCCCCGTCCAGCACCGCGTCGAGCACGAAGTTCATCGCGTGCAGCTTCGGCAACACGAAGCGCTGCACCTGCGACGGTGCGCGGTGGTGGAACTGCGCGGCGACGCGCTCGGTCGTGAGTTGCTCGACCAGCAAGGGATAGAGCTCGGCGTGCCAGGCGATGACACTGATGTTGGAGCGATCTCCCTTGTCGCCGGTGCGGCCGTGCGCGGCGCGGTACAGCGGCACTTCGACGGTGTCGGTAGTGGTGTTCATGCCAGGGCCTCCTCGCCGAGCAGTTCGAAGCGCACCGGCACCGCCTCGCGCGGCAGCAGGCACGACAGCGTGTTGAGCCGCGGCGTGAGCGCGGTGCGCACGCCGCCGCCGCCTGCCGGGCCGCAGGTGTAGAGCGCCATGACCTCGCGCGCCAGTCGCTCGGCCTGCGCGCGATCGGCATGCGTGGCCGCGACGCGCAGGCGCACGTCGCGCAGGCCGGCGTCGGGTGTATCCGCCAGCGCACGGCCCGCGTCGTCGCCCAGGATGCTCAGCGCGCCGATCAGGTCCACGCGCAACGCGAGTCCGGCCAGGCGCTTGCGCAGCACGTCCGCCGCGAGCCGCGCACGGGCCTCGGCGCGCGGCCCCGCATAGGAGATTTCGCCCTCGGCCAGCCAGCCGCCTTCATGGCAGACGTTGACCTTGTAGCGGCCCGGCCGCGCATGGCCGCGCACGCCGGAGAGCGCAACGCGATCCACGCCGGGCAGCGCGTGCACTTCGGCGTCGGCAATATCGGCGACCACGTCGGGCGTCAAGTAGGCCGCAGGGTCGTGCACTTCGTAGAGCAGCTGTTCCTTCACCGTGGCTTCGCTTACGAGGCCGCCTGTGCCGTCGGCCTTGCCGATGGTGCAGCGGCCGTCGGCGTCGATCTCTGCGATGGGGAAGCCCACCGCTTCCAGCCCCGGCACGTTCTTGTAGCCAGGGTCGGCGAAGTAGCCGCCGCACACCTGCGCACCGCATTCGAGCAGATGCCCCGCCATGGTCGCTCGGCCCAGCCGGTCCCAGTCGTCGGCGCGCCAGCCGAAGTGCGACATGGCCGGGCCAACGGTGAGCGACGGGTCGGCCACGCGGCCGCACACCACGATCTGCGCGCCCGCGTCGAGCGCGGCGGCAATCGGCTCGGCGCCGATGTAGGCATTGGCGCTGACCATGCGCAGCCCTTCCATCTGCGCGCCGAGCGCTTCGTTCAGCAGCGCGCGGTGTTCGGGCCCCGACAGGTCGTCGCCCTCCACCACCGCGATGCGCGGCGCGCTCGCACCCAGTTCGCGCGCCATCCGGGCGATATGCCGGGCGGCGGCGCGCGGGTTGGCGGCGCCGAAGTTGCTCACGATGCGGATGCCATGCGCCAGGCAACGCGCGAGCACGGGGCGCAGCATGTGGTCGAGCAGCGGCTCGTAGCCCGCTTCAGGGTTGTCGCGGCGGCGCAGTTGGGCCAGCGCGAGCGTGCGCTCAGCCAGTGTCTCGAAGATGAGGAAGGCGCGCTGCCCCTTGGGGCCGCTTGCCAACCGCGCGATCAGCGTGTCGACCACCGGCCCGGCGGCGTCGGTGCGGTCGCCCGAGAAGCCGGCGGCGCAACCTATCAGCAGCGTGGGCGGATCAATGGAGTTCATTGCCGTGCACTGTAGGCAGCGGCTGGTCATCCGTAAAATCGAAAATACGGATCGATTGATCCGCTTTTCAAATAACAAGAGAGACATTATGAGAAAGACGCCCGACCTCTCCACGCGGCAGCTGCGCGCCTTTCTCGCGCTGGCAGAGCACCGCAACTTCACGCGCGCGGCGCAGAGCAGCCATCTCTCGCAGCCCGCGTTCAGCGCGCTGATCCGCACGCTCGAAGACGCAATCGGCACCCGCCTTTTCGACCGCGACACTCGCAGCGTGCAGCTCACGCCCGAGGGCCGGCTGTTCGAGGGCTCCGCGCGCCGGCTGCTCGACGACATGGGCAGCGCCATGGGCGACCTCGCCGATCATGTGGAGCGCCGCAAGGGCCGCGTGCGCGTGGCCGCCCTGCCCTCACTCGCGGCCGGCTGGCTGCCCACGGTGTTCGCAGAATTCATGCAAGCCTGGCCGGGCATCCGCATCGACCTGGACGATGCGTTGTCCGACGCCTGCATCGCGCTGGTGCGCAACGGCCAGGCCGACTTCGCGCTCGCCGCCTCGGGCGCCGGAGGCACGGCAGACAGCGACCTGCGTGCGCGCAAGCTCTGCACCGACCGCTTCCACCTCGTGTGCCGCGCCGACCATCCGCTGGCGCGCGAGCCGCGCCTCACGGTGAAGAAGATCGCGCCCCACCCCTTCATCCAGATGGCGCGCAACAGCAGCGTGCGGCAGGCGCTCGACGCGGCGCTGCATCCGCAAAGGCTGAATGCGGTGTTCGAAGTGGAGCACCTGGCCACCGTGATGGGGCTGGTCGAGGCTGGGCTGGGCATCAGCGTGGTGCCCGCGCTCACGCTGTTCCACTTCCAGCGCGAGACGCTGGTGACGCGGCCGCTGCCCCTGCCTTCCCTCACGCGAACGCTCTACATGGTGCAGCGGCGCGAAGGCAGCCTGTCGGTGGCTGCGCAGACGCTGCACGACCTGATCGTCGCGCGGCTGGGGTCGCTGCGGCTGGATTGACGCTGAGCGCCACGCGAGCGCCCAGCCATGCCGAAAAACTATATCTCCCAGTGCGAACGCGATCTTGCCGGGGGATGACCCACGGGCAATAGTTCGGGTCGGCGGCGCGCAAGGCCGCACACAAGTTCAACAAGGAGACACATGAGACATTCCCGTCGCGGCTTCGTCGGCCTGATGCTGACCCTGGCCGCCGGTTTGCGCGCATCGCCCGCGCTGGCCGCCCCCCTGTCTTCGCGTCCGATCCGCCTGGTCGTGCCCTTCGGTGCCGGCGGCGTGGCGGACCTGGTCGCGCGCAGCGTGGCCCAGAAGATGTCCGAATCGATGGGCCAGAGCATCGTGGTCGACAACAAGCCCGGCGCGGGTGGCGTGGTGGCTTCCGACACGGTAGCCAAGGCGCCGCCGGACGGCCACACGCTGCTGCTGATGTCCAACGGCAATGCCGTGAGCGTGGGCCTGTTCAAGTCGCTGCCCTACGACACGGTGAAAGATTTCACGCCGATCTCCACGCTCGGCTACTTCGACATGGCGGTACTCGCCGCGAGCAACAGCAAGTTCAAGACATTCACCGACCTGGTGGCTCACGCCAAGGCCCATCCAGGCCAGCTCAACATCGGCACCATCAACGTCGGCAGTACGCAGAACCTGGCAGGAGAGCTGCTGAAGAGTTCACTCGGCATCGATGCGCAGGTCGTGCCCTTCAACGGCACGCCGGCCGTGGTCACGGCGCTGCGTGGCGGGCAGGTCGACGTGGCGGTGGAAATCCTCTCGCCCGTTCTCTCGCAGATCGAAGGCAAGGCCATGCGCGCGCTGGCGGTCATGGGCGACAAGCGCTCGCCCAGCCTGCCGGACGTGCCGACCGTTGCGGAAAGCGGGACGCCAGGCTTCCAGGTCGCATCGTGGAACGCGCTGGCCGCGCCCGCCAAGACACCGCCCGACGTGATCGCCCGCCTGAACCAGGAGGCCCGTGCGGCGCTGGCTTCGCCCGAAGTCAAGAAGCGCCTGCAGAGCCTCGGCGTGGAGCCGCGCGGCAGCACACCGCAGGAACAGGCGCGGCTGCTCGACAGCGAGATCCAACGTTGGTCGGCCGTGATCCAGCGCGCCGGCATTCCCAAGCAGTAAGCAGTGAACCAGCCTTGATGAAAACCATCGCCCCGCCCCATCCAAACCCGAGCCGCCCCACGTTCGGCCTGCCCGCTGGCGCCTGCGACGCGCACTGCCATGTGTTCGGCCCCGGCGACGTGTTTCCGTATTCGGACAACCGCCGCTACACGCCGCCCGATGCGCCCGCCGCAAAGCTGCGCGCCCTGCACGAACTGCTGGGCATCGAACGCGTGGTGCTGGTACAGGCCAGCGTGCATGGCCATGACAACCGCGCCATGCTCGACGCCATCGCGCAATCGCCCGACACCTACCGCGGCGTAGCCATGGTGGGCGCGGGCATCACCGATGCCGAACTCGCCGCGCTGCACAAGGCCGGCGTGCGCTCGGTGCGCTTCAACTTCGTGCAGCACCTGGGCGGCGCACCCGACCTGCCCACGGTGCTGCGCATGGCCGAGCGCATCCGGCCGCTGGGCTGGCACCTGGTGCTGCACCTGGACGCAGATGACCTTGTCACCTACCGCGCATTCCTCGACACGCTGCCGGTGCCCTTCGTCATCGACCACATGGGCCGCACGATGGTCGAGCACGGCCTCGGCCAGAAGGCCTGCGAGATGATGCTGGAGCTGATGCGCGACGAGCGCGCGTGGGTCAAGGTGAGCGGCGCCGAGCGCATCTCGCAGACCCTCTCGACCCAGGGCCAGCCCTATGCAGACGCCGTGCCCTTCGCGCGCCGGCTGATAGAGGCCGCGCCTGATCGCGTGCTGTGGGGCACCGACTGGCCGCACCCCAACGTGCGCGAAATGCCCGACGACGGCAAGCTGGTCGACCTGCTGCCGCTGTTCAGCGACGACCCGGCGCAGCTTCGCAAGCTGCTGGTCGACAACCCGACCCGCCTGTACTGGTACGACTGAGCGCCGCCGCCGCGCTTCGTACACACCACTGACACCGCCCCCACGCCACGGCACGACCGTGGCGTGCGGATGCGCGCGCCTGCGCCCTTGCAGGCTACGAATCACAACGAGGAGACAGACGACATGAGAAGACTTTCCCGCCTTCAGGCACTTTCGCTACGCGCCCTGCCGGTGCTGGCTCTGTGCACCACCACGCATTCCCCGTGGGCACAGACTGCCGCAGACCCTGGGGCCAGCGTGCAGATCTACGGCTTGCTCGATGCCTTCGTCGGATCGATGCAGCGCAGCGACGAGCCCGGCCGCACCAAGGTGCTCGGCAGCGGCGGCATGACGACGGCTTACTGGGGCGTACGAGGCAGCGAGAGCCTCGGCGATGGGCTGCAGGCGCAGTTCGCACTGGAAAGCTTCTTCCAGACCGACTCCGGCACCTTCGGGCGCAACAGCACCGACCCGTACTTCTCGCGGAACGCGTGGGTGGGCCTGGCCGGCGGCTTCGGCCAGCTGTCGCTCGGCCGGCAGACCAATCCGATGTTCGTGGCCAGCGGTGCCTTCAATCCGTTCGGCGTGTCGCTGCAGTTCTCGCCCGTCATGCTCCACACATGGCAGCCCACGTACAACCGCGCCGTGCTCGGCGACAGCGTGTGGAGCAATGCCATCCAGTACACCTCGCCTACCTTCGCCGGGCTGCGCGCCAGCCTGCTCTACGGCATGGGCGAAGTGCAGGACCGCGAAGGCATCCGCAACCTGAACCTGACCCTCAACTACGCGGCCGGGCCCTTTGCCGCCGTGGTGTCTGTGCAGCAGGCCAAGACGGGCCCCGGCTTCACCACGACCATCGGCCGGCAGGATGCCGCGCTGATCGGCGCCTCCTACGACTTCAAGGCCGTGCAGTTGTACGGCCAGCTGCAGCGCACCCGCACGCCCGACATTCGTACCACCGCCAATACCGCGCAGCTGGGCGCGGCGGTTCCGGTGGGTGCAGGGCGTTTCCTCGCCTCGGTGGCGCGCACCGAGCGCAAGGTGACGGGCGCCGCCGAAACACACCGCACCACCTGGACGGCCGGCTATGACCACTTTCTGTCAAAGCGGACCGACCTGTACGCGGTCTACATGCAAGACCGGCTGACCGGTTTTCGAAACAGCGGCAGCGTGGGTGTGGGCGTGCGTCACCGCTTCTGAGCCGCATCGGCCATTGCATTGGCACCGAGGTGCTGCTGCACGAGCTCGCGCAGCAGTTCCCCCATGGCCCGCTGCGTGCGCGTGACTGGCCGCTGCGAACTGGTCGCCAGCGCCAGCCGGCTGCGCAGGCCGGGCTTGACGATTGGCCTGATCGCATAGCGCTGCGACCGTCCCGCGAGGGTGACCGCATTGCGCGACAGCACGGCGTGGCCGGCGCCATCGGCCACCAGCGCGAGGATGGCCGGAACGCCGTCGATCTCCAGCGCGATCTGCGGCCGCCGGCCGATGGCGGCAAGCTCCGCCTCGACCAGCATGCGGATCGCATTGGGCCGGGTCGGGATCACCAGTTGCTGCTCGGCCAGCTGATGCAAGGCCAGTGGCGCGCCACGCCGCGCCGGCCCAGTGCCCTTGGTCGCGCTGACCAGGAACAGGTCCTCCTCCAGCACCGTCTCGCTGTCCACGTCGGGCGAAGGCTGCGGGTTGTAGAGCAGCGCAATGTCGAGCCGGCCGGTGAGCAGCGATTCCTGCATTGCCGTCGATAGGTTCTCGGTGATCGACAGCGCCGCATCGGGCAGCCGCTCACGCACGGCCCGCACCAGCGGCACCGTCAGCACACCGGCCACGCTAGGCGGCAGGCCGACGGCGACCCGACCGGCCAGCGCATCCCGCATGAGGCTCATGTCTTCCCTTGCCCGCTCGACCTGGTGGAGGATGCCGCGGCCATGCTCCAGCAGGCGCTTGCCGGCATCCGTGGTCACCACGCCGCGGCCGTTGCGCACCAGCAGGTTCTGCCGCAGCTCCACTTCCAGCTGGCGCACCTGGCGGCTCAATGCGGGCTGCGCGATGTCGATGACGTCCGACGCGCGGGTGAAGCTGCCGAGTTCGGCCACGCGGATGAAGTACTCCAGCTGTTTCAGGTCCATGCCCTGAGGCTATCGATATAACCGGTTATGAGCTATGCGTGTTTGTTCTATCCGGGCAGAGAAACACGACCAGTTGAAGCAAGCCGCCGCACGACTCGCTCGCCACAATCGCGCGCATGCAGCATGAAGAACAGATTGCACTGATCCGGCGCGCTCTCGCGCTGATCGAGACCGGCGGCAGCGAGCGCGGTGAGCCGGGCGTCAGTCCGGTGACGCGCTATCTCGATCCTGAACGCCATGAACGGGAGGTCGAGCGCATCTTCAGGCGCTATCCGCTGGCGCTGTGCCCTTCGGCGTCTCTCCCGAATGCCGGCGATTCGTTCGCCATCGACGTGGCCGGCATGCCGCTGATGTTTGTGCGCGGGCAAGAAGGAGAACTCAACGGCTTCGTCAATGCCTGCCGCCACCGCGGCGCGCGGTTGAAGCCGCCCGGCGCATCGAATCAACGCGCCCTGATCTGCCCGTACCACAGCTGGACCTACGGGCTCGATGGCACGCTGCGCGGGCGCCCGTCGGTGGAAGATTTTCCGCATGCGCCAGCATCGGATTGCGGCCTGGCGCGCGTGCCGGTTGCCGAAGCGCTGGGCTTCGTCTGGGCCATCCCCCGTGTAGTGGCGAACGGCGAAAGCGCCAGGATCGACATCGACAACTGGCTGGGCCGATTCGGCGCCGACCTGCGCTCATGGGGCTACGACAGCTGGGTGCCGTTTCACCAGCACGCCTTCGACAACGCGGCCAACTGGAAGATCCCTTTCGAGGCGAACCTGGAGACGTATCACTTCCAGTACGCGCACCGCAACAGCATCGCCGCGCTGTTCTACGACAACCTGCTGATGGCCGACCACGACCGGCAGCACCAGCGCCTGTTCCTGCCCAAGCGCAGCATCGAAAGCCTGCGCGGCACGCCCACGCAGGCATGGCAGGTGGGGCCGCACTCGAACATCATTTACTACTTCTTCCCGGCGACTTTCATCCTGCACGAGGGCGACCACGCCAACGCGTTCACCGTGCTGCCCGAATCGCCGGGGCGCTCGCGCGTGATCGCGAGCACGCTCGTTCCCGGGCTGCCGAAGACCGAGAAGTCGGTGAACTACTGGCGCAAGAACGTCGAATCGTTCTGGGGTGCGCTCGACGAAGACTTCGCGCTCGGCGTGTCTGCGCAATCGACGCTCGCGAGCGGTGCGCAAGCGTCGCTGTACTTCGGCGCGACCGAGTGGTGCTCGGCCAAGTTCCAGGCGGACGTGGAAGCGGCACTCGCGAAGTAGCGCCTCAGGCTGCGGCGTTTGCCGCCATTGCAGCCTGTGCAGTCGGGTTCGGCGTGGGCTCGCCGATCTTGCGCAGCGTGTTGCGGTCGGTGTGGCTGAAGGGCTCGGGCTTTCCGAGCACGCTGAGCACCGTTTCAAGCTCGTACGACCAGCTGCCGTCGTCGTGGATGGTCACTTCGATGCTGTAGCGCAGCGTCTTGAACGCATGCTCCAGGAACGGGTTGGCCACGATGCCGTTGGTCTCGCCGCCGCGCACAGCTTCGAGCCTGAAGCTGCGGTCTTCGGCCTTCGCGTGCCCCGTGGCCATGGCCGTGAGCCCGCGCGGGATCGACAGCGTCTGGATCAGCGCGCCCGTGGCGGGCTCCCACAGCCAGTAGCCGACTTGGTCATGAAAGGTTTCCACGTCGTCGGGCTTGACGATGCGCAGGTGGTAGCGCAGCCCGTAGAAGATCTGCGGCCCGTTGGTCTGCGCGTCGATGGGCTGGAACTCCGCATGCTCGATGTAGGCCTCGGCCTCGGGGCCGTCTTCCTTCGGGCTCACGTCGTGGCCGGCCTTGCCGATCCACAGGCCCGCCAGGCCCGTGAGCGGGCCCAGGTTGGCGAGCGTGTGCGGATCGGGCTCGGGTTCCGTGTAGATGTCGCGGGGAAACTGCTGTTCCATGTTCTTTCTCTTCCTGGAGTCTTCTGTCGTGGGTTGTCGGGAGTGTGGGAGTGTTATTGGTCGAGGCGGATGCCAACCTTGGCAATGATCGCACCCCATTTGCGGCCTTCGCTGTCGATGAAGGCCTTGAATTCTTCCGGCGAGCCGCCACCCGCCACCAGCCCCTGGTTGGCCAGCAGTTCGCGCACCGCCGGCTCCTGCAGCACGGCGTTGACGTCGGCATTGATGCGGCGCACCACCTCGGGCGGCGTGCCGCTGGCGGTGAACAAGCCGTTCCAGGCCAGCGACTCGAAACCCGGGTAGCCCGACTCGGCCACGGTGGGCAGGTCTTTCATGAGTTCAGAGCGCCTGGCGCTGGTCACGGCAATGAGCTTCACGCGCTGACCCTGGATCAGCGGCAGCAGCGCGGGCGCCACCGTGAACAGCGCCTGCGTGTCGCCGGCCGCCAGAGACAGCCCCGCGGGCGGCGAGCCCGAGTACGGCACGTGCACCGCCTCGATATGCGCCGCGCTGCGAAACAACTCCATCGTGAGATGCGACGAACTGCCCGCGCCCACCGACGCATAGCTGAACTTGTTGCCACGCTTCTTCGCCCATTCGACGAACTCGGGCAGCGTGTTCGCGGGGTTGCCCGCCTGCACCGCCAGCACGTTGGGCTGCGAGGTCGTGAGCACGATGGGCACAAGGTCGCGCGCGGGCGCATAGGGCATGCGTGCGTACATGTAGGGGCCGAAGGCAATCGGGCCGTTGAAGCCGATGCCGAGCGTGTAGCCGTCGTGCGGTGCTTTGGCCACCGTGTCCATGCCGATCAGGCCGCCCGCGCCTGCCTTGGTCTCGACCACCACGGGCTGCTTCCACATCACGCGCAGGCGGTCGGCCAGCGTGCGCACGATCAGGTCGAGCGAGCTGCCGGCCGGCGCGGGCACGATCACGCGCACGGGCTTGGCGGGCCAGTCCTGGGCCCAGGCGCTGGCGGCCAATAGGCCAGCGAGCAACAGCGTGGCGAGTTTGTTCTTCTTCACTTCGGTCCTTCGATGGATCGCTCGAGGTCGGGCGAAGGTATCACTGACGGTGCCGCGCCGCGTCGATCTGTGCATGGTTCGCCTCGGCCCAGCGGTCTACGGCGATCAGCGTCTTGCTCAATGACAGGCCGAGCGGGCTGAGCCTGTACTCGACGTGCGGCGGCACCGTCTGGTGGTCTTCGCGCAGCACCAGCCCGTTGAGCTCGAGGTCGCGCAGGGTCTGCGTGAGCATCTTCTGCGAGATGCCGCCAACCTTGCGCAGCAGTTCGTTGTTGCGCTGCGGCTTGCCGCGCAGCAGCGGAATGACCAGCAGCGCCCACTTGTTGGCAATGAGCTCCAGCACGCGGCGCGAAGGGCAGTCGGCATTCCACACATCGGCGGGTGCCGCCTCGGCTTCTTCCACAGGCTCGGACTTCTTCGATGGCGTCTTTGAATTTCCCATGGTTACCAAAAGGTGCGTACTTGTTGATCGGTGCCCGGCCCGGAATTATCCGGTTCGGCTCTACCCGCAACAGCATCGAAGGAGTTTTTTCATGGGTTGGATATTTCTACTGGCGGCAGGTCTCGTCGAGATCGCGATGGCCGCCGCACTCAAGCGATCGGAAGACTGGACACGGCTCGTGTCGTCGGTCGTGGGCGTGTCGACCGCGCTGCTCAGCATCTACCTGCTGGCCAGGGCGCTGCGCTACCTGCCGCTGGGCCCGGCCTACGCAATCTGGACCGGCATCGGCTCGGTGGGCGTGGTGCTGATGGGCGTTTTGTTCTTCGGCGAGGCCCTTTCCGCACCGCGAATGGCATGCATCGCGCTGGTAATCGGCGGTACCGTGGGCCTTCGACTCATCGAAGGCTGATGCGTGAAGCACACACATTCGTGACCACACGCAACCTGCGCACCGAAGATATGGAACTTCAGTATTCCTTACATGCTGAATCACAATCCGAAAGGCTCCCAGAGCCATTCAAATGAATTCGCGGTCTTTAACCATGTCGCGAATGGGTCGATTTTCTGGCTACTTCTAATCGCCACGGCATCGCGGCAAGATGCGCATCCGCCGATTCTTGCGTCACCCCGATTGCCCGAAGGAGCTTTCTCATGTTCGCTACCGCAGAACGCACCATCAAGACCCCCGGCCCCGACCATCCGATCACCATTGCACCCAACCCGCTTCGCGTGGTGGTGTCGGTCGATGGCTGCGTCGTCGCCGATACGCGCGAAGCGCTGACGCTGCGCGAGGCGCACTTCGGAACCGTGCACTACATACCCCGCAAGGACGTGAAGATGTCGCTGCTCGAGCGCACGTCTCATGCAACCTACTGCCCGTACAAGGGCGAGTGCAACTACTACAGCATTCCGGCCGGCGGCGAGCGCTCGGTGAATGCGGTGTGGACCTACGAGTCGCCGTACGAGCATGTCTCGCAGATCAAGGACTACGTGGCGTTCTATCCGGACCGCGTGGGGCCGATCGAAGAGCGCGTCTACTAGCTCGCCCCCTGGACAAACAAACAAAAAGCCGGGCCCCGCTTTCGCAGGGCCCGGCTTTTATTTATGCGCGTTGCCGTTGTCGATTACAGCGGCAGAGCGTCACCACGAGCAGCAGCGCGGGCTGCGGCACGCACGGTGGAACGATCGACACCGCTTGCCAGCACCGGAGCGACACGCGAGGTCACGCCTTCGGCATACGGGTTCTCGCTGTGGGCGGCAGCCACCGCTTCAGCACGGACTGCAGCGCGGCTGGTCGTCGAGGCGATCAGTTGCACGGGGCCCGAGTTGGCGCCGTCGGCATAGGGGTTGCCGCTGCGTGCGGCCACCAAGGCCTGGCTGGCGACGTCGGCGCGGCTGGTGGCCGAGGTCAGTTGATGCACACCGTCATAGCTTTCGGCATGAGCGGCACCGGCAGCAGCCAGCAGTGCGATGGAGATGGCGGAGAGGAGCTTCGAGGCGGTCATTTAGATTTCCTTCAATTCAGTTCTTTGCATACGGGATGGTTTCGAACCGGTCTTGGGTGGGTCACCGTCCCTTCGGGGGGCGGCCACCTCGCTCGGGGCCTGTTCATCCAGATTCGCTTGTGGGCTGGTCTGTGAGATGAATTGTGAGCCGATGAGTAGGTAAAAACCCGCAGCAAAAGGAACCGCGGCGTTCATGTGATGGAAACAATCGCGCCGCGCCCAGGCCTATTTGCCCGCGGCACTGGCCACGTTCACCACGCCCTTCATCCCGGCGTCGTAGTGCCCCGCCTGCAGGCATCCGAAGTCGACCTTGCCCGCCTTGGTGAACTGCCAGACGACCTCGCCGGTCTTGCCTGGCGCGAGCGTCACCATGTTCGGCTCAGCGTGTTCCATCTCGGGGTTCTTCATCATGGAAGCGTAGTGCGCCTTCAGGTCCTGCTGGGTGCCAAGTACCAACTCGTGCTTCAGCTTGCCGGAGTTTCTGACCACGAAGCGCACGGTCTCGCCCTGCTTGACGCTGATGTCGGCTGGCGTGAAGCGCATGCCATCGGTCATGTCGACCTGGACCGTGCGAGTCGCCTTGGCGGCCACGCCGGGTTTGCCGATAGCGTTGTCGTGCGTGCCCGATGCGGCGGCGCCTGTGACAGATGCGGCGAGCAACGTGGCGAAAGCGGTGGTGGTGAGGAATGCGCGTTTCATGAATGGTGTTCCTTGGGATGATGAATGGCGAGTGATGAGAACTGCACGCGCTGGATTCTGGAAAGCCCATCCGGCCATCGCCTGACACGCGGATTACAAGAAAGCAATCTGCGCCCGCGCCCGTAAGATGACGCCCGCCCCTTGCCCGGAGCGAAGAAGATGTCCCACCCCGTCTACCTGTCCAGCTCGACCCTGCCCCGCATGCCCGAAGGCAGCCGCAACGAATGGCGCGGCTTCTTCGGCCACGGCGGGGAGCTCGAGGCCAATGCCTTCTTCCCGCTGTTCTGGCGAGCGCTTTTCAGCGAGAGCGACATCCGCCACGCACGCTTCGTCGACGCATACGACATCGATGATGAAGAAAGCGCTATCGAGCGCGAGGAATGCCTGGAAGAATTCGGCGCCGACGCCGCCTACCCGTACCTCGTCACCGACAAAACCTCCGCGCTGCGGCGGCTCGCATCGCGGCGCGAAGCCGTGATCGCGGCCATCGGCGAGCGCTACCGACCTCTCTACGAAGGCTTCGAAGCCTGGACCGCACGCGGCTTCGAGAGTCACATCCTGCTGCGGACCCAGGGGCTGCCTGATGCCGCCGATGCAGAGCCGTGGCTGCGCGCCGAGCTAGCCTCCATCGACCGCTTGAACGACAAGAAGGTGCTCGATGGCCTCATGTCGGATCTCTCACGCCGCGATGCGGACGCGGTCTGGCAACTGGCGGGCATCGGCGCATCGCCGGACGACGCATGGCCCACGCCGGCGCTGAGAGCTCTCTTCCCCGACCCAAGGCAACGGAAGCCGCGAAAGCCGCAAACCCAGCAACAGATCGAAAAGCACGAACGCTCATTGGCCGCGCAACGCAGCAGCAAGCCCAGGAGCTGGATCGACCCGGTGCTCGAATGGCTGGCCGTGGCGCTCGCCGCGGGCGCCACGCTGGGCACCTATGCGTTCACGCGATCGGTCTGGCTCGCGTTGCTGGTTTTTCTCTGCGCGGCTCTGGCGCTGGGCTTCGGCGTCGCCAAGCTGCGTGGCCCGCGGTCGTGATGACGGCAAGAGAAACTATCGGGGCCCACCGCAGTCCCAGGCTGCTCAAGGAGCCCATCGACACCATGCGCGCACTCGCCGCGATCGCACTCCTCCCACTTGCCGCCGTCATGCACACCGGCGTCGCATCGGCCCAATCGCTGAGCTGCAACGGCTCGCTCTCCGGCGTCGGCGACTCCAAGTTCTCTGTGGTGCAGAAGTGCGGCGAGCCGATGTCGAAGGAGTTCGTCTGTGTGCCCCGCCCGCAGGTGGCGTGGGTGCTGTCGCCCTACCCCGGTGGCCCCGCGCAGCAAGTGATAACGCAGCAGTGCGTGCCGATGGAAGACTGGGTCTACCACCGCGGCCAGGGCAACTTCCTGGGCATCGTTCGCTTCTACAACGGCGCGGTGGAGTCGGTTCGCGACGGAGACCGGGTGCGGTAGCTCAGGGTGGCAGCAGCAGCGGCCCGCAGTTCTCTTCCGCCACGAACACCGCCACCAGCTTCGCAGGTTTCACCGGATCGGGGTTCTCCGCGAACAGATGCAGCGTGCGCGGCGGCTCGAAGAAGGTCTCGCCGGGCCTGTAGTCGCCTACCGGACCGCCGGCCAGCTGCGAGCGCACAGTGCCTTCCAGAATGATGGCGGTCACCGAACCCGGATGCCTGTGAGCCGGCGAATAGGCCATCGGCGGAAAGTCGACGAGGACGGTGGTGACTGACTTGCCCGGCACGTTGGGCAGCGCCTCGCAGGAGATCACCTTGGTCGAGGTCTGCGGCCGTGCCGCGGCGGCTGAGCCTTCGGGGGCCGGCGCCGATGCGAACATCGGTCGGCTCACGGCGCTGCAGATGTCGTCGATGAACTGCACGGTCGATTGCCTGCTCGCGTGCGGCAGCAATGCCCAACCCATGGCTGCAACAGTCAGCGCCGCAAGCCCGGCGCGCGCACGGTGGCGCAGGAAGAGAGGCATCGCGTTCATGGCATGGCTCCTTGAGACAGTCGCGCATCGGCACGCCAGCCCAGCGTGCGCTTCGCCTTCTCGGTGCTGACCTCGGCGCCGTCTTCGGCGATGTTGAAGATGCCGCCGGTCGAACGCTGCAATGCCAGCAACGCAGCCCGCGCCGCGGCCGCGACGTGCAACGGGCTCGGGCCTTTGGGTGTATCGGTCGAAGTGTTCGGACCGTAGAGCTGCCCATAGCGCAGCACAGTGGCGGTCATGCCCTGCGCAGCCATCACGCATTTCTCCAGCGCAACCACGCCGTCGACGCTGATGCGGCGCGCACCTTCCGCCTCCGTATCGAGCGGCTGCTCTTCCGTAAATGGCTTGGGGCCGGGCGCATAGGCCCAGGCGATGCTCTGCGCCACCAGCCGCTTCGCACCCGAAGCCTGCGCGGCGGCCACGAGGTTGCGTGTGCCCTCGGTGCGCACACGCGCATTGAGCACCACAGCCGTGGCCATGCGGCTCGGATCCAGGTCTTTGGGCAGGTCGGTGAGCTGATGGATCACTCCCCACGGCGCGATGCGCACCAGCGCGGCCCGCAGCGCCGCCGCATCGAACACGTCGACGACGACCGGATGCACGCCCTGCGCCTCCAGCACGCCCGCACGGTCAGCGCGACGCGTGCTGCCATGCACGGTATAGCCCGCTTCGATAAGCAATGGAACCAGCGCGGCGCCGACCGCTCCGGTGGCACCTGCCAAAAATACCTTCTCGCTCATTGCGCTTCTTCCTTCCAGGCTGTTTGGAAAGTCGATCATGGATTTACGATGCCCCATCGAAAAGAGCCAAGAATCTTGAAAATGACCAGGCCATGACGCCAAAGCTCGACCGCGCAAAAGAAACGCCGCTGTTCCGCCAGATCTACGAGCGCTACCGAAGCGCCATCGAACAAGGCACGCTGCGCCCCGGCGACCGCGTGGCATCGGCGCGCAGCCTGGCCGGTGAGCTCGGCGTGGCTCGCGGCACCGTCGAGACGGCCTACAACCAGCTGATGGGCGAAGGCTATTTTTCTTCGCGCGGGCAGGCGGGTACCGTGGTTTCGCCGTCGCTGCCGCTGCATCGGCCCACGCGGCGGGAACCACGGCGCACCGATACGCGGGCTTCCGGCGATGCGCTCAAGCAGCCGGGCAAACCACCGCCCATGCAGCTGGGCATTCCGGCGCTCGACGCGTTCCCGCGCAAGCTGTGGTCGCGCCTCACGGCCCGCCGTGCGCGGGCTACGAACGCGGCCGACATGTTCTACGGCGACCCTTGCGGCTACCCCCCGCTGCGCGAAGCCATCGCGGCCTATCTGCTGGTGTCGCGCGGCGTGTCGTGCCACGCCTCGCAGGTGCTGGTGACGGGCGGCTACCGCGCATCGCTCGCGCTCGTCGCGCGCACGCTGCTGAAGAAAGACGACCGCGTGTGGATCGAAGACCCGGGCTTTCCGCCGACGCAGGAAGTGCTACGCGCCGCCAGCCAGCGCACGGTGCCCGTGCCGGTGGACGAAGACGGCCTCGTCGTCGCGCGCGGCCTGCGCAAGGCACCGAAGGCTCGCATGGCCGTCGTCACGCCCTCGCACCAGGCGCCGCTGGGCGTGTCGATGACGCTCGCGCGCCGGCTGCAGCTGCTCGAATGGGCCTCGCAGGCGAACGCATGGATCGTCGAGGACGATTACGACGGCGAGTACCGCTATGCCGGAGCGCCGCTGCCGGCGCTCAAGAGCCTCGACGGCCACGACCGCGTGCTGTACGCGGGCAGCTTCTCGAAGGTGCTCTACCCCGGGCTGGCGCTGGGCTACCTGGTCGTTCCCGAATCGCTGCGCGCGCGCTTCGAGGAGGCCGCGCGCACATGGTCGAACGGCAGTCCGCAGATCACGCAGGCCGTGGTGGCGGATTTCATGCGCGAGGGGCACTTCTCGCGCCACCTGAAGAAGATGCGCCTGCTCTATGCACGGCGGCGCGCAATGCTCGTGGCCGGCTTGCTGAAGGCCTTCGGCGACACGGTGCGCGTCGACCTGCGCAGTGGCGGCATGCACCTGATCGCGCGATTCGACGGGCGCCGTGAAGGCGATGTGGCGCTGGCCCGCCGCGCACAGCAGGCGGGGCTGAACTGCCAGCCGCTGTCGGCACGCGGCGTTGCGGGGCCTGCCGACCAGGGCCTGCTGATGGGCTTCACCAACATCGCCACCGCCGCTGAAGCGAACCGGCTCGCGGCGAAGCTGCGCGCGGCTTTCGGTTCTTCGGGTTGACTGGCGCTCAGGCCGTTTCGTCGTCGAGGACCGCGCTTCGATCCTTGATGCGCGTGACCTGCGACAGCACTGCGTCTGCAGGCGTCATGTCCGGCCGCTGGCCCTTGTAGACGGGCTGCTCGAACTTGCCGCCCGCATAGCGGTAGAGATAGCGCACCTCGACCAGCATGCCCACGGCCGGCAGCGCCTCGTTGGGCGGCACGGTCACGTTGCCCAGGTCGATCATCACGCCCGCCTCGTCGCGCAGCCCCACGGCCACCGAGCGCTGAGCGTTGACGCGGATCACCTCACAGGTCGCGCTCTGGTTGAACTTGAACTTCAGGCTGGTGCTGCTGCGGCCTGCGGAGAACGGCGCGTCGAGCGCCTTGAGCACATAGCCTTCGCCATGCGCGGCCAGCAACTCGGCGGCGCGGCGGCGCTTGCCCTCGGCGGTGAGTTCGAGTTCGAGCACGGTCATCCACGAAACAAGCTCAGCGACCTTGCGCAGATGCCCGAAGCGCTCGATGAACGGCGCGGCGCGCAGGTCTTGCCCGCCAAGTTCCAGCAGATCGAAGGCCATGAAGGCATCGCCCACGTGCTCGCCGGCAATCACGGTGCGCCCCGCCGGCGCATCCGCAACGCCGACCCAGGCCTGCGGAATATCGACGAACAGTCCGCGCCGGTTGGTGCCGCGCACCGCCTCGCCCTCGATCAGCAGGATGCGGTTCTCGCCATCGGCCTTTTCCTGCAGGCCCCAGCCCGGGTCGTCGAAGTAGCGCGCGGCCTGCTCTTCGAGGATCAGCGTGGGCAGTTGCGGCAGCTCGCCGCTCATGCGGCCGGCCAGGTCGGTCGAGGTGTAGAGCGCGCCGGACTGGTCGGGCGTGTAGCCTTTCGACGTCTTTTCCTTCACGACCTTGTCGTAGATCTTCAGCGCCGCCTCGTAGGCGACCGGGCTGCTGGTCTTGGTGCCGGTTGAGAGCGTGCCGCCTCGCCGGCCGTTGCCGTAGTCGACCACCCAACCGTCGTCCTTGAGGCGCAGGTGCACCTGGTAGACCTTGTCCGAGCCCTGGCCCGTGAAGTAGAGAAAGCTCGACTGAGGGGTCTGTTCTGCATTCGGCATGGGAAAGATGTCTGGGGTGAATCTCAGGCCGCGATGCTACACACGCGCAAATTGGCACGCATGGCCGCTAAGATGCGCAGCGAAACAAAAAGCACAAGCACCCAACCGAAGGCAGGGAGGCCTCCGCGTGAAGCGCATTCGCTCCGAGAAATTGATCCGCACGAAGCCGGGCGCGACAGGCGCCGCGGGCTTCAGCACCGTGGAACTGTTCGCCCTGCCGGAAGCGCCGGGCCACGTGGTGCACGTGAGCACCAGCCGCGACGGGCTGCAGTGGAAGGAAACGGTCTACACGCCGTCGCCGCTGCCACTGGAGGCCGCCAACGCCGCCTTCGAACGCGCCGTGGCAGCGCAGATCGCGCAGGGCTATGCGATCGAAGGGGCGGTCGCCGAGGCCGTCATCACTACCACTGCAACCGCCGTGCTCGCACACCCCGGCGACGCCGTGCTGCTGGCCAGCATCCGCCCCGATGCATGGCGCCTGCTGGCCCCGGTGCGCAGAAGCCGCGTGGTGTGGCGCATCGGCGAGCGCCGGCTGGCTGCAGCCGTGCCGCAACTTATCGACCACATCGAAACCGGCGAGCCGCTGCTCGACTACTGCATCGCCTGGGCCATCGGCCGCTGCGGCGACGGCGGTGCGTTCGAGGCGATGCGCGAACTCTCCCGGCGCGGCCGCACGCCCGTAGTCGCCCGCGCTGCGCGCTGGGCCGCGCTGAACCTTTGGCCTGCCGAACAGCGCGCGGCCGAAACGGCGCGCATCGTGGACGACTGGCCCGCGCCGCTGCGCCGCGCCTGGGCCACCATGAGCGAGCTGCCCGTTGAACAAGCCATGCCGCTGCTTCGGCAGCACCTGGCCGACCCCGCGCTCTGGAATGGTCTGAAGTACGCGGCCTGGGTCGAGCAGCTGTTCGATCTCGCGCTGCTCGAAAGCCCGGCAGCCGACGGGCTCGCGCGCACAGCCCTGATGGAAATTGCGCCAACACTGCAGCTCGCAGCCGGCAGCTTCCGCGCATGGCGCCGGCTGTACAAGGGCGCGGAGTTCGCGGGCGACTACGCCCTGCTCGGCGTGCTGCACCAGCGCCTCGAAACGCAGCGTGCGGCCTTCCGCACGGGTGGCCGCTGGGCGCAGGTCAATGGCCGCTATGTCGAGATCGCGAAGGAAATCGTGCGGCCCGACAGCCGCCTCGCCTACAGCCAGCGCACACGCGACTACCTGCGCCGCCGCACCTGGCGCAGCCTGCGCCGGCTGGCTCTGGCCGGCACGGCCGACGAGGCAAGCTGGCTGCAGCTGGCCATGGGCGTGCTGCTCGCGGCCGACGATGCCGAAGCCGGCACCGCCGGCCAGCAGCGCGAAACCCGCTGGACACCCGAGCCCCTCAGCTGGCACACCGGCCCCTACAGCCGCTGGCTGGTGCTGATGCAGCTGCTGCACCGCCATGACGCCGAATGGGAAGCCCAGCGCGGCGGGCTGCGCTGGCGCCGCAACACACCGCTGCCCGCGCAGCGCCTGAACCGCACCGAAGCCTGGCCCGAGCGCTGGGACCGCCATCCACGGGCCCTGCTGCAGTTGATGCAGCAAGGCCGCTGCGGCGCAGTGCATGCCTTTGCGGCGCGCGCGCTGCAGGACAACAAGCCCTTCTGCGAGGCGCTCGAGGCGCCCGCCGTCTGGCGCCTGCTGGGCAGCAGCTGGGATGACACCGCGCGCTTCGCCCTTGCCATCGCGCACCAGCGCATCGCGGCGGGTGCGCCGGCCCTGCCCTGGCTGCCTGCGCTGCTGAGCTCGCCATTGGCCGAGGCGCGCGCCCTTGCACTCGAATGCATCACGCAGGACCCGGGCCTCTACAGCCAGCAGGTCGACCTTCTGCTGATGCTGCTGACCTCGGCCGATGCCGAAGTGCGCCGCGCGTCGCGCCTGCTTCTGCAGGCCGCCGCCCCGAACCCGTCAACGCTCGATGCCCTGTGCGGCAGCCTGCTCGCATGGCTTTCGGCCTGCGATGCCGGGCAACCCGAGCTCGACGCCATCTGCGAGAACCTGCAGTGGGCCCTGCAAGGCCTGTTGCGCACCGCGGCCGCCAAGGCGCCCTTGCCCGAACTGCTCGCGCTCTTCGACCATGCGAGCCCTGACGTGGTGCGCACCGCGGCCGAATGGCTGCTGCTGCACCCGGCGTCGGTTCAGGGCCTGCCAGTGGGCGTGCTCACGCGCCTGCTGCAGTCCGACGACGAGCGTTTGCGCGGTGCCGGCGTGCGGCTGTTCACGGCCCTGCCCGACGCCACGCTGGTTACCCAGCCCGAGCTGTTCGCCGCCTTCTGCAGCAGCCCGATGCCGGCCGTGCGCGCAGCTGTCGCGCCTCGGCTCGCGCAGTTGCTGCCCACGCACCCGGACTTCGGTGCCGCGCTGATGCCGTTGCTGCGCGACGAACTGTTCCGCGCCGAAGCCGCCGAGGGCGTGTTCGATGCGCTGCTGCAATGGCTGTGCGGCCCGCTGGCCGAGCACACGCGCCGCGGCGAGCCCGCCGTCACGCTGCGCCTGCTCGAAGCGCGCAGCAAGGGCGCACAGCGCCTCGGCGCATGGCTGCTTCCTCAGCAAGACCCACAAGGCTTCGACGTACTGCAGACCGCCAGCCTCGGCCTCGTCGACACCGCCGCCGCACGCCGCTGGGCCATGGACCAGCTGGCCGCGAACCCTGAACGCACGCTGGCGCAGCTAGGCGATGCCCTGCGCATGTTCGACAGCCGCTGGGACGACGCGCGCGACTGGGCCCGCCAATGGTTCGGCGCGCAAAGCGGCGCGAGCCAGTGGACGCCGGCGCTGCTGGTACGCCTGTGCGATCACAAGGACGCTGGCGCCCAGCGCCTCGGCCGCGAGCTGCTCACAACGCATTTCGACGTGACCGACGTCACCACCTACATGCTGCAGTTGAGCCAGCATCCCTCGCCCGGCATGCAGTTGTTCGTTACCAACTGGCTGGCCTCGGCCGCGAGCCAGAAGCCCGACGTGTTCGCGCGGCTGGAGCCCTACTTCCTGAGCGTGCTGTCGCAGGCCAACCGGGGCCGCTTGGCCAAGGCACGAGTCATGCAGTTCCTGGCCGCGCAGGCGATGCATTCGGAAGACATCGCACGCATCGTCGCGCGCGTGTTCGCACGGCAGGCTGTCACTGGCGCCATCACCGAGCGCGCCCAGTACGTGGCCGGCCTGCGCAGCATCCAGGCCGCCTTCCCCGAGCTGGACAACCCCTTGCAGACCGCATCGGTGCGCAGCGTCGCGCCGCGCCGCGCACCGCCCGCAGCCTCCACAGGAGGGCCCGCCGCATGAGATTCCAGTACCGCTACTTCGGCCACTCGGGCGCACAGCACACCGCGAACAGCACGGCGCTGCAGTTCGCGCCCGACACGCTGCGCGCGCCGGTTCACTTCGTCGCCGACATCAACCGGCACCTGCCGTTTCGCGAAGGCATGTCGGCGCTGCACGACGTGGTGGTCGGCGACCTGCGCTTCAAGCCGCGCGACAAGAGCGCGTACCTCGAATGGCTGGCCGGGCAAGAGAACGAATTGCTCGCGCAGTTCATGGCGCGCAGCGACCAGCTGAAAGCGCAGATGGCGCCCATCAGCAACGAGCTGGCCGAGCTGCGCAAGAGCAAGCGGGCCGTGCTGCAGCCCTTCATGAGCGCGCAGCAGCGCTACTTCGACCACATCTACCAGGTCAACCGCGAAGCCTGGTTCGTGCTCGACCCGGTGATCACGGTGCACCCCGACCGCGTGTTCTTCGAGTGCTTCAGCCAGGACGAGTCGAGCTACGGCATGTTCTCGTGCAGCCACGACATCTTCGACCGCGTGAGCGACCACGCCTTCGGCACCACCAACGTCGACTACTCCGAATCGCTCTACGACGAGTTCCAGAAGATCCGCGACTACAAGACCACGCGCCTGGCCATCGACCCCGGCGGCTTCCAGGTGCAGAGCGACAACGACCCGGCCTTCCACGAGCCGAAGATCGACGTGCCCGACAGCTGGGTGCGCGGCTTCCTGCAAGTGAGCAGCGCGATGCTGCTGCCCGCGCAGCGGCTGCAGCTGCACCCGATGGACGTGCACAACATCTGCCTCGTGCTGCGCCGGCGCAAGGAGCGCGTGGGCCCGCGCTCGCTGCGCTTCATCCTGCGGCCGGGGCAGCCGGTGCGCATCCTGTTCGAGCCCTGGGGCCACGAGCTGGTGTGCCCGCGCTCCACGCACAGTGCCACCTCCGACATCGACATCCGCGTGTGGGGCCGGCGCCGCCTGCTGCAGCTCGAACGCCTCGTGCCGGTGGCGCAGGGCTTCACGGTGCACCTGCTGGGCACGGGCATGCCGAGCTTCTGGGTAGCGCAACTGCCCGATATGGAATTCACGCTCGGCCTCTCGGGCTGGACCGCCAACGACTGGTCGCGCAACGGCCACTTCGAGCTGCTGCAGCCGCGCCACACGGTCGACCAGGACAGCCAACTGCGCGTGTTCGCGGCGCTGGGCGAACGCTGGCGCGCCACTACGGCCGAGCTCGCAGCGGCCACCGGCCTGTCGACCCTCACGGTCGATGCAGCCCTCGGCGGTTATGTGCAGGCCGGGCGCGTGGTGTACGACCTTGCGCACGGCGTGTGGCGGCTGCGCGAGCTGAGCCGCGAGCCGCTGCCCATGGACAAGCTGCGCTACGCCAGCCCCGAAGAAGAGGCAGCGGCCGAACTGGTGCAGGCGCGCCGCATCGCCAACGTGAAGACGCTGGCTCGCCCCGACGGCGGCCTCACGCTGAGCGGCAAGTGCAAGGGCGCTTCGGGGCAGCGCGAATACCTCATGAGCCTGCAGCTCGACGCCGACCAGCGCGTGGCCTCGGGCGACTGCCAGTGCTCCCACTTCATCCGCCACCGCATGACCAAGGGCCCGTGCGAGCACATGCTCGCGCTGCGCTTGTCGGCCAATCCGGCAGCAACATCGACCGATCAGGAAAGGACCACCGCACACATCGGCTGATACACTGTTTTTGCGAACGGAGCGGGAAGGCTCTTGCAATCCGGACGGCGTATCGCCGTCCTCGTACACAGCACTTCCCAAGCGTCACTGGACGTCTCTTCACTGTGCCGTATGGCCATGGTGACGCGATAACAGTGCGGCTTCCTCGAAGCTCATCGGCGTCACCATGGCCATACGGCGTCGAGTGGAGCCCTCCAGTCCCGAGGCTCTTCGACGAGATTCCCGCTTCGTTCGCAATTTTTCTGATTCATCATCAGCAGTGCATCGGCCAGTGGCGCAGCGCCATGACCATGCAGTCTCTCGCCTCCTCTTCTTCCATTCCCGACTCGGCACTCACGCGCGAGGAGCTGTACGAGCGCATCCGCAAGGGCTCCAAGCAGGAAGTCGTTCTCGAGGAAATGCAGCGCCTCGGCTTCTGGCCGCAGGACGCGGCGCAGCCGACGGTCGAAGCCCAGTTGATCCGCCGCGAAAGCGAACTGCAGACGGCGCTCTCCAAGCTCGGCGACGAACTGCGCGGCATCGAGGACCGTGACAGGGCCCTGAAGACGATGCGCCAAGAGCGCATGGCCAAGGCCCGCGAACGCCGCGAGGAAACCCGCCAGCGCCTCGCACAAGGCCGCCATGCGCGAGCCGTGGCGTGGCACGAGCGGCGTCAGCGCGAGCTGCTCTACGTGGGCGACGGCGTTTCGGGCGGTCTCAACGAAGCGCACAGCGACAGCCAGGCACTGGCCCGCAACGCCCTGCCCGCGCTGGACCACGCAGGCGATTTGGCGCAGGCGATGGGCATCGGCCTCGGCGAGCTGCGCTTTCTCGCCTGGCACCGCGACGTGGCGAGCGTGAGCCACTACCAGCGCTTCACCATCGCCAAGAAGAGCGGTGGCGAGCGCCACATCTCCGCGCCCATGCCGCGCATGAAGCGTGCGCAGTACTGGGTGCTCGACAACATCCTCGCGAAGATGCCGGTTCACGAGGCCGTGCACGGCTTTCTGCCGGGTCGCTCGATCCTCACCAATGCCGCGCCGCACGTGGGCCAGGACGTGGTGATCAACCTCGACCTGAAAGACTTCTTTCCCTCCATCGGCATGCGCCGCGTACGCGGCGTGTTCCGCCAGCTCGGCTATTCGTCGCAGGTGGCGAGCCTGCTGGCGCTGGTGTGCACCGAGGCGCCGACCGACGAAGTGCAGCTCGACGGCCGGCGCTACTTCGTCGCGCGCGGCGAACGCGTGCTGCCGCAGGGCGCCCCAACCAGCCCGATGCTGACCAACCTGCTGTGCCGCCGCCTCGACGCGCGGCTCGCCGCGAGCGCTGCCAAGCTGGGCTTTCGCTACACACGCTATGCGGATGACCTGAGCTTCTCGGCCGGCCCCGAGCACAGCCGCGACACCGGCAAGCTGCTATGGCGCGTGAAGCAGATCGTGGCCAGCGAAGGCCTCACGGTGCACCCGGACAAGCAGCAGGTCATGCGCAAGCACCAGCAGCAGCATGTGACGGGCATCGTGGTGAACGACAAGCTCTCGATCGACCGCGACACCCTGCGGCGTTTTCGCGCCGTACTGCACCAGGCGGAGCGGCACGGACCGCAGGGCCTGCAATGGAACGGCAACAGCGACGTGATCGGCGCGCTGCGCGGCTACGCGAACTTCATCGCGATGACCGACCCGGCGCGTGGCGAGCCGTACCTGCAGCGCGTGCGTGCGCTGGCTGCCAAGCACCAACGAAGCGGTACAGCGACACCTGCAGTCCCGCAGGCCTCTCAACGCAAGCTCCCTGCAGGTGAGTTCCGCAAGCAATCCGCCGCAGGCAAGGCGCCCTGGCCCGCATGGTGGCAGCCGACGGAGGCGCCCGCACCGGTGCTGGAGAAAACCGCCGAGCAACTGGCGGAAGAAAAGAAGGCCCAGCGCGAAGCGGCACGGCCCCAGCCGGCCAAGCCCACAGCACCTGCAACGGCACGCACGACCACTGCGGCATCGCCCCCATCCGGGCAAGCCGCCGCGCAGGTGCCAAGCCTCGCCTCCCAACTCGGCTGGATCTTCAGCGTGATGCTGCAAGCCCTCTACGTTGTCAGCGTCTTCCTCGCGGGCACCAGCCCGCTGATCTGGCTGCTGACGGGCGGCGTGGCGATCAGCAACTTCGTGCAGCGCAAGCCCGGCTGGCTGCGCTTCATCGCGGCCGTCTTCGTGTCTTCGTTGCTAGCGTCGATCGTGCACGGCATGAAGAACTGACGCGTTGCATGCGCCAAAACCACACGCCACTTCACAGCACGCGGCAAGCCCGCTACATTCGCTCCTTCGACAACCACACAGAAAGCGGAGGTGCGCGATGGAAGACGCTGTAATTCATGCCCCCATGCACGTGCGGTTTGTCGGGCCTCATCTGAACAGCTGATCGTTCACGCGTCTATCGCGTAGCCAGTCTGCCCCGCGCGGCCTCCGGCCGTCGCGACGCCCCCAAGCCGCCCCGATTCAAACGCCGCCACCGGCACGCATGTGCCGGCGGCGCCCCGTTCATTTGTCGAATCAAGGCCAACGACCATGCTCGAAACCCGTGCCGCATCCGCGCGGCATACCGTGACCACTGTTTTCGATCCCCAGTGCGCGAGCGAAGCCGACTGGGGCAACTTCCTCGCGTACTGGCGCCTGCGCGCCGAAGAAGACTTTCCCGGCGACCCCATCGCTCCCGATGCCGACACCCGGTACAACGTGCAGCGGCCCAACCCGCTGTATGTCGTTCATCGCATGCTGGCCGTCGGCGAGCACGGCGAATTCATCGGCAGCCTGAGCGCGAGTTTTCGCCGCGAAGGCACGCCGGAGTACGAGGCGTTCGTGCCGTTCCTCGAAACCTGGGGCGGCGTGCTGCGTCCCCACCGGCGCCGCGGCGTGGCAAGCGCACTGCTTCGCACATTGCTGGCGCTGATGGAGGCGCACGGCAAGTCCGTTGCGACGATCAAGGCGCACCTGCCCGAAGGCCACGCCTTCCTGCAGGTTATCGGCGCTGTCGAGAAGCACCGCATCGTCGAGAACCGCATGGCCTTCGCCGGCCTCGACTGGCAGGCGCTCGCGCGCTGGCGTGCCGAAGGCTTCGCACCCGCCCACGGTCTGCGCGCCGAGGTGCACGCCGGCCGCGTGCCCTTCGAACGGCTCGCGACGCTGATGGCGCCGCTATCCGCGCTGCTGAACGACGCGCCCACCACCAATCTCGAACGGCCACCGATGCGCTACGACCTCGAAGACTTCCCTCCCTGGTACGCCGACATGGACCGCCGAGGCGGCGATCACTTTCTCGTGCTGCTGCTCGACGGCGACGAAGTGGTCGCGGTGTGCGACGCCGCCTGGAACCAGCGCTTCCCCGACCGCATGCACCAGCGGCTCACAGCCGTGGCGCGGCGCTGGCGTGGCAAGGGCCTGGCCAAGGGCGTGAAGGCCGCCATGCTGCAGCTCGTGCGCGAGCACCATCCCGAGGTCGCGATGGCCTTTACCCACAACGCCGAGGTCAACGAGCCCATGCTCTCCATCAACCACCGGCTCGGCTATGCCGCGCACAGGCATGATGGGCTCTACCAGATCGGCACGGAAAGCCTGAGAACCTTCCTCCAGGAGACACGTTCATGAAAGCACCCCAGCGACTGCAGGCACTGATCGACGAAGGCCTGATCGACACCGTGGTGCGCCAGCTCATGAGCGGCAAGGAAGCCATGGTCTACGTCGTGCGCTGCGGCGACGAGACGCGCTGCGCCAAGGTCTACAAGGAGGCCGACAAGCGCAGCTTCCGCCAGGCCGTCGACTACACCGAGAACCGCCGCGTCAAGAACACCCGCGAGGCGCGCGCCATGGCCAAGGGCACGCGCTTCGGCCGGCAGGTGACCGAGGCCATCTGGCAGAGCGCCGAGGTCGATGCGCTCTACCGCCTGGCCGCCGCGGGCGTACGCGTGCCCACGCCGCACAACTTCCTCGAAGGCGTTCTGCTGATGGACCTGGTGACCGACGCCAACGGCGATGCCGCCCCGCGCCTGAACGATGTGGCCTTCTCGCCCGAAGACGCGATACGCCACCACGCCAGCCTGCTGAAGGAAGTGATGCGCATGCTGTGCGCCGGCATCGTGCACGGCGACCTCTCGGAGTTCAACGTGCTGCTGGCCGAAGACGGCCCCGTGATCATCGACCTGCCGCAGGCGGTGGACGCCGCGGGCAACAACCACGCGCGGCGCATGCTGCTGCGCGACGTCGGGAACCTGCGCGACTTCTTCGGCCAGTTCGCGCCCGCGCTGCTGCGTACGCACTACGGCGACGAGATCTGGCACCTCTACGAACGCGGCCTGCTGCGCCCCGAGACGGAGCTGACGGGCGCGTTCGTGCACGAGACCGGCCCGGTCGACCTGCGCAACGTGCTGCGCGAGGTGGACGACGCACGCGAGGAAGAAGCGGCGCGGCGCCTGCGCATGCAGACGCCGCGACAATAGCGGGCTCACGATGCCCGCCAGATGAACTCTTCCGCCCCGCGCCCGCCCCTTTCCACCACCACCGCGCGACGGATCGCCAAGGCCGCGGCCTTCGTGGCCCTGGGCCTCGGCCCGGCGGCGATGCACGCGCACGCAGCCGGCATCCGCCTCGAGGACGACCGCGGCATCACGCTCGAACTGCAGGCGCCGGCCAAACGCATCGTGTCGCTGATGCCCTCGCTGACCGAAACCGTCTGCGCGCTCGACGCCTGCGACCGGCTGGTGGGCATCGACCGCCACGCCAACTGGCCGGCGTCGGTCAAAGGGCTGCCGCAGGTGGGCGGCATCGATGACGCGAACATCGAGCGCATCGTCGCGCTCAAGCCCGACCTGGTGCTGCTGCGCCCGCGCAGCCGCGCCGCCGAGCCGCTGGAGCGCCTGGGCATCAAGGTGCTGGCGCTGGACGCCAAGACCCATGCCGACATGCGCCGCGTGATGGAAACCGTGGCCCGCGCCACCGGCCGTCCCGGTGCGGGCGAAGCCTTCTGGCGCAAGCTCGACGCGGGCTTGGACGCAGCCAAGGCGCGCGTGCCCGCCGGCTGGCAGGGCCGGCGCGTGTATTTCGAAGTGCACGGCGGCATGGCCGCGGCCAGCGAAAGCTCCTTCATCGGCGAGACGCTGGCCCGCCTCGGGCTCGGCAACGCCGTGCCCGGTACGCTCGGCCCGTTCCCGAAGATGAGCCCCGAGTTCGTGGTGCGCGCCAACCCCGACGTGCTGATGGTCTCGGCCCTCGGCGAAATCTCGGCCATGGCTTCGCGGCCCGGCTGGTCGGCCATGTCGGCCATCCAGCGCGGGCGCGTGTGCAGCTTTGCGTCGGCGCGCTTCGACCTGATGATGCGCCCCGGCCCGCGGCTGGACGAAGCGGCCGATGCGATCGTTGGCTGCCTGGCCTCGCTGGGCGAGCCCAAGCCTTGACTTCGCGGGCCCTGGCGTACCATTCCAGCACCTTGAACACGCCTGCCGCCCTCTTCGCGCCTGCCGCCGACGTCGACAGCGACGAGGCCATCGCGCGGGACGTGGCCGCCATCGGCCGCATCAGCGCCGTGCCCTCGCTGCTGAAGATCATCTGCCAGAACACCGGCATGGGCTTTGCCGCCGTGGCCCGCGTGACCGACGGCACCTGGACCGCCTGCGCGGTGGAAGACACCATCCAGTTCGGCCTGGAGCCCGGCGGCCAGCTCAAGGTGGAGACCACGCTGTGCAGCGAATCGCGCATGGCCCGCCAGCCCGTGGTGATCGACCACGCCAGCACCGACCCGGTCTACGCCAACCATCACACACCGCGCCTGTACAACATCGAGAGCTACATCTCGGTGCCCATCATCCACAGCAACGGCGACTACTTCGGCAACCTCTGCGCCATCGACCCGCGCCCAGCCATGGTGTCCGATGCCCGGGTGGTGACGATGTTCACCGCCTTTGCTGACCTGATCGCGCGCCAGCTCGAAACCGAAGCCCGGCAGGAGCGCACCGAAACGGCCCTGCAGTCGGCGCAGGACGCAGCCGAACTGCGCGAGCAGTTCATCGCCGTGCTGGGGCACGACCTGCGCAACCCGCTGTCATCGGTGGGCGTCGCGGCCGAACTGTTGATCCGGCGGCAGGCGGAGCCCGACCTCGTCAAGCTCGGAGCCCGGCTCAAGGCCAGCACGCGCCGCATGTCGGCGCTGATCGACGACGTGCTCGACTTCGCGCGCGTGCGGCTCGGCTCGGGCATGGGCCTCGCAATCCGCGAAACCGAATTCCTGGCCTCGGGACTCAACGACGTGATCGACGAAGTGCGCGCCGCCCATCCCGCGCTCGACATCCGCGACGAACTCTCGGTCAGCGGCGTGGTGCGCTGCGACCAGGGCCGCATCCAGCAGGTGCTGTCCAACCTGCTCGGCAACGCGGTCGCGCACGGCGCGCCGGACCAGCCGATCGTGGTTCGCGCCGACGTGCGCAACGGCCAGCTCGTGCTGTCGGTGACGAACGGCGGCGACCCCATTCCTCCCTGCGACATCGCGAAGATCTTCCAGCCCTACTGGCGCCCCGAGAACAGCAAGCCCGGCGGCGGACTGGGACTCGGCCTCTACATCTGCTCGGAAATCGCCTCGGCCCATGGCGGCACGCTGGAGGTCACGTCCTGTGCGGACGAAGGCACCTGTTTCGTGGCGAAGCTGCCGATCACTTGATATCTCGACGCCCCCCATTTCCTTCTTTCCCCCATGAAGCATCGCAAGCAAACCTCGTCCACCCCTTTCGTCCGGGTGGGCCCCAGCGGCGTGCACGGCCTCGGCGCCTTTGCCACGCGCGACCTGCCGGCCGAAGCCTTTCTCGGCCTGTACGAAGGCCGCCGCTATACCAAGGCCGAAATCGCCACCAAGGTCTGGGACGACCAGCTCACCTACCTGTTCACACTGACGAACCACGAGACCATCGACGGCTCCAAGGGCGGCAACGCCACGCGCCACCTGAACCACTCGTGCGAGCCGAACTGCGAAGCGGTGGAGGAATACGACGAAGGCGGCGAGCTGGTGCTCAAGTTCCAGACGCTGGTGGCGGTGGACGCGGGCGACGAGTTGTTCATCGACTACTCGCTGACGGCGGACGACGGCTCACCGCCGTCGAAGTACCCCTGCCATTGCGGCTCGCCGGGCTGTCGGGGGACGATGCTGGCGCCTGAAGAAACCGAGACGTCCGCTCCGTAAGCGCCCCGGCATCGGCGTCAGGGCGACTCGTTCTTCAGCTTGCGCAGTTGCTCCTCGGTGCGATCGAGTTCCAGCCGAAGCGCCCGAGCCTCCTGCTCCAGCCTGTCGATGCGAGCTGCGCGGCTCTCGGCCGGCGGCGCAGTCTTGCTGCAACGCAGCTGCAGCGCGCTCAATGCCTCGGCAAGCTCTCGCCGCCGCAACATCTGGCCCCGGGAACGCGCAAGATCGATGTCGCGTTCGAGCAATGCCTCCTCCGCCTGGCAAGTCGCGCCATCCGGCGGCACCGCGGGTTGTGCGAAAGCAGGCAGCGTCACGCTCAACGCAAGGGCCAGGAAGCAGGTTTTGACGCTCATGCCGCACGGTAACGCAACGGCGGTGCAAAAACCGCCGATCAGCCCTACACGGTGAGGTAGCGCGCGTCCCACCGCGCGGCGAGCTGCTTGGCGCGATGCAGCGGCACTCGTGCCGCCTCGAAATCGACCACGCACGCAACATCGGCGGCCTCGGGCCGCGCAGGGCTTTCGCTGCTGCGGCCGTCGGTCAGCAGCCACAGCCAGCGTTGCCGCGTTTCGCTCTTCGCGAGCAACTGGCCGGCACGCTGCACGCCCAGCGCTAGCGGCGTGCCACCACCGGCAGCAATAGGCGCGATCCAGTCGTCGTTCCAGGCGCTGGCGCGGCGTGGCGGCAGACGCAGCTCGACCACCTCGCCGGCAAAGCACAGCAGCGCGACGTGGTCGCGGCGCTGGTAGGCCTCCTGCATCAGCGCGAGCAGCAGGCCCTTGGCGCGTGCGAGGTTGCCGTCGTTGCGCATCGAGGCCGAGCAGTCGAGCAGGAAGCAATGGAGTGCGCCACTGCGCGCTTCTTGCGAGCGATGGCGCAGGTGCCCGGCGCGCAGCCGGTCGGCGCCGCGTGCCACAAGGGTGCGCGGCCAGTCGAAGGCTGCGCCCTGCGGCGAGCGGCCCTGCCATGCGTCCCTCTGCGAACCCTGCCTCCGGTCACCCTGGCGTGCGCCAGCGGGTGCGGCGTCCCGGAGGCTCAGGCTTTTTTTGGGGCGGCCTGCGTGCGGTCGATCAGCGGGCGCAGCGGCTTCACGCGCTCGATGCCGACGGGTTCAGGGGGCATGGCGCCCCAGTCTTCGTCGCCTGCGCTGTTTGCTTCATCTTTGCCGTTACTGCTCCCATCGGGCTTTGCGGCTCGGGGCGCGGGGGCCGGCGCCGCAGCCTCGGCTTCAGGCTTGCGCCGATGCAGCAGCACGGCCTCTGCCACGCGCTGCACGTGGTCGGTGGTGATGGCAGCCGAGCCCTCCCATGCTGCAAGTGCCCGGGCCGAGCGCAGCATCACGAGATCGGCTCGCAAGCCATCGACGCCGGCCTCGATACACAGCGCACCGACCGCCTCGTGCACCGCATCGCCGTACGGCAGCGCCGCTGCATCTCCCACGAGCGCCCGTGCGCGAACCAGCGCAGCAGCCAGTTCGGCCTCTTCCTGTGCGTGCTTCGCACGAAAGCCCTGCGGATCGGCATCGAAGGCCAGCCGCGCACGCACGATGGCCTGCCGCTCAGCCGCGTCCCCGATGTTGCGCAGTTGCACGCACAGGCCGAAGCGGTCGAGCAGTTGCGGGCGCAGCGTGCCCTCTTCCGGGTTCATGGTGCCGACCAGCACGAAGCGCGCGGCGTGCCGATGCGAGATTCCGTCGCGCTCCACCACGTTGACGCCGCTGGCCGCCGCGTCGAGCAGCGAGTCGATCAGCGCATCGGGCAGCAGGTTGATTTCGTCCACGTACAGCACGCCGCCATGCGCGCGCGCCAGCAGGCCGGGCGCGAACTTGAGCTCATGGCCGGCCAGCGCCTGCCCGAGGTCCAGCGTACCGACGAGGCTTTCGAGGCTCGCGCCCAGCGGCAGCGTGACGAAGGGGGCACCCGGCAACAGCTCGGCCAGCGCGCGGGCAGCCGTGGTCTTGGCAGTGCCGCGCGGCCCTTCGATCAGCACACCGCCCAGGCCCGGGTCGACAGCAGCCAGCAGCAGCGCCTGGCGCAGATGCGGCTGGCCCGCTATCGCAGCAAAGGGAAAAGGCACCGGCATCGGGGCGGCAGTGGTCATCGCAGGCTTCCTTCCATCTGCTGCTCGTGGTCGAGCAGCAGGTTTTCCAATTGGTTCTTGTAGTTGCCGGGCGACTGCCACAGGCCGCGCTGCATGGCTTCGAGCAGGCGGCTGAGCATGTCGTGCAGCGCGCGCGGATTGTGTTCGCTCACGAAGTCGCGAGTGGCTTCGTCGAGCACATAGGCGTCGGCCACCATCGCATACTGGTGGTCGCCGACCACGCGCGCGGTGGCATCGAAGCCGAACAGGTAGTCGACCGTCGCGGCCATCTCGAAGGCGCCTTTGTAGCCATGCCGCTTCACGCCGTCGATCCACTTCGGATTGACCACTCGCGAGCGGATGACGCGGCTGATTTCTTCCTTCAGCGTGCGCACGCGCGGCGCCTGCGGGTTGCCATGGTCACCGTGGTACATCGCCGGCTGCCGGCCGCTCAAATGGCGCACGGCGGCGACCATGCCGCCCTGGAACTGGTAGTAGTCGTTGGAGTCGAGCAGGTCGTGCTCGCGGCTGTCCTGGTTCTGCATGACGACGTTCATGGCGCGCAGGCGGCGAACCAGCGCGTCGGCGGCGGGCACGCCGTCGCTGCCCTGGCCGTAGGCGTGGGCGCTGCCGCCGACGTAGGCCTTCGACAGGTCGTCGTCGGTCTGCCAGTCGCCATGGTCGAACAGCGGTTGCAGGCCCGAGCCGTAGCTGCCGGGCGCGGAGCCGAACACGCGCCAGCCGGCCTGCTGGCGCGCTTCTTCCGGAGAAGCACCTTGCGCCTCCAGCGCGGCGGCCTCGCGGAGGATGCGTGCGCGAATCGGGTTGCGCTCGGCGTCTTCGTCTTCCTGTGCGGCGACGGCCTGCACGGCTGCATCGAACATCTGCACGGCATTGGGAAAGGCGTCGCGGAAGAAGCCGGAGATGCGCAGCGTGACGTCGATGCGCGGACGGCCGAGGCCGACCGTGGGCAGCACCTCGAAGTCGACCACGCGCTGGCTGCCCGGCGCCCACTTGGGCCGCACGCCGATGAGCGCGAAGGCCTGCGCCAGATCGTCGCCGCCGGTGCGCATGGTGGCCGTGCCCCAGACCGACAGGCCCATGGCCACCGGATAGTCGCCGTGCTCCTGCATATGCCGCTCGACCAATTGCGCGGCTGACTTGAGGCCGAGCATCCAGGCGGTGGGGGTGGGAATGGCGCGCGTATCGACCGCATAGAAATTGCGGCCGGTAGGCAGCACGTCGGGCCGGCCGCGCGAAGGCGAACCGCTCGGGCCCGGCGGCACGAAGCGGCCCTGCAGGGCGCGGGAGAGTTGCAGCAGCTCTTGCGCACCGCAGGCATCGAGCGCGGGCACCAGGCTTTGCGCGATGCGGCCCATCACGGCGGCAGTCTTCGGCAGTTCGGACGGGCATGCGCCCTCTTCCAGCAGGCGCTGCGCCAGCAGTTCCAGCCGCTCGCGCGTGTCGCCCTGATGCCGCCACGCTTCAGTGCTCACCGATTGCAGCAGCGTGGGGCGCGCGCCCTGCCACGGCCGGGCCGCGTCGATGTCGAGCGGGTCGAAGGCATCGCCCGCCAGCAGATCTTGCGACAGCGCGCCGAGCAGCCCGGCATTCGCGCCCGCACCATCGGCAGCCGGATAGCGTGCCAGCGCCAGCAACGTGTCGCGCCGCAGCCTCTCGCGCGGCGATGCGCCGAACACATGCAGCCCGTCGCGGATCTGCGTTTCCTTCAGCTCGCACAGGTAGGCATCCACGCGTGCGAGCACCGCATCGTCTTCCGCGCCGGGCATGCCCAGTTCCTCGACCAGATGCTGCGCCCGCACCGCCGCGAGGATCTGCGCGCGCAGCACCTTGGCGCGGCGCGCATCGACCAGCAGTGCGTCGTAGTACTCGTCGACCTGCCGTTCCAGGTCCTGCATCGGGCCGTGGTTCTCGGCGCGTGTGAGCGGCGGCATCAGGTGGTCGACGATGACCGCCTGCGTGCGTCGCTTGGCCTGCGCGCCCTCGCCCGGGTCGTTGACGATGAACGGGTACACGTTGGGCAGCGGCCCGAGGATGGCGTCGGGCCAGCAAGTCTGCGACAGCGCGATGCTCTTGCCCGGCAGCCATTCGAGGTTGCCGTGCTTGCCGACGTGCACCACCGCATCGATGGCGAAGGCCTCGCGCAGCCAGAAATAGAAAGCGAGATAGCTGTGCGGCGGCACCAGCTCCGCGTCGTGATAGCTCGCGTAGTCGGCTGCACCCAGCGTGCCCAGTGCGCGCGCAGGCTGGATGCCGACGAACACGCGGCCCAGCCGCAGGCCGGCGATCATGAAGCGGCTGTTTCGCACCATCGGGTCTTGTTCGGGCGGCCCCCAGCGCGCGTCGATGGCCGCCGCCATGCCATCGGGCAGCTTCGCCAGGCATGCGCAGTATTCGGCCAGCCCGTAGCTCTGCCACGCCGGCCGCGCGGCCCATTGCGCGGGGTCGTTCGCGATGCCTTCCTGCAGCCTGCGCATCAGCGCATCGCCATCGGCGGGCATTGCGCCGGGCTCGCCCAGCGCATAGCCTTCGGCCGCCATCGCGCGCAGGATCGCCATCACCGAGGCAGGCGTGTCGAGCCCCACGCCGCTGCCGATGCGCCCCTCGCTGCCCGGGTAGTTCGCGAGGATCAGCGCGATGCGCTTGTCGCCAACACGCAGGCTGCGCAGCCGGCACCAGCGGCGCGCCAGCTCGACGACGAAAGCTATGCGATCAGGCTCGGGCTGGTAGTTCACCACCTCGGTCTGCGTAAGTTCGCAGCGGTGCGACAGGCCCTTGAAACTCACGGCGCGCGTGATGATGCGGCCGTCCATCTCGGGCAGCGCGATCTGCATGGCAATGTCGCGCGGGCGCAGGCCCTGGCTGTCGGCCAGCCAGTCTTCGCGATTGCCTCCGCTCACGATCACCTGCAGCACGGGTGCGTCGCCGGCCAGCGCGATGCCTTCGCCCTCTTCGTTCTGCGCGCCCTGCCCCAACGCGGCGAAAGCCGTGGTGTTGAGCACGAGCTGCACGTCATGCTCGGTGCACAGCTCGCGCAGTGTGGACAGGCACAGCGGGTCTTTGAGTGAATCGAGCGCGACCGGCAGCGGGTTCAGCCCTTCTGCGCTCAATGCGGCGGCGAGCGCATCGAAAGCCACCGTGTTGCCCGACAGCAGATGCGAGCGATAGAACACCAGTGCCACCACCGGCGCGCCCGCATGCCACCCGGCGCGCAAATCGTCGATGCCGGCCACGGTGTGCGCAGCGTCAATGCCGCGCGGCACATGCAGCGCAACCTGCGGCAGGCTGCGCGGCGGCAGCGGCGCTTCGCCGTGGCCCAGCCCATGGAAGGCCACCGCGCGCAAAAACTGCATCGCATTGCCCGCCCCGCCGCTGCGCATGTACTGCCAGAGCTGGCGGCTCACCGCGCGCGGCGCCGTGCTGCGCGCAAGCAGGTCTTCGTCTTCCTGCAGGTCGCCGGAGAACATGGCGAGCTGCTGGCCCTTGCGCTTCGCGAGCTTTTCGAGCTGCTGGAGCCCGTAGGCCCAGGCCGATTCCGCACCCAGGTGATCGACCACCACCACGCGCGCATGCTGCAGCACTTCGTCGATGTACAGGTCGAGCGACGCAGGCTGGCGCAGGTGCATCAGGTTGGCCAGCCGCAGCGACGGATAGCCGGGGTCGGTGACCGCCAGCGCCGTGCGCGCCGCCGCGAGCAGCGCCAGCGTGGTGTCGGCCGAGCTGAGCACCACGATGTCGCCCGGCGTCTGGTCGAGCCGGGTGACGACGCTGTCGTCTTCGACGAAGCGTCCGGGCTGGGTGCTCAGCAGGTGCATGCGTTCAGGCCGTCAGGCTGCGACCGCGCTCACCTCTTCCAGCGCCTTGCGCAGCACCGCCTCGTCGAGGTCTTCGCCGATGAACACGAGCCGCGTGCGCTGCGCCTCGCCATCGCGCCAGCGGCGGTCGAAGTGATGGTCGAAGCGGCGACCCACGCCCTGCACCAGCAGGCGCATCGGCTTGCCCGGAATGGCGACGAAGCCCTTCACACGGTAGATGGTGTGCTGCTCGACCAGCCTGCTGAGCACGGCGAGCAGGCCGTCGCGATCCACCGGCGGCAGCTCGATCACGAGCGAGTCGAACTCGTCGTGGTCGTGGTCTTCCTCGTGGTCGTGGTGGCTTTCGCGCAGGTGGATGGTGGCCTCGGCCGCGCGGCCCTGGCCCAGCAGCAGCGCGAGCGGCAGCCTGCCTTCGGTGGCAGCCACGATCTTGACTTCGGGCGGCAGCTCTTCGCGCACCAGCGCCTCGACCTTCCCTCGCGCGGCGTCGTCCATCAGGTCGGTCTTGTTGAGCACCACGAGGTCGGCGGCCGAGAGCTGGTCTTCGAACAGCTCGTGCAGCGGCGATTCGTGGTCGAGGTTGGGGTCGGCGCGGCGGGCTTCGTCGACAGCCTCGGGGTTCTCGGCGAACTGGCCCGAGGCGGCGGCCGGGCCGTCGACCACCGTGACCACGGAATCCACGGTGAAGATGTTGGCGATGTCCGGCCACTGGAAGGCCTGCACCAGCGGCTTGGGCAGCGCGAGGCCCGAGGTTTCGATGATCACGGCATCGATGTCGCCGCGCCGCTCGGCCAGTTGAAGCATCACGGGCAGGAACTCTTCCTGCACGGTGCAACAGACGCAGCCGTTGGCCAGCTCGTACAGCGCGCCTTCGCGCTCGTTGCCCTCGTCGTCGCAGCCGATGCCGCAGCCACGAAGAATCTCGCCGTCGATGCCGAGCTCGCCGAACTCATTGACGATCACCGCGATGCGGCGGCCTTCGGCATTGCCGAGGATGTGGCGCAGCAGCGTGGTCTTGCCGCTGCCGAGGAAGCCCGTGACGATGGTGACGGGGATCTTGGCGTTGCTTGCTTGTGTCATGGGAGATGTTCTTTCAGGCGCGCAAGCGCCCGTGCCGCTCCCCGAGGCAGCACCTCGTGAGCGCGGCGATGCATTGGTTGAATCAGATGGCGCTGTACAGGCGGCGCTCGACGAAGGCCGTGCCCTGCAGACGACGCCAGGCCTTTGCGGCGGCCAGCACACCCAGGTCGACCAGCGGCTCGACAAGCACGACTGTCATGTAGGCAGCGCCGAAGCTGGCGATCTGGCTCAGGTTCTCGAGCCCGGTGCCGCGTCCGTAGAGCGCCCAGAAGCCGACCCAGACCACGATGCCGCCCTGGTAGGCCACCGACAGCTTGAATGCCTGCTGGTAGCTGATGTCCACGTAGGCCACGTTCTGGGGAATGATCCGCCGCGCCAGCGCGGCCGTTGCGAACAAGGGCACCAGCAAGGTGGTGACGTTCATGCCGAACTGCGGCACATCCTGCGGCTCGAAGAACAGGCCCTGGATGAGCAACCCGCCCGCCAGGCCAATGGCCGCAGGCGCCAGGCCGAACACCAGCAGCAGGGTCGTGCCCAGAATCAGATGCACCTCGGACACGCCCACCGGGTGATGCGGCAACACCTCGAAGAAGCAGAACACCAGCGCAATGGCAATGGCCGAGCGCAGCGCCAGGGCGGCAAGGCCGTCCTTCACGGCCGTATCGAAGGCCACCTTGCCTGTGTAGGCGAGAGCAGCTGCCGCCGTGGCGTAGCTGAGGAAGATCTTGGATCCGTCGACGAGACCTGGTTCGATGTGCATCGAGCACCTCCTGAAATGCACCGCAGTGCGAAAGTTGATTGTTGGTTCATGGGCCTGCTTGCGCAAGCCCCTTCGATATGGCCAATGGTCGAGGCTTGCGCCGCAGCCGTCGCCAGCCGATCACGACGCCGCTGGCCGAGGCCACGGTGCCGACGATGGAAAGCAGCCACACCACGAGGTCCCAGGCCGGCCGGTACTGGATGAGCCAGGGAAAGTCGAGGCTGTGCGCCGCATTGAAGAGCCAGCGTCGCAGCCTCGAATTGCTGTCGTTGCTGCCGGCGACCTGCCCGCTGGCCGGGTCGATGTAGATCCAGCTGTGCGCGGGGTCGTCGAACTGCAGCCGCCACACGGGCACGGTGCGCTCGCGGTGGTGGCCGTACCAGTGGAAGTCTTCGCGGGTCTGCAGCGTGGCCTGGGTGATGGCGCCGGGCCGCAGGCGGGCGGCGGCGCGCAGGATGTCGTCCTTGCCGATGACGGCGGGGCTGCCGGTGGCCGCATCGACCACCCTCACGCGCGCCTTCGCGTCGCGCAGCTGCAGCAGCGGCTTGCCGTCGAACCACAGCAGCACGGCCTCGCGCGGTGCGGCCTCGCCCTCGCCTGACGGCAACACCGCTGGCGGCCAGGGGAACGGCGACTTACCGGCACCCGTGTAGCGCGCCATCGCAGCCGCGTCGCCCGGCCCGCGCTGGAACCAGCCATTGGGGTTCATCGACAGCCAGCCGCTGATGACCCACGTCAGCACGAAGAAGCCGCCGATCAGCCCCGCGATGTGGTGCCAGGCCATCCATCCGTTGTACGGCGTGACCGCGCCATTGCGGAACCTGCGCCGCAGGCGCACCCGCAGGATGCCGATGACGATGCCCGTCACGGCCGAAACGATGCATGCCGCCGACAGCCACACCACCACGTCGTGCCACAGCGGCGGATCGGCGCGCAGTGGCGTGAAGTAGATCCAGTGCGGCACGGAGCCCAGCCAGTTCCAGAAGCGCTCCGAGCGTGTGGTGTCGCGCACCACTTCGCCGTTGCGCGAAGACACGTACAGCTCCGTGCCGGCCGCGTCGCCGACTTCGATGCGGTGCAGCGGGCGCAGCGGGTTCAGGCCCTGCGGCACGGTCCACTGGTCGCGCTCCAGTGTCTCGGCCCAATGCGCACTCGCATGGCCCGAGAAGGCCCGCGCGATGGCCTCGGCCTGCACGGCATCGACCGGGCCGGGCACATGGCCGTCGCGCGCCGAGACCGTGTGCCGGCCTCCGCTCGCATCGACGATGCGCCATACGGGCTCGGCGTTGATGCCGCCCTGCATCTCCAGCACCATGCGCCGCGGCTGCACGCGGGCCGCCTGCGGCAGCGCGTCGAGTGCAGCGGTTGGCGACACCGCCGCCTGCTCGAAACGCAGCGGCGCCAGCCCCGCAAGCCGCTCTTCGTCCGTGAGGTTGGGATATCCCACGTACATCATCACGACGCCCGAGACGAACCACATGACGAACAGCAGGCAGCCGCCAATGCCCAGCCACCGGTGCGTCCAGTAGAGCCAATGCCGGATGCCCGGCCAAGCGCGGCGCCATGCGGAAGTCATGGGAGCGCCGCTCAGAAGTTGACCAGAGCCGACAGCTCGAACGAACGCGGGCGGCCCAGCAACCACTGGTTGCCGCCGTTCGAGAACGACACCGCATAGCGGCGGTCGGCCAGGTTGTAGGCGCGCAGCGCAAGCTTCAGCGAAGGATTCGCCTGCCAGCTCACGCCCGCATCGGCCACCGTGTAGGAGCCGATCTTGCGCGAGTTGGCCGAGTCGACCTGGCGCGGTCCGACGTAGCGCACGCCGAAGTCAGCCTCCCACTGCGGCAGGAAGCGCCAGTTGAGCCAGAGATTCGCGGCCTCTTCGGGCACGCCCGTGGGCGTGTTGCCCGCGCGCGAGACGAGGCGCCCGCTGACGACTTCGTTGAGGTCGTCGTAGCGCGCGCGCAGCTTGGCCACGTTGGCTTCGAGCCGCAGCGTCGATGTGAGCGCCAGGTCGAGCGTGGCCTCGATGCCTTCGGACGACTGCTTGCCGATCTGCTGGGTGATGGTCGGGTCGGTCGCGTCGCGCGAGAGCAGCTTGGTCTTCTCGATGCGATAGGCCGCCACGGTCCAGGCCCCGCGGTTGTCGGCCAGCTGGCGCTTGTATCCGACCTCGACCTGCCGGCCGGTGCTGAGCTCGAACGGCACCTGCGTGGCCGAGGTGGAGATGAGCGAGGTCAGCGGGTCGGCCGCGCGCGCCACCTGCGCATAGAACGACTGCGACACATCGGGCGCATACACCACGCCGAGGCGGCCGGTGGCGTACTCGAAGGTCTTGCCGAGGTTGTTGGCTGCGTTCTGCAGGTCGGTGCGCGCCACCTTGGCGTGGTCCCAGCGCAGGCTGCCCACCACCGACCACTGCTCGTTGAAGGCCAGCTTGTCTTCGGTGAAGAAGGCGTAGGTGTCGGTCTTGGTCCGGTAGCGCTGTGTGTAGGCCACCGGCGACACGTAGTAGCCGGGATTGAAGTTGAACGGGTCGACCACCGAACGACCGCCGTAGGGCGTGTCGCTCGAATTCAGGAAGTTGATGTGATTCGCGTCGAAGCCCACCAGCACCTGGTTGGCCAGGCCGAACAGGCTGTGCTTGAAGGTCGCGTCGGTGCGGTTGCCGATCTGCTCCTGGTCGTGGCCGATTTCCAGGTAGTCGCCGCGCGTCACGCGCCGCGTGGTGGCGTTGTAGGTGTAGGTCTCGCTGTCGCGCCAGTGGCGCTTGCTCTCCAGCCGGTAGAGCTGGTTGCGCACGGTGACGGCGCTGTTGGGCGTCCACTGGGCGTCGAGCCGGGTCCACTTGTCGCGGTACTTGATTTCCGAATCGTCGACGTTGTAGTTCTGGCGCAGCGTCTGGCTGCTGAGGCGGCCGTCGATCAGCGGCACGCCGAAGTAGCGCTGCGGCGACTGCCGGCCCTCGTCGTGCGACAGCGTGAACTGCAGCTGCGGCGACACGTCGAGCCGCACGGCCGCGCCCACGGCCAGGCTCTCGGCCTGCCCGCGCCGCATGAAGCCGTCGGTCTGGCGGTGGCTGATGTCGAAGCGGTAAGAGAGCTTGTCGTTGATCGCCCCGCCGCTGCCAAAGGCCACCTGGCGGGTGGCGTCGGAGCCCACCGTGACCAGCGCCTCGTTCTGGATCGGGCCGCGCGTCGGCTTCTTGGGCACCACGTTGATGGCGCCGCCGATGGCACCCTCGCCGTACATCACCGAGGCCGCGCCGCGCAGCACCTCGATGCGGTCGACGGACCAGGTGTCGAACGGGAAGGTGACGGTGCCCGCGCCCGCGTAGAGGCGCGTGCCGTCGAAGAGCTGCATCACCGAGCCGTGGCCCGAGAAACCGCGCGCCGCCATCGCGGTGCCGCCATTGCCGGGGCCGGGCGTGCCGGTGATGCCGGTGGCGCGGGTGGCGGCATCGATCACCGAGACGTCGCCGCGTGCGCGGATGGTGTCGCCCGTCAGCACTTCGATGCTGGCCGGCGTTTCCAGCGGCGTGAGGCCGAGGCGACTGCCGGTGTGCGAGGGTTCGTCGATGGCGAGCGGGGTATGCCGTTCGGCCTCGACCTGCACCGGCTTGAGGCTCTGGCTGTTGCTGCTGGCTGCTTCACCCGACGACTGCGCGAAGACCGCGGAAGGCCCGAAAACCAACCCCAGACCCAGTGAAAGACCCGAAAGGCGCGTCCAACGCAGCGGCGCGCCCGTGCGATCGCGCGCTGGCGATGCATGACCCATGTGACTTCTCCTCCGGCCTGCGTCCCCGCAGGCTCCTGACCGATAGAGGACGCGGCGGAAGAGGCGAAGGGACTGCGACGGTACGCGCGAGCGCGAAGCGGTGGCAGGCCCGGACACGCACTCCCGCAGCGTCCGAAGGCGGTTGCGAAGGCCGGTATCCGGGCTTGCGGAGCGCCGCGGCGTGCCAATCAATCAATGAATGGATGCACACCGCGGCCGAAACCCTCGCCTTCCCACGCCGAAACGCAGTGGCTGCCCGTGCCGTCTGGGAGGCATGAGCGTGAGGGTTTCCAGATCCGCTGACCGTTGCGGGGGCAGCGCAGGAGTTGCAGCGTCAATCAATCAAGAATGAACGACGCGGCGCACCTGCTTCCCGTTTAACCCCGTGGCCATGAGATGGCGTGCGGGGCACCTTCGAACCGTGTTGCCTGGCGGGATTAATAAGAATTAACGCACCAGAACGGCGGGATTATAGGGAGAGGCCTTCCGCCGAAGGCCTCTGATGGGCCTCAGGCAGGCCTTCCGTCGGGTCCGAACAGCCGCCGCATCACGGCCACGCCCGCCACCAGCGCGTTCGAATAGGTGGCATAGGGATCGTGGGCTGCCTCCAGCGGCACATAGACGTGGGAGGTCTCGCCAGGCGTGTCGTCGACCGCCTCCATCAGCACCCAATAGAACTCGCCCGCCTCCAGTTCATGGACGGTGAGCGCGATGTTTCTCGATGAGGGCATGGAGGTAAGAGTGGCTGACAAGGTTGTCGGTTCTTTTTTTGAATGGGCGGGGTACGCACGCGGTTGACAGTGCTTTCGGGTTTCTCCTACAGAGCCCGGTGCCGGTGCGACCTAATGTTGTAGTCAGGGACCTTTCAGAAGCCTTTCCAAGAACAGGAGGCAGCATGAAGCATTTCACTCTTGAACCGGGCATGCGATCGAGCATCGGCGGGGCCTTTTACCCGACCGGCTACTCGATGGTGATGTTTCCGAGTGCGGAAGACGCCGACCGCATCGGCCACCGCCTGATCGAAAAAGGCATGAGTGGCGACGAGGTCTATCTGCTGCCCGCGCAAACGGTGCTGGCCGAAATCGCCCCGACCGCGAAGACATCCGACAACCCCCTGCCCTCCGCCGGCACCGACGCCGCGACGGTACGCGCCTATACCGAGTTGGCGCGCGACGGCCACACGGGCCTGCTGGTGAGGACAAGAGACGGCGCTGCCGCCGAACGCCTGATGGAACTGGTGCGCACCGTGCCCTATTCCATCGCCCAGCGCTACCGCACACTGGTCATCGAAGACCTCTGAGAAGAAGAGGAAAGCGGGCGTCTTCAAGCCGGCACGGCCATCGACACGGCGCGCTGGACTACATCACGGGCCATGGCCTGGGCGAGTTCGTGCTCGCCAAGGAACACGGTGGCAGAGGTTTCCTGCGTGAGCAGCCGGGCCTCCTGCTCGTTGTGGCTGCGGATCACGGTCTGGATGGTAGGGTTGAGTGTGCGCGCCGTCTCCATCATCTGGCGCACGTTCATGGCGTCGGGCGTGGCCACCACCAGCACGCGGGCGCGCGCGATGTGGGCCTGGATCAGCACCGCCGGGTCGGCCGCGTCGCCCCACACGGCCGGCGTGCCGGCCTCGCGCAGCTTTTCGACAAGCTCGCGGTTCTGCTCGGCCACCACGTAGGGAATGTCGTGCGCGTCGAGTTCGGCCGCAATGCGGCGCCCCACGCGGCCGTAGCCCACCAGCACCACTTGCCGCGAGAGGTACTTGGCCTCGGTGGTCATGGGCAGTTCGGCCAGCGGGTCGTCGCGCGATTCGAGCCCGCGCGCGAAGGACGAACGGGCATGGAGCCACTTCTGCATCGGCCCTATCAGGCTGAACCACAACGGGTTGGTGGCAATGGAAATCAGCGCACCCGCCAGCACCAGGCTCTGGCCCTCCACCGGCAGCAGGCCCAGCGACACGCCCAGCCCGGCCAGGATGAACGAGAACTCGCCGATCTGCGCCAGGCTGGCGCTCACCGTGAGCGCCGTGCCCAGCGGGTAGCGGAACACCAGCACCAGCGCGCAGGCCGCAAGCGACTTGCCCAGCACGATGACCAGCACCACCGCCAGTACCTGCAGCGGCCGCTCGATCAGCACCGAGGGGTCGAACAGCATGCCGACCGACACGAAGAACAGCACCGCGAAGGCGTCGCGCAACGGCAGCGACTCTTGCGCGGCGCGGTGGGCAAACTGCGACTCGCGCATGACCATGCCGGCGAAGAAGGCGCCCAGCGCAAACGACACGCCGAACAGCGCCGCCGAGGCAAAAGCGATGCTCACGGCAGCGGCCACCACGCACAGCGTGAACAGCTCGCGCGAGCCGGTCCGCGTGACCTGCCAGAGGATCCACGGGAACACGCGCCGCCCCACCACCAGCATCAGCGCCACGAAGCCGCCGACTTGCAGCAGCGTGAGGCCCAGCGTCTGCCACAGCGGATCGGCCGGCCCGGCGTGTTCACTTTTTCCGCCCAACGTGCCCGCCAACGGCGGCAACAGCACGAGCACCAGCACCATCGCCAGGTCTTCGACCACGAGCCAGCCGACGGCGATGCGGCCAGTGAACGAATCGAGGATGCCCAGGCTTTCGAGCGCACGCAGCAGCACGACCGTGCTCGCCACCGACAGCGCGAGCCCGAACACGAGCGCTGCGCCGGGGCTCCAGCCCCACCACAGGGCCAGCCCACCGCCGAGCAGCGTGGCCACGCCGATCTGCGCGATCGCGCCGGGCAGTGCGATCTTGCGTACGGCTAGCAGGTCGTCGAGGGAAAAATGAAGGCCTACGCCGAACATCAGCAACATGACGCCGATTTCGGCAAGCTGGGCGGCGATTTCCGCGTCGGCCACGAAGCCCGGTGTGAACGGGCCGATGATCACGCCCGCCAACAGGTAGCCGACCAGCGCGGGCAGCCGCAGCTTGGCTGCCAGGAATCCGAACACCAGCGCCAGCCCCAAGCCGGCGGCAATCGTGTTGATGAGGGAAACGCTGTGGGGCATCGCTCCATTTTGCAGGAACGATGTCTGCCCTTTTATTTCACACGGCCATCTTGTCCAGGGCCCGGCTGTCGTGCCGAGCGATCAGCCGGCCATCTTGCTGGTGCGAGCAGCCTCCAACGTCTCAGGCTCTTGCGCCTCTACCCAAGTCTCGTTGTTGAGCCCCGCCTGCAGCCGCGTCTCGTCAAGCTCGTTGGTCCACTTGGCAACCACGATGGTGGCGACGCCATTGCCGATCAGGTTGGTGAGCGCGCGCGCCTCCGACATGAAGCGGTCGATGCCCAGGATCAGTGCAAGCCCCGCCACCGGCACGTGGCCCACCGCCGACAGCGTGGCCGCCAGCACGATGAAGCCGCTGCCCGTGACGCCCGCCGCGCCCTTCGATGTGAGCAGCAGCACGGCCAGCAGCGTGATCTCCTGCGTGAGCGTCATCGGCGTGTTGGTCGCCTGGGCGATGAACACGGCCGCCATCGTCAGGTAGATCGAGGTGCCGTCGAGGTTGAACGAATAGCCCGTGGGAATCACGAGGCCCACGCAGGTCTTGTTCGCGCCCAGGTTCTCCATCTTCTCCATCATGCGCGGCAGCACCGACTCGCTCGACGAGGTGCCCAGCACGATCAGCAGTTCTTCCTTGATGTACTTGATGAACTTCCAGATGCTGAAGCCGTGGAACCTTGCAATGAGCCCCAGCACCACGAAGATGAACAGCAGGCAGGTCAGGTAGAACGTGCCCATCAGCTTGCCGAGCGAGAACAGGCTGCCCAGGCCGTACTTGCCGATGGTGAATGCCATCGCGCCGAAGGCACCGATGGGTGCCAGCTTCATGATGTAGTTGACGATGCCGAAGAGCACGTGCGAGCCCTTCTCGATCACGTCGAACACCAGCGTGCCGCGGCCGCCGAAGCGGTGCAGCGCAAAGCCGAACAGCACCGCGATCAGCAGCACCTGCAGGATCTCGCCCTTGGCGAACGCGTCGACGAGCGTGTTGGGGATGATGTTCAGGATGAAGTCGACCGTGCCGGTCATCTTGCCGGGGCCGGTGTAGGAGGCGATCGACTTGGTGTCGAGAGTGGCCGGGTCGACGTTCATGCCCGCGCCGGGCTTGAGCACGTTGACCAGCACCAGCCCGACGATGAGCGCGATGCTGCTGACGACCTCGAAGTACAGCAGCGCCAGGCCGCCGGTCTTGCCGACCTTCTTCATGTCTTCCATGCCGGCGATGCCCACCACCACCGTGCAGAAGATGATCGGCGCGATGATCATCTTGATCAGCTTGATGAAGCCGTCGCCCAGCGGCTTCATCGCCTCGCCGGCCGCGGGATAGAAGTGGCCGAGCAGCACGCCGATGATCACCGCGGTGATCACCTGCACGTAGAGCGAACGGTAGAGCGGGAGCTTTCTGGCGGGTGTGCTTGTTGTGTTTTCCATTTTTGCCTCCGGAGGGTTGGACACTGTAGGACGCGTGTTGGCGGCTTTCTATCCGTGGAACCCGCATCGATCAAATGAAAAAACCCGCCGAAGCGGGTTTTGTCGATCAGGTGCAGGTCAGCATGCTTAATGCATGTGCAGGCCGCCGTTGACCGAGAAGTCGGCCCCGGTGCTGTAGCCGCCTTCGTCGGTGGCGAGCCACGCGATGATCGAGGCGATTTCGCTCGGCTCGCCCAGGCGCTTGACCGGGATGGTGGCCACGATCTTGTCGAGCACTTCCTGGCGGATGGCCTTGACCATGTCGGTGCCGATGTAACCCGGGCTCACGGTGTTGACCGTCACGCCCTTGTTGGCCAGCTCCTGCGCCAGCGCCATGGTGAAGCCGTGCATGCCGGCCTTGGCCGCCGAGTAGTTGGTCTGGCCCGCCTGGCCCTTGGCGCCATTGACCGAGCTGATGTTGATGATGCGGCCCCAGCCCTTTTCAACCATGTCGCCCACCACCTGCTTGGTGACGTTGAACATGCTGTTGAGGTTGGTCTCGATCACCGCGCTCCAGTCTTCGGGCGTCATCTTCAGGAACATGCGGTCCCGCGTGATGCCGGCGTTGTTGACCAGCACATCGATGGCACCATGCGCTGCCTTGGCGGCAGAGAAGGCCTCGACGGTGGATTGCCAGTCGCCGACATTGCCGACCGACGCGTGGAACTCGAAGCCTTCGGCTTTCTGTTCGGCCAGCCACTTGGCGTAGTCGCGCGTGGGGCCGCAACCGGCGATCACGGTGAACCCGTCCTTGTGCAGACGCTGGCAGATGGCTGTTCCGATGCCACCCATGCCCCCGGTGACATATGCAACTTTCTTGCTCATAAGATTTCCTTTGTGTACGTAGCAAAAGCCTGAACGGCCGCCTTCACTCTAGCGAGTTTCAAGCCCGCGTCCTCTGAGGAAAACACTGAGCCAAGCTTGCAACCAGCTGTCACGAAGAGCGGCCTTCGTGCCCAGCCTCTATCCTCGCACTGTCTGTTCTTGTGCAAGCCCGTGCAAGCGGAAACACCCAAGGAGTTCGAAAGTATGAATTTCGGGATCATCGTCTTCCCCGACGTCGAGGAACTCGACTTCGTCGGCCCTTGGGAAATGCTCACCATGTGGAGCAAGCTGGCCGCCGGTCCCGAGCACTGCCTGATCGTGGCCGAAAAGCGCGAACCGGTGGTCTGCGCCAAGGGCCTGTCCATCAACCCGCACGTGTCCTTTGCCGATTGCCCGCCTCTCGACTGCCTGCTCGTGCCCGGCGGCATGGGCACGCGCCGCGAGGTCGACAACCCCGCCATGACGCGCTTCCTGGCCGACCAGGCACCGGGCTGCCAGACGCTGATGTCGGTGTGCACCGGCGCTTTCGTGCTGCACGCGGCCGGGCTGCTCTCGGGCAAGACCGCGACCACGCACTGGGGATCGCTGGACCGCCTGCGCGCGCTGGGCGACGTGAAGGTGGTCGAGCAGCGCTTCGTGCGTGACGGCAACGTCTGGACATCGGCCGGGGTATCGGCCGGTACCGACCTGATGCTGGCCTTCATCGCCCACACCGCGGGCGAGGAAGCCGCGGCCCGGGTGCAGCTGCAGGCCGAGTACTACCCGGCGGACACGATCTACGGAGACACGGCGAGCCATGAGCGCGCGCCGGCGTACGTGAAACGGCCCGGCTCCCGTTTCCAGGCGCCATGACCGCACCCTCGCTTCCCGAACCGCTACCGGTGCTCGCCGCGCGTATCGGCGAAACGCTGCGCGCACGGGGCCAGACGGTCTCGGTCGTCGAGTCTTCCGCAGGCGGCCTCGTGTCGGCTGCGCTGCTCGCCATTCCGGGCGCATCGGCCTACTTCCGCGGCGGCGCCGTCGTCTATTCGCGGCGCGCCGGCCGGGCGCTGCTGGGCCTGACCGCGGAAGACATGACCGGCATGCGCGGCGAAACCGAGCCCTACGCCCTGCTCGTCGCCGGCCGGATGCGCGACACCCACCACACCACCTGGGGCATCGCCGAAAGCGGCGCGGCCGGCCCGTCAGGCAGCCCGTACGGCGATGCCCCGGGGCACGTGTGCATCGCCGTGGTCGGCGCGGTCACGGTGAGCCGCACCATCGAAACCGGCGACACCGACCGGCGGGCGAACATGGACGTGTTCGCGCGGCACCTGCTCGCGCTGTTCGACGAGACGCTGCGGGCTCAGCCGGAGCCGCCGCCCGCCTGAACAATCAATCCGCCTGGACACCCGCGGCGCGGATCACCTTGCCCCACTTCGCAACCTCTGCCGCGAGGTGCGTGCGCAGGCTTTCCGGCGTCTGCTTGTCCAGCGGCACGATTTCGGAGCTGAGTTCGGCAAGCCGGTGCTTGACCATGTCGTCCTGCAGCGCGGCGCGCAAGGCAACGTTGAGCTTCTCGATCACGGCGGGTGGCGTGCCCTTGGGCGCATACATGCCGTGCCACACCCGCACGTCGAAGCCCTTGAGGCCCTGCTCGTCCAGCGTCGGGATGTTGGGCATGCTCGACAGGCGCTGCGGCGTGGTCACGCCGAACACCTTCACGCGGTTGCCGTCCTTGATGACCGGCGCGGTCTGCGTGGTCTGGTCGCACAGCAGGTCGACCTGCCCGCCCATGAGATCGTTGAGCGCCGGGCCGGCGCCCTTGTACGGCACGGTCGTCAGCTGCACGCCGATCTGGTTCATGAACAGCAGGCCGCACAGCTGCGACACCGCGCCCACGCCCGCGTTGGCCAGCGTGACCTTGTCCTTGTTGGCCTTCACGTAGGCCAGCAGTTCCTGGTAGTTGTTGGCCGGGAAGTCCTTGCGCGACAGCAGCGTCATCGGCACGTCCAGCACCTGGCCGATGTACTCGAAGTCTTTCAGCGGGTCGTAGTTGAGCTTCTTGTAGAGCGCGGGCGCGGTGGCCATGCCCATGTGGTGGATGAGGATGGTGTAGCCGTTGGGCGCCGCCCTGGCCACCCGCGTGGGTGCGATGGTGCCGCCCGCGCCCACGGTGTTCTCGACGATCACGGTCTGGCCCAGCGACTTGCCCATGGGAATGGCCAGCATGCGCGCCACCACGTCGGTCGGGCCGCCGGCGGAGTACGGCACGACCATGGTGATGGGCTTGTCGGGCCACGCGGCTTGCGCGATGGCGGGCGATTGCAGGGCGAACAGGCAGGCGCCGGCCGAGGCCGCGAGCAGGGTCTTGAATTTCCAGGTCTTCGTTTTCGTCGTCTTTGTTGCTGTCACTTCTTTGTCTCCTATGGTTATGGGTGTTCTGTCAGGGCGCCGGCTGGTCTTCGAGCGCCAGCAGGCGTTCGGCCAGGCGCACCACGGGCGCGTCGACCATCCGCCCGTCGAGGCTGACCACGCCGCCGCCCGATGCTCGAATGGCGTCGACCACGCGACGGGCCCACGCCAGTTCATCAGCGCTGGGGCCCAGCGCGGCATGCACCGGCGCAACCTGATCGGGGTGAATGCACAGCTTGGCGCCGAAGCCGCCGCGCCGGGCGCGTGCGGTGTCGGCGGCCAGCCGCTGGGCGTCGCGCCAGTCGGGCGTCACGCCGTCGATGGGCGCGGGAAGGTTGGCGCGGCGCGAGGCGAGCAGCAATGCGAGGCGCACTGGCACGAGTTCGGCTTCGTCCGCGTCGCAGGCCAAGCCGATATCGGCCTGGAAATCGAGATTGCCGAACGCGAGCCGCAGCACCTGCAGGCCAGCCGCGATTTCATCGACTGCCGCCAGGCCCGCGGCCGATTCGATCAGCGGCACCAGCACGCCCTGCGGACCGACGGCCCCGGCCAACCGGGACAGGTCGGCCGCTCGCTCCGCCTTGGGCAGCACGACGCCCGCAATCAGGCCTTGTGCCACCAGCGCGCCGACTTGCGCGCAGTCATCGTCATGCCACGGTGTGCCGGCGGCATTGACGCGCACCAGCAGGCGTTGCCGGTCGGCGACGGGCAGCGCGGCGAACGAGGTGGCGAGCGCCTCGCGCGCCGCCGCCTTGCGTTCGGGCGCCACCGCATCCTCCAGATCGACGATCACGCCGCCCGCCCCGGTGGCCAGCGCGCGCGCATGGCGCTCGGGCCGGTCGGCAGGCACGAAGAGAAAGGCGCGTGCCAGGGCGAGCGCGCTCACACCGCCCTCGCCTCGCGCAGCGCCGCAATGTCCGCCTCGCTGCGCCCGAGGCCGCGCAGGATCGCCTCGGTGTGCTCACCGACCGCCGGAATCGGGTCCATGCGGTAGTCGAACGCACTCTGCCGACCAGCCGGCAGCAAGGCCGGAATCTCGCCCGCTGGCGAACCCACCTGCCGCCAGCGCTCGCGCGCCTGCAACTGCGGATGCGCCCACAGGCCAGCCATGTCGTTCATGCGGGCGTTGGCGATCTGCGCCGTGTCGAGCCGCTCCAGCACCTGTGCCGTGCTCAACGCGCCGAAGGTCTCGACGATGATCGCGCGCAGGGCCTCGCGGTTTTCATTGCGCCGTGCGTTGCTGTCGAAGCGGGCGTCGGTCGCAAGCCCTGCCTGCAGCAGCACCTTCTCGCAGAAGGTGCGCCACTCGCGCTCGTTCTGCAGGCCCAGCATCACGGTGCCGCCATCGCCGGCGGGGAACGGCCCGTAGGGATAAATGGTCGCGTGCGAAGCGGCGCTGCGCGGCGGCGGCGGCGCGCCTTCGTAGGCGTAGTACATCGGGTAGCCCATCCACTCCGCGAGCGATTCGAGCATCGACACATCGATGTGCGAGCCCTTGCCGGTCTTGCCGCGCTGGAGCAGCGCCGCGAGGATGCCGGTGTATGCGTACATGCCCGCCGCAATGTCTGCGATGGAATTGCCCGACTTGCACGGATCGTCCGGCGTGCCCGTGACCGACAGAAAGCCCGCCTCGCTCTGGATCAGCAGGTCGTAGGCCTTCTTGTCGCGGTACGGTCCGTCTTCGCCGTAGCCCGAGATGTCGCAGACGATGAGCCGCGGGTGCTTCGCCTGCAGCACCTGCGCACCGAGCCCCATGCGCGCGGCGGCGCCGGGCGCGAGGTTCTGCACCAGCACGTCGGCATCGGCCACCAGCTCCTGCAGCACGGCGAGCGCGGCGGGTTGCTTCAGGTCCAGCGTGAGGCTTTCCTTCGAGCGGTTCACCCACACGAAGTGCGAGGCCTCGCCGTGCACGCGGGCGTCGTAGGCCCGCGCGAAGTCGCCCACCTCGGGGCGCTCCACCTTGATGACGCGCGCGCCGAGGTCGGCCAGCTGGCGGGTGCAGAACGGCGCGGCAATCGCGTGCTCGAGCGAGATGACGGTGATGCCGTCCAGGGGTCTTGTCATGTGTCGGTTCTCCCCTCAGGCCAGCACGGCCGTGGCCTGCATCGTGAGCCAGCCGTCGGCGTCTTCGCCCCAAAGGCTGAATGTCTTTCCGTCGGCACCGGGCTTGCCGTGCACGCGGAACGGCGCGATGTCGAAAGTCGGGCGCACCGCGCGAAACTCGAAGCGCGCGAGCTGCGCGCCCGGCACGTTGCGGCGCAGCAGATCGACCAGCAGCGTCGCTATCAGCGGGCCGTGCACGATCAGGCCCGGATAGCCCTCGACCTGCGTCACGTAGCGGCGGTCGTAGTGGATGCGGTGACCGTTGAAGGTGAGCGCTGAATAACGGAACAGCAGCACGTCGTCGGGCACGATGTCGCGGCTGAAGGCGGCGTCCTTCGGCGCGGGCGTGGGTGGCGGGCCCGCTTCACCTGGCTGCGCGGCGGCGCGGTAGACGATGTCGTGCTCCTCGGTCAGCGCGAGGCCGCGCTCGTTGCGCACCTCGTGGCGCACGAGCACGAAGACCAGTTCGCCGGTACGGCCCGCCTTGTGCGTGACCGATGCGATGGTCGAGGTGCGCTCGATCCTGTCGCCGACCTGCAGCGGGTTGCCGGGCTCCCAGGCAAGCCGCCCCCCGGCCCACATGCGGCGCGGCAACGGCACGGGCGGCAGGAAGCCGCCTCGCCTAGCGTGGCCGTCTTCGCCGATTTCGGACTGGCGGTGGTGCGGCAGGAAGTAGAGCCAATGCCACAGCTCGGGCAGGCGCGTGCCGGCTTCGGGCAGGGCATCGTCGCGATCGAGCGTGGCGGAGAGAGCGCGCACGGGCGCGGCGGTGATGTCGTCGGCCAGCGTCTCGCTGCGGCCTTGCCAGGCTTGCAGCTTCGCCAGTGCTTCGCTGTCGATCACGGAGGGTGTCGTGGGAGTTTCGTTGGGCATGTCTTGCTTCATTCAATCGACTGCGGCACCGGAGGCCTTGACGATGCGCGCCCACTTGGCGAGGTCGTCCTGCAGCAGTTTCGAAAATTGATCGGGCGTGGTGGGCGCTGCAATTTCGACGCCCTGCTGGTCGAGCTTGTCGCGCAGGTCCTTCGAGGCCAGCGCCTTGCGCGTGGCGTCCTGCAATGTCGCCAGCACATCGGCCGGCACGCCCGCGGGCGCAAACAGGCCGATCCACAGCGTGCCGTTGTAGCCGGGCACCTCCTCGGCGATGGTGGGCACGTCGGGCAGCACGGCCGAGCGCTTGTCGCCGCTCACAGCCAGCGCGCGCAGCTTGCCGGCCTTGATGTGCGAAAGAGCCGAAGGCAGGCTCGCGAACACGATCGGCAGTTGCCCGCCCAGCACGTCGTTGAGCGCTGGTGCGACACCCTTGTACGGCACGTGCTGCAGCGAGATGCCCGCCATGCTGTTGAGCATTTCGCCCAGCAGGTGGTTGAGCGTGCCGTTGCCGGCCGAGGCGTACTGGTAGTTGGCGCCCTTCTGCCGCGCGAGCTTCAGGAACTCGGCGAAGTTCTTCGCCGGGAACGTGGGGTTGACCAGCAGCACATTGGGCACCGCGCCGACGAGGCCGACGGGCTTGAAGTCTTTCACCGGGTCGAAGCCCGGGTTCTTGTACAGCGCCGGGTTGATGGCCTGGCTGCTGCTGATGGTCATGAGCAGCGTGTACCCGTCCTTCGGCCCCTTGGCCACCAGCTGCGTGCCGATGTTGCCGCCAGCGCCGGGCCGGTTGTCGACCACCACGCTGGCGTTGTTCATTACTTCGCCGAGCTTCTGGCCCACGAGGCGACCGACGATGTCGTTGGTGCCGCCGGCGGCTTGCGGCACCACCAGCGTGACGGGGCGCGAGGGATAAGCCTCGGCGCGTGCCGGGCCGGCCTGGACCAGTGCCGCGGCGGCGGCTGCGAACGCCAGCAGTGCGAAGGCGCGAAATCTCATGATGTGTTGTGTCTCCATGGCCGCATGGTCGTTCGCCCTCCCCCTGCGCGCAATCTGCGATTTCGGAACCCAGCCTTCTGGAATTCCGAAGGCTTGGGGCCTGGGAGGGTCTAGCATCGCTCGATGCTTTTCGACCTCACCGACCTGCGGCTGTTCGTGGCCACGGCCGAACTCGGCAACCTCACGCGGGCCGCCGAGCGCCAGCACCTGTCGCTGGCTGCCGCCAGCGCGCGCATCAAGGCGCTGGAAACGCAGGCCGGCCTGCAGTTGCTGCAGCGCGAGGCCCGCGGCGTACGGCTGCTGCCTCCGGGAGAAGCCTTCCTGCATCACGCTCGCCTCGTGCTGCATCAAACGGAGCAACTGCGCGACGATTTGCTCGAATACGGCGGCGGCCTGCGCGGCCATCTGCGCGTGTTCGCCAACACCACGGCGGTGACCGACTTCCTGCCCGAGATCCTGCCGGGCTTCCTGGCGCACAACCCGCGCATCAACGTCGACCTTCAGGAAAAACCGAATGCTCAGATCCCGCGCGGCGTGCTCGACGGCCGCGCCGACATCGGCATCGTCGCCGGCCGCGTCGACACGCTGGGGCTGGAGGCCATCCACTTCAGCACCGACCGGCTGGTGCTCGTCACCTCGCGCAAGCACCGCTTCGCCAGGCGCCGGAAGATTTCATTCGCCGAGACGCTCGACGAAGACGCCATCGGCATGCAGCAGGGCAGCACGCTGCAGACCTTCCTGGCGCAGATCACCGACAAGCGGCAGAAGCTGCGCATCCAGCTCGGCAGCTTCGACGCCATGTGCCGGATGATCGGCAGCGGCGTGGGCATCGGCGTGGTGCCGGAATCGGCTGCGCGGCGCAACCAGGAAAGCATGCAGCTCGCGCTGATCGACCTCAGCGATGCGTGGTGCGTGCGGGAGCGGTATCTGCTGGTGCGAGACCGGGCGGCACTGCCCATTTATGCGCAGGCGCTGGTCGAAACCTTGTGCCGGCACTACGCCGGGCAACTGGCCGAAGAGAACTGAGCGCGGTGCCCAAAAACATCGACTTGCATGCGTTTGCTGAACAAGTCGATCCAGTCCCCATTTTCCGTGGACAACTTTGGGGGTAACTCATGAGGAGCCTTGTAAAACAGATTTAAGTCATTGTTTTACAAGGGTATTCCTTAGTTTGCTCAAAATTTGGGCGGTGAACAACCTTGGCGGGCAAAACAGCCCACATGGGCCCGAAAGTGGCTGCGAAGAGAACTTTTTCGCGATTTCCGGTGGGCAGAAAACGTCATTGAATCAGCAACTTGCACGCGATTGCGAAAAGTCTGATGTCGTCCCCATTTTCTGTGCACAACTTTGGGGGTAACTCATGCGGAGCCTTGTAAAAGGTATGCAAGCTGTTGTTTTATAATGAGATTCCACACTTTGCCCAAAATTTCAGCGGTGAACAAGATGGTCCGGGGGCGAGCGCCAGCCACGGACGGTTCCGCAGAAATCCGCTAGCGAAGGGGGTAGACCCCGTTCGCCCAAAACGCGCCGGCGGCGGTCTGAAGCGAGACCGTCACTTCCCTTTGCTGCGGATCGACCCGCACATCGCCGCCCGTGACCAACACGGTGACTGAGGGATATGGACTCTCATCGATGACAACAATCTGCCCAGCTTCGTAGCGCGCAGGGACGATTGGCTTTTCGGGCAACCGGATCGACAACCACGCGACTTCCCCGTAGAGGAAGCCGCTATGGCCCGAGATCGCCCAGGTCCCGGTTGGTACATTCAATGAAATCCGGTGCACCGGCACCGTATCTGCGCGGCAACTGCATTGGAGCGTGGCATACCGCGTCGGGAAGGAAACGCAACCCGACAGCAGAAATGCAAGAACGGCAACGAGTTGCCAGCGCACGCTCATGAACATTAGTACGGCGGCGCCTTGCGCGCCCGCTGCGCCCGCGCGGCCTCGGTCCACCACGCCAGGTCGTCCGCGAACCGGCCGAACGAGCGCTCCAGCGATTCGCCCGCAGGCCCCGTCGGCTTGCCTGCTGCATCCAGCGTCTGCGAGATCGGCCCGACCGCGAGCGTGCTCGACACCACGACCATGCCCATCTCCGACAGGATCGAATGCCACACCGTGCCCGAGCGCACGCCGGAGAAGCGCCCTGCCGAATAGCTCGCGACGGCCGCGGGCCGCCAGAACCACTCTTCGAGGAAGTGGTCGGTCAGGTTCTTCAAGCCGGGTTGCGGGCCCCAGTTGTATTCGCCGGTGACGAAGACGAAGGCGTCTGCCGTGCGGATCTTTTCGGCCAGGGCTTCCATGGCCGCGGGCGCGGTGCCCTTCGGGTATTCCTTGTACATGCGGTCGAGCATGGGCAGGTCGACAGCCTTCGCGTCGATCAGCTCCGCATCGTCGCCACGCGCGCGAAGCCCGGCGACGATGTAGTCCGCCAGGCGCACGCCCATGCGATCGGAGCGGTACGAGCCGTAGAAGACCAGGATCTTGTCGCTCATCGTTGTTGCTCCTGCGCTCAGGTTGGCGTTTCGAGCTTGTCCTGGGTGCGGGTCTCGAAGTCGCTGGCGTCGTGGCGCTCGTGCAGCTGGCTGTTCGGCTGGCCCCATGCGCGATTGACCATGCGGCCGCGCTGCACTGCCGGACGCTTCGCGATTTCATCGGCCCAGCGCAGCACGTTCTTGTACTCGCTCACCTGCAGGAACTCGCCCGATTCGTAGAGCTGCCCCTTGGCGAGCGCGCCGTACCAGGGCCAGACAGCCATGTCGGCGATGGTGTAGTCGTTGCCCGCCAGGTAGCGGCTCTCGGCCAGCCGGCGGTCGAGCACGTCGAGCTGGCGCTTGGTCTCCATGGCGAAGCGGTCGATCGCGTATTCGATCTTCGTGGGCGCGTAGGCATAGAAGTGCCCGAAGCCGCCGCCGAGGTATGGCGCGCTGCCCATCTGCCAGAACAGCCACGACAGGCATTCGGCGCGGGCCGCGCGCTCGGTCGGCAGGAAGGCGCCGCCAAACTTCTCGGCCAGGTACTGCAGGATCGCACCCGACTCGAACACGCGAATGGGCGTGTCGCCGCTGCGGTCCATCAGCGCGGGAATCTTGGAGTTCGGGTTCACCGCCACGAAGCCGCTGCCGAACTGGTCGCCATCGCTGATGCGGATCAGCCAGGCGTCGTATTCAGCGCCGGTATGGCCCAGCGCCAGCAGTTCTTCCAGCATCACCGTGACCTTCACGCCGTTGGGCGTGGCCAGCGAATAGAGTTGCAGCGGATGCTTCCCCACCGGCAGGTCCTTCTCATGGGTGGCACCCGCGATCGGGCGATTGATGTTCGCGAAGCGGCCGCCGCTTTCCTTGTTCCAGGACCAGACGGTGGGCGGCGTGTAGGCTGTCGTGCCATTCATGCGATGAGTTCCAGGAGTTGGACGGACGATGATCATTCTCTACGACTGCGCTACCGCACCCAGCCCGCGGCGCGCGCGCATCCTGCTTGCCGAGAAGGGCATTGCCCATGAGACCGTGCAGGTAGACCTCGCCCGTGGTGAGCAAATGGGCGATGCCTACCGCGCGATCAACCCGCAATGCACCGTGCCGGCACTACGCACCGATGACGATGACGGTCTGCTGCTGACCGATAACGCCGCCATCGCTGCCTGGCTGGAGGCCCGTTACCCGCAGCCGCCGCTGATGGGCAGCACGCCAAAGGAAAAAGCCGAGATCGCCAGCTGGAACTGGCGCATCGAATTCGAAGGCCTGCTGGCCATTGCCGAGACGCTGCGCAACGGCTCGCCGGCCATGGCCGATCGGGCGCTGCCCGGGCCGGTGAACTACGCCCAGATTCCCGAACTGGCGCAGCGCGGATTGGCACGGGTGCATCAGTTCTTCGAGACGCTGAATGAGCGGCTGGCCGGTCGCGACTTCATCGCCGCCGACCAGTTCAGCATTGCCGACATCACCGCCGTGGTGGCGGTGGACTTCGCCCGCGTGGTGCGGGTCAAGCCCGGGGAACAGCACCCCGAGTTGCTGCGCTGGCGCGCGGCGATGGCGCAGCGGCCGTCGATGTCGCGCTGAGCGACGGGCCGTGGGGCCCGTCGGCAGAGAAGGTGTGAAGAAACCGTCGCGAGCGCCCTGAGGTCGCGTCGAGGACCGGAGCCGTACCCAGGTACGGTGAGGACCGCAGATGCGAGATCGGGGTGCGCAGCAGGTTTATTCGCGCCTTCTCAGCGCTCGATGGTCAGCGCAACGCCCATGCCGCCGCCGATGCACAGCGAGGCAATGCCCTTCTTGGCGTTCTGGCGCTGCATTTCGTGCAGCAGCGTCACCAGGATGCGACAGCCCGACGCGCCGATCGGGTGGCCGATGGCGATGGCGCCGCCGTTGACGTTCACCTTGTTCACGTCCCAGCCCATTTCGCGGTTCACGGCACAGGCCTGTGCTGCGAAGGCTTCGTTGATCTCGAGCAGGTCGAGGTCGGCGGCCTTCCAGCCGGCGCGCTGCAGCGCCTTGGTCGATGCGGGCACCGGGCCCATGCCCATGATGGCGGGGTCGAGGCCGGCGGTGGCGTAGCTGGCGATGCGGCCCAGCGGCTTCAGGCCGAGGGCGGCGGCCTTCTTGGCCGTCATCACCATCACGGCTGCTGCGCCGTCGTTCAGGCCCGAGGCATTGCCCGCCGTCACGCCGCCAGCCTTGTCGAAGGCGGGGCGCAGGCCGGCCAGGCCTTCGGCGCTGGTCTTGCGGTTGATGAACTCGTCCTGGTTGAAGACGATGGGGTCGCCCTTCTTCTGCGGAATGCTCACGCCGACGATCTCGTCCTTGAACTTGCCAGCGTCCTGCGCGGCGGCGGCCTTGGTCTGGCTGCCGAGTGCCAGTTCGTCTTGTGCGGCACGGTCGATGCCGAACTTCTTGGCCACGTTCTCGGCGGTGATGCCCATGTGGTACTGGTTGTAGACGTCCCACAGGCCGTCCACGATCATGGTGTCGACCAGCTTCCAGTCGCCCATGCGCTGGCCGTTGCGCGAGTTGGGCAGCACGTGCGGCGCGGCGCTCATGTTTTCCTGGCCGCCGGCAATGACGATTTCGCTGTCGCCCGTGGCAACGGCCTGCGCCGCCAGCATCACTGCCTTCAGGCCCGAGCCGCACACGGCGTTGATGGTGAGCGCGGGGGTTTCCTTGGCGCCGCCGCTCTTGAGCCATGCCTGGCGCGCGGGGTTCTGGCCCGCGCCGGCCGCGAGCACCTGGCCCATGATGGCCTCGCCGACCTGCTCGGCCGTGAGGTTGGCGCGTGCAATCACTTCCTTGATCACGATCGCACCCAGCTCCGTGGCCGAGATGCCGGCGAGCGAGCCGCCGAACTTGCCGACCGCCGTGCGTGCTGCCGAAACGATGACGATGTCTTCCATGAGGTTCTCCGTTGAAGTGATTTGAAATCGAGGTGTAGCGAAGCGAAGGTCAGGCGCGAGCCTTGACGTAGCGTCCCGGCGCCGGTTCGATGGCTTTGTAAGCCTTGCCGTTGCCGTACGCCTTGGGCGCGGGGACCTGTTTGCCCGCGTGCCCCTTGAGCCATTGTGCCCAGTCGGTCCACCAGCTGCCGGGATGCTCCTGCGCGCCGACAAGCCATTCGGCCTGCGTCTTCGGGAACTTGCCGTCGTCGCGGATCCAATGGCTGCGCTTGTTCTTGACCGGCGGGTTGATCACGCCGGCGATGTGGCCCGACGCGCCCATGACGAAGCGCTTCTTGCCCGGCAGCAGTTGCGTGGAGGCATACGCGCCGCCAATGGGCACGATGTGGTCCTCGCGCGAGCCGTAGATGTAGGCCGGAATGTCGATGTTGCCCAGGTCGATCTTCTCGCCACATACGGTGAGTGCATTCGGCTTGGCGAGCTTGTTCTCGTGGTACGTGTTGCGCAGGTACCAGGCGTAGAACGGACCCGGCAGGTTGGTGGCGTCGCTGTTCCAGTACAGCAGGTCGAAGGGGGGCGGCGTCTCGCCCTTGAGGTAGTTGCCGACCACGTAGTTCCACACAAGATCGTTGGGCCGCAGGAAGCTGAAGGTCGAGGCCAGGTCGCCGCCCGGAAGCAGGCCACCCTTGCCGAGCTGCATTTCGCGGTACGCCACCATCGTCTCGTCCACGAAGATGTCGAGGATGCCGGTGTCGCTGAAGTCGAGGAAGGTGGTCAGCAGCGTGACCGACGCGGCCGGCTTCTCGCCGCGCGCCGCAAGCACCGCGAGCGCGGTGCTCAGGATGGTGCCGCCCACGCAGAAGCCGAGCGTGTTGATCTGCTTGCTGCCGCTGATCTCCTGCACCGTGTGGATCGCCTTGATGGCGGCGTTCTCGATGTAGTCGTCCCAGGTGGCCTTGTCCATCGATTCATCAGGGTTGCGCCAGCTCACCACGAACACGCGATGGCCCTGGTCGTTCGCATAGCGGATCAGCGAGTTCTCGGGCTGCAGGTCGAGGATGTAGAACTTGTTGATGCACGGCGGCACCAGCAGGAACGGCCGCTCGTACACCTTGGGCGTGAGCGGCTTGTATTCGAGCAGCTGGAAGAACTCGTTCTCGAACACCACGGCGCCTTCGGTGGTGGCCACGTTGCGCCCAACTTCGAAGGCGCTCTCGTCGGTCATGCTGAGGTGGCCCTGCTTCACGTCGTGCAGCAGGTTCTGGATGCCCTTTGCAATGCTCTCGCCCTGCGTGTCGATGGCCTTCTTCTGCGCTTCGGCATTGAAGGCCAGCGAGTTGCTGGGCGCCGAGGCGGCCATCCATTGCTCGACTGCGAAGCGCATGCGCGCCTTGGTCTTTTCGTCGGCGTCGATGGCCTCTGCCATGCCGAGCATGGTGCGGCCGTTGAGCAGGTAGACGGCCGCCGAGAAGGCCGACAGCGGGTTGTTGCCCCAGGCATCGCCGGCAAAGCGCTTGTCGCCTTCAGGCTTGGCGGCGAAGCCCTGGCGCCAGAGTTCTGTGGCTTCCGCCAGGTACTGCTGCTGGATGGACTGGAGTTTTTCGGGGTCGATGGAGAACTTGGGCAGCTCGGGCATCTTTGCGCCCTGCGGCAATTGCCATAGCGGCGTCCCGCCGACGTTGAAGGCCGAAGCCCCCGGTACGGTGCCCTGTGCGACGGACTGCTGGAACGACTCCAGCGCCTTGCTCCATCCCTCTGAAAGTGCCTGCTGAAAGGGCGCGAACGCATCGGCCCCCGTGGCTTGTTGCTTCATCATGTCTCCTGGTCCTCGCCTGAAACGATACGGATGGCTTGCGTGTTTTGAGTATCCTGCATTCACAAGGCACTCACAACGCCGCCCCCTTTGCTTACCAACTGAAACTTCTCGTGTTTATCCATCTGATCGTCATCGGTTGGTTGTATGTCGCCGTGATGATGGCGGTGGCCGAAGCCACCAACACCAACGGCACGGTGCTGGGCGCCATCTTCACATTTCTTTTGTACGGATTGGCGCCGGTGGCACTGGTGGTTTACCTGATGGGCACGCCTGCGCGGCGCCGCGCGATCAAACAGCGCGAGGTCGAAGCGCAGGAAGCCGCCCGGCGTGCCGCGGCCGAAGAGGCCGCATCGCAAGGCGCGGGCTCAGACCTTCCAGACCAGGGCAGCGAAGCGGCCGCTGACGCCGTCGCGCCGGTGCGAAAAGAACCGTGACGGGTTGCCGACGGTGCACCAGCCGTCGCTGCCGTCGTTGCCGTGAACGGCTTCGATGCCCACCGCGCGCAGCCGCTGGCGTGCCAATGCGGGCAGGTCGGCCAGCCATTTGCCGGTCGCCGGCGCAGGCCTGAAGCAGGATGCCGCTTCGGGCGCATGCGCTTCAAAGACTGCCTTGACCTCCGGGCCGACCTCGAACGCCTTGGGGCCGATGCAGGGGCCCAGCCAGGCAATGACCCGGGCCGCGCCATCCACCTTGAAAGCCTTGGCGGTCTGTTCGAGCACCCCGCCCGCAAGCCCGCGCCACCCGGCGTGCGCAGCCGCCGCGCGGCGGCCTTCTTCATCGGTGAAGAGCACGGGTAGGCAGTCGGCCACCATGATCGTGCAGGCCAGACCGGCCGCCGTAGCCGTGCAGGCATCGGCAGCAGTACCGTCGCGTACCACGTCCTGTGCGGCATCGAGTGCGACGACGCCAGTGCCGTGCACCTGCTGCAGGAATACGGGGCGCGCGCCGATGGCCATGCGCAAACGGTTCCGGTTCTCTGCCACGAGCGCGAGTTCATCGCCCACGTGATCACCGAGATTCAGGCTCTCATAGCGCCCCCGCGAAACCCCGCCGTCACGCGTGGTGCACACGGCCCGCACGTTCGGCGGCGCAGGCCAGTCGGGCACGAGCCAGCGCTCGTTCATGAGGCTCAGGCCTCCGCGTCGGGCGCCTGCGAGGGCTGCGCGCGCTGGAAGGCGTCGAGCTCCATGCAGGCCTCGAAGGCGGCCATGGTGCGCGGCAGGCCGCTGAAGTCGCAGTCGAAGCGGCGGCCGTTGAAGATCTGCGGGACCAGGCAGCAGTCGGCCATGGTGGGCGTGTTGCCCCAGCAGTAGATGCCGGCGGGGTACTGCGCAAGCTGGCGTTCGAAGGCCAGCATGCCGTCGCGCACCCAGTGGCGGTACCAGGCGTTCTTGGCCTCGTCGTCGAGCTTCAGGTCTTTCACCAGGTACTTGAGCACGCGCAGGTTGTTGAGCGGGTGGATCTCGCAGGCGATCGACTGCGACAGTGCGCGCACGTGGGCGCGGCCCACCGGGTCGCTCGGCAGCAGCGCCGGCTCGGGGTGCACTTCGTCGAGGTATTCCATGATGGCCATCGATTGCGAGAAGCGCTCGCCCTCGTCTTCGAGCAGCGGCACCAGCCTGTCGGCCGAGATGGCGGAATAAGGACCGGTGCGATGGTCGCCGCGCGCGATGTGCACGGGAACGTAATCGAAATCGAGGCCCTTCAGGTTGAGGGCGATGCGCACGCGGAACGAGGCGGAGGAGCGGAAATAGTTATGCAGCTTCATGATTTCTCAAGCATAGCGCTCCCTCAGGAGCGGGGCGTGGCCGCAAGCACGCAGCGGAAGTCGTGCAGCGTGGCCTTGGGTGATGTGGTGGAGATGGCGTTGCGCCATTCGTCGAGGATGCGGCGCGCGGCCGCCTCCTCGCGCGCGGCGATGCCGATGCGCCATGGCCCCAGCGTGCCCGGCTCCTCGCCGGCCGCGTGGTTGTGCTGGCCCTCGCCGAAGGGGCGGCCTTCGGAGCAGGCGCGGCAGAGCATCTGCATGCTGGTGGTCCAGTTCTCGGCGCTGGCGCCGGCGGCCTCGAAGCGCTGGACGAGCGCGTCGATGTCTTCCCTGGTCGCGTCCTCGACGGTGGCCTCGTAGGTCGAATAGTCCGACGGCGCAATCAGTTCGAGCGCGTCGAACACCGGCACCTCGCGGTCGCCGCGCAGGCGGTAGCCGTTGGCCGCGCCGTCGTGCAGCACGAGGTCGCCGTAGCGGTGGCCGCAGTCCGGCGTGGGCACGTTGCGCAGGATGGCGCGAGCCGGATCGATGCGGTCGGCCCACACCACTTCGCTGGCCTCGTCGCCGTGCACGCGAATGGGCGTGAGTCCGATGAAAAGATCGACCGGGCCTTCGCCGTCCGCCACCTCGATGCCGTACTGCCGCCAGGCGCTGCGCGCCGTCGCCCAGTCGCCCAACGCCGTGGCGGCGATGCCCAGGTTCCATATCGCGCCTTCGTTGCGCGGCTCGCATTGCACGGCCCGGGCGTTGGCCTGCAGCGAGGCGGCCCAGTCGCCGCGGTACTTGTGGATGAGGCCGGCGTTGTACCAGGGGGCCGACCAGTACGGATGCACGGCGCTGGCCTGGGCATAGGCTTGCAGCGCGCCGTCCTGGTCGCCCTCCTCGTCGCGCTGGCGGCCGAGTTCGTTGAGGGCGTTGGCTTTGCCGGCTTTGCCGATTCGGATGGGCATGGTCGAAATGAACGGATGCGGGAAGGCACGGGGGAGATAAGACAAGACAGGCGCCTATTGTGAGCCTCCCGCCTCTGGCACACTGCCGGTCTCCCGCTTAGGTTTCGCTGAAAAAGGACACGTCGAAATGGCTTCCGAGTTTGTCTTCGCCCCGCCCGCCACCGTTTCGGTGTCGGTGGCCGGCCAGCCCGCCCGCTTTCCGGTGCACCGCATCTACTGCGTGGGCCGCAACTACGAAGATCACGCCAAGGAAATGGGCTTCACCGGCCGCGAGCCGCCCTTCTTCTTCATGAAGCCGGCCGATGCGCTGGTGGCGGTCGATGCGGGCCAGACCGGCACCATGGCCTACCCCACGCTCACGAAGAACCTGCACCACGAGATCGAACTCGTGGTTGCCATCGGCACCGGCGGCAAGAACATTGCGGCCGCCGATGCGCACAAGCACATCTACGGCTACGCGGTCGGCCTCGACATGACGCGCCGCGACCTGCAGAACGACATGAAGAAACAGGGCCGCCCCTGGGACATCGGCAAGAGCTTCGAGCAGAGCGCGCCCATCGGGCCGATCGTGCCCGTGGCGCAGGCCGGCGACGCCGAAAAGGCCGAGATCTCGCTGCAGGTGAACGGCACCGACCGCCAGCGCAGCAACGTGAGCAAGCTGATCTGGAACGTAGCCGAAACCATCGAGCACCTGTCAGCCGCGTGGGAGCTGCAGCCCGGCGACCTGATCTTCACGGGCACGCCCGAAGGCGTGGCCGCCGTGGTGGCAGGCGACACGCTCGTGGGCGAAGTCGCGGGCCTGCCGACGTTGACCGTCAAGGTCGTCTGAAGACGGCGGCCGGTTTCATGCTCCTGCGCGTACCCATCAAGCACTGCAAGAACTGTGGCACCGCGGTGGTCTACCGCGTGCCGGACGACGGCGACACCAAGCAGCGCGCCGTCTGCCCGGCCTGCCACACCATCCACTACGAGAACCCGTTGAACGTGGTCGGCACCATTCCGGTCCTGGGCGACAAGGTGTTGCTGTGCAAGCGCAACATCGAGCCGCGCTGGGGCAAGTGGACGCTGCCGGCCGGCTTCATGGAACTCGAGGAAACCACCGCCCAGGGCGCGGCTCGCGAGACCGACGAAGAGGCCGGTGCCAACTACGTGATGGAGGGGCTGTTCTCCGTCATCAGCGTGGTGCGCGTGGGCCAGGTGCACCTGTTCTATCGCGCCCGCCTGCTCGACGACAAGTTCGATCCGGGCCACGAGACCATCGAGGCGAAGCTCTTCACCGAAGAAGAAATTCCCTGGGACGAGATCGCCTTTCGCACCGTGCGCGAAACGCTCGAGCACTACTTCGAGGACCGGCGGCGAGGCAGCTTCGACCGCGTCCACACGATCGACATCGTTTGAAAAAACCGCACACACCCATGACGCTTCGCTCCACCCTGCTTCGCGCCGCGCTCGGCTTCGGGTTCATCCTGGCCGCGACGGCACACGCGGAGACGGTGGGCGACGTCGACACCGCATTCAAGCTCATCGGGCCCGACCACAAGATCGTGATCGAGGCCTACGACGACCCCAAGGTCACTGGCGTTACCTGCTATGTCTCGCGCGCCAAGACCGGCGGGCTGGCCGGTGCCTTCGGCGTGGCCGAGGACAAGTCGGAGGCCTCCATTGCCTGCCGCCAGGTCGGCCCCGTGAGCATCACGCAGCCGCTGCCCAAGCGCGAAGAGGTCTACAGCGAACGGCTGTCGGTACTCTTCAAGCGCCTGCGTGTGGTGCGCATGGTCGATGCAAAGCGCAACACGCTGGTCTACCTCACCTACTCCGACCTGCTGATCGACGGTTCGCCCAAGAACAGCGTGACGGCGGTGCCCATCGACCGCGGTACGCCGATCCCGCTGAAATAGCCTCGGCCGGCCTTCAATGGCCACTTCGCGCCGGGTTGCTCTTCGAGCGCCGACGCATGAGTTTGCTAGCATCTGCCGCTTGGCCCGCCCGGCGAGCCAGACCGCAGGAACCCTCCGCAACGAACCCGTTCCAACAGAGCGCCATGCACCTTCAGACTTTTGTTTTACGTACCGGCGCCGCAGCGTTGCTTGCCGCGAGCCTCGCGGCCTGCTCCACGGTCGACCTCAACACCCCGTGGCCGGCCCCGGCGGTCAAGCCGCCACCGGTCCAGCAACGCCCGGCAGCCCTGTTCATCCGCCCCGCGAACGGCGCAACCATCGCCCGCTTCGACGGCGACCGCATCAAGGGCATCGACATCGCCGGCAACCTCGGCGACCCGGTCGTCGCTTCGGCCGATGGCCGCGTGGTGTACGTGGGCGGCGAACTGCCGGCCTACGGCAACATGGTCATCGTGAAACACAACGAGACCTTCCTTACCGCTTACGCGCACGTGCAGACCATCCTCGTGAAGGAAAACGCGGTGGTGCGCCAGGGCGACAAGATCGCCGAAATGGGCCGCAGCAATGCCGACCGCGTGAAGCTGCGCTTCGAGATCCGCAAGAACGGCACGGCCGTCGACCCCGAGCCGTACCTCAGCGGACGGCTGCAGCAGTAGCCTCCGCGCAGCAGCCCGCCTGCTGGCGCCGTGCCCATGAAAAAGCCCCCTCACGGGGGCTTTCGGCTTTGAGGGGTGCCCCGGGGCCTCAGTTCTGGTCGCGAAGCGCCAGTTCGCGCCAGTTGGCGTCGTACGTACTGACGTACATGTTCCTGAAGACGACGGAACCCTGCGCCGGCAGATTGAAAGTCTTCGAAGCCGTACCCGCAGCCGACGGCGCGACGTCGGCCCGGTCCTGCGCACCGGCAGAAGGGCCGGACGCCAGATTCAGGAAGAACTCCGCGGCGAAGCCGGGGTTCAGGTCCGTGGCGCTGACGGCGAAGTCGCTGCCTCCTGCGTAGGACGCGAGGGCTGGCGTGGTCGAGAAGCCCGGGTAAGTTGCGGCTGCCGCCTCCGCCAGCGTCATCGGCCGGCCATGGAAGCGATGCTTGTAGACGATGTCGAAACCACTGAACTTGGCCACCGTCGAGCCGTCGCTTTCGTAGGCCGTGAAGGTGTACTCGGGCGTGGCGGAAATCGCCGCGATCGCGCTGTCGCTCAGGCCGGCGGTCGACAGGCCGCTGCAGTTCGACGTCAGGTAGTAATAGTTGTTGTTGGGGGAGCCCTGGATCGGCCAATCGCCGCCGCCCGAAGGACGCATGTGGCGCAAGCCGCCCGCGGGCAGCCCCGGCCCGGTAACGACAACCGAGGCGACGTTGCCGCTGTTGCCGGTGTTCGTGTCCTGAATCGCGAACTGCAGCGAACTGCTCACGCAACCCGTCGCCTTCTCCTTGGTGGAGTGGATGTGCGGGTTGATGTCCAGCACGCGCCCGTCGCCGCGCAGGCGCCACGTGCCGTCAGTGCCCTTGACAATCTGCATGCCCTGGTTGTTGCTGAAGGCGACGCCGTTCTTGTCCTTGTGCGTGAATTCGACATACGCGCGCGGGCTCGTGTTGTTCGCGTCGATGGTGTAGTTGATCCGCTGGATGACCACGTCCGTGAAGCTCGCGCCCACGAGGCTGGGGTCCGACGCCGCGTCGCCGGCGAACTGCGCCGCGTTCAGGTCGGAGGACCGGAAGCCGTAGGTTCCGGTGGCGGGATTGCTGCCGTCGGTCATGAGGGGCAGCAATTCGGCCGGCGCGGGCAGCCCGTTCGCGAACTTGCCCACGAAGTCCGACAGCACCTTGCGGATCAGCGTGATGTCGTCCGCCGCCGTGCCCATGCCGTCGCCGCTCAGCGGCGTCGTGGAGGTCTCGGCCGCAGCCTTCACTGCCAGGTCGTCGGCAATCTGCTGCTGCGTGACGATGTTGGTGATGGTTGCCACGTTGGTGGCCGGGTCCACGCTCACGCGCAGCACGTCGAGCGCCTTGTCCAACGCGCTCGACAGCGGCGTGAAGGCGGTGCGCAACAGGTCGATGCTGGCATCCACACCCAGCGCCAGCAGCACCGGCAGCAGCTTGGCCTTCAGGCCGTCGGATTCGGCCTTGAGTTCGTCGGCCGTGAGCGAGGCGAACTCGCCGCCGTCGAAATACTGCTCGGCCAGCCGGCCGGCGATATTGGCCACCACGAGGTCGGTCAGCGGCGTGATGTTGATGGTGCCGTTGGCATCCGCGGCGGTCGCGGCCGAATGGATCACCGTGCGCTCGCCGCCCACCGTGCCTTCGGCGCGAAAGACGAAAGGCGCCGTCATGCCGCTCACGTCGATGTTGTAGTTGCCGTCGACCAGTGCCACGGTCTTGGTAACGCCCTTGGCGTCCTTGACGGTGACGGTACCCACCAGAGGCAGGCCGGAGGCTGCGGTGCCCGAAAACGTAACCGGCGTGGATGCGGCCGGCGGATCGCTGGCCGGCGGGTTGCCGCCGCCCGCGGCCGGGAAGCCGGCGAACCCGCCGCCACCGCCGCCCCCACCCCCGCCGCAGGCTGCGAGCGAGATCAGGAGCGCCACTGCGCATGCGGAACGCGTCGTCTTGAAGAAAAGCGGGCTGGAAGCCTCGGCGGTCGCGAAGTTTGTTTTCATGGATGGTTTTTCAGGTGAAAGGGCAAACAAAAGAATCAACTCGTAACACGAGCGTTGCGATTCTTCTGTGCCCCTCCCTTCCTCACCATCCTCTGTTTTGAGGATGCGGGCCGATGCTGGCTAGAGCAGGCTCTCGGGTACCAGCGGCGCCAGCAGTTCCAGCTTCCAGCGCGACCAGAAGTCCGTTTCGGGCTCCTGGTGCAGGATGGTGTCGGCCGCGTCCCCCGAGGCCGGGCTCACCCACTCGATGGCGCCCGTCGGCCCCAGTTGCAGCTGGTAGGCGCCGTCCAGCCGGAGAAAACCGATCAGGCTGGTGAGCTGCTGCGCAATCTGCGGGCTGAAGATGAAGATGCCGACCTCGGTGTTGTGCAGCATCGAGCGCGGGTCGAAGTTCATCGAGCCGATGAACACGATCTTGCGATCGACCACCGCCGACTTGCCATGCAGCCGCCCGCTGGCCGAGCCGTACATGCCGAAGCGTTTGGTCTGCTCCACCCGCTTGGGGCTCAGCTCGTACAGCTCCACGCCCAGGCGCAGCATTTCGGGGCGGTAGCGGCGGTAGCCGATGTGCACCAGCGACTCATCGGTGGCCGCCAGCGAATTGGTGACGATGGTGTAGGGCACGCCGTTGCCGCGCACGAGGCGGATCGTCTCCATGCCGCCGCGGCCCGGAATCAGGTAGGGCGTGGTCTGCATGACCTCGTTCTCGGCGCCGCGCACGTAGCGCCGCACGTTGTAGAGCACGCTGTCCTTCGACTCGTCGGCGGGCAGGCCACGCGCTTCTTCGGTCGGCCCGAGCGCCTTGGCAGGCGGGTCGGCGTATGCCTCGGCGCGGGCCCACACCAGCTTCAGCGCGCCCGCGTCCAGGTCCTTGGCCAGCGGATTGTTGCCCAGCAGGTCGGTGGAGTCGGGCTCTTCGGGGTGCAGCTGGTCGGGGCCGGAGGTCAGCCGGTCGAAGCGCTCGCGCAGCTGCCGCGGGGTTTCGCCGGTGGGCGGCACCAGCGACTCGATGGGGTACACATAAGGGCTGTTCCAGTACATGTCGAACAGCGACGACAGCTTGGGCACCACGGCGCCGGCCACCAGCGTGTCGATGTCGATGAAGTTCGAGCCCCCGTCGCGCAGGAAGTACTCGTTGGCCATGTTGCGCCCGCCCATCACGCCAATGGTGTTGTCCACCACGTAGAGCTTGTTGTGCATGCGGCGGTGCACGCGGTCGAAGTCGAGGATCGACCAGGCCCAGCGCGTGCCGAAGCGGTCGCGCCCCGCGGGGAACGGGTTGAAGAGCCGCACCTCGACGTTCGGATGCGAGGCGAAGCTGGCGAAGAGCGGGTCGGCGCCGGCGGTGTAAAGGTCGTCCACCAGCAGCCGCACGCGCACGCCGCGGTCGGCCGCGTCGCGCAGGGCGCGCAGCAGGTAGCGGCCGGTCTCGTCGTTCTGCACGAGGTAGTACTGCACGTCGATGGAGCGCTGCGCGCGACGCGCAAGCTCGATGCGCGCGTGCAGCGAGAACTGCGGCATCGGCAGCAGCCTGAACCCGCTCAGCGGCTCGCCGGGCGGAGAAGCCGCCTTCACAAGGCGGCCGAGCGTGGTATCCGAGCCGTCATTGATTGCGACGGAGGGTTTGCGCTGCACGTCGACGGGCAGTCCGGCGCAGCCGGCCATGCACAGCGCGACGATGCCGAGCAGCAGCCACGACAGCCACCGGGCGCGCGGTCTGTCAGCAGCCCGACAAGGAGAGTTCGGCATTGGAACGACGAGGCGTGGGTTGGAGCGTGGATCGAAAGGCTCGCGGTTTCTACCACGCGCCTGCCGACCTTGCTGTGCCGCCGCACGCGTTCAGTTCAATGCTCGCGCGCCGGCCCCCATTGCCTGACGAAATGGTCCGCCCGCAGCGTTGCCCGCTCGATCGCCGCGTCCCATGTCAGCTGCTGGGTAATCACCAGGGCGCAGCGCGGAATGCCGCGCAGACTCAACTCGCAAATGCCGGCATAGGTGCCGCTCGGCGTGCGCATGAGTTCGAACCAACCCGTCCAGCCTTCTGGAACGCTGAGGGGAAGTCGAGCGCTGTCCATGATGAGCACACCGTATTCCTTTTATTGCGCAGTTTCAAGAATTGAAACCCTAAGCACTACTTATGACTGGGGAGCCGAGGCTAAGTGCAACACCGCCAAACGACATCACCCGAACATGGGAGCTCCGGCGAATTGGGGCCGAGGCGGCTTTTCGGCAAAGATCGAGGGGCATGAACTCAACGACGAGCTCCCGAAACTCCCGTAGCGGCGGATCCCCCACCCTTTCACTGTTCGACGACCCGCCGCGCGAGGCGCTTGAACGGCTCGGCCCCGGCGCCTTCGTGCTGCCCGGTTTCGCCCTGCCCTTCGCCGACGCGCTCCTGCCGGCCATCGAAACGCTGGCGGAACGCGCGCCCTTCCGCCACCTCGTCACACCGGGCGGCTTCACCATGTCCGTCGCGCTGACCAACTGCGGTGCGCTCGGCTGGACCAGCGACCGGCGCGGCTACCGCTACAGCGCCACCGACCCCGATAGCGGCAAGCCCTGGCCCGCCATGCCCGAGCCGTTCACGCGACTGGCGCGCGAGGCAGCCTCGACGGCCGGCTTCGACGGCTTCGCACCCGATGCCTGCCTGATCAACCGTTACGCGCCGGGCGCGCGGCTGTCGCTGCACCAGGACAAGGACGAGCACGACTACGGCGCGCCCATCGTCTCGGTGTCGCTCGGCATGCCCGCCGTCTTTCTGTTCGGCGGGCATGCGCGCAGCGACAAGACGGTGCGCGTACCGCTGGTGCACGGCGACGTCGTGGCCTGGGGTGGCGAAGACCGGCTGCGCTACCACGGCGTGCTGCCCCTGAAAGACGAGCCGCACCCATTGCTGGGCGCGACGCGCATCAACCTCACATTCCGCAAGGCGGGCTGACACGCATGCAGGCCAGCGACAAGACGAACAAGAAGACCGGCCCCGGCAACGCCATCCGCGAGCTCTATGCCGCCCTGTGGCACTTTGCGGAAGGCGCGCGCGGACAGCTGCTGGCGGCCACTGCGCTGCTTGCAGCTTCGCAGCTGATCCGCCTCACGCTGCCGTACCTCGCGGGGCAGGCCATCAACGCACTGCAGCGCGGCGAGCTGAACACAGCCGGCCACTGGATCGCGGCACTGGTCGGGGTGGCCGTTGGCGCATGGGTGCTGCACGGCCCGGGCCGCATTCTCGAACGCAACGTCGGCGTGAAGGTGCGCGAGACACTCGCCGACCAGCTGTACGCACGCATCGCAGCCGCACCTCTCGCCTGGCACGATGACCACCACTCCGGCGAGCTGCAACACCGCGTGCATCAAGCCGGCCGCGCGCTGTCGGACTTCGCGCAAAACCAGTTCATCTGGCTCACCAACGCCGTCAACTTCGTCGGCCCGCTGGTCGCGCTGGCGCTGCTGTCGCGCACCAGTGGCGTGACAGCGCTCGCGGGGTATGTGCTGATCGGCCTCGTCATCGTGCGCATCGACCGCGCGCTGATGAAGCTCGCGCGCGCCGAGAACGATGCCGACCGGCGCTATGTGGCTGTGCTGCTCGACTTCCTGGGCAATGCCTCGACCGTGATCGGCCTGCGCCTGCAGGGTGCTTCGCGGCTGCTGTTGCGGCGACGCATGGCCGCGATCTCGCTGCCGCTGAAGCGCACCGTGGTTCTCAACGAAGGCAAGTGGTTCGCCGTCGACCTCATGGGGCTGGCGCTGACCTGGGGGCTGGTGGTCATCTATGTGTGGCAGGCGCGCGCGCCCGGACAGGCCGTGATGCTGGGTGCGGTGTTCATGATTTATCAATACGCGCAGCAGGCCGCCGGCGTCGTGACTTCGGTCGCAGCCAACTTCAGCTTCTTCGCGCGCATGCACACGGACTACAGCAGCGCCGAGCCGATCTGGCAGGCGCCATCGGGAAACGAAGCGATGGCCACGCCGCCCGAGCAGGTGCCCGAGCGAGAGCGGATAGAGGCCGATGCGCCGTGGCGGCAGTTGAGCATCCAGGCGCTGCAATGGCGCTATGCGCCACGCGGCGCTTCGGCCGAAGAAGAACCCGGGGTTGCCGAGCCCGTGCGGAGTGGCCTGCACAACGTGGCGCTGACACTGCGCCGCGGCGAACGCGTCGCCCTCGTCGGCCCGAGCGGAGGCGGCAAGAGCACCCTGCTGCGCGTGCTGGCCGGGCTCTATCCGCCCGACAGCGGCACGCTGCTGCTCGACGGTCAGCCCGTCGATTGGGCACAACTGCGCCGGCTCGCCACGCTGATCCCGCAGGAAACAGAACTGTTCGAAGCCAGCGTGCGCGAGAACCTCGCCTTCGGCCAACCGCGCGACGACACGCTCCTGCAGGCCGCGCTGCACACAAGCACTTTTGACGAAGTGCTGAAGGCGAACCACGGCGACCTCGACACCGCCGTGTCGGAGCGAGGCTTCAATCTTTCAGGCGGGCAGAGACAGCGGCTGTGCCTTGCGCGCGGCGTGCTCGCGGCGCAAGGCAGCTCGCTGCTGCTGCTCGACGAGCCGACCAGTGCGCTTGATGCCAGCACAGAAGCCCGCGTGCTCGGGCGCATTGCCGATGCGTTTCCGGATGCCTGCCTGATCGCGTCGGTCCACCGGCTGAGTTTGCTCGAGCGGTTCGACACTGTGGTGCTGATGGAGGCTGGACGTGCAATTGACCATGGGCCGTGCGAGGAGGTGTTGGCGAGGCAGCCGCTGCTGCGGCGGATGACAACGGCTACCGCCCACTAAACGGAGCACACCTCGAAAACTCGCAGGAGTGCGAAGAAGCGTCCGTCACCACAGCCTTGCTTTGGTTTGCACAAGCGTATCGACACACTGCGCCAAAGCCTTGGCGCGTTCCTCGCGAATGCGCTGCCAATTGTCGGCCCGCCAGGCGGCCCAATCTGCCGGCTCGGAACGATAGGAGCAATTGGCTGGAATTGGCGGAAGGCCGAACCGCAGGCTCGCCAAGGCCAGCCCGGCGCTGAACTGCAGGCGATACAACTCGTCGGTGCCCGACAGATTCTCATAGACCAGTCGCCACACGCCAGGATTGATCGGTGCATCGGCCTCGGCCGGCAACTGCGCCGCAGACTCCATGTCTTCACGCGTCCATCCGCTTTCGCGACGGCCGCGCTCCAATTCAGCCCACGCCCGGGCTGCATACACGCGGGTGGCGACCTCACCGAGCACTTCAGGCAAATCCTTCAAGCCCGGGTTGGTGGCCCATGGTTGGCCCACGAGTTCCGGAACCGGGTCACCGACCAGATCATCCTTGGAGAAGCCCTGCACCGTACCGATCACAGGTCTCCCCACGATGGCCGAGACACCGACGCGAAGCGCCACCTGCGCGGCAACGGCATTGCCCGTGTGATCGCGGCGCACCACTCGCAACGGCTCGAAGTCTTCGGGATAGGACTTGCCACGCAAACGCACCTGCGTTTTGCCCACAGGCACGATGCCATCGGGCGCCGCATAGCTGCTCAGGGCGGGCGCCGAGGCGGCCGCTTCGCCTGGCTGGCTCGCGTTGAGCGGTGGTTGAGTCACGCATGCGGACAACAGGAGCGCAATGCCCAGCCCTGCGAATCGCGTGGCAACAACTTTCACGCGCGCCTCTTCCTTCGTTGCTCTCACTGAAATTCCCCTAGTTAAAAACTTGCGTTCAGATTGAAGCCGAGCGTCACCTTCGCAGTGCGATATCCCTCGGGCTTGCTGATCGGCGCACCGACGAAGAAGTCGTAGCTCAGCTTGCTCCACTGGCCGCGCACGCCGATGACTGCGCCGGCAAGGCTGCGGCCCAGAAGATCAATCGTCGACCGTCCGCCAACATGGCCGTAGTCCATGCCTGCATACAGCTCCGCCCCGCTCTGCCCCATGGCCCACCCGATGTCGTTGCGGATGAGCCAGCCGCGTTCGCCCATCAGGCTCGTCTCGCCATCGAAGCCGCGCACCGTGTAGCGCCCGCCGATAGCGAAGCGGTCTTGCGGCGTCAACGGCGTGCGGTTCCACTGGGCGCGGATCAGGCCGGAGTAGCGCATCTTCTGCTCGCCGAGCTTGAACGGCGCGTTGAGAGTGACATCGGCCGTGTACAGCTTCAGACGCGAAGTGCCCTCACCGAACTCTTCTTCCGGCGCAGCGCGCGAACCGAAGCCACCGGTGCCGCGCTTGTAGGCCAGCGTGCCTTCGAGCGTCGCCTCGCCGATGAACTCCTTGTGGTTCAGGCTGAACTCCCAGCCACCGACCACGCGGTGCTGCACCTCGACCTCGGTGTCGTCCACGAAGTTGCGCGACTCGCGGCGCCAGCCCTTGACCGCCACCGTCGTCTTGCGGCTCTGGTCGCGGTAGAGCAGGCGCGAGAGCTTGACCTCGGCGTTGTTTGACTTGCCGGCGTAGACGTAGTCCTGATTCAGGCCGGCCACGCTCTGGTGGTACTGGCTATTGGAGGCGGTGAAGCCCAGGAGCCAGTAGCCGTAAGGCAGCGAGTAGTGAACGGTCTGGCCTTCGGTGCCCTTGGCCGGGTCGCCGAAGACGCGGTTGTTGATGTTGTGGTTGGCGCTGACGTAGAACAGGTCGTTCAGGCCGAAGGGATTGTCCAGCGACAGGGTGGCGCCGGCCTGGTAGCGGCCTGTGGCTTCGGTGCCGCTGTCGTCGAGGCTCAGTGCAATACGCCACTTCTTGGATTGGACGTACTTGACGACGAGGTCGCTGTCGCCGGGTTTGGCGTTGGGGGCAGTCGAGGGCTCGATCTGGATGTCGGCTTCGGCGGTGGGGGCGCGCTTGAGGTTCTCCAGGCCTTGCTCGATGTCGCGCAGGTTCAGCAGATCGCCGGGGCGTGCGGGAATGGCTGTGGCCAGCAAGGCGGAGTTGCCGAGCAGCGTGGACGAAGAGTCGGGCGTTGTCCGAATGGCTGCAATGCGGCCGGGCACCAGCGAGAGGGTCAGCGTGCCAGCAGAGAGATCCTGCGGCGCAGCGAGAACGCGGGTGGTGACGAAACCGCGTGCGATGACGGCTTGCTGCGCGCGCGCGAGGACCACATTGACACCAGTCGTACCGAGGCAGCGGCCAACTGGCGAATTATTGCCCTCGGGGCCTGACAGATCGGCAACGGCCCATTGGAAGGATTCGGACTGTTCACCAAGCAACAGCACGCGGTCAATGCGGAAGCATGGAGACTCGGTCTCAGGGATGCGTTGCACCGGCGCTGGCGGAGCGGCCTGCGGGCGCTGGTCGACGGTGCGCTCGTTCTGCTCGCGCAGCGCACGCTCGCGCTCTTGTTGGCGCTGCTGTTCGACGAAGGGTTGCGGCGTGGTAGGAGACTGCTGGGCCAAGGCTAGCAGTGGACCGGCCGCCATGACAGCAGCCAACGTGTTGCGCTTCAAATCAAACTCCCTCTCTACTTGACCAAGTTGATGGCCAAGACTCACGTAGTCAACGGACGGTGACCGCGGCCTTGGGCACCGGCGTAGTTTTTTCTCTAATGTTTGCAGCGATCTTTGCTGCCAAAGCATCGACCGCGACGTCGTAGCTCTGCGCAACCTGCTGCGGACGGTCATACAGTTCGTTGAAACTCGACCAGTGATGACGAGGGTCTGCCGGAATGCTGCCCGACGTGCTTCCATCCGCGTCAGCGCCATAGCGAATGTCCTCGCCATAAATCTCATCCCCGCTCGATGGGTGCAAGAGGAAAGCGCTCAGGTTGACGCGCGGGACGTAGTCCAGCGAGAAACGAGCGGAATACATGCCGACCTCGTTGAGATAGATGTGCAAGACGGGATCGTTCGTCGGCAAGCGCGAATAGTCGATGCTGTCCGGCGAGTCCGCAGGTCTCACAACCCCTTCGAGCGCCTGCACGTCATAACCCTGAGCGGTCAGTTCACGCACCAGCGCAGCCGTCAGCTTGGGCCCCATGTCTTTACGCACTGCTTCCATGCGCTTGTCGAAGTCCGAGCTCTTGATGCGGTCGGCCAGTGACTGCCACAAGACGCCGAGCGGGATGCTCTTGTTCTCGGTGTACATCTTGGCGATTGGAGCTACGGGGATCACCATGATGCGTGTCACCGGCTCCGGCTGCGCAGGTGCGACGGGAGATCGGGCACAGCCGACCAACGCGCTGAACGCAAGAAGAGAAGCAAAGAAGCTGATGCGCATAGAGAATTTAATCAAAAGGTAGAGTGCATCCCCAGCAAGCTGCAAGCTTTGCCAGGTAGCTTTCTTAATTAAGTCATTCGTACAGAATGGCTCTTAATTCTTCTTGAAGCCTTTTTGACTCCTCATCATTGAAGCAATCTTTCGCCGCCTGCAATCGAACGATTCCATTTTCGAGAAGAGAGAAATTCAAGCTCTTTGATGCCTTCACACGATTTCTCCGATCCTCGCCGACACGTTCCCAGAAAGCGTCCCCAAGCCACATCGTGCTTCCTATCGCCTCAACATACCCTTGCCTTAGTGACCAGCGACCAGGATTTTTGCTGATATCAATGATCTTCTGCTCCAATGGGGGAGGCAAGTTGTTGGAGATCAGCTTTAGATGAGAGTACGTCCTTTCGGCGGCTTGATATTGCAGCGGATCTGATGCATTTTGCCAAAAATCATATTCCACATCGGAAATCCACGCTTGCACAAACTCTCCAAACCCTAAGAAAGGCTGCACCCAGTCATCCCAAGAAGTTGCTGCAGCACCATTGGTCAATTCCTCGATGAGAACAAAACTATGCTCCATCGAGCTGACGTGGCCGAAGCGAAATGCAAGACTTTCGGTCTTTAGGGTATGACTCCATTTTCCCGTTGATGCTATTTCCGCTTCCACCTGCCGAGAGTCGCTCAGGCCGGAGGCAGTAGTAAAACGATCCGGGATTTTGAGTTCCCTCAATTTGGCCGCAATAATACGGAACACCTCCACATCCTTCACTGTGGCGTCTTGAGCCTCTCGAATCAGCCCTTTCCCCTTAAAGGACTCGACGGAGGCGACATGTCGCAGCTTAAAAATGATGCTTAGCTTTTCCATTTGAAGCCTTTACTGATATTCTTTAATAATGACAGTGACATTGTTTTGCCTGCCATATTGAATCAGGGACTGTGCCGCTGAAGCGCCTCCTGGTTGAACGCGTATATCGAGAACCATATTCGCAGGATTTCCATTAACCGTTGCCCCATTTGAGCCGAGTTCATAGATGTGTTGTTCCATGCGCTCGACCCAAGTTGCCCCTCTTGTGTCTACAGATTTTAAGCTGACCAACGTATTGCCATTTTGAAAATCAACCAACGGAAATTTTCCGTTGTTCAGCTGTCCGATATTGAACCAATCCTTGTACTCGGTTTGTGCGAGATTGGCTTCGATCAAAATACCTCGATCTGTCGGCCGCAAGTTCCAAATATTTTTGGCTTGCGCCAACGCAAGCGTTGCGCCGATAAGTCCATCGTTGGGTGTGATGGTTGGGCCGCCGTAATACGGAATATCTCCTGCGCCGTAGCCTCCACCAATCACGTGACCGGTGGAGTCGAGATTGATCGTCTGGTTGCCGCCGGTATTATTTCCATAGTCGGGAAGTGTTGTTGTATTTCCCGTATTTGATAATCCATAGTTGGGCAAGCCTCCGGCTCCGTACCCCCCTGTTCCGTAATCAGCCGCAGAAGGGGCATTGCCCACGAATGCATCCCATGCGCTGATCACTCCCGTGACAACAGCGCGCGCAACGATTTCGGATTGCGCCACCGTCAGTGCGCCGTCAACGCTAAGGCCAGGATTTGCGGCCTGAAGCTCGGATACCCGCGCGGACATTTGAGCTTGGATAGCCGCGGCGCCCACCGTACCGATACACAAGCGGGGGAACTTGGCGCACGTTGTTCCGACAGCTCTCGCCACCTGTCCGAGTTGATTGTTTTCCACCGCATTGCCGCCGGCCGCAGCAGCGATGTCTGCGCTTGCTTGGTTGCCCCCTACCAGTGCGCCTGCAATACCAGCCATCAGTTGTCCGAACTGAATGGTCTGGGCTGCGAGGTCAGGGTTATCCGTCGGGTTGTAGAACTGCCCCGTCAAGTGACCGACCGTCGCACCGATGGCCCCTGCCGAGCAACCATCACCCGCGCTGCCACCGTATCCCGCGCCTGCTCTGCCTGCCCCCACCAGACAACCCGCGATCGCGTGAGCCACAGCGTTGGAGAAGCCTTGCACATTTCCACCAATCCACTGTGCACTTCCTGACGCCGCAGTGTTCAAGAGGCCGTTGAGCAGGCCGTTCTTGATTGCGTCCTCCACGCTGGTGCCGTTGATCGCCGCACCGACGATTCCCGCGGTTGCACCATTGAGCAGGTTGCGCGCAAGAACCTGTGACCATGTCGCAGTGCCTGCCGCTGCACCAGAAGCATTCCAGCCCTGTATTCCCAGACCGATATTCAATCCTTGCACGGCTCCCGCCGTGGCCATGGCCGCCAGGATGTCCTTGATCGTGCGGCTGGAGCCCAACTCGCGTAATGTGGCACCAATATCCCCGTTGTTATTGATCAAGCTCACCGCCGCGTTGCTGGCCAACGCGGACAGGCCGGCATTGGCCGCCGCTCCGGCTGCTGAGCCTTGCGCCGCGCCGACAAGTTCAGCGCCGTAGCCCCAAGACAACACCGAAGCAACAACCGTCACCACGGCCGCGCCCGTCTGTGTCAAGCCGCCCTGATGCTCGGCCCACTGGCGCTGCGCGACTGGCACGCCTTCCCAATTGATCTTGCCGTCCAGCGAGCGGTCATTGCTCAACTGCTTGACCCATTCGGTCCCCGGCTGATTGCTTCCGATCACCTGCGCAAGGGCTTGCTGCAGGCTTTGCTGCGGCAGATACATCGACGGTTGACCATTCGGGCCCGATACGGGGGTCGCGTTCTGACCGACCTGCACGTTGATCTGTTTGGCGTCGACGCTCAGATTCGGACTGTTGATCTGGGTGTAGTTGGCCGCTTCGACATGTGCACCGGTGTCAGCCGTTCGCTGGTACGCCAAGCTGCGTTGCCCCCGGGACTGGCTGACCTCGGTGGTCGTGTTGACTATGCCGAAGTTGAGATTGCCCTCCGGGGCACTCAACGTCACACCTTGCCCTGCGTTGATCGTCGGAGCAATGAGGTTCAGGTCGCCCGTATTGGCCGTGATGTTGACGTTGCGCCCCTCCAAAGTGGCTGAAGCCAGACTGGTTTGGTCTACACGGTTCGTGACATTGCTGCGGGTGTTCAATCCGCTCGCAAGCGAGTGCGGCATTTGATTGGGCGCTATCGACTGGGTTCGCGTCTGTGAGCCCGTACCGGCGCTGGTCTGATTCAGGCCACTCATCACGGTCACGCTGCCGCCATTCACGTTCAGATCGCCGGCAGCACTCAGGTTGCTCGCGTAGACGTTGACCTGTTCCTTGCCCGTGACGTTAACGTTGCCGCCCGTGCTCTTGATGTTGCTGGCTCGTTCTGTGCTCGCATAGAGGCTGGCTTGATTGGCCCCGGAAGTGGAAAGATTTCCCTTGCCGTCAACGCCCGGCATGGAGGCTCCCGAGAAGGCCGTCGCCACGCCCAGGTTGACCACGGCGCCCAGGCCGCTCATCTTCTTCTCGCGGGTTTGCTCGACGTCGGCCTGTCGGGTATCCACGGAGGAAACGATGTTGACGTTGCGCCCCGCCTTCACGGTAATGTCGCCAGGAGCAGTGATGTCGCTACCGACGATGTTCACGTCGCGCCCACCATCCAGCTTGACGGTGTTTCCGCTGAAGGTGCTGGCCACGGTCGCATCCGTCTGCAGGAGGCCATTCGTGGTGGTGCGTGTGGAGCTCAACCCCGAGCGCCGATTCGAGATTGCCGTGAAGGCAAGAGCCGATGTCTCGCGCCCAGATTCGATCAGGATGTCGTTGCCGGCGTGCACATTCAGTTCGCCGCCCGCGCTGACTGTTGCCGCGCGGGCTGTCACGTCGTGCCGCGCGTCGAGCGACACATCTCCCGCGCCGCTCAGACGAGTGCCAACTTCCGCAGTATTGACCGCAATACCAGAGACATTCTTGCCGATGGCTGTCACGGTCGTTGCGGTCGTGACCGTGCCCAGATTGATGTCGTTGCCGGCAGTGAACGAGGTCTTGCCGGTACCCGCGTTGGAAATGATTGCTCCAACGAGATTGATATCGTTGCCCGCGCTGGCCGTCAGAACTCCGCGAGGGTTGGTCACATAAAGGCCGGCCACGCGGTCGATGATCTGATTGCCCGGAGTCCCGGCGGACGTCGTGGTCCGAACGTTGATGTCGCGTGCCGCTTCGAGTGTCAGCCGGTCGCGGGCATCCATCGTTCCACCGATGTTGTTGATGTCCCCGGCCGCGGTGATCGCGACGGTGCCCCCGCTGATTCGGCCACCCAGGTTGTTGACGGTGTTGGCATCGATGGTCACCGACTTGCGGCCTGCGATGGTGCCGGTGTTCAAGAGATCGTTGCCTTTGCCGGTGATGTTCACGGCGTTGGCAGAGAGCAGCGCCCCCGAACCGTCGATGTCTCCCGGCAGCACCCGCACGTACACCTGCGGCACGAGCACCTGCTGTGTCGTTCCGTCGGGCAAAGTGACGGTCTGCTCGACCAGCCAGACAATATCGCTGGTGAGTTGTGCCATCTGCGCGGCAGTCAGTGCAACTCCTGGACGAAGTCCGTACTCCTTCGCAAAGGTCACGCCCGCATTCATCAGGGCGGTGTACTGATCTTCGTCGTTGTTGAACCCGTCCAGATACCGGTAGCCCGTCAGCTGAGCGACTTGCTCGCGGATGAGTTTCTGTTCATAGAAACCGTCGCCCAGGCGCTTGAGGGTGTTGTTCGGATCAAGCCCGAAGCTGTTGAGCAGATAGTCGCTGCTGAGCCAGTTCCGATAGTTCGCAAACCGTGGGTCGGTCTCGATCAGGTAGTTGCCGCCAGCCTGCGTCCGGAACAGGCTCGCCTGCGGCACGTTCAGGTTTGGCGTGCTGGTGCGCACCACCGTCGGGACGGTCCGGGTACTTCCGGCACTGGTGCCGACAGATGCACCAGCCCCGGAGCCGCCCGTGCCGATGACCGTGCCCACGTTGGCCGCAACCTCCACGATGGTTCCCGAGCCTGAACCGCCGCTTGCACCACTGGCCCCGCCACCGGTCGCATTGCCGGACCCTTTGGTCGCGGTGCCGGCGTTGTAGCCCGTGGTTGCATTGAGATTCGGTTGGTACTTGTAGGCGCCCAGTGCGATGCTACGTGGAGGGACCACCAAAGGAACGTTGACGGCCTGCACCTGCCCCTGGTTGTTCACCACGCTCGCCAGGCCCGACACAGTGACCGAGCCGGTGAGCTGGCTGGACTGGTAGTCGTTAGCGGTGATCGTTCCCCCCGCGAGCACCTGGCTGTCCTGGTTGTATAGCCGACCGTTGACCGTCATGTTTCCGCCCGCGATCAGATGCGCCGGATCGGCGTTGATCGCGGTGTCCGTGACCGTGGTGATGTTGTTGGTCCAGACACCGTAGCCGCCGATGCCTACGAGTTCGCCCGTGTCCTTGCGGTAGACGAAACCGTTGACCGGATCGAGGTTGACTTCGTCGAGCGTGTATTGGGTTGTCCGGCCGATGCCGCTACCGACGAGCGTGACCGGTGCCACGCCGACCAATACGCTCGAGACCGAGGTGGGCGTGCCCAACTGAATATGCACGTCGCGGTTGTTGACCTGCGCCATCGAGATGGACATGTTGCCCAGCGACTGGATGTCTGCGCTCAGATTGTCCAGCGTGCCGCCCTGGCCTGTGGCCTTGCGGTTCGCGTCGAGCGCGCCACCGATGGCCATGTTGCCGCTGCTGAAGATCAGCGCATGCTCGCGGTTCGTGAGGTTGCCTACGCCGATGTCCAGGTCACCGCGCGAAGCGATGGTCGCGGCGGTCGTCGTGCCACCAACGGTCTCGGTGTCGTTGACGAGGGTGCCGGCGCTGATCGAGACGGCGTTGCCGTAGATGCGGCCTGTGCCGATGTTGTTCAACGTGCCCGTATTGACCTGCGTGTTGCCCTGGCTGTCGACTAGGCCGCGGTTGTTCAGCGTGCCCGCATTGACGATGGTGTTTGTGCCCGACATCTCGCCCGTGGCGGTGTTGTCGACCACATTGCCATTGACCGTGAGCGTCTGACCTGCGAGCAGCTTGGCATTGTTGGTCAGGTGGCCGGTCGTGCCATAGGTGAGATTGCCGCTCACGCTGACATCGCGGTTGTTGACGATGTCCTGCGTCAGCGCGATGGCCATGTCGCGGCCGGATGTGAAGCTGCCGTCGTTGCTGAATTTCGCGGCATCGATCTGGAGGCCGTTGCTGGCTGTGAGCGTACCCCCGGTGTTCACGACGTTGAGCGTCTTGGCGCTCGGATTGGCTGCGTTCGGATCAACGATCTTGAGGGTATCGCCCGCCGACAAGAGCCCGCCAGCGGAGTTGTCCACGGTGCCGCCACCGGTCACCGCGAGGGTCTGCGCGGCGCGCACGGCGCCCGTCTGATTCCCAAGGTTGGTGGCGCTGATTGCGACGTTCGTGCCCTCGATACCCTGATCCGTCCCGCCGGTGTTGGCGTTGTTGACAGTGGCGGCGCTCAGCGTCGTGGTGTCGCTGGAGCGAAACAGGCCGCCTACGTTCTGGATATTGCCGGCATTGACCGTCAGGGCGCCGACCGCCTGGGTCTGGCCGCCGCTGTTGTCGTAGGTCACGCCGTTCGTGTTGATCGTGACCGCGGCCTGTCCGATGATCTTTCCGCCAGCGGTGTTCGAGAAGCCCTGTGTGTTGGCCGTGAAGGCCCCCTTGGCGCCGATGAAGCCCGCGCTGCTGTTCACAGCGCCTGCACTGAGTGTCAGCATGTCGGCACTTGTGATGCCGCCTTGGCCGTTGGTGTAGCCCGATGCGTTGGCGTTGGTGAGTGCCTGGCCATTCGTGTCGATGACCATGGTGCCACCACTTTGCACGAGGCCGGCGTCGTTGTTCAGCGCACCGGACTTCACGTCGACAGTGGTGGTCGCAGCTATCGTTCCCTTGGCGCTGTTGTCCAGGGCATTGCCATGCGTGTCGATGGACAGGCTGTTGCCGAAGACCTTGCCGCCGGCGCTGCTCAGGCCACCATTGTTCAACGTAGTCGTGCCACCGGCTTGCAAGGTGCCGCCAGTGTTGGTCGTGGTGCCCGTGGTCGTGACAGCCAGATTGCCATTGACGGCTGCGGCCGTTCCCGCACTGTTGTCCAGACTGGCGGCGGTGACCGTGGTGTTGCCGTTGGCGGCCAGCGTACCGCCTACGTTCGTGGCTGCACCCGAGACGGTTGCATTGAGGTTGCCGACGGCCGTCAGGTTGCCAGCGTCGTTCTTGAGACTGCCTGCCTGAATGGTGGCATTGCTGCCCGCCAGAATCTGGCCCGCCGCGGAGTTGTCGAGCAGACCGGTGACGGTGAGATTCAGGTCGGAACTGCCCGCTGCCTGGAACTTGCCGCCCTGGTTGGCCATGGAGCCCGCGTTGGCGGTGATAACGCCATTGCTCGCGACGGTTCCGCCGTTGTTGACCAGGGCTCCACCGACGTTGAGGGTCGTGGTGCCTGTGCCTGCCTGCACGATGCTGCCACTGTTCTGGTTGCTCAGGGAGCCGGCCAACAGATTGATCTGTTGGGCGTAAGCCGTGCCGCCGTCCTGATTGAACATGCCCGTGAGATTGACGGCCAATGCACCGTTGCCGGTGATCTTGCCATTCGCGCCGTTGAAGCTGCCGCCCGCGATGGTCAGGGTGCCGGTGCCGGCATGATCAATCTTGCCGTTTGTGTTCGTGATGGACGCTGCCTGGAGTGTCAGGTCCTGGCCGTTCGTGGCAATGTGGCTGTTCGAGTTGTCGATGCTGCCGCTGACGGCGAGGATGGTCGCGCCAGTGCCGGTCTGGACGATCTCGCCGCCGTTGGTGTTGGCGATGTTCGAGGCATCGATCTTCAACCGAGCGGCGTTGAGCTGGCCGGCGCTGTTGAGCAGCGTCTGGCCGGGCTGCGCGTTGGCGGTGATGGCGAGCGTACCGGGCGTAGCGACAGTGGCGCCACTGGTGGTCACGTTGCCTTGGGTGGCCGTGATCATGATGTCGGATGCGCCGGTCTGGCTGCCGGAGAGGTCGACGGAAGCACCCTTGAGCGTGGCGTTGCCGCCTGCGACGTTGGTGCCGGTGGAGGTCAGGGCCTGCGTGGCCGTGACGTTCATGTCGCCGGTACTTTGAAGATTGCCCTTGCTGCCGTCGAGGCTGCCGGTCTGCATCGTAAGAGTTCCGCCGCTGGCGATATGGCCATCGGTGTTCAGGAGTTGCTGCCCGACGGTGAGCTGGGCATTGCCGCTGGCCGAAGAAATGGTCCCTTGGCTGTTGTTCAAGGATTGGCCCGAGACACTGAGACTCTGGTTCGAGGTCAACGTGCCCGAGGTGTTCTGGATCGCGCCGACAACGCTGGCTGTCAGTGCGCCGGTGGCGGAGATCGTGCCTCGTGTGTTGTCGGCGTTGCCACCGACCGCGAGGTTTGCATTGCTGTCGCTGGTCAGCATGCCGTCCTGGTTGTTCAGGTCACCCGTGGTCGTGATATCCAGGCTGCCGGCGTGCAGGGTGCCCGTGCTGTTGTTGAAGGTGCCGAGATTGGCCGTGAAAGCGCCCGAGATGTTCAGCGTGCCCCCTGTATTCTGGAAGCTCGGCTGGTTGAGCGACATGCTCGTGACGCTCAGGGCTCCCCCGTTGTTGACCAGGTTCGCTGTCTGCACCGTGATCGGGCCACCTGCGTAAACCTTGCCGCCATCGTTGCGGATAGCACCTGCGGCTGTGAGGCTGCCCGGTTCAATCGGTGCTGCTGCTGGTGTTGAAGTGCCAGCGGTTGTCGTGCTGCCGGTCGATGCGGTGGTGCCCGTCGAGCCACTTGAGCCCGAGCTTGGCGTGGCACCTGCACCGGTGCTGCCGCTGCCAGTACCGGCTGTCGAAGCAGGCACAGGCTCGCTGCCGATCCACCCATCATTGGTGTTGCTGATCGTGGGGGCCGCAAGCGCGAGCGACGCCATGCTGGTCTGGCGGATCGTCCCCTGGTTGACGATGTCGCTGCCGGTGCTGGCAAGCTGCACGCTCTGGCCCTCCAGCGTGCCGGTATTCTCCAGGCGACCGGACGCCGTGACGACCAGATTGCCGGCGCTCGCGCCGATGCTCCCGGCGTTGCGCACACCCAGTCCAGCCTCTGTCCCAATCAGCGAAATCTTGTTCGCATACATGCCACCCAACGCCGCAACGTCGAGCGCAAAGGTCGGAGCAGCACCAGTGCCTGATGTCGGCGTGACCTGGCTGTGATCGGCGCTGATCTCGTTCGCACCAGTCACCACCTTCAGCTCACTCGCCCAGATACCAGCATTGACCTGCACAGCACGCGCCAGGATGGCCGCGTAGTCGGTCTTGCTCGCATCGAGCCCCGCGCCGTCAATGGTGACAGTGCCGCCACGAACCAGGAAGCTGTCGAGCCCCCCGATCGCGTTGAACTGCGGCGTTCCGGTGGTGAGCGTCGCCCGCGAGGCGTTGATGAAGCCGCCTCCGTCCACGCTGATGCCGGCCGGGTTCGCGATGATCACTTCGGCACGCTGGCCACCCACTTCGATGTAGCCGCGAAGCTGGCTCGGCGAGCCGCCGTTGATTTCGTTCAGGATGATGCGCGCCGGCCCCGTTGCGAGGTAAGGATTGCCTTGAACGAACCCGCCCAGTTGGGTCTGCACGTTCACCCGGCTGTTATTCAGGATGGCGCCGTTCGCGCCCACATTGAACTGGTTGTAGACGTTGCGCGAAACGCCTGCGGCCGAAGGAGTCTGGATGTTGACCAGCGGCACGCCGTTGGGCGCCAGCAGCACCGTCGGGCGAAGATTGCCCGGCACATTGGGCGCGCCGACGATCTGTGCATGTGCCGACGTTGCCATCAGCACGCCGGCGATGGCCATGGCGCCCGCTGCGGTCGTCGCCTTGCTCGCACCCTTGCCGGTACTGGTGGCCGTCTCCTGGACCACCATACGCATACCTCTGGCCGCATTGAAAACAACGCGGTGCAAGTGCCGATTCATGTTTAGCGCTCCCTCAAATCTTTGTTAATCCGCAACACATTTGTGTCTAGACACGCGTTGCAGGGGCGCGATTATGGGATAGCGTTACATCTCAGCAAGGTATTTAGTCACGCTTTGTAAGATTACGTCGAAGGTTTTTCGGGCGATGTAATGCATATGAATTACTTGGCTGCGCCGCCACCGCATGCCGGTGAAATTGCGCCCGGATGCCCGGCGTTTGCCCCGCCTTCGCGCAGCAGCCGTCGCCGCCGACCTACAGACAAGACTCTCCCGCCGCGCCATGGTGAAACCCATGACACACCCCATCGAACTCACCATCGAAGAACCGTTGCCGGGCGCCTTTGTCTGGCAGCTGCTCGAAACCGATGACAAGGGCACGCACCCGCGCGTGCTGCGCAAGGCGTATGACGCTGTGGAGAGCTATGAACTGGCGCTCTCGGCCGGCCAGCGTGCGCTGCAAAGCGAGATTCGGCACCGCGCGCCTGCCGGGCACGGTTGATTGAATCGCTCACGGCGCCTTCAAGCCTTGGCGGCTCAGGCGTGCAGCGCGAAGTCGTCGATCGTGAGCGTGATGGACCGATGCGGCTCGGCTTGGTAGCGCGCGACGGCCACGGGCTCTATGACGTGAAAATGCTGCCTGCATGTCTCCAGCAGGCTGTCGCCGACTTCGCGCGCGCCGAATTCGTCGTGCAGGGTTTCCTCGGAAATCTGCGCGACGACACGGGGGCCGCCGGGGCCTTCGGGGTAGAAGGCAAATCGCACGCTCGCGGTGTCGAAGCAATAGATGCCTTCGAAATTCATCTCTCTTGTCTCCTTGTGAAGGGGCGGCGATTGGACGCGCATGCAGCAACGGCAAAGAGTAGAAAAATTCGCATGCGCGCGCAGGAAATGTCCTACAGACAACAAGGAGAGAACTTGTATCCGGAAACGGCTTCGGCTTCCATTGCGCAGCGCCAATCCGGCGAAGATCGCAGCTTCCAGATTTCCTGTTCCCGGAGCCTTTCCGGAGCACCCGATTCGATGACCGAAACGATCACGCGCCCTGCCCGGCTCCGCCGCCGCGCAGCCGCATCCGGCCTCGCTGCCGCACTGCTTTTGTTGGGAGCATGCAGCGGCCCCACGGAAGCCCAGCGCCTGGCAACCGCCAGCACGCCGCCGCCCACCGACTGCACCGCCTGGGTCGGCACCGACCGCAACGCCATGATGGGCGGCTACCTGCTGCCGCAGGACCAGAAGAACAGCAAGGGCACCAAGGTCTGCGTGCCGGTGCTGATGACGGCCAACCCCACGCCTTCCGGCTATGCGGGCGGCGACTATCACATCGCAGAGTTCACCGACGACAAGCTCAAGGCCCGCTGGCGCGCCTGCAAGGAAGACCCGGCGTGCTTCAAGCGCATCGACGCGCAGATGCAGCGCTGGCTGCCGCCCAACAAGGAGCGTGCCACGCGATCGACAGGCGTGGTCGACCCCTCCGGCAAGATCGATCCGGACGGCCAGGTCGACCTGAAGCAGATCCGCCGGCCCGCCTTCTTCGCCAAGGCGCCGTACCGCGAAGGCATCGCCAGGGCCGACGCCCGCACCTACATGGTCGAGTTCACCGCGCCGCGCGACACCTTCGAGCGCATCGACCTGAAGATGACCGGCGACATCAAGCTGCGCGGCTGGTACATCGAAGGCGCGGGCGTGGACGGCGGCAAGGGCAAGAAAGTGCGCGCGCTGGTCATCATGGCGCCGGGCGGCGGCGGGCAGCTCACGGCCATCCAGCACCCCGACGAGGCGTCGTACCGCATCGACGAGAAGACCGGCAAGACCATTCCCATCAACTTTCCCAACGCGACCACCGAGACCATGGGCCAGCGCTGGTGGCGCGAGAACCTGTATGCGCTCAACCAGGCCGGCTTCGACGTGCTGGCCTACGACCGGCGCGGCGAAGGCTTGTCGGGCGGTTTCAGCGACACCAACACGCTGGAGCAAGGGGAAGACGTGTTCCGCGCGCTCACGGCGCTGGAAACCGGGCGCGGGCTGCGCATCCTCACGCCCCAGGGCGAAGTGCTCGAAGGCGAAGCCACCCGGGGCAAGCTGCTCGCAGGCATGCCATCGAGCGAGATCCCGCTGGTGCTCGGCGGCTACTCGCGCGGCTCGATGTCCACCGCCTGGGCCATGACGAGAAACTACGTGGCCCAGTGCAGCTTCGACATGCCCGAGCCCAACTGCACGCCGCCCAAGGGCCTGCGGAACATTCGCGGTGCGATATTGCTGTCGTCGTTCGCCAGCGGCGCGGGCTATGTGGGCGACTCGCCCGACCTGGCCGACCGCAACCTGTTCCTGGGCGGCATGGCGGCCGATCACCACATCGTGTTCTATCCGAACTCCTCCACGCTCGCGGGCATGGACCGCTGGCCCGCCGCCTTCTTCGGCAAGGGCCTGTGGGACCGCGCGGAAACGCTCGAAGGCACCGTGGCCGCCTACAACCGCATCCGCGGCTTGAAAGAGATCGTGCTGGCGCGCGGGCCGCACTCGATCGAGACCTGGCCCGCATCCGACCAGGCCTATCTGCGCGAGCGCATGGTGGTGTTCGCGAAGTCGCTGATCGTCGGCGGGCGCACCATCCCGGGCGCGCGGCCGTGGAAGGACTTCAAGTCGCTGGTGGCGACCACGCCCGACTCGTGGGAACCGTCGTCGCGGCCGAAGGCGCCCTGAGCGACGAGGCGATCAGTACTTGCGCGGGTTGTCCGGCCGGCGGTCATAGCGATCGGGCACGCCGTCGCCATCACTGTCGCGGTTGCGTTCATAGCGGTCAGGAATGCCGTTGTGGTCGCGGTCACGATTGCGGCGGTGGTTGTCGTGGCCGCAGCCGGCCGCAAGGCTGGCGACTGCAAGCAGAAGAATGAGGTGCTTCAAGCTGTGTTCCCCGTGCTGTCGGTGTAGTTCTTGGGAGCCCCAGTGTCCGGGCGGCTGCTGAAGAATCGCTGAGCCTCTGCTGAAGGCTTCATGAACGCTGGGCACTGAAACGATGGCCCTGCCGGCTTCCCGTGCCCGGGTTGAAAACCTCCGGCATGCCGCCATTTCCTCTGGGATCTGGCGACTGAAAAGAGGTGCTCCATGGGCGCGCGCGACGAATTCATTCTTGACTCCTACTCGGCCACCGTCACGCAGGTGGCGCACACCGCCAGCGCGGCGGTCGCCCACATCAAGGTCCGAAAGCAGGCACAGCGCGGCGGCGCGGGCGGCCAGGGCAGCGGCTCCGGCTTCCTGTTCACGCCCGATGGCTTCACGCTCACCAATGCCCACGTGGTCGAGGGCGCGAGCGAGCTGCGCGCCGCATTCGCAGACGGCACCGAAAGCGTCGCGCGCCTGGTCGGGCTGGACGCCTCGACCGATATCGCGGTGTTGCGCATCGAGTCGCACCCGAGCACCTTCCTGCCGCTGGGCAGTTCGGCCGCCCTGCAACCCGGCCAGCTGGCCGTGGCGGTCGGCAATCCGCTGGGCTTCGACTTCACCGTGACCGCCGGCATCGTGAGCGCGCTGGGCCGCAGCCTGCCCGCGCGGGGCGGCCGGATGATCGAGGACGTGATCCAGACCGACGTGGCCCTCAACCCCGGCAACTCGGGCGGCCCGCTGCTGGACAGCGCGGCGCAGGTCATCGGCGTGAACACGGCGGTGATCCCTTCGGCGCAAGGCCTGAGCTTCGCGGTGGCCATCGACACCGCGCGCTGGGTGGCCGGCGAGCTGATGCGTCATGGCGCGGTGCGCCGCGGCAAGCTGGGCGTGCAATGCGCGGCCGTGGCATTGCCCAGGCGTTGGGTGCGCGAGAACGAATGGCCCGTGGCCACCGGGGTGCGCGTGGTCGAGGTGGTGGCCGGCTCGGCCGCCGCGCGCGACGGGCTACGCAGCGGCGACATCCTTATTGGCTGCGACGGAGTGCCACTGGCCCAGCTGTCCGACCTGCTCAAGCGGCTGGCGGGCGAAGGGTATGGACGCCCGTTGCTGCTCAAGCTGTTGCGGCCCGTGGCCGGGACGCTCACGCCGTTTTACCTGACGGTAACGCCCGCAGGCTGACCCCCTCCTGCCGGCGCAACGACAATAGGCGGCTGCAGTGAAGCACCTGTCCAGGAGAAAACCTTGTCCACCGTCACCATCACCCCTCAAGTCAACGCCAGCAACGAAGCCCCCTTCGTCCTCTTCGGCGGCGTCAACGTTCTCGAATCGAAGGACCTGGCCCTGCGCAGCGCCGAGGAGTACGTGCGCGTCACGCAGAAACTGGGCATTCCCTACGTCTTCAAGGGCAGCTTCGACAAGGCCAACCGCTCCTCCATCCACTCCTACCGCGGTCCCGGCCTGGACGAAGGCCTGAAGATCCTGCAGGCCGTGAAAGACGCCTTCGGCGTGCCCGTGCTGACCGACGTGCACGAAACCGCGCAGGCGGCCCCGGTCGCGGAGGTGGTCGACGTGCTCCAGCTGCCCGCCTTTCTCGCGCGCCAGACCGACCTCGTCGTGGCGCTGGCCAAGACGGGCCGCATCATCAACATCAAGAAGCCGCAGTTCCTCAGCCCCTCGCAGATGCTCAACATCGTCGAGAAGTTCAAGGAAGCGGGCAACGACAAGCTCATCCTGTGCGACCGCGGCACCTGCTTCGGCTACGACAACCTCGTGGTCGACATGCTGGGCTTCGGCGTCATGAAGAAGGTGACGCAGAACCTGCCCATCATCTTCGACGTGACCCATGCGCTGCAGCAGCGCGAAGCCGGCGCTGCCGCATCGGGCGGCCGCCGCGAGCAGGTGGCCGACCTGGCACGCGCCGGCATGGCCGTCGGCCTGGCGGGCCTCTTCCTCGAAGCCCACCCTGATCCGGCGCAGGCCAAGTGCGACGGCCCGAGCGCACTGCCGCTGGACAAGCTGGAACCGTTCCTGACGCAGATCAAGGCGCTGGACGATCTGGTCAAGTCGTTCGCTCCCCTGAAGATCTGAAGCAGGGGCCCGAGGGCCCGGCGCGGCTCCATCCGTGGGCCATTTACTAAAGTTTTCATTTGGACTGCCGATATCCAGCCATTCCCCTGGATTCCGGAGTCCGAATATGTTTCTGAGCAACGTTTCAATTGGCAAGCGCCTGGCCATCGTGCTGGGCGCCATCCTGGCGCTCTTTCTCGCCACCAGCGTCGCCGCGGTGTGGAAGCTGCAGCAGCTCAGCCAGGAGATCGACGCCATGATCGAGGACAACGTCAAGACCGAGCGCGCCGGCTCCGACTGGCTGCGCCACACCACGTCGGGCGTGCAGCGGGCGGCGGCCATTGCCAAGAGCAGCGACGCCAGCCTGATCGACTACTTCGCGCCGGCCACGGCCAAGTCGATCAAGGACACCAACGAGCTGCAGAAGTTCATCGAAGGCAAGCTGGCCAAGCCCGAGGAGCGTGAGCTGCTCGAGAAGGTCGGCAACCTGCGAAAGGCCTACCTCGCCTCGCGCGAGGAAGTCAGCAAGTTCAAGCTGAAGGGCGACCTCGAAGGCGCCAACCGCATCTTCGACTCCCAGTTCCAGCCCACATCGGTCAGCTACATCGCGGGCGTGCAGCAAGTGGTGGACATGCAGCGCGAGCAGCTCGATGCCGCCGCCGCCCGCGCCAACAATCTGCGCGCACAGACCAGCACGCTGCTGATCGTGTGTTCCGCCGTGAGCCTGGTGCTCGGCACCCTGCTGGCCTGGCTGCTGGCACGCAGCATCACGCGCCCGCTGCGCAGCGCCGAAACCATCGCGCAGTCGATCGCCGAGATGGACCTCACTGGTGCAGTCCAGCCAAGCTATGCCAAGGACGAAACCGGCCACCTGCTGCGCGCTCTCGACCAGATGCGCACCGCCTTGCAGGGTTCGCTGACGCAGGTGCATGGCGTGGTGATGAACGTATCCACGGCCAGCTCGCAGATTGCCACAGGCAACCAGGACCTGTCGTCGCGCACCGAAGAGCAGGCCAGCTCGCTGGAGCAGACGGCGGCCTCCCTCGAGGAGCTGACCTCCACCGTGAAGCAGAACGCGGACAACGCACGCCAGGCCAATCAGCTGGCCACCTCCGCCTCTGAAGTGGCAGTCAAGGGCGGCAGCGTCGTGTTCCAGGTGGTGGAGACGATGGGGTCGATCAATGCGTCGTCGAAGAAGATCGTGGACATCATCAGCGTGATCGACGGCATCGCGTTCCAGACCAACATCCTCGCGCTCAACGCGGCCGTCGAGGCAGCGCGCGCGGGCGACCAGGGGCGTGGCTTCGCTGTGGTGGCATCCGAAGTGCGCAGCCTGGCGCAGCGCTCGGCCGCGGCGGCCAAGGAAATCAAGACGCTGATCGGCGACTCCGTCGACAAGGTCGAGGAAGGCAGCCGGCAGGTGGCCGATGCCGGCCGCACCATGGAAGAGATCGTCGGCAGCGTGAAGCGCGTGACGGATATCATGGGCGAGATCAGCGCGGCAAGCCAGGAGCAGACCTCGGGCATCGAGCAGATCAACCAGGCCGTCACGCAGATGGACCAGGCGACGCAGCAGAACGCGGCGCTGGTCGAAGAGGCCTCGGCCGCAGCCCAGTCGCTGCAGGAACAGGCAGGGAGCCTGTCGCGGATCGTCGGCAGGTTCAAGCTGGAGCGGCAGCACACTGCTGCGGCATCCGCGACCACGTCGTTGAGCACCTACGCACCCAACGCGCCACGCGCCTACCAGGAGCTGATCGCGTCCCACTAGGCGGAAGAAGCCGACAAAGGCCCTGCACGGAGGAATGAGGCGAAACTAGGCGCCACGTATCAGTCTTTCCTCCGGAGCCTACCTTGTCATCCAAAGTCTCCCGCATTGCCCTGTCGGCCTCGGCTGCCGCCATTGGCAGCATCGCGGCGTACTGGACCCTGCTTGCCACGCGCCAGGGGCACATCCTCTTCAACGCCCGCAAACTGCCCGTCGTCCATCTGTCGGACGACTTCTCCACGTACTCCCACACCGTGCCGGGCGGCATGGTCCGCGGGTATGTCTATCACCCCCAGGGCGAAGACTCGCTGCGGGACCTGTTCGTCTACTTCGCCGGCCGCGGCGAAGACGTGCGCGCCACCGCGCAGATGCTCCACTGGCTGCCCGAAGGCTTCGGCTTTGCCGCGCTCAACTACCGCGGGGTGGCCGACTCGCAGGGGCGCCCTTCCGAGATCGCATCCGTCGAAGACGCGAGCCAGTTCGCCAACCATTTGCGCCGCGCCTTTCCGCATGCACGCCTGCACGTGGTCGGCCGCAGCCTGGGGACTGGCGTAGCCATCCAGCTCGTGGCGCGACAAGACTTCGAGAGCCTGCAACTCGTCACCCCCTACGACTCGATGCTGGAAGTAGCGAAGAAGCGCTTCCCGCTCGTGCCGCTGTCGCTGCTGCTGCGGCACCAGTTCAACTCGCTGGAGCACTGCAAGGAGGTCGCCGCGAAAACCCAGGTGCTGCTGGCCGAGCACGACGACGTCGTGCTGCCCGAGCGCTCGCAAAAACTCATCGCCGCATGGCCCACCCCGGTCAGCGTGCAGACGGTTCCCGCGTCGAACCATCACAGCATCATGGGCCTGGAAGAGACCTGGCTCTATCTCGTCGACTTTGCGTTGACGGCGGTCATTCCCGAGCCGAAGGCGGCATAGCCCGCTGGCTGGTCGATGCCATGGACTCCCTGATCGCCGCCTCCGCCCGCGCCCTGGCCGCTGGCGATGCGCTAGGTGCCCTCAAGCGGGTCGCCCTGCGCGACGACCCACCTGCGCTGGCCTTGCGCGGCATCGCCATGGCCCAGCTCGGCGAGCACCCGCGCGCACGCGAACTCCTGCGGCGCGCCGCGCGCGACTTCGGCGCGCATGAAGTGCTGTCGCGCGCCCGCTGCATCGTGGCCGAGGCCGAGGTGGCGCTGGCGATGCGCGACCTTGGCGGCTCGCCGCGCACGCTGACGGCTGCGGCAGCCACGCTGGAGGCGCACGACGATCACGCCAACGCGCTGCAGGCGCGGCTGATCGCGGCGCGCCGGCTCCTGCTGCTGGGGCGTCTCGCCGAAGCCGCGGCCGCGCTGGAGCGCCTCGATGCGCGCGGCCTGCCGCCGTCGCTGGCGGCGGTGGCCGAGCTGACCGCGACCGAGCTGGCGCTGCGCTCGCTGCGCATCGGCCCGGCGCAGGCAGCGCTGGCCCGTGCGCACGAAGCGGCCGTGCGTGCGCGCGTACCGGCGCTGCTGGCCGAGGTGGCGGAGGCGCGCGCTGCCTTCGAGCGCCCCGCTGCGCGGCGCATCTTCGCGGGCGGCGAGCAGACGCTGCGCCTCGATGAAGTCGCGGCGCTCCTGGCCTCCGACGCACTGGTGGTCGATGCCTGCCGCCGGGGCCTGGGCGCGGGCGACGCGTGGCAGCCGCTGGCGCGCCGTCCGATCCTGTTCACGCTCGCGCGCTCGCTGGCCGAGGCGTGGCCCGGCGATGTCGATCGCGAAGCATTGATCGCAAGCGCATTCCGCACCCGCCATCCCGACGAAACGCATCGGGCGCGCCTGCGTGTCGAGATCGGCCGCCTGCGCGCACTCGTCACCACCCTGGCGAGCATCGAGGCCACGCCGCGCGGCTTCGTGCTCAAGCCGCACGGCGAACGCACCGTCGCCCTGCTGGCGCCGCCCATCGACGGCGACCAGGCCTCGCTGGTGGCGCTGCTTTCCGACGGCGCGGCTTGGTCGACCTCGGCCCTGGCGCTGGCGCTCGGGGCCAGCCAACGCACCGTGCAGCGCGCGCTGGTCGAGCTGGAGGCCGAAGGCCGGGTGCGCTCCATCGGCCAGACGCGCTCGCGCCGCTGGCTGTCGCCGCCGCTGGCGGGATTCACGACGATCTTGTTACTCCCCGCTGCGCTGCCGTTTGAATAGAGTTGTCTCCAGGCGCCGATCCGAGGCGTTTCACAAGGAGCCAACGATGAGCAGCAACAACAAGACGAGCAAGAGCAGACCCCAGCCCACCGTGCGGCCGGCCGAGATCGTGCGCGAGTACGGCCCCTTTGCCGACGCCACCCAGGTGGCGGGCGTGACCTACGACGGCCAGCGCGTCTGGGCCGCCACCGGCGCCAGGCTGGTGGCCTTCGACCCCGCCAGCGGCGAGACCACGCGCACGCTGGACACCGCCTGCGACGCCGGCACCGCCTTCGACGGCAAATACCTCTACCAGATCGCCGAGTCGCGCATCGACAAGATCGACCCGGCCACGGGCAAGGTGCTGGCGTCGATCCCCTCGCCCGGCCACGGCAACGACTCGGGCCTCACCTGGGCCGAAGGCAGCCTGTGGGTGGGACAGCACCGCGACCGCAAGATCCACCAGATCAACCCCGAGACCGGTGCCGTCGTGCGCACCATCGAGTCGAACCGCTTCGTCACCGGCGTGACCTGGGTCGACGGCGAGCTGTGGCACGGCACCTGGGAGGCCGAAGAAAGCGACATCCGCCGCATCGACCCGCAAAGCGGCGCCGTGCTCGAGCGGCTCGAAATGCCGCATGGCATCGGCGTCAGCGGACTCGAGTCCGACGGCGCCGATCTTTTCTATGCCGGCGGCGGCAAGAGCGGCAAGGTCCGCGCCGTGCGCCGTCCCCGCAACTCACCGGAGCATTGACATGACCGAAATCAATCACGCAGCAAACCACCCCGTCGTGTCCAGCGACCAATGGCTCGCCGAGCGCAAGGCACTGCTGGCGCGCGAGAAGGAGCTGATGCACCTGCACGACCAGATTGCCCGCGAGCGCCGTGCGTTGCCATGGGAGCGCGTCGAGAAGAACTACGTCTTCGACACGCCCGAGGGCAAGCGCACGCTCGCCGAGCTGTTCGAGGGACGCCGCCAGCTGATGGTGCAGCACTTCATGCTCGGCCCGGGGTGGGAACAAGGCTGCCAGAGCTGCTCTTTCATGGCCGACCACACCGACGGCATGAACGTGCATCTGGCGCATCGAGACATCACGATGGTGGCCGTCTCGCGCGCACCGCTGGCCGAGATCGCGCGCTTTCGCGAGCGCATGGGCTGGCAGTTCAAGTGGGTGTCGGCGAACGGCAGCGACTTCAACCACGACTTCCACGTCAGCTTCACCCCCGAGGAGCAGGCCACCGGCAAGGTCTACTACAACTACGCCGTGCAGCCCTTTCCCCAGGAAGAGGCGCCCGGCGTCAGCGTGTTCTACAAGGACGACGCGGGCGAGGTGTTCCACACCTACTCGACCTTCGGTCGCGGCGTGGAAGTGATGATGGGCGCCTACTACATGATGGACCTCACGCCCAAGGGCCGCGACGAGCGCGAGGTGCCCTACAAGATGGAGTGGGTGCGCCACCACGACCGCTACGAGCCGCAGGCAAAGACGGCAGGCGATTCGTGCTGCTCGGCACACGGCTGAAGCGCGAAGCATCATGGCAAGCCTCTGGCCCTGGCTGGCGGTTGCGGGGGTCGGCGCCCTTCACGGGCTGAACCCTGCCACCGGCTGGGCCTTCGCAGCCGCCTGGGGCGTGCGCTCACGCGACCGGTCGCAGGCGCTGCGGGCCCTGGTGCCGATCGCGGTCGGGCACGCCGCATCGGTCGCACTGGTTGCCGCTGCTGTAGCGCTGGGCCTGTCGATGGATCGGATGGCGCTGCAGGTGCTGGCGGGTGGGCTGCTTGTCGCCGTCGTCGCGTATCACCTGTGGGGCCGCAGCTCGGGCAAGACGGCCGGGCATGCCGGGCTGGCGCTCTGGTCTTTCATGATGTCCACCGCGCACGGCGCGGGGCTGATGCTGGTGCCGGCGCTGATTCCGCTGTGCATGGGCGACGCACCGGCAGCACGCGAGATCACCGCATCGGGCTCGCTGATGCTGGCGCTCGCGGCCGTCGGCGTTCACACAGCGGCGATGCTCGGCGTTACTGGCATGATCGCCACCGGCGTGTGCCGCGGCTTCGACTTCAGGCGGAAGTCGCCTGCGGCGCCGCACTGAAGGCGATGCCCGGCCGCATCACTGCCGCCCTTTCGGCACGTGGAAATCCGGCGACCCGGCCACCACCTTGCGGATCTCGTCCATCAAGGCCCGCGCGCCCGGTGAAGGAAACGCCCCCAGTCGCTGCGTCAAACCGATCTCGCGCCGTGTTTCCTCGAGCGGAAAGTCCAGCACCACCAGGCTGCTGTCGCGAATCTCGTAGCGCAGCTGGTGCGCCGAGATCGCGGTCAGCATGTCGCTTTCCAGCAGCAGGCCGCGCAGCACGGCAAGGTCGCCTGTCTCGACCGCAGGCAGTGGCGGCGCCTGCCGCGCATCCGAGAAGAAGCGCTCCAGCAGCTCGCGCGATGGCGAGCCGTGCCGAGAGAGCGTCCAGCTCGCCTCGCGCAGCATCCTGAAGTCGATGCGCTTCGCGCGCGCGAGCGGGTGACCGGCACGGGCGATCACCGAGATGCGGTCTTCGAACAGCGGCTCCTGCTGCAGGTCTTTCGCTTCACCTGCACTGCGCAGCGCGCCGAGGATGAAGTCGATGTCGCCGCTGCGCAGCGACGCGGCCAGCGCGTCGTACGGACTCTCGACCGTGGTGACGTGCAGGCCCGGATGCCGCGCGAGCAATGAGGCAATCGCCAGCGGCAGGATCTGCGTGCGCCCGAGCGGCAATGCACCCACGTTCACACTGCCCTGCAAGGTGCCTTCGCTGGCCGCGATGTCTGGCCCGATGTGCCGCAGCTCCGACAGCACGCGCTTGAAGTAGAAGGCCACGATCTCGCCCGCCGGCGTCGCGGTGAGCCCGCGCGCATTCCGGTTGAAGAGCGTGACGCCGAGCCCGCTTTCCAGGTCTTTCAATGCGCTGCTGATGGCCGGCTGCGTGATGCCGAACTCGCGCGCGACGGCGGGCATGTTGCGCTTCTCGGCAAGGCTCGCAATCACGGCGAGGCGTCGGCCATTCAGGATCGAAGTGAAGAGCGAATGCACATCGGCGGAGCTGTCGATTCCGCCGCGCGCCGCCAGCTGCGTTCGCGCCTCCTCGAACTCGCGCTCGATGCGCAGGGCACGCGCCAGCACCAGTTCTCCGTATGCATTGAGCGCCACGCCACGCGAGCGCCGGTCGAACAGCGGCCTGCCGAGCGCGGCCTCCAGATCGAGGATCGAACGCGTCACCGCCGACGCCACGCGGAACAGCGCCTCGGCAGCCGCGGCAATGCTCCCGGCAGATGCCACGGCCGAGAACGCGCGCAGGTGGCGCAGGTTGATGCCGAGCGCCACGCTGTCGGCGTGCGCAATAACTTTGTGATGCTCGTTTTTTTTGTTCACGGGTGGAGGCGTCGCTCTCGATCATGCATTTTCACGCCTAAGGGTAAACCCTTTATCGATAAAAAAGAATGATGGCAGCGCAACGCTAACTCACCCCACGCAAAGCAACCGCCGCGCAGACTTCTCTTCATGCTTGAAGCACCCCCTGCACACCTTCCGGAGCGTTGCGAATGATCATCGACTGTCACGGCCACTACACGACCGCGCCCAAAGCCCTCGAGGCGTGGCGCAACCGGCAGATCGCCGGCATCAAGGACCCGTCGGCCAGGCCCAAAGTCTCGGAGCTGAAGATCAGCGACGACGAACTGCGCGAGTCCATCGAGGGCAACCAGCTGCGGCTGATGAAGGAGCGCGGCAGCGACCTGACCATCTTCAGCCCGCGCGCGAGCTTCATGGCGCATCACATCGGCGACTTCGAGGTGTCGTCCACCTGGGCGGCCATCTGCAACGAGCTGTGCCATCGCGTGAGCCAGCTCTTTCCCGATCACTTCATCGGCGCGGCCATGCTGCCGCAGTCGCCGGGCGTCGATCCGGCCAGCTGCATTCCCGAGCTGGAACGCTGCGTGAACGAATACGGCTTCGTGGGCGTCAACCTCAACCCCGACCCCTCGGGCGGCCACTGGACCAGCCCGCCGCTGTCCGACCGGCACTGGTATCCGCTCTACGAAAAGATGGTGGAGCTGGACATTCCCGCGATGGTGCACGTGAGCACGAGCTGCAACGCCTGCTTCCACACCACGGGCGCGCACTACCTGAACGCCGACACCACGGCCTTCATGCAGTGCCTCACCTCGGACCTGTTCACCGACTTTCCGACGCTGCGCTTCGTCATTCCGCACGGCGGCGGCGCGGTGCCCTACCACTGGGGGCGCTTTCGCGGCCTGGCGCAGGAGATGAAGAAGCCGCTGCTCAAAGACCACCTGCTGAACAACATCTTCTTCGACACCTGCGTGTACCACCAGCCCGGCATCGACCTGCTCACGCGCGTGATCCCGGTCGACAACGTGCTCTTCGCCAGCGAAATGATCGGCGCGGTGCGCGGCATCGACCCCGAGACCGGCTTCTTCTACGACGACACGCGCCGCTACATCGATGCCACGCCCATGCTCGACGACAAGGCGCGCCACCAGATCTACGAAGGCAACGCGCGCCGCGTGTACCCGCGGCTGGACCGCGCACTCAAGCAAAAAGGACTTTGAACATGTCGACCACTCCCCTCCTCCAGGAACTCGGCGTCGTGCACCGCAACGTGGTGCGCGCCGATGCGGCCGCCGTCGAGAAGCTGTCGCGCTTCGGCGTATCCACGGTGCACGAAGCACTCGGCCGCCTGGGCCTGATGGCGCCGCGCATCCGCCCCATCCATCCTGAAGCGCGCATTTGCGGCACCGCCATCACGGTGCTGCTGCAGCCCGGCGACAACTGGATGCTGCACGTCGCGGCCGAGCAGATACAGCCCGGCGACGTGGTCGTGGCCGCCTGCACCGCCGACAGCACCGACGGCTTCTTCGGCGACCTGCTCGCAACCTCGTTCAAGGCGCGCGGCTGCAAGGGCCTGGTGATCGACGGCGGCGTGCGCGACGTGCGCGACCTCATCGCTATGGACTTCCCCGTGTTCAGCCGCGCCATCCATTCGAAGGGAACGATCAAGTCCACGCTGGGTTCGGTCAACGTGCCGGTGGTGTGCGCCGGCGCGCTGGTGCAGCCGGGTGACGTGGTGGTGGCCGACGTTGACGGCGTGGTCGTTGTGCCGGCGCAGCTGGCCGCACGCGTAGCCGATGCCGCCGAGGCCCGCGAAGCCAACGAGGCCGGCAAGCGCGCGCGCTTCGCGGCCGGCGAGCTGGGGCTGGACATGTACGCCATGCGCGAGCCGCTCGCCAAGGCCGGCCTGCGCTACATCGACTGAGTAAGGGACCGCACTGTGGCTCGCATCATCGGCGCCGTCGCCTGCTCGCACACGCCCACCATCGGCTTCGCCTTCGACAAGAACAAGCAGCAGGACCCGGTCTGGGCGCCCATCTTCGAGGCCTTCGCGCCGGTGCAGCAGTGGCTGGCCGACAAGAAGCCCGACGTGCTCTTCTTCATCTACAACGACCACGTCAGCTCGTTCTTCTTCGACCACTACTCGGCCTTCTCGCTTGGTGTGGGCGAGCGACACGAAGTGGCCGACGAAGGCGGCGGCGCGCGCGACCTGCCGGCTCTGGCTGGCCATCCGGCACTGGCGCGGCACATCGGCCGCTCGCTGGTGGCCGACGAGTTCGACATGTCTTTCTTCCAGGACCGGGCGCTGGACCACGGCGTGTTCTCGCCGATGTCGCTGCTGTGCCCGCACGAGCCCGCATGGCCGATACCGGTGGTGCCGCTTCAGGTTGGTGTGCTGCAGTCGCCGGTGCCGTCGGCACGGCGCTGCTACAAGCTCGGCCAGGCGCTGCGGCGCGCGATCGAGAGCTACCCGGACGACATCAAGGTGGCAATCGTTGCCACCGGCGGACTCTCGCACCAAGTGCATGGCGAGCGCGCGGGCTTCAACAACACCGCCTGGGATGCCCAGTTTCTCGACCTGATCGAGAACGATCCGGTGCGGCTCACCGAGATGACGCAGGCCGAACTGGCGACGCTCGGCGGCATGGAAGGCGCCGAAGTCATCATGTGGCTGGTGATGCGCGGCGCCCTGTCGTCCAACGTGCGCAAGACGCACCAGAGCTACTACCTGCCCTCGATGACGGGCATTGCCACCGCCATCTACGAGAACCTGGCGAGCCCGCCCGTCGCCGGTGAAGTCGAGCGGCACCGCCGCCACATCGACAAGGAACTGGCGGGCGTGGAAGCGCTGCAGGGCACCTATCCGTTCACGCTCGAGACCAGCGTGCGCGCCTACCGCCTCAACAAGTTCCTGCACGGCATGACGCGCCCGGCGCACCGCGCAGCCTTTCTTGCCGACGAAGAGGCCGCGTTCGACGCTGCCGCGCTGACAGACAAGGAGCGCGACATGGTGCGCCGCCGCGACTGGCGCGGCCTGATCCAGTACGGGGTGATCTTCTTCATGCTGGAAAAGCTGGGCGCGGTGGTGGGCGTGTCGAACCTGCACATCTATGCCGCGATGCGCGGCCAATCGCTGGAAGAGTTCCAGCAGACCCGCAATGCGCCCGGCGCCCTGTATTCGGTGGCCGGCAAGGACGCCGCGCCGCAGGCGTGGGACCGCCGCTGAGCCGCACCTGATTTTTTGATTCTGGAGACAACACAAATGAAGCCCCTTTTCCGACGCCTCGCCCTCGGCGTGGCCGCACTGGCCGCATTCGGCCAGCTCGGCATTGCCAGCGCGGCCGACGCCTTTCCGTCGAAGCCCGTGAAGATCCTCGTGGGCTACAGCGCCGGCGGCGCGGTCGATGCCATTGCGCGCTCGGTCGGCCTGCGGATGTCGGCCATCCTGGGCCAGCCGGTCATCGTCGAGAACAAGCCCGGCGCGGGCACCAACATCGCGGTGAAATCCGTCATCACGAGCGCGCCCGACGGCTACACCTTGCTGCTGGCCGCCAACGCGCTGGCCGTGAATCCGTCGCTGTTCCAGCCCGCGCCCTACGACCTGGAGCGCGAGCTGACGCCGGTGGCCTCGGTCGGCCGGGTGCCCGTGGTGTTCACGGTGCGCGAAGAATCGGCCATCAAGACGCTGCCCCAACTGGTCGCCGCGGCCAAGGCCAAGCCGGGCAGCGTGACCGTCGCCACGCCAGGCAACGGATCGACACCGCACCTGGCCATGGAACTGTTCCAGCACACCGCCGGCCTGCAACTGCGGCATGTGCCGTACAAGGGCGGCGCGCAGGCGCTCACCGATGTGCTCGGCGGCCATGTGGACGTGGTTGCGGTCAATGCGCTCGAGGCACTGCCGCTGGCCAAGTCCGGCAAGCTGCGCGTGCTGGCGGTGATGAGCGCCGAACGCTCCGCCGTACTGCCGGGCGTGCCGACCGTTGCCGAGTCAGGCTACCCGGGGTTCGAGGCCAGCGTGTGGTACGGCTTCGTGGGGCCGGCCGGGCTGCCGAAGCCCATCGTCGACAAGCTGCACGACGCCGTGCAGAAAGCCATCGACTCGCCCGAGGTGCGCTCCCAGCTCGCCGCGGCCGGCGGCGTTCCGCTGCCGGGGCCGACCGAGCAGTTCGACAAGCTGCTCAAGGCCGACGTGGCGCGCTACGGCAAGCTGATCCGCGAAGCCAACATCAAGCCTGATTGATCGCCATGACCACGACAGGCATCACCCGTCGCCACGCCTGCCTCGCGGCAGCAGCCGCCGCCCTGCTGCCGGCAAGCCGCGCCGCCATGGCGCAGCAGGCCTATCCGTCCAAGCCGATCCGCATGGTCATTCCCTTCCCGCCCGGCGGCTCCACCGACGTGCTCGGGCGGGCCATCGGCATCGAGCTGGGCCGCGCGTGGCACCAGCCCGTGGTGGTCGACAACCTCCCCGGCGCCGGTGGTTCCATCGGTGCCGACAAGGTCGCCAAGTCGCCTGCCGACGGCTACACGCTGCTGATGGGGCACATCGGCACGCTGGCCATCAACCCATCGCTGTACCCCAAGCTCGACTACGACCCCGTGCGCAGCTTTGCGCCCGTGGCCTGGGTGGCGCGCGTGCCGAACGTGCTCGTGGTGCATTCCTCCGTTCCGGCGCGCACGCTGGCCGAACTGGTCGCGCTGGCCAAGGCACGGCCGGGCCAGCTGGCCTTTGGCTCCGGCGGCAACGGCAGCGCGGCGCACATCGCTACCGAATATCTGAAGCTGCAGACGGGCGCCTCTTTGCTGCACGTGCCTTACAGGGGCACCGCCCCGGCCGTGACCGATCTGCTCGCGGGCCAGCTGCAGCTGCTCTTCACCGGCGCGCCCGCTTTGCTGCCGCACATCAAGTCCGGCAAGCTGCGTGCGCTGGCGGTGTCGAGCCCGAAGCGCATCGCGCTGCTGCCCGACGTGCCGACGGTGGCTGAAAGCGGCGTGCCCGGCACCAAGGACTTCGAGGCCGACCAGTGGTACGGCGTGGTCGCCCCGGCCGGGACTCCCGCGGACATCGTCGCCATGCTCAACCGGCAGATCAACCAGTCGCTCAACACGGCGGACGTTCACGCGCGGCTGGCAGCCGAGGGCGCCGAGCCCACGCCCACGACGCCGCAGGCCTTCGGCCAGCTGATCGCGAGCGAAATGAAGCGCTGGGACCGCGTGATCAAGAGCGCCCACATCACCGTCGACTGAAGTTGGACAGGAACACACCGGCCATGAAATCGCTCGCCCGTCTGCTGCTCGCCCTTGTCGTCGCGGCACTGCTCGCCGCCTGCGCGCAATCGCCCCAATCGTCGCCCTCCACGAGTGGTGGCAAGACCGAAGTGCTCTGGCTCGGCCAGTCGGCATTCCGCATCACCACGCCGGGCGGCAAGGTGATCGTGACCGACCCGTGGCTCAAGCTGAATCCGCTGACGCCCGCGGCATACAAGAACCTCGAAGCCCTCGGCAAGGTCGACGTGCTGCTGGTCACGCATGGTCACTTCGACCACTTCGCGGATGCGCCTGCGCTGGCGCTGCTCAACCAGGTGCCGATGTACGCGCCCGGCGACATGAACCAGACGGTGGGCGTGCTCGGCATCCTGCCGCCCAACCTTGTGCCGCGCTTCAACAAGAGCGGCACGATCAACCCGGTGCCGGGAATCAAGGTGACTGCCGTGCACGCGGAGCACTCCTCGGTCATCGTGTGGAAGAACCCGGCCACCGGCAAGGACGAAGTGCACCCCGGCGGCGAGCCCGTGGGCTACATCATCGAGCTGGAGAACGGCTTCCGCATCTACCACATGGGTGACACGGGCCTGTTCGCCGACATGAAGTTCATCGCCGACTACTACAAGCCCGACCTCGTGCTGATGCCGATCGGCGGCCACTTCACGATGGACCCGGTGGACGCCGCCTACGCCACGCGCGAATGGCTCAAGCCGCGCGCGGTGATTCCGATGCACTATGGCGCCAACCCGCTCGGCAAGGGCACGCCCGACGAATACATCCGCGCGCTAGGCAGCACAAGCACGCGCGTGCTGGCTTTGAAGCCCGGCGAGAAGGCCATCTTCTGACAAGGACACACACGATCATGGGAACGACACTGGGCCTCATCGGCTACGGCGAAGTGGGCGGCATCTTCGGACGCGGGTTGCGCGGGCAAGGCGGCGTGGATGCCGTCTGGGTCTGGGACAAGCGCTTCGCCGATCCCGCGACGGGCGCGGCAGCGCGTGCCGCGGCAGAAAGCGACGGGATGCACGTGGCGAGCGGCCTGCAGGAGCTTTGCAGCCGCGCCGACCTGCTCATCTCCGCCGTCACCGCCTCCAACACGCTGGCGGTAGCCGAAGAGGCCGCTCGCCACGCGCGCACCGGCAGCCGCTTTCTCGATCTCAACTCGGCATCGCCCGGCACCAAGCAGCGCGCCGCGGCGGCGCTGGAGCCCGTGGGCGTCGCCTACGTCGAGGCCGGCGTCATGACCTCGGTGCCGCCCTACGGCATCCGCGTGCCGATGCTGCTGGGCGGCCCGCAGGCCGAAGCGCTTGCTGCAACGCTGGCCGGCTGGGGCATGGACGTTCGCGTCGTGAGCGACCAACTCGGCGTGGCTTCGGCGATCAAGATGAGCCGCAGCATCATGATCAAGGGGCTGGAAGCGCTGGTCATCGAGAGCTACACCACCGCCAGGCGCTACGGCGTCGAAGCGCATGTGCTGCCGACGCTGAAGGAAACCTTTCCGCAGATCGACTGGGACAAGCAAGGCGCCTACTTCTTCAGCCGCGTCGTGCAGCACGGCAAGCGCCGCGCGGAAGAGATGCGCGAAGCGGCGCAGACCGTGCGCGAGGCCGGCTTCGAGCCCCTGATGACGGCCGCCATCGCGGCCAAGCAGGATTGGGTTGCGGCGCAGGCACGCGATGGCCTGTTCGAAGGGCTGGACGCCGCAAGCGACTGGCAGGCCTACGCGGATCGCCTCATCGGCCGCGCATGACCATGTCGGATTCGATACGGGGCATCTGCTCCATGGCCACGAAGGGCCTGCTGCTGGAGCTGGCCGCGGCGTACACGCGCACGAGCGGCGTGCCGGTTTCGTTCGAGGCAGTAGGCGGCGTAGATGCCGCAAAGCGCGTCTCGGCAGGAGAGCCATTCGACGTTGTAGTGCTCGCCTCCGATGCCATCGACAAGCTGGCGGCTGCCGGCAAGGTGGACGCATCGCGCAAGACCGACGTGGTGCGCTCCGGCGTTGCCGTGGCCGTTGCCGCGAACGCCGCGCGAGTCGATATCTCCACCGAAGAAGCGGTGCGGCGCGCCGTGCTGGATGCGGCCAGCGTCGCGTATTCGACCGGGCCCAGTGGCGTTGCCCTGGCCGCGCTGTTCGAGCGCTGGGGCATCGCCGACACCATCAAGGGCCGATTGGTACAGGCGCCACCCGGCGTGCCGGTGGGCTCGTTGATCGCACGCGGAGAAGCCGCGCTGGGCTTTCAGCAACTGAGCGAGCTGATCGACGTCGAAGGCATCGCACTGCTGGGGCCGCTGCCGCCGGCAATCCAGATCACCACGGTGTTCAGCGCAGCGCCGGGCTCTTCCGCTTCGCAGCCGGACGCCGCAAGCGGGCTGCTCGCGTACCTGGCCTCCGGCGACAGCGCAGAAGCCAAGCGCCGGCACGGCATGGAGCCGGCCTAACGGGTCGCAGACTTGCGAGAGCCGTTTCCCTTGCCGGCAATGACAAGCCCCGCGCTCTCGACAAAACCGTGAATCAGCCTCAACCGCGGCGACGCCCGCAGCCACAGCACACCGAAGCGCCGCGTCTCCGAAGGCAGCGGCAGCGGGATCTTGGCGATGCGCTGCCCGTCGAGCAGCGGCGAAGCGATGTCGGGCACGACCGACACGCCGAGGCCTCGATCGACCATCATCGCGATTGCCAGCAATGAACTGAGTTCGAAGCGCTCCTGCGGCACGATGCCCGCCGAACGCAGGTAGCGGTCGGCCTGCTTGCCGCCACCGAGGTTGCGGTCGTAGCGGATGAGCGGAGAGGTCCGCAGCAGTTCGTGGGGATCGCGCCGCGCGAGGCGGCTCGGCGCGAGCAGCACCAGCGGCTCTTCGCGCAGCAGGGCCCAGTCGAAGGTCTTCGCAAGCGCGAACGGTGGATACAGGCACACGGCCGCATCGAGCTCGCCCTGCTGCATGGCCTTGTAGAGCGTGGCAGTGTTGCCCGACTGCAGGTACACCTTGACACCCGGATGCGTCTTCACGAAGCGCGCGAGGATGTCTGGCAGCAGGCTGTGGATGGCCGTGTTGATGGTGCCGATGACCAGCTCGCCGCCGGCCGCCTCGCTGCCCACCAGCGCCTTGATGTCGCTCACCTCGCGCAGCAGCGTGCGGGCGCGCTGCACCAGCCGGTGCCCCGCCTCGGTCGGCTGCACCGTGCGGCCGGCGCGCGCGAGCAGCGGTGCGTTGAGCTCCCGCTCCAGCGCGCGGATCTGCTGCGCCACCGCGCCGGGCGTCAGGTCGAGCCGGCGCGCGGCCTCCGACATCGAGCCCGACTCCACCACCAGAAGAAAGCTTTGCAGGTAGGCCGTTTCCATGAAGATAGATTTTCTGCGATCTGATCGCAGGGAGCAGCTGTTTTTCTCTTCTCATGAACTGCGGACACTGCATGCATGAGAAGCAAACTCTTCGTTCCCGGAACCCGTCCTGAACTGTTCGCCAAGGCACTGACCAGTGCGGCGGACGCCATCTGCCTCGACCTGGAAGACGCGGTGTCCGAGCCGCGCAAGGACGAGGCGCGCGAGACCGTGCGCCAGCTGCTGCTTGCCAGCGGCGATGCGGCCTCCTCGCAAAAGACACTGATCGTTCGCGTCAACGCCATGGACACGCCGCACTTCGAGCGCGACGTGGCGGCGGTGACACAGCCCGGCGTGCATCTGATCAACCTGCCGAAGCCGCAAAGCCCGGCGCACGTGCGCACGGCGGTCGAAGTCATCGAGCGCGCCGAACGCTCTAGCGGCGTGCAGGCGCCCATTGGCCTGCTGCTGAACATCGAGACACCCACTGCATTGCGTACGGCAGCGGAACTCGCACTGGCGCATCCGCGCGTGTCGGGGCTGCAGCTGGGGCTGGGCGACCTGTTCGAGCCGCTGGGCATCGCCCGGCGCGAACCTTCAGCGATTCGCCAGGCGATGTTCGCGGTGCGCATCGCAGCCGGCGAAGCGGGCATGTATGCCTACGACGGCGCATTCGCGAACATCCGCGATGCCGAGGGCTACCGCGCCGAAGCCACGCTGGCGCGCGACCTCGGCTTTCTGGGCAAGACCTGCATCCACCCGAGCCAGATCGCCATCGCCAACGAGGTGTTCCGCCCCACGGATGAAGAGATCGCGCACGCCTGCAAGGTGGTCGAGGCAGCGCGCGAAGCCGATGCCAACGGCATCGGCGCCTACGTGGTGGACGGAAAAATGATCGACATCCCCTTCGTGATTCGCGCGCGCGCCATCGTCGAGAGTGCACGCAGCCTTGGGCTGCTTCCCAATTGAGCCTTGGGCTGCTGCCTGCCTGACCTGAGCTTCCCATCAATAAGAAACCGGAGACAAGACAATGCATTTCCCATCCTTCCTTCGCCCGCGCGTGCTCGCTGTTGTTGCAGCGGCAGCGCTTGCCGGCGCGGCATTCGCCCAGGGCGCCTATCCCGGCAAGGCCATCACGATCGTCGTGCCCTACCCGGCCGGCGGCTCCAACGACACCTTCGCGCGCCAAGTGGCCAAGGAGTTGGGCGACCAACTCAAGCAACCGGTGATCATCGACAACCGCCCCGGCGCGAGCGGCAACACCGGTACGGCGCAGGTGGCGCGCGCCACGCCCGACGGCTACACGCTGGTGGCGGTGTCGTCCAGCATGACGACCAACGCAGCCGTGCAATCGAAGATGCCCTTCGATCCGGTGAAAGGCCTCGCACCCGTGGCCATGTTCGCCAAGGGCCCGTTCATCGTCGCGGTCAACAACGAGTTTCCCGCGAAGACACCGGCCGAGCTGATCGCCGCCATCAAGGCCAAGCCAGGCCAGTACAACTACGCCTCGTCGGGCTCGGGCAGCGTGAACCAGTTCGGCACCGAGCTGCTCAAGGCCAAGGTGGGCGACCTGCAGATCGCGCACATTCCCTACAAGGGCATGGGTCCGGCCGTGACTGACCTGATCGGCAACCAGACGCAGCTGCTGATTTCAAGCGGTCCTTCGCTGCTGCCGATGGTGCGTGCCGGCAAGCTGCGCGCCGTGGGCATCACGAGCCTGAAGTCCAGCCCCGTCGCGCCTGATCTCACGCCAATGGCCACTGCGGTGCCCGGCTACGAATTCGAACTCTGGTGGGGCCTGCTGGCACCGGCGGGCACGCCGCCTGATGTGGTCGCCAAGCTCAATGGCGCCGTCAACCAGATCCTGGCCAGGCCCGAGATCACGGCCAACTTCCTGCGCGAAGGCGCCATCGCTACGCCGCTGACGCCTGCGCAGTTCGGCACCGTGATCGCTGACGACGTGGAGCGCTGGAAGAAGCTGGCCAAGCAACAGAACATCACAGCCGACTGAGGAAAGAAGAACCCATGAGCACTACCGCCCCCGACAACGCTGGCGACGACAAGCCCCTGCCCGCGCGCCAGGGCCCCGCCGGGCCGTTGAGCGGCCTGCGCGTGCTCGACCTGAGCGCCTACATCGCGGGCCCCTACGGTTGCTCGCTGCTGGCCGACCAGGGCGCGGAAGTCATCAAGATCGAGCCGCCCACGGGCGACAACCTGCGCAAGTACCCATCGACGCTGGAAGCCGAAAGCCGTGCGTTCATCGGCGTCAACCGCAGCAAGCTGGGCGTGGTGCTCGACCTCAAGAGCCCGCAGGACCTCGCCGCGCTGATGGCGCTGGTGCGCACGGCCGACGTGCTGGTGCACAACTTCCGCCCCAGCGTGCCGCCGCGGCTGGGCATTGCGTACGACCAGCTGAAGACGGTGAACCCACGCCTGATCTACTGCGCCGTCACCGGCTATGGCGAGACCGGGCCGCTGCGCGAGAAGGCGGGCTACGACCAGGTGCTGCAGACCATGACCGGCATGTGCGCGCTGCAGGGCAAGCGCGGCGAGCCGCCTGAGATCATCTACGGCTCGGTGGTCGACTACTACGCGGCCGCGCTGGTGGCTGCCGGCGTGGCCTCCGCGCTGTACGAGCGGGAGAAAAGCGGTGAAGGCCAGTTCGTCGGCGTTTCGCTGCTGCGCTCCGCGCTCACGATGCAGTCGGCGCGCATGGTGTGGGCCGAGGGCGAGCCGAAAGACGTGGGGCGCGACATGCGCTCGGGCGGCATCACCGGTCTTCACCCCACGCGCGAGGGGCACATCTACATCTCGGCCAACACGCCGCACTTCTGGCAGGCGCTGTGCGCCAAGGTCGACCTGCCCGAACTGGCGGGCGACGAGCGCTACGACTCGGTGCGCAAGCGCGCGCAGCACGCCGCCGAGATCATTCCGAAGCTGCGCGCCGCGCTGGCCGCGCGCACCGCGCTCGAATGGGAAGAACTGTTCGGCGAGGAAGTGCCCTGCGCGGCAGCACGCACCGTGGAAGACATGTTCGACAACGAACAGGTGCTGGCCGAGGACATGGTGGCGAACTTCGCGCACCCCACGCTCGGCTCGTACCGCGGCTTCACCCGGCCGGTGCGATTCGGCCGTACGCCGGGGCCCGAGCCCTTTGCCGCGCCGACGCTGGGGCAACACACAGCAGGCGTGCTGGCCGCGCAGCGCTTGGACGAATAGGACATGCCCACCGATAACGTGGTGCCCCACAGCAGCGGCACTCGCAAGCCCGCAAGCGCGGCACCCGAAGGCGCGTGCGACGCGCACATGCATGTGTACGACCGACGCTTCGCGCTGCACGGGCCGCCCGATGCCATGCTCGATCACGCCACCGCCGCCGACTACCGCCTGCTGCAGCAACGCATCGGCACGCAGCGCACGGTAGTCGTTCAGCCGCGCGCCCACGGCACGGACAACAGCGTGACGCTGGCCGCCATTCAAGCGCTTGGCGCCGCGCACACGCGCGGCGTGGCGGTGGTACGGCCCGAGGTGAGCGATGCCGAACTCGAACGCCTGCACGCGGGCGGCATCCGCGGCATCCGGTTCACGCTGTACACGCCGATGAATGCGGCGACGGACTTCGCCATGGTCGAGCCGCTGGCGCAGCGCGTGCATGCGTTCGGCTGGCATGTGCAATTGCACTGGAACGCCGACCAGATCGTCGAGCACGCGGCGCTGCTCGCGCGCCTGCCCTGCACGATCGTCCTCGATCACCTTGCCCGCCTGCCACTGCCCGATGCGCTGGCGCATCCCGCATACGACGTCGTGCGCCGGCTGCTCGACAACGGCCGCACCTGGATCAAGCTGTCAGGCGCCTACCTGGATTCGCGTGTGGGCGCGGAAGGCGGCTACGCCGACACGACCGGTATTGCGCAAGCCTGGGCGCAGCAGGCACCCGACCGCGTGGTGTGGGGCAGCGACTGGCCCCACCCGACCGAGCGCACCGCCAAGCCCGACGACGCACAGCTGTTCGACCTGCTGGGCCAATGGGTTCCCGACGAGGCCGCGCGACGCCGCGTGCTCGTCGACAACCCCGCGCGGCTCTACGACTTTTCCTGAACTACAAGCAAACTCCGAGACATTGGCATGAAGCAACCACAGAAGCGCCTTCTGAAATCCGTCGTAGCGCTGGCCGCCTGCGCCGCTCCCCTGCTGGGCTGGGCCGCCTGGCCCGACAAGCCGATCCGCATGGTGGTGCCGTACGCCGCGGGCGGCGGCGCCGACAACACCGCGCGCATCGTCGCGCAGCAGATGAGCACTGCGCTGGGCCAGCAGATCGTCATCGACAACAAGCCGGGCGCGGGTGGCGTGCTTGGCGCCGACAACGTGGCCAAGGCGGCCGGCGACGGCTACACCGTGCTCTACGACGCATCGGCGTTCTCGGTGAATCCGTCGCTGCGCAAGCTGCCCTTCGACGCGGCGAAAGACTTCATTCCCGTGTCGCTGGTCGCCACCGCGCCGCAGATCCTCGTCGTGCCGACGAGCGCGCCGTACAAGACCGTCGCGGAGTTCATCGACTTCGCGCGCAAGAACCCGGGCAAGCTGAGCTTTGCGTCGGCGGGCGGCGGCACCGGCTCGCACCTGGCGGGCGAGGCGCTGAACGAGCAGGCGAAGATCAACCTGATGCACGTGCCCTACAAGGGCGGCGCGCCAGCGCTGACCGACGTGATGGGCGAGCAGGTGTCGGCCTATTTCGGCAACGTGGCGTCGACCCTGGGCTACGTCAAGGGCGGCAAGCTGCGCGCGCTGGGCGTGAGCTCCATCAAGCGCGTGCCGGGGCTGCCCGACACGCCGACGCTCGCGGAGTCGGGCCTGCCGGGCTACAACGTGGTCGAATGGAACGGCGTGTTCCTGCCCAAGGGAACGCCGGCCGACATCGTGCAGAAACTCGGCAAGGCGGTGCAGGCTGCGGTCAACGACCCGACCGTGCGGCAGAAGCTGCTGCAGCTCGGCCTGGAGCCGGCCGGCACCACGCCCGAGGCCTTCGCGAAGTTCGTGCAGGACGAGACGGGAAGAGTGAGCGCGCTGGTGAAGGCACGCAACATCAGGGTCGATTGATCCTGCACTCGACTGGGTGTGCGTGAAACGTAGTGTGTGGGTTTCCCCCCGCGGATACAGAGGCATACGCGTTTCGCGCCACGGCAGGGTGGCCCAACGAAGAATCGGCTCCGTTCACAGACGAACGCCCGTCACTCTTCCGAAGGAACCACCATGCGCTTTCGCTCTTCCACCCTCTTCTTCGCCGTTGCCATCGCGGCCTCGGCGGCGGCCCTCACGCTGACCTTTGCCGCACCATCGCCGCTCGGCGGTGACGTTCCGGCCGCCGAGGCGGTGCCCGCGCCTGAATTCCAGAACATCGACACCTGGCTCAACTCGCAGCCGCTGAAGCTCAGTGAGCTGCGCGGCAAGGTCGTGCTGGTCGACTTCTGGACCTACACCTGCATCAACTGCCTCAACCACCTGCCTTACGTGAAGGACTGGAACGAGAAGTACAAGGACAAAGGCCTGATCGTCGTCGGCGTGCACACGCCGGAGTTCGCGTACGAGAAATCGACGAAGAACGTGAAGGACGCGATCCAGCGGCTGCAGATCAGGCACGCGGTGGCGCAAGACAACAGCTACGGCACCTGGAAGGCCTTCAGGAACCAATATTGGCCTGCGGTGTACCTGATCGACAAGCAGGGAAAGATCGTCTATTCGCACTTTGGCGAAGGCAGCTATGGCACTACGGAAAAGAAGATCCAGGCGCTGCTGGCTGAGCCTGCGCCGGTGGGGTCTTGAGGAATGAAGAAGCTCTGGTTCGCCCTACTCTTCCTAGCCGGCGGCATCACCCACGAGATACGCAACCCGGTGAGCTGCCAGTGCATCACAGCACGATTCAGTCCAACGCCTCGACAGTCGAAGAAAAAACGTAGCCCTCACTGCGCACCGTCTTGATGAAGCGCGGCTCGCGCGCATCGTCTCGTAGACGCTGACGCAGCCGGCTCACGAGCAGGTCGATCGAGCGCTCGAAAAGCTCGGCCTCGCGCCCCTGCGTGAGACTCAGCAACTGGTCGCGGCTCAGCACCTTCTGCGGGTGGTCGAGAAATACGCGCAGCAGCCGGTACTCCGCACCGCTGAGAGCCACCATCACCCCGCTGTCGTCGATCAGGTGGCGCGCAGTGGTGTCTACCTGCCACTCGCCGAACCCCAGCTTCGAAGCCGACTCGGTCGAGCGCATGTTCGGCGGCAGCATGCGCGTGCGGCGCAGCACCGAGCGCATGCGCGCCAGCAGTTCGCGGGCGGAAAACGGCTTGGCCAGATAGTCGTCGGCGCCCATCTCCAGACCGAGGATGCGGTCTGCCTCCTCGCTGCGCGCAGTGAGCATGAGGATCGGCGTGGCCTTGTACTTGCCCGTGCGAAGGTCACGGCACAGCGTGAGCCCGTCTTCGCCCGGCAGCATCAGGTCGAGGATGATGAGATCGAACGGCCCCGACTCCTCCAGCGCCGCGCGCATGTGCCGCCCCGTGGGCACCGCGACCACGCGCAGGCCGTTCTTGACCAGGTACGTGGTGAGCAGTTCGCGGATTTCCCGGTCGTCGTCGACGATGAGGATGTGGTCGGAGGTCTTCGAGGTCGTCATGCGGGTGGCCGGTACGTCGGAAGCCGCAATGTAGCCCGGCTGCGGGCCGGGACAAGCGGGTTTGTATTCCTGTGTATCCGGCGCCCCGGCCGGCCACACTACGTTGCCGACGCGAGCTTCCACACCGCATCGGCAAACACCTGCGGCGTCTCCTGCGGCACGTTGTGGCCCGCGCTCACGACGAGGTGCGTGCGCGGCCCGGTGAACTTGGCAGCGTAGGCCTTCCCGTCGGTGGCCGGCACGACACCGTCGGAGTCGCCGTCCATCGTGATCGCTGGCACCTTGATCGTCGGAAACGCGGCCAGGCGCTTCTCGTATTCCTCGTACTGCGCGAAGCCGTCCGCAAGACCGAGGCGCCAGCGGTAGTTGTGGATGACGATCTGCACGTAGTCAGGGTTGTCGAACGACGCGGCGGTGCGCTCGAAGGTGGCGTCGTCGTATGCCCACTTCGGCGAATTCGTGGTCCACAGGATGCGCGCGATGTCGCGCCGGTTCGCTTCCAGCCCGAGGCGGCCGCGCTCGGTGGCGAAGTAGTACTGGTACCACCAGCCCAGCTCGACCTTCGCAGGCAGCGGCAGCTTGTTGCCGGGGCGGTTGGTCATGATGTAGCCGTTGACCGAGAGCAGCCCGATGCAGCGCTCGGGCCAGAGCGCCGCGATGATGCAGCCGGTGCGCGCGCCCCAGTCGTAGCCGACGATGACGGCGCGGTCAATCTTCAGGGCGTCGAGCAGCGCGATCTGGTCGAGCGCCACTGCCGCCTGCTGCGCGGAGCGGGGGTTGGCGCTGTCGAGAAAGCGCGTGGTGCCATGGCCACGCAGGTGCGGCACGATCACCCGGCAACCCCGGGCCGCGAGCAGCGGCGCGACTTCGGCATAGCTGTGGATGTCGTAGGGGTAGCCGTGCATCAGCAGCACCGGAATGCCGTCGGCAGGGCCGGCCTCGTAGTAGCCGACATCGAGCTCGCCTGCCTTGATCTGGCGGATGGGCTCCAGCTTGCGCGGCTTGGCAGCGGGCACGGCATCGGCCGCGTGGACGGTGCTGCTCATGAATGCCAGTTCGACGGCGGCGAGGCTGGCGGCGGCGCCTCCCAGCAGGAAACGGCGTTGACGGTTGACGGGTTCTTCGGACATGGGGTGTTCCTTCGTTTGTGTTGGCGACGGAACGATTGAATGCGCCGGATGTATGCGGCATGTGTCATGCCAGGGGTGTTCTTGTATGGCCGTGTGTACGGGCCGCGCCGGATACACGGCCATACAAAGCCGAAGCTGCGACGGCATCTGAGCCCCGGCAGGTAATGTTGTATGTCCCGTTTGCCGCCCAACACACTGCAATACAAAGAAGTGATCTGCGGCGCGACCCCGGGTCTATAAACCAGCCCATGCCTACATCCGCAAGCCTCCCCGCACCCCTCGCCCCGGTCAACCCCGCAGGCCTGCGCCGGCTGCTGCCCCGCTCGCTGTTCTCGCGCGTGACGCTGATCATCGTCATCGGGCTGGCCATTGCGCAGCTGCTGACCTTCACGGCGATCCGCTACGAACGCGGCATCGCGATGCGCGAGCTGATGATGATCGGCATCGAGCGCGACATCGCGAGCTCGGTCGCCATCCTCGACCGGCTGCCGGCCGCCGAGCGCGAAAGCTGGCTCGCGCGGCTGGAGCGGCGCAACTACCGCTTCGTGCTGGGCGGCAGCGCACAGGGCACGCCGCCCGACACGCCGATGTCGCAACAGTTCGCCGCCGCCATCGTCGATGCGATGCGCCCATTCGAGATCGTCAAGGTCGGCCAGGTGGGCAGCCCACCGCAAAGCTTGCAGATCCAGGTGCGGCTGTCGGACGGGTCTTCCGTGGTCGTGCATGCGCGGCGTGTGGACATGCCCGTGTCGAGCTGGGTGATGTGGCTGTTGTGGATACAGCTGCTGGTGCTGGCCGTGTGCGCCTGGTATGCGGTGCGGCTGGTCACGCGGCCGCTGGCGCAGCTGGCCGACGCAGCCGACGAACTGGGGCCAGACCTGAAGGGACAGCAGTTGCCCGAAGAAGGCCCGACCGAGGTGAAGCACGCGGCGCGCGCATTCAATGCAATGCAGAAGCGCATTGCGGGCTACATGGCCGAGCGCGTGGAAATCCTTGCGGCCATCTCGCACGACCTGCAGACGCCCATCACCCGCATGCGGCTGCGCACCGACCTGATGGACAGCGATCAGGACCGCGACAAATTCCGCCAGGACCTCGATGCGATGCACGCCTTGGTGCGCGAAGGCGTGACCTACGCGCGCACGCTGCACGGCGCCACCGAGCCGCCGTGCCGCATCGACGCCGATGCACTGTTCGAGAGCATGGTGGCCGACTACGAGGACTCGGGTGAACAGGTGCTGCTCGAAGGCCGCACGGGTGAGCCCATCGTGACTCGGCCGAATGCGCTGCGGCGAATATTGACGAACCTGATCGACAACGCGCTGAAGTTCGGCACTGACGTGCGCCTGCAGGTGCATGCCGAGGCCGACCGGCTGGTGCTGGCCGTGGTCGACAACGGACCGGGTATTCCTCCCGACCAGCTGGAGAACGTGCTCAAGCCCTTCTACCGCGTGGAAGGCTCGCGCAATCGCAACACCGGCGGCACCGGACTGGGCCTGGCCATCGCCCACCAACTGGCAATGGCGATGGGCGCGGAGCTGGTGCTGCGCAACCGACCCGAAGGCGGGCTCGAAGCCCGGCTGACCATGAGCACGCGCGCCGCGCCGCCGAACTGAGCCGCGCCCTCATCCCCCCATTGACCAGACCCCGACCATGCTCCTCCTCATCGTTGCCTACCTGGGTGGTGTGCTCACCATCCTGAGCCCGTGCATCCTGCCCGTGCTCCCGTTCGTGTTCGCGCGCGCCGATCGACCGTTCCGCTCGCATGGCCTGCCCATGCTGCTGGGCATGGCGCTGGCGTTCTCGGCCATCGCCACGCTGGCGGCGGTGGGCGGCGGCTGGGTCGTGGCGCTCAACGAATACGGGCGCTATGCGGCGATTGCGCTGCTGGCGGTGTTCGGCGTGACGCTGCTGTTTCCATCGGTGGCCGACCGGCTGAGCCGTCCGCTGGTGGCGCTTGGCTTGCGGTTGTCTGGGCCTGCCTCGGAGAAGGCGTCGGTGTTCTCGCCGCTGTTGCTGGGGGTTGGCACGGGGCTGCTGTGGGCGCCGTGCGCGGGGCCGATCCTCGGGCTGATCCTGACCGGCGCCGCGCTCAACGGCGCGAGCATCGGCACGTCGTTGTTGTTGCTGGCCTATGCGGCCGGTGCGTGCACCTCGCTGGCGGCTGCACTGCTCTTTGGCGGTCGACTGTTCTCGGCGATGAAGGGGTCGCTGCGCACCGGTGAATGGATGCGGCGCGTGGCCGGCGTGTCCGTTCTTGTGGGCGTCGGCGCTATTGCGCTGGGGCTGGACACCGGGCTGCTCAGCCGCCTCTCTGTCGGCACAACTTCGGCGTTGGAGAAAGCACTGGTGGAGAAGATCGACATGCCCATGCCATCGCCGCAACCGAAGGCTTCCATCGACCCGGGCGGCCTGATGCTGACGTCGACGCAACCGGAGCCGAAGAAGCCCGCATTGGCACTGCCCGACGAAGGTGGCTTTCCTTCGCTGGCCGGCGCCACCGAGTGGCTCAACTCCGCGCCGCTGACGCCCGAGGGCCTGCGCGGCAAGGTCGTGCTGGTCGACTTCTGGACCTACTCGTGCATCAACTGCCTGCGCACCCTGCCCTACGTTCGCGCATGGGCCGAGAAATACAAGGACGCGGGGCTGGTGGTAGTCGGCGTGCATGCGCCGGAGTTCGCGTTCGAGAAGCAGCCTGCCAACGTGCGCCGCGCAGCGAAGGACCTGGGCATTGGCTTCCCGGTGGCCGTCGACAGCAACTACGCGATCTGGCGCGCCTTCGGCAACCAGTACTGGCCGGCGTTCTATGTCGTCGATGCGCAGGGGCGCATCAGGCATCACCAGTTCGGCGAGGGGCAGTATGCGAAGTCGGAGCAGGTCATCCAGCAGTTGCTGGCGGAAGCCGGGCGGCCCGTCGTGCCGGCCGACGTGGTCTCTCCGGAAGGCCAGGGTACGCAGGCTGCGGCGGCTGCGTCGCCGGCCCTGTCGGGCGAGACCTACCTGGGCTACGAGCGCGCGCAGAGCTTCGCCTCGCCTGGTGGCATCGCGAAGGATCGTGCGCGGGTCTATCCCGTGGCTTCATCACTGCGCGCCAACCAGTGGGCACTGAGCGGCGAATGGTCGGTGGAAAGCGAACGCGCGGTGCTGGTGCGGGCCAATGGGCGCATCGCCTATCGCTTTCATGCACGCGACCTGCATCTGGTGCTCGGCCCGTCGGCCGATGGCAAGCCCGTGCGCTTCAAGGTTCTGATCGACGGCAAGCCACCGCTGGCAGACCACGGCACCGATACCGATGTGCAAGGCAACGGCACCATCGATGGACAGCGCCTGTACCAACTGGTGCGCCAGACGGCGAACGACAAGGACCGCCTGTTCGAAATCGAATTTCTCGACGCGGGCGCGCAGGCCTACGTGTTCACCTTCGGCTGATCGCCCTTGGTGCCCCTTACAGGTGCTGCGCTACAAGCACCACGGCCCCGGCGATAGAAATGGCGCCGCCGACGAACTTCCTGAATGCCTTCATGGCGTTGTTCTCCTTCAGTGAAGCTCAATGGTGCCGCGCGGCGGGGTGTTCGTGGGTTGGGAATCCTCATGTGCGGGATAGAAAACCCCAACCTGCAAGAGCGGCATCTACGACTTGGCAGCCGGCAAGGAGAGCCGCTCTCTCGCGAACTGACTGGCCCGGAGCCGCACCCGCTGCAATGCAGCCTCCAGCGTGGGCTGCTGCATGAATACGACCACTCCCCGCCTGAGCCCACGAAGGCTCAACTCGGCAACGCCCGCGTAGCGGCCACTGGTGGTCTGCTTGATATCGATGCGGCTCGACCAGCCATCGGGCAGGTTGACGAGAAGTTGTAGTTGTTGCTGTGTGACGTTCATGTTGGGGCTGAGGATAGGCCTCGAACCCGCAGCGCCCCAAGGAACTAGTTCCTTTGCATTAGCAATACTTCAAGATTGCCATCAGGGGGATATCCGGTGCGCCCTCATCCTCAATGTCTCCCAGATTGGTCGCGATCATCGGCTTGCCCGCCTCCCTCCGGCGGGCTCCTCCCTCCGACCCCATGCGCAAGAACGGGGTCCTTCAGCTCGCCTTTGTGCGAGCTTTTTTTTGCCCGCACCGTCATTCGCCACCACGCAAGCGATAGACGGCCCGACTTGCATCTTGTGTGACGCAAACTTACATTTACGCAAGAGGAGGCCACACAAGCCAGTCGGGCGACATAAGAGGTGGCAATGCAAAGCCATGCCGATCGTCTTCAATCCAGGCCCGCCTCCACGCTTCGAAGTCAGGGGCAGGAACGACTTTCAACAAAGTACGACGCTGTTCGTCGACCGATCGACCTCCTGGCTGCAACGAGCCATGTACCCTCTGGGCGGCTATAACCCGCTGGGGTTGGTCGAGCAGAGGTATCTGGCTGGTGTGCCTCACACTGGCACGACGTCAAAGACGGGGGTCTCGGTCCCCGGCCAGAACACCATGCGGGCGCATCATGTGGCCGACCATGTGATCCAGCAGTGTGTTTGCGAGTACCTGAACAAGCAGATAACCCTTGGACGATTCGTCGACCGGATCGGCACGCTCTATCTGACGAGTTGGGTCGACGTGATAGTTACCCCACGGCTCTTCGTGATCTGGGCGCAATGGGTCAGTGCGCTGGCAAAGGTGCTGGCGGTCGTCGCGGCTCAAGCAGCAGGACTGCCACAAACCAGGCAGCTGGCATACGGGAATTCATTGGCCTTGGGACTTTCCAATTCCGTGGCGAACGTGCGACTGGGACACCCGCTGACCGACAACGCGCTCTGGCACGGCATTGCTCCACGACTTCAACGAGGCCAGTACGACCTGCTGGGCTACTTTTTCGGCTGGTTGGGCAATCACGACTTCACCAAGCCCACCTTGTCAGTCGAGACATCGCTGGTTGCTGACGTCTGGGAAGACTATTTCACGAATAAGCCCTTGTTTTTCCAGAACAAGAACCGTGTCGTCGTGGGCAAAGTCTTCGTTGGTCCTGCGAATCGACCCAACGCCATCTTCATATCCGAGGAAGATCCGGTCAGGCCGCACAAAGTCGCGCACCGAAGCCTTCCCCAGTACTACCCCGGCGCCAGAGGAGTCAGAGGCTATGTGATCAGGGCAAGCAGAGCGAGCTTCCACGCGACTGCCGTGGTTGCGACCTTGTGCGCAATCGGATACGCCGGCAAGGAGTTGGTTTGGCCGAAGGAAGGTCCCAAGAAGCCGCTTTAGTCGCAGCACCAGAAGTTGGTCGGCAGTCCAACACTACTCTGGACTAATGTGAATGGACGCATGCCCCTGAACTAACCGGGAAGAGCCGGGAAGAGGCCGGAAGAACCGGGCCGCCCCAATGAAATCGGGCCTTTTGAGGCCATCCGAGGCCGCCGGGCGGCCCACCATCGCGGACGCATGAAAAACCGCCTCCTGCGCCCTCCTGGCGGGACGACCGGCAGGAGGGCGCCCCGCCGTAGGTCCATCTTTTCCATTGAGGGGTGGCCTGTCCCCGCAACCCAGCTCGGCTCCATGACCTCCCCCCCAAACTGACGAACCCGCACGGTGGCGTGCGAGTTTGAGAGAGGCGTGCGAGTTGCGTAAGCCATTGAAATACAAAGGAATTTTGAGCTTGCCAGAGATATACGGGCAAAAGAACTTGCACGCGTTCTGCCTTCTTTTTAGGCAGAACTCGCACCAAACTCGCACGCTGAAGTCGAAAAAAAACCCCTCTTTAGGGGCCTTTCAACAACTTCAATCCGCCTGTGGATAACCAAGGTATCGCAGGCCGCTCAGCGGGTCAAGCCTTCAGCCTTCGCTGTCCAGTGGACGAGCAATGCGCCCGCGAGTTCAGAGGTTTTCACGGTCTTCAAACCGACTTTTTAAGCAACCGGAACAGGTACGAGCGGCTGAATTTGTAGCGCCTGCGAATCGCATCGAAGGGCTCACCAGCATCGTAGCTCTGAATAATCTCGCGGTTCCGATGCACCTTCAATGCGGCCTCGCACTTCGCGACGTACACACTGATCCCGCCAAACCGACCTACGAGCTGGACCGCCGCCTCGCGTCCAACGCACTCGACCAACACCGCCCACATACGCGATGTGCCGTCAACCACCTCTGGGATCTTGATCTCGTCGCCGGCGAACATCTTGACCAGGTCGATGGTGGCATCGATACCGATCACGTCGACCAGGGCCTGAGCGGTCTTCGGCAAGGAGTCGACGTGCTCGACCTGGCGCAGTTGCACCGTCTCGTCGAACAAGCTGAACTGCCCTTCGTTGACCGCTTTGTGGCTCATTGCGTGGCGGCCCCTTCCCGGCGTTGCTGAACGCCCAGCGCGGCAGAGAGACGATGCAGCTGGTCGTGGTTGCACCACTCGTAGAAATCCGGCGCCTGCTCACCGAACATCTGCTTCGCAATGCCATCAGCGTAGGTGTCAGGCTTGCGATCGAGGCTGATGAGCTGCGCGCGGATCCGGCGGATGAGCTTCAGCTTGTCTGCTGGCGGTACCGGGCGCCGGGGTCGCTTGCCACCCGGCTTCGCGATGGTCTTGAAGCCGATCTTCTTGAGATACTCCAGCACGTTGGCGCGGCCAACGTGATCGAGATCCTTGGAGCTGCGGACGCGGCCCTGCGTCCACAGCATGTCGCGGTAGTCCTCGTCGCTCATGGCGAGCTGCTTCTTGGCCAGGTGGATCTTGGCCAGGTCGGAATTGCGATGGTCGCGGGCGAGCTTGCTCATTCGCCAGGCCTCCGCTCCACGATGATGTGTTCGCCCGACGAGTCCTTCGCCAGTACCACGTATCCACGTTGCCGGAGCCATTCGAACGCCTCGACGAGATGCTCATCGGCCTCAGCGAGGGTGTGAACCTCGACGGCATTTGCGTTGGTCAGTCCCAAGACCAGGCCGTGACCATCTTGGCCAACGCAACTGACCTGGAGTACATCGAACATCGCGTCGTCAGCGATCTGTAGGGCGCGTTGAAGCAACGCAACGTCGCCAGTCGTGTCCTCGGATGCGTGCGCAGCTGATTCCGACGCATAGAGTGCGCGGAATTCGTAGGTGTCAGGGTACTGGGCCTTTGCTTCACGGCATGTGGCCTCTGACGACTCTTTCCAAGCGGTCCAGCGACCGCCTTCGATGGCCCAACTGTTAGCGCCAGTGCAATCGAGATCAGCAGTGCCAGTCGAACATTGACCAGGGGCTGGAGCTGGTTCCGGTAGGAGCCAGCTGTGGATAACTATAGGTTGGATGCCTCGGTAGGTCCTCCTTTTCTT